>NZ_JPWH01000024.1 GCF_003326755.1 Thalassospira profundimaris | reverse complement strand
GGGTATTGACCAGCTCGTCCACCCCATCGACCACCACATAGGCGGTCGGCAGTTCAAGATCCTTCCAGCGCTCGCCAAAGCGGATATAGGTGAAATAGTCATCACGAAACACCGTGACCGGGCGCAGTTCATCATCGCCCCACAGGTCATAATCCCCCCAGCCGCGCAGCTTGTTGGGATCAAACCCGGCATCGGCAATAAAATCATCCTTTGGCGTGCCGGGGTCGGTATCGCCAAGATCATGAACCGCAGCGGCAAGTTCCTGGTTATTGGTGCTGTCAGTATTGCCTGTTGCTTTTGTATCGGCATCATCGGGCGTGCCGGATTGGCCGGTTTGAGAAACCACCTGGTTGCTGGCCGTGCCACCCGCACGGGTGATGATGCCATTCCGGGTGCGGGTGATTGTGATGCCCGAGCCGGTTTTGCCAGTCGCGGCATTGCCTGTTGTCTGGCCTGTCGTTTCACCTGTCGTTCCAGCACTATTGGCGGTTTGCCCGGCAATGATCTGGCCGTTTTCATCGGTATAAACCGGCAGGCTGCCGTCGTAAGAAAGCGGATCAATCAGATTGCCGTCGCGATCGAACCGTCCGGCTACCAGATCGGGCCGGGAAGTGCTGCCTGGTGCGCCGGGCGTGCCGGTCGGAATGTTTTCAATGATCGGGCGGCCCTGATAATAGCCGGTAACACGGGCCTGATAGTCGCTTTTAAGCGGCGTGCCATCAGGACCGGTCAGCTGGATCGGGTTGCCCTGGTTATCAAGCGGGATTTCCTGAATGTCGCCATATTGGCGGGTACCGGTACCGGCATCGGGCAGGATAATCCCGGCCTCGTTTTGCAGCCTGGTCCGCTGAACGCCGCTGCCATAGCGCATCCGCTGTTGCGGGCGGACCATCGCGACGGTCATGTCGTCGCGGGTTGTCACCGAGCCTTTCAGGCGTACCAGAAGGTCGGGCATATTGATCGAATTGACCCCTTCGGCCCGCAGATAGAAGGGATAGACATGGCCCGAGCCACCATAAACGATCATGGAGGTGTCATAGCCATAACTGGCCGGGCGAATGGCAATGCGCCGTTCATCGCGTTTATTGACCGACCAGCTTCGGGGATCCCCGACATCGATGCGGGTGATTTCCTCACCCGCCGGAAGCTCGATCAGGGTGACAAGATATTCCCGGGTCCGCACCCGATAGGTGCAGGTTTCACACATGTCGGTGACATAAACCCCGTCATTCTTCTCGGCATAATCCCAGGCATCCTGAATTTGTCCGCTGGTACGCGGGCGGATCATCGGGCCAAAACGCCCTTCGGCCTGATCCTTGGCCTGCTTGACAACCGAATCAGGGACCGGCATGGCAGGCACCTTGGGGGCGGGCTTTTCTGTGGCGGCGGCATCGGCCTGTTGGCCGTTTGCATTGGCTGCATTGGTTTGGGTGCTGGTTCCTTGCCGCTGCCCGGGCATGGGCGGGCGTGAGGAGGTAAAAGCCGCAGTCTGGGCGCGGGCGCTATGGATGACAAAAACGGCAGCCAGCGCCACCAGCAGGCTGGCGAGTGCTAAAGTCCAGGCGAATTTGCGAAGACGGTTTTTCATGAAATCTATTCTCCTGCACCGGACGGGTTGCGTTTGCGCAAGACCAGTCCGGTCACGGTAAGGCCGAAGGGATTGGTGTATTTTTCCGCGACCGGCACATCTTTTTGCGGTCGCGTGATCAGCGAGAGGTAAGCGCGCAGGCGCTGGGGCTGGCCCAGCGGGCGGCCATTGATGGTGTCGGTCTGGATGAAATCGATGGCGAACTTGTAATCATCGGTCAGGCTGGCCACCCGGTTGATGGTTTCGACATCGATCTTGCGCACCACCCCGCGATCCAGCGCATCGCGTAATTCACCACTGGCAATCCGTTCCTTGCGAAACTGCTCCCAATAGGCTGATGACGACAGCTTGGAGGCCTCGCGCAGCCGTTCCTCTTGCGTTACCGGATCAATCGCCAGCAGGATGCGGATAAAGCGTCGGGCGGTTGCTTCAAGGAATAGGTCAAAACCATCGACCTGCTTTGAGATCGGTTCGATCTGATAGGTGCGATCATCCGCGCCATAGGTACGGACAAAGACAAATTCCTTTTCCTTGAGCGGCACCAGAGCCGAGATGGTTTGCAGCGACACCACCTGGCCCGCGCCCAGCACCACGACCGAGGCGGTTAGTAGCCGACACATCCAGGCGAGACGGCGATGGCTGGCCTGAAAGCCGTAAGGATCATGTTCGGCGATGCTGGCATGACGCCCCTTGGGCAGGGGCGGGGCGTCCTTGCGCTTGCGCTTCAGGAGGGTTAGCCGCGCCATGTGTATCCCTCGCTATTGAACTCGACGGGATCACAGACACAGGGGCTTTCCTTGAGCTTATCGACACCAGTGCCATCCTTGGGCAGTTCGATGTCGTCAAAGGCGCAGCCAGCCAGCGACATTGTGACGGCGACAAAACAGACAAGACGCAGGGGAGAAAGACGTTTCATTGCGGGGCTCCTGTAGATTTGGGGGCGTTATTGGAAAGAGGCTCGGTTCGACTGTCGGGAGAGCTTGCGGGCCAGAAGGGCAGTGCGCCCAACAGCAGCAGGAAGAGAAAGCCGAGGACAAAAAGCTGCGACCAGATCACCAGCGCGGTGCGCATGATTTCGGAAAGCTGTTCCGGGGTGATCGCCTGCAAAGACTTGATCGTCTGGATCAGGAGTTCGGGTTCAAAAACCGCCCACCAGATCAGGACGATGTGGAAACTGATCAGCCCGAGCAGGCAGTAGCTTTTGCAAAGGTTGGCCAAAAACAGCAGGGTTTGACGGGCATGCTGGCCGCATTGGCGCAGGATGATTTGCATGGTCATTTACCGGACCCTTTGTTCGAGGTTGGATTTTTGAGACGTTCGGCGACCCGTTCGCGATGGGCGTTAAACCGGTCAGCAAAGGAACTGGCATGGCCCTTGGGATCGGCGAAAAAGGACTGTCCCGCACCAAAGGCATTGGCGGCGGCCCCGCTGGCTCCGCGTGCGGCATTGAGCAGACGGCCGCTTTTGACGTTTTTGAAAATCGACATGCCGGTCGCCAGCGCCCCACCGGTCATGGCGGCCACGGCGGAATTGGTGAATTGCGACTGGGTAATGGAATTGGCCATGCCCGTGGCCTCGGTGACAAAGGCAAAACCCATCCAGCCGAGCACGACAGGAACAATCACCTTCATGTCCTGAAGGTCGCCCGAGGCATCGACATAACCGTCAAGCTGAAGGGCGGCGACGGCATAAAGCACCAGGCCAATGGCAAGGGTGGCCCCAAACAGCACCATATACGCCGCAAGCAGGGATTTAAGCGCCTGCACGACCATGCCCCGGCTCCAGCCAAAGCCGATACCCATCATCAGATAGGGCGACAGCGCGGCCAGCATCATGACGCGGAAAATACTGACGGCGATCTGGCTGAAATAAATCACCATCAGCAACAGCCAGGGAATGGCGATCAAAACGCCATAAACCCCGGCCATCAGATTGCCGAGCGAGAATTCGGACCAGACGGCAAAGGCCATTTCGATCACGGCTCGAAAGCCGATTTCGGCGATATAGACCAGTTGGGTCATGCCCGTATAACTGACAGCGGCATCTCTTATCAGGTCGTTGACTTCACCACCCGCCGTTGCAGCGGCTTTCAGCACGACGCTGGCAGCGCCTCCCATTGTGGCAAGGGAAGTGTTGTAGATCAGATTGACAAGAATGGCTCCCTGGCCAGATAAAAGGCCCGCGCCTATTGTGATGAAGAACAACTCATGCGAGAATCCGATCAGATCGGACTTAGCCATCACCATCTTGATACCGTGGACGATAAACCAAATGGCGACGACAGAACCAAAGATGACTGCCATCGGTGTGGTCAGCACATTGCTTAAAGCATCGGTATATCCGGCGGCAGCATCCAGATACCGTTCCATCGGTTCGCACATGAAGCAGCTAATGGCATTTGCTACAGGAGTGTTTTCAAATTCCATCGTGCTCACCCTCCTGCTGTTTAGTTCCCCAGCGCAGGCGGCCTGCAATACATGCGCAAAGCAGAGCGATTTTTTTGATTTTGCGTATGCCAGACAGATGTGGAATGAACTTCAGACCCGGGATCAGTTCTGGGCCGAATGGAACCGGGTCTTTCCGGTTGCCAAGGCGGCTTATGATGCCGGTCTTCTGAAAGGCACCATCCCCGAGATGCGCGAAGCGATTAAAGATCGGGACGATGCCACCGAGATCATGCAGGGTTATGATCTGTGGATTGCACAATCCAAAGTCTGGGTGAAAGTGAACTGGGACCAGGATGGAGCAGGATCGGTCTACGGAATTAATAACGCTGATGAAAAACGGCAGATGTGTAACTTTGCTCGGATGCACGACATCTTTAATCATCAGTGTAATGGTCTGCCCGATTGGCGTAGCGAAGAGCAAATCGCTGCGGAGATTGAGCATCAGAAAAAACTCGCTGAGCGGAAAAAAGCGGAAGCGGAGAGAAGTGCTCGTTTGATGAAAAGCATTGAAGAAGTTGGCGGTAAGAATTGAACCGCCAGAATTGAAGGCGATCCTCATTCATCGCCTCCTTCCTGCTCACCACCATCCCCGGAGGGACGGAACTGCATGAGCATGTTGGCCTGGATACGGATCAGCTGCGCCATTTGCTGTTGTTGCTGCACCTGAATGCGGGTTTGATGCAGAGAGGCTTTGAGCAGGGTGGCGAGTAAGGTTTTTACGTCAACGGCCTGATCGCTTTGTGATTCCAGCTCTTCGATAATGTCCTGATTGATTTCGGCCAGCTCGGTCGAGGTGCGGTCAGCCTGGGCGAGGCCGGTATTGACCGCCTCACGCGCCATTTTTGCCCGGCGGGCTTCGGTTGCCTTGCGGGCGGCGGCCCGGGCAGCAAAATAAAGCCGCTGTTCAGCTGGGCTATCGGGGTTTTTCCAGTCGGGCGCGTTGCCTTCACCGCCCCAGGAACCGCCTTCGGGCATGGCCCAGTCATCGGGACTGCCCTCTTCGCCAAACTTCCAGCTATCGGGATCCCTGGGATCAAACCACAGTGTGGAGTTATAGAAAAACCGCCGCGCACAGATGCTTTTCCAGTCCACATCATCAAGATTGACACCGGGCATCAGCTTGGAAAAATCCGGCAGCAGACACGAAATATCGCGATTGATCTGCTGGCCGAGTTTGGCAAGATTAAGCACCGGTACGGCGACCTGGCCCAGCTTGCCAATGGCATTGATCTGGTCCTGGGCGGTCTTGCTGATCTTGCCGAGGATTTCGGTCTGTTTCATCAGCTCGTCAAACTGCTGTTGCAGCTTGTTGAACTGTTCGGTGATCTTGGCAAAGGAGGTGGCATCAAACACCGGATAGGTCGCAAAGGCAGGCAGGCTCGTCATGGTCAAAAGCCCGGCCACGGCCAGAATGCGCAGATATTTCCTGTTCATTTCATCCCCCGTTTAAAACGACAGATCAAAAAACAGCGCAGGCCGACCAGCAGTGTGGTGAGCAGTTGCAGTCCCAGCAGAATGAACCCGGCAACCGGCACGAACACCAGCAGACTGGCGGTGACTGCCAGTCCGGCCAGTGTCACCAGCAAAAACACCAGATCGGCCCGGGCTACGGTGATGTTGATTGGGGTTTGAGGCTCTGCCTTGTGAAAAAAGGCAGGCGGGCTTAGAGGTGGTTGCGCCATGCGTCCCCCCATTTGCTTTGCAAGGTTTCCATCAGTTTGTTTTCGTCAGGACCGGAGCGGTAAAAGCGCAGCGGATCGCCGAGCGGCGAAAGATCGACATTGAGAATGGCGCTTTCTTCATAGCCGCTGACTTCATCGCGCTTGATGATCAAAACCCGCCGGTCATTGAACTCGTCAGACCGGGTGCGGCCCTTGACGAACGCCTTTTGTTCGTCATTGAGATTGAAGGGCTCCAGGCTTTCATCATCGATCTTGGAGTTGGGAAAGAAGACGAAAACGGCGGTGTTCTCGATGAACGCCTCTGCCTTGCCACTTTTGACCAAAGCCGCCGGGTCCTGAAAAATCATGCCGACAATGCCGTTGAGCTTGCGATATTCCCGGTACATCTCGGCGGCCAGGTCGCAAAAGCCGGGATTGCGCAGCAAATTGGCCGCTTCCTCAATCAGGATGATAAAACCGCGCAAATTCGGCGCGACCGATTTGGCGATGGTTTCGGCGATATGGCCGACAATCGGCGCACCCAGCGACGGGTCTTTAAGCGCCTCATTCATATTGATGCCGACCATATGTGACTGGTTCAACATCCCGCCCAGACTGTCATGGGGGGCATTCATAATATGGCTGCGCAGTCCGGCATTGCCCTTGTCGTCCGTTACCCATTGCGAAAAAGCCCGGCGCAGTTCGGAGCGTTTGGCAAAGGCGTAAGGGTAAAGCGCATTAAGGGTGCGGTTGGGTGGATCGATCTGGAAGGCCAGATCAATGGCATGGCTCAAGGCTTCCTGATCATCAGGGGCGAGGTCGATCCCCGCCATCGCCTTGAGAATGAAATTGATGCGTTCGCGGTTGCCCGGATTGTCTTCCCCAACATCAAGCGGATTGAGCGAGAGTTTTTCATAGGATTGATACAGCCCGCCCAGGGCCTCGACCATGAAGCGCGAGCCTTCCTTGGAATCCAGAATAAACGACCGGATGCGATCAAACTTGGCCGCGCCACTTAGAAGGTGCATCAGCAGGGTGGATTTACCGCTGCCCGCCGGGGCAAAGACCAGAAAGTTCGCCAGCGTCTTGGCTTTGTTAAAGACATGAAAATTGGCGGCATAGGCTTGCCCGCTGGTGGTGGTAAACCAGCGCAGCGGGGCCGGACCCAGCGGGCTTTCGGTCAGGCCGGTGGCGGAATGCTGCATCGCCCACAGGGCGGCAATATTCTCGCTGCGCAGTTCAAGCGAGGACATGAAGCGACCGCCCGGGATCAGCTTGGCCTTTGACCGGGCGGGAATGCGGTTAAACCAGCACACCGGCGCACCGCGCACCTGGACATGATAGAGGGTCTGGTGGCTGGACAGTTTGCGGGTGATTTTGCGCAGCAGATTGTCGAGTTTGACCGTGCTGTCCGCGCGGGCGATGATCTGGAATTGCGTCGCAAACAGGGTGGCATCGCCCTGATTGATCATGGCGATCAGGGCATCGGTTTCCGCAGCCGCTTCGGCATTGCCAAACAGTGCACTCTGTTCGCCACTTAAACGGCGGGTGAGATACAACAGCGCCTTGTGCGGATCAAAGGGATCACAGATCTGGCAAATCTCGATCTCGCCATCGAGATTCATGATGTCGTTAATGATCTGGCCCGTCACCGTGCCCGGCCACTTGGCCACGGTGATGACTTTTTGGACTTTCTCGGTCGGGGTGAAGCTCTGGATTACCCCGTTATCCTTGTGAAAGTTCAGATCAGATGCAGGCAATCCGCCGGAAATGTCATGGGGGATCGGGGCGAGATCATCGCGATATTCGCCACAGACAATGCCATTGAGAAAGCCGGTCAGTTCACAGTTTTGTCTCTCGGGGGCCTTGGCCAGCAGACCCACCCCGTATTTTGCGCCATCGGCATCAATAATGTCGGTGGCTTCATTCAGGGCGGGCATGGCCGTGCCGGTAATCACCAGATACCAGTCGATGAAATAGCTGGAGCGAAACTGTTTGGCTTCGGCGTCACCGACTTCCTGCAAGGGCGCGTTGGGCCAGGTTGCCCGTGCATTGATCGCACGTTTGCGTTTGATGCCAAACCAGCGCAGGCTAAGCCCCAGTTGGCCCAGCTTGTGAACCAGGATCGAGCGGGCTTGCAGCAGGTTTTCCTGTTCGGCCTCGACCTTGGCATCGTAAGACGTGCCAATGAAGCGAAACACACGCGACAGGCTGTTATCCTTGCCGCGTATGGTGGCGGCATCACTCTCGATGCAGTCAAGCTCAAGCTGGTCCTGTAACCAGTCATATTTGACATCACCAAGCAGCAGGCGGCGACTGGCGGGGACGACAAGGCCCCCGGCCATTGTGGCGACAAGCGAGGTGGCAAGGACGGAAGGCCAGATCATTTGTCTTTCCTCCCGGCATTGAGCAACCGGGTGGGGTGGCCAGTCCGCCAGAAGCGGAGTGGCAGCGACAGTTCCCGGTCAAAGTGCATGTTGTCCTTGATCTTGCGAATGAAGAACAGCCACGCCCCGGCAATGCCCAGAACCATTGTCGGCAGCATCAGCCAGAAGATTTCAAGGATGACCATCACAACCAGGCCCATTGCGCCGATCACGACACACAGCATCATCAGCGGCATGGGCAGACCAAACATGGTCATCTGGTTTTGAATGCGGGTTAGAACGGCGCTGCCAGCTTTCATGATTATGACCCGCCAAACAGGCCAGCCGAGATGGCCGGACCGGATGTAACCAGCACGCCGCCAATCACGATCATGCCCGCACGGACCCAATCCATCCGGCCCGTAAACCCGGCCCAGACCCCCAGCACCATCACGCCCAGGCCAACCACAATCGTGCCGATCTTGCCGACACCGGTCTGGATGCTTTCAAACAGGCTGATGATCGGGTCATACCATTCCGATCCGGTTGACGTATTGGCCTGGGCAAAGGCGGGGTCGCTGAAGGCAAGGGTGGCCAGCGCCACCACCAGGCACAAAGTCAGGGTATTTGTTTTGGTCATGTTGTCCTCGGTTTGGATGCAGGGTTAAATCGGGCTTAAAGGGTCAGGGCGCTCAACACGCCGACGACAAAAACGACGGCGAGAATGTTGAGCGTGGTCAGGATTTTCTGGGTGCGGAGCAGGCGGGCGAACTGGCTGATGGCGTCTTCCGCCATCTCTGCCGTTTCATTCATGGTCTTGATGCGTTCGCGCACGACATCGCCCAAGGCTTCAGCCTTGAAGGCATCAATCGCGGTCAAAACGTCTTTGGTGAAATCCTGCGAGGCATCACGCAGGGTTTGCGACAGGGCCCGGTTATATTGATCATTGAGGCGACGCTGTTCATCGAGCGATAGGCGCAGGATGGTATGCACCAGTAAGATCGGATCATCCTGATCAACCGTGATCTGGTGCTGCTGCCACAGATAGGTGCGCAGCTCCTCAATACTGTCCATCGTCACCGGCGGCGGCGGTGCATCGTCAAGCGGCCCTGGCATTGCCTGCCTCCGCGTTTTTTATCCGATGACGATGGGTGATAGATGCGAATGTAACAATTCCGGAGAAAATCCCTCCCGGCATTGCCAGCAAAATCGCTCCAATCGGTGCATCACTGCTCAGGAAAGTTCCGCTGTTTGCTGTCAGTGCAATCGCGAGAACCGACAACGACAGGCGAGAGCCAATCAGATTGGCAAGTACCGGGTCTCGGTGCCAGTCTGCAACCGGCTTGAGTGCCTTCGATAAAAGACGGATATTGTCCGAATAATAATTGACGCAGAGCAAAGCGAGACTGGTGGCAAAAAATCCATATGTCCAAAACGCAATTAACTCTGTGTTGAGACTAAATCCGATAATCAGATAACTGATAAAATTAAGACGAAGGTCATTTTCATGAGAAAACTCAACGATTTCTTTGATAGCATCGTGCCAGGGACCAGTGACGCCGGACTGACGGTTTGCATTCCCGGCTTCGATTGCCATTTTGTCACTTGGGCGGCGTTTTCCATTATTGCCGTCCCTCTCGCTGTTGCTCTGATTATTCTGTTCAACCACCTCGGGCAGAACCGGAAATTCATGAGAATTTTGTGGATATGGGCTATTCTTTCGACCATCTTCTTTCTTGTTCTGATGATCAGCAAATAACGGTTTTCTGTTTTCGATAATCATCACAGCACCGCCTGTTCCATTGAATGATGAATGGTGCGCCAGGTCATTTTCAGGCGCTGGCGGGCCATGACAGGGAAGTCTGCTGAATGGGTAGCTTCATCGAATGTCAGGCGGGCGCGCATCATTTGTTCGATGTCATGCCCGAAGGTTTCCTTGCGGACTTCAGGGAGGCGGACCAGGGCGTGAATACGGTCGCGGTTCTTTTTAT
The DNA here is from genome assembly GCF_003326755.1 of Thalassospira profundimaris. Lineage (GTDB taxonomy): Bacteria > Pseudomonadota > Alphaproteobacteria > Rhodospirillales > Thalassospiraceae > Thalassospira > Thalassospira profundimaris_B. Next base: position 65,245 of record NZ_JPWH01000024.1, on the reverse strand, counting down.
AAAGGCCGGAATGCTCAAAGCCTTCGGTCTGACCATTCTCGGTGTGTCGCTCCACCCGTCCGAAATATTCATTCAGCCAGACGACAATCGGCAGATCCGGTAAGTGAGACAGGATCTGGAGCAGACCCTGAATGGTGTCGGTCGCGGCCTGGCCACCGGTAACAATGGTATGGAGGCGGATTTCATGACCGAGTTCCCGCAACACGTCAAAAGCCTGGGCTTCTACCAGATAGCCAAGAAGCGGCAGAAACGTTGATGCGCCATTGTCAATCACGACCACGGCATCGTCAGGCAGTTCGATGATTTTTTCGATCAGGGCATCGAAATAGCGGGCATTGATTTCGTCCTGCCGTTCGCCCAGGCGGATGGTTTCGACCGGAAAAGCCTTGTAACCGGCAAAGGTCTGGTTGACCGGATCGGTATCAAAGCATTGCAGGTTTTCGACACGCGGCAGGTAATATTGTGCCAGCAGGCTGGAAATGAAGGATTTGCCAACCCCGCCTTTGCCCTGCAATGTCATGTTGATAAGTGCCATGATGGAATGCTCCCTAGGAAATCAAAATCCGGACGCCCAGTGACTGGGCGAGTTTGAAAAGTCGGCTTGAAGAAAGATCGCTTTTGCCTGCCTCAAAATCGCGATAGCTGCGTTCGCAGATGCCAAGCTGGTTGGCGATTTGAGACTGGCTTAACCCTTTATCGAGACGCGCCTTGCGCAGGCGCGAGGTCAGAGAGACAAGCTCGGACTGCCAGTTCATGCTTTGGGCTTTGGCAGTTTTCAAAATTGTCATGACGGTGATCCCCAATGGTTCTGTCCTTTATTGCCGGTGGCCCGACCCGGTCTTCAAACCGGGTAACGGGCCGGATGGGGCAATCCTTCAGACATCACCAGACCAGGTCCGATCCCTGGCGGTGATGTGAAGGCAGGTCAGGCGGATCGTTGCCGTACAAAGGCACTTCTGCGCTCATTGCTCGTCTTCCTGATTGTCGAGAGGAGAAGGGAGGGCGGCGAGTTCACCGTCCCAGGCGTCATCAAAGTTGCGCTTTTCCATTGCGAAAAAACCTTCGATGGGATCACGTCCGGTTTGCACGGCGACTGCCGTAGATGATGGAGCGGGTGGTTTTGAGGGGGAAAAATGGCCGGTCAATTTGGTTGGGACCGGTAGCTTGGCCACGCTCGTCGTCGCAGCCAGGCGTTCACGACGCAGCCAGTCGTAAAAAGACCGTTGCGACATGGTGATGCGATTTTGGGATTTTAGATCGGCGTGAATGCGTTTGGCGGTTTTGCCATTCGCAAGGGCGGTCTGGATTTCATCGCGCAAGGCGAGAAATTCAATTTTGGCCTGTCCCCATTCCATAACGGTGTCCCTCTTGTCGGCGCTTTAACGACTTGACAAGAAAGAGAGAGTTATGATTTCACTTCGTAGCGGGTTAAGAGGTTATCTCTTTTGGGTTTAATGACCCGGCCCCGCAAATTTGAATCGAAATTCGGCGATTGCCCCCGCAACCAATTTTGTAGACCCGGCAGTTTCACCGCTGTCGGGTCTATCAAATTCAAATCCAGTCCCCGCAACCAGTTTTGTAGACTCCACGGAAAAGTCGCTCTCGGTGAGCGGCTTTTTCGTTTTTGCGGCCAGGCTCAGGATGCCAGCAAGGTGTCCATGCAGGTCTATGGCAAGCGTGTCCTTGCCGTCGATCGTCGTTGGTGTCAGGACAATCTTGTCCACCAGCGAACGGGTAATATCGACGGCTTCCGCACGGCGGGCCTTGTCATTCAGAGCGTCATGGAGTGCTGCGACCTGATCGCGATAGCTCGCTGCCATATTGGGGTGGATTAGCACGGGCTCTTCCTGCGTGTCCTTCAGCTTCGCTTCGAGCTCGGCCTTCTGGTTTTCCAGCTCCCACATCTTGTCTTTGACCTTGGCGGCGGGAATGCCCTCGCAAATCGCTTGGACTAGCTTGTCGAGCTCGCGCTCGATTTTGGCGAGGCGCGCTTCCATGCCCGAACGCGCCGCATTGTGTTCGATGCGGAGCTTGTTCAGATGGCGCGTGTATTCCTCGCAGAATACCGAGAAGAGCTCGGGGTCCATCAGATGGTTGCGAAGACCGTTCAGGATTGCTGCCTCGACATCGTCGCGCTTGAGCGTGCGGGTGTTGTCGCACGTCCCCTTGTTGCGCGCCGCGGCGCAGCCGATCCGGTGTGCGTTGAGGTTCACGACGCCGCCACCGCAGGCCCCGCATTTCATGAGGCCTGAGAACAGGTAGCGCGGACGGCGGCGGTCCCAATAGCCCGCGTCGTCCTTGTCGTGGCTGGCGGCAGAGCTGGTCTTAGCTTTGAGCGCCCCTTGCCTCGCTTTCACGCGGTCCCATAAATCCTGATCGACGATCCGCATTTCGGGAACGTCCTGAATGATCCAGTCCGCTTCGTCATTCAGGCGCGAGACGCGCTTGCCGGTCTCCGGGTCCTTGATATAGCGGAGCCGGTTCCAGACGAGCCGTCCGATATAGAGCTCATTGTTGAGAATGCCCGTGCCGCGCTGCCGGTTGCCGTGAATGGTGGACGGCCCCCAGGTCTTGCCGGAAGGACCGGCAACATCTTCCGCATTGAGGCGTTTGGCGATCGCGCGGGGAGACTCGCCGCTCGCATATTCTTCGAAGATGCGGTTCACGATCGCGGCTTCGGCCTCATTGATCGTCCGGTCGCCCCGGATCGCTTCGCCGGTCTCGGTGAATTTGCGGACAACATCATAGCCATAGGCGTTGCCACCGCCGGACTTGCCCGCTTCGACACGGCCGCGTAAGCCCCGCCGCGTCTTGTCGGCGAGGTCTTTCAGATAAAGCGCATTCATCGTGCCCTTGAGGCCGATATGAAGATCGTTCACTTCGCCTTCGGCGAGCGTGAGGATCTTCACGCCTGCAAAATTGAGCCGCTTGTAGATACCAGCGATATCTGCCTGATCGCGGGAGAGGCGATCGAGCGCCTCGGCGACGATGATTTCGAAGTGACCGGCGAGCGCGTCTTGCAACAGCATCTGGATGCCGGGACGAAGCAGCGTCGCTCCGGACTGGCCGTGATCGGTGTAGCAGTTATGGACGGCCCAACCTTCCTTGTCGGCACGTTCCTCGCAGACCCTGATTTGGTCCTCGATCGAGGCGGCGCGCTGCATGTCGGTGGAATATCGGGCGTAAATGGCAACTTTCGTCATGAATCCGCTCCCGCGTCGCCCGAAGTGTCTGCCCCGGACCTGTCCGCTTGGCTCAATGATGCTTTCTGAATGTCTTCATAATCGCGCTCTGCCGCGCGTCTCGCAAGATACTTGACCAGCGCGACCAGACGCGGGTCGAGCGAAGAGGCCTGCGCGTGGTCGCGCGCCTTTCCGCTTTTCCGCTTATGTTTGTCCAGTTGCCGGGTCATCGACTGCTTTCCTCGGGTTCAGATTTCCGAAGGCAAAGCTATTCGTGATCGGGGCAAGCATTCCTCGCCGCTTCCTCGTGCAGCTAAGCTGCCGAAATGAGGGCTCGGGAATGCAGCCCCCAAAGCAGGCGGTTCCTTGCCCTGCTTCTGGCACACCGTCACCCCTTACGATGTGAGGGTGACGGATGATGCCGGACGAAGCAGGCCAAAACCTGTATGGCGCAAACACGAAAAGCCGGGCTTGTTAAAAGCCCGGTTTGAAGTTTCGGTTCGATCCGCGTCGCAAGTGATTGTGGAACGCGTAGCGAAGACAGATCGCATGCGAGACGTTTTCGAGATTGGCCAGTGCAATCCGACGCTCGGGTGATCCGCCAGTGCTTTCGATCAGGTCACGCTCGAAGCGGCGATAAAGCCCGTAGAGCTGATCCAGTGAGTAGGTTCGCAAATCCGCAGCCGTATAAATCCCAGTCATTTTTACCTCCATTTGGCTGTTGGCCCCCTTGGTCCCCATGACGTTCAAGGCCTTTCATGCGTCCCCCATCACCATCATCGGCAGGGGAAGGCCCTTGATCGTCTGGAGGGCGAAGAACTGGACAGGCAGTTTTTGGAGGTATTGACGAAGGGATTTTCAGGTTCGGTTTTGCGCGACCTTGCTGGAGCGGTTGGGCGGTCGCTGCCCAGCGACCTGATCGGTAGGCGCGGTCCGGATGACCGCCACGAGGAAACCACGAGGAATCTAAATCGCTCCCGCCGGTACGGTCTGGCTCATCGAAACGACGAGCCGAGAGGAGCGATAGACCATGAAACGCAAGATCGTGCTGGAGGTTTACGCCAGCGACTATGAAATCCGGGCGGCGAAGGCTTGTGCCAAGCGCAACGGCGAAAAATCCCTCAACGCCATGCTGAAGAACTTTGTCGAAACCGAGATGCGCAACTACGCCTTCGACGATCTCCAGCATCATACCAAGGCAGCCCGCCGCTAAGGCAGCATCAACCCTAAACCCAACAGGCCGCTCTTCGGAGCGGCCTGTTTTTGTTTGCGCGGAAGGTCCGCGAGGAATGCGCGAGGAATCGCGATGCAGGGCTCAGGCAATCTCTTCATGTCAGCGACAACGAGATGAGGAGACAGGCGATGCAAGACAAACGACGGATTGAGGTGGCGGTACATCTGACGCAGTTCGAGATCGATGCCGTCACGGACCTGGCCGAAGACTGGGGGCAGTCGCTGGAGGAGTTTCTCGGTCACGCAGCCGAGGAGAAGGCACATCAGGTTGCATATCTGGAGGACTTGGACGGCGGTTTGTCCGAAGAGGAAATCCGGGAATTCGAGCACGACTACCACGACGACCGGCTGATCGATTTTCTGCGTGACGCCCGACAACACGGCGACGAGTAAGCATCTTAATGCCTAATCGATGGATAGCGGTTTTCCTGCTATCCATCGATGCATCAGACCCAAGGAAGGAGGTGCGACATGGATGATGAATCCGATAAAGCCCACAAAGAACGCTATGCGAAAACCTGGGGAACCCCGATTGGCCAGGACTGCATTACGTTAAAAGCAAGTCTTGCCGCATGGCTTGGTCCCCGTCTCGTGTTTCTGGCTGATCATACGACGACCGTTGCAAGGGGGGACTTCGAGGCTGACGAGGAGCTTGAGGCCGCAACGAAAGCGGAGCTTTCGGTGATGCGCAACCACGGTAAGGCCTTAATCGAATTCGGTGAGACCGAGATGAACGATAAGGAGGCCCAGGAAGCAATGCTATGGGTTGCAGAGAACTTTCATCGTCTCTGGGATTGAATGAAAGCTCCTACATATAAAACTGCCTGAGAGTGGCGGTCAGGGCTACGTTAAGAGCTATTCTTAAGTGTTTATTAATACAACCTATAGTATTATGGACATTATATAGAGGTTGTTATGAAGATTAGGTTTCAAGGTATTTATACCATCGATGAATTTATTCAGGCGATGTTGGAGCAGCGTGAGCATTTTCGTGAACTTGGCATAAAGCACATTCGCAATGCCAATCTGTACTACCAGCCCGTTGACGAGTATGGCGATCCGGTGACCCCCCGTTACCGCAATGGTGATCCCATCGAGGGCTGGAAAGATCGAGGTCCGTATAAGAGTGCTGCATCCGACTTCGGGCTTTAGGAGGTGCGATGAAACAGTTGTGCTTCATCGACCTGCATCAAGCCCGTGAAGTCCTGTCAGAGATGGGAATTGAGCTCAGCTCGCGGCAGATGAAACGTGCCGCCGAGGCGGACGCCAAGGGCCGCAGAAAGCTTCCCTTCTTTGTCGATCCTATCGACGGAAAGCTCAAAATCGAGAAGGGCACGTTGCAGAAAATCTATATGGAGCTTCATGTAGAAGCGACTAAAAACCTGAGGGGGATGTTTAATAAAAGTAGTAATTAATTGGAGTTTTGCTAATATAGATTCATGTCCGACATAAGAAAAAGAAAAGTTAAAAAAGGAACGACTTACCAAGTTAGATATCCAAGCAAGGCAACCAAATCCGGGTATGCCTTCAAAACATTTGCGACACTGAAAGAAGCACGCGAGTTCGTTGAAAGCGGCGCACACAGGGCCAATTCCAGCCAATCACAATCAACTCGCATGACCGTCGCCCAAGCGATAGAGCAGTGGCTGGACATTTGCGAAAAGGAAGGGCGCGAGGGACGCGACCCAATTACCAAATACACGCTCCAACATTATCGGCATCGCGCAGAAATCATGAAGCGTTATGAGTGGAGCGTATTGCTGTCGGAGCTGACAGCTCCAGACATTATTGCTTTCCGGTCGTGGTTGCTCGTGAATTGCGCTAGCCGGGATCAGGCCCGCAAAGTCCTTTCGTCATTCCATTCGGTCATTAAAGAAATGACGCAGCGCGGTCTTATGGCCAGTAATGTCGCATCCGGTATCAGCATCAGGGCTGACTCTCGATACGACGAGCCTGTAGCCATCCCGAGCACAGAAGAAGTGCATGCGCTGCTAGCCGCTGCCGACCGCTTGTCGCAATCCGAGAACAAACAAATTGCCAAGGCATGGCGTAGATATCGGCCTATGCTTTACCTCGCCGCTGATAGCGGTATGCGCCCCCAAGAGTACCTGGTTGTCGCTAGATCGGGGCTCCATGATGGCGGGATCGAGGTAACAAGAGCGATAGAGCGCCCAGGGACCAAACTTTCCGTTCCAAAAACACAGGCGGGACGACGCTTCATCCCACTAAGCCCACACGTCTACGATATGGTCACGGAATATATTGAAGAGCACAGTTCCAATAACCGTCATGACCTGATTTTCCCAACGGCAACCGGGCACTGGCAAAGCATCGATAATTGGCGTAACCGCGCGTTTTCGGTTGCGTGTCGAGAAGCCGGTTTGGTCAAGCTTGTCCAAAGCGGAGCCAAGGCAAAAGAAAAGCCAGCATACACGCCCTACGCCCTGCGGCACTTCTATGCGTCCATGTTGATTGAAAGCAGGATGAACCTGAAGCGTATTCAAACATTGATGGGGCATAGGAACATCGAAACGACCCTGAACACCTATGGCCACTTGATCGAGAAGGCTGAAAACAGCGCCGAGGAGCGTATCGGTATGTTGTCGCGCCTCAACGAAAAACCATGTGGCAAATCTGTGGCGAATTTCCCTCAAGCCGCAGAATAGCTAGACTTTCAATGGTCTCCAAAACCGTAGGTCGCGGGTTCGAATCCTGCTGCCCCTGCCATAACTAAATCAATGACTTAGCGGAAATTACCGGAAAGAAATCGGCCCTTTGGGGCCGTTTTTGCCACAAAATACCGGTCCGCTCTAACCCGCATGAACCCGCCATTCTCTTCCTTGGGCCGCTTCGGCTTGTGGCAAATTTGTGGCGAATTTCCCGCCCGGCTTGATCGCTTACTTCCTGCCTTTCGCGAAGCCTGATCCTTGCTAATTGGTCTGATCACTTCTGCCAGATGGTCTTTGCGTGACCTGATCGCACCGCTCCTTCGCGTGCCTTTCCTCAAGTTTTAGACGCTGCATCTAGCCGGACGCGCCGCTCGGTCAATGCCCGCCCGCACCACTCCCGCCAGTCAAGAATTGGCGGGACCGTGTTGGGCAGTGACCGCCACTGATCGTTAGCGGCTATCCCGTCCGGCTCTCCGTTTCCGCGTCTTGAGAAAAGCCACTTGAGAAGGAGACGGAACATGACACGCAAGACCACAAACAAGCAGGACGTTTACACCCGCGTCACCAACAAGATCGTTGCCGAGCTGGAAAAGGGCATCCGGCCCTGGATCAAGCCCTGGAGCGCCGAACACGCCGCCGGAAAAATCAACAAGCCCCTTCGCCATAACGGTCAAGCATATTCCGGAATCAACATCCTGATGCTCTGGGCATCGGCCATGGAGGCTGGCTTCAGCGCCCCGATCTGGATGACTTTCCGCCAGGCCAAGGCGCTCGGTGCCACTGTCCGCAAGGGCGAAAAGGGCGCGCTTGTCGTCTACGCCAACACGCTGACCCGCACCGAAGAAACCGACTCCGGCGAAGAGGTCGAACAGCACATTCCCTACATGAAAGGCTACACGGTCTTTAACGTCGAGCAGATCGACGGCCTTCCCGACCACTACTACAGCAAGCCCGCACCGCGCATGGATGCGCCGCAGCGGATCGAACATGCGGAGAGCTTCTTTGCTGCCCTCAAGGCTGATGTCCGTCACGGTGGCAATCGCGCTTACTACAGTATCACCACCGACTACGTGCAGATGCCTTACTTCGAAGCCTTCCGTGATCCCGAGAGCTATTACGCTACGCTCGCCCATGAGCTCACGCACTGGACTCGTCACGAGACACGCCTCGACCGGAGCTTTGGTCGCAAGCGTTGGGGCGATGAAAGTTACGCCCGCGAGGAACTTGTCGCCGAACTGGGTTCCGCATTCCTCTGTGCCGATCTTGAGATCACGCCGGAGGTCCGTGACGACCACGCCGCCTATATCGGAAGCTGGCTTGAAGTCCTGAAGAACGACAAGCGGGCCATATTCTCCGCTGCCGCACATGCACAGCGGGCCGCCGATTTCCTTGCCGCAAAAGCGGGCAAGGCCGCCGACGCCACCTCCGAGAAGGAGGTGGCGTAATGGCCGATCACAACGCAGACAAATACGATCGCCAGATTATCGACTGGCGCGGCTATCGGATCGAGATCGCTTATTGCCGGAGCTGGTCGCCGAGCTTCGAGGACATCTACGGCTATGCCATGTCCCATATAGAAGTGAGAACAATCGAGCCGGAGCGTGCGCCGCTTCCCATTACCGAAACCGGCTACCGGTCTCACTTCATTCATGAGCCCGTCGTCGCCGAGCATGGCGGAGCTGAAGCGGTTGTCCGGTTGATGCTTGAAGACGCCGCAAAGAGTCGCGAATGGCGCGAACTCGAAGAGAGCAGCAAGCAATTCTCGCTGTTCTAAAATGATGGCCGGACAGTTTCCTGTCCGGCCATCGGTGATCTACCCCTTTATGTGCTGTTCCCATTCCGCCTCATCTTCGCGGCTTAGGCGGTTGGGATCGTCGGCTTCTTCCATCGCTCTGCCGTTACCGGCGGGAAGAGCCTTCTGGTCGGCGGGAAGGGTTGTGGTCGTTCCCGCCGTCACCTGCCTTACGTGACCTCCTTCCATTTCTCTCAGCGCGAAGATCACCTTTCGCACCTGACCGAAAGACATCCCGTCAATGTCGGGGTCCGTCACGTTCCGTCCGTCCATTGCATAGGCAAACAGCATCAGGAGCATGATCAGCACCACGGGCATAAGGTCGAGCCCCATACCACCTGCCCAGTAGGGGAGCAGCTCACCCGCGTACAGCACCACCGCCTTGGCGACGCCGATCCGTTCGAACGCTTCGACTTCGATCCGGTCAGCTTTGCCGATCGCATCGGCGGCCTTGGCAATCCGTTCACCGGTTTGCGCAAGCTCGTCACTGATCCGTTGCAGCGCGGCATTCTGGGCCTTTGCGAGCCGACCGTTACTGATCGACGTACTGAAGAGACCTGTGCCGCCCTCCAGTCCGCGCATAGTGCGGGCAATGACATCGGTCAGCTCTCCGCTTCCCAGCTCCCCCACAATCTTCGCGACCTTTGCGGCTTCGGCGCTAAAGGCCGACCGCCGGGTTTCAATCGCATCGTTGCCGGTGATTGCGCCTTCCATCTCGGTGAGGGCCTTGCGGCCTTGGAGATGGAGGTCCTCGAACCGTTTGAGCTCGTTGCGGATGGCGCTTGCCAGTTCTCCGAAGGTCTTCTGCGTTGCGAGAAGACTGTCCGAAACACCACCGGCTCCTGCCGCACCCGTCAGAGCACCACGCCGGATTTCGCTGTCCGCAAGATCACGGTAACGCTTGGCCGCGAGATCAAGGTCCGAAACCAGTCCGCCGACAGCGGTTGCTCTCACATAGGCCTTGGTCAGCGCCGCATCGTGCTGCTTCAGGCCAACCCGCATATGGGCCTCGAACGCACCCGCCCCGGCCAGAGCCATGACATTCATCCAGGAGCTCAATGCCACAATGAACATGCAGCCAAGCCCGATGATCGCCATACCCATCCGCCGCGTCTTGTTCGTCGGCATGATCGGCACGATGCCGAGCGCATAGCGCCAGAACAGGAACAATGCCGCCGAGACGCCGGTCGCAAAGATCAGGGCCGAAGTGTTAATTGCGGCTTGCGCACTGTCCTGATCGAGGGCCAGCACTGCACCCTGATAGGTGAAATACGCGCTGACGCCGCTTAAGACCGCAAGAACAAGGTCGGTCGCGAGCTTGTTCGCGGACAAGAGTTTCTGAATTGTCTGGTTCATGTCTTACCTCACAATCAGCCCGTTGTTGATCGGGCGTCTGATGGCGAGGTTAGTGAGGATTAGCCGCGCTATTCCTCGCGGCTTCCTCGTTTGTCACAAGTACAACGTTAATAAATCGCGCACAGGAAAAATTTGGCGCACGGCTACTCGGACGATGCTTTTTCCTCATTTTCGAGCGCATCGAGGCGCGCTCGAATATTGTCGTTTGCTGCGCGCAACATTTTGATTTCGGCTCTGAGCGCATCGCGATCATCGCGTAGCTTGTCGATTTCGTCTTGCTGATTGTCGTTCGCAGCTTTGAGATCTTGAACAGATTTGACGATCAATGGCGTCAGGCGTCCATAATCAACAGACCACGGATCTTTATTCGGCTCTTTGCCTCCAACCGTCACAGCTTCTGGGTATACCTTGTAAAGTTCCTGCGCAATAAAGCCTTGATGTGATTCCTTTTTTGGATCGGCTATAAAGTTAAAATCCCTCACTTTGATTTTAAGAAGATCGGCCAGCCCGTCACCGCTGTTGACGATGTTCTCCTTCAATCGCCGGTCGGAAGTTGTATTATAGGAAACACTCGTCGCTCCTGTTTCTTCAACAGAACCAAGAAAAGTACCATTTGGTGAGTTGAATTCGATCATCCTGCCGCCTGTCGTGCCGTTATGGTTGTTCCCATCCGTCCCGGCCACGATCTTAATGCCCTGCGAGCCGGTGCCGCCGCCGTTTGACGTATTGAAAAAGCGCGCCACAAAATTACCGTTGTTGTTCGTTTGGACGTCAAGTGGATAGTTAGGATTTGTCGTGCCAATCCCAACATTGCCATCCTGATTGATAAACATGCGTGTGGTATTGGAAACACCGGCATGATGCGTGACAAATCCGATGCTATTGCTAGAGTTGTCTGATTCAGTCTTGAAGTAAATGTTACCCGTACCGCTATCATCGGCAAATGAACCGGCCGGGCTTGGTAAACCGATATAGTGATAAGTAGAGGCGCCACCGTTTTGTGCACCAAGGGCTATGTTTCCATTCGCACCTACGTCGAGCCTGGCGAGAGGACTCGTAGTCCCGATGCCGACATTGCCGCTGCTGTAATGGATATCATTGCCGCTTGAAAGCCACATAGACGAGGCGGAGCTGGAACTAGCAGCAGAGCCGGAAAAGGTGTACGTGCGTCCCTGCGCACTGAGATCATCGATCGACCAGGTATTAGAGACGCAATCGTAGCCATCCAAATTCAATTGGCTGCTATAGGTTCGAGCGGTAGCATCATAGGCTATGCGCCGATCAGCAGGCGCGTAGACGTGACGGTAGCCAATTTCAGTGGCGTTTTGCCAACTTAGGAACAAATATAGTTGGCCGCCGGATCCGTTGTCACACTGAATGACATCAGGCCAGCCATCGATCATGGTTCTAGACGATCCGGCATCCGTAGCCAGCCATTTTCCAGAGGCTGAGTCATACGTGATGACTTGGCCATCAATGGGCGAGGTGATATTTATATCGGACAAATCAGCAAGGCTAGATACTCCGCCGTTTGCGGCTTTCATATCCCACCAACTCGTGCCGTCGCAAAACTGCATGGTTTTGTACGACCCATTATAGACCTGCTGCCCTTCTTTGCCGCTCGGGATGGTGCAATCGGCTAAAGATGATTTCGGAAAAACTGCCGAAACGCTTAACAATAAAAACAAAAATGTGCAAAATATAATATTCTTACTCAAATCAACCCCGCTCAATATTTTAGTGTAATATAAAAATATTAATAATATTCAAATAATACTCGCATACCGTTTAATATTAAAAGGGAGAGAATCGCTTCTCTCCCCAGATTAATTTTTAGCTGTCCTGCCGGTTTCGATGCTCGATCAAATCAAGAAGTGCTGATTGGGCATCCTTCCACTTCCTCTCTGATGACCGGTCGACTAGCGCCGTATCGACAAACCCGGACTCTGACGCATGCGACCCTCTCATCGTGCGGAGCGGATAGGCTTTGTCGCAGCCCGGACAATGGTGCTCGAACTTTGAGAGATCGGTGCAGGACAGGAACCCGCATTTCCGGCAATGAAAGACTGCCTGCTGGCCGCAATAGGGACACCCCCGGTGGCTGTCGGTCCGCCGGATCGGCAAGTCGAGACCGACAACCTGGTCGCGCTTGGACCGCTTCTTCCCCAGCATCTCGTGATAGCGAAAGGGCAGACGCTCGATGTTCGTGACGACGGCGAAATCGTCGAACACGGCGACTTCGCGCAAGAACGATCGGGCCTTTGTCTTGCTGCACAAGATGATCTGATTGAGCTGTTGCATGACATGCTCTCCTTTGCCTCGGCCTATCAATCCGGGATTTGACCGGCGGACTTGCCTTTGTATTGGAACTGCGGATCGACGACCGTGCCCGCACCTGTGGCACTCCGGCCTTTCATGAACTGGATGGTCGTGTTCAGGGCGTCGGCGATGTTGCGCGCCTCTTCGAGCCCGAACACCGCGCCGAGACTGACCTGACCGAGAGTGGTTTCGAGCATGAGCTCGGCACTGAAGGGCTGTTTCAGTTGCGGATTCCGTTGCTTTCGATAACGCCGCCGTTCCTTGTCGATTTTCTGCTGATCGACCGGTTGGCGCTGCACGCCCACGACTTGTGTCATCGGGTAGGTAAATGTCCCCTCGGTCCGCTCGATTGTGAGCTCATCCGTTGTCACGGTGCAGACACGTCGTTCCGCCATGCCATCATGAAGGTAGTAAATGGCCAGCCCGGCCAGCAGGAACACCGCCCAGAATCCGAGCCACCCCGCACCGGCGGGAGTCACACTGGCGAAACATGCCAGAATGATCTTGGCGAGGAGCTTCCAGGCGATGAAGGCACCGACGATGGTGAAAAGAACCCGTCGCCAGAACCGCTCGACGCTCTCGGCCGATTTGGCGGAGCCATCGACGACGAGATAGCCGAGTGAGCCATCGGCATTGCTATGCCAGCACTCGATCAGGTCGTTTCCGGTGATCTGGTCCGGTAAGGGCTCGAAATTCTGCGATTTTCGTGCAAAAAGTTTCATATCCAAAGGGCTCCGGTGTTTGGTTTCCGGTGAGTCCTTTATCGGCTGAATAGGGAGAGGCGCTCCGCGTGGATTCCTCGCGTACGGATTTTGTCGAAGAGTTTGTCATCGGGCGCGATAGCTTCAGCCCGTGGCAGGTCGGTCGGTTGCGGGACCGGCTGGCAAACTACAAAAGCTCGGTCCGGCTCGGCTGGGAGCGAATTGCGCTCGATATTCTCGACGATGGCGACCAGGATGAGGACTACGTCGATGCCGAGGATGTACGGCCATTTTCGGAGTCTTTGCGCCGCCTCGTGGCCGGGTCACAAATCCCGACCGATGAGCGCCTCAATGCCATCCGGATTTACCTGAGGAACATCGGTTATCTCAGCCCGGGGGACTTGGACGAGGCGCGCGGCAGCCTTCAAACACCGGCGGCATTTATGGAATTTGTCGCGGGTGGTGACGCGAACGCGAAGAAAGCCGTAGAGGCGCTCAAGGTTTACGAAGGGACGTATTCCCAGATTCAGGAGGGCGGCCCGCTCTCCGAAAACCAGTATTTCCACCAGTGCCTGTCGCTGGATCACAGTGGCGGGGTGATGGCGGCACGGTTGACCGACTCCCGGCTCAACCGGATCGATACGCTCCGGCGGCTCAAAAACGATCCCAAAGTCAGAAAGCGCGCTTTGCAGGCCGAGTTCGTCCAGAACGGCTTTCTGGCAGGGCTGCCGGATGGGCGCTTCCTCGTCATTCTGCGGCCTGCCGTTTATGACGAGTTTTATCGGTCGAAAGTGCTTTTGCTTTGGGCCGTTCCTGAAGGGAATGATCAGGCGGCTTCAGTGTCCTCGATTCTCCTGATGGACTATCCTTGGGTCAGCAAGGTGAAAGACATAAACGAGGCAAAGGAAAAGCTGGCCGATCCGGGGGAGCTCGTTATTTTGTCCCCCAAGCGGCCGGATTTCTTTATTTTTGATCGCGACTAAGGCGTTTCGATGGCGGACAAAGACGATAAAAATTTACGGGAGCGGCAGGCCGAGCAGGCCGGTCGCGTTCGTCGTCCTGTCCGGCCACCGGACGACGATAGTGACATTGATCTCAATCTTGTCCTGTCTGCCAGCCATGGAAATTTACGGCAGGTAAAGCTCCTGATCGACAAAGGGGCGGATGTGAATTTCCGGGAGCCGACGACCGGCGCGACGGCGCTCCATTTCGCGGCCTCGCTGAAGGCCCGCGCCATGATCAATCTCCTCGCCAAGTGCGACGGGATCGATTTTCTCATTAAGGACAATGAAGGGCGGTTGCCTTCGGCACTCGCCTTCGAGGCCGCTGACGATCCAGCAATCGGGCGTTACCTCACCAAGAAGCAGGCCGAGCAGGCACGGGCGCGGGGGATCGACCTGAAGACCGTTATCAGCTCCTGATCAATCCCCGCGTCACTCAATCGTATTTTCCGGCAAACCATCCGTGCCCCGCACTGCCGGGATCGAAGTATCGAACCCGTTGCAGCACCATCGGGGCCACGTCCGGCCAGATCACCATTTGGCGCCCCATCGGATCGCTTCGCGCGAAATACATCATGACCTCTTCCGGCGTCATGAGCGGGTGCATCTCCTTCATCTGCACCTGCACCGGCTTGCCGTCCCGCAATTCGGTACGGCTCGTATCGACCGGTGTGTTGCCGAGACGACGGGATAAATAGTCCGCCGTCGTCCAGTCATTGACGGCAAAGGCCTGTACAATCCCGGCATTGGCCATGAAGGTTTCCCAGCGCGTGCCATACAGGTCCTTCAACTGGTTGAAGTCCTGAATGATCGTCCAGAGCTTGATGTGGTAGGGGTCGCCAGCCACGAGCCCTGCCGCCGTCTGGATGATGTTGAGCTTGCCGATGGCCGCCGCGAACTCGTCCAGTGCCACGAGTACCTGCACGCCGGTTGCGGGCATCCCGCGCACTTTCTCCATCTCGCTGAAGAACTGGTTGACCATCAGCCGGAACCAGCGATGGCAAAGGCCAAGCCGTCCGGCAGGCAGGCAGAGATACACACTCACGCCTTGCGCTTTGGTTTTCAGGTCACGCAGCGAGAAATCGTGTCCGGCGAGGACTTTCCGGATTCCGGCATAGGAGAGGAAGCGCGTATGCCGCCTGACCGTGGAGAGCACACTGCCACGTTCGTTGATGCCTTTGTCATAGAAGTCCCGCGTCGCGCCCTTGATCGCGCTGGCAACGACGGAGTCCCCATCCACCCGGAATAGCCTCTCCGCGTTTTCCATCATCTCGCGATCAAGCGCGATGACCGGATCACCGAAATCATCCGTCTCGCCGGGAAGCGGTGTGAGGGCTTCCTTGATCTTCTCATCGACCGTGACAAGCGTGCGCCGTCCCTTGAACGAGGGCGCGGTGATCACATGAAGGATCACGCCTTCGATGAAGTTGCGGGCGGACTCGTCCCAATGCGGGTCCTTTTCCGCACCAGACATAACGACCATCGCTTCGGCGATCGCACCGGCATCCTCGATGATGTTCACATCATTCGCATCGAGCGCGGCAAGGGGATTGAAGCGGGCGCGCCTCGCTGCGGCGATGCCGGTTGTGATGTCGAAGGGATCGAGGACGTAAACGTCTTGTCCCATTTCGATCCGCCGCCGCGCCGTTCGATTGGCAAGCTCGCCTTTGATGTCGGTGCAGATGACACTCGCATGCGTGGCCAGAAGATTGGCCGTCAGCATGACGGACTTGCCGGTCTGGGAACCGGCGACCGTCAGGACGTGCCGGGGATCTTCTATGCCGATGAGTTTCGGCCCGAGCGCGCCGACCAGAATGCTGCCGCCCGGATTGTCGGGCAGGTAGGTCATGGCACGACTCGCGGCGATATCCGCCGTGGACGCCCAGGTTGCCTGCGGGATGGTCTGTTCCTTCAGGAGAACCGAATGCACGCCGCGCGGCAATTCCGATTCAAACGCCTTGATAAATTCTGTCTTGCTCATTCCAAAGACCTCCGATCTGGCCTTTGGTTCTAGCCGGGGCCGCTTTAGCTGATCCTCGCGCGATCCTCGCGGCCTGACCGCTTTAAGCTCGGCAGGGTGATTCCCGTTCAGTGTCGTCGGAAGAGCCGCCTCCCTTGTCCTGGCTGCTGGTCTCCATCCCAGCCCCTACCCATGAAGCCGTGTAGCAAACAGCCATTCGCCGAAGCAGCCCATAGCGAAGCGCGAAAGCGCGTGCGCTTTCGTTGGGCTGCGTGGCGGCTCATTTCGGGAATGCCCTGACGGCGCGTCAATGGCCTGCCCGCTCCATTCGCCCTGCAAGCAGGGCTCCCGTGTTGGCCATGACTCGTTCCCGCCTGCCTGCAAAACGGCGGGTAAGGCTGGAACGGGTCCAGCCGCTAGACAAAGAAGGAGACTTAAAATGACGACTCAAATGAACGAAAACACTGCCACCAACCAGCCGGTCGAGAAGGCTACGAACAAGCCGGCGATGATCGCCAAGCAGCGCGTCGGCCGTGGCAAGAACGCCACCTACGAACGCCTTGGCGTCGCATGGCTGAATGACGACGGTTCGATCTACATCAAGGTGCACGGCACGCAGGTCATCACCGGTGGTTTCGTCCTGTACCCCATCGGCGAGAACGATCAGGCGGAGAATTAATCTCCGCCACCCTTTCCTCGACCACCGACAAACGGCTCCGGCATTCCGGGGCCGTTTTTCTGTTTTGCCGAAAACCCATTGATCCACTCGTTGCGCGTTTTGCGAGGCATGTCTTCGCCCCATCCGTCTCCCGTTCGTGTGCCGTCCCTTCGGCAGTGACGCGACGTTCGCGGCGTCCGCCTTGCCGTCAATGGTCTGCCCGCACCGGACCGGGTTGACCATGACGGCGTCGGCTTGGGTCGCCCGCTCCTTCGTTCCGCGTCCCTCGGGACGATCAACAACGAACGAAAGGAGACTTGAAATGGGACTTGATATGTATGCCTACGCAACGGACGAACTTCCGGCACGCCCGGTCGATTTCACGATCGACGAAAATGCCGAGCTTCACTACTGGCGCAAGCATCCGAACCTTCATGGTTGGATGGAAGAGCTCTACTACGAGAAGGGCGGCACGGCGGAATCCTTCAACTGCGTTAATGTCCGCCTCACGGTCGAGGACCTCGATCGCCTCGAAGCCGACATCAAGGACGGTGATCTTCCATCGACCAGCGGCTTCTTCTTCGGCGCATCGGATGGCACCGAAACCGAAGGCGATCTGCAATTCGTGGCCAAAGCCCGTCAGGCAATCGCCGAGGGCAAGGTCGTGTATTATTCGTCCTGGTGGTAACCCCCTTCACCGGGAACGAACCCGCCCGGCGCTCTTCGGAGCGCCGGGCTTTTTTTGTGTCTTGCTGCGATCGGTGTCGCGGTCCGGCATAGCCTCAATTAGCCCCGGTTCGGAATGTTGTGGAGAGTTTGATCCGGCGCGTTGACGCGGTGTCGGGACGGGGCGGATGATGGTCGGAGCGGGACAGGTCGGGCCGGTGCGGGTCGCGAGGCCGCCTGTTTAAAACCGCATTAACCACACTTCGATAGAATTATCGTAGGGCCAGAGGGCGCTTAAGTTTGAGTACAAGGTGTGCGCGGTAGTACCACGCCCACCTTGCTGAGGGGACATCCTGTCCCCCGCAGACCCCCCTTGGTCTCCCTAAGCTTATTCGCCGTTTGTCGCCGTCTTCGCTAAGGGAGATGTGTGGCGGGCTGAGCATCGAGCTCTTTCCGCCACAGGCATCGTTCCGCCGATGCATCACGGCCAGACCTGCGCGTTCTGGACTTGCGGCAGGAGCGTGTCCCTGCCCCTGCACCCTGGACCAAAGGGAGATTTCGACTCTCCCCTTGGACCCCCATCGACCGGTGTTTCGGCACCGGATTCGACCAAAGGGCATTCAGCGCCCCTTGGAACCCTCGACCAAGATACACGCGATCTTGGAGGCGCGGACCGCCGCACGAGGAAAGCGCGAGGAGGAACCGGCAGCAAAACCTTCATAAGAGGTGGCATGTCGGACAAAACGAAACATAAGCGTGAGGCTCCTATTTCGTATCGCCCGCCGCAGGCGTTGCGCGAGGAATTTTACGTCCGCGCCGACAAGTCCGGCCTCTCTGTTTCAGGTTTCATTACCGCTTGTGTGTTTGGACAAGGCGAAGGCCGTTCACGGCGGAAACCTTCCATCGAACGGCGCGAGCTTGTCCAACTCCTCGCCACTTGCGCGGCCATTCGTGACCAGCTTTCCCGGTTGGAGGACATGGCGCAGGACAGCGCTGACGTGCAGGTCGCCTTTGAAGACATGCATCGTCAACTCGGTGAGATGCGGGCGGCCTGTTTCAAAGCGCTGGGGAGGACGCCATGATCCCTTTCGCTTCCCAACGTGCTCTCGGTCAGGACCTGGCAACCCATCTTCTGAACGCGCAGGACAATGAGCAGATCGAACTCGCGCACGTGCGCGGATCGATTGCTCGGGACCTGCATGGCGCGTTTGCCGAGTGGGAGTTGCAGGCCGAGACCCTGACCAATTGCCGCAACTATCTCTACAGCCTGTCCATCAATCCCGATCCGGCACAGAACCGGCTCAGCCGTGAGCAATATCTCGACTATATCGAGAGGATCGAGAAGGCGCTCGGATTGGAAGGCCAGCCGCGCGCGCTCGTGTTTCACATCAAGCACGATCGCGAGCATGCGCATGTTGTCTGGTCACGGATCGACGCGATGCAAGGCAAGGCCGTCCATCTCGCCTTCGATCATGAAAAGCTGATGCGCGTGACCCGGCAGTTTGCCCGCGATCACGGGATCGAACTGCCCGACGGGTATTTCAAGGACCGCGAGGACCTCGAAAAGTCCGGCCAGCTCTCGCTCTATGAGAAGCATCAGCAGGAAACGACCGGGCTCACCAAAGAGCAGCGCGTGGAGCTCGTTACCGAGCTTTGGCGGAAGAGCGATTCCGCCAAGGCTTTCGTACAGGCACTCGG
This sequence comes from Thalassospira profundimaris, assembly GCF_003326755.1. Lineage (GTDB taxonomy): Bacteria > Pseudomonadota > Alphaproteobacteria > Rhodospirillales > Thalassospiraceae > Thalassospira > Thalassospira profundimaris_B. The sequence continues at coordinate 46,010 of NZ_JPWH01000024.1, read as the reverse complement.
CTCACACGGATACATGCTTGCAACCGGCAATCGTCCTTATGTGCTCGTCGATATTTACGGCGACGTGAACGCGCTGCCCAAGCTCATCAATGACAAGCAGGTGCGGACCAAGGACGTGCGCGCGTTTCTGGAACGTGATTTCCCGCCGGAATCGTTGCCGAGCATCGAGGAGGCCAAGAAGCTAGCCGCCGACGATCGCAAATCGATGGAGGCCTTCGAGAAGGCGCGCGCCGACGAGCAAAAGGCGGATGAGGTGCAGGCGCGTGAGGCAGTGCGGCGGAAGGAGGTGCTCGAAAAGCTGCGGGCGACGAAGCGCCGTCAGCTCGCCGAGAAGCGCAAGTTTGAAGCCGCGCAGAAAAAAGAACGTATGGAGCTAAAGCGACAGCATCTCGCCCAGGCCAAGCGCATTCGGGAATTGAGGGCGAAGGCCAAGATCGGCGGTCTGGCCGCCTTTCTTGGTCGCGTCACCGGTATGGACAAAATGATCCATAAGGTGCGTCGTTTGAACGACAAGCGGCGCTTCGACAAATACAAGGCGGCGCGTGAGAAACTTGCCGAACGTCAGGCCCGCGCGATGGCTGTCTTGCGTGAACGCCATCGTATGCAGTTTGCCGATGTGAAGCGGCAGGTGCGATCGGTCGATAAAGTCGAGAAGCGTGAGCGGCGCTCGCGTGATGTCAGGCGTCTGAAGGAGGCCCGGCTCAAGGATCGGGCGCGCAAGGGTGTCGAGCATATGCAGGCGATCGACATGAAACGCTATGATGCCTTGCGGAAGCCTGTGCCCGAGAAAGAGCGTGAGCTTCAGACGGACCGCAAAAAGCAGCGCGGTCGTAGTCTCGATGATTGGCGCGGTGGTCGGACCAGGCTGTCACAGGTTTTTGCCGAAGCCGCCGATGAATTCGGGCAAAGCCGGAAAGGCGAGGGCGACGGGAAATCGCGAGATCAAGAGCTCAAGAGGCGCGAGGAAGCCGCGAGGAAGCGACGGCGCGACCGGGACCATGATCGGTAGGGCGGCGATATCCGCTCTACCGATTGCATGGAGGCTCTTATGACCGACGACGAAATCAATGAACTTCGCGCGCTCCTACGCGCGGAAGCGGAGGGGAATTTTTCCTTCGACCGTCTCTACAAGCCCGATGCCGAGGCTGTGTGTGCCGATTTTGACGGCTATGCGGTCACCGCTCATGAAATGAATGTTTTCCACCTCAACCCGGAATCGGTCCCCCGTCTGGCGGTCGCGCTCATGTATTACGAGGATATGTGCGAGCTCTGCACGCCGCCTTTGACGGAAGGCCGGACGCTTGAGCTGATCATGAAGGCAAAGGCGATTGCGCCGGTGGAACCCTTCTATGGGCAGGAATTGGCGTTCGACGGGAGCCTGTTCCACTTCACCTGGTTCCTGTGGTTTGCGAAGACGTTCGCCGACGTGTCCATGCGTGAGGCTTATGCCTTCTTCCGAAAGTACGAGGCCGCAAGTCTGCACCTGATGCAGTTTGCTGACGGATCGTAAGCGGGCTATGCCTTAGAGGTCTGGCGAATAGACTGTGGAACTTACAACTTACGGCTTAACAAATGTGTATCCATTGGGTACACTCGTCCGATGAAAGATGTGGGGCTACGTATCCGCGTTCAGCGCGAACTTCGCGAGCAATTCCTTGAGGCGTGCAAGGCGCAGGATAAACCTGCGGCTCAGGTCTTGCGGGAGTTTATGCGGGATTATGTGGCCAGTAATCCTGCGCCCGCCGCGGATACAGATAAACCGGTAAGGAAGAACGACTAAGTGAACGCCGTCGAAATCGAAGAGGCTATCTCCCTGCTAGCGGATCAACCTTTTGATCCGGAAAACTTCCCCTATGCGTTTTTGGAGGCGTTTGGGAACAAGGTCACGACGATCAAACGGCTGCGCTCGGGTACGTCTAACAAGTCGGACGTCGGTGGCGTTCTCCAGACCAGCAATATCCATATCAAGGTTGCCGACGAAGGTGCGGTGGCCGAAACCCTTGCCGCCCTAAAGGCCAGTCCGGCCACGGTGAGGGCACGCGCCAAGTTCGTTCTCGCTACTGATGGGAAGGAGTTTCAGGCCGAAGACCTGAATACCGGCGAGGTCATCGTATGCGACTACCCTGATTTCCCGGATCATTTCGGTTTCTTCCTCCCGCTCGCAGGTATCAGCACTGTAAAACAAATCCGCGAGAGCGCCTTTGACATCAAAGCGACTGGTCGCCTGAATCGTCTCTATGTCGAGCTTCTGAAAGACAATCCCGAATGGGGTACGGCTGAGCGCCGGCACGACATGAACCATTTCATGGCGCGGTTGATCTTCTGCTTTTTTGCGGAAGATACTGATATTTTTAGAGAAGCGGATCAGTTCACGGCGACTATCGATCGCATGAGCGAAAAAGATAGCTCGAACACGCACGAGATAATCAGTGAGCTCTTCCGATCAATGAACACCAAGATTGCGGATCGTGAGAAAGAGGGCATTGCCCGTTGGGCGAATAATTTCCCCTATGTGAACGGGGGCTTGTTCTCCGAGAGAGTTGATGTTCCCCGCTTCAGCCGGATCGCACGTTCTTACCTGCTTCACATCGGCAACCTCGACTGGACTAAGATCAACCCCGACATCTTCGGGTCGATGATCCAGGCCGTCGCCGACGATGAGGAACGCGGCGCGCTCGGGATGCACTACACAAGTGTCCCAAATATTTTAAAGGTGTTGAATCCGCTCTTTCTCGATGACTTGCGTGAGAAGCTCGAAGAGGCGGGAGACAATGCCAGAAAGCTGCTCAATCTTCGAAATCGCATGGCTAAAATCAGGGTCTTCGACCCGGCCTGCGGATCGGGAAACTTTCTGGTGATTGCTTACAAGCAAATGCGGGCAATCGAAGCGGAAATCAACAAACGGCGGAGTGAAGCAGATCGACGGTCAGAAATTCCTCTAACCAACTTTCGAGGAATCGAGCTCCGCGACTTCCCTGCCGAAGTAGCGCGGTTGGCTCTCATTATCGCCGAGTATCAATGTGACGTCCTTTATCGTGGGCAGAGGGAGGCGCTTCGGGACTTTCTTCCGCTCGATGCGATGAATTGGATCACTTGTGGTAACGCACTCAAATTAGATTGGCTGGACCTTTGGGGTAGTACTGGCGCGCCAGTTAAGGTCCGTTCTGACGATTTGTTTGGTTCTCCACTAGACCAAGCCGAGATCGATTTCGAGAACGAAGGCGGAGAAACCTATATATGTGGAAATCCGCCTTACAAAGGAACGAAGAACCAAACTAAGAAAGAGAAAGAAGAGCTGAAGCAGATTTTTGGCTCGTACACGAACCGTAGTGGAACACTTGATTACGTATCGGGTTGGTTTCTAAAGGCTGCACAATTCATGCAGCATTCCAGATCCGAGGCCGCGTTTGTCTCGACTAACTCAATATGCCAAGGGGGACAGGTTCCAGTTTTATGGCCTCTACTTTACGAGCTCGGCGTTGAGATCAATTTCGCTTATCACTCATTTAAATGGAACAACCTTGCTTCCAACAACGCGGGTGTAACCGTCGTTATAGTTGGCTTTTCAACGATAAATCGAACGAAAAAGTTACTCTTCCAGATTTCTTCGGAGGGGGAACATTACTCTACGTTCTCGACAGAGATAGGCCCCTATTTGATTCCAGGAAACAAGGTCATCGTTGTTGGCTCAACAAATCCATTGTCAAAAATTTCGCCGATGTCTTTGGGGAATGCTCCTTACGAGGGCGGGTATCTTATTTTCGAAAGTTCTGATGTTGAGAATCTTCCTTTGGATAAAGGTCGGTGGCTTCGGCCTTTGCTAGGCTCTACAGAGGTGATTAGTGGAACTAAACGGTATTGTATCTGGATAGATGACATCGATCTTGAGGCCGCAAATAAGAATGAATTTTTGCGTGAGCGAATTGAAGCTGTTCGATCGTGGCGCTTATCCAGCAAGGATGCTGGAACCAGATCAATGTCGGATCGTCCGCACCAATTTAGAGAAATGAAGCGCGGAAATAGGTCGTCGTTGATCGTTCCTATCAGAAGCTCAGAAAACAGAGAGTATCTGCCCGTCGATCTGTTTGATAGCCGCTGCGTTGCTACCAACTTGGCTTATGTGATTTATGACGGGCCTATAATGAACCTGGCGTTGATTGCATCCAGGATTCACTTGGTATGGGTCTCGGCAGTTTGCGGAAAGCTTGAAACTCGCTTCAGCTATTCAAACAAGATGGGTTGGCACACTTTTCCGCTGCCACTGTTAACTGAGAAAAATGTCGCAGATTTAACCAAATGCGCTGAAGATATTCTTCTGGCACGGGAGGCCCATTTTCCAGCGACTATTGCTGATCTTTACGAAGTTAAAGACGGCGTTAGCAAGATGCCCGACGATTTGCGCGCGGCTCATGACCGCAACGATGAGGTGCTGGAGCGCATCTATGTCGGCCGTCGTTTCAAGAATGATACCGAACGTCTCGAAAAGCTGTTCGAGCTATACACGAAGATGACTGGCGCAAACAGTACGGCGAAGAAGGCGGCAGGTGCGTCATGAGTGAGGCTGTGAGCTACAAACAAGGGGGTGACGCCAGAGCGATTAGTAAAATTGCCACGGAGGTCTATGGCGGCTTTCGCCCGATGTTTGACGCCCATGGTTGGGAGGCTGCTGGTGAGAAGCTGATGACGTCTGCGCCGAGGTTGATCGTCGAGCACTATGGAAGCATTCGCGCGTTCGAAGACGCTCATCTGGGCGGACAGCGCGTGGACGATAATTTGCCCGACGATGTCTGGGGTCAGGGGTACAGCGTTCTTTTTACGTCCTTTTGGGGATGGTCGCCCGAGACGTGGGGAACTGTCGGGTGGTCTGGCGATCGCGGTCTTTCGCGCCGGAGCAATTTGCTCGCGCAGCTGACCGATCCATTCATCACTGTCTGCTACGTCACAAGCAATAAGAGCTATATCGACACTGATCTTAAAGGGAAGATCGCGGGCTTCTACCTTGTCAGCCATCAAACCGGGGATCGAGACGAATTCACTCATCCGATTCATCACGGACGTGACACTGATAAGTGGCGTCATTCGCTGAAAGCCTTGCGCGCTTTCAGTTATCTTCCCGAACACCGCCTGAGTGTCAGCGATCTTGATCCTGAGCTTCTGGCGCGTGCGCGTTCCGTGTCGGCAATGGGTGAAATCCTCACCGATGCGCAGCAGATAGAGCTCTTGCGCAAGACCCCTTTTATGGAGGTCGATGTCTATACATCGCCAAGCAGTTCAGAGGCGAAGCCAAATGAGGCGGCGAGCCCGAAAGGCATGGTTCAGGCTGGGCCAGCCAGCAATGAAGGATACGTGGTGTCGGGGGGCACTCAATGGCTGCCGCGCGAGCTTTATATCTTGCGGCTGAGCGGAGACATCGGCGCTTATCTCGGGAAACCCGCCGACAATCGGGCAATCATTAAGGTCGGGCTTTCGGCAAGCCCCGAAATTCGCCGCCAAAGCATCCAGAAAGCCATGCCGCGCGGTTCCTTCCAATGGAAGGTTGACCGCACGACTACCTCATCCGGACACGCGCGCTATCCAAGTCATGCGATAGCCGTGCAGGGGGAGAATGCGATGAAGAGCCATTTGGCAACGCATGCAGAATGGCTCGGCGGGGAATTTTACCTCGCTTCAGAAGAAGACATTGAAACGGCGTGGCATCTCGGGTGCCTGGCGGCCGAGAAAGATATTGAGAGGCAATAATGACAAAAACCGTTCCCTCCGTTTCCGTTACTTACGCCCAGAATGGCGGCTCGACCAAATCGAACGAGCTTGGCATGCGCCCGATGCAGGAGCGCGCCTACGAGAAACGCGGCGAGCAGTATCTTCTGATTAAGTCGCCGCCGGCCTCGGGCAAGAGTCGTGCGCTGATGTTCGTCGCGCTCGACAAGCTGCACAATCAGGGCCTCAAACAGGCGATTATCGTCGTGCCCGAGAAGTCCATCGGGTCGAGTTTCTACGATGAACCCCTAAGCCAATTTGGCTTCTGGGCAGACTGGCATGTCGAACCGAAATGGAACCTCTGCAATGCCCCCGGTTCCGAAGGCGGCAAGGTCAATTCGGTCAAAGCGTTCCTCGATAGTGGCGATCAGGTGCTTGTCTGCACGCATGCCACCTTCCGCTTCGCCGTCGACAAATTCGGAATCGAGGCTTTCGACGATCGCTTGATCGCCGTTGACGAGTTTCACCACGTCTCGGCCAATCCGGATAACAAGCTCGGAGCCCATCTTGCCGAGTTCATCGCTCGCGACAAAGTGCACGTCGTCGCCATGACCGGATCATATTTCCGGGGCGATGCCGAGCCAGTGTTGATGCCACATGACGAGGCGAAGTTCGATACCGTCACCTACACCTATTATGAGCAGCTCAACGGCTACAAATATCTGAAGCAGCTCGACATCGGCTATTTCTTCTATTCCGGCGCTTACGCCGACGACATTCTGAAGATTCTCGATCCCAACGAGAAAACGATCATCCATATCCCGAGCGTACAGTCCCGCGAGAGTACCAAGGACAAGCACCGTGAGGTCGAGCACATCATCGACGAGCTTGGCGACTGGCAAGGCACTGATCCCAAGACGGGTTTCCAGCTTGTAAAGTCACCCGATGGCCGCGTTCTGCGGATCGCCGATCTGGTCGATGATGAACCTGCAAAGCGGGATAAGGTTTCCGCCGCCCTGAAGGACCCGACGCAGAAGGACAACCGCGATCATGTGGACATCATCATCGCTCTCGGTATGGCCAAGGAAGGCTTCGACTGGGTGTGGTGCGAACATGCGCTGACTGTCGGCTATCGCGCGAGCCTGACCGAGATTGTGCAGATCATCGGACGCGCAACGCGGGATGCGCCGGGTAAAAGCCGCGCCCGCTTCACGAACTTGATTGCGGAGCCCGATGCGTCCGAAGACGCTGTGACCGAAGCGGTCAACGATACGCTGAAGGCCATCGCGGCGAGCCTCCTCATGGAGCAGGTCCTTGCGCCGCGCTTTAACTTCACTCCGAAGAGGCCCGATAGCAGTCCGGTCGAAGGTTTCGACTATGGCGAAGGCGGTTACGATCCTGATAAGTGCAACATCGGATTTAGCGATGTCACCGGCCAGTTCCAGATCGAGATAAAAGGGCTTACCGAGCCGAAGAGCAAGGAAGCCGAACGCATCTGCCAGGAAGATTTGAACGAGGTGATTGCCGCCTTTGTTCAGGACAAAACAACCATCGAGCGCGGCCTGTTCGACGGGGATCACGCGGGCGGGGAAACGCTGCCCGAGGAGCTTACCCAGGTTCGAATGGGCAAGATCATCAAGGATAAATACCCAGAACTCGACGACGAGGATCAGGAAGCGGTACGCCAGCATGCGATTGCGGCCCTCAATCTAACGCAGAAGGCCAAAGAGACCGCCCTCGGTATCGATGAGGAAGAGAGGACTTCCAACACAGCACTGATCGATGGCGTGCGGAAATTCGCGATGGACGTGCGCGACCTCGATATTGATCTGATCGACCGGATCAATCCGTTCAGCGAGGCGTATGCCATCCTCGCCAAGACCATGAGCGAGGAAAGCCTCAAGCAGGTCGCAGCCATCATCTCGGCGAAGAAGGTGCAGCTTTCGCCCGAGGAAGCGCGCGATCTCGCAAAGCGCGCCTTGAAATTCAAACAGGAGCGTGGACGCCTGCCTTCGATCACCTCTCCCGATGCTTGGGAGAAGCGCATGGCCGAAGGCGTAGCCTATCTTGCCCGCATGAAGGCGGAGGCTGCCAATGGCTAAGCAGTTCACCGATGAAGATGATGCACTTCTTTCCGAGCTTGGTGTCGAGGTCGAAGCCAAAAAGGTATCTGCGCGCACGCCGCAGGAAGAGCGTGTCATTGCCGGGTTCGAGGAAATCCAGCGTTTCGTGGAGGAGCATGGGCGTGCTCCCCAGCACGGAGAAGACAGGGACATATTCGAGCGGCTTTATGCCGTCCGTCTCGATCGGTTGCGGGAGCTCCGGGAGTTCCATCCGCTTCTTGAGCCGCTCGACCACCAAGACCTGATAGCGGGAGTTGCTCCGGTCGCGCCTTCAGTCGATGAAGAGCTGGATGATGACGCGTTGCTCGCAGAGCTAGGAGTGGAAGCTGAAGCTGCTGCCATCACCGAGCTTCGCCATGTCCGTTCTAGTGCTGAGAAGAAGGCTGCAGAAGAGATCGCCAATCGACAAAAGTGCGAGGATTTCGAGCGTTTCAAGCCGCTCTTCGATCAGGTTCAGGATGAACTCGATACGGGCTTGAGAACGACACGTCCCTTTGAACGGAAAGCCGAAATTGCGCCAGGTAGGTTCTTCATCGTGGGCGGTCAAAAGGCTTACGTCGCGGAAATGGACGAGGCGTTTCTGACGGCTCAGGGCATGACCGACGCGCGCCTCCGCGTAATCTTCGATAACGGGACCGAGAGCAACATGCTGATGCGCTCGCTTCAGCGGGCTTTGCATAAGGATGACGCCGGTCGGAGGATCACTGACTCCTCGGCCGGACCATTGTTTGCGGATCACACTGCCGATGGAGATGAAGCGAGCGGCACGATTTACGTGCTTCGCAGTAAGTCCGACCTTCCTGTCGTGAAGGAAAATCGGCAGGTCCTGCATAAGATCGGCGTCACCAGCGGGAAGGTCGAGCGTCGCATCGCCAACGCCAAAATCGATGCCACGTTCCTATTGGCCGACGTTGAGGTCGTTGCGACCTACGAGCTTTACAACATTAATCGTACCAAACTCGAAAACCTTATCCACCGTATCTTCGATCCGGCCCGGCTCGACATTGAAATCAAAGATCGGTTCGGAAATCCCGTCGTGCCACGCGAGTGGTTTCTAGTCCCGCTCGCCGCCATTGACGAAGCCGTCGAGAAGATTAAGGACGGGACCATTACCACTTTCAAATACGATCCGAACTCCGCAACCCTTGTAAAGAGAGCGGGGTGAGAGATGAAGTTTCTCAAAGGAAATCGAGACGAATTCGAAAAACTCAAGGATGAGAGCTCTTTGGAAGACAAGGCCGAAATCATCCAGCGGCAGATGGCGGAGGTGTTCGGCTCCAAGAATCTTTCCTTCCTATTGGGTTCGGGGTGTTCATCCTTACGACATGACAACGCGGAGCTGGGAATTCCTACGATGAAGTTCCTGGCGGAAGAATTTCAAGCGTTACTTGTCGCTGACGCAGAGCAAGAATTCGTCAGCGCGGCACAAAAGACAGAACTCTACGACAAGCTCGGAATTGATCTTTCCGCGAATGACGTGAAAGGCAACTTGGAGCAGATGATGGCCGTTCTGATAAACGCCCATCAGTTCTGCAAAACAAGTGAGAAGGAAGAGCTGAGTTCCGTTGCCCCTCTGGTAGAAAATATCATCGTCGGTATTAAGGAGTTCGTTCTTCACAAGTGCACAACAGGGCCATTTTCCAACGGAGACGAAAGCGTCGTTGCCCTCTATCGTCGCTTCTATCAATCGTTGGCGACACGTGCGCGCGGTCTGGCGCCGCCGTGGGTCTTCTCGACCAATTACGATCTCTTCAATGAACGGGCAATGGATCGTTCAGGCATACCATACTCGAACGGTTTCTCGGGAACGGTCGAACGCAGGTTCAATCCTGCCACCTACAGGCTGGCGCTGGCAGAGCAGTTGGACATTACTTCTCGCCGCTGGGCCGCCGTTGATGGCTTCGTGCACTTCTGCAAGCTGCATGGTTCTGTAAACTGGATTGAAGAGGATACGGGTCTCTATCCCATCCGCGAGTCGCATACGCTGCTCGATCCCTCCAACGATCGAGTCATGATCTACCCCACCCCATCGAAGCAGACGGCGAGCTTTGGATCGCCATACTCAGATATGTTCCGCGAATTCCAAAGGCAGGTTGTGCAGGATCAGAGCGTTCTGGTGATCTTGGGGTTTAGCTTTGGAGACGAGCACGTCAACAACATCATATTCCAAGGACTGACCCTGCCGGGCTTCCGGGTCGTTGCCTTCATGGACCCCGAAACGAATGACATTACGCGTGAGCTTGCGGCGCTCGGCGACCCGCGCATCTGGTTCATTTGGGGCGATGGGGACGCAGCGGGGAAAAAGGCTCATTACTTCGAAAGCGTTGTTAATCATCTAATGCCCACTAGCGCGGATCAGAAGATTGACCAGACAATAGAGAGGGCATTGCAGGCACTTCTTGCCAAGGAACAGGACACTAAAGATGGCGAGGGATGATTCGAGCCGCGCCATCGGGAAGATCGTCAGCGTTTCGGCTGACCGATTGGTTGTCGAGCTGCACGGGGGCAGTGACAATTTCACTATCGTCGGCTTTGACGATATCCATTACGTGGCAACCCTTGGATCGTATCTTACGGTTCCGATGCAGGCTGAATATGTGGTTCTAGAAGTCGTCGGTCTTCGCGAAAAGGATAGCGCACAGCCCCACACCTCTCAGACCGAATTAGACAAGGCCTCTTCTGCCAAGTTCCTTGACGTAGTGCCGGTAGGCTCAATGCCCATACAGGGCGGGAGCTTTCGCTTTGGGGTTTCGACATTTCCGCCGCTCTATGCAGACGCGCTTTATGCGCGGGATGAAGATCTCGATCGTATCTTCAATGTCGAACTGCCGTCTAAAATCGAGACGAAAAAGGACGCAGCGGGCAACGAGCAACAGGGTAGCGTCCCGCATAACATCGAAATCGGTACGTCCGCTGTTTTCAAAGACTATCCCGTAAAATCGCGCCTCGATGAACTGTTCGGTGGTCATGTAGCCGTGCTTGGGAACACGGGAAGCGGCAAGTCTTGTACCGTTGCATCTATCTTCCAGTCCGTGTTCATGAAGCCTGAGGCATTTGCCGCACTGGGCGCAGCTTTCGTAATCTTCGACGTAAACGGCGAATATCGGCAGGCGCTCGACAACGTCCCTGCTTGGATCAAGTCCTGCTATCTAAAGGCGACAGAGCCGGATATGCCGATTCTTGATCCTTCTGAGAAGAGGCAAGAGGCAGAGATTAAGGACAGATTCAAACTGCCGCACTGGTTCATGAGTGTCGATGAATGGGCCTTGCTCTTGCGGGCGAGTGATAGATCGCAACTCCCTGCTCTTCGAACCGCACTTGGTTTAACGACTCTGTTTCAGGAAACGCCTGAACAAGAAGCGGTAGAAGGCGAAGGAGCTGCGGAAAATCTCCAAACGATACGCAATCACGTCTTGGCGAAGATAATTCTTTCCATTTTGCATAGTGATGCTAGCTCCCCGAGCAAAGCAGATCGTATTCAGGCGCTTCTGAATACGTTTTCGACCGATGAGATATCGAAGGAAACGGTCTCGGCGGGGTTGACTGTATATTACGGCCAATTCCGGGATGGGCAGCACCAAGAAACGACAGTCAACTATGATGCGCTCTTAGAACTTCTCAAGGGGCACGAACAAGACGAACCCGTGCTTCCAGGTTACGGGAATACACCGTTTTCATTCGAGAGGCTTCAGGCCGCGCTCGACCTTGCGCTTTTCTACGAGGAGGCGAACGGTAACAAGCAGATTCGAGAATATTGCTCGCAGTTAGTCACACGGCTCAAGTCTGTGATCGACAATCCCGATTATGAGTTTCTGCGGGCTGATATTGGCGCATTGCAAGACCATGATCGTGAGCCGACGCATTATGTGGATCGCTTGCTCGGGATCGCAGTCGACGGCGGTCGCTATAAAAAGGAGCGCCAGATTTGCATTATCGATCTCAACGATGCTTCTGACGAGATCGTAGAGCTTGCCTCAGCGGTTGTTGCCCGCCTGATTTTTGATCGCATGCGCCGCGCTGATCCGCGAAACACGATGCCGGTTCATCTGATTTTGGAAGAGGCGCACCGATATATTTCGGAGAGGCCAAGTCGCTTTGCAATTGATGCGGGCATCACGTTCCAAAGAATTGCAAAAGAGGGAAGGAAATACGGTGCTTTTCTGATCGTGGCGTCCCAGAGGCCGAGCGAACTTTCGAAGACGGTTCTATCTCAGTGCAATAATTTTATTATTCATCGCATTCAGAACCCAGACGACCTTTCCCAAATCAGGCAGATGACCCCCTTCATTTCGGAAACGGTGCTGAGGCGGTTGCCGTCATTGCCGAAGCAGCATGCGCTCATTTTTGGCAACTCGGTGAATATTCCGACTACGTTCCGTGTGCGGAACGCAGACCCGACACCGTACAGCAATGACACCCAAGTCAGGGACATCTGGTACGTGCCAACTGACCCAAAAGTCAGTTGGACGGTGTGAGTTATTCGAAAGCTTCGAAGTTTCGCTCGCCCTCTATTTGCAATTTTGCGCACCCTTTGGGCCGGGCTGTCGTGAATCGAACGCCGTCTTCTAAAAAATGTGTCGGGTTTCGGCCATTCGGCTTCGATCCCTCGCGCAATGAGTGGTTTTGGACATTACTTACTTGTAACCTCACAGCACTAAAAACTTGCGATTCCACGGTCGGTGTTTGAAGCCGATGGCCGCCTTTAGTCCGTAGATTGCAGCGGAATTCAGGCCGTTCGGGTCCATTATGTATTAGAGGTTTCGGTGATGACGAGGCTATCGAGCCTCTTCTCCATCGCTGCTTTCACCGAAGCATGGATGGCTTCCGGAAAATCATTCGGCAGCGTGGTTTCGATCTGGTCGATGGCGATCCCGGCGGCATCCGCTATTTCGTCTATCGCTGATTGAATCAGGGTTTTCGGCAGTCCGGCGCGGTCGCTTGTCTGGACGAAGTGACGGCCCAGGATTTGGTCGATCCGGTAGTGCCGGTTGTCACCGACCGACATGGCAAGGCGCATTTGCTTGCGTTCGATCTGTCTTGCATCAAGGCTCGGTTGTGCGGTCAGGACATCGTAAAGCGGCGTCATTGAGAAGCTTCCGCCCGGCCGCAGAAAGACGCTGAAGTTTTTGGCGTGTCCGTCAGTTGCACCAATCAGCCAGAACAGAATTTGCGCCTTCAGGAAAAGCTTCTGGTCGTCAGCAGGCGTGTCGCTGCCCCTCAGGAAGGTCAGGATATCGACCATGCCGGGGCCGTGATCGCTCTGATATTTTCGCGATGGCGGGATCGAAAGCGCCTGGCAGCAGTCTTCCTGTGGTAGTCGCAGGAGTCTTCCGTCCTTCGCCTTCAGGCGGTCGAACCTCTCGATCACAAGGGCTTTGGTTTCGCCGAAGGTCAGGATTTCGGCCTTGTTGACGGGAAGGCCGAAAGCCTCGAACAGCTTCAGGCAATAAAATTCATTCTCGACGCTATTCGAAAGGTCGATCCCGTTCGGCAGTTGCCCGATCTGGGTCTTGAACAGATGCGTCGTCGGTGTCGTGCCGTGCGGTTTGAGCCACTTGCCCTTATGATAGAGAAGGGCGGTTTTTTCCTGCGCGCCCGCGACCGAAATCCGGAATTCGTCCTCGCGGTCTAATCCGAGAGGGGCCAGCGCAAGGTTGCGGAGGATTTTTTCGATCGCCGCGTCATCGACCGGCTCGCCGTCGATTTTCGTGCTGTCGGTATTCGGCTCTGCGTCGCCAGCTATAAATTGTAGCGCACCGACGCAATCATGGCCGATTGCTTCCAGTAGGCTATAGGCGTCCGTCCCCCGTGCGCCGACTTTTTCAGCAACGCGGCGGCGTAAGTTGTCTGAATCAGGAAGCAGGTTTTCGAATACGGCGACCACCGGTTCGCCTCTGTATGTATCTTCCTGAAGGGGCAGGGATAGTGAAACCGGAAACGCGTTTTCCCAATCGAGCCAGCTCTGGTCATAGCGGAATTCGATAGCTCCGCTTGGTTCCTTCAGAAGGTGTCCGACAAGCCGGTTATTCAGGTAAACGCGTAAGGGAGCGTATTTGGGACGGCGCGGCATCAGAAGATATCCTCGATATCCGAGGACTGTCCTTTGGAGCGGGGGCAGACCCGTAATTCGAGGTCGAGCGCGGCCAAAACGGACAGGATGGTTTCCAGCTTTGTTGCCGGATTACCGTTTTCGATCAGTGAGATGGTCTCCTGGCGCAGGCCAACCCACATCCCTAGTGCGCTCTGGCTCCAGCCGAGTCGCTTACGGGCCCGGCGGACGAGGTTACCAATCTGCTTCGGTGTGCGGGCTAAATCATTCATGGGTTTATTATGCGTTGAATCCGATAAAATGTCAATATCGGAATTGTCGCATAAATTTGAAATATGCGGCGAAAGCGATAAATATGATTTATCGGGATTGACTCATAAAAGCCTTGTCAATCCTTCAGACCGGTTGTGGACAGATATCCCTTAAGGGTTGTGCCGGTGGCCATATCCTCGGATTATTGTACTTATGGGGCTTAAAGTTGAAACTGAAACTAGGCGTGGGGGCGTCGAAGAGATTTATGTCTTCGACGATGAAGACGAGGGCGGAGAACGGCCTCTCGTCTTCCGCATCCGAAAGCGCGCGAAGGTCGTCGAGTACTATCCCCAGGGTCGCTTCTTCCCAATAGACCTCATTACCTTCGAGGGATTTGCCCAGCGCCCGGATGAGTTGAACGAAAAGGGCTTCTTCAAAACAAACGCTCTGCGGTCGGCTCTATCGAGAAAACTCAAAGAGGGCAATGTGTCAGAGCTGACGATCAGCCGGAGCAAGCCGTCCAATGCGCGCCGGCACAAGAAGGGTATGCGGCTTGTCCTGAGCTATGCCGACTTTCAGCGCCTCGCCACGCAGGTGCGTACGATGAACACTGCTTTGCAGTCCGACATGCGGGACATGGCCGACGGCCTGTTTCACGACTTGTTGCCCCGGCATTTCTCGCGCAGCTCTTCCTCCCCGCGCAGCCGTTTGACGCGCCTTCTGGCGTCCCTTGATGACACGATCATCCCCGAGATGAGTAGTCAGGAGATCGAGCGCCTGATGGATTTCTCGTCGCGCGTCGTCGAGCGCCGCTACGTTAGGGCCGATCACAAGAGTCGCCTAATCAGCTCAGCGAAGTTGAAGATTGACGATGTGGCCCTGTCCCAGGTTATCGACGAATTCGAGGCTATGCAGGCGGGTAACCACAATGAAGCGGAGTGGGGCCGCTTTCTGCGGCGGAACCTCTATCTCGTCGAATCCCGCTACGTACACGTCTTCGATCGCTTGAACGTCATTACGGGCACGTCCAGAGAGGTCGATTTCGGACTGGTAGATACGCACGGCTTTCTCGACATCTTCGAAATCAAGACCCCAGAAACGCGCCTTCTCTCCGCCAGTCAGGATCGGGGCAATTACTACTGGCATTCCGATGCAACGAAGGCCGTCACGCAGGCCGAGAAGTATCTTTACAACGCAGAGCAGCGCGGACTTGCTCTGGAGCAGGACATTCGCCGCGAACTGAAAACAGACGCGCATGTGACGCGACCGCGCGCCTTGCTTCTGATAGGCCATAGTAAGCAGCTCGATAGCCCGGAGAAGCGTGAGGATTTTCGTGTCCTGCGCATGTCCCTCAAGAACATCGAGATCGTGCTTTACGACGAGCTGCTCGATCGTCTGAAAAACCAGAAGAGCAAAGGGATATTGTGACAGAAGCTTTTTGCCCATAGCCACGGGGCAGAGCAGACCGAGAGCGACGAATGGTATTTGGAACGGACCCCTATATTCAGCGGGCGCAGGATCATATTAAAAGCAACGATCCGGATCGGTTGCCATATGCCTGTCTTGAACTCCGCTATGCGCTGGAGCGTGTCGCCTATCAAAAGCTTCAGCTTCGGCTAGACAAAATCACCATAGAAGAGATCGGTGCATGGCAGCCCCGCCGGGCCATGGATCGCCTGATGGAGTTAGTGGACGAGCATCTGACCAAAGATTCGACGCTCAGTGTTGCGTCTGAATCCGAACCCGGGACACCCGCCACGGACGGCTTTGTGACTGTCGGCCAAACCAAGGGCATATCGCCACGCGAGCTCGGCAAGCACTGGCAGAAGCTGAGCTCGTTCCTGCATATCCAGATGCCGAAAAAAAAGGGGCAGCATGCCCCCAAGACGGATGAGGCCGCGTTGCGCACTTATCTTGGAGAGGTGATTGAGTACGTCGAAGCGGTAACCAGTACCGCATTCGATGCTCATTTTTCCGAGACCGTGACTTTCACTTGCGGAAAGTGCGGTCAGAGCATCGTCCGCAACAGTGAACTGCTCAAGGAGGAGACCGTCGTCCAGTGTCAGAACGAGCAGTGCAACGCGTCCTACGTCACACATGTCAAAGACGACGAATTTACGTTCGAACCCTATTTGATCCCGCTGGATTGCAAGAGCTGCGGCCATAGAGATCGCATCGAGGCCAATGCTTTTATGAAGATGAAGACCAATGAGAGCGTCATATATGTCTGCGACGATTGCGGGACGCGGCATATCGTACGCTGGCTTTTGAAATACGGCCTCGAATCTGAAGCCTTGAAGGAGGAAGAATAAGCGCGCGCGGCCCGGTGCGTGCGCAAAAGGAACAGAGAGATAGCGATGAGCGATGAGGAAGATTTTGAGCCGGACGATGCGGACCAACCCCGCTACAAGCCGCTTTCGGAAATTGATCCGTCTGCAATAAACCAGGCGCTTTCCGGTCTCACGTTGCTGGGAGACGATCCTTATCTGCGCATGCAAGCCATGAATCTCGGGGCCGTCGATCCGTTCATTGCCGATCTTGAAGAGCGTCTACTCAGGAGGTTGATAGAAGAAGAGCGGACGCCGCTGCCCGACGCTCTATTTGTCTCAGCGCAGTCGCAAATGTGGATATTCGCCGCCTATGAACTTCTGCGAACATGGCGGCAACGCGCTTCCGACATGATTAAATGGCACGACAATAGCGGCCTTGAAATCAAGCTTCGCGCTCTTGAGGAAGATCAGGGATATAGACATTTCGGACGTGCCTATCGCGCTTCCCAGATCAAGAAAGTAATCGAGGACCCTTCGATGATTCCCCGTATCCGCGACGATCTGCGGCGGGTTCATATCCTTTTCGGCCGTTTGGAAGCCCTCCGTGTTTCGTTGGCTAAACACGAGGTGCGCGGGCGGATCGGATCGGTTGCATTAGCTCCCGGGTATGGACGGATCAATCAATGGTGTGGTGCGCTGGATTACGAACTGGAGAACGGCCGGTATTCCATGGGTTACGTCAATCGACGCGAAATTGCCGACGATATTCGCGGCCTTCTCACCATGGACGAATTACCAACCGGCGAGGAGCTGGCCTCTTTCGATGAATATATGAAAGGGCCACCGCATGATCTGCTTGATTAGTGACGCGTCCGCTATTGCGGACCGGGCTCTCGTGAACCGAACCCCGTGAGCGGGTTTCGGCCGTTTGGCTTCGATCCCTCGCGTGTGGGACTTTGACACCTACTGACGGAGGAGTGCCGGAACGGCTACCGTTATCGAGCAGTTGTTCAATCCTGCCTTCCGTAGGTGGTACAGCATCGCTGCTATCGTTTTTCCACTTGCGAAGGAGTCGTCGACAATCAGGAGATTTCGAAATACCCCTTCATCACCTTCGGCCATATAGGTTATTGCATCGACAACGTCTTGCTGGCTGGAACCAGACGAACCTGATTGTGTTGATTTTGATTTCGAGAACCTTTCGCTGATATCTGTGGCACAGAGGCGGTTCATAATGCACTCATGGTAAGGCACAGCATCGTCGCGGCTACTAGGAGCCATAGCGACGACGTCAAATTCTACCCCGGTATGGACTACGAAATCTGCCAATCGCTGAGCGTTAACGCTCAGCATCGCTCTGTATGAGACTGCGATGCTGGAATTCTCATCGATCCTCCCAGACCTAATCGACTGGAGATACAGCAAGTCTCCGAGGTTTTTCCAGTCCCGCAAAAATACGAGGTCAATCCCCTCTCCATTGGGTAAAGCTTGATTGGTACAGGGCAATAGGAATTCCTCAAATTCGTTCGTTTTCAAAATTTTATAGGATTCGGAAGGCGTTGAGCAGCAAAGAGTAGATAAAATTGGTTGCGTGCCCCCGCAACCAACGATACTTGCGAAACCTCCAAGGCTCCCGCCGCGGAGGTTTTTGCATTCCAGGACCCATTCCGCAGAGATCGTTGGTTGCGCCCTCCCGCAACCAACGATCCCTGCGATAGCAGGTTGTCAAAAGCCTCGGCCTCCGAAAGGAAGTCGGGGTTTTTCTTTCCTGCAGCAAAGCGCAGGATGGCACCCAGATCTCCACGCAGTACAATGGCAAGTTCGCCGTCCTCCGGGATAAGGGTCACCTGATCCACAAGGGAACGAAACACCTCGGCAGCTTGTGCTCGCTCTTCTTCGCGCTGGAGATTCTCATAGAGCTGTCTAATTCGGTCCTGGTAGATCTGCGCCATGTTCGGGTGCAGAAAGGGCGGTGGCTCGTCGGCATTGGCCAAGAGTTCGGTTAGTTCGGCTTTGCGCGCCTCAAGCTTCTCGGCCTTGTCCTTCAGCTTGGCTGGCGGAAATCCCTGCAAAATGGCATCTACCATTTTGTCCAGCTCCCGATCGGTGCGCTCCAGCTCACTCTTCCATACTTCCAGATCAGCTCCGCGTTCCATGCGAAGGCGGTTTACCTCCTTTGTGAACTCGGCACAGAATTCCTTGAACAGTTCAGGTCCCATCAGATGCTTCCTGAGGCCGTTCAGTATGGAAGCCTCCAGTGCATCGCGTCGGATGTTCACTCGGTTGTCACAAGTGCCCTTGTTGCGGGCTGTTGAGCACCCCATGAGGTCTTTTGAGATCATCGAGTACCCCCCTCCGCAGCAGCCGCACTTTATCAGCCCCCCGAACAGGTGCTTTGGGCGACGCCGGTTGTTCATAGGGTTTGAACTCTTCTCGGATTTGTCAAAGGCAAGGCTGGCTTGCCGCGCCTTCACGGCATCCCATAGGGACCGGTCAATGACTGAGAGCTCCGGCACCTCTTGAACGACCCATTCGCTCTCCGGGTTTGGGCGCGAGACGCGCTTGCCGGTATCCGGATCCTTCATGTAGCGCAGGCGATTCCAGACCAGCTTGCCGATATAGAGCTCATTGTTCAGGATACCTGTGCCACGCTTGGGGTTTCCGTGGATTGTGGAGGGCCCCCATTCTTTGCCTTGCGGCCCAGGGACGCCCTCACGATTCAGCGTCATGGCAATGGTGCGGGAGGACTTGCCTTCAAGATAATCCTTGAAGATGCGCTGGATGATGCTTGCCTCGGCGGTGTTGATCTCCCGGTGACCGCGCTCGTCCGGATCGGCGGTGCGTACGACGTTATATCCGTAGCAGAGACCGCCTCCGGATTTTCCGCTCTCAACCCGGCCGCGCAGGCCACGGCGAGTCTTGTCGGCGAGATCCTTGAGGAACAGCGCGTTCATTGTACCCTTAAGGCCGACATGCAGATGCGTGACCTCGCCTTCGGAAAGGGTAACGAGCTTCACATCAGCATAGGACATGCGCTTGAAGATACCGGCGATATCTTCTTGGTCCCGGGAGAGTCGGTCCATCGCCTCTGCGAGGATCACATTGAAGCGGCCGTGTGTGGCATCGGAGATTAGGGCCTGAATGCCTGGACGGAGCAGTGAGGCGCCCGAGATTGCATGGTCCGAGTATTCCTCGACGATCTGCCAGCCCTGCTTCTCGGCGTAGAGCCGACACATCCGGAACTGATCTGCGATCGAGGCATCGCGCTGATTGTCGGACGAATAGCGAGCGTAGAGCGCGACCTTCATACGGCGGCCTCCTTACTTGGGGAGGCGGTCCTGTTCATGATGGGCCGTCTCGGCGTTGACAAAGTCGCGGGCGGCCTGACGGGCCAAGAGGCGGACCAGATCGCGGAGGCGGGCATCAGGCTCGGCGCCCGCGAGACACGCGGCGTCGGTGTCCGCCGCTTCGACGGAGAGATGCAGTGTCTCCGCTTTGGTTTGTCGCTGTCGTGCCAAGAGGTCGCCATCCGTTTCTCGCGCGTTGAGGTGCGCAAGACAAAGAATGACATCTCGAAGTGATCGCTCAAGGAAAAATAGTATGTAAAAACAGCGTGTT
This sequence comes from Thalassospira profundimaris, assembly GCF_003326755.1. Classification (GTDB taxonomy): domain Bacteria; phylum Pseudomonadota; class Alphaproteobacteria; order Rhodospirillales; family Thalassospiraceae; genus Thalassospira; species Thalassospira profundimaris_B. The sequence goes on along the minus strand of NZ_JPWH01000024.1, from coordinate 26,001 downwards.
GTCGGTTTTTCTGGCGCATTACGTCGTGCCGGATCGTAGAAACGGATATAGCCTCGTCGTGAATAACGGCGGGCAAAATCGCTATTGTCTGTTTGATCGCGATGTACATCTAACCCATGCTGCCTTGACGTCGGACCCTGTGGCACATTCCGGGCTCGCGTCCATCTTGGCGTGACTGCTTGCTCTTCGGCACGGCAGTTGAAAAGCCAATGTTTCTTGGTATATATATCCTGATATAGCATGGAGATCGGCGATGAGCAACGCTGCACAGAAACGAGCGATCAAGAATTACCGCGCGCGCCTGACACAGCGCGGCTTCAAACGTTTCGAAGTCATGGCTCTCGAATCCGACCGCGAACTGATCCGCTCGCTTGCTCGCCGTTTGGCCGAAGAGGGGCCAGAAGCGGAAGAGGCGCGCGCCGCGGTGAAGGCCGTCGTGGCGGAGGAGCCGCCGAAGTCCGGTAGTATTCTGACCGCCTTGCGCCGTTCGCCCCTGGTTGGAGCCGAAGTCGAGTTCTCGCGCTCGCGCGATGAAGGGCGAAGGGTCGATCTGTGAGCCGTTACCTTCTAGACACCAACATCATCAGCAATATCGTCAAGCCGAAGCCATCTGAACTTCTGATGAAATGGATGGCAGCTCAGCGGGATGAGGACCTCTTCATCGCATCGCTGACCATAGCCGAAATCCGACGCGGCATTCTGGAAAAACCACGTGGCAAGAAGCGCGATGCACTTGATGCTTGGTTTTCAGGGCCGGAAGGCCCGCAGGAATTGTTCATGGACCGAATCTTAGCCTTTGACGACAAGGCTGCCTTGATATGGGCACGACTTATGGCGGATGGGACGTCTACGGGTCGTCCGCGGAGCACGTTGGATGTGATTATCGCCGCCGTCGCGGGAGCCAACGATTGCGTGGTGGTAACAGAAAACGAAAAAGATTTCTCCGATATCCAGTTCATCAACCCGTTACGCGGTACTGACTGATGTGCTGCCGGAACGATGAATGCGCGGGAGGCCGACATGGCTGAAACACAGATTGAATGGACAGATGCCACGTGGAATCCGGTAGCGGGGTGTTCGATCGTTACAGCCGGCTGCACCCATTGTTATGCGATGGAAATGGCCAAGCGGCTCGAAGCGATGGGTGTCCAGAAATATGCAGGACTAACTCGCAAGACGGGTCGGAGGACCGTTTGGAATGGAGTCGTGCGTGAGGATCGGCAGGCACTGACGATTCCCCACAGATGGCGCAAGCCCCGAAAGATCTTCGTTAACTCGATGAGTGACCTCTTCCATGACCGGGTGACTGATGAATTCATATTGGACGTTTGGCAAGTCATGCGTGAAACGCCACGCCATAACTACCAGATTCTGACTAAGCGTCCCGAGCGTATGGCAGAGTTGGTCAGCGACCGCATCGGAGAGGTCCTGCCCAACGTTTGGCTTGGTACGAGCATCGAAAACGCTGAAGTCGTTGATCGCATCGATGACCTCCGCCGGTCACCTGCAGCGATCCGCTTCATTTCTTTTGAGCCGCTGATTGGTGCCGTTGGCGCAATTGATCTTCAGGATATTCACTGGGCGATTGTGGGCGGCGAAAGCGGAAAGTCCGCCCGTCCAATTCGCGAAGAATGGATTGATGAAATACATGCCCAATGCCTTAAGGCAGGGACGGCATTTTTCTTCAAACAGTGGGGAACTTGGGGCAAGGACAACAAGAAGCGCTCGAAGAAGGCCAACGGGCGAGAATATCGTGGACGCACCTGGGACGAAATGCCTGCCGCCCCGCAAGCGGTTGTGTAAGAGTTTAGAGATAGGCGGGGAGGCAACATGGTCGAAAAAAGATACGAATGGGCAGATGGCGCGAAGCTCGAAGAGCATTCGCGGCGCAAACACAAGATTCTTCGTGAGTACGTCTTTGATTATCTTACCGTTCGCTGCAAATTACCCCAACAGGAACGTTTCAGGCTTGCAATAGTCGATGGTTTTGCTGGTGGGGGGCGTTACCAGTGCGGAACGCCCGGGTCCCCGCTGATTTTCATTGAAGAACTCAGGCGCGCGACTGAAGCGGTCAACACACAGCGGGCGGCGCAAGGCTTGGGCGCTATTGAGGTCGAGTGTCTTCTCATTTTTAATGATGCCAGTCGGGATGCGATTGAACTATTGAAGACCCATGTCGCACCACTGCAGGCAGATATCGCGGAAACATGCCCGAAGCTGCATCTTCGCGTAGAGTACTTGAATGAGTTCTTCGAGAAAGCTTACCCGAAAACCAGGGCGTTGCTGGAGCAGGGCCGTTATCGAAGCGTATTGTTCAACTTAGACCAGTGCGGGGATAGCCACGTCGAGCGTGACACGATCGTCGACATCATGCGGACCTATCCAGCGGCTGAGATCTTCTACACGTTCATGATCAGTTCTCTTTTGGCCTTTTTGAAAAAGGACCAACCAGATCAACTCACTGCCCGACTGGACTATCTTGGGCTCAAGACCACCGATATCGGTGAACTGAACGGGGTCATGAGCAAGAATGACTGGCTCGGCACGGCTGAAAAAATCGTTTTTGACGTCTTCAGGAGATGCGCTCCCTATGTAAGCCCGTTCTCGATTAATAACCCTGGTGGCTGGCGGTATTGGCTCATTCACTTCGCCAACGCTTGCCGTGCGCGGCAGGTCTACAACAACATCCTGCATGACAATGCAACGATGCAGGCACATTTCGGTCGGTCTGGCCTCAACATGCTGTCTTATGATCCGCGGCATGACGAAGGCATGCTCTATCTGTTCGACAGTGATGCCCGTGCGTCCGCGAAGAGCCAACTCCTGGGAGATATTCCGCGTCTTGTGACTGAGACTGGTGATGCGATGCCCGTCATGGATTTCTACGAGAGCATCTACAACGTCACACCTGCTCACGCTGATGACATTCATACGGCGATTATCGAGAACCCCGATCTTGAAGTCATTACACCTGCAGGCGGTGAGCGACGGAAAGCAAACACGATTGGGGTCAATGATGTCATCAAGGTGAAGACACAGCGCAGCTTCTTCCCGATGTTCCTCGATGCCGGTGCGGACGGAAAGCGTCGCAAAAGATGAGCGCCAGCGAAGGCCAAGATCCTGAATGGCGTGAATTCGAGCGTCTGGTTGCGCGAATAGAGGCTGATGCAGACCCCGGAAATGTGACTGTTAACTCTCCTGATCGTATCAGATGCAAGATTACAGGTCAGCTACGAGAGGTCGATGCAAGTATCCGTACGCGGATTGGAACCGCCGAAGTCCTTTTGACGATCGAGTGTCGGCGAAGGACTGCAATTCAGGATGTCACCTGGATCGAGCAACTGGCCGCGAAGAAAAAGGCGATTGGTGCAGATCGTACGATCGCGGTGAGTGCGTCTGGTTTCACCGACAGTGCCCGGAAGGTCGCCGAGCAAAGCGGTGTTTCTCTTCGAGAGCTCTCGGAAATCGCGAGTGAGGATGTCAATTCATTGCTGCAGGTAGACTTCGTGCTCTTCTGGCACAAAGCGTGCGTCATCTCACGAGTCGGCATTCGAAAATTTCGCTCGCTCGATTGGAAGATGCCAGAGCCGTCGGATGTTGACTGCACGCTACCCGAGGATACGGACCCTTTCGCATCCATCTTTCGTAACGAGGAGACCGGCGCGGCCTGGTCTTTGAACGATCTTTGGCTCCAGCTTCAGGAGGCAACTGATCCGTTTGAAGGCATAGAAAAGGCCCAGTCACCCGTTTTCCGAACGGTGTGCTTTCCCTACCCCGGCGAGGTGACCGTCACGACTCCCGACGGACCCGTTCGGTTGGGAGACGTAATACTCACCGTTGCTCTCTGGGTAGAGGCAGAACACATTCCTTTCGATGAGGCCAACAGGGTCGAGTATTCATCCGGCGATATCGATGCCATCCAGCGCGTAGAATTTTCTTCGCAGCGGCGGATGGGAAAGAATCAGCGCATCTCCTTGCAGCTGCCTAAGCACTCGGAAAGTATTCGTGACCTAAGAGCAGGATTTTTTCAGCCTTCCAACGAAAAATAGCGGAAATTATCTCGTAGGTTCTCCTCTACGTGTTGGCCCGTGGCCAGCGCAGTTTCCCACGGCCGACGCGCAACGCTTCCACCAACCTAGTATTGCCCGGCAGCCGCCCCGAGAACAGGCTGGGCTTCGGATCAAGTGCCGATTTCTTGAATGCCGCCACCCGCTGATAGTCAGGCGTCGCCATCCAGGTCCGCCCATCTCCATCGTCTGTGACAATCCGATAGAGGCCGGCAGGTGGGGCGGTCGCGGTGTCGAGCAGGCGCTTGTAGTGTTCGACCGACCATTTCTGAATGCCGCCACTCAGGGCCTCCGTTCGGAACCGCGCCCATAGCGCTGCCGTGTCGGGGGTCGGCCAATCACCAGCATCGGTGTAAGCTGTGATCTCGTCGGATTCGAGCCAGGCCCTCATCTCCGCGGGCGTGACGAAGGCTGGCTCGGCATCCTCGATTGCCGCCATGGCTGCGCGCCGTGATGGAAGGCCCGCGCGGATCAGCATCGACATCATGAATTGTGGAACGCCGGTTTCGACCGCTGCTGCGGCGCCCCCCACCACTGTTTCTGGAGACCAGCCGAGGGACATGCGGCGGGTACGAACAGCTTCCAAGGCCCAGACCAAACGATAGGTGAAGGCCTCTTCGACAGCCCGCATATTCTGAGGCCCAATATTGGCGACATCGTCGCCAGACACCCAACGGCGCAGGATGTCCTTCCAGTTGGCCGGTAGCGCGTTGGTCTTGTCGGGAATGAACGGCCGCATAAACAGCAGGCGTTCCCCGAGACCTGAAAGGGCGTCGACAAGTTCGCCGACATCTCCACTCAGCGCGGCAGCGTCAGCTTGATCGAGGAGATCGGCCAACTCGTCTGCCATGGCATCAATGGCGAGCCCAGCCTCAAGCCCGACACCCATCGCGAAATGTCCGCGCCGCGCCTCCGTTGTAGTGGACTTCCATATGAGTTCAGCGCGCGCCTCGAACACCTTCTTGTGCAATGGCGCGATGTCCTCGTCTTCTCGGGCTATCTGGCGCGCCCAGAGCGACCCTTTGAGCGCCTCGTCCAAGAGCGTTGGCAGATCCGCCCGGTCGGAGTCCAGCGCTTCAATCAATCCGAAGACAGTCGCATCGAGACGTTCGACGATTTGCGAAAGCGGTTCCTCGTCGATTGTCTCCCCCTCGTCATCACCGCCTTCATCTTCACCGTCATCTGCGTCATATTCCGCGCCGGCCGCCAAGCGCTCGGCGACTGCGGCTTCCTCCGCGGGCGATCTCCAGGCTTCGCGGGCGTTGGCGAGATATTCCCATGCGTCATCGCGCTCCAGAACGCCTTCACGGGCCAGGCGCTCAAGGATCTCTGCGACGATTTGGATGAGGCCGCTCTTCAGTGTGCGGGCCTTGGCGGAGGCAACCAACTCACGCCACTCTCTTTCTCGCCATTTGATCTTGTCGAACATCACGTGAACGATGAGGCCTTCGACGTCCACGAAAGCGCGGCCGGCTCGCCCGGAGACATTTGCGAACTCCTCGCCTTTGATCTTCTCGCCTCTGCGGACCAGATACGGCACCAGCATAACTGCAGCGTTGAGATTGAGGCCTTGCGAGAGCGTCGGCGATGCAACGATGACCTTCAAGACGCCCTCGGACAGCAGCGTTTCCAATTCGCGCAGGAATGGGCTCGGAAGCCGACCGTGATGGATTGCGACACCTACCTTCAGACTGGCAACGGCGGGGTGGTCTTCTCCCAACCACTCCTTGCCGACCTCAAGAGCGCGGGCAATCGGTGCCTCATCCTCCAGCAGCGAGCCCAAATATCCACGCTTGCAGAGGTCAACGACTTGTTTGCCGAAGCCTTCGACCCAATTGGCTTGGGTTGAAAAGATCAGCGTCCTCTTACCTTGGCCGGCGAACTCCCATGCAGCGAACAAGGTGAGATGCGACGTCTTGCGCGGATAGGGTAGTTTTTCTTTGCCTCTAGCCGGTCTCTGCACTACGAATTTATCGATGAACGGACCATTGCGATTCAGATCGAGGCGAAGCAGTGCGTCTTGGCCCCGCCAAGTAAGCGTGCCAAATCGTTGTCGGGTCGGACGCCAGTCTGAGAGCACCGGCGCGCCGGGTTCGTCGGAGCGTATCCATGCCGTGAGATCGTCTAGCTCTTCGCCACTGGGCAGAATGGCGGACAAACAGACAATCCTACGGCTCTCCGCGTCCGAGCGCCGAAGCAGGCGTTGGACCAGCGTCTCATAACGGATTTCACGCTCGCTCGGGCCGATCATATGGCCTTCGTCGAGGACGATGAGACCGACATCGTCTATCAGAGATGGGTCGCTTCGCAGTGCGAAGTCGAGCTTCTCAGGTGTCGCGATGATGATTTCGCGAGTGCGCAATGCGTCTTCATCGCCTGCCGAAAGGCCGCTGGCACCGTAAAGTGAGGAGACGCTGAAGCCGAGGGGCGCGAAGGTTTTTCTGAAGGATCGCTCGGTTTGTGCGGACAGCGCACGCAGCGGCGTGACGATCAGGACCCGGCGCGCCGACGACAGGGTCATCAACGCGGCAATCTCGGCTACCCGCGTTTTGCCTGCGCTGGTCGGTAAGGCGACAACCAGATCGTCCGTGACGTCGGTGGAGCGCCGGGCTGCTTCGCGCTGCGATGGCCACAACTCCACCTCGGAATTCTTGCGAGCATAGAGCGATGAGATGAATAGCCTGCGCAGGTCCGGGTATTTTTCCTCCGTTCCCTCCGGTGGCTCGGTCGGCAGACTTTCGTGCAGGGAATGCTGCCACAGGTCATCGATAAGGTGGCGACAGAGGTTCGATATCCACCACAGGGGGACATTCTCCGCATTGTCTGCAAGACTGACCGCGGCGTCGAGCAATGCCCTTGCTGTCTCGATCGGCTCGGCTTCGCCCGTCTCAAGCGCGAAATCAAAATACGCCAGCGCCCGGCAGATCGTCGTGTTGAGGATGGTCGACAGAACCTCATCGACATCGGGCTTTTCACCCCGCAGCATCTCGGCGATCTGCTCATCCTTGTGATCGTCGTTGTCCAGCCACTCGCGAACGAAGCCGCGCAATTGGCCGAGATCGCGCAGGATCAGATGTTGGATCGCTGTTTCGCCGGGTGAGGTGTTGAGATCGCCCGCAGTCTCATTGAAGAGCGAATAGGCAACGGCTGAAAATCCGGCGAGATGATAGGCTGCGGCAGCGATGGTGCGGCGGAAGCCTCGATCAGGCGACCCCGCATCACCATTGCGAACAAGGGCTTCGAAGGCATTGGCTGCACGCTCGAATGCCTTACTGGTCAGGTCCGAGGTGCCGGCCTGAGCACGCAGCGCCATTGCGCCCCTAAGCAAAGCAAAGCCGTGTTCCGCAAGATCCGTTTCGATCGTCGCGCCGAGCGGCGGCGCATTCGGCGGCAGTACACCGTTTTCGCGCATCAGCGACCATGCCGCGCCGCGATACAGGAGGCGTCCGAGGATGCCATCGACGGTCGCGTCCGTCAGGAAAGTTGTCAGCTCGTCAATCGTCTCCAAGATCTTCCGCCTCCTGGTACATGGCCGCGATGAAGTCCTGGTGGTCTTTGACGTGAATGTTCACGACATACTGGTCTCGATTGCTGCCGGTCGCCTCGAGATCCTGTTTCAACGAAGCGTGTGGACCGTTGCCCGATATAGTGAAAAGCATGTGATCGATGCGATCCGCCCGGAGAGACTTCAGGCCCACCTCGTCGCGAAGGCTGCGGCCCAGTGCGTTGTCGTCCGGGTCGTTGCTTTCCAGCAGGCGGTTTGCAACGAACAGCAGCGAGTCCGGCGTACACCGACCGCTATCGCGGTTGAGTACCTTGCGGGCGCTCGTGACCGTTGACTTTCCCAGTACCTTGTTGCTCTTAGCTTCCCCTTTCAGGAGCCAGAGTTTCTCGCCTTTACTGTCATACCCGGCCCCGATGAAATCATCTCCGCGCATGGCCATGTTGCGCCCGTCCTTGTAGCGGAGACGGCGCACAGGGACACGCAGGCCAATCTCCTCCTCGACGAGCTCAGTCGCGAGAATTTCGCCGAGATCGCCCGAACGACCCTTGGACGTCTGAGGCATCGCCTCGCTGAGGATCTCGGCGGCGACCTTGTATCCGAGCCGGTCCACGTCCTCCGCAATGCGTTCCAGTCGGTCGTAATGCGAACGGATCGTTTCAGCCAAGTCCCCCTGGATTTCATCGCGGCCACCATGCTTCTCGACATAGGTCCAGTAGTACTTGCGTTTGTCTTTTTCTCTCGTGGCGTCGCACCACCTCTCATACAGGCTCACGTAGGCCTCCCACGATCATTGCATCGCGAAGGTTGATCAGTCGGCAATCTTTGCACATCCGCTCAACTCCACAGACAGGACAATGGCGCCGCAGCCAGCCGGTCACCAAATGGCACAACATCCGTGCTGTCATAGAGCACGGTGCCAAAAGCAAAGCGGTCTCCGCAGGCTTCGGCCAAGGCGCGCAGCCCAGCGAAATCGCCGGACTTGACCGTGGCGCTCGCCTTCACCTCGATGCCGGCGATCATGCCGTCGTCACGCTCCAGCACGATGTCGACCTCGCGCATGTCGCGATCGCGGAAGTGATAGGGTGTCAGTCGCAGGTCCGAGGCTGTCGTCAGCTTGAGCACTTCCGAGAACACGAAGCTTTCCAGCAGGGCGCCGAACGTCCCGCGATCCGCCTTCACCCTGTCGAAGGTCAGGCCCCGCGTGCTCGCCAGCAGGCCGGAATCGAGGAAATATAGCTTCGGTGTTTTGACGATGCGCTTCAGCGCGTTGGTGAACCAGGGCTGCAGCGTCGCGATCAGAAAGACCTGTTCGAGCAGCCCGACGTAGCGCTGTCCCGTCTTGTGGCTGACATTGATGCTGGCTCCGAACTGCGAATAGTTGACCAATTGGCTGGAATGCTCGGCCAGCAAACGCACGAATTTCGGGAGCTCGGTCAGCTTCTCGACCTCTGCGATGTCCCTGAGATCGCGGGTGAGAACCGAGGTGAGATAGGATCGCGCCCAGTCCTGCCGGCGCCGCTCGCTCTCACGGGCGATCGCCTCGGGAAAGCCGCCGAGCAGGACGGAGTGGACGAGATCGTCGCCGACGATCGCTTTGCTTGGCTTTTGCAGCTTTCCCTCGAAGAGACGCTCCAGAAAGGTCGGCGTCCTGCCCTCGATCTCGGCCCGTGCCAGCGGCAGCATCTCGAGCGTTTCCATCCGGCCGGCGAGACTATCGGCGACCCGTGGCAAGGTCAGCACATTCGCTGAGCCGGTGAGGAGAAATCGGCCCGGACGATAGTCCTCGTCGACCGTCTTCTTGATCGCCAGCAGCAGGTCGGGCGCGCGTTGAATCTCGTCGATGATGGCCCTATCCAGTCCCCGGATGAACCCGGCCGGATCGGACCGCGCAGCCTCCAGCACGGTCTGGTCGTCCAGCGTGATATAGGTGCGGCCGGCTTCCCCCATCTTCTTGACGAGCGTGGTTTTGCCAGCCCGCCGTGGCCCTACAATGAGAACCACGGGCGTATCCGAAAGGGCTTCCTCCGCCCGGCGCTCTACAAACCGCTTGAACATCCCGTCCTCTAGTCTCCGACATTTGGAACTATCTGTCTCGGCTGATTGGAAGTCAATGGGTCGCTAATTGGAACCAAGAAGGTCGCGATCTGGAAGGGGATGGGAGGGGAAAGCCTTCTCCCTGGTCGGCACTGGCATTGCCGACACACCCCCATCAGCGGGGAGGCCCCGCAACGCCCCCTGAGAGTGAGAGTGCGGGCGGGTTTTCCGTGACGGGTTGAGGGCTGGAGGAGAGGCCTCCGGCGCCCGTCGCGGAGATCATTCCGATGACCATGGAGCATCGCGCGGCCCGCAAGAGCGGCCCGCGAACGAACCTTTATGACGACATTACCGACAAGATCATCGCCGAGCTGGAGGACGGCCGGCTGCCATGGGTCCAGCCCTGGGGGACGGCGGCGGCGCAGGCGCCGCTCGCCATGCCGCGTAACGCGGCCACCTCCCGGCAGTATTCCGGGATCAATGTCCTGATCCTCTGGGGCGCCGTGATCCAGCAGGGCTATCCAACCCAGCACTGGCTGACCTTCCGCCAGGCGCTGTCACTCGGCGGCAATGTCCGCAAGGGCGAGCGCGGCACCACCGTCGTCTACGCCGACCGTTTCACGCCTGAAGACGAGAAGCGCCGCGCCCGGGAGACCGGGGAAGACGCCAATAGCATCCCGTTCCTGAAGCGCTTCACCGTGTTCAACGCGGCGCAATGCGAGGGTCTGCCCGACGATATCACCGTCGAGGCACCGCCACCGCCGCCCGGGCTGATCGAGCCGCGGGTCGAGGAACTGATCGCCGCGACCGGTATCGACTTCCGGATCGGTGGCAACCGCGCCTTCTATGTCCCTTCGCAGGATTATGTGCAGGTGCCACCTCCGCAGGCTTATTTTGAGCCGATCAACTGGCACAGGACCGCCCTGCACGAGATGGGGCACGCAACGGGCCATGCCTCAAGGTTGGGGCGGGACTTCTCGGGCGCTTTCGGCACGAAGAAATACGCCTTCGAGGAACTGATCGCCGAGATTTCGAGCGCGTTCTGTTGCGCCTCGCTCGGGATCGTCCCGACTGTGCGCCATGCCGATTACATCGGCTCCTGGCTGGAGGTGATGCGCGAGGATTCGCGGGCCATCGTGCGTGCCGCCTCGCAGGCCAGCAAGGCGGCCGACTGGCTGCTGGCCCATCTGCCCGACGCCGGCACCGATGTTGAGCGGCAGACCCCGACGGAAGGGAGGACTGCGGCATGATCCTCCTGACCGACACACAGCGTGACCGTTTGCTGGCGAATGGCCGCGATCGCGATCAGGATCACATTCCGATCGTGAAATTTTTCAATCCCTTTGGCGCCGGTGTCTGGCTCGCGACCGAGCTCGACGAGGACGGCGACATCATGTTTGGCCTGGCCGACATTGGCTACCCCGAACTTGGCTCATGGAGCCTCAACGAACTGCGTTACATTCGGCTGCCCTTCGGCATGGGCATCGAGCGGGATCTGCTCTTCACGGGGGACTTCCCGATCTCGGTCTGGGCCGAGGCCGCCCGCGATGCCGGCAGCATTCGCGATGCCGAGCGCCTGCTTTATCGCTCGGGCCGTCTGCCAGGCGGGACACGCCCCGATGCGGAGCCCCGGCGTTCCTGAGATCCACGCTCTTCAGCTTCGGCGCCGCTCTCTTCGAAGGAAGAGGGCGGCGCTTCTCCTCGTGACACGGTGAAAGTTCGGCGCCCGGCCGACTGCCCGTCGGAGAACAGCACCATGACACGAAACACGAGAACACCCGCCATCGAACCGCAGCCGCTGCGGTTCTCCGCCCAAGAGCAAGCCGTGGTCTACGAGGCCCGGCAGATCCTGCTGCGCCACCTCAATCAAAACCCTGTCCTGTCGTCCTGGCAATCGGTGCTCGATTATTGTGCCCTCACCATCAGGGGCGATGTGGAGCGTTTCCATGCCCTCTATCTCGACCGGAGGAACCGGCTGATCTCAGACGAGTGCCTCGCCATCGGCACCATCGATCACGTCCCGGTCTATCCCCGGGAGGCGCTGCGGCGCTGCCTGGCGCTCAATGCCTCGGCGCTGATCATCGTCCACAATCATCCGGCCGGTGATCCCGAGCCCTCAGCCGCCGACCTCGCGATGACGAAGGAAATCCGAAATGCCTGTGCGTCCCTAGGGGTGATGCTGCACGACCACATCATCACCGGTGCTGGCCGGGAGATCAGCTTGCGTGCCCGCGGTGAGTTCTGATGGGTCTGCGTGTTCATATGCGGCTCGGCCATGAGAGGGAAAGGAGGGTGGAGGTTTCATGACGGGCTGGTTGCCGGAGAGAGAGGCTCCCCGGCGTCCGTCATGGAGACACTGACATGGCCACTGCCACGCAGAAAATCACCCTGTCGTCCTCGCGCGACATCCCCTTCAACAAGCTGGTGCTCAGCCAGTCCAACGTCCGGCGGGTGAAGGCCGGCATTTCGGTCGAGAAACTGGCCGAGTCCATTGCCCGGCGTGGGCTGATCCAGTCCCTGCATGTCCGGCCCGAGCTCGATGCCAAGGGGCAGGAAACCGGCCTTTTCGAGGTGCCGGCTGGCGGCCGCCGCTACCGGGCGCTGGAACTGCTGGTCAAGCAGAAGCGCCTCAACAAGACCGCACCGGTGCCCTGCATCGTCTCGGACGCCGGAGACGATATCCTGATCGACGAGGTCTCACTCGCCGAGAATATCGAACGCGCGCCGCTGCATCCGCTCGACCAGTTCCGCGCCTTCCAGGTGCTGCGAGAGAAGGGCATGAGCGAGGAGGAAATCGCCGCCGCCTTCTTCGTCGATGCCAAGGTGGTGAAGCAGCGCCTGCGCCTGGTCTCGGTCTCGCCGGCGCTGCTCGAGATCTATGCCGAGGACGGCATGACGCTTGAACAGCTCATTGCCTTCACAATCTCCGACGACCATGCCCGGCAGGAACAGGTCTGGGCGGCGATCAAGGATGGTTGGCAGAAGGAGCCTTACACGATCCGGCGTATGCTAACCGAGACCACGGTGCGGGCCTCCGACAAGCGGGCTCTCTTCGTCGGCATCGAGACCTATGAGGCGGCGAGCGGCTATGTGCTGCGCGATCTCTTCCAGCAGGACGATGGCGGCTGGCTCCAGGACCCGGTGCTGCTCGACCGGCTGGTCGGCGAGAAGCTGAAGGCAGAGGCAGAAACCATCGCCGCCGAGGGCTGGAAGTGGATCGAGGTCGCGGCGGATTTCCCTTATGGCCATACCAGTGGCCTGCGTCGCCTGACCGGCACCACAGTCGATCTGACCGATGACGAACGCGCCGAGCGCGAAAAGCTGCGGGACGAGTTCGACGCGCTGGAGGCGGAATATGCTGAGGCTGACGAGTTCCCCGACGAGGTTGATGCTCGCCTCGGCGAGATCGAGGAGGCGCTGGAGGCCTTCGAGGCCCGTCCGATGCGGTATGACGCGGACCAGATGGCCCGTGCCGGTGTCTTCCTCAGCATTCGTCACGACGGCCAACTCGCCGTCGAGCGCGGCTATATCCGTGCCGACGACGAGGCGGTGGAAGGTCAGGAAGGGCAGGGTGCCGATGGGTGTTCTCCCGAGGGCGGCGAGTCCGGTGGTTTGCAGCGCGCTGTCATTACGGTGGGTGGTACGGCCACCGAACCCGAGGAGGACGAAGAGCTTGAGACCATCCGGCCGCTGCCCGATCGGCTCGTCAGCGAACTGACCGCGCACCGCACGCTGGCGCTCCGGGACGTTGTGGCGATGAACCCGCATGTGGCGATGACGGCGCTCCTGCATCGGTTGGTCACCGATTGCTTTCTGCCGCATTCCACCAGAGGTTGCCTGGAGGCCCATGTCCGGGAAGTTCATTTCCCGGCACAGGCCGACGATCTGGGCGAAAGCGCCTCGGCGAAGTCCATCCAGGATCGGCATGAACGCTGGGGCGATCATATCCCCGCTGACGATGCTGCGCTCTGGGACTGGCTGGTCGATCAGGACGATGACACCCGGATGGAGTTGCTCGCCCATTGCGTCAGTTTCGGCGTCAACGCCTTGCACGAGAAGCCCAACCCCTATGGCGGCATGGGCGTCAGCCAGCACGGGCTCGACCTGCGCCTGTCCCAGGCCGACCGGCTGGCGCGGGCGACGGGCCTCGACATGGTGGCGGTGGGCTGGCGCCCGACCGTCGCCAACTATCTCGGCCGCGTGACAAAGCCTCGGATCATCGAGGCAGTGCGCGAGGGCGCTGGCGAGCGGGCGGCCCAGCTCATCGACCATCTGAAGAAGAGCGACATGGCCACCGAAGCCGAGCGCCTGCTGGCCGAAACCGGCTGGCTTCCGGAGCCGCTGCGCATGGTGGATCGCGATGCCGATATCGCGATGGATGCCGGGGTCAACACTGAGGCGGATGATCTGCCTGAATTCCTTGCCGGCGATGGCGAGGATGAAGACGCCACGGAGGACGAGGAGCAGCCAATGGTCGCCGCCGAATGATCTTCAGGTGGGGCGGCGTTCGCTGCCCCGCCTCATCTCTTCCGTTTCCGCAACTTGTCTGGTCCTCGTGACCGGGCTTTTTCTTTGGAGAACCCTGATGCCCGCAGATATCAAAAATGATAAGTGCTTCCCTAGGTCTGACATCAGAGCTTTTGATCTAATGTTCGCGCCAGTTGGGCGAAGGGCGCGTTGGATTGCTGGGCAAAGGCGATGATCCACGCCCCTTGGAGTTTGCAGTGCAAAGAAAAGGCGGCGTCGTTGGGCCGGGGATGACCCAACCGTTTGGCGTGTTTCTCGATACATTTCGTCCAGCTGCCATAGACCTCCTGCGCGGTGATCTGGAGACGCGGTTCCAGCGGGGCGGCTTGCAGGATGCTGAGCACGGGACAGGCCGGGACATGAGGTTGCGACGTCACCTCGGAGGCAATGGCGTCGCAGACCATGAGCGCACCTTCGTCAAAGCTTTCGGCCTGCGCGAAGGTCGTATCGAGCAACCGTTCCAGCCACGCCCCGGCCCAGCGTGTCGCGGCTTCGGCCAATTCCTGTTTGCCGTTCGGGAAATGGTAATAGAGCGACCCTTTCGGGAGCCCCGCCTCTTTGAGAAGCTCCGAAAGACCAACGCCCGAATACCCCTTCTGGCGAAAGAGGTTCGAGGCGGTGCGGATCAGCTTGTCGCGAGACGTTGGGTCACTCATGACAAAACAGATAGCGCCATTGGACCGATTGGTCTATTGATTGCGTAGACCAGTCGGTCCAATACAGAGGAAGAATGCAAGGAAAGCGAGAGTTTTGGAACAGGCCGCGCAGACAATCACCATTCCGGCGGACGGAGCCACACTTATCGGGACCTGGTATCCGGCATCCGATGCACCCCGGGCCAGTCTGCTGCTGCACGGGGCCACTGGTGTGCCGCAGCGCTTTTACCGCCATTTCGCCGCTTGGGCTTCCGCGCGCGGGATCAATGTCCTGACCTATGACTATCGAGACTTCGGCGCGTCCCAGACCCGACCGATGCGCGAAAGTCAGGCGAATTTCGCGGATTGGGCCGTGCACGATCAGACCGCAGCACTCGATACGCTGGCCAAACTGGCTCCGACAGGCCCCTTGTGGGTGCTCGGGCACAGTTTGGGCGGGCTTGGTCTTCCGTTCCAGAACCTGCCCGACCGCGTCACGCGGATCACCACCATCGGAGCCGGGATCGGACATTATACCGACCATCCCTGGAGCTACCGGCCCAAGGTTCTAGCCTTCTGGTTCGCGCTTGGCCCCGTGGCGACCGCCCTTGCGGGCTATATGCCGGGTAAACGATTGTCGCTAGGGGCCGATCTGCCCGCCGGTGTCTATTGGCAGTGGCGCAGATGGTGCACCCGGCGCGATTTCTACGCCTCGGACATCGGTGTCACCCTGCCGGAGCCGAATTACAGCATCGAGGGCAAGGACATCCGTATTTGCGTCGCCGCCGACGATGTCGTCGTCCCGCCGGTTGCGGTGCGACGCTATGCGGAGGTCTTTGCCTCCTCAGATGCCGAATTTCGCATCTTCGATCCCGCCAACTACGGTCTGCCCGCGCTCAAACATATCGAAGCCCTGTCCAAAGAGAGCGCGCCCGTCTGGGCCGACCTACTTGATCTGCCTCAGCCCGATCTGACCTGCAAGGCCCGCCCATGACTGATAGTGCGACACAGGATGGAACCTGCTCAGAAGTCCTGAGCACCCGCGCCCGGAAAACCATTCTCTGGGCCAATATCGCCATGATTGCGATGATCGTTATCCACGACAGCGATCACGTTCGGCAGGCCGCGAACTGGTGCTATACCATCAGCGCGCAGCTTTGGCTGGTGAATGTGTCCGTCTATGTACCGAGCCTGATCGCACTGGCGCTTTTGTGGCGCGGCAAGGGCGCGGGCGTTGCGACAATGATCAACGGTCTGCTGGTCGGCGCGGCCTTCTCCGAAGTTCACCTGTGGCGCCCCTCTATTCCGGTCTGGGGCATCTGGAATGACAATTTCTTCATTCTGGGCGTGGACTGGATCAGCTGGACGATCCTTGCGCTGACGGTGCTGGTGGGGGCGCTGGTGAGTGCTGCCGGGGCCTATGCGCTTGGCCTGCAATGGGCGGCGAGGCAGGGTGGATGACCGTTACTGTTCGTTGTCGCTGTCAGTCTGGCGCCTAAAGGCCTGCGAAATGTAGCCTAGATGTAAAAGGCGTCATTTTGCCCGTGATGTCAGATGTTAATGACCCAAAGGCGCTCGCAGAACAGAGCATGTCGTCTCAGCAAGAACACAAACTAGATTTCGATATCAACTCCAGTTTGAAGCAACGCCGCAACTTCGGTCTGGATGGGCGTCATCAGATCGACGTCGACCTCCGCGGTCTCGATGCCGACAACGAGCGCATAACGGGCCTTGCTGTCCGCTCGCCCCAGGGCTCGCCTTTCTCGCCACCAGCCCGAGATCGGGTAGACATAGAGGAAATCGCGCTCCACGAGCTCGACAGCGCTGCCCTCCCAGATATCCATGTGAATGGAGCCGGCTGAGATCGACTTCGGTCCGAAGAACCAGCCGTCATTGCCTTCGTTGATAGGGCGAGGGTCGTTTTCGCCACGGTCATCCTTGTTCACCCGGCGCAGGAAATTCCCGTCAGTTTCGCGTGCCCGCTTGAGGTCGAAGCGCAGCCCAAAAGACTGATATCGGGCAGGATCGATCGCGCTTGCAAAGCTTGGGTTCGGCTCGACAAAATATGAGAGCGTCACCTTGAGGCGCACAGGCTGGTCGCCCAAATCCTCAAGGACTTGTCGGGGCCAGGGCAAGCGGTAGACATGAGCATCCGAGAAGCGCACGCTGCCATTCTCGACCCGGAACGGTTGGATATATTGCTCGGCGACCAACGCAAGATCATCGCGGGCCGAAGCAAGGGCGCGCCGAACATCCGGTACCCCGTATCCGTATTTTCTTGCGAGCGCCTTTCTGTCCGACTTTGACGCGGTCGCGTTGAATTCCGTAAGCATATGCGGCGTCCACCGGGCGCTGTGCACGGTCAGGGCGCGGATGGTCTCTGGCCAATACTCCGGGTGCTCAGCCATGATCCGCGTCGTAAGCCGTGCCGCTTGCGCTGTCGCTGCGCTGGTTGCCCAGAACGGTGTCACCGGATGCGGAGCGATCGATTTCGCCGTGGTGAGCACCGAGAGGGAAGGGAGGCCGGACAGTGCTTCGAGCCCTGATCTGCTCAGCGCGCGGTTTCCAGCTTCAAAGACGATCTCCGGCTTGATCGGTGACTGCCCCGCGCGCCAAAGCGCGCTCGTCCGACTGTAGGGGCTGCGGTCCCCGGGAGGAGACCATCCGCGCCAGTCTCGGTAACCGGCTTCTGCGATTTCTGATTTCAGAGTTGTGCCGCCGACCGTTAGGACATTCCATGCCTGTGCAGGATCTTCTCCCGGAAACGCGTCGCCATCGGCAATGTCCTCGGCGCGCGAGCTGTCCGCGATGTTGCCGATCGCCTGGACGAAAAGGCGCCGAATATGGTCCGGGCCTTCCTCGATTGCGTCCACGCCCGCCGAGATCTGGTCGAGAGCAGAGCTCCAAGCCGTTGGCTCCGCTCCCGACCGGTTTTCATTCGTCACGGCCATGCAAAAGACCCTCGGCCGCTCGGCAGCCGATATCTCCGGAAGCGAGCTGGCGGAGGTTGTGATCGCACCATAGGAGCCGGGATCATTCTGCTCGAAGCCGTCCGGCGGAAGGATTTTGACGGACTCGAGGCGATGCGCAAGCATTGGATGCGACGCATCTCCCAACGGCATTGTCAGGTCGCCGTGGAGCGCCAGCCCGGCCATTCCGGATCCATGCCCGCTGGGACTATCATCATCCACCCCCCAATCTGCATGCACAGCGTGCATGTCACCGGGAGCTAGGGCAGGTTCAATCAGCGGATGGCCGCGGTTCACACCCGTATCGAGGAGGCAAACCGCGGGCACGTCGCGGCCTGGCCAGGTGATCCTTTCGGCCAGATCATCCACGAACGCGTTCGCCATCTCCTCGAGTTCATCCGTGAATACCGTCGGCGTATCGCTCGCTCGCCGGATCTCGGAAATGCCTCCCGTTGAAAACAGCAGCATCTCGATCGCTGCTCTGCGCCCATGCACTGGAAGAACCACGACTTCGGGGAAGTGCAGCCAGCTGTCTTCTCCCCCGACGGTCAGGCCGAGCCGCTGAGCGCTGGTCTCAACACGTTCGAGGCGGTCGGCAAAACACCATAAGGCCCACCACATTTCCGCCTGCGGATCATCGGGCAGAGCCAGAGGATCGTCGCGCCAGAACGTTCGCAAGCGCGCGGCGCGGATATGCTCGACAGGCTCGACGCGGGACTTCTTCGGGGCCTCGGCACCTTCGTCTACTTCCGTAAAGGCGTAATCCCTGAAAACCGCCTCAAAGACATCTCTGGTTTCGTCAGGGACGAAGAGGGCGATGCGACGGGCGCCTGTTTCGGAAAGTGTGACGGCGCCCTGGCGTGTCCCCTCGCGCGTCTTCTCCAGCGTGGTCGGCCCCACAGAGGGTGCGAGCTCCACCTCAAGGTAGACGCCGTCCGATGCTGGAATTCCCTCGGGTGCCCCCAAATCCTCTCGTCCGAGATCAGACGCCTCGAAGGCGGCTTCCAGCTCGCCGACAATGCGCTGCCCATGTTCCTCACGGATACGCTGAAGCGGCCGTTGTCGGGCGCTACTGCCTGGGGACTTGTAATTGCGGATAGTCGAAAGACCGCTCAGGTCGATATGTCGGTGCTCGTACTCAGCCAATGTGTCCCTGTTCTTCAGAGAACACCGTTCTCATGGCCTGGCGTTTGCGAAGTTCGCGCGTCAGATCGGCGGTGGAAATCTGATTTCGTTCTGAAAGGATTGCCGCTTTCACGGTCTCTTCTGCTGCATGGACAATCTCCGCCTGACTGAGGCAGGTGGCCGCGGCAACAATGGTTTTCCAATTGATCTTGGGATATTTCATCGGCGACAGATGGGCCTTGATAATGGCGCGCACTTCATCTGCTGATGGCATCTCGAACTGCAGAACTTCATCGAAGCGCCGTAGTAACGCGCGGTCGAGAAGAGAGGGGTGGTTCGTGGCAGCCACCAGAACACTGTCGGTCGCAGAAGGCTCTTCCATGAACTGCAGGAAGCTGTTCAGTACCCGCCGCATTTCCGCGACATCATTCGTCGCCAACCTGTCGCTGCCCACGGCATCGAATTCATCAAAGAGATAAACACCTCTGCGCTTCTGCGCTTCGTCGAAAACCAGACGCAGTTTGGCGGCCGTTTCCCCCATAAAGCGCGTAATCAGGGTTTCTAGGCGGATCACGAACAGAGGAAGATGGAGTTCGCCCGCGAGCGCCTCGGCGGTCATCGTCTTCCCCGATCCCGGAGGTCCGGCAAAGAGGAGGCGGCGGCTCGGTGTCTTCCCATGTTCCCGGAGCCAATCCCGACGCTGTTGCTGAAGCACAACCGCTTCGAGATGACCTTTCACGTCTGCATTCAGCACCACATCGGCAAGATGGATCTGCGGGTCCCGCAGATCGAGAAGGCTGTCGAGGTCTCCACGGGGTCGAGAAAAGGCGATCGGGACAGACGCCCGCGTGCCGCGCTGTGAACGTGCGGCATCCACTGCCGCACGGATATCCTCTGCGGTCGCACGGTGTCCTTGGCGCGCCTCGCCAGCCGCAACCTGAAGCGCGATGGAGAAGAACTGTTCTTCATCGCCTTCCGCCTGGCTTCTGAGCATCGCCAGTATCTGTTTCGCATTTGACACCGCGTCGCCCCAGTCGTCTGTCTTTTCGTCGAATCCTAATTGACTCTCGCGGTTTTGGAAAGATCGGCGTGATCGAAACAAGTCGCACATGGGCATATTTGTTGTGCCCACAGGTGCGCGTTGCGGGGCTTTGCCCGGCGGATCGCCCTGTATTTACATCATTCGAGCGCTGTGACCTGGCCTTCAGAACCACTGTCGCACCTCCGTCCATCAAACGGTCAGGTCGCATGACCGTCATACCGTGTACAGGGGGCGGAGGGTCACGCGGCGGCTCCAGTTCCAACTTCACCATGTCCCCGTCATCCCATGAAGGCGCGTGCCATGGGTTCGGTTCCGTCTCGGGCTTGTAACGCGGTTCCTCTGTTGATGCGGCGGCAAGGGTTGGCCGGGCGAAGCATCTGCAAGGGATATCCGGCACCTGTCAGATGCGAAAAACCAACCCCGCTTCCATTCGCAAACCTTGGTCCGATCCGTCTCTTTGACATTCAACCCCGAAGGGGTCGGCTTGACGCTTCGCGTGCCGCCCTCGGGGATTCGGAAAAAGTCCGAACGCCCTCGGGTGATTGCAGATCCGGTCAGACACTTCGGGCACCTGTCGCGCGGGGGATGGTCCCTCGCCTCCAAAGACAGGAGCCGGAACCCATGTCCTATGCAGATGCCACCGCCTTCGCCGCCAGCCTCGCCACCACTCTGATGGTCGTGATCGTCGTGTTCCAGGCCGGAGACGGCACCCACGCCGCTTGCCCCGCCGCCGAGTTCGACGGCGACGACGACATGGTGAAGCTGGAGCTGGACCCGTGGGAGTAAGGCGCGAAAGCGCCTCATCCCCGACGGCCCGAGCGCGGAGACCCGCGCTTCGGGCCGTCGGCGCCTCACGATGGTCCCCCATCGTCGGCGGCGGAACCGGGAACAAGCCCG
The DNA here is from genome assembly GCF_003326755.1 of Thalassospira profundimaris. Classification (GTDB taxonomy): domain Bacteria; phylum Pseudomonadota; class Alphaproteobacteria; order Rhodospirillales; family Thalassospiraceae; genus Thalassospira; species Thalassospira profundimaris_B. The sequence continues at coordinate 5,200 of NZ_JPWH01000024.1, read as the reverse complement.
GTCAGAGAGGAAGAGTGTGGGCCGTTCGGCCGTGACGGGTTGAAGGCCGGAGAGAGAGGCTCACCGGCGCCCGTCATGGAGTGATCCCGATGACGTTTGCCCGTTCCGAAACCTTCCGCTCCATCGGTCATATTCTGGCGGCCGATGTTCTGCCCGCGCTTTATCGGTCGCAAAAGCTGCCGCTGCGCATTTCGTGCCTCGGTGTGGCCAGCTATGACGCCAGTGACGCGGCGAATAGCTTTGACCGCGTGATCTCGCTTGGGGAACGCCCATCACCGGAAGAGGCCATTCAGGCCGGGGCCTTGCGCCTGTCGTGCGGTGATATTTGCACGGGGCCGGACAGCTTTCCGTATTTCCAGCCGCGCGTCATGCTCATTCAGGACCGCGATCAGCGCCTGGTCCTCGCCGGTGAAATCCGCGCCGGCATTATCCTCTGGCAACAGCCGGTCGCATCCGATGCCGAGGCACGCAGGATCGTGACCGAGGCCAGCCGCCTGCGCGGTATGGCATTCCGGGCATCAGATCCCGCCGAGGCGCGACGGCTGCGTTACCGCGCCGCTGCGCTGGAGGCCCGACTGGTCGATCCCTTCTGGCGCGACGCCGCGGCTGATTTGCTCCGCCTGCCACAGGTCGCATGAGCTTCATCATTTTTTACCCATTCGGCCCGGTCGTGCATCGGGCGATGTCTTCTCAGGAGACCATCATGGCCGACTATTTCACGCACTTTTCTTGCCTGCTTGACGTGGGCACCCCCGAAAACGCTGCCCGCGCACTCGATCTCTACAACGCACTGGCGGATGACACTGCCGCCGAAGATCCGCCATCGGACGGCTTCGTGCTCTCCATCCAGCCAGAACATGGTGGCACTCAGCTCTGGATGGGTGATGACGTCACCGGCGATCCCGAGCATGTCATCCAGTTCGTCAAACGCTGCGCCACCGAGTTTGGTCTGACGGGTCTATAGGGCCTTCAATACGCAAACAGTTGCTCTCGGCCGAGAATCGACGGCTTCGGCGGCGGCGCGCATGTCCTTGATCTTGCTACCGGCGAAACGGTGGACTGGATCTATACCGATGGCTGGCTGTCCACTGTGCTGGACGGAGGCGACCCCTATGCCTGACATCATCGAAACCACCGTCTATCGGTTCGACGAACTGTCCGATGCGGCGAGGGAGAAGGCTCGCGCCTGGTATCGCGAGGGCGGCTTAGATTATGACTGGTACGATACCGTCTACGAGGATTTCCAGCGTATTGCGGAAATCCTCGGGCTGAACCTCAAGACCCGAACCGTCCGGTTGATGGGCGGCGGCACACGGCAAGACCCCTGCATCTGGTTCCGGGGCTTTTCCTCGCAGGGGGACGGCGCGTGCTTTGAATCCTGGTATTCCTACCCGAAGGATGCTCCGCGCCTTATTCGGGAGCACGCACCACAGGACACCGAATTGCATCGCATCGCCGATGCCCTGCAGACGGTCCAGCGGCGCAATTTCTACCAGCTTCGCGCCGAAGTCAGTCATCGCGGCCATTATTACCACGAATACTGCATGTCGATCTCGGCCGAGCGCGACAGCCCGACCGGGCAGGACATGACCGCCGATACCGAGGAGACGATCATCGAGGCGCTGCGCGATCTGGCCCGCTGGCTCTACCGCCAGCTTGAGCGCGAATATGATTATCTGTCCTCGGACGGAGTGGTCGATGAAACCATCGCTGCCAATGAATACACCTTTACCGAAGCCGGTCGCCGCTTCGGATGATCCCGGGAAGACACTGCCAAGCGCCCCGCCGTCCGGTGGGGGCGCTTTTTTTATGCTGCGCTTTGAGAGTGAGAGGTGGGCCGGAAGTGGTCAGGTCAGGGCGGTCGAGAGAGAGAGCGCCGTCCGGGCTTGTCCTTCCCACTCTCCTGAGGTTCCCGACATGAACATGGTTTTCCCCGTGGCCGATCCGGTCACGCCGCTGGCGGCTGCGCCAGCGATCCTGGCTGCGGCCAATCATCTGCTCCCCCATCTCGAACGCGGTCAGCGCGTCGATGCCGTGACATTGCGCGGTGCGATGGAAACGGCTTTCAGCGCGTCGGACGCTACCGGCGCCTGGGACTGGAAGCTCGCCTATGAGGCCGGTGAGGTCGCTACCGTCCTTTTCTTACGCAAATACGGAAAGGCGCTTTTCCGTAAAGCCGCGTCTCCGGCTGCACGGATTTCCGTGTTGGCAAAGATCGCGGCGCTGTTGCCCACGCAGACCCGGCGTTCCGAGGAAAGCCAGAGCTTCCAGCAGTTTTCGACGCCGATCCCGCTCGGCCTTGCCGCTCTGACGGCTGCCGCCATCACGCCTGATGATAGGGTGATGGAGCCCTCGGCTGGCACCGGCCTGATGGCGATCCTGGCACAGACTGCCGGCGGTTCGCTGATCCTCAATGAACTCGCCGAGATCCGCGCCGATCTTCTCTCGTCCCTCTTTCCGGCCTGTCCCGTCACCCGATGCGACGCCGCCCAGATCGACAATCATCTGGCACCGGAGGCCGTGCCGTCGGTGGTGCTGATGAACCCGCCATTCTCGGTAATGGCCAATGTCGAGGGACGGATGGCGGATGCTGCGCTTCGCCATGTCGCCTCGGCGCTGGCCCGTCTTGCTCCGGGCGGTCGGCTGGTGACGATCACCGGCGCTGGCTTTGGCCCCGAAGCTCCGGCATGGCGGGACGCGTTCATCCGCTTGCAGGCCCGTGGTCGCGTGGTGTTCAGCGCCGCCGTCGATGGCGCGGTCTATGCAAAGCACGGCACCACGATCGACACGCGGCTGACCGTGATCGACAAATTACCCGCCGAATATCCGGCGAGTTTTCCGACCTCACCGGGAATCGCCCCCGATGTAGCCACGCTGATCGGATGGATCGAGGCGCTGGTCCCGCAGCGCCTGCCGGTATCACTACCGAAGATCGTCTTTCCCGCTTCGACCGCCGCGCCGAAAACCGTGCGGGGCTATCTGGCCCGCGCGACTGCTGCTCGGCCTGTCGCTGCTCCCGCCAAAGATCCCGAGGGCGTCGAACTCGCCTATGAGACCGTGGACTGGACGCCACCCGAAGGCGCTCGCCTGTCCGACGCGATCTATGAGGAATATGCGCTGCAATCGCTGCGCATTGCTGGCGCGCAGCCGCATCCGACCAAACTGGTGCAATCCGCCGCCATGGCCTCGGTCGCACCGCCGAAGCCCTCCTACCGGCCCATGCTGCCCGCTGACATCTGCGCGCGTCTGTCGAACGCCCAGCTTGAAACGGTGATCTATGCCGGTGAAGCCCATGCCGATCATCTCGCCGGCGCATGGACCGTGGACGAGCATTTCGACAATGTGAGCGCTGCGCCCGAGGATGCTGCGGGATCAATCCGCTTTCGCCGGGGCTTCATGCTCGGTGATGGAACCGGCGCTGGCAAGGGACGCCAGTCCGCCGCCATCATTCTCGACAACTGGCTGCGCGGTCGGCGCAAGGCGATCTGGATCTCCAAATCCGATAAGCTGATCGAGGACGCGCAGCGCGACTGGTCGGCGCTCGGCATGGAACGGCTGCTTGTCACGCCTCTGTCACGCTTCCCGCAAGGCAAGCCAATCACGTTGTCGGAAGGCATCCTTTTTACCACCTATGCCACGCTACGCTCCGACGACCGGGGCGAGAAGGTTTCGCGCGTCAAGCAGATCGTCGAATGGTTGGGGTCCGATTTCGATGGAGCCATCATATTCGACGAGAGCCATTCCATGCAGAATGCCGGTGGCGGAAAAGGAGAACGCGGTGATGTCGCCGCCTCGCAGCAAGGAAGTGCGGGCCTGCGGCTTCAGCACGCGCTGCCCGACGCCCGCGTGGTTTATGTCTCGGCGACCGGCGCCACCACAGTTCACAATCTCGCCTATGCGCAGCGCCTTGGCCTCTGGGGCGGTGAGGATTTTCCGTTCCAGACCCGCGCCGAGTTCGTTGAGGCGATCGAAGCCGGTGGCGTTGCGGCCATGGAAGTGCTGGCCCGCGATCTGCGATCCCTCGGCCTCTATACCGCCCGCTCGCTCTCCTATGATGGCGTTGAATATGAACTGATCGAGCATCAGCTCACGGATGAACAGCGCCGCATCTATGATGCCTACGCCGGGGCTTTCGCCGTCATTCACAACAATCTGGACGCGGCAATGGAAGCCGCCAACATCACCGGCAGCGAGGGAACGCTGAACCGGCAGGCCAAATCCGCCGCCCGTTCGGCCTTTGAGAGCACCAAACAGCGCTTCTTCGGCCATCTGCTGACTTCCATGAAAACCCCGACCCTGATCCGGTCCATCGAGGCCGATCTGGAAGCGGGCCATGCCGCCGTCATCCAGATCGTCTCGACCGGCGAAGCCCTGATGGAACGGCGGCTTTCCGAGATCCCGACCGAGGAATGGAGCGATATTTCCGTCGATGTCACCCCGAGGGAATATGTTGGCTCGTATTTGCAGCATTCCTTCCCGGTACAGCTCTATGAGCCGTTTACCGATGGCGAGGGGAACCTCTCGTCACGCCCCGTCTTCCGCGATGGTCAGCCGGTCGAAAGCCGCGAAGCCGTAGCGCGGCGCGACGAGATGCTGGAGCAGCTGGGTTCGCTTCCCGCCGTGCCGGGGGCGCTCGATCAGATTGTCCAGCGCTTCGGCACGGATATGGTGGCGGAGGTCACGGGCCGCTCGCGCCGGATCGTGCGCAAGGGCGACGGGGCATCGGCGCGTTTGGCGGTCGAGAACCGTGCACCTTCTGCCAATCTTGCCGAGACCTCGGCCTTCATGGATGACCAGAAGCGCATCCTCGTGTTCTCGGATGCGGGTGGCACGGGGCGCAGCTATCACGCCGAACTCTCGGCGAAAAACCAGCGGCTGCGCGTGCATTACCTCCTGGAGCCGGGCTGGAAGGCAGATGCCGCCATTCAGGGGCTGGGCCGCACCAACCGCACCAATCAGGCTCAGCCGCCGCTGTTCAGACCCATCGCCACGGACGTCAAGGCCGAGAAGCGCTTTCTCTCTACCATCGCCCGCCGCCTCGACACGCTGGGCGCGATCACCCGCGGCCAGCGCCAGACCGGCGGTCAGGGGCTGTTCCGGCCCGAGGACAATCTGGAATCCGCCTATGCCCGCGATGCGTTGCGCCAGCTCTATCTGCTCCCACATTTCCCATGTATGGACGGCCCACTGAAAGCAAGGA
>NZ_JPWH01000023.1 GCF_003326755.1 Thalassospira profundimaris | reverse complement strand
TGACGATAGGTTTTTGCGGGTGTCCAGCTGGTAATATCCTTTTCAGGCTTACCAAACAGATAGCCCTGGGCAAAATCGAACCCGGCCTTGGTGACAAGATCACGCATGTCGTCGGTTTCGATCATTTCCGCCACCACCTCGACCCCCAACTGGTGACACAGCCCCACAAGAGAACGCAAAAAGGCCCGGCCTTTCTGGGTTTTCAGCGACTGATGAATCGAAGGTCCATCGATTTTGACATAATCAACTTCCATCGCGCTGAGATAGCTGAAATTGGCGGCACCAGTTCCAAAATCATCCAGACAAATTTCGACACCATATTGTCTGAAACGTGCCAGCCAGCGCGACGCCTGTTCAAGATCGGTAATTTCGGCTGTTTCGGTAATCTCGATCATTAATTGCGGCAGGGCTTTTTTGCTGCGCTCGAACAAGGCGATCACCGAACGGCAAAAATCCGGATTAACCAGACTGATCCCCGAAACATTAACCGCAACACGCGCATCAATGCCTTCATCAAGCTGACGGTCAATCCATTTCAGGGTCCGGCGCAACATCGCCAGATCCAGCCGGTGGATCATATTGACCTGTTCGGCAAACATGATCAGCTTGTCGGTTGGGATCAATTCGCCATCTTCGCGATAAAACCGGACCAGCACCTCGAAATGATGAATTTCTGCCGAGGGCAGACGTACAATCGGCTGATAAACCGCATCAAATTCCAGCCGGTCCACCCGTTGACCAAAATCACGCATCGCGCCGAAGGTATCATTGACCAGATTGGGCATATGCCCGCTTAGACGCGAAAAGGTAAAATTGTGTTCCTGTTTATCGCAAAACCGCCGGATCGAATATAAAACACCGCGCGCCAGATCGCCCGGGGGCATGGCATGGGCGGTAAAATCGGTTTCCGATGTCCGTACGACAACCCCCTGGCCTTGCGGGTCGGCATCGCGCACACACTGGGTGATACGGTCCTCGAGGTCGCCAATACGCACTTCGGGATTATGCAACATGCCAAACTGGTTGGTATTGATGCGCCCGGCAGTATCCCCGGCAATGGAATGCGCGCGAAAAAACGCCCCTATGGTCGAGAGCATTTCGTCACGGGCCACCGTTTCCATGCGATCACACAGCGGTTCAAACGCATTCAGGGTAAAAAGCGAGAATTTCTGGTTCTGCCCGGTTTCGCGTTGCGCCATCAGGCGTTCCGTGACAACGCGCGACAGGCTTTCTTCGTCCAGCAGGCCGGTTGAACCGTCACGCTTGATCGACTGTAAAACATCATGCGGCAACGAATTGACCGTAACGCGCAAGGCCACAAAAAAATGGCCATCCAGATCGGGCAAAAAATATCCCGTCAGGGAGACTGGCGGGCTGATACGTTCATCAGGGCGGACAAATCGCACCAGGACGTTATCCATCCGGCCACGACGGCGGGCCACCTGCAGCATTTCGCTGACCAGCGGTCTGAAATGACTGGCGAGCAGATCCACAAAGGCGCCCCCTTCGATCTGCTCGGTCCGAAGACCCAAAATACCCTCGGACGCGCCGGATGCAAAAACGATCCGGAAATCCTCGTCCAGTTCCAGCAAAAGATCGCCCCAAACAAATGCCAGTGCGGCAAAACGGTTGCGTTCATTGCGCAAGGATGACGCATGTTTCTTAAGACTGTTGGTCAACTACCCCTCGCACGCCAAAACGGCACTGTCATGTCGAATTTTATCTGTCTGGCAACCGGCCATCACGAATTTTTACGATAAAACCAATTCAGGTTTCACTGCAACCCGACAGTTTCAGGCTATGTTTGCGTTCATTAAAATGCTGTTTGTTCTTCATCCCGCCGCCCGGACCGGCTATGACTGATATATCCGATCAAACCCGGTCTTTATTGGCCCGTCCCGGTGATATCCGGATGATCCCGGTCTTTTTCAAGCCCCGAACCAGTGGAAAAAGATTTTATGCACATTCTTTCGACAAAAGACTCCGCCACCTTTCCGGTCGTTACCCAGGACAGCGTTCTCATTTTTGACCTTGATAATACGCTCTATCCCTCAAGCTGTGATCTTTTTTCCCAGGTTTCGACCCTGATCGGAAAGTATGTTGGCGATTACCTTGGCCTGCCGCCAGAACAGGCCTATCACGTCCAGAAAGATTATTTCCGTCGCTATGGCACCACGCTGCGCGGTCTTATGCTCGAACACAAGATCGACCCGGCGGATTATTTGAACAAGGTGCACGATATTGACCTGTCGGTGATTGCGCCCTCGCCCGTGCTTGCGCAGGCGCTGGCAAACCTGCCCTGCCGCAAGGTGATTTTCACCAACGCATCACGCGGTCATGCCAGCCGGGTAATGGACCGCCTGGGCATTAGCGAGCATTTTGAAACCATCTTTGATATTGTCGATGCCGAATTTATTCCCAAACCGCAACAGCAGCCCTATGACCGCCTGCTTGCCCGTGACGGCATTGACCCGACATGTGCGATTTATTTTGAAGACATGGCGCAAAACCTGCTGCCGGCAAAAGATATGGGCATGACGACCGTTTGGGTGCATAGCGATTCGGACTGGGCCCGAAAAGGAAATGATGATCCACGCATTGACCATAGAACGGACAATCTGCCTGTTTTTCTGGAAATGCTGGTTAGCAAATCAACGCGATGACATATCCCGGTTTTGCCAATCGCCACAGATATGTCGCGATTTCGCAATGATGCCGGAATGATAAAAAGTTATAATCCGTCAAAATACCGAGACGGGCGGAGTTGACTTGACGCCGGGCTTTGCCCATTCTCCGGCGCGACGTATCAAAACAGCCACACCGCAAGGACGACCATACATGGACAAGAATGAACTTGAAGGCGTGATCAATGTCGCCTGGGAAAACCGCGACCAGATCACCTCGGCCACCCAGGGGGAAACCCGCAAAGCTGTCGAGCAGACCCTGCAGGCTCTCGATAGCGGCGAATTGCGCGTGGCTGAAAAATCACCCGAAAAAAACGACGACCAATGGACTGTCAACCAGTGGGCAAAAAAAGCTGTTCTGCTGTCTTTTCGCCTGAATGACATGACCACCATCCCCGGCGGGCCGGGCGAAAACACCAACTGGTGGGACAAGGTACCGTCGAAATTTGCCGGCTGGGGCGATGAAGATTTCAAAAAGGCCGGTTTTCGCGCCGTTCCGGGCAGCATCGTGCGCCGTTCGGCCTATATCGCGCCAGGCACGGTTTTGATGCCCAGCTTTGTCAATTTGGGTGCCTATGTTGATAGCGGTGTGATGGTTGATACCTGGGCCACCGTTGGTTCCTGTGCCCAGATCGGCAAAAATGTTCACCTTTCCGGTGGTGCCGGTATTGGCGGCGTGCTGGAACCCCTGCAGGCAGGCCCGGTGATTATTGAAGACAATGCCTTTATCGGCGCGCGTTCGGAAATTGTTGAAGGTGTCATCGTCGAAGAAGGTGCCGTCATTTCGATGGGCGTTTTCATCGGGGCATCGACCAAGATCATCGACCGTGAAACCGGTGAAGTGTTTGTCGGCCGTGTTCCGGCCTATTCGGTTGTGGTGCCGGGCTCTCTACCAGGCAAACCGCTGCCCAATGGCAAGCCCGGCCCCAGCCTGTATTGTGCCGTGATCATCAAACGGGTGGACGAAAAAACCCGTTCCAAAACCTCGATCAATGAATTGCTGCGCGACTGATCACGCGCAGATCGTAATTTGATTGATGATAAGGGACGAAAGTGCAAAGCGCATTTTCGTCCCTTTGCCTATCCTTGACCGTTTTTCGCAAAGAGAGTGCCCCATGTCGTCCCCCACCCCGTCTGCCGCCCTGAAACTTGCCCAGTCGCTGATCCGTTGTCCTTCCGTGACGCCAGCCGATGCCGGTGCACTCGATGTCTTGCAAGCTGCCCTTGAAAAGCTTGGATTTGACGTCAAACGCAAGACTTTCAGTGAAGAGGGCCTTGATCGCATTGATAATCTCTATGCCCGGCGTGGCAGCAAGGGCCGGAATTTCTGTTTTGCCGGTCATACCGATGTGGTGCCTGCGGGCGATGAAAAAGCCTGGACCGTGCCCCCCTTTGGCGGCGATGTGGTGGATGGTCGCCTGTTTGGCCGGGGTGCGGTCGATATGAAAACCGGCATTGCCTGCTTTGTTGGCGCGCTAGAGCGTTTTTTGGCCGCCAACCCGGATTTCGATGAAAGCATCAGCCTGCTGATCACCGGGGATGAAGAAGCCGATGCCATCAATGGCACCGTCAAGCTTCTGGAATGGTGCGATGCGCAGGGCGAAAAATTTGATGCCTGCCTGGTCGGCGAACCCACCAACCCCAATTACCTGGGCCAGATGATGAAGGTGGGGCGGCGTGGTTCGATTACCGGCTGGATCACGGTATATGGCGCGCAGGGGCATGTCGCCTATCCGCATTTGGCCGATAACCCCGTTCCCCGCCTCATTCGCGTGCTCGATGCCCTGACCTCGCGCGAGCTTGATACCGGTACGGAGCATTTCCAGCCCAGCAATCTTGAAGTCACCACCATTGATGCCAACAACCCCGCCACCAATGTGGTTCCGGCCAAGATCAGCGCGGCCTTTAACATCCGCTTTAATGATCTGCATCAGGGGACTGATCTGGAAAAATGGATCCGCGATACCTGTGCCGAACATGCGGGTGCCCATGACCTGACGGTCAAAATCTCCGGCGAAGCATTTTTATCCGCCCCGGGAAAACTGGCCGGGCTGATTGCCGATGCGTCAGAAAAAATCACCGGCCACCGGCCGGAAATGTCCACCACCGGCGGTACATCAGACGCCCGTTTTATTCAAAAATATTGCGAAGTTGCCGAATTTGGCCTGGTCGGGCAAAGCATGCACAAGGTTGATGAACATGCGATGGTCGAAGATATCGATAATCTTGTGCTGATTTATGACGACATCCTGACACGTTTCTTTGCCTGATCCTGTTTGATCGAACGTTTTGACAATTTACAGGCTTTGCCGGTGAAATTTTCGTTATTCCGGCAAAGCCTGTCTTGCAAAGGGCTGGCAAGCCCTCCTATGATCCTGCTGCCGGGGGCAGCCTTGCATGATCCGGCATAATGTTCCTACCCGCCTGCATTGCCGGATTTCCTGAACATGACGAAAAAAGCACCTGCCGCAAATAGCGCAAAAGCCGTACTTGCCTGCAAGAAAGGCGATCTTGTTCCACGTATTGCCCTGCCCGGCCTCAATGATGTTGCCATTGACCTGACCGACCAGCGCATTGCCGGGGACAGCCTGATTTTATGGACCGGCAAAAAACTGCCTTCTGCGGATGATCTGGCAAAGACGGTGCAATTTGCCGAACAAATGAAGAAGGCAGCCATAAGGCTTTTTCTCGTGGTGCCTGGCCATAAAGGTACACTTGACGAGGATTTCAAACGGCAATTGCCAGACGATATCACGGTGATGTTTGACCCCGATAACCGCCTGATGCCGGTTTTTGACATCAGCGATCAGGGCTTTGTCGTTATTCGCCCCGACGGAAGGCTCGGTGGTGTATTTTCAAGCCCCGATGCCCCCATGAACGGCTTTGAAATGGCGGTTGCCTATTGCCAGGCCCATGCCGATATGGCGGCATCAGGCGTTATTCAGCGTCAGGCCCCGGTTTTGGTGGTGGATAATGTGCTGGAACCCGAGCTGTGCGACCAGTTGCTGGCATATTGGCGCACGGGCGAAAAACAGGCGAATAATGTTTCCAAGGGCAGCCAGAGCAACCAGGCGGGCGACGTTGCAATGAAAGTGCGCAACGACGTCGTCCTTTTGGATGAAAAGCTGTTTAACGAAGTGAAAAACCGCATCGTCAAACGGGTGCTGCCCGAAATTGCCAAGGCCTTCCAGTTTCAGACCGCCAGCATGGAAGCCCTGCGCATTGGCAATTATCACAGCAAGGAAAAAGGGTTTTTCGGGCGACATCGCGACAATAAAACAACCTTTACCGCCCATCGTCGCTTTGCCGTTTCGCTAAACCTTAACCCGCTGACCTATAAGGGTGGGCAGGTCAATTTCCCGGAATATGGGCAGGCTCTTTATGCCCCGCCACAAGGCGGCGCACTGGTTTTTTCCTGCTCGCTTCTGCACGAAGCCATGCCTGTGACCGAAGGCGAACGGTTTGGCATTTTCACCTTCCTGACCGATGCGGCAGGCGCGCGCCAGGAACAGGAAATGATGGCAAAGCATCGCGGCACGGTACAACCGCTGGCGATGAAGAAATAGCCCGTCCCATACAGTCAAAACACAGACAGGCCGGTTCCGATAACCGGCCTGATCCATTTCGGGTTATACCGGTTTCCAGCTAATCGGCACATAGGCCGGATGTTGCGCAAACCGTGCAAGCCAGCGGCCAATCGCCGGGAAACGCACCATATCCAGCCCACCTTCATCGGCAACATGGGTATAGGCATAAAGCGCAATATCGGCGATGGTGCAGTCATCACCTACCAGCCAGTCATGGTCCTTCAGGCGGTCTTCCATAATGGACAGCGCGTTATAGGCCGCCTCGCGTTTCATCGGTATCAGGGGTTTGCCATAATCCGGCGTGCCTTTGACGCTCATCCAGGCGCGCAGGACCGCAACATTGGGTTCGTGTTCATATTGTTCAAAAAACAGCCACTGATAGACCGCGGCGCGCGCCCATTTGTCGGCTGGCAGCCATTTGGTGCCTTCGGCCAGAAACAGCAAAATGGCGTTGCTTTCGGCCAGCACATGCCCGTCCCCCACATCCAGGGCGGGAATACGCCCGACCGGGTTGATGTTTTTAAGATAATCTTCGGTGCGGGTTTCGCCCCTGGTGATGTCATGTTCGACCAATGAAAATTCCTGGCCCAAAAAGCGCAGCAACAGCCGGATTTTATAGCCATTACCCGAAGGCAGAAAATCATGCAAAATCATGGTTTTTATCCTGATAAACACTCTGTTTCAAAACCGGGCCGGCCCCGCAGCACCATCTTTGCGACATTGCCAATGGCAAACAATCGAATAGTTTTGACGATAGTGTTCAATTTCATTGATGGTTTTTTCTGATCGGTTTTGCGGTATCTTTTCTCGCCCCTGGCCCACTGCTCATACAGGAACCCAAATGGATAGCGATCTTCTGCGCAGTTTTGTCTCCTTTGCCGAATGCGGCAGTTTTAACCGCGCCGCAGACCGTGTGGGTCGCACGCCCTCGGCCTTTTCCATGCAAATGAAGCGGCTGGAAGAAACGCTGGATCAAAAACTGTTTACGCGGGAAGGCCGCAATGTGGTGCTCACCAACGAGGGGATTACCTTTGTTGGCTATGCACGGCGCATTTTATCGCTCCAGGAGGAAGCCCGCGAAAGTATTCGTGGCGAAACACTTTCACGGCCCATCCGCATTGGCTGCCCGGATGATTACGCCGAAAAAATTCTGCCCGTGGTGTTACGCGCAATTGGCGAGATTCACCCCACGGCACAGTTCTTCATTTCGGTTAATCCCACCATTATTTTGCGGCGCATGGTTGATCAGGGCGAACTGGATCTGAGCATTATCAGCCGGTCGGAAAAAGGCGAGGAAGGCTATTTCCTGCATCTTGAAACCGGGGTTTGGGTGACATCCCCCCTTCATCGCCAGCACCTTGAGGACCCTTTGCGCCTGGTATTGCCAGCGGAAGACTGCAAATTTCACGCCTGGGCGATTGACGCCATTTCCAAATCGGACCGCCCCTTCAGGCTGATGGCAACAACGCGGCAGGCCGCATCGCTGTTACATCTGGTCCGCGACGGTTTGGGGGTTGCCGCCCTGGCCGCCATTTCCGTAAGTGACGGGTTGCAAATACTGGGTCATCAGGATGGTTTCCCCCCTCTGCCCGCCGTCGGCATTGCCCTTTTGATCAATGAAGCGGCCCATCCGCTGGTTAATCGGCAACTTGCCAGCACCATCCAGCATCGTGTAAGCACCACCTTTGCCGCCAGTTCAGCCGCGCGCAAAACGGCCTGATGACGCACAAATCATTCCGCCCACCGACAAACGAACCGAAAGCACGTATAAATGCCCGCCACAACCCGCCTTCACGTTTGCATCACCTGCCGAACCGCCAATGGAACCGCAAACAACAATCAGAAGGACGAACGCGACGGCAAAATCCTGCATGATGCCCTGGTCACAAACCGGGAAAGCCGCCCGGATATTGAAATTATACCGGTTGAATGCCTGAGCAATTGCAAATCGGGCTGTTCGCTGGCGTTAAGTGCGCCCGGCAAATGGGGCTATGTCTATGGCAACCTGAACCCCGATCAGCACCAGGACGATATTTTGAAACTTGCATCCGCCTATGCGCAAAGCGGAGATGGTATTGTTCCGTGGCGCGAACGCCCCGAAGGGGTGCGGCGCAATGTGATCGCCCGCATCCCGCCTGTTGGGGCCTGAAGTTATTTCAAAAACCCGCTTTTCCGATCAGATCAGGGCAAAACGCCCCGATGCCAGTTTGACCATAAAGGGGCGATCTGGTTGCTGGCACGCAAAGCATCCAGATAAGTATCAAAACGCTCAACCGTGAGCGGTGCCTTGCGCGAAATCACGGCCACAAGCGGGTAGCTGTTATCGGCGCGCGGACCAATGGCAATTTTTTCGCCAATGCCCTCAACCTGGCGAAACTGGCGCGATATGAACCCGGCGGACACGATCCCGACATCGGCATCTTTGCGCATCACGGCTTCAAGAACTTCGGATTCGTTATATAGCAGGGAAACATTCAATATCCGCTCGAGTTCCTGCGGGTCCGCAACAAAATCGACAAAGCGGTAATGGAAGCCCAAAACCCCGGCAAGACTGTATTCCAGAATCTCCTCAAAATAGGCCGGGCCATACACCCGATCCCGCAGAGCCACCAGAAGATCATATTCCCGAACGATGGGGGTTGAAAAATCAACCCCGCGGCCCGACCAGTTCCAGTCCGGGTTTTGCAGCAAAACCATATCGATATTACCCATCGCCATGTCCTGGTAACGGCGCCGGGGCGAGGTTTCAACCGCAACAAATTTATAAGTGTCCTGAATGCGATTGAGCCGGTCAATCAAGTCATGGGCAAAGCCGGTTTGAACGCCATTCTGGTAAAAATGAATAACACTATATTCGTAAACGCCAACCATGACGCTGGTCCGATACTGCGCCTGCACAGGACCGGCAAAAAGAACCGCGGCAACCACACACAAAAAACGAAAAAGCAATCTGCCCATTCTCTCCACGCATCAGACAGTCGTATTAAATTCCGGGTTATTCAGCACATTGGCATCCGGTCCGCCTTGCCGCCAAATACCGACCGGCAGTGTAAGTGTTTTTATGGATAACAACGATATTCAAATTCACAGCCCCCCGCATTGCGAAGGGTCAAGTCACGTCATTTGGCGGCACGATACGGGCCAAAGGACGATGGCGCAAAAGACGTAGAACCGTTTGTGTCAAATCTTTCCGGCCACCCAGCTTTCAAGCAAATACCGCGCGATTGAAATTTCACGCGGCAGGTAAATACCACGATTGCCCAGGTCATGCACCTCATTGCGCGGCACCCACATGGCATATTCAATCTCGTTATCATCAATCACGATATCGGTTGTTTCGGCCTCGCAAATAAAACCCAGCATCAGGGATCCGGGAAAAGGCCAGGGCTGGGAGGCGATATAGCGCGGTGTTTTGGTGCGTATGCCGACTTCTTCAAACACCTCGCGCTGGACCGCCTGTTCCAGGGTTTCACCCGGTTCCACAAACCCCGCCAGAACCGACACCATATCGGGTAAAAACTGCGGCGAACGGGCCAGCAAAACATGGTCATCATGATGCACCAGCATGATGACCGCCGGATCCGTTCGCGGGAAATGCGAGGCCCCACAATCCGGGTTTGAACATTGCAGGCGATACCCGGCCTCCTGCACCTGATTGGGATGACCACACACCCCGCAAAACCGATGCCGTGACTGCCACAAAAACAGGGCCCGCGCCTGGGCGGCCAAGGCGGCATCATCACGCGGCAGGGCCGCCATACGACGGCGCATATCGCCAAAGGCCCCGTTTAAAACAAGGGCCGCCTGGTCGCGGTCTGCCTCCAGCGGGGAAACATCCAGGGCCAATACCGGCGCATTCTGATAGCGCCCCAGATAGGCCCAATTGGCTGCCTCGTGGTCAAAATCAAGCTGCAACAGACGTGCCGCATCCATCAGAACAATATCATGTTCGCCGCTTTCCTCGGGCCGGACAAAAAGCGGATCGCCACCATGACAGACCAGAATACGGACATTTGATTCCCGCAAAACCTGCTGGCGCCACCGTAAAGACGACCGAATTTCAGCGTCGCGGTCCAACCCGACAGACGCATAAAACAACTGTTCCATTTATAACCTGTAATCTTGGGCCCGGATCGACGGATGCGTCGCGGCCTCTCACTGACTTTTGCCGACATTAAACCGCCAGCCAGCCCAAGGCAAAGAACGAACAGCATGATCATAAAAAATCACAATCGCCCCTTGCGTTTTGAAACGCCCTGCGCGATATAGGGGGCGAGAGGCTGGTCGTGGACGGACCGCTCGCCAACCCGGTCAGGACCGGAAGGTAGCAGCCGTAACGAGTTTTTCCGGGTCGCGGTCCAGTCTCTCACCCTTTTCCCAATATATTGTTGTATTTGCCGCACTGATCATTGATCAGCCTGTTTGCATGTCTGAAGCCCGTTGTCTGCTTACGCAAATGTAAGGGCAGTATGCCCGTGCAAGTACCTGGCATTTTCCGAAAACATGTTCCCCGGGATAAAAGGGGCATCATGAAAACAGCCCGCCTTTGTCCTGACGCGCATCGTAACAGGAGAAAAACCATGCGGCACCTTACAGTAAAACTCACAGCTTCCTGCCTGCTTGCCATTGCCTTTATGACAACCCCGGCACTGGCCGATGTTGATATTTATCGCGGCGTGGACGCCAACCAGAATACCGGCAGGGCAAGCCTTGCTCCCAGCCAGTTCCGTTTCAACCCCGACCTTTCAACCTTTAACAACCCGGCAAACGCGCCGGTGCAGAAAAGTTGCAACTTTCGCTTTACCGTGACACTGGCGGGAAACCCGCAACAGGGAGCCAACGGGCCAGTGGTGGGATTGCCAGGTTACACAGCGACATTCGATAACAACCCGCAAGGCCATTGGGGTATCATCCACCCGACGAATGTCACTGCCGATCAGGCAAAACAGGCTGTTGCCGATTACGCCCAAGCCAATCGCGGAAGGGTTGTGAACGGCGCCCTGAATAACTGCAACTGATGGAAACACCCTCATGACCATACGCCATCTCGCCTGTCAATTTAACCCTGATGCCGTGAAAAGCGAGATGGCGTCCTGGTTGCGTCGGCCCTTGTCAAAGCGCCAAGCTGCATTGCAGCACATACTGACGGACCCGCCGGTCAAACCAGTGCTGGATGCCTTGCGCGTCGATACCGATGTCGCAACCCGCAATATCGACACGGCCTATGGGGCGTTTCTGGCCTCACTTCAATGCTTTACTGCCATACCGGGCCTGTCGGACACTGATTTAACACCGCTGATCGACTGGTTAAATCTGGATAAAACCGCCGTGTGCCCTACCAGTACCAATCCGGCACGGGGGCGAAAAATTGACGATGCCCTGTGTAACGATTTCGCAGCCCCGCCTATCACCCGTGATGACACCCTGCCCGAACAGGCCGGAATTTTGCTGCCGCACGATGTTGCGGCCCTAAAACAATTTCTGCCAACATCGCTTGCCATCAGTGACCCGACACGCCAAGCGACATATGCAATGCTTGCCCACATCACGACCGATGATAACGGCCTGCTGGTTATCATTGACCAGTAAAACAAAAACCAACCCGAACGCGGGTGCTGGCAGCCCGCGTCATTCACCCTATATGTGCCCGGTAAGCACGCCATATGGCAGGGCATAACGGCAAATACGGCACGGAGACATATCTGCCCTTTGCCCGCGCCGCCGGATGCTGCTAAAACACAAGCGCGCACCATAAACTTGCCGGACCGGATGAATGACGGATCAAAACCAGACCGCCAGCCCAGATCAAGCAGCCGCCTCTGAAACCGCCAAAAGCGAATATCAGGTGCTGGCCCGCAAATATCGCCCGAAATCGTTCGACGAGCTGATCGGACACGGGCCGATGGTCAAGACCCTTTCCAATGCCCTGGAAAGCGGCCGACTGGCGCATGCCTTTATTCTGACCGGGGTGCGCGGCATTGGTAAAACCACGACAGCGCGTATCATTGCCCGTGCACTAAACTGTATTGGCCCCGATGGTAATGGCGGCCCCACCATTGAACCCTGTGGGGTCTGCCAGCATTGCCGCGCCATTGCCGAGGACCGCGATGTCGACGTGATGGAAATGGACGCCGCATCACGCACCGGGGTTGATGACATTCGCGAGCTGATCGAGGGGGTGCGCTACCGCCCCACCGCCGCGCGTTACAAGATTTACATCATCGACGAAGTGCACATGCTGTCCAAAAGTGCGTTTAACGCGCTGTTGAAAACGCTGGAAGAACCGCCTGAGCATGTGAAATTCATTTTCGCGACCACCGAAATTCGCAAAATTCCCATTACCGTGCTGTCGCGCTGTCAGCGGTTTGATTTGCGCCGGGTGCAGACCGATGAACTGGTCGCCCATTACCGGCGCATTGCCGGGCTGGAAAATGCCGAGATCGAAGACGAGGCCCTGGCCCTGATCGCGCGTGCAGCCGATGGATCGGTCCGTGATGGCATGAGCCTGCTGGATCAGGCAATTTCACATGGTGCGGGCAAGGTCACCACCCAGCAGGTACGTGACATGCTGGGTCTGTCGGACCGGTCCCGTATTTTCGATTTGTTTGATTTGACCATGAAGGGCGAAATCAACGAAGCGCTGGAGCTTTTGGGCGCGCAATATGCCCTGGGCGGCGACCCGGCCGTGATGCTGCAGGATTTGCTGGACCTGACGCACTGGTTAACCCGTGTGAAGCTGGCCCCCGATGCCGCCGATGACCCCGGTGTTTCGCAAATCGAACGCGAACGCGGCCGCGAGATTGCCGCCAAGCTGGCAATGCCGCAGCTTACCCGTGCCTGGCAAATGCTGCTAAAGGGCCTTGAGGAAACCCGCATTGCGCCATCACCTATTCAGGCGGCCGAAATGATTTTGATCCGTCTGGCCTATGCGGCAGAAATGCCCTCGCCGGGTGATTTGATCAAAAAGCTGAAATCGGGCCTGAATGGCCCGCAGGCTGGCAATGGCGGCCCGGCGGGTGGCGGCAATGGCGGCGGCGGGGGTGGCCCGCGCATGCAGGTCGTTAATGGCGGCGGTGCGGCACAGGCCGTTTCGCAGCAATACGCCCCGGCGCCCCAGCGCGCTGAAGAACCCGTATATGCCAAAATGCCCGAAAGCCTGGAGGAGGTGGTTGCCCTGTTATCGGCAGACCGCGAAACCACCGGGCTTGCCATTCAGGTGAAGAACTATCTTCATCTGGTGAAGTTTGAAAAAGGGCGTATAGATTTCCGCCCGGCGCGCGGGGCCAATGCCGACCTTTCCAGCCAGTTGATCAAGGCCCTGAACGGCCTCACCGGTCAACGCTGGATCGTTTCGGTATCCGAGCGCGAACAGGGTGCCCCCACCCTGAAGGAACAGGAACTGGAAGAACTTGAACAGCGCAAGGCGGATGCCTCGCAGGACCCGCTGGTAAAGGCCGTTCTTGAAGGATTTCCGACGTCAAAAATCGTGGCGGTCCATTTACCGGCAGACCAGATGCCGGACCTGGCCGAGGGCGATGACAGCGGATCGGTTTATGATGATGCGTTTTATCTCGAAGGAGACGACGAGCTATGAAGAATCTTGCAGGGATGATGAAACAAGCCCAGCAAATGCAGTCCAAAATGCAGGAAATGCAGGAACGGCTGATGGAAATGGAAGTCGAGGGGCAGTCCGGTGCCGGCATGGTCAAGGTCATGCTGAATGGCAAAGGCGAAATGCGCGGCCTGAAGCTTGATAAAAGCATTGTTGACCCGGAAGATGTCGAGGTCCTCGAAGACCTGATCGTTGCCGCCTATAACGACGCCAAGGTCAAGGTCGAGGCACAGGTTTCCGAAAAGATGAAAGAAGTCACCGGTGGCCTGAACCTGCCCGAAGGTTTCAAACTGCCGTTTTGATCAGCCCCTGCGGGGTGTCATAACATTTGAAATGAAGGGCGGCTTTACGCTGCCCTTTGTTCTTATGCCCAAAATATAGAACAGTGCATTTGGGAATACAGGGACCATCATGACCGGACGGGAAATTGACAATCTGATCAAATTGCTGGCGCGTTTGCCCGGCCTTGGCCCGCGTTCGGCACGCCGCGCGGTGTTGCAGATGTTGAAAAAACCCGAAACCCTGATGCTGCCGCTGGCAAAGGCCCTCGAAGATACCGCGCACGCCATGACCACCTGCCATGTGTGCGGCAATATCGATGTGACCGACCCTTGCCATATTTGCGCCGGGACAGACCGCCAGCACGATATGATTTGCGTGGTCGAGGAAGTCCAGGATCTCTGGGCGCTGGAGCGCGGTTCGTCCTTTAAGGGGCTGTATCATGTTTTGGGTGGTACCCTGTCGCCGCTCGATGGGGTTGGCCCCGATGATTTGCGCATTGACCAACTGGTGACACGGGTCCGCGAAACCGGCGTTAACGAGGTCATCCTTGCCACCAACCTGACAGTCGATGGCCAAACCACGGCCCATTACATTACCGAACGGCTGGTGGAAACGGGTGTGAAGGTCACGCGCCTGGCACATGGCGTGCCGGTGGGCGGGGAACTGGACTATCTGGATGATGGTACCTTAACGGCGGCCCTGCGGGCGCGCAGTTGAACACCCCCGCCATAATCCACCAAAAAAACCGGCCTCATCTGAAAACAGAGAGGCCGGGAAAAGCAAGATTGATAACATCGAGCTTACCAGAACATGTCATCCCTGCCACATCTCGGGGAAAATGCGGCGAGGCTGGTTCTGGTATCGGTGACAACCCGGGGGAGAGCGGTTATCACCACGAGACATCGAAAACCGGATAAATATCAGTCCAAAAATACACTTTTTTGTGCAAGCCACAGAAAGACCGGGCAAAAGGCTTGCCGCATATGTACCTTTTCGTGATACGTTGGTATTCGATAACCTCTGATCCTTACGTTACGCCTTCTCCCCTGAGGACGCAGTGAACAGTTTCACAACACCACCACAATTCGCCAAGGTCGCCTCCCGCATTCTGGCAGGCAGCTTTTTATTTGAAGATCTTGATCCGGCCCTGCTGGAGCAGCTTTCCGAGTCCGCCACCATCAAACGGCTGGCGGATGGTGACTTGCTGTTTGAAAAAGGCGACCCGGCCGACGGGCTTTATGCTGTCGAGGCCGGGAAGATTCGCATTTCCAGCCTGTCAGGTTCCGGCAAGGAAATTGTGCTGAACGTGCTGGCACCCGGTGCGGTTTTTGGTGAAATCGCCCTTTTGGACAGCGAACCGCGCACCGCAAGCGCGCGTGCAGTTGGCCCGACCCGGCTGCTTTATATTTCACGGGAAAATTTCTTCGAGATTTTTGACCGCGAAACCGAACTGCGCCGCCACATAACAGCACTTTTGTGCCGTCGCCTGCGCTGGGTCAGTGCCTTGCTCGAAGATGCCAATTTCCTCGATCTGACCGCCCGGCTGATCAAGCGGCTGCTGTGGCTGGCCGAACGGCACGGCGGACCGGACCCGGAAGGCATTCGCATTGCCCTGCCGCTGTCACAGCAGGAACTGGGCTATATGCTGGGTGTCACCCGTGAAGCGGTAAACAAAAAACTGCGCGAGCTTGAAAAAGCGGGGCTGATTACGCGGCGTGATGGCCGTCTGGTCATTCGTGACAAGGACGGACTGGCAGATTTACTCGCCAATGCAAGCAAGCCCTGACAAACCCACCCTTTTTGACCGCCTTGTCGATCGCGAGGAACGACGGGGTTTGTTTGTCGTGGCGTTTTTACGCATCGCGATGCTGGTCTTTATCCTGTTGCTTTTCAGCAAGTCCAACACACCAAGCGGCGAGCTTTATTCGCTGCTTGAGGTGCTGACCTGGTTTATTCCCGGTGTCATCATCCAGATTTTTGTCGCCTATCGCGGCCATAACTGGCGCTGGCTGCTATATGTGCTGGCCGTAACCGACGCCCTGCTGATTGTGTATGTTTCCGTGGTGCCCGATCCGCGCCATCCCTTTATCGATCATGACGCGTGGGTTTACAGCTTTGTCGCGCGCGACCGTGGCATCGTCTTTTCCATGATCATGATGGCCCTGGTCATTCTCACCTTTTCGCCACGACTGATTTTGTGGTTCGGCTTATGGCTGTTCAATGCCTGGATTTTAGGCATCGCCTGGCTGGTCAACCGGCCCGGCATCCTGATTTCACAACATTTTGGCGATCAATGGAGCCCTGGGGAATCTGGCGAGGTCCCGCTTTATAACCGGCCGGAATATCTGGATGTTTCCGCCCTGGCCGAACAGGTGGTGATTGTTGTTGTCTTTACCCTGGCCTGTGCGGTGATGGTGGCAAGGCTGCGCATTCTGATCCGCCAGTTTGCCGCGGCTGAACGGGCACATGGCAACCTTGCGCGCTATTTCCCCGCCGCCCTGGCCGACCAGTTGGCAGAACGCGACGAACCCGTCCGCATTGGGGAACGGCGCGAATGTGTTGTGTTGTTTGCCGATATTATCGGTTTTTCCAGCTATGCCGAAAATCGCGATCCGCAGGATGTGATGCGCCTGTTAAACCGTTTTCACGGTACCATGACCACCCAGGTCGCGTCCTATGGCGGCATTGTCGAAAAATATATTGGCGATGCCATGATGGCGAGTTTCGGGGCCTTTGATGCCATGTCCTGTCCGGCGGCCAACGCCCTTTCGGCTGCACAGGCGATGATTGAACGCATTCGCGACTGGCACGCCCAGGACCCCGGCAATGCCAACCGGCCGCTGCGCATTGGCGTGGGCCTGCATTACGGCCCCGCCGTTGTTGGCGATATTGGCGAGGGCGAATCGGTCACACCTGCCGTTATCGGCGCGACCGTCAATCTTGCCAGTCGTCTGGAACGGGCCACCCGGACCCTGAATGCCGAAATCGTTGTCAGCGAGGATTTCGCCAACCAGCTTGAAAAAGAACTGCCTGATACTGGCACAATGCTGCTGAATGCCCTGTATAGTCGCGACACCATTCGCGTTAAGGGCTTTACCGCCCCCATACCGGTCCGGTTTCAACCCCGCCCCCTGGCAACATTGAAAAATGCCGGGCAAACGGCAGATGGATCCGTTTAAAAATCACGGCATTCGATATGTAACAGCAATTTGAGCAAATTTTTCCGTAAAATTTGATCTGACAGCTTTACCTACCCGCCTGAAACGCCAATATATGGTTGAATATTTGCAATCCCGTTCACCCGATATCGGAGTAAGGCATGTTAGAAGACGTCATTCGCCAGGAACTTGACCAGAACAACATTCCCCAAACGATCAAAATTGCGACCCTGATGGGAGACCGCGAATTTCGCTGGGACAAAGCGATTTACATGCCAGCCGGGCTGAGCGGTTTTGCCGATAACAATATTTTTGCCCTGGCCAATTTCCCCAGCGAAATTTCCAATTGTTTCAAGCTTCTGCAATGCCTGACCGACCCGGAACTGGCCTTTATCGTTGCCCCGTATAATATGGAAAGCGGTATTCTGGCCGCTGAAGATATTGATCCCGCGATCACCATCCATAACATCGCCCCGGAAAATCTGGCGATTGTTCTGATTGTCACGCTGCAAAAACCCGATGGTGATGACGCAATTGAAATGACCGTCAATCTGCGTGCGCCCATTCTGATCGATACCGCACGCCAGACGGCCTTTCAGATCCATCTCAAAAAACCGCAATATGATTACCGTCATCCTCTGAGCGCATAATCAAAGCCCGGCCAAGGCCGCCTCTCCCCTTTTTTCAACCTTGGGGCGCATCCGCGATGTGTGCCCTGGAAGATGGTATAAACGGCACGGAAAGGCCTGTCTGTCGCGGTGCCAAGTATGCCTGGCTGTCATAAAGCAGGCAATTTCAAAAGCATAATTATCGCATGGATGAGAAAATTCGGGTCTGTTTCCTTTTTCATGCCATTTTTGCCCAATAGACTGTTTTTTCATTAAAAACATGCGGGCCCAAAGGGCTGTCACACGATCAAAAGGACCCATTCATGGCATCGGAACTGCGCAACCGCCTTGTTCTTGCAACCATCCTGGGGGCAACCCTTTTCGGGGCACCCGACCTCTCCATCGCCGATGCCAAAGCGGCCGACGCCGCCGATAAGGCCGGAACATCGGTACCGCTTTCAGCAGCCGATCGCAGTAAAATGCGCCTTACGGTTTATCCCGGCAATCTCGCCATGATTGCAGAACAACGCCAGGGCAACCTTGCAGCCGGGCGCCAAACCCTGAAAATCATGGACCTGCCGCAAACCCTGCTGGACGATTCACTGCTGATTGGGGCCGATGAAACTGCCAATCTGCAACTGCTTTCCACTACCGAAAAAACCAATCCGCAAAGCGGCTATGCCCTGCTCGAACAGTTCATTGGCAAGGAGGTCAAAATCCGCCGGGATGATGACCTGATCAATGCAACCCTGATAGACCTTGATGGTCAGGCCCTGGTGAAAACAGCCGACGGGGTTGAATATGTGCCAACCCAAAACATCGTCATGCCGGTCCTGCCCGACAGTTACACCACACGCCCGTCCCTGGATGCAACAATCCGCACCTCGGCTGCGACCGATCATGTGTCGCTGGCCTATCTGATGGGGGGGATCAGCTGGCAAACCGCCTATGTCGGCCATTATGACAGCAAAACCGGCACGCTGGACCTGGGTGCCCGGGCGCGCATCGTCAATAACAGCGGCGGGGATATTAACCATGCCAGTTTGCAACTGATTGCCGGTGATCCCAACCAGAATTCACCGCGCCCGATGGCAAAGGCCATGCGTGCGGAAATGATGATGTCAGTCAGTGCCGACAGTGCCAGCGGCGGCCAGGCAGCACGCAGCAAATTCGAGAATTTTCACGTTTACGGCCCCTATAACAACCTGACCATGAAGGACGGCGATGCCGTCACCCTGCCGCTATTGGACAATCGCAAAATCAATGTTGACCGTGAAATGACCTTTTATGGCAACACATCGATGTATTACAGCGGCAAAGGCACCAGAGAGGATTTTATCCGGCCTGAATTGCAGTTGACCCTGAAAAATGATGGCGGGACCGACAAACAAAGCCCGTGGCCAGCCGGGCAAATTCGCATTTATGCCAATGATGCCGACGGCATCCCGGTATTTTTGGGCGAAGACCGAATGAACCTGACCCCGGCGGGTCAAAAAGCCCATCTGATCCTGGGCCAGGCCAGCGACATTACCGGCAGCCGCCATGTCGTTGAATATGACCGCAAAGCACGTAAAAACCTGCCCGATGAGGTGGCTGCGACCCTGGAATGGAATCTTAAAAACAGCGGCCCGCGTGACGAAACCGTCACCATCGAGGAAACGCTTCCGGCAAACTGGAAAATCATCAAGGAAAGCAATCCGCACCAGAATCTGGAAGCAGGCCAGGTCAAATGGCAGATCAAATTGCCCGCAGGCAAGGAAACCACCCTGCGCTGGTCCGTTCATAGCGACGAATAAGCCAAACAGCTTTCCCAAAAGGCAAAACATCATGGCGGCCCCAACGGGTCGCCATTTTATTTCAGCACGCGGCAATCACGGGCAATATTTTTCATGGATGTGAGGCAGCTCATATTTTGTGTGCGGGCCCCCTTTCCAAGCAGGCTTAAAACACCCTATGTTGTGCGCAATTCATTCACGCCAGCACGCTGGCAACAGTGCGGAAACCAGTCTTTACAATGTCGATCGCCAAAGAAACCCTGCGCGCCCTTTACGGGACGTGGCGCATTGCTCACGGTGACGCCCGTGGCGTAGGGTATTTTAATTTTACCCTTGACGGATTCTGGCGGTCATTTCTGGCCGCAGTTCTGGTCTTCCCGGCTTTTGCCCTACTGCGCTGGCACGATCTTGATACCGTTCCCGCTGACTTTCCCACTCTGCGTTATCTGCTGGTGGAAACCATTTCTTTTGTCATCAAATGGGTGGCGTTTCCGCTGGTGATGTATCATGTCACCGACATGCTGGAACGCAAAATCCGTTATATCCCCTTTATCATTGTATATAACTGGGCCAGTGTCCTGCAAATGGCGGTTTATTTGCTGGCCTTGCTTCTGGGCGCGGCATTTCCCGGTTTGGGGGCGGGCGGGTTTGCCCTGTTGGCCGTAATTGCCATGATGGTCTATGGCGGTTACATCACCATGCTGACACTCGCCGTGCCGGTTTCGACGGCAGTTGCAATTGTTTTGCTGGATTTTCTGTTATCCCTGACCATTACCGTCATGAGCGTCCGTCTGGCAATGCACCCGATATTCTAGCAACGACATCGTTTTAAGGGCACCCCATCGGCAGACAAAATGGTATTACCAGCTTGCCATACCGCCACCGGGATGGTTAGGCTTGGCGCATCTTTATCACCCTGCCTATCCCTGTCCCTGTCGCTGGAATGACATCATGAAACCGGTTCTTGCCATCACCCGCCGCCTGCCTGCCGACATTGAAGCCCGCGCCCATGCCAGCTATGACGTGCGATTAAATGAAGGCGACACGCCGCTGGACCGCGACGCCATCCTGGCCCTGGCAAACGGGGCGGATGCCCTGCTGGTGTCGGTGGGCGACCCGATAGACGCGGCATTTTTTGATGCGCTGCCGAAATCAGTCAAAATCATCGCCACCTTTTCGGTTGGCACCGACCATATCGACCTTGCCGCCGCAGCGCGCAAAGGCATTGTCATTGGCAACACACCGGGCGTTTTAACCGATGCCACCGCCGATATTGCCTGGCTTTTAATGCTGGGGGCGGCACGCCGGGTCAGCGAAGGCGAAGCCGAAATACGCACCGCAAGCTGGCGCGGCTGGCGCCCCACCCACCTGATTGGCACCCAGGTCACTGGCAAAAAACTGGGCATTATCGGCATGGGCCGCATTGGCCAGGCCGTGGCAAAACGGGCGCGGGGGTTTGACATGGAGGTGCATTATTACAACCGCAAACGCCTGCCTGCCGATCAGGAATATGGTGCCACCTATCACGACAGCATTGATGATCTGCTGCCCCATTGCCAGTTCCTGTCGTTACATTGCCCGTCAACGGCGGAAACACGCGGCATGGTGAATACCGACCTTTTGGCAAAGCTGCCCAAGGGGGCGATCCTGGTCAATACCGCGCGCGGCGATGTGGTTAAGGACAGCGATGTGATTGCCGCCCTGAAATCGGGCCAGCTTGCGGCGGCCGGGCTGGATGTTTTTGCCGGGGAACCCAATATCGCGCCGGGTTATCGCGATTTGCCCAACACGTTTTTGCTGCCCCATCTGGGGTCCGCCACTGCCGAAACCCGCACCGCAATGGGCAGCCGCGCGCTCGATAATATTGATGCCTGCCTGGCGGGCAAAGACGTGCCCTTTGCCGTTAAAACGAACTGAAAACATCAAAGCCCCGTACCGTTTCATCCGGCACGGGGGCCTTGTTGCATTTGACCCTGTTGGACCGGGATTATCCCAAATCGCTTTCTTCCCCGGCAGGCAAAATACAGGAAATTTCACGGCCATCCCGGCTGATCTTCACCCGACCGCCATGAATTTCCACAACCGCGCGGACCATTGCCATCCCCAATGCCCGGCGGGCCGATGCCGGTTCACCGTCACGCAGGCCTTCAAACAGCATCGGTTGCGGGGTTTCATCGGTCAGGCCGATGGTAATATCAATATCGTCCCCCCGGCGACGCGCGACGACTGAAACTTCGCTGCCTTCCGGTGCGGTGCGCAAAACATTTGTCACCAGAATGAACAAAGCCTGCTTCAGGCGGCGTTCATCGGCCACCATCCAGCCAATATTGCGCGAACAATATAGCCGCAACGACACATTCAGTTCCGCCAGCCGCGCCCGCGTCAGGGCTTCCAGTGACCGCAGCAACCGCCTCGGATCAACGGTATCAAGTTCCAGCGCAACCTGACCGGAGCCCAGGGTTGCCAGATCGCGCATGTCATCGACCAAGGCCAGCATGCTTTGCGTTTCAGTGCGGATAATTTCCACCGATTGCGACACATTGCCATGCAGATGCGGCAACATCCGATCGGCCAACCCGTTAATATGATCCAGCGGACGGGTCAGTTCACGCGATACGGTCGAGATAAAATCGGACTTCATCTGGTCGGCCGTGCGCAGCGCCTCGTTCCGTTCCCGCAGGGCGCGCTCCACCCGGATGCTGTCGGTAACATCCAGATAGGACATCATCACCGCCCCGTCAGGCAGCGGTACAATGGCAAAATCGATGATGCTGCCGTCACTGCGCTCCAGGCGGCCCGACATTGGCTCGTGGTTGGTGATGCGCGCAACCATGCGGCTTTTAAACTTCGCCCAGTCATCGGTCACGGTCCAGAAATCGCGCGATTTCTCAATCACATCGGAAATATGCGGGGCAGCGGCCAAAAACACGTCATCAAGCGCCCACATATCGCCAAAACCATGATTATAGAGGCGCAGACGACCATCACCACTTATCACGCCAACCGCTTCATGCAGGTTTTCCAGTGTTTCGCGCTGCACGGCAATCAGGGTGTTATAGCTGCTTTCCAAGACCAGCTTGTCGGTCACATCCTCGTAGGCGAACATCAATCCGCCAAACGGATGCGGCGAAACAAAGCGGCGCAAGGTTACGCCACTTGGCAGGTGCATCAGGTCTTCGACCGGTTTAAGCAAATCGGTAAAACGCTGATTTTCCTGATCACGATACTGGCCAAAATCGGTGACTTCGGGCAATTTGCGTTCATCGCGCAACCGGCGCAGCAAATCTTCCAGGGCCGGTTCGGTCAAAAGCCATTCTTCATCCAGGCTCCACAGCGACGCAAAGGCGGCATTAAAGAAAATCAGCCGTTTATTGCCGCCAAAAATGGCAATCGCCGTGCCCAGATTTTCCAATACTTCGCCGTGGGCCCGCACATGACGCGACAATTCAGCCTGTTTTTCCTCAAGTGCTGTGCAATCAATGGCAAATCCGACCAGACCACTCACATCATCGTTTTGCAAAACCGGCGATTCGCTAATGCGCAGCAAGCGACGGTCGCCCTGAACGACCACATGGTAATCGCGGGTCACGGTTTCGCCATTGCGCAGAGCCGATGCGGCAAGGGCGCGCCCCTGATCCTGAATAACACCCGCGCCAAGCTCGCTGCCCGCCTCGATCACTTCGGCAAGGGAATTTTGCTCCACCGCGTCAATATAGGCGGCATTACAGTCAATCAGGTTCAAATCGCCATCACGACGCCATACGGGAAAGGGCAGTTCATCCATCACATGACGCAGGCTGGAGACATCCTGCCGAAGAGCGGCAAAATCGCCAATCTGGCTTTCGCGTTCGCGGGCATGGCGGGTTTCATCGCGAAACCACACCGCGTGGCCCAGCACGGCTGACTTGTGATCCCGCCGGGCCACCGTGCCCGTGACATGGAATTTGCGGCCATCAAGTGTTGTGATCCAAATGGAAAAACGGTCATGGCCGGATTTCAGGGTGCGCACCCGGTCCTGCAGGGTTTTGGCATCTTCCTCGCGCAATTGTTCAAGCAGGTCGGGAAAGCGCGCATCGCTGCCCAAATTAAAACAGCGCAGCAAGGCCGGGCTGCCGCCATCGGCAAATCCCTTATGCGCCCAGTAATAAACCGGGTCCGGGGCGGCATAAAACAGTTGGGTAAACAGGATGGCGGTATCTTCCATCTGCGATTCGAGGTCTTCTGCCTCGTCAAGATGGCGGCGCATCCGCACGGCAAGCCGCCAGCCAATTGCCCCGGCAATCGCCGCCCCGCCCAGCGTTGCCAGCCCGATCACGGTTAAATCCCGGGTTCCCAGATTACCGATTGCGGTAAAAATGCCATCGCCGGGCACGGTAACTTCCGGTGCAGCCTGAAAAGCAGTATCTTGCGACTGCGCAACAGCAAGGACGGGGTAAAAAATACCCGACAGGGCCGTATGGCAGGCCAAAAACAGGCCCAACCGCCACCCGCCAGGTGCAACAGAACATGCGCGTTTCGCCCCGTTACAACGAAACCACGAACCAGCCACCCGGTATATAGACCTAACCCCTGCCACCTATTTTACAACCAATCATCCATTTATATTTATGCGCTTGCGCGTGGCCGAAAAACCATTTTACCGGGCCGGTTCCCGTATCTGCCAGGCTGCTGTCACGCCCGATTTAACGGCCAAACCCCCGTCACATTCCATTTCCAAAAACTGTCTTTCTGGCAAATCACTTGACGTTACACGTTACTTTCTTACCTGTTGTTCATCACATTGCCCGACCAACAAACAATAACATTGCCATAATATCCTGACAGAACTGTGGCTGCATGCAGGTTTATAGCGAATGTCGGCTGAAGATGAACAAAGATTGCCAACATATTAACAGGTCCCGGCCCTGGGGCAGTTTCGATGATTTTGGGAAAATCCGCAATGACATAAGGGGGAAATCGGGCTATGTCTGCCAGTGCCTTTACCGTGACCAGAAATCGACGCAGCTAGTATCAGAATGAGTGTCAAACCGCAGTTGGATCTTTTTGCACCCAGCACCGCCGCAAAGCCCGCGGTGCCAAACAAGGATTCCCTGACACACGCCCAAACGCCTGCTGCACCGATCATGAAGGACCTGTTTGACAGCGACTTTAACGCCGAAGACATCCGCGAATGGAATCAGCTTTTCCCCACCGCCCCGCAATATAGCTATCATTTCAAACGCGCGCAGATCAGCTCCGCCTTTGACCGACCGTTGCACAAACGTCTGATCGCATCACACGCCTTTGAACGGTTGCGCGAAATTTCATTTTTGGGGGCGATCGACTATCTGTTTCACCCCAATGGAAAACCGGCCAATATCCGCCATTCGCGCTATGACCACAGCATTGGTGTTGCCCTGCTATCCCAGCAATATTGCCGTCTGATGGGGCTAAGCGATTCGGATCGCGACCTTCTGGGGGCTGCCGCCCTGCTGCACGATATTGGTCATGGCCCGTTTTCCCATACGCTTGAACCGGAATTTGCCCGGCGCTTTAACCTTAACC
This sequence comes from Thalassospira profundimaris, assembly GCF_003326755.1. Lineage (GTDB taxonomy): Bacteria > Pseudomonadota > Alphaproteobacteria > Rhodospirillales > Thalassospiraceae > Thalassospira > Thalassospira profundimaris_B. The sequence continues at coordinate 51,253 of NZ_JPWH01000023.1, read as the reverse complement.
ACCATCAACTGACCAACAAAATCATATTGGGCGAGGTTGATCTGGACCTGTCAGTCCGGCATTTGCTGGAAAAGCACAATGTGGACCCCGATGCCGTGATTGCGATTTTATCCAAAAAATCCGACCACCCGCATGCCAGCCTGTTTACCGGCCCGGTCAATATTGACACGCTCGAAGGCATCAGCCGCACCAAAACCTATGTGCATCCGCATTATGTGCATTGCCATCCGCGCCTGTTGCTGGAAGCCGCGGTCAAGCTGGATGATGAGTCCCTCCAGCGCCTGGATAAGTTCTGGCAGCTTAAGGAAGACATTTATCGCAATTTTATTTTTGGCCCGATGTGCTTTGCCACCGACCATCTATGCCGCGAGTTTGTTGTTGATAATGCACCGGATTTTGCCGCCAACGACTTTCTGTTGACCGAGCCTGCCTTTTTGCGCCGCCACCCCGCCTTTCGCAAATTCCTTTACAGCCTTAAAAACCGCATCGAACTGGATGGTGTTGCCGATGTCATTGACAATGACCGCCCCGATCTGGTCGATCAGGCCACCAAGGTGCCAAAACGCGAATTTCACATCAATAAAGACGTCGCCGTAAACAGCTTTGCCGACCTTGGCAAACGCTATTACGAAGAAAAAAACAGCTTCCTGCGCCGTGTGGGCAATCTGGCGGATCCGGCACAGCAGGCGGCTGCCGCCAGCCTGTTTGACTGACCGGCCTTTCGTCAACATCCTGCCGGAACAAGGCAATATATAACCGCGTTCTTCGTAAAGGCCTGAAAACCGCATTTCTATAACAGCGCCCAAATGGCCGCCCAAAGCCCGTAATAACCCACAACAGCCCGTACTTTCATTCAGGATCTTTGTTTCAATGGCACAAACCAGCGACAAGATTAAACGCAGCTTTGTCATTATTGGCCTGGGTACTTTTGGCGGCACCATCGCCACCGAACTGGCCCGCTTTGGCAACCGGGTGCTTGGCATTGACATCAATGAAAAAAATGTCAGCGACCTTGCCAATACCATTGCCGAGGCCGTCATTGCCGATGGCCGGGATGACGAAGCCTTGAAACAGGCCGGGGCCAACCATTATGACGTCGCCGTGGTTGCCATTGGCGAAGACCTGGAAGCCAATATCCTGTGCACCATGAATGTCAAATTGCTGGGCATCAAAACAGTATGGGTCAAGGCGCTGAGCAAAACACATCACCGCATCCTCAGCAAAATGGGGGCGGACCGGGTGATCCTGCCCGAACAGGAAATGGGTCAGCATATTGCGCAAATGCTGCATAACCCGGTGGTGCGCGACTATCTTAGCCTGGGCAACAATTTCCACGTCATCAATATCAACATCCCCGAAGAGCTGGAGGGCAAAACCCTGGGCGACCTTCACCTGGGCGAAAAATACAACACCCGCTGCCTAGGCGTGATGCGCGGCAGCGACTATCTGGGCTGCGAAGATGATGTTGCGCTTAAAAAAGATGATAAAATGATGGTTCTGGGCCGCCGCAGCGAATTGCGCCTGTTTGGTGATACCCTGTAGGTTTTTGCTTTCAACCGACGCCTCAACAGGTAAACTGGCCTGCCCATGAAAATTTCGCTGCCGCAAATTTCAACCCGGAAATTCAGCATTCCTCCCCCGGCGGTGCTGGCGGCAACCTATGCCATCCTGATTATTACAGGCACCTGCCTGTTGAAATTGCCCGATGTTTCCCAACCCTTGACCTGGTCGGATGCCCTGTTTACCGCCACATCCGCCGTGACGGTGACGGGCCTGTCAGTGGTGGATGTCGGCAGCCACTTCACCCTGTTTGGCCAGATCGTCGTTCTGGTCCTGATCCAGCTTGGCGGGCTGGGTTTAATGACCTTTGCCGCCCTTGTTCTGTCAGTACTCGGCCTGCCCATTGATATTCCCCATCGCACCTATCTGCGCGAGGATTTAAACCAGACATCCGTTGGGGATTTGCTGCAACTGGTCAAAATCATTTTGCGCGTAGTACTGCTGTGCGAACTGATTGGCGCCATCCTGCTCTGCTTTGTTTTTATTCCCGATGCCGGTTGGGCCGAAGGCATCTGGCTCGCGCTTTTTCACGCTGTCTCGGCCTTTAACAATGCCGGATTTTCCCTGTTTCCCGACAGTCTGACCCGTTACGCCACCAACCCGATCATCAACCTGACCATCCCCGGCCTGTTGCTGCTTGGCGGTGTCGGATTTAGTGTACTGTCCGATCTTTATTATGTCCGCCGCTGGCAAAAATTTTCCCTGCACAGCAAACTGATGCTTACCGGCAGTGCCGCCCTGATTATATGGTCTGTTTTTTCCTTTGCCGCACTGGAATGGAATAATCCCGCCACGCTGGGTCATATCCCCGGTATTTTCGATAAACTGCAAGTCAGTTGGTTTCAGGGCACCACAACCCGCACCGCCGGTTTTAACACCACCAATATTGCCGGCATGCACGACAGCACCACGCTGATCTTCATCCTGTTGATGTTGATCGGGGGTGGCAGCACCTCGACCGCCGGGGGCATCAAGGTCACAACCTTTATTGTGCTGCTGCTCGCAACACTCGCGTTTTTCAAACGCCGCCAGCAACTTCATGCCTTTGGCCGCTCCATTGGCCTGGAAGAAGTGCTCAAGGTTCTGGCCCTGACCATGATCAGCATGCTGGTGGTGGCAATGTCGCTGTTTTTATTGACCATCGCCCATGACGGCGATTTTCTCGACATGCTGTTCGAGGTCGCGTCCGCCTTTGGCACGGTCGGCCTGTCACGCGGCATTACCCCGGAACTCAATGACCTTGGCCGTGCGGTCATCATTTTCACCATGTTTGTTGGCCGGGTCGGACCACTGACCCTGGGCTTTTTCCTCGCAACACGGGTCCCGCCGCGTATTCGCTATCCGTCCAGCCATGTTTATCTGGGCTGATGAAATAAACAGCCTATTGCCCGGTACGCAACTCGAACAGACCGGTGAGGGCACCATGCAACATCACCTCGCGCTGGTAAACCAGCCCGGCGCGCACCAGCACCCGTTGTGACGCGGCATTGACCGACCGGGCCAGCCCGATAATCAGCGGCGCACGCAATTCATCGCGGGCAAAAGAAACGGCCGCCCTGGCAATTTCAATGGCATAACCATGCCCCCAATAATCGGGATGCAAATGATAGAAAAGATTAAGACCGTCGTAATATTGCGACTGGGCAACACCGCCAAAACCAATGCGCTGCCCACCCTGCAAAACCGCCCATCGGCCAAAACCATATTCCGCCCAATGCGCCATATCCCGGGTTAGTCTTTCCCGGCTGGCGGTTTCATCATCGGGCGTTGGGTCCGGGCGGTGACGGGTCAGTTCCGGGCGGGAAAACATGTCCTGCAAAAACGCAAAATCATCCTCTTGCGGAGCACGCAACCTAAGCCGCGATGTTTTCCACATCCCCTTTCCAAGACGGACAAAAGACGGATTCTGGGCACTTGCATCATAGTTTGCCGGGAGGTTTTCCAAATCACGATCGCTCACAAGGTTCCAATAACCCCCACATTAACACATCCAGGGGCGATTTCCCCAAATCGCCCGTTACTGTTGCAAACATTGCGGATGCCCGCAAGCCGACTGGCAGTTGCGGGTGACACGCTCCTGGTCCAGTTTGTTACAGGCAAAGGTCTGGGCAAAATCAATGGCGGCAATGCGGCACGCTTCCGTACGATAGGGTACCGGAATGGTCCGGGTAATGCCGGTTTGTTCACATGTGATCTGCGCGTTATAGGTGTTTAAATCACCTGCCGGTTTATCCCCCGTCCCGGCAACATTTGTCGTGGTCCCGGCAGCCCCAAGCGTGCCATTTCCCTTTGGTTTTTGTTGTTGATAGGTATTTTGCAGGGACTGCATGTTTGTCCCGCCGGTATCCCCCATGACATCGGCAATAAAGGCCGTTCCTATATCGAGTTTGGCCGCATCGGGAATATCCGCCCCCCCAATAATCGCCGCCCCGGTTGCCGCAACAAAAAGCTGACCAAAATCAAAATCATCTTCGGAATTATCCACATAATTTCCGTTCTGATAGTGCTCGACAACTTCTTCCTCGGCAAAGCTGTTTTGTGCCAGAACCTGAAACGCACCCTGACGGTTTCCGTTTTCGTAGCGGCCCACATAAAATTCGTGATGGTCCCCGTAATAGGACGCAAACTGACCATAAACGATGCCGTGCAAACTGCCGTCTTTCCATTGTCCGACCTGGATACGGTTCAGGCCATTGGTCCAGGCCCCCAAACCGTTTAACTGGTCATCCACATACATGCCCATCCATGTCATCCAGACCTTGGCATCCTCAACATCACGCAAAGCCTGTTTGGCCGAAAAACCGTTCAGCTTTTTATTGGCGAAATGGCCCGCGGCATAAACAACCATCTTGTTGGTATATCCCCAGATATTGATGCCAAAGCCATCAAAACTGTTTTCGATGTTGAAATCACCATAGCGGTGCCACTGAAAGCCGTTTGCATCGAACTTGCTGGTCAATAAACGGGCGATGCGGCCTTCATAAGGAATACCGCCAATCTGGATCAGCCGCACACCATCTGGCAGGGTGGTTGTAAAGACACCATCAAGCATGATGCCGTTGTCGAACCTGCCAACAAATTCGGCATCGGGGTTACGGGCTGCGGCGCGCGCCACCCCGTGTGCCAAACCGTTTTGACAATCACCCTGCATAAATTGCCAGTCAAAACGGTTGGGCTGATCCTCGATATTGATGAAAAACGCGTTTTTATCGGCAATATCACAATCGGTTGTCACACCAATACGCGGATACCGGGCCGCGACCGCCGCTTCAAACCCGGTGCGGGCCAAATTTATATCCCGCATCATGGCCGCATGATCATATTGATCATTGAAATTATCCAGAATCGCCTGATTGCGCGGGTTGAATTGCGCTTCGTAGGGCGCACCCTGCGTATCGGGTGCCACGGCAATGGTCTGGATTCTTTTTTCCAGCTCTTTTAGCTCTGCATCCTTGATATAGGGGTTATTCCCCCGGTAGCGAATTTCCTCAACCAGGCTTTGATGGGCATCCTGCTGGGTGATTTCACATCCCCCAAGCACCATCACCGCCCCCAAAAGCAGCCCTGCAAATACTGATTTTTCCATAATGCCCCCTGTCGGGCAAAACCGGCACCGCACCCCTGCAAGCCCGCTTTACCCAAATGCCCCAAACAAAACTGGAACAATTGAAAACCGTAACTCCGGGTTGGTCAAGCATCTGAAAAACAAAACTGCACTGCGGCCATACTCCGTTCCCCCGCATCGGCAGGATCAGGCTGATTTCTCCGAAAGGCACTGATCAACAAGCTGGCGGACATAGTCAACATCCGGCGCGGTTTTGGAAAAAATAATGCGATACACCATCGGGGCAAAAACCCGATCCACAACCTGATCAGGGGGCGGGTAATCCTCGCCCCGGGCTTGTGCGCGGTCTGTCAGGATGGTCAGGCGCGTTGTAATGATATCGGCACAGCGCCCGGCACACTGGCTGTCATCGGATGCGGCGACATCACGCAACATCGACCGTCCAAGGCTGGAACTCATTTCATCAAGATACTGTTCGGCATAGGCCATAAGGTCGCCCGGGAAACTGCCAGTATCAGGCAGCTTGTCATCGGGCTCAAACCTTTCCAGGGCAACGTCGGCCAGCAATGTCGCCAAATCCCCCCAGCGCCGGTAAATCGTCGAGGGCGTGACCCCGGCCTGCTGGGCAACCATTGGCACCGTCACATCTGCACGGTCATGGGACTCCAAAAGCAGCTTAACCGCTTCATGGATGGATTGCTGGACCCGGGCGCTGCGCCCGCCAGTGCGTATGCCTTTGTGAATCGTCATGAAAATCACCTTAACACAAATAATTTGCGTTAAGCGATGTTTTATATCACACTGCACTTAACGCAAATTATTCGCTTTTAAGGACTCATTCCGATGCCCACCCAACATCCCCCGGCAATCGGCGGAACATCGGTTTCCGCCGTCAGGTGGTTTTTATCGCTGGTTTTAATGACCTTCCTTGCCGCCTCGGCAGCCCCGACGCCGCTCTATCATCTTTACCAGCAAAGCTGGCATTTCTCCGCCACCATGCTGACGCTGATTTTTGCCGTTTATCCCTTCACGCTGCTGGTTTCACTGCTGATTTTCGGCTCTCTTTCCGACCATATCGGTCGAAAACCGGTGATCTTTGCCGCCCTTATCCTCGAACTTGTCTCGATGGGGCTGTTCATAACGGCAGGTTCGGTGGCTGATTTGCTGTTGGCCCGTATCATCCAGGGTCTTGCCACGGGCATTGCCACAAGCGTACTTGCGGCCGCCCTGTTTGACAGCGACCATCACAAAGGCCCGCTTGCCAACAGCATTTCACCCCTGATCGGCATGGCGGCAGGCGGGCTGATTGCCAGTATTCTGGTCGAATATGCGCCAATGCCGCTGCATCTGATTTACGAATGCCTTGCCGCCCTGATCGGTTTGCAGGCCTTGATCATCTGGGGCTTGCCCGAAACCGCCAGGCGCCAGCACGGTGTATTAAAATCGCTGTTGCCACGCATTGCCGTGCCCGTTGTCGCCCGCCCGGCCCTGCTGGAAATTGCTCCGGCCAATATTGCCTGCTGGGCACTGGGCGGATTTACCCTGTCACTGGCACCATCGCTTATTGCCGCAGCCACCGGGGCAACATCGGCCCTCAATGGCGGGATCGCGGTTGCCCTTCTCACCCTGGCGGGCACCGCCTCGGTTGTGACATTGCGCCACCAAAACCCCGAAACCGTTTTGCGCTTTGGCACCATCACCCAGGCAACGGGGGTGGGCCTTATTTTACTGGCAATCAACAGCGCCATGCTGTGGCTGGTTTTTGCCGGTTTTCTGGTGGCCGGGCTTGGATTTGGGGCCAGCTTTCTGGGATCCGTCCGCACGCTGATGCCGCTTGCTGCCCCGCATCAGCGCGCCGGTCTTATGGCGGCCTTTTACATCATGTCCTATCTTGCCTTTAGCCTTCCCGCCCTGCTGGCCGGCACAATGGTGCGGATCATTGGTTTGGTAAATACGGCAAACGGATATGGCATGGTATTGATGGTTCTTGCCGCCATCGCGCTTGTTGGACAAATTCGCCGTCGCAAGGCCCCGTCCTGCCCCTGATTTACCAATCAGGGGCCCCCTTCCCAAACAGCCTTTTTACCCCCTTCTACCCACTGGCGGGTGGAAAACCCTGTGGATAAATTGTGCAAAATACCGGAAAACAAGCCTTTTTTCGGTGGATAAAATCGGGGTTAAATTGTGAATGAAACGTTAAAATCCTTGGATTCTAACGGTTTGGCAGGCCATTTTCCTGCCGGGTCTTGCGAATGTCTTCGGCCCCGTCAGCGACCGTCTGTCGCAAGTCATCCAGCCCGGCGCGTTGCAGCTTTATCGCATCGGCACATTCATCCTTGGGCGTGTAGCCATTGGGCGTTTTCCGGTCCCAATCAAGCACACGCCGAAGGGTTGCGGTCAGAGCCGGTACATCGCCAAAAGCATACAGATTCAGGGGACGGCCGATTTGCTCGCTTAAGGCCCCAAACAGGGCCGGGTCGCCATCTGGCGGCAAATCGGGATGGCAGGTCAGATAAACGCGATAGCGCAACTGCCCGGCATAAAACCAGAAAACCGCTTCCTGGCGCTGTGCTTCGTTAAACAGCTTTTGCGCCAGAATATAATAGGCGGCGGGATGTTTGTTTTCGATATGATCGCGAATTTCCGCCGCCGACATTTCGTTAAAGGTGGCCTCGGCTTTGGCCTGGGCAGGCGTCCATAAGGTCGCCAAACCGCCCATCAGGGGCACCATCATCATCCATTTGCGAAGCTGCACTTTGGGGTGCAAAATCATCACAGGCACTCCTTTGCTCGCAGAATCCCTCAACCAACCCTGACCGTGTGCCTTACCGGTCTTTCGTGTCACCCGTCAGCCAAAGCCCCCTGTTTGTATTATTTCGGGATTTGTTTTTGGCTAACCGGTTCAGGGACCAGAATCTGCCACCAAAATATGGCTGTTTTACGTAAAAATGCGCAAAAACAGCCTGAAATGCCGGTTTTTTATTGCACCGGGTTATGCCAATAATATCAAAAGTAAAACCAGTCAAAACAATACGGAATCGGTTGTGCTGCCAGACTGTATTCGCCAAAACCAGGACTATTCCGCCCGCCACCTGCAAGACATGCGCGAGGCTCTGGCAGCGCATTTGCATGGCAGTGCGTTTTGTGTGGTTGTCACCGGGTCGTTTGGCCGACACGAGGCATCGGACCAGTCAGACCTGGATTATTTCCTGATTGGCCGCGAAGCCGACCGCAAACTGGCCCCCTATAAGGCCGTTGGCGAAATTCTAAGCGCAATGGTTGCCAAAAAACCCGCCATTGGCGGCCCCTTTTCGGCCTATGTCCCGGCCGAGGAACTGGTGAACCGCATTGGCCTGGATGGCGATACCAATTCGATTACCACGCGCCGGTTGCTGTTTTTGCTGGAATGCGAATGGCTGTATAACGAACCGGCCAAGCAGGCCTTTTTTAACGAACTGATCGCCAATTACGTCACCGAAAATGTCACGCGCGACTCAATTGCCCGGTTTCTGGTCAATGATGTCATTCGCTATTACCGCACCATTAGCGTTGATTTTGAAATCAAAACCCGCGAAGGCCACGCCAAGGCTTGGGCGCCGCGCCGCCTGAAACTGGTTTTTTCGCGCAAGATGCTGTATTTCGGCGGCATCATTGCCGCTGCCGAAACAGCCGGGTTTGACTTTGAAGGCAAACGCGCCAAACTGGCCGAATTGCTGCAACTCCCGCCTATTATCCGGTTGCAAACCGTGTTTGGCGACCAAAGCAACGCCGCACTTGAACTTTATGATCATTTCCTGGCAGCATTAAATGATCCGGAAACACGCCAGCGACTGGAAAAAATTGACCAGAATGACCGCCACCACCCGGAATTGAGGAAACTGCTCGATGATGGCAAGCAATTCTCGCGCGAGTTGATCAATCTTTTAAAACACCGCTATGACCCGGATCATCCGATCCACGAAGCCCTGTTGATGTAGAAACACCGGACGATAACCGGTCATGAATATCGATAATCGCCTGACAGAAAGCGTCAATTAGCCGTGATTTAGGCGAAACGCCTGGGTAAACCAGGTCAATATTGCGGTTAAAATCATCCCCGGCCACACGATGCCAGTTAATATTCAGTCCGGTTTCATAAACCCGCATCCAGCGGGGCACCAGCGATACTCCCAGCCCTTCATGCACCATTCGCGCCATTGTTTCCTGTGAATCAATAGTACACAAAAGATGCGATGCAATATTGTGGCGGGCCAAAAACTGCTCTGCCGCGCGTCCTCCCCACGAAGACGGATCATAACGAATATAGGGCATTTGCGCAAAAATGCTGGCAATGGAGTCCAGATCGGTCACGTCCCGTGACGTGATGCTGGAAGGCGTCAGTAACATCAGCAGTTCAACGCGCAAATTACGCGCTTCGAGCGATTTGGACCGCTCAAAGGGCGGGGCGCTGGCGACAATCAGGTCCAGTTCCTGGCGACTGATGCGATCATGCAGATTAACCGACGTACCCGGGTAAATTTCGGGCACCAGCAAGGGCGCCATCTTGCGCAAATGCTTAAGCGTCAGGGGCAGAAGGCTGGTCATGACCGTTGAAATGGCGCCTATTTTCAATGTTCCTGAAAGACTGTCTCCCGCTAGTGTACCCGCCAGCAACGATGCTTCACCCACCATTTTACGGGCATGGGGCAACAAACGTGAACATTCCGCCGTCGGTTGCACGGTTTTGCCATTGCGGCGAAACAACACCACCCCCAGCTCGGTTTCCAGCGTTTTTAACCGCTGTGATATGGCCGCCGCCGTCAACCCCTGCTGGCGTGCCGCCGCCGCGACCGAACCCTGCTCGGCAACAATAATCACGCTTTCCAGAAACCGGGTATCCATCGCAACATTTCCTTACGAATAAACATAGAAATACAAATTATTCCTTCTTTCAAAAGGGTGCAATTCTCCTGTTCTGTTCGCGAAAGGGGGAACAATGTCGCCTGCCATATTTTTTGCCGTTTTATGTTCTGCCCTGCTTCATGCAGGCTGGAACAGCTTTATCAAAGGGTCTGCCCGCAAGGATCTTGCGACCTTTTCAATCATGATGGCCCATATACCCATCGCCGTCATCGGTGTGCTGCTGTCGCCCGCCCCCGATATGGCCAGCCTGGGTTATTTGGCTTTCGGCGGGTTTTTGCATCTTGGGTATCAGTTGTTTTTAATGCGCAGCTACATGCACGGCGACCTTTCACAAATCTACCCGCTGGCGCGCGGCCTGTCGCCGGTGCTGATCACGATTATCTCGCTGGTTTTTCTCGATGTGTCGCTTAGTGGCATCGAACTTGCAGCCATTGCCATTATTGCCACGGGCATTGCCATGCAGGCGCAATCGGCCTGGAAAAGCCAGAATATCCACTCCTTCCTGCTGGCCTTTGGCACGGGCTGTTTCATTATGGGCTACAGCTTGGTAGACGGGACCGGCGCACGCATATCCGGTTCCGCACTTGGTTTTTACAGTTGGCTGTCCATTTTAAACGCCACCCTGATGCTGGCCTATGTCGCGCTGTTCCAACCCGGCCTGATTGGCGCATTGCGCACGGTGTCGCCGGTTCATACCCTTATTGGCGGAACCGGGTCCTTTTGTGCCTATGCCATTGTCATATGGGCCTGCACGCAAGCCCCGATTGCACTGGTTTCGGCCCTGCGCGAAAGCAGCATTCTGTTTGCCATCGTGATTGCGCGGTTCGTTTTAAAAGAGGAAATTACCCGCCACCGCATGTTGGCGGTGTCGCTGATCGCAAGTGGCGTTGTTCTCTCACGACTGGGGCACTAAGCCATGACAACCGATAGAAACACCCTACACCAACATCCCAGGTCCCGGCATGTTCTGGATATTCTGGCCTTTAGCGATCTGCACCTGAACCACAAAGCGGCAGAAAACCTGATCAGCCAGGCTCAACAGGCCGATATTGTCATTGGCGCAGGGGATTTCGGACAAAAAGGCACCGGGTTGAACCGCTTCATGCCGGTTTTTGCCGCCCTGACCTGCCCCTTCATCATCATTGCCGGGAATCATGATGATCTGGATGATTTAAAACGGCATTGCGCCGGTCAAACCAATATCCATGTGCTGCATGGCACCAGCACCACCCTGTATGGACAAGAATTTTTCGGACTGGGATATGAATGCCCACCCTCGAATACCGAAGGCTGGAACCGCGCGCTTGATGAAGACACAGCAGATTTGATGCTATCATCCTGCCCGGAAAATGCCGTGCTGATCACCCATGCCCCGCCACATGGCATTGCCGACCAACAGGCAAACGGTTTTCATGCCGGAAGCCACGCCATTTATGCCGCCATCATGAAAAAACAGCCACGCCTGCATCTGTGTGGGCATATTCATGCCGCCTGGGGCCAAACCGGTGTAATTGGTACAACACCCGTGCACAATCTTGGCCCGGCGGGGAAAACATTCACGCTTCCCCGGCCCGATTCCCGTCAAAATGGGCAGATGTGACCCCACGGGTCAAACAACCGCCTTGTGATAATTGGCGCGGTCCAGGTCATGAATTTCGGTGGTGAACTGAACCGAAAAGCCGCCAACCCGGTCCTTGAGGTGGGCCAATAACAATTCCTGCACCTTTTGCCCGACGGCCTGTTTGACCGCGTCCGTGCGGCCCGAAAGCAGGCGCACATCCACATGCACCATCGCGTTTTGCGCCGCGCCATCGCCAATAACCAGTCCGGATAAGGGCGACAGGCGGGTTTTAAAGCTGGCGACCTCGGTATCGGCAATCGGTGCCAGGGCATGGTGCAGTGCCAGCGCCAGTTCCGGCAACGCATCGGCAACAGGCAGAACGGCGGAATATTCGATTTCGATTTGCGGCATGTTACTTTTCCATATTTGCAGCATGTCAGGGGGCTTCTTCGGTAGCGCGAAAACCACGCCCTGCAAACAAAAAACCGGCCCGCAACAGATACGGGCCGGTTTTATCATTCATGCCAAAAGGCAGAATTAGTAACGGTAGTGATCCGGTTTGAACGGACCCGCCTGCGGCACGGCAATATATTCAGCCTGGGCAGCGGTCAGCTTGGTCAGCTTCACACCCAGACGGTCCAGATGCAGGGCTGCAACCTTTTCATCAAGATGTTTGGGCAGGACATAAACCTGGTTTTCGTAATTGGCGTGGTTTTTCCACAGTTCGATCTGGGCCAGCACCTGGTTGGTGAAGGAGGCTGACATCACAAAGCTGGGGTGACCGGTTGCACAGCCAAGGTTGACAAGGCGGCCTTCGGCCAGAACGATCAGGCGTTTGCCATCGGGGAATTCAACTTCGTCAACCTGCGGCTTGACGTTTTCCCATTTGTAATTGCGCAGCGAATTGATCTGAATTTCAGAATCAAAATGGCCGATATTACAAACAATGGCACGGTCCTTCATCGCACGCATATGGTCGAGCGTGATGATGTCGATATTACCGGTGGTGGTGACAAAAATGTCGCCAAATGGGGCGGCATCTTCCATCGTGGTGACTTCATAGCCTTCCATTGCGGCCTGCAGCGCGCAGATCGGGTCAATTTCCGTCACCAGAACGCGGGCACCCTGGCTGCGCAGCGATGCAGCCGACCCTTTACCCACATCACCATAACCGGCAACAACGGCAATTTTACCGGCAACCATCACGTCGGTTGCGCGCTTGATGCCGTCAACAAGGCTTTCGCGGCAGCCATACAGGTTGTCGAATTTCGATTTGGTAACCGAATCATTCACATTGATGGCCGGAACCTTCAGCGTGCCTTTTTTCGCCATTTCATACAGGCGATGAACACCAGTGGTGGTTTCTTCGGAAAGGCCCTTAATGTCGGCCAGCAGTTCCGGGTATTTTTCGTGGATCAACTGGGTCAGGTCGCCGCCATCGTCCAGAATCAGGTTCGGCTTCCAGCCATCCGGCCCTTCGATGGTCTGCTCGATGCACCACCAGAATTCTTCCTCGGTTTCACCTTTCCAGGCGAAAGTCGGGATTTCAGCCGCCGCCATAGCCGCAGCAGCCTGATCCTGAGTCGAGAAAATGTTGCACGACGACCAGCGCACCGTGGCACCCAGGGCAATCAGGGTTTCCATCAGAACGGCGGTCTGGATGGTCATGTGCAGGCAACCGGCAATGCGGGCACCGGCCAGCGGCTTGGCAGCGCCGAATTCTTCGCGCAGTGCCATCAGGCCCGGCATTTCGGTTTCGGCAATCGCAATTTCCTTGCGGCCCCAATCGGCCAGGGAAATATCCGCGACCTTGTAATCGGTAAAGTTCGACATGTCGTCTCCATCAATAAGATATGGCGCTTCCATATCCTTTGCCGGACCCTGCCGAAAAAGGATATGAAACCGCCGTTAAACTTTTAGCTGTGGCCCATAACGCCACCGCGCATGCCTATATATAAAGATATGTTTATATCGGCATCAAGCATTTTCTTGCATCACGCACAAACTTGCCTGCCGCACATATCGGCACGGGCTGGCAGGATTTCACCATGCACGTCACATTTTAAGCAAAGAAGCCGAAATTCCCTGTCCCCGGCGGCGGCAAACGCCGATCAGGCAAGATCGTTGAAATCATCCAGCATCACGGCAATGCGGGCCGGATCCCACTGATCGAGGATTTGCCGGGTCTGATATTCCGATGTGCGGCTGTCAAGGCGGCGCAAACGCTGCTTGACTGGCAAAAGACTGCCAGGCGACATCGACAGATTGCGCAATCCCATGCCCAAAAACAGCGGGGTATAGCGCGGATCACCGGCCATTTCGCCACACACGCTCAGGGGGATATTATTACGCTTTGATGCCTTTGAGACCTCGTGAATCAGGCGCAAAATGGCAGGATGCAGCGGATCATAGGATTGTGCGACCTGATCATCACTACGGTCAATTGCCAGGGTATACTGGGTCAAATCATTGGTGCCGATGGCAAAAAAATCACATTCCCGGGCCAGGGCATCAATGCTGAGCGCGGCTGCGGGGATTTCGATCATCGCCCCTAAGGGCGGCAATTCTGGCGGGATATTATGCCCCTGATCGCGCAGCCGGTCAGCCACACGATGATACACCTGGCGCACCCGGACCATTTCGGCCACCGTCACCACCATTGGCACCAGCACCCGCACCCGCCCATGCAGAGAAGCACGCAAAATGGCGGCCAACTGGGCCTCAAGCAAATCTTCACGCCGCAGCGACAACCGCACCCCACGCAGGCCAAGGGCCGGGTTGGGGCCACTGCCCATTTCATTTTGCAGGGCCACCGCCAGCTTTTCGCCGCCAATATCAAGGGTGCGGATGGTAACGGGCAAATCCTTCATCTGGCTGACAATACCTGCCAGTTCCTGATATTGCTCTTCTTCATCGGGCAGGTAGCTTTTATTCATGAACATGAATTCGCTGCGCAACAGCCCGATGCCCGATGCCCCGTTTTGCAAAACCGTCGAAACCTCGACGGGCAGTTCGATATTGGCATGCAGGTCAATCTGCACCTTGTCACGCGTTTCCGACGGCAGGTCGCGCTGGCTTAACAGTTTGGCGCGCGCCGCCAGCCATTCTTCCCGGCGTTTGCCATATAATGTCAAATCGGCGTCGGTGGGCCGCAAAATGACTTCGCCGCGGATACCATCGACAATAACCGTATCACCGCCCGAAAGACCGCGAATAATATCGGCCGCGCCTAACACCGCCGGAATGCCCAGCGCACGCGCCATAATGGCAGTATGCCCCTCCGCCCCGCCAATGGCGGTCACAAAGGCCCCCACATTGCCCGGTTGCAGCCGGGCCATATCCGCCGGGCTGAGTTCTTCGGCAATCAGGATGGCACCGCTGGGGGTATTGTCGAGTGCGCGGTCGGTTTCGCCAATCAGGCAGCGCATCAGGCGCAGGCCCACCTCGCGAATATCAGCCGCCCGCGCGGCAATGTAACGGTCCTTGATACCGCTAAACTGGGCGGCAATGCTGTCGATTACGTCACTGACCGCCCAGACCGCATTCATTTTTTGCTGGCGAATGCGTTCTTCGGCCCCGCGCAACAGACGCGACTGGGTCAGCATCTGGATATAGGCATCGAGCAAAAAGCCCAGCTCGTCGGATGCCGATGCCTCCAGTGCCCCGGATTGCGATTTTAAACGGCGAAGCTGTTCGATACTGTCATCCACCCCGCGATGCAGGGCACTGACTTCTTCCTCGATGCGGTCTGCCGGAATGGTCTGGCGGATCACATGGATATATTGGCGATCCAAAACAAAGGCACGGCCAATGACAATGCCGCCCGATGCCCCCAGGCCGGCAATCATGCGCCGACCCGTTACCAAGGCGTCCTTGCTCTGGTCTGTCTGCTGCGGTGTAACTTGCAAACGTTTCCTGATCGGTTTTTACCGTTATTCTTCGTGGAACTTGGCTTCAACCAGTTCACTTAATGCCGAGATGGCCTGCTGGCAATCGCTGCCGGTCGCCTCGATTTCAATTTCGGTGCCGGTCGAGGCGGCAAGCATCATCAGCCCCATAATCGAGACCCCCGAAACCTCGGTACCGCGATTGCGCACCATAACGCGGGATTCAAATTCGCCTGCGAGTTTAACAAATTTTGCCGCCGCCCGCGCGTGTAATCCACGCTGATTGACGATGGTGACAATACGCTTTTCAGTTTGCGACATTCTGTTCCCCGTTGGCAGAAGGACAGCATTTCCTGCCTGCCACGCCTTTAATGTTCTTATTCTTCACCGCTTAACAAACGCGAAGCGACGTTAATATATTTGCGTCCCGCATCCTGGGCGGCATTCACCGCCTGGGCCAGGCTGCCATCCACCCGCACCGATGCCAGCTTGATCAGCAAGGGCAGGTTCACACCGGCAATCACCTCGACATGGGCCTGTTCCATAATGGAGATGGCCAGGTTCGACGGCGTGCCCCCGAACATGTCGGTCAACAGCACCACCCCTTGCCCGGAATCGACATTTTCCACAGCGGCCAGAATATCCGCACGACGCTGTTCCATGTCGTCATCCGGTCCGATGCACACAGCCGCAATCTTGTCCTGTGCGCCAACAACATGTTCCAAAGCAGCGACAAATTCCCTTGCGAGATCGCCGTGGGTGACAAGCACCATCCCGATCATGCAGTTTTCTCCATCAAATCATTTCCCCCGGCCTGGTTTGATCCGGCTCTGCCGGTTTGTCACGATGACTGAGATGAACGTCATATCCCAGTGTTGCGATCCAGTCATTAAGCAGGCGCGCAATATACACGGACCTGTGTTTCCCGCCAGTACAACCGACCGCAATGGTCAGATAGCTTTTGCCTTCTTCGGCATAGCGGGGCAGTACCGGCCCGATCAGGGCCTTGAGCCGATCCATAAAACCGGCAAAATCCCGGTCCCGGGCGATATAGTCTCCTACCAGCGGGTTCATGCCGGTAAGATCGCGAAGGTCGGGATCATAATGCGGATTGCGCAAAAAGCGCACATCAAAAACCAGATCCGCTTCACCAGGTACCCCCTGACGAAACGAAAAGCTTTTAATAAAAATCGCCATCTGTCCTGATGTGGGGCTGGCGAAATGATCCTGCAATATTTTGCGAAGTTCGGTGGCCTTCAGGCGGGATGTATCAATTTGCATATCCGCAATGGCGGCAATCGGTGCCATCAGGCGCTTTTCATGGGCAATGGCATCCACCAGGGGGCGGTCCTGGGTCAGGGGATGCGGGCGGCGTGTTTCGGTAAAGCGGCGCTGCAAAACCTCGCTATCGGCATCGACAAACACCACCGTCACATCCAGTCCCGGTTGTGCGCGCAGAGAGGCGATAATCTCGCCAAACTGGTCCACGCCAAAATCGCGGGTGCGAATATCCAGGCCAATGGCCACCGGCACCTTTATTTCGGCATCCCCGCTCAACAAATTGGGCAGCAAACGCAGCGGCAAATTATCCACCGCGTCATAGCCGAAATCTTCCAGTATTTTCAGGCTGGTGGTACGACCGGCCCCGGACACCCCCGTAACCAGCACCAGACGGGCATTTTCCGTTTCAGCGCCGGGGTCTTTCCCCACCATGCGGTCAGCAGGCACAATCGCGTCGTCCCGGGGCATTGCCGACATTACGGGCTTTTGGGGCTGGTCAGTCATGATACAATCCGCATCTTCCCGGTTGCCAGGGCCAAAACCGTTTCAATCTTGTCAGGGGCGCTGTTTTCAAAGGCAAAGAACTTCCATAGCGGCACATTAACACCGTGCAGCGTTTCCGTCGCCGGTTCGGGCATACGCGCGATTATATCATGTGCGCCCGGTTCGACCAGATCGACAATCACGCGAATTTCCGCCTGGGAACACTGCGCCAGCCCCGCAACAATACCTATCCCGCGCACCTCGATCATACCGATCAGGGTTTCGGGCGCTGTGGCCTGCAATTTACCATCCTGGATGAAAATATCGGTGCGGTCGTCGGAAACAAGTTGTGCCCCGCGCGAAACCAGGCGCAGGGACAGGTCCGACTTGCCGCTACCTGACGGACCCCGCAGTAAAACACCCTGCCCGTCAAATGCGACACAATTTGCGTGAAGCTGTGTCATATCGGACGAAACGATGCGCGGCACAGCGCGGCTTGTCAAACGGGGAATTGCGCGAAAATGCCTGCACTGCACAAAAAAGGCCTTGCCGGTTAGCGGCTCGCGGTTTCCATCGGCAGACGCACGGTAAAGACCGCCCCTTTGACCTCGCCTTCCACCGTGCGATTCGACGCACTGAGATGCCCGTTATGCGCCGCAACGATTCGCTGCGAAATCGACAGGCCCAGCCCGGAATGCTGGCCAAATTTCTCGCTAGACGGACGTTCGGTATAAAAGCGGTTAAAGATCGCCTCTTCCTTGCCCGCCGGGATACCCGGCCCGTCATCCTCGATGGTGATGACGGCCTGGTTTTTGTCGCGCCAGGCCCGCACTCGCACTTCGCCATGTTCGGGGCTAAAGGTCAGCGCGTTGGAAATCAGATTGCGGAACACCTGTACCAGGCGGCTTTCAAGGGCGGGAACGACCAGGTTTTCCGGTGCAGTAACCTTCACCGGCGGGCCGCCTTCCCCTGCATTATAAAGTTCGGAGAGGGTTTGCAGCAAAATGCGCAAATCAACCTCTTCGGTTTCCGCACGCGACAATTCGGCATCCATGCGCGAATAATCGGAAATATCACTAATCAAACGATCCAGGCGCTGCACGTCTTCGGCAATGATTTCCATCAGGCGGCGCTGGCGCTCCGGGTCTTTCAGGCGGGTTGCGGTCTCCACGGCACTGCGCAGCGATGTCAGCGGATTTTTGATTTCATGGGCAACATCGGCAGCAAAACGTTCAATCGCGTCCATGCGGTCCCACAGGGTTTCCGTCATGGCACGCAACGTGCCCGACAGATCGCCAATTTCGTCATTGCGGTCCGACAGGTCGGGAATGGTGAATTGGCGATTTTTGCTGCGCCGTACCCGTTCGGCCGCCCGGGCAAGCCGGTTAAGCGGGCGGGTAATCACCCCGGCCAGGTAAATTGACAACAACACCGTAATGCCAAAGGCAAAAACAAAGATTTTCAGAATATCGAGCCGTACCGCATGCAGGGCGGATTCGATCGCATCGCCATTTTTGGTCAGCATGATCGAGGCCAGCACCTGCTTGAACCGCTGCACCGGCACCGAAACCGACAAAACCCTGCGCCCGCGACTGTCCACACGCACCACCCCGCGCGAATAACCGGCAAGGGCGGCACGTACTTCGGGGTAATCCGATGCGCTGGCAATCGGCGGGTCCACATAAAGCGGCAGGGGCTGGTCGCCTTCAAACAGGGACAACACCCCTTCGGTCAGATTGCGCATAATCTCGGCAAGTTCGTCATCATCGCCGGGGGCGGGCAATTCTTCGGTTTGGACGGCACCGGCCCCGAAGGACTGGATATTGCGGCTATCGGCAATCAGTTGTCCATTGGCACCAAAAAGCCGGGCGCGCGCGCCGGTAATGCCCACCAGGCGACGCACCATTTCACGCGCGGTTTCGAGTTTCACGCGCTCGGTGGCATCATCGCCCCGGCCCACAGCGGCTGTAGACAGGGCGGCAGCATACATTTCCGCCTGAACGGCCATGGCCTCCAGTTCGGAATGGATCAGTTCCTGTTTATAGCGGCCCAGATACAAAATTCCCGCCACCAGCACAAACAGGGCCAGTGCATTCACCGCCAAAATGCGCCATGTCAGCGGAGAAAACAGGCCATGCCGTTCCTCAAGACGCACCGATCGCGTCTCGCTGGCGCGGGAATCGGACTGGTTTTCTCCCTGCGGGGATGCCGTAACAGCTTGATCGCTCATAAAAACCGTAAATTATCCCGGCATGTTGCGACATGCCGGGGTGTTAATCAAAGCCCTGATTAATCCGTAACAACGCTACCGGGAGCCACGGCCGCAGCCGCCGTATCACGATAACGGTAGCCGACACCATAAAGCGTTTCGATTTCCTTGAATTCCTTGTCGGTTTCACGGAACTTTTTGCGCAAACGCTTGATATGGCTGTCGATGGTACGGTCATCGACATAAATATGTTCACCATAAGCCGCGTCAATCAACTGGTCGCGGTTCTTGACATGTCCCGGATGCTTTGCCAGGGCCTGAATCAGCAAAAATTCGGTCACGGTCAGGTTCACATGCTGGCCTTTCCAGCTGCACATGTGACGCGACGGGTCCAGAACCAGATCACCACGCTGGATCACATCGTCCGACCCGGTCGGGCGGACGCCCCCGGCACGGATAATTTCCGCACGGCGCAGCAATGTGCGGATGCGTTCAATCAGCAAACGCTGGGAAAACGGCTTTTTGATATAGTCATCCGCCCCCAGACGCAAACCCGTCAGTTCATCCACCTCGTCATCCTTGGAAGTCAGGAAAATGACCGGCATCTGGGTTTTTTTGCGCAAATGGGTCAAAAGTTCCAGCCCGTCCATACGCGGCATCTTGATGTCGAGAACGGCCAGATCGGGCTCGTCCTTTGTCAGGGCGTGCAGGGCTTCGGAGCCGTCGGAATAGGTGCTGACGTCATAGCCTTCTTCTTCCAGGGCCATCGAAACCGATGTCAGGATATTCCGGTCGTCGTCCACAAGCGCAATCTTACTCACCTGGATCCTCGTTTCAAAAATTGAACTACTTAACGTGGACTATACAAAAAACACTGCTTTGTGGCGAAAAAATAACCAGATGCGGCATCTTTGAGATTTTTTCGTCCCTATAAATCACCTTTGCATTGCAGCAGATACATTGCCAAACATATTTTGGTACCTCAATATGCCTATATGCCATAGTTATAGGCTAGCCTATTCTTTGGAAGTCCCCTAAGCTGCCGTAACGACAGCGCGAACAAAGAACCGCAACCAAGGCGGCAGCCGGGCGCAGACGCATATATTTCTTCAAGGGAGGAAGACAAGATGACATCCATTCGTGCGAAATCCGTACTTGCCGGGGCAATGGCGATAGCACTGAGCTTTGGCAGCGCATCACTTGCCAAGGCCGATGAATTTATCAATGTTCTGACCGGCGGTACGTCGGGGGTCTATTATCCGCTGGGCGCGGCCCTTGCCAATATTTATGGCGAGAAAATCGAAGGTGCGCGCACCCAGGTACAATCCACCAAGGCATCGGTTGAAAACCTGAACCTGCTGCAGGCGGGCCGGGGTGAAATCGGCTTTGCGCTGGGCGATTCGGTAAAACTGGCCTGGGAAGGGGACAAGGAAGCCGGTTTCAAAAAGCCGCTCGATAAATTGCGGGGCATTGCCGCGATTTATCCGAACTATATTCAAATCGTGGCCTCCAAGGAATCCGGCATCAAATCGCTGGCCGACCTGAAAGGCAAAAGCGTTTCAGTTGGCGCCCCCAAATCGGGCACCGAACTGAATGCCCGCAAGATTTTTGATGCGGCTGGCATGTCCTATGATGATTTGGGCAAAGTGGAATATCTGCCCTTTGCCGAATCTGTCGAACTGATGAAAAACCGCCAGCTTGACGCCACCCTGCAATCAGCAGGTCTGGGCGTTGCCTCGCTCAAGGATCTGTCATCCTCGATGGATGTGACCATTGTGTCGGTCCCGGCGGATATCGCCGAAAAACTTGGCGCCCCCTATATTGCCGGCACCATTCCCTCGGGCACCTATGAAGGCCAGTCGGCAGATGTCCCGACCGTTGCCATCGTCAACTTCCTGGTGTCCCATTCCGGCGTTTCCGACGAAATCGCCTATCAGATGACCAAACAGCTTTTTGAAAACCTGCCGACCCTGGAAGCCGCCCACAATGCGGCCAAGGCGATCAAGCTGGAAAATGCCGTCAAAGGCATGCCACTGCCGATTCATCCGGGTGCGGAAAAATACTACAAAGAAAAAGGCATCATGTAAGTGTCCCTGACAGTCAGTTCCGCCATTAAACAGAACTGACTGTGCCCTTTTACCGGTCGGGGTCTCATCATCCCGGCCGGGTTTGCTTTTTGCCCACCCATAAATCTTTCCAACCTGCCTGATGCCGACCTTGCCGGGGACCCTAACTAAATGTCGCAAGACCAATCTGCCCATCACGTACCAGCCGATTCCCCTGATCTGGCGGTTCACGACCCGCTGGTTGACAGCTTTGCACCCACCTTTGAGGGGCGCTTGCTGTTCTGGATCGCCTTTATCTTTTCCGCCTTCCAGATTTCGACGGCAGCCCACCTGATTGACTTTCCCAGCCAGGTGACACGCGCCATCCATGTCGGCTTTTTGATCCTGCTGATTTTCCCGCTGATCGCGATTGGTCGCAAGGCCAGCCTGCCGGTGAAAACCCTAGCCTGGATTGTCGGCCTGTCAGGCGTTGCCGTTGCCGGGTATCAATGGGTAGAATATAACGACCTGATCCTGCGCGCCGGCGACCCGAACAATATCGACATTGTTTTTGGCATTGTCGCCCTGATTGGCGTTTTTGCCGGGGCCTATGTGCTGATGGGCCCGGCCCTGCCAATTATTGCCGCCTGTTTTCTGGCCTATTGCCTGTTGGGGCAATATCTGCCCTCGCCGCTTAATCACCGGGGCTATGATTTTACCCAGGTCATCGACCATATGACCTATGGCACCGAGGGCATTTACGGCATTCCGATTTATGTTTCCTCGACCTACATCTTTCTGTTCATCCTGTTTGGCGCCTTTCTGGAAAAGGCCGGGATGATCCAGCTTTTTACCGATGTCTCGATGGGGCTTGTTGGTCATGCGCGCGGTGGACCTGCCAAGGTTTCGGTCATTTCATCGGGTCTGATGGGCACCATTTCGGGCTCTGGCGTTGCCAATGTGGTGACAACCGGCCAGTTCACCATTCCGTTGATGAAACGGTTTGGCTATCGCCCGGCCTTTGCCGGGGGTGTTGAATCCACCTCCAGCATGGGCGGGCAATTAATGCCCCCGGTGATGGGGGCTGTGGCCTTTATCATGGCCGAAACGCTGGGTGTAGAATATTACGAGGTGGTCAAGGCCGCGCTTATTCCCGCCATTCTCTATTTTGCCTCTGTCTTCTGGATGGTGCATCTGGAAGCGGGCAAATATGGCCTTTCGGGCATGGACAAATCCGAACTGCCCTCACCGCGGGCCGCCATTCGCAAGGGCTGGTATCTGATCTTGCCGCTGGCCGTGCTGGTTTACCTGCTATTTAGCGGCTATACCCCGCTTTTTGCCGGGACCGTTGGCCTGTCGCTCACGGTCTTGCTGATTTTGGGAAGCTCGATTGTTCTGGGCCTGCCCAAGGGCATCATCCGCACCCTTTTCTGGATCGCCCTTGGGGTGATTTCGGCGGCGTTTCTGGAATTTGGCATTCATGTCATTGCCGGTGCCATCCTGATCCTGATGGCCTGGAATGCCATTTCCAAAGGCGGGCGTGAAACCCTGCTGGTCTGCCGGGATTCTCTGGCCGAAGGCGCAAAAACCGCCCTGCCCGTCGGGGTGGCCTGTGCCGTGGTCGGCATCATTATCGGCACCATGACCTTAACCGGGGTTGCCAATACCTTTGGGGCCTTCATTGTTCATGTCGGGTCTCAAAGTCTGTTTCTTTCCCTGATCCTGACCATGATCACCTGCATCATTCTGGGCATGGGTATTCCCACCATTCCCAACTATATCATCACCTCCTCGATTGCCGGTCCGGCGCTTTTGCAACTCGGTGTGCCGCTGATTGTCAGCCACATGTTTGTGTTCTATTTCGGCATTTTGGCCGATCTGACACCGCCGGTGGCCCTGGCCTGTTTTGCCGCCGCGCCGATTGCGCGGGCAAGCGGGCTTAAAATCTCGTTCGAGGCGGTCAAGGTGGCGGCGGCCGGGTTCCTGATTCCCTTCATGTCGGTTTATACCCCGGCCTTGATGCTTCAGGATGGCGGGCCAATGGCCGATGAAATTGGCTATATTCCGGCGGTTGCCTATATTTTTGTTAAAACGGCGATTGCCATTGGTCTGTGGGGCATGGCAGTGATCGGGGCGCTAAACATTCGCCTGACGATCCCGGAACGGCTGATTGCCGTCGCAGCCGCCTTTAGCCTGATTGCCGCTTACTCGATCACCGATTTAATGGGCTTTGCGCTGTTTGCGCTGTTTGTTGTCATGCACTGGCTGCGTCTGCGCAAAATCAAAGAAACGGCAGGGGCCTGATCACATGGGCCTTTGCATCCTGACAGCCGGCAAAACCATCAGCCTCGCCATCACGGCCTTTACATTGTCGTGGATGCACTCGGTTGAGCATACCGGCTGGCAGGAGGATTATCACATCGTGCCAGACGGGCTTAAAATTGTAGAAGCCCGTGTGAAGGGCGGCGGGGCCGGTATGGAACCCCCGCCCGACGCGATTTTGAAAAATGACTGGTGGGTTTACACCCCGCATCTTGGTGCGCTACCGGAACTCAACCTGGCTGCATCCGGGGCGACAGGCGGCGGCTGGCATGTGTGCAGCCCGCAAATGAAGGACTGCCTCGATCTGGGTGAGCAGGCGCAAGCCGCGATCAGTGTCCGGCCCTGCGATGTGGAGGGACCACAAGGCACTGTGACAACGCAAAATCACGGCTAAGGTCTAACAGAACAGCCTTTTACAAGGTACTATCGGAACATTCCGCTATCAGATGCGTGAACATTACTCTGTTGGGCAGTAGACGACGATAATTTGAATCGATACAATTTGAATTATTTATCACACTCAAACCAGTAAGTTTTAAAATGGAGTTTTTCCACCTTTTGCGGCAGTCACCACGCCCGTTGGCGTTTGGGGCTTTGCACAGTTTTGGCTCGGCCTTTGGCCAGACATTTTTAATCGCGTTATTTGTTCCCTTCATTTCACAAAGCCTGGGCATCAGCGAAACCGGGTTTGCCAACATTTATGCCGGCATCACCATTGCCAGCGCCTGTGCCCTGCCCTTTGTCGGCCGCATGATCGACCGGATCGACATGCTGCGTTACAGCCTGCTGGTGATGGTTTTTCTGGCAATTGGCTGTTTTGTCACATCGGGCGCGGAAAATATTTACGTTCTGATTGCCGGACTGTTTATTCTGCGTTTTGGCGGGCAAGGCTTAATGAGCCATGTCAGCATGACCAGCATTGCCCGCTATTTTGATCGCAGCCGGGGCCGCGCACTCGCCATTGCCGCCTTTGGTTTTCCAATGGCCGAGGCCATCATGCCCGCCCTTTTCCTGGGCCTGATTGCCGCCCTTGGCTGGCGCACGGCCTTTATCGGCGCGGGTATTGTCATTTTGGGCGTAATGCTACCGCTGGCCTGCTGGCTGGTGCGGGGCAATGCCCGTTTTCGGGCTGTTCCGGCAGATGATACAACCGCGCAGAAGACTGCAGAAACATCCGCCAAATCGCAGCACAATAGCCCCACCGACGACACCGCACCGGCCAATAAAACCAGCCCGCATCCACGGCTTTTCAAGTCGGTTTATATCTGGCTGACCATTCCCATGCTGGCCGGGCAGCCTCTGGTGCTGACCGCACTGTTTTTTCATCAGGCCATCATTGCCAGCCAGAAATCCATTGATCTGGGCTGGTTTGCCGCCGGTTTTACCCTGTTTGCGATCACATCGGTGATCGGGGCCTTTGGCAGCGGTCCGCTGATTGACAAATTCGGGGCACGACGGCTGTTTCCCTGGCATTTGCTACCGCTCATGGCCGGGGTTGGTGTGCTGACAGTGGCCGAAACCGGCCAGATGATCCCCGTTTATATGGCCCTGGCAGGGTTTACCACCGGTAGCGCCACCACGCTCCGCACCGCCATTGTCCCCGATCTGGTCCCGATCAGCGAAATCGGCTCTGTCCGCTCCAGCCTGACGGCGATTATGGTCCTGGCATCTTCGGCGGGGCCGCCCATTTATGGCTGGCTATTTGCCGCGCAAGTCGCATTACCGACCATATTACTGGCAACCGTAATCGGCATGGCCGTGGCAACCCTGCTCTCGTGGCTGGCGGAACGACCGGGATTTTACCAGCCACCGCATATAAGGCCGGTTTCACAGTCTTGAAACGACCACAGCATAAAACCGGGTGCATTTGTGCTTTGCGCAAAAAAACGGCCCGGAACACAAAAGTGTCCGGGCCAGTCGGGAAAACAGCGTCATAACTTGGGAGGAAGGACGCTACAGTAAAACTCGGGTAGATACCGGAGCGCGAAGGGCGCGCTCACGGCTTAGTTCTGATAAAATCAGGCTGCGCCACCAACAGTGCCTGCCGGGGTCGCGGTGCGACCGGCTTTGTCATCGGAACCTTTGAAAAGGTTACGGAAAAAGCTGCTGATATATTCAGCACGAAGCTGCTGGCCCTTGCGCACGCCAGCTTCGATCTCGCTGGTTTCAATGCTCAGCAATTTGATGTCAGCAAACGTCCTCATAGCGGACCTCCTTGAATTTCGTTTTCTGCGGCACCATCGCCGCCTCGTCTGAAAAACAATCTAATTCTCTTTACTGCGAAGGGGAATTACCTCAATATGCACATTACTTATGAAAAATGATCACAAATAACCAACTTGATCTGAGGAAACGCCGATGGATCGCGCTGCGGAAATGGAAATCTTTGTCTATGCTGTTGAAGAAGGCAGCTTTTCAGCAGCAGCACGGGCCTTGCGCCTGTCCCCATCTGCGGTATCAAAATATATCTCGCGGTTAGAAGACCGCTTGGGCGCGCGTTTGCTGATGCGTACCACCCGCCAGCTCAGCCTGACAGAGGAAGGCCGCGCCTTTTATGAACGGGCACGCACCATTCTCAATGAAATCGAAGAGGCTGAAGAAGTTGTTACCCAGCTTTATGCCGCCCCGCGTGGGACCTTGCGCATTAACGCATCGGTCGCCTTTACCAAATACCAGGTGGTGCCACTGATCCCGGAATTCCTCAATATGTATCCGGATGTGCGGGTGGAACTGAGGCTCGATGATAAATTTACCGACCTGGTCAATGATGGCTACGACCTTGCCATTCGCCTGTCCGAACTTGAGGATTCATCGCTGATTGCCCGTAAATATGCCGTCAACCGGCGTTTTATTGTCGCCTCGCCGGATTATCTGGAGAAAAACGGCATTCCGCGCAAGCCGCAGGATCTGGTGAACCATAACTGTTTGCATCTGTCATCCCGCGAAAGTTTCAATGACTGGCATTTTGAAACACCCGAAGGCCACATGTCCTTTCGCGCGCAAGGCAGCTTTTCGGCCAATGACGGCGATGCGCTTCATGCCGCCGTTGTCGCCGGGCTGGGCATGGCCCGCCTGGCGGAATATCTGGTCCATGAAGACATCCGTGCGGGTCGCTTAACCCCGGTTCTGACCGATTTTATTCATGACCGCGCCTGGATTTCGGCAGTGTATCCGCATAAACGGCACCTGTCGCCCAAGGTCCGCGCCTTTGTGGACTTTCTGGCCGAAAAATTCACCCCGGTCCCGCCGTGGGAACTGGGCATGCGCGATGCCCGCTCGGTGCGCCGCGAAGATGGCCGCCCGGCACAAACCAACCAAAAAGCACTGAACCCCGAAGCCGCCGCCAAAGGGCAAAACAACTAGATTATTCCGGCCCCAACAGCCTGATCTTAACGGTCAGGCTGTTTTGCCATTCACGAAAGCCGAAATGGATGCCACATCCGCCCGGAATTGCCATTCAATTGAATGACTAAGATCATGCAATTCTCGGGTCAGGTCGGTTTGGGCAAAGCCACATTTGCGATAAAAATATTGTGCTGCGACAGAACGACTGTCTGTCCACAAGACCAGTTCCGCGCAGGCGGGATAATGTGCCGAAAGCCAGTCACATCCAACCGCCAATAGCTGCTGGGCAAGGCCCTGCCCGCGGCTGGATTTATCCAGATAAACCTTGTGCAGTTCCGCCACCGTTTGATCAGCGGAAAGCTTTATCCCCAGGCTGCCAATAATCCGCCCGTCAGCATTTTCCGCCACCCAGATGGCACCATGCGGGGCGAAATCATCGGCAATCGCGTCCAATTCGGGAAATTCTGCCGCCCGGTCAAAAACACAGCCGGGATATTCGGCAAATACTTTTGCAATCAAATCACCGATCTGATCACCATCATGATTGGTGGCAAGGCGAATTTCCGTCATGGATCATTCCTGGGGGCTACTGGTTGCCGTTGGCAAATTGGGGCTATGCCGCCACGATAGCGGGAAATATCAGGAAACGATAACGCCTTTTGCCAGTTTGTCATAACCGCGCAAAACCGCATCGGTATCCATCGCCGCCTTGCCGGGGCGCTGAATGCGGGTCGGGCGCAGGGCACCACCGCTGCCACACGCAATGGTCAGTTGGTCATCCAAAATCTCGCCAGGCTGACCATTGACATCGACGATGTGCAGGGCCGCCTGCACCTTGATGCGTTCCTTGCCCAAATCAAAATAGGCCCCGGGCCAGGGCGTAAAGGCGCGGATTTTGCGTTCCAGCAGGGCGGCATCATCAGAAAAATCCAGCTTACCCTCGGTTTTTTCCAATTTGGCAGCATAGGTCACGCCCGCTTCTGGCTGGGGAATAGCCGTTAGTTGCCCAGCAGGCAGTTTTTCAAGCGCCTCGACAATCAATCGTCCACCCATATCGGCCAGATCATCATGCAGGCCGCTGGCATAGGTTTCCGGCGTAATGGCAATTTCATCCATCAACAACATATCGCCGGTATCCAGCCCAACATCCATTTGCATGATGGTGACACCGGTTTTGGCATCCCCCGCCAGAATGGCACGCTGAATCGGCGCTGCCCCGCGCCAGCGCGGCAACAGGGATGCGTGAATGTTCAAACAGCCCATTTTAGGCGCATCCAAAATCGCCTTTGGCAAAATAAGGCCATAGGCCGCGACCACCGCAATATCCAGGTTCAAATCGGCAAAGGCCTGCTTTTCGGCATCGGATTTTAATGAAACGGGGGTACGCACCTCGATCCCCTGATCGGCAGCCCAGGCGTGAACCGGGGTTGGCGTTTCCTTATGCCCGCGGCCAGCAGGGCGCGGCGGCTGGGAATAGACACACACCACGTCATGACCTGCCTTCACCAATTCCTTGAGTGCTACCAGGGCAAAATCCGGTGTTCCCATAAAGGCGATTCGCAATTTCGTCATAACGGGTGGTCCATTCATCGTCGTGTTTGTCGGAGTATTTTACGGCAATTTGGCGCTATCTCGCCGAAATAACAAGCCATGCCTAAATTTACACTTTAATATAGCCCTTGACGAATAATTCATCAAAGGCTATATTCGTTAAAGGCTATGACATCATATTTCGAGCATAGCTATATATTTTAAAAACTCTATTTTTCTTAAGGCATTGCAAATGTGGACAGTCATTTTCTGTGACGAGTTCGATCACGAGTTCGCCACCCAATTCGATGAAGATATGCAAAACGAGATTCTGTCCAAGGCCCGCGCACTTGAAATTGGTGGACCAAACATCGGACGACCTTATGTAGACACACTGAATGGCTCAAAACACTCGAACATGAAAGAGCTCCGCTTCAGTTATCAAGGCGGCACATGGCGAGTTGCATTCGCGTTTGATCCACAACGCAACGCCATAATTCTGGTAGCAGGCAACAAGACCGGTACCAATCAGAACAGATTTTACAAAAAATTGATCGCAACAGCCGATCAACGTTATGACAACTATTTATCATCATAGTTTATGCAGCACTGCACAAACTGAGACACCGAGGAAGTAAAGACAATGGCACGCAAACTGGGTGAGATTTTACAGAAGCTCCCCGAAGAACGCCGCGAGCTCATCGAATCCCGCGCTGACGCATTCCTGGAAGAAGTCAGCAATCTTGAAAAACTAAGAAAACTAAGAGGCTTGGTGCAAAATGACATTGCCAGGCACTTGAACATTCAACAGGCCTCCGTTTCCAAGATGGAACGCCAGACTGATATGTATCTCTCGACTTTACGGAATTTCGTCGAAGCCTGCGGTGGAGAACTGGAGCTTACAGTCAAGTTTCCCGAACACAAAACACCACTACGTCTCAAATCTTTATCCGATAGCTGACAAAGACGTCCCTGCAACTTGAACTGCCCCCGAAAGTTGAACATCAACTTCGGGGTTTTTTCCCTCTCCAGATACACACCGGTATTCTGCCGGACAGTGCCTGAAGGATCAGGCCGATTTCTTGGCCTTCTGCAATTTCATGACCTTTTTCAGGATCATATTGCGTTTCAGCGCACTCAGATAATCGGTAAACAGCACACCATCGAGATGATCAATTTCATGCTGGATGCAGGTTGCCAGCAGGCCATCGGCCTCGATTTCATGTTCTTTGCCATTTTCATCAAGGTAACGCACGCCGACTTCGACCGGGCGTTCGACATCGGCATATTGCTCCGGGATCGACAGGCAGCCTTCCTGATAAACCGAGACATCCTCGGACTCCCAGATGATTTCCGGGTTGACCATTTTCATCGGCGCAGGTTTTTCCTTGTCATCGGAAACATCAAGCACAATGACCCGTTTCATCACGCCAATCTGCGGACCGGCGAGGCCAATGCCCGGCGCGTCATACATGGTTTCGAGCATATCATCCAGAATCTGGCGAATCTCGTCATTCACCTCGGATACCGGTTCGCATTCCTGTTTTAAACGGGGATCAGGAACGATAAGAATTTCGCGCAAGGCCATGTCAGATTTTCCGGGTCAAAACAGGAAACCGTCCAAACCGGCCCGCGCAAGGCACAGGAACACGGCTGGAAGGATTTCAATATAATATAAGTTGGCCTTGGAGATAAGACCGCACGTTGAGGGAGTCAAGAAATCCGTCGCCCAACCGCCCGATTGGCGTTAGCTCTTGTCTTCAAGCATATGGGCGGTCAGTTCCGGCTTGCTAAGCTGGCGCACATGGGTTTCGGACTGGGCGGGCTGGTCAATCTCGCGGTCATCGGCTACAATCTGCTTTTCCTTCAATCGCTTGGCCGATACCAGCACCGAACTTTCAAGCGATCCCAGCGTTTTGTTGTAATGCTTGACCGTCCCTTCCAGCGACTTGCCCATTGCGGTAAAGTTTTTGGCAAGCGTGCCAAGCCGGTCAAACAATTGCTGACCAATTTCGCTGATCTCGCGAGCATTATCAGCCAGGGCCTCCTGCCGCCAGCCATAGGCCACCGCCTTAAGCAGGCCCAGCAAGGTTGTGGGTGTTGCCAAAATCACCCCGTCGCGGAAACTGTCCTCGATCAGGCTGGGGTCACGCTCCAGCGCGGCGGAAAAAAAGCTTTCACCTGGCAAAAACAACACAACAAATTCTGGTGAATTGACAGACTTCCAGTAAGATTTCTTGGAAAGACCGGCAATCACCTTGCGCACATTGGTCACATAGGTCCCCATCAGGGCTTCGCGGCGGTCATCGTCATATTTTTCCTCAATCGCCTCAAGATAGGCCGATGTCGGGGCCTTGGCATCCACGACAATGTTTTTGCCGCCGGGCAAATGAATGACCATATCGGGCTTCTGATCGCCCTCGTCGGTTTTCAGGTGAAACTGTTCTTCAAAGTCACAATGGTTGAGCATCCCGGCCAGTTCGACAATGCGTTTAAGCTGCAATTCACCCCACTTGCCCGATACCGACGAGCTGGAGCGCAGCGCGGAACTTAGCGTTTGCGTTTCGCGCGACAGGCGCTGCTGGGATACCACCAGCGAGCCCACCTGTTCACGCAACTCGCCATATGCCTGCTTGCGGGAATTTTCAAGTTCATTGACCTTGACGTCAAAGGCCTCCAGCCGCTCTTTGATCGGCTTCACCAGGCCATCAATCGCCTGCTGGCGTTTTTCAAGGTCGCCCTTGGCCCCTTCCTGCAGGCGCGAGAAACTTTCGCGGGCCATTTTCATGAATTCGTCGTTATTGACCTTCAGGGCATCCGATGACAGCGCCTTGAAACTATCAAGCAGCTTGACCCGCGCATCATCGAGCATCTGAAGCTTTTCCTCGGCAGCTTCGCGTTCCTTTTCGAGCGCGGTTTCCAGCTCCGCCCCTTTTTCCCGCCAATGTTCCAGCGATGTGCGCAATTCACGAATTTCTGTTTCCAGCCCCGGTACCCGGTTGGCCGTGGTTTCGGCAATGGCACGTTTTTCAGAAACCACATCAAACCGGTCGCGCAGTTGCGCCAGTTCACTTGCCAAATCCCGGCGGGTGGCTTCGGCCTGTTCAAGCTGGGCCGCCAATAGCGCCTGATGCGATTCCGCTTCCGCCCGGGCGGATTCCCGCGCCCGTTTGACCAGTTGCGCACTGAAAACCAGCGACACCACCAAAACTACAACACCGCCAACGGCCAAAGAAACCGGATCCATATTCACACCATCTGATTACAGGACAATTCGGTTGTATCTGTTTTGTTCTTATAAATCCAGCCACGCAAACAGCAGGGCCGATAAAGCCGTCAAAAGACGGCTTTATGAATGGGCAAATCCACGCCGATCTGGCGCAACATCTTTTCAAATTCGGCAATTTCAAAACCGGGGGCTTCGGTTGCCACGCCATAGGTAATGCCCTTGCCCATCGGGCCAATATCAAGGGCATTTACCACGTCATCAGCCGGGTCCAGGAAGGTGCAATTCGGGACTGCTTCCTCGAAATATCGACGCAGCCACGGCAAATGGGTGCTTGAAAGGGTCAGCACATCAATTTCCGGGTCGACGGTCAAAATATCAGCCATCAGTTTTTCAACGGTGG
This sequence comes from Thalassospira profundimaris, assembly GCF_003326755.1. GTDB lineage: Bacteria > Pseudomonadota > Alphaproteobacteria > Rhodospirillales > Thalassospiraceae > Thalassospira > Thalassospira profundimaris_B. The sequence goes on along the minus strand of NZ_JPWH01000023.1, from coordinate 18,934 downwards.
CGCGGGTTTCATCAGGTTTAAACAGGAAATCACCATTTTCAACATGGTCAATCGCGCCCGATGCGTTAAAGCCCGTCACCGTCGCCTGCCCGGCAAATGGCGCCACAAACTGTGCAAACATGTCGCTATCAATTAACGATGCCACCCCCATCACCGCAACATGCCCGCTCGCCGATGCCGCAATAGCGGCCTGCACGGGTGGCAAAACCCCGCTCACCGGTGTTGATGTCAGGTCTTGCACATCGTTTAACACCATGATCGAGGGGGCATTGGACGCAATAACAATGCCCGACGGGTTAAAATCATTCAAATAATCAATGGTCTGGCGCATGACCGCCAGCAACGCTGCCGCATTTTTGCGACCATAGGGAAAACTGGCGCGGTCGGCAAAATACACGATATCCTTTTGCGGCCATTTTTCGCGAATCTTCGCAACAATTGAATAACTGCCGATTCCCGCATCAAATACGGCAACCGGCGCAACAAGTTCCGGTATCATGATCAAACCCTGTTTACGAGACGATCTGTGGTTTAACGCAGAGCACATACGATTTGCGACAGGAAAAGGAAAATAATGCCAATTTTGCCTGTGCCACTGGCGAAACCGGAAAATTATGACTATGCTTCAAGCATCTATTCAGGAAGCGGCTTTTTAAAAACAACAACCGCCAACGGATGCAAAACGCTCCTGGCGTCCATCCAAACGGCGTCATCACAATCTTATTCCCGAGCTTAAGGCAGCTTCGCTGTCTTGCGGCCCCCGTCTTAAGTTGTATTCCCTGAATATGTTCTGCGCACTAGCATAGGGCGCACGCGACAGGTCTCGTTTGACCGGCTTTTCGCACCGAAAAGCCTTCAGGCACAGCCAGGCGGGAAACTGAACCGCACCGAATTTTCACACCGGTGCACATACCCTGGTCTTTGCGGGCGGGTATGCGGTGTGAACGCATAGACAACAGGAAACGAACAAGAGGCTTAACAATGTCTGCGAACGTTTATCCCGTCTCCGATGAAATCGCCAAAGGTGCTTTGATCGACAAGGCCAAATACGATGCCATGTACAAACAATCGGTCGAGGATCCGGAAGGTTTCTGGGGCGAACATGGCAAACGCATTGACTGGATCAAGCCTTTCACCAAGGTCAAAAATGTCAGCTATGATCCGCACAATCTTTATATCAAATGGTATGAAGACGGCACGCTGAACGTGTCGGCCAACTGTCTGGACCGCCACCTTGAAAAGCGCGGCGACCAGACCGCCATCATTTTTGAAGGCGATGACCCGTCGGTTTCCGAACACATTACCTATAAAGACCTGCATGAACGGGTTTCGCGTTTTGCCAATGCCCTGAAATCGCTGGGTGTGAACAAGGGCGACCGTGTTGTCATTTATCTGCCGATGATCCCGGCCGCCGCCGTTTCCATGCTGGCCTGCGCACGCATCGGTGCCATCCATTCCATCGTGTTTGGCGGTTTCTCGCCCGAGGCCCTGGCGGGCCGGATCGAGGATTGCGGCGCAAAGGTCGTGATCACTGCTGACGAAGGCCTGCGGGGTGGCCGTGGCGTTGCCCTGAAACGCAATGCCGACGAGGCCCTGTCCCATGCCGGTGTCAAATCGGTTGAAAAGCTGGTGGTGGTCAAACATACCGGCAAGGACATTCCCTGGAACGATGCCCGCGATGTCTGGTACCAGGACATTTGCGATGCCGCATCGCCGGACTGCCCCCCGACCGAGGTTAATGCCGAAGACCCGCTTTTTGTGCTTTACACATCCGGCTCCACCGGCAAACCCAAGGGCGTTTTGCATACATCGGGCGGCTATCTGGTTTATGCGTCCATGACGCATCAGTACGTCTTTGATTACCATGAAGGCGATGTTTACTGGTGCACGGCCGATGTGGGCTGGGTCACGGGCCACAGCTATATCGTGTATGGACCGCTGGCAAACGGGGCCACCACCCTGATGTTTGAAGGTGTGCCCAGCTACCCGGATGCCTCGCGTTTCTGGAAGGTGTGCGAAAAGCACAAGGTCAATATTTTCTATACCGCCCCCACCGCCATTCGTGCCCTGATGCGCGAAGGGGCCGAATGGGTGGAAAAAGCCGACCTGTCCTCGCTACGCATTCTCGGCTCGGTGGGTGAGCCGATCAACCCGGAAGCCTGGGAATGGTATCACGAGCATGTGGGCAAGCGGAAATGCCCGATTGTTGATACCTGGTGGCAGACCGAAACCGGCGGCATCCTGATTTCGCCATTGCCCGGTGCGACCGATTTGAAACCGGGTTCCGCCACCCTGCCCTTCTTTGGTGTTGAACCGGCCCTTTTGGACCATGAAGGCAACGAACTGGAAGGGGCAACCGAAGGCAGCCTGGTGATCAAATATAGCTGGCCGGGCCAGATGCGCACGGTTTATGGCGATCATGAACGCTTCATCCAGACCTATTTCTCGACCTTTGCCGGGGTATACACCACCGGGGATGGCGCACGCCGTGATGAAGATGGCTATTACTGGATCACCGGCCGTGTCGATGACGTGATCAACGTTTCGGGCCATCGCATGGGCACCGCCGAAGTTGAAAGCGCGCTGGTTGCCCACCCGAAAGTAGCCGAGGCCGCCGTTGTCGGTGTTCCGCACGACATTAAGGGCCAGGGCATTTATGCCTATGTCACCCTGAACGCCGATGAAGAACCGAGTGATGAATTGCGGGCCGAACTGGTAAAATGGGTGCGCAAGGAAATTGGCCCGATTGCCAGCCCCGATTACCTGCAATGGTCGCCGGGCCTGCCGAAAACCCGTTCGGGCAAAATCATGCGCCGTATCCTGCGCAAGATCGCGGCAAACGAATATGACCAGCTTGGCGATACTTCCACCCTCGCCGATCCGGGTGTGGTCAATGACCTGATCGATAACCGCCAAAACCGTTAATCCCGGTTTTCGTCACGGTTTCACCATCCTTTCACAAAGGGCGGCATCGTTTTGCGATGCCGCCCTTTTCATATCTGTTTCATGCTTGTCACCGGCAAGGGAAAGGCCGGCAAGGTTGTGTTTTGGGCGAAATTGGGGTAGGTACAAGCCGCTGCGATGCAGCATGTGATTTGAATAATTATGGATTTTGGTTCGATGTAGGATGCCGCCCGTTTGATGACTGCCCAGCAAGTGCGACGGAAGTTTATGCCCGGCGCCTTTTCTGTTCTGGGCATGACGGCACCTGATCAACCGATCATTCCGGATTTTCGCAAATTCCGTTACAAGACGACCCGCGCTTATCGACGCGGGGCGGGGGACGACTGGAGATATTCCTGTGAACACCGATTTTCTTCCGAAATTGCGCGCCGAGTGGCTGGGCAATATTCGCAATGACGTATTATCCGCAATGGTTGTGGGTCTGGCCCTGATTCCCGAGGCCATCGCCTTTTCCATCATTGCCGGGGTTGACCCCAAGGTTGGCCTGTATGCGTCATTCTCTATTGCCGTGATTACCGCCATTTTTGGCGGCCGCCCCGGCATGATTTCGGCCGCAACTGCCGCTACCGCCGTTTTGATGGGCTCGCTTGTGCGCGAACACGGGCTGGATTATCTGCTGGCCGCCACGGTGCTGGCCGGTATCCTGCAAATGCTGGCAGGGCTGCTGCGGCTGGGCAATTTAATGCAGTTTGTCTCCAAATCCGTGATGACCGGTTTTGTCAACGCGCTTGCGATCCTGATTTTCATGGCCCAGTTGCCCGAACTGATCAATGTGCCCTGGGTGACATATGTGATGGTGGCCGGGGGCCTTGCCATCATTTATCTGTTCCCGCGCCTTACCAAGGCCATTCCTTCGCCGCTGGTCTCCATTGTCGTGCTGACCACCGCCTCGCTGTTCATTGATGCCGATTTCCATACCGTTGGCGATATGGGCGCCTTGCCCGATGCCTTCCCGGCCTTTGGCATTCCCAATGTGCCGTTCAACCTCGATACCTTGATGATCATTCTGCCCTATTCCGCCGGGGTGGCTGCTGTCGGTCTTTTGGAATCGCTGATGACGGCCTCCATCGTCGATGATTTAACCGATACATCCTCCAACCGTATTCGCGAATGTTACGGCCAGGGCATTGCCAACTTTTTCACCGGTTTTATCGGCGGCATGGCCGGTTGCGCCATGATCGGCCAGTCGGTGATCAACATCAAATCGGGTGGTCGTACCCGCCTTTCCACCCTGCTGGCGGGTATCTTCCTGCTGATCCTGGTGGTGGTTCTGGGCGATTTTGTCCGCATCATTCCGATGGCCGCCCTGGTTGCCATCATGATCATGGTTTCGATCGGCACTTTTAGCTGGTCCTCGATCAAAAGCCTGAAAACACATCCGCGCAGCTCTTCCGTCGTGATGCTGGCAACCGTGGTGGTTGTGGTGGCGACCCATAACCTGGCGATTGGCGTTCTGGTCGGTGTTTTGCTGTCGGGTATTTTCTTTGCCTGGAAAATCTCGCAAATCTTCCGGGTGCGCAGCGAACTTTCGGCTGATGGCGCCACCCGCACCTATCATGTCGAAGGGCAAATCTTCTTTGCCTCGGTCGAACGTTTTTCCAGGGCTTTTGACTTCCGCGAGGCCCTTGATAAAGTCATTATCGATGTCACCCACGCCCATATCTGGGATATTTCCAGCGTTTCGGCGCTGGACATGGTGGTGATGAAATTCCGCCGCGAAGGGGCAGAGGTTGAATTGATCGGCCTCAATGAAGCAAGCGAAACAATCGTGGACAAACTTGCCATCCATGACAAGCCAGGCGCGTTTGAACGCCTTGCAGGCCACTAGGGAAGGACGCAACCATCATGACCAAGCTTATCGCCCTGATTGACGGTTCAATCTATTCCAACAGCGTGTGTGACCACGCCGCCTGGATTGCCGAGCGCATTGATGCGTCGTTATCGCTGGTGCATGTGCTCGGCCGCCGCCATGCCACAGGCGAACAGGCCGATTTTTCCGGCAACCTGAAACTGGGCGCGCGCAGTGCGCTGTTGCAGGAACTGGCCGACCTTGATGCGCAAAAAAGCAAACTGGCCCTGCAACATGGCCGCTTGCTGCTGACCGAGGCCAGCGAGCATATCCGCGAACACAGTGCGATTGAGGTCGATACCAAACTCCGCCACGGCGATTTGATCGAAACCATCGAGGAATTCGAGCAGGATGCCGATCTGATCATTATTGGCAAACGCGGCGAAGCGGCCGATTTTGCCAAAAACCATTTGGGGTCGAACCTGGAGCGTGTGGTCCGCGGGGCAACCAAACCGGTTCTGGTCACATCGCGTGCCTTTAAACCGATTGAAAAATTCGTCATCGCCTTTGATGGCGGCCCCAGTGTGATGAAGGCCGTTAATCACATCGCGCAAAGCAAGCTGTTTAGCGGCCTGTCCTGCCTGCTTCTGGCAGCGGGCGAGCTTCACAAAGATGCCCGCCAGTCGCTGGAAGATGCGGTTGCCATCCTGAATAGTGCCGGGATCAAGGCCGAAAGTGCCACGGAAAAGGGCGATGCCGAAACCGTGATCAAAACCCGCATCGAAAACGACAAGTTCGATCTTCTGGTAATGGGGGCTTATGGACATTCGCGCATTCGCAACCTGATTATCGGCAGCACCACCACCGAAATGGTGCGGTCCTGCCATGTGCCGGTGATGCTGTTTCGCTAATTCGTAGTCCCTGAACACTTCCGCAAAAGGCGCACGACCGTTCTGGTTTGTGCGCCTTTTTGCTTTTTATCGCCCCCAAAAGGACCTTGATCGCGATCAAGGACGCGCAATCTGGCAGTCTGGCGCACAAAAGGACTTCACCTCCACCAGTCAAAGGTCCTGCTTTTATGTTACACCATTCCCAAATCCCTTTTCTCGCCCTGCTAATCCTGGGCATATCTGCCCTATCCTGCACCCAGGCACACGCTGACCAGCCCCGCCATAAAACCGGGTTTCAAAAACTGGAAATTCCGGCCAGTGACCAGGGCCGGGCACTATCGGGAGCAATCTGGTATCCAACCGAAAATGGAAGCCACACAGCAGCGACCCTGATCGCGGATAATGCCGCCTTTGTTGGCGAGGAAGTCATTATGGATGCCGCCACCGATGCGCCACCGCATCCCCTTGTTGTGCTGTCGCACGGTTTTGGCGGCAACTGGCGCAACCAGATCTGGCTGGCAACTTCGCTGGTTCAGGCCGGATATATTGTCGCCGCCATCAACCATCCCGGCACCACCAGCCGCGACCTTGAACCGGTTAAAGGGGCCCGCTTGTGGCAGCGCCCTGCCGATATTTCGCACCTTATTACCGCGCTGGAGCGGAATACCCAATGGGGTGCGCATATTGATACGTCTGACATTTCAGCCATCGGGCATTCACTGGGCGGATGGACCGTTATGGAACTGGCAGGTGCGCGCATGGATGCCGACAAAATGGCGCAAGATTGCCAGCATCACCCCGAATTGGCCGCTTGCGACGTCGTCCGCGACTTTGCGGTTGGCAAAACCGCAACGGATCGTCGCAAACTGAAACAGGATTTACGCGATCCGCGCATCAAACGGGTGATCTCGCTGGATCTTGGCCTGGCACGCGGCTTTAGCAACGATAGCCTCGCGCACATCACCATTCCAACCCTGGTCATCGCAGCAGGCAGTCCCAATCCCAAACTCCCGGCAAAGCTTGAATCACGCTATCTGTTTGATCATTTACCGGCCAAATATCGTACCTTGACCGTGCAGGAAAACGCCGCCCATTTCAGCTTTTTACAAACATGCAAGCCCAACGCCATTAACCTGCTTGAAGCCGAAAAACCCGGCGATGGCATCATTTGCAAAGATGGCCTCAAGGGCGACCGCCGGCAAATTCATCAGGAAATCACGCAACAGGTTCTGGCGTTTCTGGCCCGGCATTAAACGGGGTAATCCATCTGGCGGGTATATTGGCATTTTGGCTGCGGTAATCACGCGGGCTCATGCCCGCCACCCGGCGAAATTCCCGGTTAAAGTTTGATTTGCTGTGAAAGCCGCAATCAAACTGGATGTCGGTGACGGTTTTGGTGGTATCGGCCAATAAATACATCGCCTCGGCAATGCGATATTCATTAATAATGCAGGAAATATTGCGACCGTAATAACGATTGATCGCCAGTGAAATCGTGCGTGCCGGGATAACCGCCCGGCGCGCCAGACGGTCCAGTGTCAAATCGGGATCACGATAGAGCTTGCGGCTTTGCATCACCTGGTCAATCGCAGCCGCAATTTCCCGGTCAGATTCCCCCTCGGCAACGCGCTGCTGGTGTCGCACAGGGACCGACACCTGATCCGTTACCATCGCGGTTTGATCCTCTGGTGCGACATAGTTCCCAAGACGCACCAGCAAAAACACACAAAGGGCCAGCATCACCGTATTGCCACTGGCAACAATTTCACGGGCATGCAGGCCCCGTTGCCAGGCAAAATCCAGGGCAATGGCGGCATCAATCAGGGCCGACAGAACCAGCATGCCTCCGACCACGGCGACAATCTTGCGGGCCGCCCCGATATCGCCAATGCAAATATCCCCGTAAAACGACGCGTCCCCGGCAATCGCGCGACGCAACAGCAGCCCGCCATAAACCAGAAACTGCCCGCAGAGCAAAAAATCAATCGGCGGGTGCCAATAGGGCCATGTGAGCGAACACAGAAAAACCAGCACCACAAACAGGCCATGCAGCGCCAGGCGCGGCACTGTAATCAGCGGGCCATCAAAACGGGCAAAACAAAACCAGGCAATAACCGGCAACATGGATGCCACAACCGGTTGCAGGAAGCGGAAAAAAGCACTGTCGAACTGCCAGCGCAACCCGACAGACAACAGCAGAACCGCACAGGAAAAGGCAAATAATACCGGGCGTCGCACGCGCGGGTCCATCCGCCAGCGCGTGCACAGCCGCAAGGCATAAATCCCCAAAACCAGGGCAACAACAAATGGCAGGGGCAGCGCAATCATCGACCTGTTCCCGTTGTGCCGGCAATGGTATCAGGCATCCCCCTGGCATCACAGGGCTATCCACAGCACGGCAGCATATCACGGGCGATGTGCCCCGTGACCGGTTAATTCAAAACATAACGTCCCATATTCTGATGGATCTGCTTATCAAGTTCACGATCCAGATCCATCAACAGGGCAGCGGTTTCGTCATAAATCGCTTTTTCACGTTCCGCAACCGACATCGATTCCGAAAGCGTGCGACTACGTTCAACAACGGCGGATACCTCGGCTTTTTGGGTACCGTCCTGGGTAAGCAGTTCCAGTTTCGCCCCCACCTTCAAATCCACCTTCTGGGACTGGTCATCGGTGAACATGCCCGAGATACCGCCCGTCGTTTTCAAATCCTCGGTCGTGATAGACGCATCGGTAACACTATAGCGTAAAATATCGCTGGTCCCTGCCGTTTCAAGGCGATCGTCGGGCCATTTCATGGCCATACGGCCCAGATTAAAAGGCAAATCGGGCTGCAAATCATTGGCGGCAGGCACGCCATAAGCCGCAACTTTTTCAATCGGCCCTGCCGAAAATTCAATCGGAGAAAGATGACGCCACGTAACATCCGGAAATGTTTGCACCGGTGCCGTTGTACAGGCCGCCACCAATAGTGCCATACCCCCTGCCACTGCCAGGCTGACGCCACGCAAAGACAACCCCATCATGACCCCGTTCTCCCGAATATAATCATCACAAAAGGAACCGGGGACGATCCCCGGTTCTGCCAACTGTCATGGTGACGATGCACAAGGATTAAGGCAAGCCTGTGACGACCTTAGCCACATCAAAGGCTTATCGGATTTCAGGCTCCGTCCGTTGCCGCATCATCCGCTGTGGCGTCGCCCGCCTTGAGAAACCGCAAATCAGCCTCGTTAAAGCCGTAATGCGTATTGCAGAACTGACAGGTTACGCCAACCTCGCCGGTGTGCGCCTCGCGCATGGCCAGCAATTCATCGAGTGGATAGGCCGCCAGCGCCCCTTCGATTTTCTGGCGCGAACAGCGGCATTTGAACTGCAACTGGTTTTGTTCAAACACACGCGGTTCTTCGTCATGGAACAACCGCCAGATCAAATCATGCGCGCCCAGGGAAATATCGACCAGTTCATTTTCGGTGGCACTGTCCATCAATATTTTGGCGCGCCGCCAGTTATCCTGCCATTCGGCATCCTGTTCCGGGGTGAGGGCATCGCCCGACGCACTGCCAGGCAAACGCTGGACAAACATGCCGCCCACCCACCAGTCACGGTCGGTTTCACCACGATGCACCTCGATCTTGAACGCGGTTTCAAGCTGTTCGGACTGGCGAAAATACGCTTCCGCACATTCCGACAGGGTTTCCCCTTCCAGCGAAACAATGCCCTGATAACGTTCATGATCATCGCCCTGATCAACCGTGAAAGCGATATGACCATGCCCCATCAGCTTGTGCACGTTGCCGCGCAGGGCATCCTCGCCGCCCTCTTCGGCCGCAATCATGGCGTTCAGGCGGTCTTCATCCACCCGCAGGCAGGCACGGACATTGCCATCGCTATCCACATCGACCACCAGCATGCTGATCGGCCCGTCTGACGATGTTTGCAGCGTAAACAGCCCGTCATATTTCAGGGCCGAAGACAGCAAAACCGCCAGCGCAATGATTTCAGCCAGCAGGTCATTTGCCAGCGGCGGATAATTATGTTGCCCGACAATGGTTTGCACTGTCGGCCCCAGGCGCGTAAAGCGGCCCCGGATATTGGAATGTTCCAGCGTAAAGGGCTGACAAAAATCGACAGCAACTTGCATGATCAGCTTCCGATGGTTGAAAGTTCATTTCAAATGCCAAAGGGGCGAACATTGCTGTTCGCCCCAAAATCTGGCCCTAATCTAGGCAGAAATTTTATGCAGGCAAGCCATTAAAACAGTATAGCAGAATGCCTTTCTGCGCATGCAGGCGATTTTCGGCTTCATCAAAAACAACCGACTGCGGCCCGTCAATCACCTCGTCGGTGACTTCTTCGTTACGGTGGGCGGGCAGGCAGTGCATGAACAGCGCATCCTTGTTGGCCTTTGCCATTGCGGCGGCATTGACCTGATAGGGGGCCAGGGCCTTCATGCGGGCATCGGCATCCTTGTCGCCCATCGATACCCAGCAATCGGTCACAACCACATCAGCACCCGAAAGGGCATCGTCAAATTCAGCCAGGCGGACTTTGCCACCGGCGGCATTGGCGGCCTCGATCAGGCCCTGTTGCGGGCGAAAGCCCACCGGGCAGGCCATATCGAGCGAGAAGCCAAATTTCGACGTCGCATGAATCATCGATGTCGAAACATTGTTGCCATCGCCAACCCAGGCAAATTTAAGCCCTTCCAGCTTGCCTTTATGTTCGCGCACCGTCATCAGATCCGCCATGATCTGGCAGGGATGGCTTTGATCGGTCAACCCGTTGATCACCGGAACGGTGGCATATTCCGCCAGTTCCAGCAATTTGGATTCATCGGTGGTGCGAATCATAATGGCATCGACATAGCGCGAGAGAACACGCGCGGTATCGGCAATGGTTTCGCCCCGGCCAAGCTGGCTGCTGGCGGCATCAAGCACCACCACATCACCGCCCAACTGGCGCATGCCCACTTCAAACGACACGCGGGTTCGCGTCGAGGGTTTTTCAAAAATCAGCGCCAGGGTTTTACCGGCCAGCGGTTTGGCACCAAAGGGGGCCTTGCCCGCCTTTTCATTGTCTCCCAATGAAAGGATATCGTGCAATGCCTCGGCAGACATGCCCTCGATATCCAGAAAATGTCTGATATCCGTCATTAATTCATTCCTTACGAGGTAAAGGCAGCCGCAGCGGCATCAATTGCCGCCAGCGCCTCGTCTACCTGGGTTTTTGTGATGTTCAGCGGCGGCAGCAGACGCACAACATTGTCCCCTGCCGGAACGGTCAGCAGGTTCTGTTCGCGCAGTTTTGCCACCACATCACCATTGTTCGGGACCATCTTCATGCCCAAAAGCAGACCTTTGCCACGCACTTCTTCAATGAAGCCCGGATGTTTGGCAGAAAGTGCAGCCAGCCCATTACGCAGCAATTTGCTCATGGCCAGAACATTATCAAAAAATCCCGGCTTTAAAACTTCGTCCAGCACCGCATTGGCCGCCGCCATTGCCAGCGGGTTCCCCCCAAAGGTGGACCCGTGCATGCCCGGCGTTAAGGCCGCTGCCGCCTTTTCATTGGCCAGAAGTGCGCCAACGGGGAATCCCCCGCCAAGCCCCTTGGCCGACGAAATAATATCCGGCACCATATCGGTCCATTCATAGGCAAACAGCTTGCCGGTCCGGCCAATACCGGTCTGGATTTCGTCAAACATCACCAGCAGGCCATATTCATCCGCCGCCTGGCGCAGCCCTTCAAGATAACCTTCGGGGGCGGGCATAATACCGCCTTCACCCTGAACCGGCTCCACCAGGATACCGGCGGTTTTTTCGGTAATGGCGTTGCGCAATTCGTTCAAATTGCCAAATGCCACCCGGTCAAACCCTTCGGGCATCGGGCCAAAACCTTCGCGGTATTTGTCGCTGGCCCCGGCCGTCAGGGTGCCAATGGTTCTGCCATGAAAGGCATTGCTCGCCACCAGAATGCGGTTCTTTTCGGCATTGCCGCTGACATATTGATAGCGGCGCAGCATTTTAAGGCCCGCTTCATTGGCTTCCGCACCGGAATTGCAGAAAAACACGGTATCGGCAAAGGTATGTTCAACCAGCCGCTTTGCCAGTTTTTCCTGGCCCGGAACCCGATACAGATTCGATGTATGCCAGACCTTGCCCGCCTGCTCGGTCAGGGCGGCAATCAGGTGCGGATGCGCATGACCCAGGCAGTTCACGGCAACACCGGACCCGAAATCAAGGAATCGTCGACCGTCCTGCGCATAGAGATAAGGTCCTTCACCTTTCTCAAAGGCCAAATCGGCCCGCGCATAAGTCGGCATGACGGGTGTAATCACAGTTCAATTCCTCGATTAAGGGTAAAATTCCATTTCTGACCACATGGTCAGCACCGGCAGAATACCGGAAAGCTGCGGAGTATCAAGAGATTCCCGCCCTCTGTCAATGCGGCAAAATACGGTTTTCGATGCAGCGCACAAATAAATGGGGCAGCATCCAATATGGAATGCTGCCCGAAAACCGAATTTAATGCTGGAATTGATGGTTTACAGCCAAGTCAGGCTTTCAGTTTATAGCCGGTTTTGATCATGCGATAACACAGGATCGATAAAAAGATATTCACCCCCAACAGCACAAACACACCGGTCATCACCGAACCATCAGAAATACCGATAAAGCCATAACGGAACCCGTCAATCATGTAGAAAAACGGATTGAAATGCGCCAGGACCCGGCCTGCTTCGGGCAGATGTTCGGCACTGTAAAACGTGCCCGACAGAAACGATAACGGCGTAATGACAAAGTTGGTCACAACGGCGATATGATCGAACTTTTCAGACCACACACCCCCGGCAATACCCAACAGCGAGAGCATGAGCGACGCGGAAACGCCAAAATAAAGAATGGCCCAGATATTATGGATTTGCACATCGACAAAAAAGGCCATTGCAATGATGGTGGCAACGCCCACCATAATACCGCGTGTCACCGCCCCAAGGGCAAAACCGGCCACCAATTCAAGGGCGGATAGCGGCGGCATCAAAACATCGACAATATTCCCCTGTACCTTGGAAATCAGAATCGAGCTGGAGGTATTGGCAAAGGAGTTCTGCGCCATCGTCATCATGACCAGACCCGGTGCCAGAAACGTGGCAAAAGAGACACCATTGACGGTTTCAACAGCCCGTCCCAGGGCCAGAAGGAACACCGCCAGAAACAGAAGACTGGTTACGACCGGCGCGCCAACAGTTTGAAGATGCACGTTCAAAAAACGTCGCACTTCCTTGGCATAAAGCGTCCACAGGCCGAGCCAGTTAATCGCGCCCATCGGACGCGGAGCAAGCTCTTGCATTGGTTTTCCTCGAAATTTACAGACAATTGCCGGTAAAATAGGGACAGTTACCCCTTAAACGCAAGCCCGGCCGACAAAGAGATTATGTCAGACGCAAAACTTTCATCCCAAAGCGCCCCTGAAATACCAGCCGGTGATGCCAACGACCCGGCCCGGGATTTTGCCGGTTCCCCGGCAAAACAGCGCAGAACAAAAGGCCGTGACAAAAAAGACATGGCACAGCAGGGGCCGAAAAAACCGCGCCGGGTGACGCGGGACTATTTAATGAATTATGCCACCTGGTATCTGGAACGTTTTACCGCGTCACGTGCCCGGCTGGAAAAACTGATGCGCGGTAAAATCCGGCTTTCCATTGCCGAATATGGCACCGACCCGCAAGAAGCCGAAGACTGGATGAAAAGCGTTTTGAATGCCTGCGAAAAGGCGGGCTTCATCAATGACGAGGCCTATGCCTTGGGCCGGGCGCGGTCCATGATGCGCAAGGGCAAGGCCCTGCGGGTGATCGGGGCGGATTTGAATGCACGCGGCATTTCATCGCATCTGGTGGACGATACCATCGTCACCTTGCGCAGCGAGGCCGATGACGCGGCCCGCAATAATATGCGCGGCACCGACCCGAACCGGGCCGCAGCCGCAGCCTATGCCCGGCGCCGTCGCCTTGGTCCGTTTCGCCGCCCCGACCAGCGCGATGAAAAACGCGACAAGGACCTGGCCGCCCTCGCCCGGCAGGGTTTTTCCTATGATATTGCGCTGCGCATTATCGATGCCGATGCCGACGAGCTTGAAGACCTTTTGCAAATCATCGATGGCCTGTAACCTGCCATCTTCACCCGCATACGGGTTTGACGAACCGCCCCAAACACAGGACCTTTCCATGAGCGTCACCATTTATCACAATCCACGCTGTTCCAAATCGCGTCAGACCCTGGCCCTGATCGAGGAAAAGGGGATCACGCCCACCATCATCGAGTATCTGAACACGCCGCCCAGTGTGGCCGAACTGAGCGATATTCTGACAAAGCTGGGTAAAAGCCCGGAACAGATCATGCGCAAGAAGGAAGCCCGCGAGGAAGGCATTGCCGATTTAACCGGGGATGACCTGATAAGCGCCCTGTGCGCCCATCCCCGCGCCATCGAAAGACCCATCGTCATCAATGGCAACAAGGCCGCCCTTGGCCGCCCGCCCGAGGATGTTCTGGCAATTTTGTAAGCCCTGTCACCTCGCCGACTGTGCCTAAAAAACGCCTGTGCCAAACATGCACGGGCGTTTTTCATAATTAATAAAAGTTATCGGCGGCAAAGCAGGGTATGTCACAGTAAGAGATCACCAAACGTGACCGCGATCACAAAAAACGACCCGTCGGGAGGCCAATATGATTGCCGCATTCGCCCTGATCCTTGTTTGCCAGCTTTTTGGCGAAGTTTTATCCGAACTGTTCAGCCTGCCTGTGCCCGGCCCGGTGATCGGTCTGGGTTTGCTGTTTATCGGCCTGCTGGTCAAACGCAAACCGCCCAAGGAACTGACAGATGCCGCCGATAACCTTTTGATCCATTTTTCGCTGTTATTTGTACCCGCCGGTGTCGGGGTGATTACGCAAATTGACCGGGTCAAAAGCGACTGGCTGCCGATTTTGGCGTCGCTGGTGATTTCAACCCTGCTGACCATCGCCGCCACCGCATTTTTAATGTCCAAACTGCTGCCAAAGGCCCCCGCCGACGCAGGCAGCACCCGCGATGAAGGGGCGAAATAATGCAACCGGCAGATCTGACACAATTATGGGTCTATCTTTCCACCAAACCGCTCACCGGGCTGACCATCACGCTGGTGGCCTATAGCATCGGCTTTTGGCTGTATCAGAAAAGCAACCGCAACCCGGTTTGCAATCCGGTGGTGATCGCCATTGCCATCATCGCCGCCATCCTGCATGTCACCAAAACCCCCTATTCGGTTTATTTCGACGGGGCGCAATTTGTTCACTTCCTGTTGGGCCCGGCCACCGTTGCCCTTGCCGTGCCGCTGTTTCGCCAGCTTGAAACCCTGAAACGGGCCCTGCCGGTTATTATCTTCGGGGTTCTGTTTGGCTCGCTCATGGCAACAGCCAGTACCATCACAATCGCCTATTTCCTGGGGGCAAGCATGGAAACCCTGGCATCCCTTGCGCCAAAATCCGTGACAACCCCCGTCGCAATGGGCATTGCCAGGGAAATTGGCGGTGTTCCGGCCTTAACGGCAGTATGTGTGATCGTCACCGGCATTGTCGGGGCAACCCTTGGCCCGGCTGTCATGAATATTATCGGCCTGACCGACTGGCGGGCGCGCGGCTTTGCAATGGGGGTTGGCGCGCATGGCATTGGCACGGCGCGCGCCTTTCAGGTGAACCACACCGCCGGGGCCTTTTCCGGCCTGTCGATGGGGTTAAACACCATCGCCACCGCCCTGACCGTGCCGTTTTTGTGGCACTGGCTGTTTAGGTAAGGCGCAAATAACGAGTCAGATCAAACACTTAATTCTCTATTTCAAGGAAAACACATAAGACAGGAAAAATATTGCAATCTTTTATAAAAAGTATTATTTTTTAGAAAAGATTTTTTACATCAAATCTTAAAAAATGGGAAAATCTCAAAAAAAACACAACATGTAGTATAGCGCAATAAAAAGGAACTATATGTTGATTTTATTTCGCAGTAGGAGGGCTTGAGATGGAAGATTTTCAAGAGGGCTTTAGGTTGATGGGCTTATCCACAGGCACACCCAAAGAATACAAAGGAGCCGAAGAATTTGCAAAAAAATTTGAGAAATGTTCAATGCTGAACAATCACAGCGTCGTACATTCATCCCATTCTAATGCTGTCCCTTTTGGTCACAAGACCCAAATAAACAAAGAAAAATACTACGAATATTAAATTTCAAAGAAGAAAATGGGGGAGATGTATGCCTAGTTGGAATGAAGTTTTAAGTGAAATTAATGGATGCACTCCCCCAAACCCATTAGACCAAGTTCGTAGGAAGTACATAAACAGCCTACATGAAAAAACTGGAAGAAATGTTATTTGCTATTATTCTGGCTGGCTTCAAAAACCAGGATCGTACCAATCAAGCATAAACGACGATGACAAAAATGGTCTGATGGCAACAATACACGGGCTAGACAAAAGTATTGGATTGGACCTAATACTTCATACACCCGGAGGTAACATTGCTGCGACTGAATCAATAGTCAATTATTTGAGAAGTATTTTCGGGACAAATATACGCGCCATTATCCCTCAAATTGCCATGTCTGCTGGTACCATGATTGCCTGTTCCTGCAAAGAAATAATTATGGGAAAACAATCTAACCTTGGCCCGATTGACCCACAATTTAACGGCATACCAGCCCACGGTGTTTTACAAGAGTTCAAAGAAGCTATTGAAGGAATTCAAAAAAATCCTGCATCAATCCCATTATGGCAAACAATAGTCGGGAAATATCATCCCACTTTTCTAACCGAGTGCCAGCACGCTATTGACCTCTCTTCTACGGTAGTTCAAGAATGGCTTTCAACAGGAATGTTTAAAGACAGTCCCGAAGCAGAAAAAATATCCGAAGAAATTGTAAAAAAGCTGAACAATCATAATGACACTAAAACACACGAGCGCCATATACATCTAAAAGATGCCCAAGATATGGGGTTAAATGTCACACAGTTGGAAGATGATCAAGAATTTCAAGATTTAGTTCTGACAGTGCATCACTCTTACATGCACACCTTGGCCAATTCAAATGCAATAAAAATAATTGAAAACCAGAACAGAATTGCTGCCATTCAATTAATAAGAAGCACGGCATAATTCAGACGAAAGACTATGCTTTTTCCACCGTTTCACCCTGCAAAACCGTGCCTTTAATCGCTGTAATACGCACTTTCTGCCCGGCCGGAAGCGGCTGTTCCACATGCAGCCGCCAGGTTGTACCATCCAGCATCACGCGGGTTTCACCCCCCGAAACATCATGGGGCAGGGTAATGATGCGGCCACGCAACTGGGCTTCGCGCTGGTTTAAGGCCAGGTCTTCGACCTGTTCGTCATCGGGGCCCTGGCCAGTCCTGCGTACCAGCCACCGCCGCCCGGCAAAGGTTGCCACCACACCGCACAGGGCAAACACCAGCAACTGGATTTCAAGGCTCAAACCGGCAAAAAACAGTTTGGCAAAGCCGGTAAGGGCCGCCGCAAAGGCCAGCCACAAAAAGAAAACCCCCGGTGCGGTTATTTCCAGCACCAGCAACACCGCTGCCAGGCTCCACCAGTGCCAATAGGTCATGCCTGCTGAAAACAGAAAATCCACGTCATCCGGCCTTTCAAAATTCACAGCATCACATCAAACGGCACGGCCATGCCGTAATGATACACCCAATCCGGCACAGCCATCAGCCGTTGCTCCACGGTCCTTTTCGGCCCGCTGTTGTTCCACCGCCTCCCTTGCCCTCCCCGCCAAGATTACGGATCAGTTCGGCAACACCGCCAATGGACCCGACAACGCCGGACGCATCAAGCGGCATGAAAACAAGTTTGCTGTTGGAACTGCTGGCAATATCACCAAGGGAGTCGACATATTTCTGCGCGACGAAATAGTTAATCGCGTTAATGTCGCCTTCGGCAATGGCCTTCGATACCACCATCGTGGCTTCGGCTTCGGCCTGGGCTGCCCGTTCACGGGCTTCCGCATCGCGAAAGGCTGCTTCGCGGCGGCCTTCGGCCTCGAGAATCTTGGACTGTTTTTCACCTTCGGCCCGCAAAATGGCGGCTTCGCGGGCCCCCTGGGCTTCCAGGATCTGGGCGCGTTTTTCACGTTCCGCCTTCATCTGGCGGCCCATCGATTCCACAAGGTCATTCGGCGGGGAAATATCCTTGATCTCGACACGGGTAATTTTAAGGCCCCAGGGGTCGGTTGCGCTATCGACCACCGATAACAGGCGTTCATTGATCTGGTCGCGCTGCGAAAGCAAATGATCAAGATCCATCGACCCGACCACGGTACGCACATTGGTCATCGACAGGTTAAGGATCGCCACTTCAAGGCGGTTGACCTCATAGGCGGCACGGGCGGCATCAATTACCTGATAAAACACCACACCATCCACCGTCACCATCGCATTGTCCGACGTGATCACTTCCTGCGAGGGCACATCAAGAACACTTTCCATCATGTTCATTTTACGCCCGATACGGTCGATCAATGGCACGATGATATGCAGGCCGGGTTTCAGACTACGGGTATAGCGGCCAAACCGTTCCAGGGTATATTGATAGCCCTGCGGCACGATTTTCACCGCCTGCAAAACAATGAAAACCGCCAATATCGCCACGACACCGGCAAAAATCGGAAAATCAAATGGCATATGGATATGTCCCTGCAATGGTTACGCCGACCTTCCAAACAGCAATAGAACCGTGCAACACCATCCACAACTGTTATTTGCCAATCGGTGCGGTCAGGGCTGTTTTCACAAAGCCGTAAACCCAAAAAAGGGCCGGTAGCATAATGCCACCGACCCGGCAACAAACCGCCGCACCAGAATTTCTATTCTTTGCGCAGCCGCACCAAAAAGGCCGACACCTTGCCTTGAAGCGTTTCAATACGGCCCGAAAGCTCTGTCATCGACTGTTCAAGTTCACCTGCCGCTGTACCGCCATCGCTTACGGCATGCAACACATCATCAATCGTATTAACAACTTCGGTTGTTCCGCTTGAGGCATTTTGCGCACTTGAGGCAATTTCGTTCACGGCGGCATTCTGTTCGGCAACCGCCGATGCAATGCCATCAGTAATGCCGCTGATCGAGGAAATGGTCCGTGTCACCTTTTCAATCGCCTCGACCGTTAAATGTGTTTCGCTTTGGATCGAGCCAATCTGCTGGGCAATTTCATCTGGACACCCGCAAAAACCTATCGCGT
>NZ_JPWH01000022.1 GCF_003326755.1 Thalassospira profundimaris | reverse complement strand
CCTGACGCGATAGGTTTTTGCGGGTGTCCATGTGCCAAGAAATTGACGATACGGATCGCCGGATACTGGCCATCGGTTTTCATGCCACAGATATTGAATTACTGATTGGCAATAATGTCGGCTGGCGCGCGGTGCCCGACCCGGACTTTC
Source organism: Thalassospira profundimaris (assembly GCF_003326755.1). GTDB lineage: Bacteria > Pseudomonadota > Alphaproteobacteria > Rhodospirillales > Thalassospiraceae > Thalassospira > Thalassospira profundimaris_B. The sequence goes on along the minus strand of NZ_JPWH01000022.1, from coordinate 77,572 downwards.
GTTTGGCCTGGCGCGGAGACGCGAAGTTTTGTGCCGCATTGATTGCCCAGGGACACAATGACTTATTGAGCCATTCGCAAATGCGGTATTTGGCTCATGTTGCGCGCCACATTCCCCTGATCACTTTTATTCCGGACGGAAATTTTATATTCGGAAGGCGATTGGATCGGGTCAGTTCAGCCCTGATGTTTTCGTCAACCGCGCCTTTATTGACAGAAATATGTGCGCTGGCAGGCGAGGATTGCTGGATTTTACCAGGGAAAATGGACAGCGTTTTTTTGTTGCTGGGCGATAGTGCCGAGGGGCTGGCCGCGCGATTGTCCGATCGAGAGTGGTATTTGTTGCATGAAATTCAGGAGGGAAAAAGCAATGGCGAAATTGCCCGGGATATCGGGTGCAGCGAGCCCGAGGTGAAGGCATGGCTTGTTGATGTGTTTGGTGTGTTGGGGGTGGCAACCCGCACCCAGGCCGCGATTGTATCGTTTTTTATCGAAAGGCATTTGCGTGATGCGCCTGCCGGGGATGTTCGCATCGCCTGTGAGGATGGGAGTTGACGGGGCGCTGATACTGACGTTGGGATGAGTTTCGGGGCATTGGTATTATTGAAGCATTTTGCCCTGACTTTGAGCGTAAAGCAGACCATATCGATTTTAAGGGACGAAACCTTTGGTGAAAGGATGACGCTATCATGATCAGGTTTACGACGTTCAAAAGGGTCACGAAGTGCTATGGTTTGCCTGTGCTGGCTGGTGTGCTTTGCACGATCGGGTTCGCGGCTGACGGCAAGGCGCAATTCAACAATAAACCCTATTCATTCAATACGCCAACCGGCGCACCTGGCATGAGCCGGGCGGCGCGCCAGGCGATTATTAATGATCAGATTTATAACATTCGTCCTGACAATATGCTGCGTGATGCGACAGGCGGTTTGTTGTCGATTGACAAAAGTAAAGGCGGTACAGCGATTGTTCGTTCAGCCGACGGAGAGGTTCTGCCCGGATATAGGGGCACATCAATTTTGGGGGGCGGCGTATCGGTCGGGGTTTTCAATGCCTATTTCATGGCGGCCGACAATGACCGTCGGTATGCGCCCCTGCAAAGCATGGCTGCGACCTATACGATTAATGGCTGGATAAATCTTTTGGGGCGGGATGGCCGATCGTTTATTCCGCCGGTCACAGCGTCGCCCGTTGATGGCTGGACCTGGATGGTTTCCGGCCTTTAACCCGTGTCGGGTGATGTGCCGGGCGGTTTTTGGCCAGATTTCCGCTTTCTTCCCTTAAAAAAGGAACGCCCCGATCACGAATGTCGGGGCGTTAATCCTGGGTAAAAGACTGTTGGCGATACGAAGGAACCTGGTCTTTGTATGCCGGTTTGTTTTTGAAAGAGGTTTGTTTTTGCAAAATAGCGAGTTGCTTTCGGGGTTTATGTTTTTGGGGGCGGTGTTATCGCGCCGGGGGTGCTTTTTAGCTCAAGGCAGGGCTGTATTCATGAGAACGTGGTTGGCTGCGCAATGCCCAGATTGCTGCCTGGGTACGATTATCGACCTTGATTTTGCGCAAAATGCTTTTGACATGCACTTTGACGGTTGCCTCGGAGATATTCAGTCGTATGGCAATGCGCTTGTTGGAATCCCCGCTTGCGAGGCATTCGAGAATTTCCTGTTCGCGGGGGGACAGGTCGATGTCGAGCGCATCAATGGAATCCAGTTCCAGCGACGACATGAAGTGAAAGCGCTCCATCATGATGGACGCCAGATTTGACGGGTAAATCTTTTCGCCTTCGGTAATTAACTGGAATGCCAGTTCAATGGCTGTCTGGGAAACATCATCCAGCAGGGCGCCATTTACACCCAGATTAAACAGGGCAAAAAGGTGTTCTGCATCATATTCGTGTGCAAGGGTGATAATTCTGACCCTGGGATTGTGGGCGCGGAAATTGGCCAGAGACGTGATCTGGGTCTGAAAATCGTCGATGCTGACCAGCACCACGTCGATGGTGCGATTGGGGGGTGTTACGGAAATCAGATCGTCGAGATGCGGGGCACTGATGGTGTCCGTGTTTTTGCTATGAGAAAGAAGGCTCGTAAGACCTGTTCGTAACAAAAGGCTGGAATGAACAACTGCAACGAGTGTCTTTGCAGTTCCACTTGTCGTTTGCATTGGTTTTGTTCCCTATTTGGCGATTCTTTGTTTTGCCGGCGTGCCAGTGTGTAAACCGTATCCTTCCGGCAGGACTAACGGGTTATTTTTTGATTAAAGTGCGGCGCTTGAGGATGATATTCCGGCGCTTCGAGATCACAGTATCTGTCTGATGCCAGCAAATCCATTCTCCTGTAGGGTTATATTTTGCTTTTCATTATCTATTCTGGGTAACTGAAACGTTGGATTTAAATGGTATTTCGGGTTGTGTTCTTTTCTCTCTGACGGAGGTTCTTGAGGACAACAGATACGTATTTCTCCGCTGCGTTTACCGGAGAATCTTTGTTGGCGCGCAAGCAATGCTTTTAATTTTCAGCTTAATTTTCAAAGGTGTCGGTGAAATACGGTCCTATGTCGCATCAATGTGCCAACAAGTGACGCATTCATGCGACATAGGGCCGTATTCCAATTGGTTAAGCCGTTATCGCTTTCATATGGTCGAGCGTGCAGGCGACCTTCTTTGGCGGTGATCCGGACCGCCGATTTATGAAGAAGGGTATTATCTTCATTTTTCATCACCATTGGCTTGGTAACATGAGGGCCTGGCGATGCCGTCACGCGTGAAGCTGAGTGCTGCGATGTGGCGATTTTTCCTGCATGATGAAAAAGGGTTGTCCTGACATGTTTGCTCTTTGGCGCAGGGACCAGATGGCGGCCTGTGTCCTGTTGGATGCGCCAATTTTTCTCAAGATGCTTTTTACATGCACTTTGACGGTTGCTTCGCTAATGTCGAGTTCGTTGGCGATGGCTTTGTTTGATTCACCATTTTCCAGACAATACAAAATTTGCTGTTCGCGTTGTGACAGATTGACATCCTCGTCACTCGGATCCAGTGATTGGGCTGCGCAAGGTGAATGAATGCGTGAAAGCAGAATTTGCGCCATGTTCGATGGAAACAGTTTTTGGCCTTCTTCAAGCAGGCGGAAAGCAAGTGTCAGCGTTTTTTGAGAAACATCGTCGAGTAACGCGCCATCAATATTCAACTTGAACAGAGCAAATAGCTCTTCGAGTTCATAACGGCGTGACAGGGCCAGAATTTTTGTTTTCGGATAGCGGCTGCGCAGGCATGCAAGTTTTATTGTATCCTGTTTGACATCATCAACATTGAAGAGAATCAGGTCTAGTCGGTCGTTTTTGGGAATACGTTCGCAAAGTTCGTCCAGAGACATGGCGTCAGTAACCAAGATGTCTTGGAAATCCGCCAGAACTTTTCGGAGAGCATGCCGCATCAGTTTGATGGGATGCACAATGGCAATATATCGAAGGTTGCCTTTTTCCATTAGTGTCATAGGTCCCCCAAAGTAATAGTGTGTGCTTTGTTCCTTGTTAGAGTGATCTGTGCTTCTTTTTTTATTTTGGTATTTAGACTTGTTGAGAGTTCAATACCCTTTTCGCCTTGATAGGTTATGCGGTGACTTGAGATCAATCCATAACTATAGGGAGTTAAAGCGTGCCGATTTTGCCCCATTGTGGGTAGAAGACATGAGTCTTTTTTTTATTTATTTGTATATTATACGTAAGGATATATTTTTCATGCGTCTGAAAAGTACATTAGTTTTTTAGAATAAACGAATGCAAGTTTGTATTTGTTCAGAATTGCCCATTTTTATTTTTCTTGCTGAACTGGAAAAATTTTCTTTTAATTTCAATTGATTAATAGGTTTTTATAAGAAAACATTGTGATTTTGGGTCTTTACATGAATAAGATTTCCACTCTTATACCGAGAGGTTGGAATGTTCCCTGTGATATACTGATTGTATTCGCTTTCTATACTTAAGGTGAATTTTCACCTACCCTAAAGAGATTCACTCTTGCCGGACGTTTTCGTGTGTTTGGTCGTAAAAGACGCCGATTCTTCCGGTTTGGGGGCAACATAGGAAGTAGCATCCCCTCGTGTGAAGTACTCCTGTCGAGGCAGATTTTGGGGAATTCATTGCGAAATCTTTCCGCTTGTGCACGGTTTTTAAAATATGTTTTGCGGTTGAAAAACTGTTGTTTTTAACCTTGCCCATACTGTTCGATTTTGATCTGTTGCTTCGCAGCGCGCAGGGATATACGGGCATCGGTCAAGCGACCAATACCGTCAAAATCGAACCTTGTCGGCCAGTCATATTAAGGGAAATCGCTCTTGGGGGGGGCTGGGACCCTTTAGATAATGGCGACATCCAGGCCAATATCAACCGCGGGTGCGCTTTGGGTGATGCGCCCGACGGAAACATAATCCACGCCGGTTGCAGCAACATCGGCAATGGTATCAAGGCGAACACCGCCCGATGCCTCGGTCTTGCAGCGGCCATCAACAATGGCAACCGCTTTGCGCAGCATATCCGGGTCCATATTATCGAGCAGAATAATATCCGCCCCGGCTTCGACAGCTTCGCTTACCTGGTCAAGCGTGTCGCATTCCACCTCGATTTTTGGCAGATTGGCCGCCTTTGCCATTTCCACGCATTGGGTGATTGATCCGACAACGCCGATATGGTTGTCCTTGATCATCACACCATCATAAAGGCCCATGCGGTGGTTTTGTGCGCCGCCCATGCGGGTGGCGTATTTTTCCAGTTTGCGCCAGCCCGGCAGTGTTTTGCGGGTATCAAGCAGTTTGGCCGATGTTTTGCCCATTGCCTGCACATAGGCCCGTGTGGTGGTGGCAATGCCCGAAAGATGCTGAAGGGTATTTAGCGCGGTGCGTTCCGCCGTCAGGATGCCGCGTGCGGGGCCTTCGATAACCGCCAGGACGGATTTGGGGGTTAACGCATCGCCGTCAGTGCACTTTTTGTCGATTTTGGCATCGGGGACCAGTTTGCGAAAACAGTCCAGCGCAATATCCAGCCCGGCAACCACAATGCTTTCGCGGGTTTCGATCGCGACGCGCAGGCGGGCATTTTCGGGGACGACATTGTCTGATGTGATGTCGCCGCTGCCAATATCCTCGGCAAAGGCACGGTCGATAAAATCGGCAATTTCGCTTTGGGTCAGGTCGCTCATGGGGGGCCGTATGTTGAAACAGACAGGGGAAATGAAATATGCCGGGTGGCATCACGGAACACGACAGGGGCAGGCAAAAACAGGCCCTGCATCACCTACAGGGCCTGGTTCTTTTGTTTCAGGCTGCCGGTTCGGCAGCAGCTTCTTTTTTCAGCGGAATGCCCTTTGACATTTCCAGCATCCGTTCCAGCGGTTTAACGGCCTGAATGCGCAAATCTTCGGGCATGATGATTTGCGGACCGTTATTGACCAGGCACAGATAGAGCTTTTCAAGGGTATTCAGTTCCATGAACGGGCAGTTATTGCACGCACAGCTACCGTCTGCCCCGGGAACCGGGATAAAGGTTTTGTGCGGGGCTGCCTTTTCCATCTGGTGGATGATGTGGGGTTCGGTTGCGATCAGATATTTCTGGTCGGGACCGTTAATCACATATTCCAGAATGGCGCGGGTAGACCCGATCTGGTCGGCATGGCGCAGGATGCCGTCATGGCATTCCGGGTGGGCGGCGATTTTGGCATCGGGATGCTGGGTTTTCAGGCGGATCAGTTCGCGTTCTGAAAACTGTTCATGCACGATGCACGATCCCTGCCACAAAACCATGTCACGACCGGTTTTCTTGGCAAGATAGCTGCCCAGATGCCGGTCCGGGGCCCACAAAATGGGCTGGTCGAGCGGGATCTGGTCGATGATCTCAGCCGCATTGGACGAAGTGACAATAATATCGGACGCGGCCTTTACCTCGGCCGAGCAATTGATATAGGTGATCGACACATGGTCCGGGTGCTGTTCGCGGAATTTGCGGAATGCTTCGGGCTGGCAGGAATCCTCAAGCGAGCAGCCCGCCTTTGAATCGGGCAGCAGAACGGTTTTTTCCGGGCTGAGGATCTTGGCGACTTCGGCCATGAAACGCACGCCACAAAAAACAATAACATCGGCATCGGTTGCCGCAGCCTTGCGCGACAGGTCAAGGGAATCGCCGACAAAATCGGCCAAGTCCTGAATTTCGCCATCCTGGTAATAATGGGCCAGAATAACGGCATTCTTTTCCTTCTTGAGGCGCTTGATTTCGGCCTCAAGATCCAGCGTCGGATCGATCTGGGTTTCAGACATTGCCCCGGCATTTGCCTCGGCAATGGTGGTAATCTGGTTCATGGCGTTGTCTCATCTCGCCTGGTTGCAATCCGGACGTAAGCAGCGGGACCGGATATTGCAAGTTGATGACTGTTTGAGAACCTGAATATCGTTATTGACGCGTGATGGCAAGGGAATGGGCGGCAAAGCACGGGATAGCACGTATACAGTTGGGGAATATTTGAACTGTAGGGTATCTTTGGCTGTCTCGATATCTAGGAAATAAAGGAGCATAAATGACAGAATCAGAAGTGATTGATGCGCTCTTGCAAAGCTTCGATAGGCATCAGTCAAGAATTTTGGCTTTTGTTCGAAGTCGTGCGTCTTTTGAGGACTGGTTGACTTGGGAAGCGTATTATTATGCGTTAGAGAGAGGCTGGACGGCTGCTGTCAAGCCGCGATATCATGATTTAGGGTCTTCGCGTGTTCAAAGTTTCGCAGATCTTTTTATTGAGATTCCTGATACCAAGTGCAAAATTGTTTTTGAGTTTTAAATCGTCGGCACCTGCACGTTAAATAAATACAGAAGTAGTATCGATGCCGATGTTGTTAAATTAAAAACATTGGATGAGACCCGGTGTTGTCGAGTTTTATTACTGTTTTTGTTCTCTGAGTATCCCAATATTTTGGGGAGAGCCGAATGGACGAACTGGTTAAACGAGCTTTCGTTTTGGGGGCCGTCTGCTCCCTATCAACATGTCATGGATAAGACGCAAGGATACGAAGCAGTTCTTCAGGGTTGGATTGTATAGTTTATTGTGATTAAAGGGTATATTACACCGTAAAGCCGTACAAATCCCATTCCGCACGGCTGACTTCCTGAACCATATGCTCGTATTCGGCGCGTTTAATCGCACCAAAAGCGGTATGCAGGGACTGACCCAGGGCATTGCGGGCAAAGGCGGATTGATCAAAGCGGTCAATTGCCTCCAGCCAGCTTCTTGGCAGGTCGGACGGGGCCTTTTGCGCATCCATTTCCAACTGGCAGGGCGCGCCGGGGTCGGTTTTGTTTTCAATACCATCCAGTGCGGCAGCAAGCGTTACGGTCGCGACCATATAGGGGTTGGCATCCACCCCGGCGACGCGATGTTCAAAATGCCGGGTTTTGCCGGGCTGGCCGGGCACGCGAATGGCGACATTACGGTTTTCCACCCCCCAGTCATCCGATGCCGGGGAATAAACCGTGGAGGCAAAGCGCCGCCAGCTATTGAGGAACGGGGCCAGAACCAGCATGGTATCGCCCACCGTTTGGCGCAGACCGCCAATGGCATTGAGCATCAGGGGGCTTAAGCTGCCATCGGGCTGATCGGCAAACAGATTGGTACCGTTTTCATCGGCCAGAGACAGATGCAGGTGCATGCCCGATCCAGGCTCCGTACCAAAGGGCTTTGGCATAAAGCACGCTTCCATGCCAAAGCGCCGGGCACAGGTGCGGATCAGACGTTTGGCAATAATGACGTCATCCGCGGCGTGCAACAGGTCGCGATAGCGGATGGTCATTTCATACTGGCCGGGGCCATATTCGGAAATCACGGTTTCCAGTGTGATGCCCAGATGGGCCGCCCCCTCATAGATCGCATCAAATAGCGGCGACATTTCATCAAGTTCATCGACCGACATGGTGTTGCGCTGGTGGCTTTGACGTTTGGTCAGAGCATAGGATGCCGGGTGAAAGCGCCCGTCCGGACCAGGATTGGGGTCAACCAGATAGAATTCCAGCTCGAACGCGCCCATCGGGTTTAGGCCCATTGCCTTGGCCCGGTTGATCTGGCGCAGCAGGGCCGGGCGTGGTTCGCCCTCCACCGGGGTGCCATCGTCGTTGAACATCGTGATCAGCAATTGCCCTCGTCCGGTATGGGGCAGATAGCCCAACGTGTCAGGAACGGGCCAGCAGCGTTTATCGCCGCCGCCTTCCGTCATCACCAGGCCGGATTCATCGACATCGACACCGCGCACATCCTGCCCGAAAAGCGACAGGGGCAGGGCGCGGCCCGATGTATAAATGCCTTCCAGTTCGTGGCGACGCACGGTTTTGCCCCGGCCAATGCCGTGGCAGTCGGTCAGAAACACGTCGATTGCCTGCAAGTCGGGATATTTTTCAAGGAATGCCTGTGCTTCGGCAAAGTCGGCGCCACTCGGGGCAAAGGACGTGTTTTGTGACATGGTCTTTATCCCTGATAACGGCGGAAAAAATAACGGTCCTGCGGCACACCCTCGGGCAGGGGTTCGGCGATGGTGCCAGGAACGTCGATTTTCTGGTCTGATGCGACAATCGCCCCTCTCATCAGGGCCGGGGGCAGTGTTTTGCCAATGAAGGAGGCGATTTTGGCATTAAGGTCTTCATCGCCCGTGCCAACATCGGAATGCACCAAGGCAACGCGGCCGTTAAACTGTTCAACTGCCTTTGGCAGGGTTTCAAAAATATCGCCCAGAAACAGGTGATCATCGTCCGGGATACATTTGGGATGGGCGTTGATCTGCCGGTCAAAAACATAAATTTCGCGATCAGGCATGATTTCGCGCAAGTGATCAAAGGTGCGGCCATTGCCAAGGCCGATTTCAAGGACAAGACCATCCAGATCCTGGATCATGACGGCTGACGCATTCAGGCAGTCGCGCTGGGCCTGAAGGCGGCGGATAACACTGTTAAGGCGGGACATTTATTTCTCCGTGTGGGGCAAGGTGTTAGGGGCGGTGGGTGTTTCGATCATGTCGTAAAACACCATGCCCGGCGGTGGATTCTGCCGGTAATGATCCAGCCGGGACTGCCAGTTGCCTTCATGAAGTTCAAGGCGATGACCATCCGGGTCGAGAAAATAGACAGACGCCCCTTCGCTGCGGTTTGTTTTCCATTCCCGGGCACCGGCATCGTGCAGTTTCTGGCGCATGGCGGCAAAATCGGCCGGGGCCACATCAAAGGCAAGATGGGTATAGCTGCTTGCGGGCGGTGACGCATCGGGATCAAGGCTAAGACATAGCCAGATATCACCCAGCAGAAGATAGGCCCCGCCACCCCAGCGCGCCAGGGGCCGTGCCCCCAGAACGCCGGTATAAAAGGCGAAGCTTGCCGCAAGGTCGCGGGTTGCAAAGGTGATATGGTTTAGCCCTCTGATCATGTGATGCGTGATCAGGCCATCGGGTCGGTGGCATCAAAGGCCGGGACGAGATTGCGGAAATCTTTCAGCCAGTTTTGCAAAACCGGATATTTTTTCCGCCATGCCCCGTCAAATCGCAGGTCAAGATAGCCCAGGGCACAGGCAGTGGCAATGTGGCCGATGGTAATGTCTCCCGTCAGCGGCGGCGGGTTTTTGGCCAGTTCATCAAGGGCGCGGCGCACTTTTTCGGACTGATAGGTCAGCCAGTCCTGATGGCGTTTTTCTTCCGGACGCATCCGGGTTTCATAAACCTGCAGGATGGAGGCATCGACAATGCCGTCTGCCAGCGCCTGAAGGGTTAGTGCCTGCCAGCGGGCATCGCTTTCGGTGGGATGCAGTGTTTTGCCATCGGCAATGGAGTCCAGATATTCGCAAATCACGCGCGAATCATAAATCTTGCGGCCATCATCCAGGATCAAAATCGGAATTTTACCCAGCGGGTTTTGCTGGCGCAGGCTGTCGTCCGGGTTGGTGGTATCAGCAGCTTCGACGGTAAGCTGATCGTATATGCCAAGATATTTGGCGACCATTTTAACCTTGCGGCCAAACGGAGAGGGGGCAGAGGAACGAATGATCATCGGGTGGCCTTTCTGTGCCAAAACAGATTATTGGCGCAGTGTAAGGGGAAAAAGTGGCGCGATGGAAACCAAATTTCAGACCCGGCCCCTGATTGTCGGACTTGCGATAAATCGGGCAGGGTGTTGCCCTGGGTACGTGACGTTGCCGGATCATTGGAATGTGGTTTTATAGGAAAGGAGGTTTAATAGCTGCGTTCTGCTTCTGGGTCTTTGGCTTCGTCGCGTGACAGGGCGGCAAGGTGCAGTTCACGGGCCATACGCACACTGGGGCGCAGGGCAAAAAAGATACTGCCCACCAGAAACAGCCAGGTGCCTGCTTCCATAAGCGATTTGTAAAAAAACAGGATGGAGCCAACGATAAAGGCAATGGCGGCCAGCAGGTCAACGGCGGAATAAATCAGTTCGTATATGCTGTAAACTTTGCGGTGGCGGTGCGTCTGGTCGAACCGGCGGGCGCGAAACAGTTTCATCCGGAATCTCCTGCAAAAGGGGAGCATTTTACAGGAATTCAACGCAAACGGGGTAAAATTGTTTCGGAAAACGATGGATTATATGTCCGAGATTGGCAAATTTCATTGCGATTTCATCGGAATTTCAACGGGCGCGCGGATGCGCCCCGCGATAAACCGCCATCAGGCGTTCGCTATCTACCGAAGTGTAACGCTGCGTTGTGGACAGCGATACATGGCCCAAAAGGTCCTGAATGGTGCGCAAATCCCCGCCCCCGGCCAGAAGGTGGGTGGCAAAGCTGTGGCGCATGGCATGCGGTGTTGCCGTTTCCGGCAGGTTAAGCAAGGCCCGAATGCGGCGCATTTCGCGCTGGGCAACCTGGGCAATCAGGCGTTTGCCCCGTGCCCCCAAAAACAGCGGATCCTGGCCGGTTTGGGTGTAGGGGCAGGCGCTTAGATAATCGTCAATCGCCTCGATCACCACGGGCAACACCGGTACCAGGCGTTGTTTGTTGCCTTTGCCGGTTATGACCAGCGATGTGCCTTGCGGGCGCTGGTCGTAATTAAGGCTTAGGGCCTCGGCAATACGCAGGCCGCAGCCATAAAGCAGGGTAAACAGGGCGAGGTTGCGCTTTGCCAGCCACGGGTCGTCCTGAAAGGCTCCGGCATTGTCGATTACGGCCATTGCATCTTCGGGGGTAAGTGGCTTGGGGACCGATTGTGCCTGTCTTGGATTGCGGATGGTGGTAATGGCGGCATTTTGGCCCCGGCCGGTGCGGTCGAGAAAGCGATAGAAATTGCGTAGTGTCGATAACGCCCGTGCGGTGGAGGATTTCGCCATGTCGGTGGCATTGCGATGGGCAAGCCAGCTTCGGAAATCGCGCGGGGTGAGGGATAACAGCGTTTCAAGTGTGGGCGCACCGCCGCGATGCTGGTCGATAAAGGCGAAAAACGCATAAAGATCGACCAGATAGTTTTCGGTGGTGTGGTTCGAGGCACGCCGTTCGCTGCGCAACCATTGCAACCAGACATCGACGGTCTGGCGGGTATCGCCAGGCAGCGTCAGGGCGGTTAGCGCGCTTGAGGGTTTGCCTTTCAGGCCGGGTTGGTCAGCCATCGACGCACACCAAATTCAATCACGGATGACAGAAACAGGATCAGATCCGCCCCCTGGGCCGGGCTGAAATAGCCGGGTTCGGCAACGCCAAAGGCCACCAGCCCGACCGGATCGTCGTAAAACGGGGCCAGGCGCACAAGGGCAGCGGAATTGACGATATCGGCCTTGGGGCCAAAAATGGCTTCGTCGCCCGCATGTTCGGGCACCAGCCAGACATCGTGATCTTCGCCCAGCACCTGATCAACGGCACCCTGTGTCAGACGGCGCACGCGGCCGCCACAACGCGGTACCGGGTTATCGGGATGTTCTTCAAAACAGATGGAAATGCAATCGAGATCCAGAAGTTGCGGCACCAGATCCTGCAAGGCCTCGACAAAGGTTTCAAACCCGCGCGCATTGAGAAGGGCCAGAACCGCCCGGTGAATGCGTTGCTGGGTTTCGAGGTTGGATTTGGAGATATTGATCAGTTCGCTGGTGGCACCGCGCAGCCGGTCGCTTTCGGCACGCAGGCGTTCGACGATATATTGCTGCATGTCGGCCACACCCGAGCCATGATGGCGCACCGGCATTTCCAGACTGTCGAGAAGTTCGTGGCGGTGTTTGAAGAAGTCAGGATTTTCTGCAAGATATTCGGCGATATCTTCGGCGCGCAAAGCAGTTTTGTCCATGTGTCCCGGCAGTCTGTTGTCATATAAAAAACCCGGCTGCCACAATGGGGGCAACCGGGTTAAATGCTGATTAAAGGGGGCGTAAAAATTACCCGCCGTTAAATCCTTACAGGATCGACTGACCGGTTTTGGCCCAGTCGGACAGGAAGGCTTCCAGGCCCTTGTCGGTCAGCGGGTGTTTGAACAACTGACCGAGAACCTGCGGCGGGATGGTGACGACATCGGCACCCAGACGGGCCGAATCGACAACATGTTGCGGGCCACGGGCGGAGGCGACCAGCACTTCGGTTTCCCAGTTCGGGTAGTTGTTGTAAACTTCGCAAATGTCGGCAATCAGTTGCATGCCGTCGCTCGAAATGTCGTCCAGGCGGCCAACGAAGGGCGAAACATAGGTGGCACCGGCTTTGGCGGCCAGAATGGCCTGACCGACCGAGAAGCACAGCGTGACGTTGGTTTTGATGCCTTCGTCGGTGAAGGTACGGCAGGCTTTCAGCCCGTCCGGGGTCAGCGGCAGTTTGACGACAACATTATCGGCAATCGCGGCCAGCTTGCGGCCTTCGGCGATGATGGTGTCATAGTCGGTCGCGGCGACTTCGGCGCTGACCGGGCCATCAACAACGTCGCAAATTTCCTTGATCAGGTCGATAAACGGGCGGCCAGCCTTGGCAACCAGCGACGGATTGGTGGTGACGCCGTCTACCAGGCCAGATTTGGCAAGTTCGCGGATGGCGTCGATGTCGGCGGTGTCGATGAAGAACTTCATTATAATTCCTGCTGATGAAGACCGTTGTTCGAGGATGCAGATTACTGCTATTGGCTGTGGGACCGTATTTACCGGCTAAACCGGACCTTGTGCGGTTCGGATCACGCCAGCCTATCGTGACGGGGTTTATAATATATGTGCGCCGCAAAGGCCATAACGGGAAATCTGTTTGAACGTCGCACGGTGTCCGTGCTGGCTCCCCTGCCATTGGCGGGGCCTTATGACTATGCCCTTCCCGAGGGGCTGGATGTTGCGCCGGGCGATTTTGTCGAAATTCCCCTGGGACGTCAAACCCAGCGTGGTGTTGTCTGGGGCAATGCCACGGGCGAGGTGGACCCGGCCAAGCTGCGCGATATTTACGGGGTGCTGCCAGCTGCACCAATGCCTGCGGTAACACGCCGCTTCATCGATTGGGTCTCGGCCTATACCCTGAGCCCGCAAGGGGCTGTTTTGCGCATGGCGATGAGTGTCAGTGACGCGCTTGATGCGCCCAAACCGGTTTTTCGTTTTGGGCTGGCGCATGGCCTCACCGAGTCGCAGGCCAATATTCGTATGACACCGGCGCGCAAACGCATTCTATCGCTGCTGGCCGATCACCCGTCGCTGGAGCAGGCCGATATTTTGCAGGAAACCGGCACCACTGCCAGCGTGCTCAAGGGGCTGGTGGAGGCAGGTATGGTACGGCGCGAACAGGTCGCGCCACCATCGCCCTTTGCCCTGCCGGATTTATCCATCCCGCGCCCGGACCTGTCGGAAGATCAGGAAAAGGCTGCCGATCTTTTATGTGAAAAGGTCGCGGCAGGCGGGTTTTCCACCATTTTGATTGATGGTGTCACCGGGTCAGGCAAGACCGAGGTTTATTTTGAAGCCGTGCGCGCCGCCCTGGCCCAGGACAAGCAGGTTTTGGTGCTGCTGCCCGAAATTGCCCTTTCGGCACAGTGGTTGCAGCGGTTTCGTGACCGCTTTGGCGTAGAACCGGCACTTTGGCATTCCGAAGTCGGGCAGGCGCGACGGCGCGAAACCTGGCGCGCGGTGGCCGATGGTTCTGCCCGGTTGGTGGTTGGGGCGCGATCTGCCCTGTTTTTGCCCTATCGTGACCTTGGCCTGATTGTGGTGGACGAAGAACACGAACATGCCTTCAAGCAGGAAGATGGTGTGATTTATCATGCGCGCGATATGGCCGTCGCCCGCGGGCATTTGGGGGGATTTCCGGTGATGCTGGCATCCGCGACACCCTCGCTTGAAACTCTGGCGAATGTGGAAGCCGGGCGGTATGAAAGTGTGGTGCTGGGCCAGCGCCACGGGGTTGCCGTGTTGCCCAGTGTCGAGATTGTCGATATCCGGGTGGATAAACCCGAACGGCAACGCTGGATCACCCCGACCCTGAAACAAAGGCTGGTGGAAACCTTTGAGGCCGGTGAACAGGCGATGCTGTTTTTGAACCGGCGGGGATATGCGCCCTTAACCCTGTGCCGGGCCTGCGGGCATCGTTTTCAGTGCCCCAATTGTACCGCCTGGCTGGTGGAGCATCGGGCCTGGGGCAAGTTGCAGTGTCATCATTGTGGATATTCGGCCAAAATCCCCGATGCTTGCCCGGCCTGCGGGGCGGAAGAAAAACTTGCCCCCTGTGGCCCGGGGGTGGAACGCCTGTATGAAGAGGCCATCCAAACCTTCCCGGATTTGAAAGTCGAGGTGGCGACATCAGACAACATTGCCGGGCCCAAGGCGGCCGCCGCGCTGGTGGAGCGGGTGCACAACCATGAGGTTGACCTTTTGATTGGCACCCAGATTTTGGCCAAGGGCTATCATTTCCCCATGCTGACGCTGGTCGGTGTGATTGATGCTGATTTGGGGCTGGCGGGCGGGGATTTACGTGCTGCAGAGCGGAGTTATCAATTGTTGACCCAGGTGGCAGGGCGTGCGGGGCGTGGGGAGCGACCGGGCACCGTGCTGTTGCAAACGGCGGACCCGAATAACCGAGTGATCAAGGCGATCGCGGCGGGCGACCGCGAGGCGTTTGACAAGGTCGAGCTTTCGGAACGGATGAAATACGGCATGCCGCCGCATGGCAAGCTGGCAGCCCTGATTGTTTCCGGGAAAAAGGAAAACGAGGTTGATGAAGCCGCCTGGCGGATTGGCCGGGTTGCACCGCGCGGCGAGGGTATTGTGGTACTGGGCCCGGCTCCGGCGCCGCTGTCATTATTGCGCGGGCGCTTCCGTCGGCGGTTTTTGCTGCGCACCGATAAATCGGTCAGGGTGCAGGCAGTGATCCAGGATTGGCTCAGCCGGGTGAAAACGCCGGGCAGTGTGCGGGTGCAGGTCGATATTGACCCCTATAGCTTCATGTAGGCCTGTTTGTTCTGTGTCTGTTACTGCGTGCTGGTTTGTGGGCCTGTCAGGCTTTGGTGTGCACCCTCAATACGGTTGGGGCCAATATAGTGTGCAACGATTGCCTCCAGTCGGCCATCTTCGCGCATTTCGCGGATGATTTCGTCATATCGGCGCAGGAACAGGGCCTTGTCGGGATAAACGGAGGCTCGACTGAAGGGGTTATAATAACGCGCGCGCCGCAAGGGGTGGGGCAAAAACGCGATTTTGTTGCGCCATCCTTTTTGCACGGCACTGTAAACGGTTGTCAGGTAGTTGACCGGCACCACATCGACCCTGTTTTCCAGGAGCATCGGGATTAACAGGTCGTTGCGGGCAACCGTGATGATATCGAGATCCGATTCCCAGAAGGCTGGTGTATAGGAATATCCTGCCGCTGCGCCAATACGATAGGGGGCGAGATCGTCGAGCGTGTCATAGTGAATATAGTCCCGGTCCGCAGCGCGAACGGCAAATCGCCAATCCAGCGAGATATGCGATTCTGCGGGATATAAAAGATACTTCTCGCGCGTATCATTGCGCGAAAGGCTCATGACAATGTCGGATTCCCCTGTTTCGGCATTGCGCAGCAGGCGTCGGCCACTATCGACAAAACGAAAAACATAGTCATCGATGCCCATTTCGCGCAGCACTTCGGTCAGGATGTCAACATCAATGCCCTGGGGTTTTCCGAAACGGGACCATTTTAACGGGGGTTCTGCGAGACCTTCAATGACAAGCGTGTGCGCGTGGCTGGCACGCGGCAATAAAGCAAGGCATCCCAAAAGGATCATTGCCATGATATGGAAGGCAAATCGATGTAAGGTGATGTCGTCGAACCCGTCTATCACAATGGTGGTTCCCGGCTTTCTATCAATTGCTTATTACCTATACTTTTAGAAGATATAAAGAGCAAAAGTATTAAGAATCGACGGCATATGACGATTGATTTGCTGCGTTGCGCTACGAGTTTGTGCCGGTATTTGCTGTGATGCGGGCCGGGGAAAGCATGATTACCCGGTGCATTTTTTCCGGTATGACAATGGTTTATGCCCAGGAAAGAGTGTTTTGAGGAGGCAGCATGGAAAAAGAAAATCAGGCTACAATTTGCCGGTGGGCGGAGGAAACCTTTGGCCCGGTGGCTGATCCGGTGGTGCTGGTGGATCGCGCCATGATGGAAATGCAGGAATTGCGTGCGGCGGTGGCGGAAAACGACGTGACGGAGGTTGGCCGGGAAAGTGCCGATGTCATGATTTTGCTTCATCGGCTTGTTGATCAGTTCGGCCTGGATTTGCAGACACAGACCGATGCCAAAATGGCGATTAACCGCAAACGTGCGTGGCAGTCCAAGGGCGATGGTACCGGGTCGCATGTTTGATTTTGTCTGCGATCACGTGCTGGGGCCGGGGTGCAGGAAAATGGTTACGGATTCCCGATCACGAAATCTTTTTAAAGGAATCGACCAAGGGTGCATTTTCTTGGGCAAAATTTTCCCGCCCAGGTTGGCGATTATGTGTGTTCGTTCACACTTGCGTCGAGGGTGATCGGGGTGAATGGCATAATTTTGCCTGAATCTTCGAGATTCGCGATGAATTGGTCGCGCATTGGGCAAAAAAGCACGATTTTCATAGGCGGGAACCATGCCGGGTGAAGGGCAAAAAGCCGCGATTTTTCAAGGATGATGGCCCCGGAATGAAATGAGTTGCCAAAGTCGTGACAATTGCGGTTGCGCGGGGGTTGCTCCTTACTGGGACATGTGCTACCAAACGCTCGCTTCCCGAAGGGCCATCTCTTCGGGGGATCATTTTTTTATATGTATCCGAGTCGTTCTCATAACCAGAATTGAGGGCTTTCACCGGTGTCCCAAAATACTGCCGCGACCGGGCTGCAAGGACGTTATGCAACTGCACTTTTTGAGTTGGCCTCCTCGGCTGACCAGCTTGATGTGGTGAAAGGCGATCTTGAATTGCTCGACCAGGCCATCGTCGAAAGCGATGATCTGCGTAATGTGCTCCGTAGTCCCGTGATTTCCCGGGATGTGCAGGCGAATGCTATGGCAGCCCTTCTTGACAAGCTCGGTATTTCCGAGCTGACCAAGAAAACGGTTGGCCTTCTGTGTCAGAAACGGCGCCTGTTCGTCCTGCCGGGCGTAATCAAAGCTTACCTTTCCATGCTCTCCGCCCATCGTGGCGAAGTGACCGCCCAGGTGACTTCGGCGACCGCGTTAAAGGACGAGCAGATCGAAGCCGTTACCGGCGCTCTTAAGGAAGTAGTCGGTGCCACTGTTAAAGTGGACCTGAATGTCGATCCGGCGGTTCTTGGCGGCCTTGTCGTCAAGGTCGGTTCCCGGGTTTTTGATGCCTCGCTTCGTACCAAATTGCAGAAGCTCGAGCTCGCTATGAAAGGGGTTGCGTGATGGAAATCCGCGCCGCGGAGATCTCCGCTATTCTCAAGGATCAGATTGCCAATTTTGGCGCTGAAGCCGAAGTGGCCGAAGTCGGCCAGGTTCTTTCTGTTGGTGACGGTATTGCCCGTGTTCATGGCCTTGACAATGTTCAGGCTGGTGAACTGGTCGACTTCCCCGGCGGAATTAAGGGCATGGCCCTGAACCTGGAAGAAGACAATGTCGGTATCGTTATTTTCGGTTCTGACCGTACGATCAAAGAAGGCGACCAGGTAAAACGTACCGGCGCCATCGTTGACGTGCCGGTTGGCAAGGAACTGCTGGGTCGCGTTGTTGACGCGCTGGGCAATCCGATTGACGGCAAGGGCGACCTGAAGGCGTCCGAACGCCGCCTTGCTGACGTCAAGGCACCGGGCATCATCCCGCGTAAATCGGTTCATGAACCTGTCCAGACCGGTATCAAGTCGATCGACTCGCTGATTCCGATCGGACGTGGCCAGCGTGAGCTGATCATTGGCGACCGCCAGACCGGCAAGACCGCCATCATCGTTGACACCATCCTGAACCAGAAGCCGGTGAACGACGCCGCTGCTTCTGACAGCGACAAGATGTTCTGCATCTATGTTGCTGTTGGTCAGAAGCGTTCGACCGTTGCCCAGGTGGTCAAGGTTCTTGAAGAGCGTGGCGCGATGGAAAACACCATCATCGTCGCAGCGACCGCTTCGGACCCGGCACCGATGCAGTTCCTGGCACCGTTCGTTGCCTGTGCAATGGGTGAATATTTCCGCGACAACGGCATGCACGCCACCATCTTCTATGATGACCTGTCCAAACAGGCTGTGGCTTATCGTCAGATGTCGCTGCTGCTCCGTCGTCCGCCGGGACGTGAAGCCTTCCCGGGCGACGTGTTCTATCTGCACTCCCGTCTGCTGGAACGTGCGGCCAAGATGAATGACGAAAACGGCGCTGGCTCGCTGACCGCTCTGCCGGTTATCGAAACCCAGGGCAACGACGTTTCGGCCTTTATTCCGACCAACGTGATCTCGATCACCGACGGTCAGATCTTCCTTGAAACCGACCTGTTCTACAAGGGCGTTCGCCCGGCTGTGAACGTGGGTCTGTCGGTTTCGCGTGTGGGTTCCTCGGCACAGATCAAGGCAATGAAACAGGTTGCCGGTTCGATCAAGCTCGAGCTCGCCCAGTATCGTGAAATGGAAGCATTTGCACAGTTCGCATCGGACCTTGATCCGGCAACCCAGAAGCTCCTGGCCCGTGGCGCGCGTCTGACCGAGCTGCTCAAGCAGCCGCAATACTCGCCGCTCAAGGTTGAAGAGCAGGTTGTCGTGATTTATGCCGGTGTTAAAGGCTATCTCGATGCGATCTCTGTTTCGCAGGTCCGTGCGTTTGAAGAACAGTTCCTCTCGGAAATCCGTTCTGCTGGCGCAGACATTCTCGATGCGATCCGCACCGAAAAGGTCCTGTCGGCTGACAGCGAAGCAAAACTGAAGGCGTTCCTCGACAAGTTCGCGAAGACCTTCGCGTAAAAGTCTGAACTTTAGGCGAAGGAGGAAACGCAATGGCTAGTTTGAAGGACTTGCGCTCGCGCATTGCCAGCGTCAAATCGACGAGGAAGATTACCTCGGCGATGAAGATGGTGGCCGCGTCCAAGCTCCGTCGCTCGCAGGATGCAGCCGAAGCAGCCCGTCCCTATGCTGAACGCATGGGGACGATGCTGGGACGGCTTGCTGCTGCGGTTGGTGGTTCGCAGGGAGCGCCGAAACTGTTGTCGGGGACCGGCCGGGAAGACACCCATCTGATGGTTGTTTTCACCGCTGATCGTGGTCTTTGCGGCGGTTTTAACGCTTCGATCGTCAAGGCGGCCCGTGCGAAAATTCGCGCACTGAAAGCCGACGGCAAAACGGTCAAGATTATCTGTGTTGGCCGCAAGGGTGCCGATGCCCTCAAACGCGACAATGGCGATGCGATTATCGCGCGCTATTCCGGTATTGAAGGCAAAAAGGGAATTGATTTTTCCGAGGCTTCCGCGGTTGCAGACAAGGTTCTGGAGCTGTTCGATAACGGCGAATTCGACGTTTGCACGATTTTCTACAACAAATTCGTGTCGGCGATTTCGCAGGTGGTGACAGAACAGCAACTGGTTCCCTTTGCCGGTGAGGCACAGGAAGACAACCAGGAAGCTGACGGAAAAGGTGCTTCGGCGATTTATGAATATGAACCGTCGGAAGAAGCCATTCTGGCAGACTTGCTGCCACGTAATGTTGGCGTCCAGATTTTCGGGGCCATGCTGGAAAGCAGTGCTTCGGAACACGGTGCGCGGATGTCCGCAATGGATAACGCAACCCGCAATGCCGGCGATATGATCGACCGACTGAGCATCCAGTATAACCGCTCACGTCAGGCGCAGATCACCAACGAACTGATTGAAATCATTTCCGGCGCCGAGGCTTTGTAAGCGGGTCGCAGGAACTAACGGATAGATTTGTCCGAGCAGGAGACAATACCTATGGCGAACAAGAAGGCGGGGAAAATTTCCCAGGTGATGGGCGCCGTCGTCGACGTTAAATTCGACGGCGAATTGCCGCCCATTCTGAACGCGCTGCATGTTGACAACAACGGTCAGCGTCTGGTTCTCGAAGTTGCACAGCATCTTGGTGAAGGTGCCGTCCGTACCATTGCTATGGACACCACCGAAGGCTTGCAGCGTGGTCAGGAAGTCATTGATACCGGCGATGCGATCTCGGTTCCGGTTGGTCCGGAAACCCTGGGTCGTATTCTGAACGTTATTGGCGAGCCGGTTGACGAACGTGGCCCGGTCAATGCGAAAAAGACCTCTCCGATTCACCGTGAAGCCCCTGAATTCACCGAACAGTCCACCGACACCGAAATCCTTGTGACCGGCATCAAGGTCATCGACCTGATCGCACCGTACACCAAGGGCGGCAAGATCGGTCTGTTTGGCGGTGCTGGCGTGGGTAAAACCGTTCTCATCATGGAACTGATCAACAACGTGGCAAAAGGCCACGGTGGTTATTCGGTTTTCGCTGGTGTTGGTGAACGTACCCGTGAAGGGAACGACCTCTATCATGAAATGATGGAATCGGGCGTTATCAACCTCGAAGGGGACTCCAAGGCCGCACTGGTTTATGGCCAGATGAACGAACCCCCCGGAGCCCGTGCACGTGTTGCTCTGACCGGTCTGACCCTCGCGGAATATTTCCGTGACGAAGAAGGCCAGGACGTTCTGTTCTTCGTGGACAACATTTTCCGCTTTACCCAGGCTGGTTCGGAAGTGTCCGCCCTTCTGGGTCGTATTCCTTCGGCAGTGGGTTATCAGCCGACGCTCGCAACCGACATGGGTGCGCTGCAGGAACGTATTACCTCGACCAAAAAAGGGTCCATTACCTCGGTCCAGGCCATTTACGTCCCGGCTGACGACTTGACCGACCCGGCACCGGCAACCTCGTTTGCCCACCTGGATGCGACCACCACGCTGAACCGTCAGATCGCCGAGCTCGGCATCTATCCGGCCGTGGACCCGCTTGACTCCACCTCGCGTGCGCTTGACCCGGGTGTGATCGGTAAAGATCACTATGAAACCGCCCGTGAAGTTCAGCGCGTGCTGCAGACCTACAAGAGCCTGCAGGACATCATCGCCATTCTCGGCATGGACGAACTGTCTGAAGACGACAAGCTGATCGTGGCCCGTGCCCGCAAGATCCAGCGTTTCCTCTCGCAGCCGTTCCATGTTGCTGAAGTCTTCACCGGTACTCCGGGCGTGTTCGTTCAGCTCGAAGACACCATCAAGGCATTCAAGGCCATTTGCGCTGGTGAATATGACCATCTGCCCGAACAGGCATTTTACATGGTCGGCACCATCGAAGAAGCCGTCGAGAAAGCCAAAAAGATGGCCGAAGCTGCCTAAGGCAGCTTCGGTCCCCCTCCGGGTAAGGAGCGAGGACTGTCATGACTGATACGACTGTACTGGAACTTGTTTCACCGTCTGCCCTGCTCAAATCCGAGCCGGTCGAGATGGTTGTCGTTCCGGGCACGGAAGGGAACTTTGGTGTACTGCCCAAGCATGCACCGCTGATCTCGACCATTCGTCCGGGCGTCATTGACATCTATATGGGTGGCAAGGTTTCGGAACGCATTTTTGTAGCTGGCGGTGTTGCCGAGGTTAACCCCGAGCGTTGCACCATCCTGGCGGAAGAAGCCGTTTCAATTGCCGACATCAAGGCAGATGAAGCACAGACCCGTCTGGAAGCCGCAAAGGCAGCGTTCGAGGCTGCAAAGACGCCTCACGAAAAGGCCAATGCCGAACGTGATGTTGAAATTGCCGCTGCACTGATCACCGCCTTGACGAACTGATCGGTTGCATTGTTTTAAAAAGGGCCGCTATCAAACGATGGCGGCCCTTTTTGTGTGACAACCGGGCACTTGTTAAGTGTTTTTGCCGTTTGAAGCGCCTGCACGCGATTGATTGTTGTTATTTTGGCGGTATTTCGTGATTATGAAGGCGTAAGTGCCGTATCGAGCCAGAAGGTTTCGATCATTTTCATCAGATCGATAAATTCAATGACATCGACCGGTTTGCGCAAATAGCAATTGGCCCCGGCGGCATAGCACAGATCGACATCGCGTTCGGCGGCCGATGTAGTGAGTACGATAACGGGGATGCTGGACGATGCCGGGTCATTGCGGATTTCACGCAGCATTTCGCGGCCATCCTTGCGCGGCATGTTCAAATCCAGCAGGATAAGCTTTGGTCGTGGCGCATTGCGATATTGTCCGTCCTGCTGGAGAAATTGCAACGCGGTGATGCCATCCTTGACGTGATGCAGGTTCACCGGACGGGAAAATTCCTTGAGGGCTTCCTCGACAAGGCGTGCATCACCGGGATTATCTTCTATCAGCAATAAATCGCTTGCCGTTTTTACCGATGACATGCTTCTCATGTTTTATTATCCTTGCGAACAAGCCCTGTACCCCGGAAAGCTAGTATCAGCCTAAACTAGACTATAGCATCGCCGAATATTTATAGGGTAACCGTTTTTGATTGTCGTTTTCAATTTAGTCGCTAAGTGCCAAAAGACGACTTTTTTTCGCTTTTATGAAATAAAAGTACGAAATACGTGCAGGTGAAAGATGCTTTTTTTCATTCGGCATGTCTGAGGCGTTTTAAAACAGGTCCCCTTATACGGAGGGTTTGCTTGTACCTTGCAGGAGTCGTATCGACAGCTACTGCAGGAACTCCTGGTCGATCCAGCCCTTTTCGGTTGATACAGTTTGGGGCGCGTTGGGTACAGTTTGACAAGGTATAACCCGCAGGATCCCCGTTCAAACCGGGGACGAAGACGAAGCCGAAACGACGACAAACACCACCCTTTGGGCCGGTGCATCTTTGGCCCCCACAGCGTTCAGACTCTTTGATCCCGGCACTGTACGGCTGTACGATCTTCTTCTGGCGGGACAGAAAAAGACACTTGGCAAAACGCGTCATTCCATATGATGGAAGCGTGTCTGAAACCGGATCGTTTTGCAGCAATGAAGGCGATGTTGCCTAATTGGTGGTCAGTCCCACCTGGTCTGCCAGGGCGGCAAGCTGGGCCAGGGCCGGTTTGTTGTCTTTAAGCGCAGTTTGCGCCTGTTGATAACTTTCCTGTGCCTTGTCTTTCATGCCCATGACCATATAGGCGCGCATCAGCCGTGCCCATCCATCGGGGTCTTGCGGGTTTTCCGCAAGCTTTGATGCAAGCCGGTCGACCATGCCTTCAATCATTTTGCGGCGTTCTTCGGGTGTCATCTCGGCGGCGGCCTTCATATCCTCCTGCGAGGGGCCGGCATTGCCGGCAATCGCCGGGGGTGTCGTGACAGAAGGCAGTTTTAACCGGCCAGAGATGTCAATGCCGCTGGCGGTTGCCGTCTGTTCGATCTGGCGAACAACCAATGGCAACCAGGAGGCATCGGCCGGGGCGCTGTTTGCCAGCGCAATCCAGCGTTCCAGGGCGGCCTGGGTCTGGCCCTGTTGCAGGTCGGCCACGCCAAGGTAAAAGGCGATACGCGGGTTATGATTGCCCGATTTTGCCGCTTCTTCCAGGGCGCCCCGGGCGGCTGCCGTGACCTGGCCGTCGCTGGCACGAATAATGGCCTCTGCATACATGGCAAGATAGGCCCCGTCACGATTGGAGAGTTTAACGGCTTCCAGAAAGGCGGTTTGGGCCTCCTGCGGGCGGTTCAGCGCCATCAGGCTGTTACCCAGCATTTCCCAGTTTTCAATATTGCCGGGATTTTGGATCAACTTGTTTGACAGGTCGGCAACCGCCTTGCGCAGGGCCTGTTCGCGTTCGTTATTTTGCAGCCGGGCATTTCGCGCTGCCAGGATTTCGTCGCTACGCTGGGCAATCGGGCGGTCGGGCAGGGCTGGGTGGCCCAGATCAAGATAAAGCCCCAGCCCGCCAATCAGGCTGATTAATATCAGGGCAACGGCCACCGGCCGGGCAAAGGTACCGGTTTTTTTGCCGGTGCGTTTTTTTGCCCGCGCCTGAATGCGCTGGTCGGTGGCTAGAATCCGGCGCTGGACCTCGATCCGGGCGGCATCGGCCTGTTCGGCATTTAACACGCCGCGTTCGATGTCGCGGTTAATTTCGGCAAGCTGGTCGCGGTAAACGCTCAGGTCCCGTTGCAATTCATCCTGGTCGGACAGGTCGGACCGGGTAGAGGATGGCACGGTTTTCTGATCAGCGGTTTCATCCCCGGCGGCGGACGAACCACGACGGGTTCCAGCCATAACAGGCCACAGCACATAGCCTGCAACAGCCAGGGTAACGAGGGCAAAAACAATCCAGACGGTCATGGGTAAAGGGTATCCTGTGTTCGTTTTTGCCGGTTATTCGGCCGGTTGGGCCGTCGGGCCGGTTTTGGCGGCTTTTTTGCGCGACCGGTTGGGCGCTCCCACGCGATAGCGCCGGTCCGAGAGCGACAACAGGCCACCCGCCACCATTATCAGTCCACCAACCCACATCCAGGGGATCATTGGTTTGATGTAAAAGCGCGTGACCCAAGTGCCATTGTCATCCGGGTCGCCCAGCACGGCATAAACATCGCCGATGAAACCCGATTTGATGGCGGCTTCCGTCGTTGGTTGGCCTTCAACGGTATAGATGCGTTTTTCAGGGGCAAGAATGGTGGTTTTGTCGCCCGGATGCTGGACCGTGATATGGGCCTGACGCGCCATATAGTTTGGTCCCTGAACTTCCTTGATGTCATCGAGCGTAAAGGTGTAGCTGCCAACCTTGACACTGTCGCCAACCGCCATTGCCTGCACGCTTTCGGTTGTCCAGGCCTGGGAGCCGGTGATTCCGGCAATAACGATGGCGACCCCGGCATGGGCCAGCATCATGCCATGTGCGGAACGCGGCAGATTGCGCATGCGACGAAAACTGTTACCCAATGGTTCGCGAAACAGTTTGATCCGTCCGGCCCATTCCAGAAGCGAGCCGACAAACAGCCACACTGCCAGCCCCATGCCAAACAGGGCAAAGGCCGGACCACCCGATAGCCAGTACGTTACCAGAACTGTCACCACGACAATGGCGATGGCCAGTTTCAGTTTACCAATGGCGACAAACAAATCGGCCCGTTTCCAAGGCAGGAAGGGACCAATGGCCATCGCAATGATCAGCGGCGTCATGATCGGCACGAAGGTGGAATCAAAAAAGGGCGCACCGACCGAGATTTTTTCGCCGGTCAGGGTTTCCAGAAACAGCGGATAAAGCGTGCCCAAAAACACCATTGCTGCGGCAATGGAAAGCAGCACATTGTTAAAGACCAGTGCCCCTTCGCGCGAGATCGGCTGAAACAGCCCGCCGCCCTTAAGGGTGGGCGCACGCCAGGCATAAAGCGCAAAGGACCCACCAACCGACAGGGCCAGCAGGGCCAAAATGAAGATGCCGCGTTTCGGGTCGGTCGCGAAGGCATGAACCGAGGTCAGCGCGCCCGAACGCACCAGAAAGGTGCCGAGCAGCGAGAAGGAAAAGGCAATAATGGCAAGAAAGATGGTCCAGCTTTTAAGCGCATCGCGTTTTTCAACCACAATGGCCGAATGCAAAAGTGCTGTTCCCGCCAGCCACGGCATGAAGGATGCGTTTTCCACCGGGTCCCAGAACCACCAGCCGCCCCAGCCCAGTTCGTAATAGGACCACCAGGAGCCAAGGCCGATGCCCGCAGTCAGAAAAACCCAGGCTGCCAGTGTCCAGGGCCGGACCCAGCGTGCCCAGGCCGGGTCAACCCGCCCTTCGATCAGGGCGGCAACGGCAAAGGCAAAGGCAACGGAAAAACCGACATAGCCCAGATACAGGAACGGCGGATGAATGGCGATGCCCGGGTCCTGCAAAAGCGGGTTCATCCCCTGGCCGTTCAACGGCGGATTGGCAATGCGTTCAAAAGGGTTGGAGGTGAGCAGGATGAACAGCAAAAATCCAACCGCGATCAACCCCATAACGCCAACCACACGTGCCAGCAGGCTGGGTGGCAAATTGCGACCAAAGGCCGAGACCGCCGCACCAAACAAAGCCAGGATCATGACCCATAGCAGCATCGAGCCTTCGTGATTGGCCCAGACCCCGGTGATTTTATAAATGAGCGGTTTGGCGGTATGGCTGTTTTCCACCACATTAAGAACCGAAAAATCGGACGTGACATAGGCATATGTCAGCGCGCCAAAGGCAAAAGCGATCAGAACAAAGCTGGCGATCGCGGTCCGCGGGGCCACGCGCAGCAGCGCGGCATCATTGCGGGCGGCGGCCAGAAAGGGCACGGTAGACTGTGCAAAGGCCATCGCCAGCGCCAGTACGAGGGCATAGTGTCCGAGTTCAACGATCATGGGGGCGTGCGCGTCCTTTATATTCAGGTTCGAGCCGGTATAATGTGTGATGCAAAGTTTGGAAACCTTGCGGAATATCAAATTTGCGCTATTTGCACGGGCACATTAAATAGAATTATTATATACACCCAGTTTGAGTGCCAAATCAGCCACACCGAAGGGTCGTACAATGAACCAATGTCCCGTTATCGACATTGCACAGCGGGAAATGTGGGCGCGTCGGGCAACCACGGCCTCCATTATCATCGCTGCGACCCTGATCGTTATCAAGGCGATTGGCTGGTTCATGACCGATTCGGTCAGTCTGCTTTCCTCGATGATTGATAGCATGCTGGATATCGGGACGTCCGTGATCAACTTCATGGCGGTGCGCAGTGCCTGGCGCCCGGCGGACCATGACCACCGTTTTGGGCATGGCAAGGCGGAACCGCTGGCCGGGCTGTTTCAGTCCGCGTTCATGCTGGGCGCGGCGGTGCTGGTGCTGGCCGAGGCGTCCTCGCGCCTGATGGACCCGCAACCGATGCGCCTGGCGAATGAAGCCATCTATATTATGGTGGCGTCGCTGGTGATGACGATTGGCCTGGTTTTGCTGCAACGCAAGGCGATGCGGATGTCCGGTTCAATGGCGGTCGAGGCCGATTCGCTGCATTACAGTTCGGATATTCTGGCGAACGCGGCCGTGATTGTGGCCCTGTTGATGGTGGGATCGGGCTTTTTGTGGGCCGACCCGGTGATTGGCGGCATTGTGGCGCTGTTTCTGCTTTATTCGGCAGGCAAGGTGGGCCGCGAGGCCGTATCAGTGCTGATGGACAAGGAGCTGCCCGAATCCGACAGTCAGCGCATTATTGAACTGACCATGAAACACAAATCTGTGATTGGTATTCATCGCCTGCGCACCCGGTCATCGGGCGTGCATCGCTTTGCCGAGATCGAACTGATCATGGATGGCGGTATGCTGATGCGCGAGGCGCATACCATTTGCCATCAGGTGATGGACAGCATTCGGGGTGAATATCCCGACCTGGATATTACCATCCATCCCGAACCGCCAGAAGACATCCATCTGGATGAATTCAACGGCTATACCGAGGACCCGGAATTCTGGCATGCCGCGCGGGCGCGCAAGGTGGGCATGGATGACATTCCCGTTTCCAATAGCGAACTGGCAACCGGGCGCTAAACGCAGCGTCTTTTTCCCGGTGCATATTATCGTCTGTTGTCTGGCGCCGATATCGGGGCCAGTGATGTTTCCGTCATGCCGCCTTCATGCGGGCGATTGACAGTTCTTCTTTAAATTGCAATCCTCATTCCCGATCACCTGGGGGGCCCTGGCAAGGGGCTGAGATTCTGCTGGGTAAAGTTTTTGGCTTTACGCGTAGTGACCCTTTGAACCTGATCCAGTTCGTACTGGCGTAGGGATGGTGCAGATGCCCCAAACAGGGGCGCTGGTAACGGTTTGACGGGCACATATACCGCGCTTTTGCGGGAAATGGCGATTTTGGATCGTTAGCGGGGAATAATTTCATCTGAAACCTGACGCGGAACTGGGTCTCCATTGCAAACGCAAAGGAGCCTTTGATGCCTGCCTTTAATCCTGACGTTAAAATTACCTGTGGTGCCCTGCCGGCATCGCAGAAAATTCATCTTTCCGGTGTGTTGCACCCGCAATTGCGGGTGCCCATGCGTGAAATTTCGCTGCATCCCACGGCGGGCGAACCCCCGGTGCGCGTATATGACGCATCGGGCCCCTATACTGACCCGAATGTGGAAATAGATATTCGCAAGGGTCTTGCGCGCCTGCGTCATGGCTGGATCAAAAATGGTGACGATTTTGAACGTTACGACGGGCGCAGCGTGCAAGCCGTTGATAATGGTGGCGCCGAGGGCACCCGCCACGCGGTTGAGCCTTTTCCCGTAAGCCACCGGCCCATGCGCGCCGCCCGTAACGGCACCATGACCCAGCTTGCCTGTGCGCGGGCCGGCATCATTACCCCGGAAATGGAATTTGTCGCCATTCGCGAAAATCTGGGTCGGATGCGCGCCAATGCCGGGCAGGTGCAGGATGGCGAAAATTTTGGCGCTGCCGTGCCCGATTTTGTCACGCCCGAATTTGTCCGTGATGAAATTGCCCGTGGCCGCGCCGTGATCCCCGCCAATATCAACCATCCCGAGGCGGAACCGATGATTATCGGCCGGAATTTTCTGGTCAAGATCAATGCCAATATCGGTAATTCGGCGGTGACATCCTCGATGGAGGAAGAGGTCGAAAAAATGGTATGGGCCACGCGATGGGGGGCCGATACCGTGATGGATCTGTCAACGGGGCGCAATATCCACAATATTCGCGAATGGATTATCCGCAATTCGCCAGTGCCGATCGGGACGGTGCCGCTTTATCAGGCGCTGGAAAAGGTTGGCGGCATTGCTGAAGATCTGAGCTGGGAGGTGTTTCGCGACACATTGATCGAGCAGGCCGAACAGGGCGTGGATTACTTTACCATTCATGCCGGGCTGCGCCTGCATCATATTCCGCTAACGGTGGAAAGGGTAACGGGCATTGTCTCGCGCGGCGGGTCGATCATGGCGAAATGGTGCCTGCATCATCATCGTGAAAGTTTTTTGTATGAGCGGTTTGCCGAAATTTGCGAAATCTGCCGGGCCTATGATGTGACCTTCTCATTAGGCGATGGTTTGCGCCCCGGCTCCATCGCCGATGCCAACGATGCCGCCCAGTTTGCCGAACTGGAAACTCTGGGCGAACTGACCCGCATCGCCTGGGATCACGATTGCCAGGTCATGATCGAGGGGCCGGGCCATGTGCCGATGCACAAGATCAAACACAATATGGACAAGCAACTGGAAGTATGTGGTGAAGCACCGTTTTATACGCTGGGCCCGCTAACCACCGATATTGCACCAGGATATGACCATATTACATCGGGCATCGGGGCGGCGATGATTGGCTGGTTTGGCACGGCGATGCTGTGTTACGTCACACCAAAGGAGCATCTGGGGCTGCCGGACCGCGATGATGTGAAAACCGGGGTGATCACCTATAAAATTGCTGCCCATGCCGCCGACCTTGCCAAGGGCCACCCGGCAGCGCGCATTCGCGATGATGCCCTGTCGCGTGCCCGGTTTGAATTTCGCTGGGAAGACCAGTTCAATCTGGCGCTGGACCCGGAAACGGCCCGGTCTTTTCATGATCAGACCCTGCCCAAGGAAGCCCATAAGGTGGCGCATTTCTGTTCCATGTGCGGGCCGAAATTTTGTTCCATGCGGATATCCCATGACATCCGTGCCGATGCGCAAAAAGAGGGCATGGCAGCGATGGCGGAGAAATACCGCGATGGCGGCGACCTTTACATGGCAAAGGAAACGGCGGATCTGCCGTGATCAGCCATAACGGCACATAAAAGAAAAAGGGCGGCCCGGATGACCGGGCCGCGCTGTTAGTGATTGTTTCTGTCGTGCGACGGCCTGAAAACCTAAAGCACGGTCAGCATGCTGGCGACCAGCGGGTGGCGGACAATATCCTTGTCGCGGAGCTGCACGCAGGCAATATCCTCGACATGTTGCAATCTGTCCGACATTTCCGAGAGGCCGGAAAGTTCGGGCAGAAGGTCGGTCTGGTCGGGGTCGCCGGTCAGGATCATGGTGGAATTCCAGCCCAGGCGCGTGACCAGCATTTTAAGCTGCCCGTAGGTGCAGTTTTGTGCCTCGTCAATCACGACAAAGGCATTGTTCAGCGTGCGGCCGCGCATATAGCCAATTGGTGCAATTTCAATGGTGCCGTCTGACAGATAGGTGCGCAGGCGTTTGGCCCCCAGCCGGTCATTCAACGCATCATAAAGCGGGCGTAGATAGGGGGCCATTTTGGCCTCTACATCGCCGGGCAGAAAGCCGATATTTTCGCCCGCTTCAACAGCCGGGCGGGCCAGAACAATGCGGGCAATGTCCCCGGCATCAAGCGCCTCGACCGCCTTGGCAACCGCGATATAGGTTTTGCCCGTGCCTGCCGGGCCCAGGGCCAGGACCAGGTTGAAATTGTCAATCGCCTCCATCAGGGCAGCCTGGTTTTCGCTTTTTGGCCGGATATGGTGGCGGAAACTTTGATCGCGTTGTGATGGTGGAACATTCTGGCCCTGCTCTGCCAGGGGGTCCCAGCCGGATTTGTCACCATCGAACAGTTCGTGGATGTTGCTGTCTGCCTGTTGCGGACGGCTCCGACGGCGTGCTGCGCGCTTACCCATGATGATCACCTCGCGATTTGAAACTGCCAAAACCGGAAAAGTCCCCATTTCGGTTTGACGGTTTACGTTGTGCAAAAAGTAAAACGCGCCATTCCAGTGCAGGAAAGGCGCGCGAACTATCTTCATCGTGCAAAAAGTAAGAGGACGGTCTAGGCAACTGGCCGGATCCCGATACTGGCTGTATCCGCGATCCGGGGGGAGAAAAGATACGATGTGAGACGCTGATTTGCGGCACTCGTTTGTCCCCTGTTAAGCCCGGCTCATGACCGGACACAAGAATCCTACGCCCGCTTTACGGGGCTTGTCATCCTTTTTTGCATTGTTAAATTTGAATGAATCTGGAAAATCACTGATTTCAAATGTTTATCTTGCAGTTGCGAAGGCAAAAATTGCTTCACTGCGGCATGATCGTGCAAACGGATAGGGAAAAGATCGAATTTTTTGCCCGATTTGCTCCGGGGTTGCATCGTGTCGGTATCGTTTTTGGCGCCTAACAGCGTGCTTCATGTCCGATATGATGATTTCATTGTGGTAACGCGGCCAAAAATCGCTACAGTGCGCCGCAATTGAATGTGTCAGGATAATTGGAACTACCATGTCGTCGATCGACCAACAGGTTTCGCGCCGCCGGACCTTTGCCATCATTGCCCACCCGGATGCGGGTAAAACGACACTGACCGAAAAGCTGTTGCTGTTCGGGGGTGCCATTCAGATGGCCGGTGCGGTGAAGGCGAAAAAGGAACAGCGCGGTGCACGTTCGGACTTTATGAAGATCGAACAGGATCGCGGTATTTCCGTGTCCTCGGCCGTGATGACCTTCGAGTTTGAAAAGAACATCTTCAACCTGCTTGATACGCCGGGCCACGAAGACTTTTCCGAAGATACCTATCGCGTGCTGACCGCAGTGGACAGCGCGGTGATGGTGATTGACGGTGCGAAAGGTATTGAGTCCCAGACACGCAAGCTGTTTGAAGTTTGCCGTCTGCGTGATGTGCCGATCACCACCTTTGTCAATAAACTTGACCGCGAAGCCCGTGATTCGTTTGAACTGATTGACCAGATCGAACAGGATTTGGCGCTTGATGTATCGCCAGTAACCTGGCCGATTGGCTCGGGCCGGGATTTTCATGGCTGTTATGATCTGGTCAATGACCAGCTTCTGTTCATGGAAAAAGGCGGTAATGTCGTCAAGGATGCCATTCCGATCAAGGGGCTGGATGATCCGAAGCTGGATGAACTGATCCCGGATTATCTTCTGGAAAAGCTGCGCGAAGAAATCGAAATGGTGCGCGAAATCTGCCCGCCTTTTGATTTGCAAAGCTATCGCGAGGGGCATCTGACGCCGGTTTTCTTTGGATCGGCGGTCAATAATTTTGGCGTGCGCGAACTGTTGCGCGGACTTGGCGATATCGCACCGCCCCCGCGCCCGCAGGAAGCGGCAACCCGCATGGTGGAAGCCGTCGAACCCAAGGTGGCGGGGTTTGTGTTCAAGGTACAGGCCAATATTGACCCCAACCACCGGGACCGTATTGCCTTTATCCGCCTGTGTTCGGGCCATTTCAAACGCGGTATGAAGCTTAAGCATGTGCGGGCGGGCAAACAGATGGCGGTGCATAATCCGATGCTGTTTTTTGCCAATGAACGCGACATTGCCGAAGAAGCCTGGCCGGGCGATATTATTGGCATTCCCAACCACGGCACGTTGCGGATTGGCGATACCCTGACCGAAGGCGAAGATTTGCGCTTCCGTGGTGTTCCGGCCTTTGCGCCTGAATTGCTGCAAAAGGTGCGCCTTGATGACCCGTTAAAGGGCAAACATCTTCAGCGTGCGTTGGAACAATTGGCCGAAGAAGGCGCATCACAGGTGTTCAAGCCGATGATGGGGGCGGACTGGATCGTCGGTGTGGTCGGGCAGCTTCAGTTCGAGGTGTTGAAAGAACGCATCGCGGCCGAATATGGCATCAAGGTGCATTTTGAACCGACCCCGGCCTATGCCGCGCGCTGGGTAATGTGTGATGACCCGGTGGAAATGAAAAAGTTCCGCGATGCCAACCAGTCGGCCCTGTTCGAGGACCATGACGATACGCTGGTTTTCATCGCGCGTAACGCCTGGCACCTTGAAACCACCGAACGCGACTGGCCGAAATGCAAATTTGAAGCCACCCGCGAGCAGAATATGGTTGCGGCGTAAAACACGCGATTAAGCCTGTTATGATAGTTTGAAAAAAAACCGCCCGGTTCATGTCGGGCGGTTTTTTGTTATGTGATTATTGCAAAAAAAAGCCGCCAGATCGCAGAACTGGCGGCTTCGTGTCACGGGGGAAGCGTGACACGGGGAGACTGACGGGTTGAGCATCAGGCTCCGAAAAAATAACGTCCTGCCGCAACCAGCCCCATACCGGCGATCATGGCGGCAAAGAGGTTGCGGGTCATGATCATGGCAAGCAGGGTGGCTGTCGCACCGACAATGCCGATCAGCCCGGCGGAAAGCGCGCTGGGCACCCAGACGGAAATTAAAACAGCACCGGGTAGACGTTCCAGCACATGGGCCCAGCGGCCGGTTTGGGGCAGGCGGTCTGCCATTAAAAGCCCACCCAGCCGCATGCCATAGGTCACAACGGCCATGCCAAGAATGGTCAGCACGGCTTCGGGGGTGAAACTGGTGAAATCGGGCATGGTTTATTCTCCGGCGCGCGATGAAAAGCGGGGATCGTCGGGGTTTGGCACATAATCATCGCCTGATACGCCTGTTGCCGATGATGTGACGATTTCAGGCTGGGCGGATGTGTCGTTATCGCCCTTCCAGGTCAGGGCGGAAACCACCACACCGGCCCCGGCCCCGATAAGGATCGACCAGGTGCCGGGCAATAGATAATGCCCGATGATGGCGCCGATGGCCGCCGCGACCCAGGGCAGCAGGTCTTCCCGGCCTTTCCACATGCCAATGGTCAGGGCGGCGAAAATGGCGGTAAAGGCGAAATCAAGCGCATAGACATTGGGGTCGGGTATGCCGCCTGCCAGCAGATAGCCAATGGTGTTGCCGCTGCCCCAGACCACGCCAAGGAACATGCCGCCGCCCAGCAAAAAGCCCGGTATGGGCGTTTCCTTTTGCGCCATTGTCATGGCCCAGTTTTCATCGGCCACCATGTGCATGGCACAGATTTTAACCCACAAGGGCCGCCCGCGAAAAACCGGGCGCAATGATGCGCCGATCAGGACATAGCGCAAATTGATGATCAGGGTGGCAACAATGATGGTGAGGGCGGGAATGGTTTCGCGCCACAGATCAACCGAGACAAACTGGGCGGAGCCGGCAAAGACCGTGAGGCTCATGAACAGCAATTCGCCAAGGCCAAGCCCGCGCTGGGTGGCAAGCACGCCCAGAACCGCGCCGAAAATAAAGGTACTGGGCAGCAGGGGCAGGCAGGCAATGGCGCCGCGCCGGATGGCCTCGGCGGAGAAATGGGGGCCGCTTGACATGATAATTCCCGAACTGTTTCCTGATGGCATTTATGATTGATCCATTGATGCCAGTTTTGAAACGTTCCGGTCTTGGACAAAATTGCTGTTATCGGGGCTGGGGAATAAAGGCGCTGGGGCTGACCCCCCACATGGCCTTGAAATGCCGGTTCAAATGGCTTTGATCGGCAAAGCCGGTGGCAGCCGCCGTATCGGCAATGCTGCAACCGTCAAACAGCATCCGTTTGGCCCGGCGCAGGCGCATATGGTTCAGATAGGTATGCGGCGGCAGGCCGGTGGCGTCGCGAAAAACGCGGAGCAGATGAAAACGGCTAAGCCCGGTTAAGGCTGCCAGCTTTTCCAGGGATATGTTTTCGTCCTGATGGCTGTGCATATAATCGATGACCTGGCGGACACGCCGGTCTTCGGCCCCGGGTTTGAAATCATAAGGTGCTGTATCGGCATGGCGCAGCGCCAGACGGGCGGCACTGTAAAAAAGCTGGGTGTTGCGTTCAAGATCGCTGGTTAAATGCCGGCCTTCGGGGGCAAAAATGCGATGGAGTTTTTGCAACAGCAAATGCAGCTCGGGATCGTTGATGACATGCTGGTTAAAGCTGGGCAGGCCTTTGCTTTTGGGTGAAATTTCCGCCACAAGATCGGCAAAGATTTGCGGGTTAATGAACAGCACCTGATAATGGTAGCCGTCATCGCAGCCCGGGCCGCCATCATGGACCTGCATCGGATTCATGGCAATCAACTGCCCGCGCCGGGCAATATGGCTGGTGCCGCGTGTGGTAAATTTCTCGGCCCCGTTCAACACCGTGCCAAAGGCGTAATAGTCGTGGCTGTGTTTGGGAAAGGTGAAGCGTTTATAATCCGCTTCAAACAGGTCAATACCCTCTGCCGCGCGCCAGTGGCGGGCACGTTCAAGGGGGCGCTGGGTCGCCCGGGAGGGGTGTGTCAGAATGGTCATGATGGCATTATAACGCGGAAAACGGATGTCATCTTGTACAATATTGATGCCATACAATTTGGCTGTGTGACGAGAGAGGGGCGTTTTTTATGGCGAATCGCACTCAAATATTCTCCCCAGGGTGGTTGTGCATGGCTAACGGGGATTGCTGATCGTAAGGGTAGGTTCATTTGTTGCGCCGAACGTCAGAATAAATGTTCATTTGATGCGTTGATATTGATTGTTTTGGTGAAAAACGGGCTGAAACATCATCTTAATGGAACTGTTACATCCGCACAGATGAATTCGCGCTAAGGCAGCAGCATGAACTTTTTTTACCGACCTTTCGGAGCCGTCATGCTGTTTGACCGAATTCGTATTGGCCATCGCATTTACGCCGGGTTTTTGATCCTTGTGGCAATGTTGTTGGGCTTGAGTGCGCTTTCATCCTGGTATTTGCTGGGATTTGCCAGTGACGCGGACCGCATTGCCAAACGAACCGAGCTGGTCGGTCTTGCCAATGATTACGCGCTGAAGCTGGAACGCCTGTCAAACCAGGTGTTGCTGTATGCGCAAACGGTGGACCCGGATGTGCGCAGCGAAATTGCCACCATTCAGGACAATGCCATTGCCAGCCGCAAATCCCTGGCCGATGCCCTGATTGCCATTGGGGACGAGGCCAAGGCAAACGAGCTTAAGGTTCTGGCAGAAAAATATATTGCCACCCTGGAACCCCTGGTGCTGCGGGCCGAAAATATGACGGCATCGGCCGATACCATTTTGCTGGGTGCCAATCAGATGGGCGGATCATCGTCGGAACTGGTATCGTTTATTAATAAACGTGACCCGGAAATTGCCGAAAAATATGGTGATAAACTGTCGAAAGCGAATTTGAACGCCATTGTTGCCAATCTTGAATATGCGATTGTGCATACGCCAGCAGCCCTGGAGACCGCGCGGAATGCCACGGCGGCCCTGACCGACTTGCACGAAGAAATCAAATCAGCGATGGGGAAGTTAAAGCGGGCGGATAAAAAGCTGTTTTCCTATGCCACGCGCGATAATGACCTGCTCAAGCAGGGGGCAAACCAGCTTGAAGGGTCGTTTAGCGGCTTTAGCCAGTCGATGAATGATTTTAAGGCGGCTGTACGTGAAGTGCAGAAAATTACCGGGCAAATCCGAACCGAAGCCATTGCCGGACAGAATGAGCTGGTGGATGTGGTGCATGGCAAATCGGAAAGTTCCGCCATCACCAACATGATTGTTGCCGTGGTCGGGGCCCTGATTGCCATTATTCTGGCAGCCGGTACGGCAACCAGCATTTTGCGCCCGCTGCGTCGGGTGAATGGCGACATGAACCGCCTTGCCAGTAATGATACCGATATTGACCTTGCCGATATTAACCGCCGTGACGAATTTGGCGCGATGGCGCGTACGGTGTCGATTTTCCGGGATAATGCCCTGAAAATTGAAACAATGGCCGAGGAACGCATCGAACTTCAGCGCCAGGAAGAGGAAAAACGCCGCGCATCGCTGGGCGGAATGGCCGAAACGATTGAAGGCGAAACGTCGGGGCTGGTGGAATCGGTTTCGCGGCAGGTGAACCGGATGCGCGATGCGGTGGGCGAAGTTGCCGCCGCCGCCGACCGTGTGAATGGCCAGACCGAAGCCGCCACCAGTGCCGCCGAGCAAAGCCGCGAACATGCCCAGTCGATCAGCGATGCCGCCAGCCGCCTTTCCGGCGCGATTGGCAGCATTGCCGGGCGGGTGGAACGCCAGCGCACCATTGCCCAATCCGCCGTGGACAGCACCCGTCAGTCTGCCGCTGCGGTGGATGATTTACGCGAAGTTGCCAGCGGGATTGAGCAGATGGTGGACCTTATTCGGGGTATAGCCGCGCAAACCAACATGCTGGCGCTAAATGCCACCATCGAGGCCGCAAGGGCCGGTGAGGCCGGGCGTGGCTTTGCCGTGGTTGCCGCCGAGGTGAAAAACCTGGCCGGACAAACCGCCGAAGCCACCGAACAGATCACCAGCCATGTGGGCGCGATGGGCAGCGTAACGGACCGTTGTGTTTCGGCGATGGAAAATGTCGGGGTGACGGTGCGCGATATGATGACCATTTCCGACGAGGTTGCCGGTGATGTTATTCAGCAACGCCGGGAAACCGAGGAAATTACGCTTGCGATTCAGGCCGCCAGCGATGCCGCCAAAAATGTCGGCGAGGCGATTATGGAGGTTTCGCGCGATATTGACCATACCCGTAACCTGAGCCTTGATTTAACCGGCCATGCCGATGACGTGACCGAACATGTCAGTGAATTGACCCTGTCGCTTAATCGGGCGGTGCGCGATGCGGCAGAAAAGGATAATGACAAAAACAACGACCCGATTATCAAGGCGGGCCGCGAGATCCGGGTTGTGTTTGATGACAACGGATCGCGTATTGAAACCAGCCTGTTTGACCTGTCGATTGGCGGGCTTTCGGTTACACCGTCGCAAAAATGGGAACGCGGTCGCAAGATGGTGGTGGAAATTGACGGGTTGCGCGGCAAATATAATGTCGAGGTCATGAGCCGCCGGGGCCTTGATGCCCCGAAAATGCGCCTGAAATTTACCGATCCGCTGGAACAGCGCGGCGATTTGGTGATGTTTGTTGCCCGTATGTGGCAAAAACATCTGACCGAAAGCCAGATAGCCCAGGGGCGCGATGAAAACCGTCTGCGGGCCGAGGCCGCCAATGACTACCAGGCGGAACCGCAACAGATTGCCGGATAAGTCTTTAACCTGTCGTCAGATTGTGCCGGGTAACGCTTTGCGTTGCCCGGTTTTTTGTAACGGATTAAAAAGTTTGCGATGTGCCGGGCCGACAACAAGGCCCGTTATGGCGGTTCTTTCGCGGATAAATCCGGTTTTCAGTATGGTACGTACGTTTTGATACAATGACGTACAATTTTACCCTCGTAGAAATGACGGGCTGGTGGCAGTGTAGATGCCAAAGTGGGTTCAAAGCCGGATGACGGCTTTGGGTGACTTAATGTCTGTCTATGGGCGCATGTGGATTTCAGGGGACGGGACAGTCAATGTCACGAATGGTAAGGCTGGGTGTAATTTGTGTGGTGGCGATTGTCCTTATTGGCGGACTTTTGGCCTATCGTGCCGGGAAATTGCCGTTCCTGTCGGCTGACGGGCCGATCATTGTGCAAAATGATGGTGCCGCTTCGGGGGCAAAAAATGGGGGCAAGGGGGCGGTGCCTGCCGCCCCGCCCTTGCCGGTGATTGCCGAACGCGCCGTTTTAACCCCCAATGATACCGTGGTTGAGGCTGTCGGAACAGGGCGCTCTGCCATTGGGGTGACGCTTTTTCCGCCGGTGGCGGGCGAGGTTAAGGATGTGCTTTTTCACGCCGGGGACGAGGTGAAAACCGGGCAGGTTTTGCTGATTTTGGATTCCGCGCGCGAAAAACTGGCACGCGACCTGGCCGCCGTGCAGGTGCGCGATGCCAAACAGCTTTTGGACCGTTATGAAAAGGCCCGCCCGCGTGGTGCGGTATCGGACAGCGAAGTGGACGAAGCCCGCACT
This sequence comes from Thalassospira profundimaris, assembly GCF_003326755.1. Classification (GTDB taxonomy): domain Bacteria; phylum Pseudomonadota; class Alphaproteobacteria; order Rhodospirillales; family Thalassospiraceae; genus Thalassospira; species Thalassospira profundimaris_B. The sequence goes on along the minus strand of NZ_JPWH01000022.1, from coordinate 38,602 downwards.
GCCCTGGCCGAAGCGCGCATTCGCCTGGATCAGGCGGCGGTGGACCTGGATGACCGCACCATTTTGGCTCCGTTTGATGGCATGATGGGTATTCCTGCCGTTGAACCGGGCGACCGGATTGAAAAAACCACGGCTATTGCGACGCTGGATAATATCGACAGCGTGCTGGTGGATTTTGAGGTTTCCGAAACCCGGTTTCGTGACGTGAAACCGGGGCAGTCCGTACGGGTGACAACCTGGAGCCTCCCGGGCGAGAAATTTGAAGGTGTTGTCGACGTTATTGGCAGCCGGGTAGACCCGCAAAGTCGCACATTCGCCGTGCGTGCGCGTATTCCCAACCCCGATGGGCGTTTGCGTGCGGGCATGTCCTTTGCGGTTTATATCGATATTGCCGGGCAGTCTTACCCGGCGGTACCGGAAATTTCGGTGCTGTGGGGTGACAAGGGCACCTACGTTTGGCGGATTGAGGATAACAAGGTCAGCCGTGTGCCCGTGCGTGTTGTGAAGCGCACGACGGGGCGCATCCTGCTCGATGGCCCGATCAAGGCGGACGACCTGATTGTGGTGGAAGGCGTGCAGCGCCTGCGCCCGGGGCGCGAGGTGGCCGCCACCATCCGGAGCGAGGACCAGGGTATCGCGCAACGCAGCGGATCGACGGACGGAGGTTCGTGAGATGTCGCAACATAACGATATTGCGTCATTAAGCGTACGCCGCCCGATTCTGATTGTCGTGATTTCCCTGTTGATCATTCTGGCCGGTCTGGCGGCGATGATGGGGGTGGAAATTCGCGAACTGCCCGATGTGGACCGGCCTGTCGTTACCATTTCGGCGACTTATACCGGCGCCTCGCCCGAAACGGTGGATACCGAAGTTACCAGTGTTATCGAAGGGGCGGCATCGCGCGTGAGCGGGGTGGAGGACATCAGCTCCAGCAGTGAAGAAGGGAGTTCGCGGGTTCGCATTGAATTTTCGCCCGATGTGGAAATCAACGATGCGGCCAATGATATTCGCGAAGCGGTCAGCCGTGCCCAGCGCAGCCTGCCCGACGAGGTAGACAATATTCGCGTGGTCAAGGCGGATTCGGATGCCAGCCCGATTTTGCGGCTGGGCGTGGTCAGCAACCGTTTGACCGAAGACGAACTGGCAAATGTGGTGGAAGATCAGATTATTCCCGCCTTTTTGTCCGTCCCCGGTGTGGCCGAGGTCAATGAATATGGCGACCGGGAAAAGGTGCTGCATGTGCGGGTGGACCCGTTGCGCATTGCCAGCTATGGCCTGTCGATTGACGATATTGCCGATGTCCTGAAAACCGCGAAATTCGACATTCCGGCAGGCAGCTTTGATTCCAGCGACCAGAACCTGTTTGTGCGTGCCGATGCGTCGGTGTGGAAACCGGCCGATGTGAAGGCGATTTTTGTCCGCGATGGCGTGCGGCTGGGCGATTTGGCCGATATTTATTATGGCCCGGACGATGCCACATCCTATGTGCGCCTGAATGGCCGTGCGGTGATTGGCCTTGGCATTGTCCGCCAGGCGCAGTCCAACACGATCTCGATTTCCAAGGGGGTTCATGCCACCGCTGAAAAGCTGAATAAACAGCTTGATGGTGTGCAGGTGATGGTCAATTCCGACGACGCCGTGTTTATTGAAGGTGCCTTGTGGGAGGTTGTGCGCAGCCTGGTGCTGGCGGTGATTATTGTTGTTGGCGTGCTGTATCTGTTTTTACGATCCCTTAGCGCGACGCTTATTCCCACCGTGACCATCCCCATTGCCCTGATTGGTACGGTGGCGGCCATCTGGTTGCTGGGATTTTCGATCAATATCCTGACCCTGCTGGCGTTGGTACTTTCAACCGGGATGATTGTGGATGACGCGATTGTGGTGCTGGAAAATATCCAGCGCCGCCGCCATCAGGGGATAAAGTCGCTGGCGGCGGCGGTATTGGGTACACGACAGGTGTTTTTTGCCGTGATTGCCACCACCTTAACGCTGATGTCGGTTTTTGTACCGATTTCCTTTTTGCCCAGCACGGCAGGTAGGCTGTTTCGTGAATTTGGCTTTGTATTGGCGGTCTCGGTGGCGATTTCGTCCTTTGTCGCCCTGACCTTATGCCCGCTTTTGGCATCGCGCCTGAAACATATCGACCCCGAAGCCCCCAAAAAGGGTGATGGAAAATTTCATCTTCTCGATCGTACCGGCACATTTTTTGCCGGTCTTTATAAGGCGGTGCTGGAACTTGTATTGCGCTTTCCGGTGATGACGGTGATGGCGTCGCTGTTGGTGGCAGTGTTGGCGGTAGGCGCATTCAAACTGGTGAAACAGGAATTGCTGCCTGACGAGGACCGGGGCCGGTTGCTGGTATCGCTGCGCGGGCCGGATGGTGTTGGCATTGATTATATGGACCGGCAGGTAGAAGCGGTGGAAAATATTTTGCGGCCCATCGTTAATCGCGGCGAGGCACAAAATATTTATACCATTGTTGGTTTTCGCGACAGAAACCGGGCCCTGGTGATTGCCAGCCTCGCCCCGTGGGAAGACCGCAGCCGCAGCCAGCAGGAAATCACCGCCTCCATTCGCGGTCAATTAAATGCCCTGCCTGGCGTGCAGGCCTTTGTCTATCAGCCCAATTCGCTGGGGTTGCGCGGCAGCAGTTCGGGTGAAAGCCTGGAATTTGCCTTAACCGGCACCAATTACCGCAAACTTGCCGCCAATGCCCAGGCCCTGCAAAAGGAACTGGAGACAAATTATCCCAATATTACCGGTGTTCGTGTGGGCTATCAGACAACCCAGCCGCAGCTTTTGGTGAATATTGACCGCCAGCGCGCCTTTGATCTGGGTATTTCGATTGACAGCCTTGATACCACCCTGCGTGCCATGATTGACGGTTACGAAGTGACCGACCTTTCGGTGGATGATACGACAGTGCCGATCAAATTGCGCAGCACCGCCGGGGCGATCCGCGATCCATCGGACCTGGATAACCTGTTTGTGCCGGGCAAGGACGGGCGCATTTTGCCACTATCTTCGATCATTCATCTTGATGAAGAGGCGGTGGCTTCCGAACTGGACCGTGAAGGCCAGCAGCGTGCCGTGACGATTTCGGCCAATATGGCACCGGGTTACACCCTGCAACAGGCGGTGTCCGATGTTGAAAAGGCCGCACAAACGGTGGTGCCAACCGGCACCGGCCTGCTGTTTTTGGGCGATGCGGCGGCCCTTGGTGAAACGTCCCATGATGTGATGATCACGTTTTTGATTGCAGTGCTGGTGGTGTTGCTGGTGCTGGCCGCCCAGTTTGAAAGCTTCATGTCGGCGTCCGTCGTGGTTTTAACGGTGCCGTTTGGCCTGGCGGCGGCGATTTTTGCCCTGGTGATCAGCCATACCTCGATCAATATTTACAGCCAGATCGGCCTTGTCATGCTGGTGGGGCTGATGGCGAAAAACGGGATTTTGGTCGTGGAATTTGCCGACCAGTTGCGTGACCGGGGCAAATCGGTCCGCGATGCCATTCATGATGCGGCGATGATCCGTTTACGCCCGATCATGATGACGATGATTTCAACCGTGCTGGGCGGGTTGCCACTGGTGCTGGGCACCGGTGCCGGGGCCGAGGCCCGGGCGGCCATTGGCTGGGTCATTTTTGGCGGCTTGGGCTTTGCCACGGTTTTTACGCTGTTTTTAACACCGGTTTTATATTTGCTGCTGGCACCGCTGGTGTCAGCCCGCGCCGATGGCAGCCAGAAACTGGAAGACGAATTACGCCTGGCTGAAAACATTCCCGATACTGACGAATTTGAAGGGAGTGCCGGGTGATGCGGTTTTATGCCCTGTTAAAACATGGCCCGGTTTTGGGCTTTTCGATGCTGGTATTGGCAGGCTGTGTCACCGCCGGGCCGGATTATCAGGCCCCGAAATTTGATCTGAAGGCAACTTATAGCCCGCAAATCCCGCAAATTGCCGATCATAAACCCGATCAGGCGCGCTGGTGGGAAAGCACGACTGACCCGGTTTTATCCCGGCTTGTGGCCGATGGCCTCAAAAGCAATATCGACCTTAAAATCGCCGCCAGCCGCATTGCCGAGGCGCGGGCCGTTGCAAGGGGTGTTGCTGGCAATAATGGCCCGCAAATTGGCGCAACGGCGGGCGGGCGGCAGGAGCGGCAATGGTCCACCCGCGAAGATGGCAATTATCAGGATGATCTGGGCGGGAATGCCGGGATTGACCTTTCATGGACGCCGGATATCTGGGGCGGGCAGGCCCGCGAGGGCCAGGTGGCCGAGGCCGATGTGTTGCAGCAGGTTTATCTGCGCGAGGATGTCTATCGCGTGGTGATTGCCGATATTATCCGTAATTACATTACCCTGCGCGGCACCCAGCAACGCCAGATTTTGCTGCGCAATTCGCTGGATTTGCAACGCCAGACCCGTGACATCGTGGATTTGCGCGCCCAGTCCGGCTTGGCATCGGACCTGGATTTTTCCCGCGCCCAGGCCGAAGTCGCCGATATCGAGGCGACCTTGCCCGTTCTGCAAACCAGCATTGACCGGTCCATTAATGCCATTGCCATTTTGACCGGGGCGCAGCCGGGCACTTACCGCGAGCTGTTAAGCAAGTCTGCCCCCCTGCCGGAATTTAACAGTGCCCCGCCCATTGGTGTGCCCGCCGATTTGCTGCGCCGTCGCCCCGATGTGCGGGCGGCCGAACTGGGCCTGATTTCCGCCACAGCCGAAATTGGCGTGCGCACGGCAGAGCTTTATCCCGAACTGAAACTGGATGGCAGCCTGTCGCTTGCCGCAACGGGCTATGGTAGCGGGCCAATTGTGCGTACCGCCCTTGCCGCGATCAGCGCGGTGATTGATGCCACCATTTATGATGGCGGGGTGCGCAAGGCCAATATCACCGTGGCCGAAGAACGCGCCCGGCAGGCCTTTTATACCTATCGTAAAACGCTTTTGGCCGCGATCAGCGATGTGGAATCGGCGATATTTGGCTATGTCGGTGCGGTGTCGCAGCGTGACAGCCTGGTTTTGGCGGTATCACATCATCGCCAGGCATTCGAGCAATCGCGCGTTCGTTATACCCAGGGCCTGTCGAACTTTTTGGATGTGCTGGATGCACAACGCACTTTGACACGATCCGAACAGGACCTGGCCGATGCGCAAACCAGCCTGGAGCTGGAAACCATCAATTTGTATTCCGCCGTCGGGCTGGATGCGGAGGAAGTGGACCGGCTGGCGGAGAACATGAACCGGGATAGCGGGCCGGAAAAGGGTGAGTTTGACCCGTTTTATATTCAGCCCGCCGGATAAGGTCGGCATTTGGAAAAAGCGGGCGATGCCGTTTGTGATGGCATCGCCCGGTTATTTTACGGCACGATTGCGGGTGGCAGGAGCGGATACCAAAGCGCAAGGGCCAACAGGGTTAAAAACAGCACCGGTGTGGTGATGATGACGCCGACCTTCATATATTGCCCCCAGGTGATTTTATGGCCTTTGCCCGCCAGCACATGCAGCCACAACAGGGTGGCAAGGCTGCCAATCGGGGTGAATTTGGGGCCAAGATCATTGCCGATGACATTGGCATAAATCATCAGTTGCTGAATGACCGGCGAGACATGACCGCCGACATGGTCAACCGCAAGGGCACCAATAAGCGTGGCTGGCAGGTTGTTCATCACCGATGCCAGAATGGCGGCGGCAAAGCCGGATCCGATGGTGGCAACATAAATGCCCTGATGGCCGATAATGGCCAGAAAATCGGCCGCATCGGCGGTCAGCCACGCCTGACCCAACCCATAGACCACCAGATACATGCCAATGGAAAACAGTACGATTTGCCAGGGCGCGTTTTTAAGAACGTGGGATAGCGAAATGACCCGGTTTTTCCGCCCGCCAAACCAGCGCCCGGCAATCGCCATCAGCGCCAGGGCAGCGGCCCCCATAAACAGGCAAATGGGAATGCCCAGATGCGCGGTGACAAACAGGGCAATCAGCAGCACCACAATGATGGGAAAGGCGGCATAAAAAACCTGCCGGTCGCGAATGGCGTGGGCGGGTTCTTCCAGGCGTTCCAGCGGGTAGTTGCGCGGAATGTCGCGGCGGAAATACAGCCACAGCACCAGCAGCGTTGCCAGCAGCGACACGATATTGACCGGTCCCATCACCAGGGCATAACGCGAAAAGCTGACGCCGAAATAATTGGCGCTGACGATATTGACCAGATTGGAAATCACCAGCGGCAGGCTGGTGGAATCGGCAACAAAGCCGGTGGCGATGATAAAGGCCAGGGCGGATTTTTCGCTGAATTTCAGGCGCAGTAAAATCGCCAGCATGATGGGCGTTAATAGCAGGGCCGCGCCATCATTGGCAAAAAAGGCGGAAATGATGGCGCCCAAAATAATGATCAGCGGAAATAACCGCCGCCCGCTGCCCTTGCCCCAGCGGGCGATATGCAGGGCGGCCCACGCAAAGAAACCGGCATCATCGAGCACCAGCGAGATAATGATCAGCGCGACAAAGGTAAAGGTCGCATCCCAGACAATGTCCCAGACAATGGCAACATCGCCCCAGCCTACCACACCGGCCATCAGGGCCACGCAAGCCCCTGCGAGGGCGCTCCAGCCAATGCCCAGGCCACGGGGTTGCCAGATCACGAAAACAAGCGTGACCACAAAAATCAGCAATGCAAGCATCTGCCAGGTCCTGACTAGAGGGAGGGTTGATTGACCCGTCGGGAAAGCTCCTCGGCGGTTTCAACACGTTCGGAATAACGCGATGTCAAATAGGCGGAATGATGGCGGGTAAGGAGCGTGAATTTCACCAGTTCCTCGCAGACATCGACAACGCGGTTGTAATAGGGCGAAGGTTTCATGCGCCCGGCCTCGTCAAATTCGTTAAAGGCCTTTGCCACCGAAGACTGATTGGGGATGGTCAGCATTCGCATCCAGCGGCCCAAAATACGAAGCTGGTTGACCGCATTGAAACTCTGGCTGCCGCCACAAACCTGCATGATGGCAAGGGTTTTGCCCTGGGTGGGGCGTACCCCGCCCAAGGACAGCGGGATCCAGTCAATTTGGGCTTTCATCACCGCCGTTACTGCGCCGTGGCGTTCGGGTGTAACCCACACCATGCCTTCGGCCCATTCGGCAAGGCCGCGCAATTCATGGACCTTGGAATGTTCGGCGTCGGCATCGTCGGGCAAAGGCAGGCCGGAGGGATTAAAGGTTCTCACCTCGCAGCCATACCATTCCAGCAGGCGGGATGCTTCCTCCGATAACAGGCGCGAATAGGATCGTTCCCGTACCGACCCATAAAGAACCAGAATACGCGGGGCGTGTTTGGGGGCATCGGGCCCGGCCAGTGTGGTAAAATCAATCGGCTGGAGGCTGTCGCCATCAATATTGGGCAGGTCGGAAAAATCTTTTGCGGTCATGATCACCCTGCCGGATCAAGATTAACAACTTGGCCGTCTTCCTTGGTAAAAGACGTGACCGGATGGGGCAGCAGGGCCAGCACCTGTTCGGACGGGCGACAGAGCCTTGTTCCCCGTTCGGTGACAACAATTGGCCGGTTGATCAGGATAGGGTGGGCGATCATGGCATCGATCAGGGCATCGTCATCCAGGGTTTCATCCCCCAGCCCCAGGTCGTCATAGGGGGTGCCTTTGCGTCGCAGAAGGTCGCGCGGGGCAATTCCCATCGCCTTAATTAGCTCGCACAGCTTGGCGCGGGTTGGCGGCGTTTTCAGATATTCAATAATGTGCGGTTCCTCGCCAGATTGCCGCATGATTTCCAGCGTATTGCGCGACGTGCCGCAATCCGGGTTGTGATAAATCACTGAGATCATTTTTCAATTTCCACGTTGCATGATGCCTTTGCCGCACTGGGTTGTTGCAGGGGCTGGCACAGTTCGGGATGACCGGCACAGCAGTCATTGACCATGAAAGCCACCACATCATTCATCCGTGCCAGACTGGCGCGATAGATGATGGAGCGCCCTTGCCGTTTGGAGGTGATCAGCCCTGAGCGCGATAACACCCCCAAATGGGCCGACATCGTGTTGTGGGGGACGTCAAGCAGGCGCGCCAGCTCACCGGCAGGCAAACCGTCTGGTTCATGGCGAACCAGCAGGCGGAAGGCTTTCAGCCGGGTGATCTGCGATAGGGCGGTAAAGGTATCTATGATTTCATTTGTGTCCATATGTCCAAGAATATGGACACAAATGTTGAAATGCAACAGACATTTGCATGACAATAAGGTGCGCGACGGGCTTTCCAAGCCAAAACAACAAACCCCGACCTTCTGTATGAGGCCGGGGTTCATTTTGGGGCGAGTTTGACGAGACCAGCTTAGTCGGCGTTCTTTAGCAAATTCTTAACCTGGTTATAAAGTGTTTCGGAATGGCCTGAAAGATCGCTTGAAAAACGGGTCAGGCGGCTGGCCTGGTCGGATGTTTGATCGGCAAGTTCATCAAGCTTGCCAAGATCGCTGGAGATGGTTTTTACCCCATTGGCAACTTGTTGAATATTGATGGTGATCTCCTGCGAGGCCGCGCGCTGCTGTTCGACAACAGTGCCCAGATTGCCTGCGATTTCCTCGTTTTCCTCAATCACGGTGCGGGTATCGCCCAGTTCGTTGACAACACGGCTGGTATTGTCACGAATGGCGCTGATGCGATCGGTAATTTCCTGGGTGGAGCGGGCGGTTTGGGTTGCCAGGGTTTTAACCTCGTTGGCAACCACGGCAAAACCTTTGCCCGCATCCCCCGCACGGGCCGCCTCGATGGTGGCATTTAGCGCAAGAAGGTTGGTCTGGCTGGCGATATCCTGAATGATTTTCACCACCGAGCCAATTTCATCCACTGCTTCACTAAGTTGGTTCATCACCGAACCGGTGTGGTCCATTTCCTTGACCGCACGATTGGCAATTTCGGTCAGCCGGCCAATTTGGCTGGAAATTTCATTGATCGATTGTGTCATTTCCTCGGAGGCGGAGGCAACGCGCTGGGCGGTGACGGCGGTGGTGTCGGACGCCGAACGCACATTCCCGGCCAGTTCCGCACCGGTGGTCGAGGACTGGGTCAATTCGCCAGAGAGCTTTTTGAGGGCAACGGCAGAATTGCTGACCTCGCCAGATAATTCAACGCAGCTTTTGCCAAGGGAAACTTCGTCGGTGATAATATCGGCAGACAGGGCAAAGCCGTTGGGGGTGCCGTCGTCATTTTTCATGACGGTAATGGCGACCAGAATGGTGTCATCATCAATGCGAATGCGATATTCCAGCGGCAGACGGTTCAGGGACCGCCCCAGATTGCGGAATTTGTCCTGACCCAGCACGCGGTGCAGGTCATTGATGTTTTTGCCTTTGGCCGATGCTGCCTTTTCCCCCCGCCCCGAATAGATCAGTTCGCCAAAACCATACGACATATAACGCACATTGCCCTCAAGGTCGCAGGCCAGTAAACGGCTGGGAATGGCGTTTAATATATGTTTGTAAAGCAGGGCTTCTTCCTGCTGTTCGGCCTGTGCCCGGGACAGGGCGGCCTGGTTTTCGGCAATCTGATTTCGTTTCGACAGAAACATTCTTATTCCCCCTTGGCGTTGTTTTGCCAGCGTTCAGTCATGAGCGATGCGGTATCCTGCGGGGGCGATATTTCTGAATCGTGCCAGCCTGCAGGGCATTACAAGTGGAAATTTTCGTCCTCGCACAATTATGTCGCGGGATTTTTAAGGCGATATCAACGGGAAAAGACAAATGCCGTTGCAGCACCTGCCAAATGGGCTGGGAAGACGTGGGGTGGTGGCTAGGTTGATCTGTCCTTTTGTATAAAATAAATTTTGAATTTATGGACAAAATGATCCGAATTTGTTCATAAAACAGGGATTGATTATTGCGGTGCAATATAACGAGTCGCAGGGCGATTTTCGTGTGGGGTTAAGTGTTCGTCCTGTCTATGCGTAACCGAGTTTTGTTTGTCTGGTGCCCTATGACCCGCATCACCTGTTAAGGGGGCTGTGCAAGTACGGTACTTCAAATTTGTCGCAAAACCACCTAAACCATTGATATGGAATTCATCCATTCCATTGAGGAAAGAACGGACCCATGCGCGACCTGTTTGCCGACCAGCCCCCGCAAAATATGCTGCCCCGTGATGGTGATACCCGGCTGTACCGGGATGTTCTGCCTGCGGAAGAGGCCGACCGTATTTTTGAGCGGTTGCACATGGCGCTGAACTGGCAGCAGGAAACGGCCCATATTATGGGACGCGATATCGCCGTACCCCGCCTGACATCCTGGTATGGCGAGGTGGCCTATCGCTATAGCGGGGTTTATCACCCGGCGGCCCCCTTTCCTAAAATATTGATGCCTTTACGCAAGCTGGCCGAAGAACATGCCGGGCAGGGCTTTAACACCGTGTTGCTGAATTTGTACCGCGATGGCCGCGACAGTGTTTCCTGGCATGCCGATGACGAGGAGGTTCTGGGGCAAAACCCGGTGATTGCCAGTTTGTCCTTTGGCGGGGAAAGACGGTTTCATATGCGTCATACCCAAAGTGGTGAACGGGTCAGTATTGATTTGCCCCACAACTCCCTGCTGGTTATGGGTGGGACCATGCAGCATCACTGGCAACATCAAATTCCCAAAACCGCAAGGCCGGTTGAACCGCGCATTAACCTGACTTTTCGTAAAACTGTGGCCGAAAGGCCCGTCTGAGCCCAAAACCGGATAAAAAAACCGCCCCTGAATTATCGGGGCGGCAGGAAATCGAAGTGCAATACGAAATTGCCGGGAAAACCGCGAACACAGACGGACGCGGCAGTGACAGATTGTGAAGGGAGGATCTGTCACCCGGAATCGAAATGAATCGATTCAATGATGCTATAGTGGTGGTTGCAGGGGGCATCTGTCAATAATATCGTGACCCTGCTCAAAAAAATGTTATCGCTTGTATTATCGTGCCAGCGTACACGGGCAGAAAACGGGAGAATTTTGGCATATGGGCAATCGGGTTCGTCTGGTGGATGTCGCCAGAGCCGCAGGGGTTTCCCAGGGGACGGCATCAAATGCGTTTGGCAAGCCGCATCTGGTGCGCGATGAATTGCGCGAGAAAATTTTGGCCGTCGCCGCCGAAATGGGCTATCGCGGGCCCCATGTGATGGCGCGCATGTTGCGCACGGGCAAGGCTGGCGCACTGGGCGTGGTGTTTCCCGATAATCTTGAATATGCCTTTAGCGACCCGGTGGCGATTGAATTGTTGCGCGGCGTTGGTCGTGAATGCGCGCGCCAGTCGGTGAATATGATGATCATTTCAGCCGAAAATCATGAACAGGCGGTGGCAGCGGTCAACAATGCCGCAGTTGATGCGTTTCTGGTGCATTGCTATTCCGATAATAATGATGTCATTGCTGCCATTCGCCGCCGTAACCTGCCGATGGTGGGGATTGATACCGATATTGCCGGGGCAACGGCCACGGTGGTGCTTGATGATTTTGAAGGGGCGGCCAGTGCGGCGCGTCACCTGCTGGAATGCGGGGCACGCAAATTTGCCATTTTATCGCTTCAGGCCGATGAAGACGGGCAATTTGGCCTGATGGATGCACGCAGGCGCGGGGCGGTGAGCCACCGTGTCGTGCGTGAAAGGCTGGCGGGTTACCATGCCGTGTTAAAAGACGCCGGTATTGATGTTGCCGATATTGTGCATGTTGAATGCGAAAACCTGTCGGAACATGTCCGCGGCCAGGTAACGGACCTGATGGCGCAGTTCCCTGATATAGACGGTATTCTCGCCATGTCTGACGTGATTGCGATTGGCGCGTTGGAAGCCCTGGCAAAAACCGGCCATGATGTGCCCGGCCAGGTGCGCGTGATGGGCATTGATGGTGTGGCGCGCGGGGCACGCACAACACCGCCGCTAAGCACGGTTGCGCAAAATTCGGTTGAAAAGGGCCGTATCGCGGCCGAACTGGCCCTTGCGGGGGATAATGTAAGCGAACCGGTATTACTTAAAACCCGCCTGCTGGTGCGGGCCAGCAGCAGGCTTCCCGATATATCTTAGTTGCCAGCAAGCTCGCGATAGCGGAAACAGTCGGTGGTGTGATCCATCACCAGGCCGGTTGCCTGCAAATAGGAATAAATGATCGTTGATCCGACAAAGCGCATGCCGCGTTTATGCAGGTCTTTTGACAGGGCATCGCTCACCTTTGTTGTTACCGGCACATCCCCTATCGCGTTCCAGTGATTGATGACGGGCTTGCCATCGACAAATCGCCAGATATAGGCATCAAAACTGCCAAATTCTTCGGCGATATCGAGGAAAATCTGGGCGTTGCGCACACTGCTGACGACTTTCAGGCGATTGCGAATAATGCCGCTATCGGCCAAAAGGGCGGCCTGTTTGGCATCGTCGTAGGAAGCGACTTTTTCCACGTCGAAATTGTCATAAGCCGCACGGTATTGGTCCCGCCGGGATAAAACCGTCAGCCAGCTTAACCCGGCCTGTGCGCCTTCCAGGATCAGCATTTCAAAAAAATGCCGGTCATCATGTACCGGAACACCCCATTCCCTGTCATGATAATCAACATAAAACGGCTTGTCGATATGGGTGTTCGCCCATTTGCAGCGTGTTGGCTGGGTATTTGTTTCCGGTGCTGTGGATACGGGGGTCGATGTGGTGGCGCGTTTAAGGTCGGTCATGGGGCAATTGCCTATCATAAAACACGGAATGCTGTGCCACCTTAGCATGTGTTGGCAGGCGGGGAAGGGCCTGTATTGCGCGTCGGAGGGGAATTGTGACGCGTGACACCGCTGGTGTGCCGGTTTTGCAGGCGATGCCATAAAACGGTAATCAAAATGCAATTGAAGATTAAAAATTCAAACAATTTTCGCATGATAAATGCTTGAACGGTTCATTTCCAACATCAGACCGTTCATTCGATGATTTCCGCTGAAAATTCTGCCGGGCAAACCGGTTCGCCGGTTGTTGTGACGGGTACGTCACAGCGTTTTGGCCGCAATACCGTGCTAGAAGCGATTGACCTTGCCGTTGCACCGGGCGAGGTGGTGGCGCTACTGGGTCCGTCGGGCTGCGGCAAAACCACATTATTGCGGTTACTGGCCGGTCTGTCGCGGCCGACAACGGGCAGCATTCATATTGGCGATCAATTGGTGGCCGATGCGTCATCCGGGGCATTTGTGCCACCGGAACGGCGCTCCATTGGCATGGTGTTTCAGGATTATGCCCTGTGGCCGCATATGACGGTGGCACAGAATGTGGGTTTTCCCCTGGAAATGCAAAATATTGGCCGTGCCGAACGCGATGCCCGCATTGCCGAAGCCCTTGGCATGGTTGGTCTGGGCCATGTGGCAGACCGCCAGCCTGGCACACTTTCGGGCGGGCAGCAGCAGCGCGTTGCCCTGGCGCGCGCCATTGTGTCGCGCCCGCGCCTGGTGTTGTTTGACGAACCCTTATCAAACCTGGACCGCGAATTGCGCGAAAGCCTGGTGGTGGATATTGCCGCCCTGTTGCGCAAACTGGGCATGACGGCGGTTTACGTCACCCACGATCATGGCGAGGCCTTTGCCATTGCCGATCGTGTCGCCATTCTTCACAGCGGTCATATTTTGCAAATTGATGCGCCCGAACAGCTTGTAGGCAAACCTGTTTCACCACAGGTGGTCGATTTCCTCAAGCTGGGGCTGGTGTTGCCTGCCGAGGTGCAAAATGGCGATTTGATCATTCGGGGTGGGAAACATCGCCTGTCGCCGCCAGCCGGGCTGATCAATGGCAGTCGCTCTGGTGATTTGTTTTTGCCGCGTTCGGCCTTGCGGGCGGCATCGGCCGATGGCGGGGCGCAAAAGGGCAATGCCATTAGCGGTACCGTTGTTCACAGCATGTTTCGTGGCGATGGCTATGCCGTGCAAATGCGCTTTGACCAGAATATTGCGATTGAAATGTTCAGTGCCACGCGTCTTGGGGACGGCACGATACATGACCTTGATATCTCGTGGGATCGGGCCTTTTGGTATCCGCATGATGCGGCACCGGCACTGTCTCATACATAACGTTCAATAGGGGATGAAAACGATGAAAAGCCTGAAAACGGTTCTGCTGGCAGGGTTTGCCTGCCTTGCGCTGTCGGGAAATGCAATGGCGCAAAGTGTGACGGTTTACACCGCCGGTCCGGGGGGATTGATTGAAAAGCTGGCCGCAGGTTTCAAGGATGAAACCGGCATTGATGTGAATGTGTTTCAGGCAACCACCGGCAAGGTCATGGCCCGCCTTGAAGCGGAATCCGCCAACCCGGTTGCCGATGTGGTGATTTCGGCATCCTGGAAAACCGCCACCAGCTTTGCCAAAAAGGACATGCTGCTGGATTACACCAGTGCGAATGCCAAAACCGTGCCCGATTTCCTGAAAGGCCCGGGTTATGTCGCCCAGGGTATTTCCGCCCTTGCCATTGCCTGGAATCCCAAAAGCGGTACGCCAAAACCGGCCGATTGGTCCGATTTGACCAAGGCGGAATATAAAGACCTGATCACGATGCCCGACCCGGCACAGTCCGGTTCGGCCTATGAACTGGTCGCGGCGCTGACCGCCCAGCCGGATTTGGGCTGGAAACTGTTTGAAGGTTTGGCAGCCAATAAAATGATTGTGCCGGGTGCCAATGCCCAGGCCCTGAACCCGGTGTTGCAGGGGGCAAAGGCCGTTGTATTTGGTGCGGTGGATTATATTGGCCTGTCACAGGCGGCCAAAGGGGAATCAATCGAGGTGATTTTCCCGAAAAGCGGCACCGTGATTGCCCCGCGCCCGATGATGATTTTGAAAACTTCGTCGCATCAGGATGAAGCCAAAAAATTCATCGATTACGTTCTGTCCGATGCCGGTCAGGCGATGGTGGCAAAAACCCAGTTGATGCCCGCCCGTTCCGACGTCAAGGCTGATCGCCCGCTGATCGCGGATCTGAAAATCCTGGAAGTGGACCCGAAAACCGACCGCAAGGCGGTGCTTGATCGCTTCGCCAAGACCTTTGGCATGGAATAATAGGCCCAACGTGCGCCTGACTCATTTAAAATCACGGGTATTTGGCAGCGGCGGCATGATTTTTGCCGCCGTGGCCCCTGTTTTGACCATTCTGGTGGCGTTTCCGCTGCTGTTTGTGGTGTTGCAGGCGATTTTTCCCGATATTGCACGGGGCATTTTTGCCAATCCGTTTTCCCGTTTTGTTGAAACCCTGTTTGACAAACACCTGATCGCCTGGACGTTAAATACCCTGATGCTCGGCGGCAGTGTGGTGCTGGTTTCGTCCCTGGTGGCGGTGCCGCTGGGCATTTTGCGCGGGCTTTTTCGGGTGCCGTTTGCCGGGCTGTGGGATGTGGTGTTTCTGGTTCCCTTCACCATTCCGCCTTATATCGCCGCTCTTGGGTGGATCATGGCCCTGCAGCCGCGCGGTTATCTGGAACAGATCACCGGGCTTAATTTTGGCGGGTTTCTTTTTTCATTTTGGGGCGTTGTGTTTGTCATGACGCTTAATGTTTTTCCGGTTGTTTATTTTGCCGTTTCGCGCATGGTTTCCTCGATTGGCGGGCGGTACCTTGAGGCCGCGCGTGTGGCGGGCTGCCCGCCAATGCGGTCCTTTTGGCGCATTACCCTGCCTTTGACAACACCGGCCATTGCGGCCAGTTTGCTTCTGGTTTTTGCCATGTCGATCGAGGAATTTGGCACCCCGGCGGCTCTGGCGGCACGTAGCGGCTTTTTGGTGCTGGTCACGGGCATTGAACAGCGCCTGTCGGATTATCCGATTGATTTGCCCGGCGCATCGCTGCTGTCGGTTATTCTGGTGTTGATTGCGATGGCGGCCTTTGTGTTGCAGCATCGCATTGTCTCGCGCCGCGATTTTCAAACCGTATCGGGCAAGCCCGGGGCCAACCGCGCCGCCGAACTGGGCGTATGGCGCATTCCGGTGGTGATGTTTTTTGCCATTATTGGCTTTTTGGGCGCGGTAATGCCGATTTTATCGGTGGTTCTTACGGCCTCGACGCGCACCATATCGGGTGGGCTGACGGCGGATAATTTTTCGACCGAGAATTTTGCCGAAATTTTCGCCAATTCCGGTGGCGCGATGGAGGCTTTGGGCACCAGCCTGTCGCTGGGGCTGGGGGCTGCTGTTATCACCGGCATTTTGGGCACCATGACGGCCTATGTGGTTGTGCGTCAGCGCACGGTTTCGTCACGCATCCTCGATTTCCTGACCCTGATGCCCAATACCATCCCCGGTGTTGTGGTGGCGGTCGGGCTTATTCTCGCGTGGAACCAGCCGTGGCTGCCGGTAACCCCCTATAATACCATCGGGGTTCTGGTGCTGGCTTATTGCTGTTTGTTGCTGCCTTATCCCGTGCGTTATGCCAATGCAGCCCTGCGTCAGGTCAGTGTCAGCCTGGAGGATGCGGCCCGTGTCGCCGGGGCGGGCGGGATAAAGGTGTTTTTTCGCATTCTGATGCCATTGATTTTCCCCAGTATTCTGGCCGCCATGTTGCTGGTTTTTGCCGTGGCAGCCCGTGAACTGGTGGCGACCATTTTGTTGGCCCCGATTGGCACCAAGACGGTGGCGCTGTTTATATGGCGGCAGTTTGAACAGGGATCGGTCGGTATGGGCATGGCGATGAGCGTGATGGCGATTGCCATTACCATGACCATTCCGGTTGCCGTTGCGATCTGGGCGCGAAAACAGGGCCGGTTGTTCTGATTTTTGATTGGAAATAGCGGAAAAATGGACC
Organism: Thalassospira profundimaris; assembly: GCF_003326755.1. Taxonomy (GTDB): domain Bacteria; phylum Pseudomonadota; class Alphaproteobacteria; order Rhodospirillales; family Thalassospiraceae; genus Thalassospira; species Thalassospira profundimaris_B. The sequence goes on along the minus strand of NZ_JPWH01000022.1, from coordinate 21,830 downwards.
CAAACCCGGTGTTTGGGTGGCTTCGCGCTTGCGCCTTTCTGTCCTTGTCATTACCTTCGCGGTGAAATCGGTTTCCGTCACCGGCACGGGCCTGACAACAAGAAGGAGCGGTAATGCAGTCTGTCCTGTGGCTGATACAAACAGTAATCCACCTTTATATCTGGTGTCTGATTCTTCAGGCGATCCTGAGCTGGCTGGTCGCGTTTAACGTGATCAATACCAGTAACCGTTTCGTTTATATGGTCGGTGATTTTCTCTATCGCATTACCGAACCGGCCTTGCGCCCGATCAGGGCGATATTGCCCAATCTTGGCGGTATCGACCTGTCGCCGGTTGTGCTGATTTTGCTGCTGAGTTTTGCGCAGAACCTGCTTACTGAAATCTTCGCAAAGATGATGTATTAATGCCGCCTTTGTTCTGTTGATGTCCGTGGATTGATGATAGCAAAACCCGCATGCGAAATGACGCCTGATGGCAGGGGAATCCGGCTTTATCTTCGGCTGACCCCCAAGGCGTCTCGCAATAATGTGGGAGGCGTGCATCAGGATGCAGACGGACAGTGCCGCTTGAAGGCAACCGTCACGACGGTGCCGGAAAACGGCAAGGCAAACGAGGCGCTGGTTAAATTGCTGGCAAAAACGGCCAAATGGCCCAAATCGGCGATTGAAATTGTGAGTGGTCAGACTGACCGCAACAAGGTCTTGACCATTGCTGGCGATGCAACGCAGATCATGGCGCAAATCAATATATGGACGGGCGAGAATTGATATGAGCAATGCGAAAATCATTGATGGCAAGGCCTTTGCCGCCAAATTGCGTGAAGATATTACCGGCGAAGTGGCAAAACTGAAGGCCGAACACGGCATTGTGCCTGGTCTTGCCGTGGTGCTGGTGGGCGAAGACCCGGCAAGCCAGGTTTATGTGCGCAACAAGGGCAAACAGACCATCGAATGCGGCATGAATTCCTATGAGCATAAATTGCCCGCCGCCACCAAACAGGAAGATCTGATTGCGCTGATTACGCAGCTTAACAATGATCCGAAGGTGCATGGCATTCTCTGCCAGTTGCCCGTGCCCAAGCATATTGATGAAAATGCCGTTTTGGCCGCGATTGACCCGGCCAAGGATGTGGATGGGTTTCACATCATCAATGCCGGTGCGCTGGCAACCGGCGGCGACGGTATTGCACCTTGCACCCCTTATGGCTGCCTGATGTTGCTTAAGGATACGCTGGGTGATTTGTCGGGCAAGCGCGCCGTGGTTGTCGGTCGGTCCAACATCGTTGGCAAACCGATGGCGCAGTTGCTGCTGAAGGAAAACTGCACCGTTACCATCGCGCATTCGCGCACCCGCGACCTTGAGGAAGAAGTCCGCCGCGCCGATATTGTCATTGCCGCTGTTGGCCGCCCCAACATGATCAAGGGCGACTGGATCGGCAAGGGGGCCACGGTGATTGATGTGGGCATTAACCGCATCGAAGGCGAAAACGGCAAAATGAAACTGGTTGGCGATGTTGACTTTGCCAGTGCCGTTGACGTTGCCGGTGCCATTACCCCGGTTCCTGGTGGTGTCGGTCCGATGACAATTGCCTGCCTGCTGAATAACACCCTGATTGCCGCCTGCCGCGCCAATGGCCTTGAAGCCCCCAATCTGGGTTTTGATCGCTAAGCTGTTATCGCAGTAAAATGATGATAAGGCGGAGCCGGTGAAAGCGGGCTCCGTTTTTTATTGCCTGCTATAGTGCGTTTTACTGTTGTCGATAATGGGAACAAAAAGAGAAAACCAACTGCCAAAATTGTCAGTAAGATGTGGTAGGATCGCCCCAACAATTTGAAAGATCAGCAAATTTCTTTCGGGGATGTCATGTCTGACCTCAGTACGCCCAAACCTGTTGCAATCTCTGCCCGGCAGGCGCGCCACCTTGCCCTGGCCGGGCAGGGATTTGAAACGCCAGATATAGGTAAAACGGTTGATCGCCGCCGGATTATGAAGATGATCCGCAAAACCAATATGCTGCAAATTGACAGTGTCAATGTGTTAAGCCGCGCCCATTACATGCCGGTTTTTTCGCGCCTTGGTATTTATGACCGTGATTTGCTGGATCAGTTAAGTTGGGGCACGGCAAAGCAGCGCAAGCTGTTTGAATATTGGGGGCACGAAGCATCGTTGATCCCGGTGGAGGATTACCCGCTTTATCGCTGGCGGATGGAGGATGCGCTGAACGGGCAGGGCATGTGGGGCGGTATTGCCCGCACCGCGCGCGAACATCCCGAATTTGTCGGCGGCCTTTTAAAACACCTTGAACGGGAAGGCACGACAGCGGCCAGTGATTTGAATGACGAACCCCGCGAAGGCGGCAGCCAATGGTGGGGCTGGACCAAAACCAAAACGGCGATGGAATATCTGTTTTGGAGTGGTCAGGTTATGGCGCGCAAGCGGCGCGGATCCTTTGAACGGGAATATGACCTGCCGCATCGTATTATTGGTGATGTTGCCCACGAACCGGCCCTGCCCCGCGATGTGGCGCAGCGGGCATTGATCGCCAAGGGCATTGTCGCAATGGGGGTTGCCACCCTGGCCGATCTTCGCAAATATTTCCGTCTGCCCAACGAGGACGCCAAGGCCCGTGTTGCCGAAATGGTCGAAAACGGGGATTTACTGCCTGCCAGTGTCGAAGGCTGGACGCAGCCAGCTTTTATTGCACCCGATGCCAAAATTAGACGACGATCATCGCCCACGGCCCTGATGGTGCCGTTTGACCCGGTGATGTGGGAACGCGACCGGGTGGAACGGATTTTTGGCTTTAATTACCGTATCGAAATTTATACCCCGGCCCATAAACGCCAATATGGCTATTACGTTTTGCCCTTCATGCTGAATGGCGATTTTGTCGCCCGGGTGGATTTGAAGGCGGACCGGCAGGGAAAGGTTTTGCGGGTCTTTTCCGCCCATGCCGAAGAGGGGCACGACAATGACATGGTCGCAGCCGCATTGCATCACCACCTGTGCCAGCTTGCCGTTTTTCTGGATCTGGAAGATGTGGTGGTGACGGAAATGAACCCGTTTTCCAAACGGCTTGCGGCGCAAGGGCCGGTTTAATGGTGTGATGAAAAGCGAACGGGGCGCAGGTCCCACAACCACGCCCCGTTCTTTCCCTGTTTTGGCCCGATCACAGAAGTTTTTCAGGACAATGTGATCGCGGGCTTTCCTGCCGCCTTACCAGCAGGTATAGCCCCCATCGGCCAAAACAATGGAACCGGTCATCAGGCTTGCCGCATCGGATGCCAGGAACAGCACGACAGAACCGATTTCATGGGTTTCACCCAGGCGCGCCATCGGGGTGCCGTTGATCCAGGCGTCGTACATTTCCGGCTTGGATTTGACAAATTCGTTGAGCGGCGTTGCGATATAGGTTGGCGCAACCGCATTCACGCGTACCCCGCGTGCGCCCCATTCGGCCGCAAGCGACTTGGTCAGGTGATGAACGCCCGCCTTTGAGGCGTTGTAATAGGCCTGTTCCTGCGGCTTGTTGACGATAAAGCCGGACATGGAACCGATATTGACGATCGCACCGCGTTTTTTCTCAAGCATCTGCTTGCCGAATTCACGGCAGCACCAGAAGGTGCCATTCAGGTTGACGTCGATCACATTGCGCCAGTGTTCGTCCGCCACGGTTTCGGCCGGTGTTTCGGAACGCGCGATCCCGGCATTGTTAACCAGAATGTCGATACCGCCCTGTTCGGCCTGCTTTGCAGCACTGGCACGGACCTGGTCCGGGTTGGTAACATCCATCAAATCGATGCTGGCGTCATAGCCCTTTGATTTCAGGTAATCGCGGCCTTCTTCGGCGACTTCGGCGCTGATATCGCCGATCACCACATGGGCGCCCGCTTCGGCAAGGGCCTCGCAACAGGAAAGGCCAATGGCGCGACCGCCCCCGGTGACATAGGCGCGGCGTCCGGTCAGATCGAACATTTTTAAATACATTTTGATCTCGCAGTTTGGTCGGTGGTGAACAGGGAAACAGGGCTGCCGGTTTTTTGCTGGCAATTGCGCCCGTATTCCGGAAATTTGACGGTTTCCTCAGCGGGAAAGGGCTTTGTCATTGGCATCAAAGCGATGAATGCGCTCGGCATCCGGTGTCAGCCAGATGCGGTCATGTTCGCCAAGCGGCACTTCGCCAGTTGCACGGATCGTCATTGGGCCAATATTGTCGGCATTGACATGCAAATAGGTTTCGGCCCCCAGATGCTCGGCAATTTTAACGGTTGCCGGAATGTCGCCAGATTCCTGACTGATGGCAAAATGCTCCGGCCGAATGCCAACACAATGGCAATCCCGTGCCTTGGCATAGTCGCCTTCGATGAAGTTCATTTTCGGCGAACCGATAAAACCTGCGACAAATTTATTGGCCGGGTTGGTATAAAGCTCCATCGGTTTGCCAACCTGTTCCACCCGGCCAGCCTGTAACACCACGATCTTGTCAGCCATGGTCATGGCTTCCACCTGGTCGTGGGTGACGTAAATCATGGTGGTTTTCAGTTCCTGATGCAGGCCGGTAATTTCCAGGCGCATATTGACGCGCAAGGCCGCATCCAGGTTGGATAGCGGTTCGTCAAACAGGAAAGCCGCCGGGTTGCGCACAATGGCACGGCCAATGGCGACACGCTGGCGCTGCCCACCGGAAAGTGCGCCGGGGCGGCGATCCAGATAGTCGGTCAGGTTGAGGATTTTGGCAGCGTTGCGGACTTTTTCCTCGATCACGGCCTTGGATTCTCCGGCCATTTTCAGGCCAAAGGCGATGTTGTTATAAACCGTCATATGCGGATAAAGCGCATAGGACTGAAACACCATCGAAAGGCCGCGTTTTGCCGGGGAGGCATCGGCCATGTCCACGTCATTGATCATGATCTTGCCGCTGGTGACATCTTCCAGACCGGCAATCAGACGCAGCAGGGTGGATTTGCCACAGCCCGACGGGCCAACAAACACGACAAATTCGCCGTCATTGATTTCAAGATCAACACCGGGAATGACATCGATATTCCCGAATGTCTTTCGGACATTTTCCAGTCGGATTGCACCCATTGTGGTGTTCCTTCCTTACATAACTTGAGAATGCTGCGGTTTATTTCACCGCGCCAAAGGTCAAACCGCGAACAAGCTGTTTTTGCGAGAACCAGCCAACGACCAGGATGGGCGCAACCGCCAGGGTTGATGCTGCCGACAATTTCGCCCAGAACAGCCCTTCGGGGCTGGAGTACGAGGCGATGAAGGCGGTCAGCGGCGCGGCATCCGATGTTGTCAGGTTCAGGGTCCAGAAGGCTTCGTTCCAGGCGAGAATGATGTTGAGCAGCATGGTCGATGCGATACCGGGCACCGCCATGGGCAACAGCACAAAGAAAATTTCCTTGGGCAGGGTTGCCCCGTCCATCCGGGCGGCTTCAAGGATGTCTTTGGGGATTTCCTTGAAATAGGTGTAAAGCATCCAAACCATGATCGGCAGGTTCATCAAAAACAGAACCATGATCAGACCAAACCGGCTGTCCAACAGCCCCCAGTCGCGAAACATCAAATAAATCGGCACCAGCACGCCGACCGGCGGCATCATTTTGGTCGATAGCATCCAAAGCAGGGTGTCCTTGGTGCGTTTGGTCGGGTTAAAGGCCATTGCCCAGGCGCAGGTGACAGCGAAAACCAGACCGATAATGGTGGAGCCAAAGGACAGAATGATCGAGTTCATGGCGAACTTGAAGTAGTTCGACTGTTCGAGGATCCCGGTATAGTTTTCCAGCGTCCAGTTAAAATCGAAAAACAGGGGCGGCATATTGACCGCATCAATTTCGGATTTGAAACTGGTTAGCGCCATCCACAGGATGGGGAAGAAAATGGCCAGGCCGACGATCCAGGCAAAGACCGAATAGGCAATTTTCCCGGTGGGTGATTTGAAATTGGTTTCCATTTTTGCCCCCTACGCGTCCAGGTTTTTGCCAATGAGGCGAACCAGAAAGATCGCGACAATATTGGCCAAAATGACCGCAACGATACCGCCCGCCGAGGCACCCCCGACGTCGTATTGCAAAAGGGCCTGGGTATAGACGAGAAAGGCGATATTGGTGGTTGCAAGGCCGGGGCCGCCGCCGGTGGTGACAAAGATTTCGGCAAACACGGTGAGTAGAAAGATCGTTTCGATCAGAATGACAACCGTAATAGCCCGGCTGAGATGCGGCAGGGTGATATAAAAGAAAATCGCAATGGGTCCGGCCCCGTCCATCTGGGCGGCCTCTTTTTGGTCGCGGTCCAGCGATTGCAGGGCGGTGAGCAAAATCAGCGTTGCAAACGGAAGCCATTGCCAGGCAACCATGATGATGATGGCGGTTAGCGGGGCCTGGGTGAACCAGTCGATCGGCTGAAAGCCAAGCGACATCGATATCCAGGCGAAAAAGCCGGAGACCGGGTTCATCAACAGGTTTTTCCAGACCAGCGCATTCACCGTCGGCATAATGAAAAACGGCGAAATCACCAGAATGCGCAAAATGCCCCGGCCGAAAATCGCCTGATCGAGCATAAGGCCGATCAGAATGCCGCCAATCACGGTAATGACAAGGACAGAGCCAACCAGGATCAGGGTATTGGCAAGGGAGGCAAAAAAGGCGTGATCGGTCAGGAAGAATTTGTAATTCACAAAGCCGATCCATTCCTCCATGCCTGGTGACAGCAGGTTATAGCGAAGGAATGAGAAGTAAATTGTCATGCCCAAAGGCACGATCATCCACAAAAACAAGGCGATGATCGACGGCGCGGACATAACGTGCCCGGCCAGGGTCGAGGCCCGTGTCGACATGATGCGCTCCCCGTTTGCAGTGTCTTTGACAGACCCGGGAAGAAAAGGGGTGGCGAAAGTGCCGCCACCCAAGTCTACCAGGTCAAGGAGGTCTGGTCAGAAAGCGGAAATCAGTAATATCCGGCTTTTTGCATGGTCCGATCGGTGGATTGCTGCGCATTTTGCAGGGCCTGATCGACACTGATTTGACCGGCAAGGGCGGCCGAGAACTGCTGACCGACAACGGTGCCGATACCCTGGAATTCCGGGATGGCGGCAAACTGAACCCCGACATAGGGTTTCGGTTTCAGGGTTGAGTTGATCGGATCCGCACTGTCGATGGCGGCCAGGGTCTTGATGGCAAACGGTGCGGCATCAAGATATTTCTGGTTCTGATACAATGACATGCGGGTTCCCGGTGGGACATTTGCCCAGCCGTCTTTGCTTGCGACCAGTTCGATATAGGATTTCGAGGTTGCCCAGGAAATGAACTTCTCGGCGGCCTGGGTTTTTTTCGACGAAGCCGGGATCGCCAGGTTCCAGGCCCACAACCAGTTGGCACCGGTGCAGGTCACAGCGCAGGGGGCTTCGGTGAAGCCAACCTTGTCGGCCACTTTGGATTCTTTGGGGTTGGTGACAAAGGATGCGGCAACTGTGGCATCAATCCACATGGCGCATTTGCCAGCGTTAAACAGCGACAGGTTTTCGTTAAAGCCGTTCGAGGTTGCACCGGGAGGACCATAATTGCCGAGAATATCAACATACATCGACAGGGCGTCTTTCCATTCCTGCCCATCGAATTCCGGTTTCCATTCCTCGTTAAACAGGCGCGCGCCATAGGCATTGCCCATCGTCGTGATCAGCGCCATGTTTTCGCCCCAGCCCGCTTTGCCGCGCAGGCAGATGCCATAAACGCCATTGGCCGGATCATGCAGCTTTTTGGCAATATCAAGGGTCTGGTCCCAGGTCAGACGACCGTTGATTTCAATGCCTGCTTTCTCGAACAGATCCTTGCGATACATCATCATCGAGCTTTCGGCATAGAACGGGGCTGCATACAGCTTGCCATCGTTGCTCAGTGCCGAGCGGATCGCGGGCATGATGTCGTCCACGTCATAATCCGCGCCCAGGTTTTCAAGGGGGGCCAGCCAGCCCTTTTTCGCCCAGATCGGCGCTTCATAGGTACCAATCGTCATAATGTCATATTGGCCGCCATCGGTGGCAATGTCGGTGGTGACACGCTGGCGCAGGGTGTTTTCTTCCAGTGTTACCCATTCCAGCGAGATGTCGGGATTTTTGCTGGTGAAATCATCCGTCAGCTTCTGCATCCGGATCATGTCCCCGTTATTCACCGTGGCGATGGTCAGCTTGGTTTCTGCATTGGCCCCAAACGCGACGCCGCTGGCCAACAGCGCACAAAACGCTGCTCCCATAATGTGTTTCATAATTCCTCCCAAAAGGACTTTTTCCCGTTAAACAAACTGTGCTGTTTGTTTTGATCATTTGCTCATTACGTGAACATTCACTCAATTATCACCCGCCTTGTCAACCGAATTCGATTGTGCGACGCAACAGAAAAACCCGCGATTTTACGTCGCGGGTTTCGGTCAATTATTTGATTTTTAAAGATAATTAGTGATGTTTTAAGGGAGTAAAGCCTTCGCCGTGGCTTCATCCGTAACCAGAGATGTAATCAGTTTTCCTGCCATTGCACCGCGAATCGCGGCAACTTTTTTAGCGCCTTTGGCGACGGCGATGGTATTTTGTGCCGGATATTGCAGCGGCGCACTGGTCACGCGGTTATTGACATCATGATCCAGAATTTGACCGTTCTTATCAAAGGTCCAACTGATCAGCTCGCCAATACCCCCATGATCTTGCAGGCTTTTAAGCTCGGCCGGGGTAATGAAACCATCCACGAGAAGCGGGGCGTCCGCACCCATTTGTCCAATACCGACAAATCGCACATCGGCCTGGGCGGCAAGATGCAGGATATTGTCCATCGGGGCCTGTTGCTGCATCGGTTTACGCTGTTCGGCCTTTGGGACAATCACCGGGATGGATAAGGGATAATGCGGGGCGCGGGTTAAATCGGCCAGTTCGGTGACGGCATCATAAAAACTTGCCGCGCCGTCGGTGGCAATGGTGCCGACAAGGGAAACGATTTTATGGTGGCGCGCTTCGATACGCTGGACTTCATTGACCATGCCGCGCATGGCACGCCCGGTGCCCAGGGCGATAATTTTGGGATCAGGACATTGTAAAACCCGCTCCAGCAGGTTGGCCGCCGCCTGGGCGATGCCAAACATGGCGTCGGGTGCGGCGGGGTCTGTCGGCACGACCTCGCAATTCTCAAGTTCAAATTCCGCGCAAATACGGGCGGCCAGTTCCATGCACTGGGCAATCGGATGATCCAGTCGCACCTTGACCAGCCCCTCGCTAATGGCAGCCGATACCAGGCGTTGTGCCGTCGGGCGCGAAACGCCCAGCTTGGTGGCAATTTCGTCCTGGGTATTTCCTGCGCAATAATACAGCCATCCGGCCCGGGCGGCTTCATCCAGTCTTGCGGCTTCTTTGCGGGTCCGTTTTACCATCCCAGTCTTCCGTTTTTTATCGGGTGTTCGGCTGCAGGTATGTTCCTGATACCTGAAGGATCAGGTTTCATCAATTTCGCAGCTTTTGAATGGTAGGATTAATCCTGCTTATATGGAAGATCATAAAACAACAGGGCCGCCCAGGTGGGCGGCCCTGTATGAGGGATGTTTAGCCAAGTCGGTTTTATTTCTTTGGCAGATAATCCGAAACCAGCAATTCGGCGATCTGAACCGCATTCAGGGCAGCCCCTTTGCGCAGATTATCGCTGACACACCATAGGGACAGCGCATTGGGAATGCTTGGATCCTTGCGAATGCGCGAGATGAATACACTGTCTTCCCCGGCTACTTCCTGCGGGGTGACATAACCTTCATCCTGGCGATAATCGATCACCGACACACCCGGGAATGCCTTGAGCGCCTTGCGGGCTTCCTCGACGGTGACGGGCATTTCAAATTCGATATTGACGGCTTCGCCATGACCGACAAATACCGGCACCCGGACACAGGTGGCATGAACCGCAACATCCGGGTCCAGGATTTTGCGGGTTTCGGCGGTCATTTTCCATTCTTCACGGGTCGCGCCATCATCCATGAATTCATCAATATGCGGGATGACGTTAAAGGCGATCTGTTTGGTAAACTGTTCCTTGACGGGCGGATCATTGACGTAAATGCCGCGTGTCTGGTTAAACAATTCATCCATTGCCGCCCGTCCGGCCCCCGAGACCGACTGATAGGTCGAGACAACCACGCGTTTGACCGGTTGCAAATCATGTAACGGTTTTAAGGCCATGACCATCTGGATGGTCGAACAGTTTGGATTGGCGATGATGTTTTTCTTGGCATATCCCGCCAGGGCGTCGCCATTGACTTCGGGCACGATCAACGGAACACCGGGTTCCATGCGCCAGTAGCTTGAATTGTCGATCACCACACAGCCGGCCTCGGCCGCCTTCGGTGCCAGGGCCTTTGCCGTATCTCCACCTGCCGAGAACAGGGCAATATCCGCCTTTGAAAAATCAAAGCGTGCGGCATCCTGTACGGTCAGGTCATCATCGCCATAGGAAACGGTACGACCAATCGAGCGTGATGATGCCAGCGCAAAGACCTCTTCGGCGGGAAAATTGCGTTCTGCCAGCGTGTTGAGCATTTCGCGCCCGACATTACCCGTGGCGCCAACAACGGCGATTTTATAACCCATCAAGTGCCTCTTTCTGTTTTGGTTCGGCCCGCGATACGCCCTGGTCATTTTGATTGACAATTTGCCAGATATTGCATGGCCGACCGGTAAGCTGGGCGAGATGTAAGGCTTTCTGCGGTGTCGCGCAAGGATGGTTTGGGTTTTTACGGGTTGAGATTATAGTGAAATATGTCACTATAATGCGTGGGGATTGCAAATTATCGTCTGATATTTGCAATTTTGGGGGTTGTCGCATTTCCGGCTTGAGAAGGACGGCTATGACGTACCCAATGACTTTGAACTGGACTGACAGAAAAGTCCTCGATTTCTTTCGCGAACATGTTACGCGCGGCACGCTTCTTGTGCGCGTCAATGACCGTCACGAGGTAGCGCTGGGTGATGGCGCTGAACCGCGTGCGACCATGACGCTGCCAAACTGGACCGATGCCGTAAAAATGGCCCTGAGCCCGGACCCGGGCTTTGGCGAAGTCTATATGCAGGGTGGCATTGATGTCACGTCTGGAGAGCTTGAAGATCTGATTCGGGTGTTGCGCCTCAATTTTGATGGCGGCCATTCCAGCAGCAGTTTTGGTCTGCTGATTGAAAAACTTCAGGCCTTCAAGTTCCGTATTGCGCAATTTACCTCGGTCGAGGCGGCATCGCGCCGGGTGCGCCACCATTATGACATTGGCAATGACCTCTATACCCGGTTTCTGGATGCCGATATGCAATATTCCTGCGCGTTTTGGGATGACGGAGCGCGTGATCTTGCAGAAGCCCAGCAGCATAAAATGCAACTGACGACGGATCGTCTGAAAATTACCGATCCGAATACGCGGGTTGTGGATATTGGCTGTGGCTGGGGCGGGTTAAGCCGTTTTATCCGTCGCACCACCGGGGCGGAAGTGCATGGCATTACCCTCTCGAACGAGCAATATAACTGGGCGCAGGAACGCAAGGCCGAATTGCCCGCCGAATTTCATGAAGGCCTGGATTATCATTTGCAGGATTACCGTGTTTTTGCCCAGGCCAATCATGACCGATACGACCGGGTGGTCTCGGTGGGGATGTTTGAACATGTCGGACGGCCGCAATTCAAAACCTATTTTGAACAGGTTGCCCGGTTGCTTAAGGCCGGCGGGCGGGCGGTGATTCATACCATCATCAAACCGCGCCCGGATTTCACATCGCCGTGGATTGATCGTTACATTTTCCCTGGCGGTTATATTCCCGCGGTTCACGAAGTTGTCGAGGCGGCCGAAATGGCGGATCTGGATGTGGAGGCCTGCCATTTTCATGCGGGCGAAAACTATGCCCGCACCCTGATGGCCTGGCGCGAGAATTTCCGTAAAATCGAGCATGAGCTGGATCCGGAAAAATACGATACCGAGTTCAAACGGATGTGGGAATTCTATCTGGCAGGCTGCATCAATGCCTTTGATGCCCGCCAAGGCGGTGGCGGCATGCGGGTGGGCCAGTTTGTGTTCACCAAACCCGGTTTTCGGCACAATTAAAACAATCTTGCGGCGGCAGAGTGGTTTGCATCAGCCGCCGCAAGCACCATATGTCAATTTAGTCTTTGATATGTGTTTATGACAGGCCGCAAGAGCCTGCTGATGGGATTTGGGGTGACAACCGGCCCTGAGAAACCCGAAACTAAACGGTTGTTTCCCGATCGGGAGGAAACCCATGCTGCATTCAAACCCTGATACCTCTTCGTCCCGGATTGAAGACGTTCTTATTCCTGTATTGAGCGATAACGACCACCGGCCACCTTATGTCGGGTCAGTAGAGCAATATGTGGCGGCATTGAAAGTTGTTGATCTGTCGAGTTGCGAACGCGATATGCTGCGTGCCCATTTTTATGCGCCGGAACAGCGAATAACCGGCACTGAACTGGCTGCGTCTGCCGGGCATTTTGGATCACGTATCGGACACAAAAAATACGGTCGTGTTGGCCGCAAAATCGCCCTTGCTGCGGGCCTGCCGCATTGTCCGTCCGATGTCAGCGATTATCTTGCGGCCATTTTTACGCTGGCGGATGGCACCCAAATGGAAAGCGAAGACTGGTGTTGGACCTTGCACCCAACCGTGGCCCAGGCGTTACGCGCGTGTGGATATGTGTAATGGTATAGGATAAGCCGGTTTTCAGAGCAGTTCCGAGAACTGTTCAAGCTCGGCGACTGTTGCGACGAGGCCCTGTTGTGTCAGGATTGCCAGATATTCATTGGCGGTCTTTGGTGGGTTTTTCAGGCGTGCGCGTACTTTTCGCAAGGCAGAACAAACCAGGCCTGGTGCCAGGGAAAGCTGATTGCTCAAAAACGCGTCGGGATGTTGTGTTTCAATGCCAAAGGGTTCGAGGGCATTTGTCGGGAAATCCTTGAGGTTCTGCGTGACGATGGCGTCACAGCGGCCAACGATGGCCGCCGCCAGGACATGTCGGTCATCAGGATCAGGCAGAGTGAGCGATGGGATCAGGCTGTCGTAACCTGTTACCAGACAGTCGCGGACGGACGTATTCATCAGATCGCGTGTGCGTTCAAGCGCACTAAGCTCGCGATGAGGCTCTTTACGCAAGAGCGCATTTATCCATTCCCGATGAATGTCATCTGTCCATTTCGCCTTGAACAAGTCAGCAACGGCAAGCTGCATCAAGACGTCCCGCATTGGCGCGGGATAGAGGACATTGGCATCCAGCAGGACAGTGTAGCCACTCATTCTCCGTAGCCCATGTCCTGTTCTTGTGCGTCTGCGGCGAGCTGGTCGAGGACAGCCTCGCGCTCCTGGTCGATCCGGGTTTTATAGGTCATCACGTCTTCCATACGGATACGACGATGTTTCCCAACTTTCCGGAAGGGAATCTTGTTCTCTTCCAAAAGCTTGATCAGAAAGGGGCGCGAGACGTTGAGGATATCGGCAGCCTGCACTGTCGTAAGTTCGGCGTTTTCAGGGATGATGGTAACACCGCGACCCGCAGCCATCGTTTCCAGAATTTCCATGAGAAGTGCAACCGCGCCAGCAGGAAGCTCGATAGGTTCGGCTTGCTCTGCATCTGTGATGCGCAGTTTAAGCGGGCTTTTGGTTTGTGCATAGCGCGACAAGGCCTGTCCTGAAACCCGTGCAATGGCTGCATCCTGTGCGCTTGGCGGAAGCTGGCGATGTTGTGCAACCATGTTCATGAGACTCTCCTTCTTTTCCTCCGTTTTAGGTAGGATATATAATTAAATGAATTAAATGCAACAAATGAATTTAATGAAAAACTGCGAGATGATCTCGGATGTCATCAAAAAATTGCAGTTTCTGTAACAGATGGTAGTGCCGTCTCGTCCTGTTTGCAGAGCGTGATTTCAAAATCACGACATGCAAGATGGAGGACGAAGATGAACCGTTTTGACTTTGCCAAAACCAGCCCGGTGCTTTTTAAAGGGCTGTATGATGCCTCAATGCTGTTTAATACAAACACCAGGCTGAGCGGGACGCTGGTTGAAATTGTCAAATGTCGGGTTTCGCAGCTAAATGCGTGTTCATTTTGCCTGCGGATGCACTGCGCGGATTATCTGAAACAGGGCGGCGCACAGGGCAAGATTGACATGCTGGCGAGTTGGCGCAATGCCCGCGATTTTGAACCCGATGAACGGGCCGCACTTGACTGGGCAGAAAAGCTGACTCTGGGGGCGGACACAGCCGAAATTGATGCCAGTTTCACCGCCCTTGAGGCAGATTTTTCGCCCGAGGAAATTTCCGAACTGACAATGGCCATTGCCCTGATCAATGCCTGGAACCGATTGGGGGTTGCACAGCATCCTTTTGCTTAAAAACGGCTATTGATGGAAACTATGCGGTGCGGGCCGGGCTTTTGTCCCTTGGCCCGCGCCGGATTTTGTGTTTGACAGCGGGAATAAATGTCATGTCGACGGCGATTTTTGACCAGCAGCGCCCGCGCCTGTTTGCATTGGCCTTTCGGTTTTTGGGCAGCTATGCCGATGCCGAAGATGCGGTTCAGGATGTTTGGCTGCGCTGGCACCAGACCGATATTTCCAGCCTGAAAGATCCGACCGGCTGGCTGATCCGGGTCTGTTCAAATTTGTGCCTGGATGTTCTGAAATCAGCACGGCGACGACGGGAAAATTACGTCGGGCAATGGTTGCCCGAACCCTGGGTCAATCCGTTTGCCCGGGAAAGCGAGGACAGGCTGCTTAATCAGGCCTGTTTATCGCAGGCCTATTTGGTGATGCTTGACGAATTGTCGCCGCACGAACGCATTGCCTTGGTATTGCACGATGTTTTTGACTGGGATCACGCGGCCATTGCCGAAACATTGGGAAACAGGCCCAATAATGCGCGGCAAATTCTGTTTCGCGCACGCCGCAAAATGGACAGATTGACGTCGGGTGATGATGATATTGAAGGCGCGGAAACGGCAAAAAAGCCGGGGATTGCATCACAGGATGTAACAGCTGGGAAACGGCTGACGGCCAGTGACCTGGCCGGGTTTGTCGAGGCCCTGCAATCAGGCCAGGCAGATCGGATTGCCGCATTTCTGGCACCGGACATTACATTGCAAGGGGATGGCGGTGGCAAGGCCAAGACCAACATCAATACCCTGTTTGGAGCGGACCGGATTGCGCGCTTCTTTGCCGGAATTTGGCGCAAGAACCTTGTCAATGCCGGGCTTACGGTTGTTGAAACGGGGGCAGAAAGCTGGCTTCTGTTCTCAATTGATGATGCCGTAGATACGGCGCTGACCGTTTTGCTGGCTCCGGATGGAATAAAACGTGTTTTTTTACATCGCAATCCGGACAAACTTGCTCATTTTAATCCAATATCAGTTAATGAACTTGATTGAGGTTATTTTGCCAATGTTGTTGCCCTTTTGAGGTGGCCTGTTAGCGCCGTGACTGGCCGGGCAGAGCGCATAAACGAAAAGGCCGGGAGAATGACCCCGGCCCTTATGTGGTGATGGTCCGGCCTTTTTAATTTGCCGGATTGGCAACTTCGTCATTGGCAAGAATTTTCAGGCCAAAGGTTTCTGCCAGAACCGGGGGGGTAGGCGGAACAGGATTGTTCATCAGATCGGCAAAAGGCACCGGGTTTTCCGGTGTGAGGGTAATTTTCAGATGCTGCGGCTTGGCAATCCAGTTTGCCAGTTGTTGCAGCGATGTGCCCAGTTGTCCGGTTGAGCCATATTGTTGCTGGGCCTGCATGATGCTCATGCCCGCTGTAAGCTGCAATTGATCGGACGGAACACCTGTTTTAAGCGCCATCAGCCGCAAAGCGGTGGGAACCAGATTGTCGCCATAAATTTCAAGCGAGGCGGACTTCAAGGCCCCGTTTTGCCCCAGTATGACGGGCAGTTGCCGGTCGGCGCGCATCACCGGAATGGATTGTAACTGATCAACAACTTCCGGGCTGAATCCGCTTAGGGTCATCGAGAATTTTACGGTGCCAAAGTCCCGCACGGTCAGTTCATCAATGGCATATTGAAAATCACCGGTTTTTGCCGACCATCGTTGATGGGCATCCATATCCAGCGTTAGTTGGGAAAACTTTTTAACACCCAGCGCATCGAGTACGCGTGGATTGTTTGCCACTTCGTCGGGCATGTCGATACTGACACCGGCAATATGACCGGTCTGGGTGCGGGCAACGTCCGCGCCGCCGTCGACGATGGGGCCGACATCGCCGATTGCACCGCCAAATTCATCGACGGTCAGATGAACGTCCTGAACGCCCGAAATACCGACTTCCAAACCGGAAAACTCATAGGTCGAGAAATAGGGAACACTAAAGGGGAAGCCCATTTCACCGAGTGTGCGGGTTGAAAGCAGGGCAAGCTGTTCGGCTTCGTCTGCGGTTGGCGAAATATATTCCAGGGTCGATGCGATGCTTTTGAGGTTAACGTCGCGCAATGTCAGCGTATCAAGGCCGAATTTGGCGGTAATGTTGGTATCACTGCCATGCAGGGACAGGCCGCGCGAGGAAATTTCCCCGACCATCTGATCGCCAAGATTATGAATGGAAAAGTGATCCCAGCGAATTTCGGCATCCGGGGTGGAAAAAAACTGGTCTGACAGTTCCAGTTTTCCGATTTTGACGGTTTCAAATGCCTTGAGCCAGCGGTTGAAATCAAACTTTTCGCCGGGCATGGGGATTTGGTCGGGGTCAATGGCCTGATCAAAATCACTGATTTCCAGGCGGCCAATTTCAAATTTTCCGCGATTTTGGGGAGCAACGATCTTGAGGCCGGTTACGCTGGCTTTTTTAAAGGATTCATTGTCCAGGCCGTCAATCAGGATACCGGCTGCGGTGAGTTTTGACTTGTCTGGCAGGGACATGGCAAGGTCAGCCAGTGCCATATGCTCGCACGATTCAGCCGAATTCCAGTTAAAATCCGCCGTATCAGTCTGCTGAAGCAGCTTCATGGGACCGGCACAGTTGGCAAAAATACTTTGCGCAACGCTGGCATTGCCAAATTCCGATCCGGCGTCATAGTTCCAGGCACCGGTGGTGACACCGCCAATATGGTCAAAGGCAATATCCTCGATATGAATATCGGCGATATTGCTGCTTTGCCCCAGGAAGGTGTGTTTCAGGCCGGGGCTTTTGATGTCACCGGCGGCAAATGTTTCGGGAAGCCAGGTTGATGTATCGGCCGACACATCGGCAAGATCCGCCGTGTCAAAGCTGATAATGCGACCGTTACTGTCGATACGGGCATTTGCAAGCTGCATTTTCGCCGCCAGCGCGTCGCCAAGCGGGTTAAAGCCATACACGGCCAGCCAGTCAATGCCGGAAATATCAACGCGGCCAGCCTGGTAAACAGTGCCATCCATACTGATGATTTTTACGTCATCTGCCGACATGGTGCCTTTGAACAGCGACATATGGAAATTGGAAAATTCACCGCGAATTTGGGATTGCGGATCGGTCAGGGCACTGCGCAGGTTCTTTTCGGTGTAAACGGGTGCCATATAATGCAGTCCGACACCAATGGCAGCGACGATTACGACACTGCCAAGAATGAATTTTGTGGTTTTCGCCATCAGTTTACGCGGTCCTTGCTTTTTTGAATATATTTTTTGCCACTATATCACGTCACGCGCGTATTGCATGGGCCGATTGCGGTTTTGAATGTGTCTTTTTCGCGACAGGTCCTTGAAATCAAATAAAAAGGCCGGGATTTGCACCAAATCCCGGCCTTGGCATCTGAAGGATCGGAAGACGATCAGACGAGCTTGTTGAGTTCGTTGATAACGGACTCACCCATAACGGTGGTTGAAACCTTTGCCATGCCCGGCTGCATGATGTCTGCCGTGCGCAGACCACCTTTCAGAACGTTCTGAACGGCGGTTTCGATCAGGGTGGCATCGTCGCCCAAGTCGAAGGAATAACGCAGCATCATGGCAAAGGATAGCAGGGTTGCCAGCGGGTTTGCCAGGTCCTGACCGGCAATATCCGGGGCGGAACCGTGTACCGGTTCGTACAAGGCCTTGCGCGCACCGGTTTCATCGGCAGCCCCCAGCGATGCAGACGGCAACATGCCCAGTGACCCGGTCAGCATGGCAGCACAATCCGACAGAATGTCGCCAAACATGTTGGTCGTGACCATCACGTCAAACTGTTTCGGGTTCCGCACCAGCTGCATGGAGGCGTTATCGACATACATATGGCTGACGTCGACTTCCGGGAAGTCCTTGGCAACGCGTTCAACAACTTCGCGCCACAGAACAGTGGATTCCAGAACGTTGGCCTTGTCGACCGAGCACAGACGCTTGTTGCGCTTCATCGCCATGTCAAAGGCGACGCGGGCGATGCGTTCGATTTCGGGTTCGGAATAAACCAGAGTGTTGAAGCCAAAACGGACCCCGTCGCGCTCTTCAATACCGCGCGGCTGACCGAAATAGATGCCGCCGGTCAATTCACGCAGGATCATGATGTCCAGCCCCTTGACCACATCTTCCTTCAGGGTCGATGCGCCAACAAGGGCGTCAAAGACCAGGGCGGGGCGCAGATTGGCAAACAGGCCCATTTCCTTGCGGATTTTAAGCAGGCCGCGTTCCGGTTTGATATCAAACGGAAGGTTATCCCATTTCGGTCCCCCAACAGCACCCAGCAGAACCGCATCGGCTGCCATGGCATCAGCCAGGGTTTCGTCGGTCAGCGGGTTGTTGTGGGCATCGATCGAGGCGCCACCAATAAGACCTTCGGTAACGTCAAAATTGATGTCACGCTTTTTTGCCATCCAGTCCATGACGCGCTGGACCTGGCGCATGACTTCCGGGCCAATGCCGTCGCCCGGCAACATCAGGACTTTTTTGGTAATCGTCATTTTCTAACCTTCGCAAAGATGGTGCGGCGCGCAGACGCGCCAGATATGCGGGAAACTAAAAGAGGGCGGCGTATATGAACGCCGCCCTGATTTTTACAGCGACAGCCAGGGCTGGGACGCCGCGCGCTGCGCTTCAAAACTGGCAATGTCGTCGGCCTTCTGAAGGGTCAGGCCGATGTCATCAAGGCCGTTAAGCAGGCAATGCTTGCGGAACGGTTCAACATCAAACTTGATGCAACCGCCATCCGGGCCACTGATTTCCTGTTTTTCCAGGTCAACCGTGACGGTGGCATTGGCCCCGCGTTCGGCATCCGCCATCAGTTTGTCCACATCTTCCTGCGGCAATTTGATCGGCAAAATGCCGTTCTTAAAGCAGTTATTATAGAAAATGTCGGCAAAGCTCGGCGCGATGATGCAGCGAATGCCAAAATCCAGCAGTGACCAGGGCGCATGCTCGCGCGAGGAACCACAGCCAAAATTGGCTCCGGTTACAAGGATTTTGGCATTGCGATAGGCGGGCTGGTTTAAAACGAAATCGGGAATTTCATTTCCATTGTCGTCGTAACGCATTTCATCAAACAGGTTTTTACCCAGACCCGACCGCTTGATGGTCTTGAGGAACTGCTTGGGGATGATCATGTCGGTATCGACATTAAGCATCGGCAACGGTGCGGCCACACCGGTTAAAGTGTTGAACTTTTCCATTGTCTTATCCCTTGTTTTCGGCATCCCACACCAGACCGAGGGCTTCGATCAGGTCTTCGGTGGCGTCGATGTCATTGGCAACGAAATCGGGCAGGTTGATCCCGGTGAGCTGGGGGAGCAGGGTTTCAAGAACCACTGCCCGCCCGAAACGCGAGATGCCTTCGTCCCGAATGATAAAGCCTTGTGCAGACATTATGGGGCCTTACACGATTTCAAGTTTGCGAACATCGGCCAGATGGCCGGTGACAGCGGCAGCAACAGCCATTGCCGGGCTCATCAGGTGTGTTCTGCCACCCCGGCCCTGACGCCCTTCAAAGTTCCGGTTCGAGGTTGATGCACAACGCTCGCCCGGGGCAAGACGGTCCGGGTTCATTGCCAGGCACATCGAGCAGCCCGGTTCGCGCCATTCAAAACCGGCATCGATAAAGATCTGGTCCAGGCCTTCGGCTTCGGCCTGTTCCTTGACCAGGCCCGAGCCCGGAACCACCATTGCATTAACATGGTCGGCAACCTTGCGCCCCTTGGCAATCACGGCAGCAGCGCGCAAATCTTCGATCCGGCCATTGGTGCACGAACCGATAAAGACGCGGTCAACTTTGACTTCCTCAAGCGGCGTACCGGCAACCAGGCCCATATATTCAAGCGACCGGGCAATGGCTTTTTTCTTGCCAGGATCGGTGACATCATCGGGGCCGGGGACAACGGCATTGATTGGTGCCACGTCTTCCGGGCTGGTGCCCCAGGTGACTTGCGGAATGATGTCGCTGGCATCGAGTTCGATAACCTTGTCGTAATGTGCGCCTTCATCCGACGGCAGGGTTTTCCAGTATTCGACTGCCTGTTCAAAGGCTGCACCCTTGGGTGCCATTGGGCGGCCCTTGATATATTCAAAGGTTTTTTCGTCCGGCGCGATCAGGCCGGCGCGCGCACCGCCTTCGATCGACATGTTACAGACGGTCATACGACCTTCCATCGACAGCGACCGAATGGCCGAACCGGCATATTCGATCACATAGCCGGTGCCGCCCGCGGTGCCGATGCGACCAATAATGGCAAGGGTGATGTCCTTGGCGGTCACACCCGGATGCAGGTCGCCTTCAACCTTGACCAGCATGTTTTTGGCCGGTTTCTGAACCAGGGTCTGGGTTGCCAGCACATGTTCAACTTCGGATGTGCCAATACCAAATGCCAGTGCGCCAAAGGCACCGTGGGTCGATGTGTGCGAATCACCGCAAACCATTGTCACACCAGGCAGGGTAAAGCCTTCTTCCGGGCCAACAATGTGAACAATGCCCTGGCGCAGGTCATTCATCGGGAAATAATGAATGCCGGTATCGCGGGCGTTCTGGTCAAGGGTTTCAACCTGGATGCGGCTGTCTTCTTCCTTGATCCCTTCCGACCGGTCGGTGGTCGGCACGTTATGGTCGGGAACGGCCAGTGTCAGTTCCGGGTGACGCACCTTGCGACCGGCATTGCGCAGGCCTTCAAAAGCCTGCGGACTTGTAACCTCGTGAACGAGATGGCGGTCGATGTAAATAAGGCAGGTACCATCTTCCTGCGTGTTAATCACATGGCTTGCCCAAATTTTGTCAAAAAGGGTTTTCGGGTTTCCCATTTCGACCTCCTCTCTTATCGAACCTGTATGCGGTGATGCAAAACGTGACGCACGGACAGGCGATGTGAATGATACCGGGGATCGCCAATCATTTTTGAATGATGGCGGGGCAGATTTGGCGTTGGCCGCCGCTTCCTCCGGCGCAGCTTGGCGCTGCGAAATTTTATTATTCAGAAACGCGTGCCCGGGGCTGTTTTTGCCGCGGGACTGTTTTTATACACCGCACTTTTTAAAGCGCAAGCGTCGCGGCGGGTGTTTTTTTACCTGACCACATCTTTAAATGGATACGCGGCAAAATTGGCACCTATAAGATGCTAAACGCACACTTTTTCCGGTCTTTCAAATTCCATCAGGAATATCTGATATAGAAAAAAATGATGATCAAGACCCAACAAATCCGCCATTACGTAGAAATACTTCTTAAAACAGCGATTCGCTATAATGCAATTTTAAGATGTATTTGCTGCGCATGAATCGCGACAAATGACGGCGATGAAGGATCGGGCGTGAACGGATGGCAAGCCGGATGATTAAAAGGTCGTGAAAAAACAAAACGGGCCCATCCGAAGACGAGCCCGTTT
>NZ_JPWH01000021.1 GCF_003326755.1 Thalassospira profundimaris | reverse complement strand
AGGTTCGATTTTAGAGGGTAGCTACAACTGCAGGACCGGCCAGTATTGCGACGCCTCGATTGTAGCAGGTTCGATTTTAGAGGGTAGCTACAACTGCAGGACCGGCCAGTATTGCGACGCCTCGATTGTAGCAGGTTCGATTTTAGAGGGTAGCTACAACGCGTTATACATGCTCATTTGATCGGCGATCATTGTAGCAGGTTCGATTTTAGAGGGTAGCTACAACTATCGGGTCGGTGTACGGTCACAGAAGTGTATTGTAGCAGGTTCGATTTTAGAGGGTAGCTACAACCCACCTGATTGCGATGTTTGCCCGCACCGAATTGTAGCAGGTTCGATTTTAGAGGGTAGCTACAACGCCAAGACAGTGTTTTGGTTGGAGCAAGAGATTGTAGCAGGTTCGATTTTAGAGGGTAGCTACAACTATCTTCGGCATCTTCAAACATCTTTTATTCATTGTAGCAGGTTCGATTTTAGAGGGGCAGGGATTTACTGGCTGCACCATAAAATCCGGGCGATCCAGTCGAGGTCTTTGGCTTCGATATAGCGGTCTTCGTAGTCCGGGTTGAGGGATTTAAGCTCGATCCCCATTGCGCCGCGCCGGACCAGTTCCTTGGCCATCACTTCGCCTTCGCGGGTTTTGACCACGACGCGGTCGCGCGGGCGGATGTTTGATGCCGGGGAAACGATGATGAGATCGCCATCGCGAAAAACCGGGGTCATCGAGTCGCCTGAAATGCGCAGGCCATAGGCGGTGGGGTCGTGCAGGGCGGGGAAGGTAATGTCCTCCCACGCGCCGCCAACGGGATAGCCCGCATCATCAAAAAAGCCGCGATTGCCCGCCTGGGCAAAGCCGATGACCGGTACGCGCCCGGCGGCATTGCCATCCATCAATTCGGAAAATTCCCGGAACGTCACATTCGCCGCCGAGAGCACCTTGGCGATGCTTTCGGTTGAGGGCCAGCGCGGTTTGCCCGCCGCCGTATTGCGTTTGGAGCGGTTGAATGTGGTCGGGTCAAGCTGGGCCAGCCGGGCCAGGCCGGAGGGCGAAAGGCCCTTGTCCCCGGCTATTTTGTCGAGGGCGGCCCAGATGAGGTCATGTTTGATCATGGTTTCAGTTTAACAGGGTTGGCATGCAACAGGACAGGGAATTTATTCCTTTCCTGACGGTGAGAACAAAATAGGAAAATAGTCCTTTACAAAGAGAACAAAAAGGGATTAAAAATCGAGTGTCAGCGGGAGAATTGCATCCGGGGATATGTATCTGGTGGTGCGAGATGAGGCCCGTGATGTGTGGTTCCTTTTTTATCACTGTTCATGTCCGGTTCTAACAGGACGCGGCACCAGAGGTGCGGTGACGCCCCGATTGCGTTTTTTGGCAAATTGACCGCCCTTGCGGGCAGGCGGATTTCAGCGTGCCGGGGGTTGACGGCAGGACAGTGGCAGCAAAGGGGCGGCGGATTGGCAGGGCTGGCCCTGCCTTCTGCCGGGAATGGTGAAAATCCTATCAGGAGGGCGAAATGACACAACAAAGACTTTTCCCCAAACCGCTGGGGCGCGGGGAAATGACCCTGTTTGCCAGTGCGGAGCAGGCGTGGTTCTGGTTTGTGCGCTGCCAGGCGGCACGGATAGAGGGCGCGCGGGTTGTGGCCGATGCGGGCGAGGTGACGCGCCCCTGTGACCCGGATGATATTTATAATGCGGTGACACGGTTATGGCGTGGCGGGGTGATTGGCCAGGCGCATTTGCAGGTGCTGGAATATTACGGGGTGGTCGAAAGGCTGCCGGACCACCGGGTGGAAGCCGAAAGCCGCAAGGCCGATTTGTGGCAGGAAGCGATGCTGGCCCTGCGCGATGTTTTGGTGCGGCGGGGCATTGTGGACCCGGACGGGGCAGGGGATCCCCCGGAATTTGATGATGCCGCGTCACAGAATTACGAGATGCAGGGGGATCTGTCGCCATGCGATTTGTAGGGCAGTGGACCGAGAGCGACGATAAAGCCGGGCGGGGTGTACCGGGTGCGCGTGGTGCCGGAACATGGCCGTTTTGCAAGGGTTTTGAGTGGCGCGCCATGCAGGCCATGCAGCCCATGCGGGGGATGGTGGATATTTGGGGCAGGGCGAATGGGGCACCTGATGTTCCCGAACCTTTGCAGGCCTTTGAAGCCAAACAAGCCAAGCAAACCACACAAATCATGCAAATCCGTCAAACCACACAGGCCGGGCAAACCGGGCGGCGGGTGCTGGTTGTGTTTGCCGATGCGCCGGATAAATGGTTGCTGCGGCTGTTGCCCAGGGCGTTTCGCCATTGTTTTGCCGTGCTGGAAACGGGCGAGGCCGGATGCTGGATTTATCTGAACCCGGCGAGCCATCGGCTGGAATGTGCGTTATGGCGGTTTTCGGATGTGTTTGACCCGGCGGCGTATTACCGGGCGCGCGGGCATTACTGCCTGTGGGTGACAGTGCCATCGGACAATCTGCCGCGCCTTCGGCTGGGGGTGGCAAGCTGTGTTGGGGTGATTAAACATGTGCTGGGGATTTCGGCGTGGTGGGTGGTGACACCGCGCGGGCTTTATCGCCATTTGGCAAACAGATCAAAAATTTGTCAAAAAAGTTCTTGATTTGTTCTTTATTATGGGTTATAAAACCTAAATCAACACCAGAAATGCGCCCGCTGCCGGAAACGGTGGCGGGTTTTTGCGTTGGGCTTGGGCTTGGGCTTGGGCTTGGGCTTGGGCTTGGGCTTGGGCTTGGGCTTGGGCTTGGGCTTGGGCTTGGGCTTGGGCTTGGGCTTGGGCTTGGGCTTGGGCTTGGGCTTGGGCTTGGGCTTGGGCTTGGGCTTGGGCTTGGGCTTGGGCTTGGGCTTGGGCTTGGGCTTGGGCTTGGGCTTGGGCTTGGGCTTGGGCTTGGGCTTGGGCTTGGGCTTGGGCTTGGGCTTGGGCTTGGGCTTGGGCTTGGGCTTGGGCTTGGGCTTGGGCTTGGGCTTGGGCTTGGGCTTGGGCTTGGGCTTGGGCTTGGGCTTGGGCTTGGGCTTGGGCTTGGGCTTGGGCTTGGGCTTGAGCTTGAGCTTGAGCTTGAGCTTGGGTTTGGGTTCGGGTTTTGGCTTGGTCTTGGAGTTCAGGAAGCAGGCGTTACGGTTTGTGGCTCTGGTTCTGGCTTCCGGGCGAAGGGTGACTGACAAACGGTAAACGGGCAGAAGGGGCGGGTTGCGATGACAGAACGGGCGGGAATGGAAAACATCAACCCTGCAACATTGCGCAAGCGGTTTCGGGCCGCCATGCAGCGGCGTGCGCATTGGCAGCGCCACTGGCAGGAATGTTATGAATTTGCCCTGCCCCAGCGCCAGGAAAACGGGGCGGGACCGGGAGGGGGGAGCGGTGGTTTTGGCGGTGGGGGGCCCGGCACCGCCAATATCGGCAAGAAGCAGTTTGACCGGGTGTTTGACGCCACCGCGCCCGATGCCGTGGAGCAACTGGCCGCCAGTTTGTTGGGCGAGGTAACGCCCCCCTCGGGCGGGTGGTTTGAAATGGTGCCGGGTGACGCGGTGCCCGATGGCGCGCAGCCTGATTTGGCCGGGAAACTTTCGCGGGTGGTGCGCATTGTGCAGGGGCATTTTGAGCGATCCAATTTTGCCGTGGAAATCCATCAGGCTTATCTGGACCTGGTGACGGTGGGCACGGCGTGCCTGCGCCTGGAAGAAGCGGAGGCGGATGCGCCGTCGCGGTTTCGCTTTGCCGCTGTGCCGGTGCGTGAACTGGCCTTTGAAGAGCGGGTGGATGGCAGGCTTGATGCCGTGTTTCGCCAGCTTTGGCTGGGAATTGATGACATTCTGGAAAAGTGGCCGGAGGCGAAAATTCCTGCCCGGTTGCGTGAAAATGACCACAGGGTTCTGGAAAAATATGCCGTGATCGAGGCGGTGCTGCCAGGGCGAAGCGGGCAGAGTGGATATGATTATGTGGTGTTTTTTGCCAGTGATCCGGCCGGTTTGGGCGAGGGCGGCACGCCAGACGAGGTCATTGCCAAAGGGCGGTTTGCCGTATCGCCCTATATCGCCTTTCGCTGGTTAAAGGCACCGGGCGAAATTTATGGGCGTTCGCCGGTGATGAAGGCCCTGCCCGATATTAAAACCGCCAACAAGGTGGTGGAGCTGGTGTTGAAAAATGCCTCCATTGCGGTGACGGGCATTTGGCAGGCCGATGATGACGGCATTTTGAACCCGGCAACGG
Organism: Thalassospira profundimaris; assembly: GCF_003326755.1. GTDB lineage: Bacteria > Pseudomonadota > Alphaproteobacteria > Rhodospirillales > Thalassospiraceae > Thalassospira > Thalassospira profundimaris_B. The sequence continues at coordinate 75,458 of NZ_JPWH01000021.1, read as the reverse complement.
TGCGGCTGGTGCCGGGTAGCATTATTCCCAAGGCGGTGGGGTCGGCGGGGTTAACACCGTTGGATGCACCGGGGCGATTTGATGTCTCCGACGTTGTTTTGGCCGATTTGCGCGAGCGTATTCGCCGCTGTTTGTTAACCGACCGTTTGGGCCAGGTCGATGCGCCGCGCATGACGGCGACCGAGGTTTTGGAACGTGCATCGGAAAATGCGCGCTTGCTGGCCGCGACCTATAGCCGCTTGCAGGCGGAGCTGATTTTTCCGCTGATGCGTCGTGCATTGCATGTGCTGGCGCGCAGTGGGGAGCTTCCCGACATTCCGCTGGATGGCAATGTGGTGTGTTTGCGCCACAGCGCACCCATGGCGCAGCTTGGCCGCAAGGCAGAGGCAGGGCAGGTGCTGGACTGGCTGGAACGATTGACCAAATTGGGACCGGAGGCGACGGGAAGTGTGGACATTGACCGCACGGTGCGCTGGCTTGCCGAGCGGTTTGGCGTGCCGCCCGATTTGTTGCAGCCTGCATTTGACCCTGTGGAACTGGCCGGAATGATGGCGGATTTGACCGGGCCGGATGCCGCCCAAAGCGCACCGCAACAGCAGGATGCGGGCCAGCCGGACACTACGCCCCTGTCATTGGGAATGCAGGCAAATGGCGGTTGATGCGCCGGAGCGTTGTGAAGGCGATGAAAAAAACGGGGGACTTAATGGCAAACAGCACGGAAACGGATGTTCTGAGGTGGGGGCAGGATAACGGGCAGGCACATGACGCCTATGACAGAACTGGGGGCAGGGCCAAAGGCGATAATGCGGCGGAAAATGGGGCTGGGTGGGACTGGTTTGAGGGGACTTCATTTTTCGACACGCGGAATGCCGGGGACAAAGGGGAGACTGGAACGGGTGCCGAAATGGGCGACGGAATGCGGGCAAGTGCGATGAGCCCGGAGCGACAGGCACGGGACAGGGCACGGCAGGATTTGGTGTGGCAACGGGTGCTGGGCGCGGCGGGGGGCGCGGATGGGGCGGAAATTTGTGCGCAACTCCGCGCCATGACGCTGGAACGCACGCTGGGGCCAAATGCCGGAATGGCTGCGATTTGGATGCTGGAGGGGCAACGCGCCCTGGTGTTGCAAATGCTGCGCCGGGCCAGTGTGGGGGCGCAGGGGCGTTAAGGGCCGGGCATAATGACAGGGAGTTTGATGATGACAAAAGCATATGACACCGGGCCGGCGCGTGTGGACGTAACGGGCGAGAGCCCGGCTGGCAATGTGATTGAAGCCACCGGCATGGCAGATGATGCGGTTGCCGAGGGGGCTGAAAAGGCAGCGCCGGACAGCGCGATGACAGAGATGACAGAGATGACAGAGGCACCGCAATGGGTGGTGCCAGGCGAGGATGGCAGTGCGGAAGACTGGCAGGCCTTTTACCGCGCCCTGGGCGTGCCGGAAAGTGCGGAAGGTTATGTGATTGAGGGCGCGGATGCGTTGGGGGGAGTTAACGCGCAGGTCAATGCCCGGCTGCATGAGGCGGGCTTTACCCCCCAACAGGCGCAACTGGTTTATGATTTGGCCGGGGAAATTTTAACACCGATGGCAGCGGAGCTTGCGAACGGGGCCAAAGCAGCCCTGATGCAGGCGCAACTGGCGGCGGAATTTGGCGGGGAAGATCAATGGGTGAAACTGGCCCCGCGCCTGGCACGCTGGGGGCAAAAGAACTTGCCCGATGCCTATCAGGCGATGGCACAAAGCCCCGACGGGGTAAGGGCCCTGTATAAGTTAATGCATGAAGCGGGCGAACCGGGCCTGGTGGCACCAGTGACGGGCAGTGCCCGGGAAGCCCCGGAGGTGGAAATAGACCGCCTGATGAATGACCCGCGTTACTGGCGGGATCGCAACCCGGTGATTGTGGCGCAGGTGCAGGCGGCCTTTGACCGCCTGCACCGCAATGAATGAGCCTGCACGGGTCAGATGCAGGCCCGGCCGTGATGGAGACGGCCTGAAAACCAGATATTGGCGCGCCCTGTTTAAAAGACGGGGGTTACGACAAGGTTAAAGGCAACGGTCTTAATTTGCCGGGTCAACCTGATAACGCCCGTCGGTTTTGTGAATTTCGGGCGGGATACGGGTGCGTTCAAAGGCGGCGTATACATCATACAGGCCCGGGGCCGGGCTGTTGCCGGTGGTATCCTGGCTTAGGGTGCCGCTGTCATCCATGGCATAGGGTTTTTCAAAAATATGTACCGGGACCGAGGGTTGACCGGCGCGCAAGGCGGCATCGACAAGAAGATAAATCTGCTCGATGTCGCTGTTTTTAAGGGCGATGCCAGGGCCATTCGCGCAGTTGCCATGCAGGCTGTAGGTGATGGTTGCCCTCGCAGGCGAGGGGGCATCGTCATCGGGCAGGGGGGTTAAGGTCAGTTCGACATTGTTGGGGCTGTTGGGGGAAAGATCCTCGCGCGAGATGGTGTAAGCGCCCGGTGGCGGTGTCTGGAAGGAGGCATTGCCGGTTTCGGCATCTTTGCAGAAGGTCGCATCCTGGATTTCGCTGTAGCGATGATCGCCGCGCAACCAGACCTCGATTTCATGGTCGGCGGTGAAGGCGCGCAGATAAACCGGGGCTCCGACGGCGATGTTGGCATCCTTCAGGCGTTTTTCCATATCGGGCAGAACACGGCTGCGGATGCGGTCGGCCCCAAAGCCGGTAAGGGCGGAAACACGTGCCGTGAAGGCATCGACATAACCGGGAATGGGGGTGTAGGGCAGGGCGAAATAACCTGCCGCCCCCAAAGCGACAACAGTGAAAATTGCGTAAGTACGTGCGCGCACCTGGAAGGCTCCGACGGGTTGACGTTGGTGTGAATCGGGGTCGTCCGGCGACCATGAAACAGCCGATTTTTCTGGCCCCCAGGCCAGAATCCGGAAGGAGAAATCAAACATCAAAGCATGACCAGAAAATGACACTTAACGCAGGAATTAAGGCGTTTGCTGCCTTGTTTGCTGTGCCAGGTGGCGTGTGGGCGTTTTTTGCAAAAAGGGGATGAAATGAGTATTTCGATTGATAAAAGCTTTATCGAGCATTTTCAGGCCGATGTGCATCAGGCTTATCAGCGCATGGGCTCGAAACTGCGCAATACGGTGCGGGTGAAAAACGGGGTGAAGGGCGCAACCACCACCTTTCAGCGGGTGGGCAAGGGGGTTGCCAGCACAAAGGCCCGGCATGGCTATGTGCCGGTGATGAATATGTCCCATGACCCGGTACGCTGCGATTTGCAGGATTATTATGCCGGGGACTGGGTGGATGCGCTAGACGAGCTTAAGGTCAACCATGATGAAAAAATGGTTCTGGCCAATGCCGGGGCCTATGCGCTGGGCCGCAAGACCGATGATTTGATTATCGCGGCGATGGGCACAACAACGACCAAAATCGCCCATAATGACAGCGGGCTGGTGCTGGAAAAGGTTTTGCAGGCATTTGAAAAGCTGGGCACCAACGATGTGCCCGATGACGGGCAGCGTTATGCCATTGTTGGCTGGAAACAGTGGTCGGAGCTTTTGACGATCCGGGAATTTGCCTCGTCCGATTATGTGGGCAATGACGATTTGCCGTGGAAGGGCACACAGGCCAAACGCTGGCTGGGGACATTGTGGATGCCCCATTCCGGCCTGCCCAAGGTGGAGGGGGGACGGGCCTGTTTCTGGTATCACCGCACGGCGATTGGTCATGGGGTGGGGGCGGATGTGCAGACCGACATTACCTGGCATGGCGACCGGGCCGCGCATTTTATCAGCAATTCCATGAGCCAGGGTGCCACCCTGATTGACGATGCCGGGGTGGTGCGCCTGCTGGCAAAAGAATAGGTGCGAGCGGCGACACAGGCGGATTTATGGCAGGCAGGGGACGGTCGCGACGGGATGTTGCGGCCTTTTTTGTGCCTGCCATGTCCCCGGCGGGTGGCCGGGTTGGATGATTTTCGCAAAATTCAGGAGCAGCAAAAATGGCAGAAGGTTTCAAGGCCCGGAATTTGAGTGTTCTGGCCTATGCCAACGGATTTACCCTGTGGCATTACATTACCCCGGATGTGGCAACCGATGTGGACACAGCAAATTATTTTGCCGGGGCACGTGACATGCTGCGCCCCGGCGACATCATGTTTGCCAATACCAACCGCGATGGCGGGGTTTCGGGCGGGATGTTTCTGGTGGTGCAGGCCGATGCCAACGGGGTGGATGTGCGCGACATGACGGCGATTGGCACGACCAATACCGATTGACGGGCGGGGTGATGGTCCTGGTCCGGGGCGGGGCAGGTTAGGAAATTGCGGGAATAAGGCGAATGTGGCCCGGCTCATCGTGAGTCGGGCCATTGTTTTGGGGGAAGGAAGGGGAAATATGGCGCTCAGCGATGTGGCATTATGTGCGCGGGCACTGGTGATGATTGGCGTGAACCCGATTGCCTCCTTTGCCGAAGAAACGGTGGAGGCGGAGGTGGCGGGCATGCTCTACCCGGCCCTGCGTGACGGGATGCTGGCGGCTTATCCGTGGCGGTTTGCCGCGCGTGGCATGTGGTTGCCGCGCCGGGGACGGGACGATGATGCAGCAGAAACCCCGCCCGACGGATTGCAGGAATTTGCCCTGCCGGGCGATTTTATCCGGCTGTTGGCATTAGAGACCGAAGGCAGTGCCCTGCCGGAATTTGAGTTGCGCAAGGGTGTTGTCGCCTGTGCGGGCAGGCGGGCCTATTTGCGCTATGTCGGCCGGATGGCAGAGGCATCGTTCCCCGTTTGGTTTGACATGGCCCTGATTGCCCGCCTGGCAGCGGAATTTTGCCTGCCCTTAACCGAAAGTACCAGCCGGGCGGAATATTTGCACAAGCGGGCGGATGATTTGTTTCACCAGGCGCGCCTGGCCGATGCCCAGCAATCAACACCGCGCCGGATAGAGGATTTTCCCCTGTTGGAGGCGCGGGGATAATGGCACGCAGCATTTTGGAAAAAACGACCTTCAGTGCCGGGGAACTGGCACCGGAATTGTGGGGGCGCGGCGATATTGCCGCCTATCGCAACGGGGCGGCAAAATTGCGCAATGTGTTTGTGCAGCCATCGGGCGGGGTATGCCGCAGGCCCGGCGTGCGGTTGATTGATGCGGTTTCGGGGCCGGTAAGGCTGGTGCCGTTTGAATTTAACGTTGATCAGCCGTTTCTGGTGGTGTTCTGGCATTTGCGGGCCACGGTTTATGCCGGTGATGTGGTGGTGCAGGAACTGACCACACCGTTTGAGGCCAAGCATTTACCGCAAATAAGCTGGACGCAAAGTGCGGATACGTTGCTGGTGGTGCACCCGGATGTAACGCCGATCCGCATTGTACCAAAGGCGGATGATGACTGGCTGGTGACAAGCTGGGTTTGGGGGGAAACCAATGTCAGCCGCCAGCAACCCTATTACAAATTTGCCGAACCTTATGTGTCGATAAAACCATCGGGCAGCAGCGGGACCATATCGCTGGTGGCAAGCGAGGATGTGTTTGTGGTGGGGCATGTGGGCCTGCAATGGCGCATTCGCGGGGTGGAAGGCAAAATTGACAGTGTGAGTGATGGCAAACACGCCAAAATGACCTTGCGTGCCAACCTGCCCGATGCCGGGGAAACGCAGGATTTTGCTGAACCGGCCTTTTCGGCGGCGCGGGGCTGGCCGCGCAGTGTGACATTTCATCAGGACCGGATGGTGATTGGCGGATCGCGTGATTTGCCCAACCGGTTGTGGCTGTCGCATTCGGGGGATTTGTTCAATTTCGAGCTGGGCGAAGGGCTGGATGACGAGGCGATTGAATTTGCCCTGTTGGCGGATCAGGTCAGTGCGATTTCGGCGGTCTTTTCGGGCCGGGACTTGCAGGTTTTTACCAGTGGCGCGGAATGGATGGTGAGTGGAACACCGCTTACCCCGCAAAATATTCAGGTCACACGGCAAACCCGCATTGGTAGTGCAGCAGATCGCAATGTGCCGCCTGCCAATATTGATGGCGCAACGGTATTTGCCGCACGTAACGGCCGGGAGATGCGCGAATTTTTATTTACCGATCTGGAACAGGCTTATGGGTCGGCAGATCTGGCGTTGCTGTCGGGGCATTTGATCCATTCACCTGTTGATCAGGCCTATGATGCCAACCGGCGGCTTTTGCATGTGGTGATGGGCGATGGCAGCCTTGCCACCCTGACCCTTTATCGTGGCGAGGGAATAACCGCCTGGAGCGCACAGGAAACAGATGGCAATTTTCGCAATGTCGCGGTGAGTGGCGGGGATGTTTACCTGGCGATTGAACGCGACGGAAGGTTTTTTCTGGGCCGGTTTGACGATGATACTGGTTTTGACCTGGCGATTACCGGTGACGCCGGGGATAGCACACCACAGGAACGCTGGGGCCAGTTTGGTTTGTTGGATGGCCTGAATGTTGCGGTGTGGGCCGATGGGCAGCTTTACCGCGATATTGCCGTGGAGGGCGGGAATATTGCGCTGGATCGCCCGGCGACATCGATTGTTGCCGGGCTGCCCTTTACCCACGAAATTGCCGCCCTGCCGCCGGTGGGGGGAGATGGATCGCGCCCCTATGGCGGGGCGTGTTTGCGCCTGATCAGTGCGACCTTCCGGTTGCATGACAGTGCGGGGCTGGCGGTGGATGTGGGACGCGGAATGCGCGCCATTCCCCTGCGCAAACCGGCAGCGGGCCGGGTGCTGGATCAGGCGGCGGGATTGTTTCGGGGCGATATTACGGTGCGGGCAATGGGGTGGAAACGCGGCGGGCAGGATGGCCTTTGGCGCATTAAAGGCGATGGGCCGGGGCCGTTTGTGTTGCTGGGCGTTAGCAGTGAAGTGGGGGTGAATGACTGATGGGTGGATTTTCAAACTGGGCCCCGGTGATTGCAGGCGCGGTGCAGACCGGCGCTGAAATTGCGAATAGCCGGGATCAAAGCCGCAAAGCCGCAAAGCAGATTAATGCCGAGCGCGAAAGCCAGCAACAGGCGCTGGCGGCGGAAAAGGCGGCGGATGATGCCAAACGCGCCCGGCAATTGCGTGCCCAACAGGCCAGTTTGCGGGCACGCCAGGGGGCATCGGGGATTGCAGCCGGGGCGGTTGGGTCGGCCGAGGCGGTGTTAAGCGGCGCGGCGCGCAATTTGCTGGATGTGCAGGATGCCGCCAATGGTGCCTATGCAAGGCAAAGCAGCGTGATTAACCGGAATGCGCACTATCGGCGGCAAAGCCTGCTTGATACCTCGCGCTATAACACGCTGTCGCAAATTTCATCGTGGTTTGCACGCCGCGATAATTAGGGAGGCCGGGAATGGGGGCGATTTTTACCGAGGGCCGGGTTGCCAGTGTACGCTTTGCCGGGGATGGCGAAACCCGCGAATTTCCGTTTGAATTTGCGGTCTTTGCGCCGGACGATGTGACGGTATATGTGAATGGCGCGGTGATGAGCGAAAATATCGACATCGCGTTGGACAAGACCCGGGAACACAGCAGCGGTGATGCCGGGCAGGCCATCAAGGCAGCCACAGGCGGAAAGGTTACATTTGCCATAGCACCCGATGACGGCGCGGATATTGTGATTTCCCGCCGGTTGGGGTTGCGGCGGTTAAGCCACTATGACAGCGGCAGCAGCCTGCGGGCCGATGTGTTAAATGCCGATTTTGATTATGTGCTGGCCGCGCTGGGCGATGTGGAGGCCGGATTTGCCAGCACCTTGCGCCTGCCCGAAGGCGGATTAAACGGGGCGGGCGAGGTGGTTTTGGCGCAATTGCCCCAACCGCGCGCCAACCACGCCATTATGTGGGATGCAACGGCACGACAACTGGTCAATGGGCCGGATAGTGCCGCCATTAATGGGGCGGCAGCCGCAAGTGCGACGGCGCAAAATGCCGCCACCCGGGCCGATAGCGCGGCGGAACTGGCGCGCCAGTCCCTTGCCGGGTTTGTCAACCAGAGTGCAACGGCGTTATTGCAGCTTGATTGCCGGGGGCGGCAGGCGCTGGCCTATCAGGATGAAAGGCGCACGCCGATGATTGATGCGCCGGGCAACCGGATGCTGGATGTGGGGCAAAGCGGGGCGGTGGTGCGGGTTTCCAATGGCGGGCAGATTACCCTGCCGGCCTGTGCACCGGCGCGCAATGGCGTGACGTTTCGCATTTTCAATGGTGACGGCACGGCAACCGATATTGCGGCGGCCACGGGGGATGTGTTGCATCCGATAGATGGTGGCAATGATGTTGGCGTATTGGCCCTGCCATTGCGTGGCGATGCGGTGGATGTGTTTTGTGATGGCACACGCTGGCAGGTGCTGGTGGTGCGCAGTGGCGGGCCGTTGGTGAAAATGCTGCGCACCCAGAAACAGGCGATCCCGGCGGGCGGCGAATTTGTCGTGGAATGGGACAGCATCATTGAAGACAGCCACGGGCTTTATGATGCCGGAACCGATGGCATCCATGATGTGCCACCGGGATTTTATCATTTTGACATAGGCATTTGCATGGAATTGGCGGACCAGTCCGTACAGGGCATGTTATTTGTTGAACGTTTGGGGGCGGGCGGCTGGAACATGCACCTGCAAGGGGTGGATACCCTGCCCAATGGGGCGGATGGCCGCAAGATTTTACGCTGTAGCGGCATCGCACGTGCCGGGATTGGCACCGATAATGCCTTTCGGGTGCGAGTGGCGCATGGGGCCACCGATACACGCCATATTGTGGCAACCAGCCTGGCAAGCTGGTTTCATGCGGTGCGATTAAGCGCCTAGCGGCCCGTGATTTTTGATTATGACACCCCGTCTGTTTGTGTAGGCGGGGTTTTTGTTTGCAGCCTATGTAAAAACGGAGCCCGTACTATGGCGATGCGGTTTTTGCCGTTAACGGATTATTTGCAGGTATCACGCGCCAGCAGCACCCTGGCGCGGAACGAGAATGGCGTGATTGCCAGTATTGGAGCCAACCAGCCGGTTTTTGAATTTGATGGCGATGGCCGGGCGCTGGGTCTGCGGATTGAGGGGGCATCGGCCAATTTGCTGCGCCATTCCTGCGATTTTACCCATGCGATGTGGGAAAAAAGCAGCGGTGTGACGGTGCAGCCAAATGCGGGCACAGCGCCGGACGGCAGCAACACTGCCACGCAAATTGATTTTGCCGATGGCGCGGCCAACCTTTATCAGCGGGTCGATAACCTTGCCAGTGGTACGGTTCATGCCTTCGCCATCTGGATGCGGGCAGTTTCGGGCACGGCGGATATAACGCTGGGCGGGGTGAATGGACCATCGCAACATGCCGTAACACTGGGCGAGACATGGCAGCGGGTGGGCTTTGCCGAGGTGGCATCGTCGACAAGCCGGTACCCGAAAATCAGCACGGTGTTAAGCGGAGCGGGTGCATCCGTCCTGGTGTGGAATGCGCAACTGGAAGCCTCCCCCGTTGCCAGCAGTGATATGGTTAGCAATGGCATCCCGGCTGCACGCAATGGCGATGATGTGATGCTGGATCTAACCACCGGCTGGTTTAAGCCCGGCGGTGGAACCCTGTTTTTTGATGTGTGCCTGCCTGCTGCGTGGCAGGGGATTTGGCGGGTGATGCAGCTTTATTCCGCCAGTTTGAATGATGACCATCTGGATTTGGGATATGACAGTGCGGCCAATCAGTTACGCATCAGCCTGCGCAAGGGCGGACAGCAGATCGTGACACAATCGCTGTATGGATCACTGAATCCTGGAACGGGCAACAGGCTAGCCATCGCCTTTGACGATGATGAAATTGCCGTTGCCACCATCAATGGCGTGTTGACATCGCCTGGCGGCTTTGCCCTGCCGCGCAATTTCAGCCATTTGCGCATTGGGTCCTATGGCGGGGCGTCGGGGTTTTTAAATGGCTATGTGCGCGGTTTGTCCTATTGGCCGGGGCGGTTGAATGATGCGCGGTTGCTGGATTTGTGTGCTGGTGGTGCGGCGTAAGGGGCGGGGTATGATCAAAACGGAAGGGGCGGGTTCTGCCGGGCTGCAAGATGCGGACGAACGCAACAATGCGCATGATTCCCGGCTGACGCGGTTGCGCGATGAATTGTTGCGCAGCCTGCCAGCCGACATTCGCCGGGCGCGCAAGGCTTATCACCGGGTGGCCGATGAAGCCGCCGGGGTGATGGATGCCAAGGGGTTTGTCAATTATCAGGCTGCCTGCAAGGCCGCCCTTGCGCATGTGGAAAGCCTGATAAAGCTGTTGCGCGGGGTGCGCGAAGGCGACCTTGTGGGGGATGCGCCAAATGGTGCAACCGGCACAGGGCGCGGGCAAAAACAGACCGATGATAACAGTGATGACATGGCCCGCCTGATCGCCGATGCCCGCAAGGCGCTGCATCGGGTGGGGGAGGATTAAAAACAACAATAAGGGGGGCAAAAGCGTGAGTGTTGAGCGGGCCAGCCTTGCCGAATTTGTCTGGATCTGGAACCGGGTGCTGGGTCTGGAAACACCGGCCCATCACCAGAAAATGGCGCAATGGTTGCAGTACCATCATGATCATGGCCCCAAAGAATTGCTGCTGATGGCGTTTCGTAATAGTGGCAAATCGACAATGGTGGGGCTGTTTTGTGCCTGGCTGCTTTATGGCAACCCGGATTTGCGCATTTTGGTGCTGGCGGCGGATTTGGATCTGGCCAAAAAGATGGTGCGCAATGTGAAACGCATTGTGGAGCGCCATCCGCTTCTAAAACCCGCCATTCCGGCGCGGTTGAGTGACTGGGGGGCGGAACGTTTTACCATCAACCGGCCCGGTGAATTGCGCGACCCGTCGATGCAGGCAGCGGGCATTGGCGGCAATATTACCGGGTCGCGTGCCGATGTGGTGATTTGTGACGATGTGGAGGTGCCCAAAACCTGTGACACCGCGCATAAACGCAGCGAGCTGCGCGAAAAACTGGGCGAGATTTCCTATGTTCTTAGCCCCGGCGGGATGCAGGTTTTTGTTGGCACCCCGCATAGTTATTATTCGATCTATGCCGGTGAAACCCGGCCGGAAACCGGCGAGGATGCCCCCTTTTTGGCGGGGTTTTCACGGTTTTGTCTGCCAATTGTCGATGCCAACGGGCAATCTGCCTGGCCGGAGCGGTTTTCGCAGGCAAAAATTGCCCAAATTCGCGCCCGCACGGCGGCAGGCAAATTTGCCAGCCAGATGATGCTGGAAATGGTGCCACCTGATCAGGGCACGTTGGACCCGGCCCGCTTGCACCCCTATGACGAGGATGCCGAATTTGAAAGTGCCAATGGCGAATTTCGCTTGCGCATTGGGGCGCGGCGCATGGTGGCGGCAAGCTGCCATTTTGACCCTTCCTTTGGCGGCAAGGGGCAGGATGGCGCGGTGGTTGCGGCGGTTTATATTTGCGATCAGGGGGAATATTGGCTGCATGATGTGGCCTATCTTAAAACCAGCGCGGCCCTGTTGGACCAGGAAGATGAAGCCAGCCAGTTATGCCGGCAAGTGGCGGAATTTGTGAAACGCCATCACTTGCCGGTGGTACGGGTGGAAACCAATGGTATTGGCCGGTTTTTACCCAATATTTTGCGCCGTTGCCTGAAACAGGCGGGCTGTGTGGCCTCGGTGGTGGAATGTCATGAAACGCGCAACAAGGAAGCCCGGATTGGCGATGCCTTTGGCGCGGTGCTGGCTGCCGGGCTGTTGCATGGGCACCGCGCCATCTGGCAGGGGCCGTTTATTCGGGAAATGCGCGAATGGCGGCCGGGCGGCGGCAACCGGGATGACGGGCTGGATGCGGTGGCGGGCTGTATTCTGGCCGAACCGGTGCGCCTGCCGCGTGTGACACGGGCCGGGTTTGGCCGCGACTGGCGACCAGGCGGCACCGTTGTGCGGGCCGACCAGGATTTTGTGCCCTGATGCGGACATGTCAGGAACGGTCGAGGGGAGGGGTGTCGGGAAAAATATCGCCTTATGAGTGCAGGGGGTGTTGTTTTTTCCTGTGGGTGTCACAACCTATACTAAAGATATGTATTTTGGGAATTTCTATCCTAAAGGATTGTTTCTTGGGCGTAAGACAGATGAGCCCTGTGCGACATAATTGACAGGATAAGGAGAAGATCAAGAAGATCAGGACGAGATTGGCAGGCGCGAAACGGGCCGTTTTGCACGACCAGTGCAACCGACCGGTTGGCTGCGCCGCCCGCGAGAGGGGGACGTTTCTTAATGGTGAGAAACTCCTGAACTGGCCCGCCGGGGTTTTCCGGCGGGTCTTTTTTTTATGGGGAAAATCATGATCACGGAACCGGTGGATCTGGGCTGGTGGCTGACGATGGTGGAACTGCCGGTACTGGCGGGCCTGTTCTGGCTTATCTGGCGCAGTCGGGGCGAATTTCAGCGCGGGCTTGATCGTGTGTCGGTTGCAGCACAGCGCGATGTGCAGGACACCCGCGAGGCCCTGGCGGGGTTTAAGCTGGATGTGGCGCGCAATTATGTTTCCATCCCGTATTTGAAGGACGTGGAACGCCGGTTAACGGCGCATTTGTTGCGGATCGAGGCCAAACTGGAAAGCCGGGAACAGGGGTGAGTCGTTTGATAGAACAGGAAATCGTCATGACGCATCATATGAAACAAAAAAGTCGCGATGTTGCTGCGCTGGCAGATTTATCACCGGTCGATATTTTGGCCCGTACCCTTTATGGCGAAGCGCGCGGCGAGGAACTGAACGGGATCGAGGCGGTGGCGGCGGTGATTGTGAACCGGGTGGCCTTTGCCAGGGAACGCGGGGGATATTGGTGGGGTAACGATATTGTCAGTGTTTGTTTGAAAAAGGGGCAGTTTTCCTGCTGGAACGCGGGCGACCCGAACCGGGAAAAGCTGTTGCGGGTCAATGATCGCGACCCGGCCTTTCGCCTGTGTCGCCGGGTGGCACGGCGCGCATTGGCAGGCACATTGCCCGACCCTGTGCAGGGTGCGACCCATTATCACACGGTACAGTCCGACCCCTGGTGGGCACGCGGGCATGTGCCGCTTTGTGAAATTGGCAATCATGTTTTTTATGGCGGGATTGGCTAGGGATCCTGTGGGTTTACTGGCATTGGGGCAGGGCGGTGTCGGTTCAATGATGCCGCCGTTTTTGTATGTAGGGGGATGAAAATGATACCGGCAATTCTGGCGCAAATTGGTTTGCCACTTTTGATCAAGGCCGTGGGGGCGGGGCTGGAGGCGATTGACAACCCGGTTGCCAAAAGTACGGCAAAAGGCCTGCGCGATATGCAGGACTTGGTCGGCCAGGGGGATGTGGGGGCCGCGCAAATCGCGGAAGCCAACCGCCATGCCGAAGCAATGATGCAGGCGGAATTAAAGCATGACAGTACCGTGATCAAGGCGGTGAACAAGACCATTCGTGCCGAAATAACGTCCGCCGATGCCTATGTGCGGCGCTGGCGGCCCAGTTTTGGCTATGCCGTGGCCCTGACCTGGATTTTAATGATGGGGGCGATTGCGGCGGCCATCGTGCTGACCCCGACCGAGGCCCCGGCGATTATTGCCGCCCTGGTCAATACCAGCCCGATTTGGGGTGTGGCACTGGCGGTGCTGGGGATTTCGGTGGTCAAACGCAGCAGCGACAAACGAAGGGAGGGTTAGGGCGAACGGGATTGCCGACAGGCATAACGGGTGTGAGAATTCCGTTTTTGGAACCCCATGCGCGCATTTGACGTTGGGTGATTATGAATTATGCCATGTCTGATCGCGAAAATGACGCGCCGAACCCGAATGGGAGCGGTAAAAACCGCAACCCCGTTACCGGTATTATTGACCGGCTGATTGATATTGGCCGGGAGCAGGGCACGGTATCGGTCGGTGAAATGTCCCATGCGCTTAATTATCGCAGTTACGGGCCGTTTTTCCTGATACCGGGGTTGGTTGGCATGTCGCCCCTGGGGGCCTTTCCTGGTATGCCGACGGTGCTGGCGCTGATGATTGCCCTGTTTGCCGGGCAAATTGTGCTGGGGCGACGGCATATCTGGCTGCCGGATATATTGGAACGGCAAAAAGTGGGGGGCGACCGCCTGGAACGGGCAATGAAAAAAATGGATCCGGTGGCGCGCTGGCTGGATCGTCATTTTCATGAACGTCTGGATATTCTGTTTACACGGCGCACGGTGCGCATTGCCGCCGGGATTTGCCTGTTGCTGGTGGTTCCCACACCGTTACTGGAAGTTTTCCCGTTTGCCGCCGCCCTGCCGATGATGGTGGTGACAGGTTTTGGTCTGGCAATGATTTTGCACGACGGGGCGGTGATGATTGCCTCGGGCGTTTTGGTCATTATTGGCCTGATTGCCGGCATTTTTATTGTCGCCTGACTGACCCGGTTGAACAAAGACCCGCCCTGCCGTTGATTGGCAGGGCGGGTTTTTTTTGCGTTTGGGGAAATCAGTTTTGACCGGTTTTGGAATTCTGGCCAAACAGAATTTTTTTGCTTTCTTCGGTCACGGTCGGCGTGAAATGGTCCGCCTTGCCTTTGGCATAGGCATCAATCGTGCCTTTGCGCTCGCCAATGGCGGTAAACCAGCGTTTCAGGTTGGGGAAATCATCCAGGTTCTGCTGCTGGCGTTCATGGGGCACAATCCAGGGATAGCAGGCCATATCGGCAATGGAATAGCCAGTATCGGCAATGAAATCGCGGCCTTCAAGGCGCTTGTTGAGCACCCCGTAAAGGCGGTTGGTTTCATTGACATAGCGATTGATGGCATAGGGGATTTTTTCCGGCGCATAGGTGCCAAAATGGTGGTTCTGACCCAGCATCGGCCCAAGGCCCCCCATCTGCCAGAACAGCCATTCCATCACGGTTTTGCGGCCACGCACGTCTGTTGGCAGGAATTTGCCGGTTTTTTCGGCCAGATATTGCAAAATCGCACCGGATTCAAAAACCGTAATGGCTTCACCGCCATCGGCCGGGGCACGGTCAATGATGGCAGGCATCCGGTTATTGGGCGAAAAGGCGAGGAAGTCGGGCTTGAACTGGTCTCCGGCGCTGATATTTACCGGGTGAATTTCGTAATCCAGTCCTGCCTCTTCAAGAAACATCGTGATTTTGTGGCCGTTGGGTGTGGGCCAGTAATAAAGTTCAATCATCGGACATCCTTTTGAATTGCCATGCCAACATCTGGAGAAATCAGGCACTGTCATTTCCCTGACAGATTTGGGGGGTATCGGCAAGGCTTGCGTTTGATCATCAATAACGCCATTATAGAACGACCGTTTTAAAACTCAAGCTGTTCGCTGGCGTTCTGCCGGTGAAAGGAGGCCTTACCGATGATCCGTTTTTATTTCCACCCCACACCCAATCCGGCCAAAGTTGCCCTTTTTCTTGAAGAAACCGGCCTTGAATACGAAGCCGTGCCCGTTGATACAAAAAAAGGTGAACAGCACAGCGCGGAATTTTTAAAGATCAATCCCAATGGCAAGGTGCCCGCCATTATTGATACGGATGGGCCGGGCGGCACGGATGTGCGCGTGTTCGACAGTTCGGCCATTTTGCTGTATCTGGCGGAAAAAACCGGCAAATTCCTGGGTAAAGATGAAGACCGGGGCGAATTGCTGTCCTGGCTGTTTTTTATTGCCAGCGGGGTCGGGCCTTTTTCCGGGCAGGCGGTGCATTTTCAACATGCCGCCCCGCAACCCAATGACTATGCGATCAACCGTTACCGCCGCGAGATTGAACGGCATTATGGTGTGTTAAATACGCATCTGGCCGGGCGGGATCATCTGGTGGGTGATGATTACACCATTGCCGACATGTCGCTGTGGGGCTGGATTGACCGGGCACCCCATATTATGAAGGGCGAGAGCATTCCGCTTGAAAGTTTCCCGCATCTGGCACGCTGGTTTGATTTTATCAATTCCCGCCAGGCGGTGGAGCGTGTCCGCAATTTGATGACATCGCACAGCTTTAAAACCGAAATGGACGATGTTGCCAAACGCGCCCTGTTTCCGTCGAATTTCGCAAGTCAGGCGTGAACTGAAACAGTCAAACCCGATTTGTGATCAGGCAACGCAATGTTCCGAATTTTGGAACATTGCGTTGCTGTTTGTGTTGCACCGTGCTATTGATACCAAGTGACGGGTTTTGCGCTTGTTCAGTCTGTCATGTGCTGGAGAAATGGCGTGCGGATTATCAAGCGGAGCAGCCTGATTGCCTTTTGGGAAAAACATCCCGAGACGGAACAACCGCTTCGGGCATGGTTTGACCGGGCAAGAAAGGCGGACTGGAAGATAACGCAAGATGTGCTCAAAGAGTTTTCAACCGCGAAGGTTATTAATGGCGAGCGAGTCCGGTTTAAAATTCATGGTAACGATTACCGGTTGATTGTCAGTTTCAGGTTTAGCACCTCTATTGCCTGGATCAAATTTATCGGCACGCATGCCGAATATGACAAAATCGATGCCACCACGGTTGACCAGTTCTAGGGTCAGTTACATGGTTGCAGGAGCAACAGATGCCAAATATCAAGCCAATCCATACCGACGCTGATTATGAAAACGCCCTGGAATTGATGGGCGAGCTGTGGGACGCCGAGGAAGGGACGGAAGCCCACGATCAGCTGGAACTGCTGGGGATTCTTGTTGATAAATATGAAGAACAGCGTTTTCCGATAGCCGCACCCGACCCGGTTGCAGCCGTGCTGTTTTATATGGAACAGAACGGCATTGAGCGGGCGGAACTGGGCCGGGTTTTGGGCAGCCGTTCGCGGGCATCGGAATTTATCAATCGCAAGGCCGGACTCTCGCTGAGGCAAATTCGTATTTTACACGCAAACTGGAATATCCCGGCCGATATTTTAATTCAGCCGGTTGAGCAGACAGGGTAATGGTTTATGGGGCTGTGTCGCTCTTGCCCCTGTTTGTTCGTATTTTTTGTTTTCCGGTTGGATTTACGGGCGAGGAGATTTTGAGGTTCCCCGTTCCTGAATGAGGCGATACATGATCCTTAAAATCGAACCATAAATAACCAATGTCAGAACGATGATGGCGAGAACTTCGTTTCGGGTCGTGAGGTCCCAGTTTTCATAGAGTTCCGACGAGACACCCACCGAAACGGATATGCCGGTATTTAACATGATAAGAATGACGGCAAGCCGGGGCAGGATGTGTTTGTCAAACGCATAATCAAAAACGGCCAGCACAATTAAGAAGTTGGTAACTACGGCATAACCGTTTTCCCAGACGCTGCCCTGGAAAAAGTCCTGGCGCAGGGCGGGAGAGAGCTGAGTGGCAAATGTCCCGAGAAAAATAGCCAGCAGAATAAAGAAAAAAATACGGGCGTAACGTTTTTTCATTTTAATACCAGTTATCAGGCAGCAACTTGCCTTTGTTTTTGTCACTATCTTTAAATTGGAATATTTGGAATATATTTTTGTGGAGATATTGGGGCAGCATGAAAATATTGTGAAAACGGGTTTTTGATATGAGATTTCATTGCCCGGTTGTTGCAGTTGCCCTAATGTGCAGCCATGAACGATCAAATGATTTACCGTGTACTTGGCAGCGATGAATGGGCGAAAGCCGTTGCGCTGGGCGAGTATAAAGGGGCACCGCATGACATTGCGGATGGCTTTATCCATTTTTCCACCCGCGACACACTGGCAGCGACGCTGGCGCTGCATTATGCCGGGCGCGATCATTTGAAATTGTTGCATGTGCCTGTGGCCCCGCTGGCGGCGCATATCAAATGGGAACCGGCACGCGGCGGCACCCTGTTTCCGCATTTATATGCGACGCTGAAGGTGCAAGATGTTTTTCGCGTCGATGATGTGCGCCTGGGCGAGGACGGCGTGCATATTTTGCCCGATGATGTTGGCTAGGCAGGGTGTGACCCTGCCTGTCATAGGCTGTCGGTTTTTTGATAGACCCGTCCGCCGTCTTTTTTGGTGCCGGTATCGGCCACACCGGGGAAATTTCCGGCCCTGACGGCATCAAGAAACTGATGCCCCATTTGAACCTTGTCGCCGATATAAAGGTCATCCCATCCGTTGCCGTAAATTTCAGGGAAATGAAATGTCCTGGCCGGGTGGCGGGCGATATTTTGCTGCAGGCGGCGAATGTCGTCTTCTGTCATTGCGGGCTCCTGTGCGCTTTGGGGCAGGCAGCCTGAACCTACCGTGACAATGTGACAGGAAAATAGCCGGTAACGGAATTTGTATCCGTTACCGGCTGTATTTTGCAGGGTTTTGAAGGATTTCTCAGGATCAGACCAGTTCGGCCAGTGCGGCAGGGGTGAAGGTGTTCACCGTGTCGCCATGACCCTGTTTAACCTTTTGGACCCATTCGGGATCGCTTAGCAGGGCGCGCCCCACGGCAACCAGGTCAAATTCATTGCGCTCCATGCGGGTCAGCAGTTTTTCGATCCCGGCATTGCTGACTTCCTGACCCGAGAACGAGCCGATGAAATCGCCCGAAAGGCCGACCGAGCCGACGCTGATGGTGGCTTTGCCGGTAATTTTCTTGGCCCAGCCGGCAAAGTTAAGGCCATCTTCGCCGTCAATTTCGGGAAATTCCGGTTCCCAGAAACGCCGCTGGGAGCAATGGAAAACATCCACCCCGGCATCGGCCAGCGGGCCAAGCCAGCTTTCCATCTCTGCCGGGCTGGTGGCAAGGCGGGCGGTGTAATCCTGCTGTTTCCATTGTGAAAGGCGCATCAGGACCGGGAAGTCGGGCCCGACGGCCTTGCGCACCGCCGCCACAATTTCAACGGCAAAACGCGACCGCTCGGCAATGGTTTTACCGCCATATTGATCATCACGGTGGTTGGTGCCGTCCCAGAAGAACTGGTCAATCAGATAGCCATGTGCGCCGTGAATTTCGGCCACGTCAAAGCCCAGACGTTTGGCCTCGGCTGCGGCACGGGCAAAGGCGGCAATGGTATCGGCGATGTCTTCGGCGCTCATGGTTTTGCCGCGCGGTTTGTCCGGCGCGACAAGGCCCGATGGGCTTTCAACCTGCGCATCGGGTTCCCAGCCGGACATCCCGGCCACCGACCCGGTATGCCAGATTTGCGGGCCCATTTTACCGCCGGCTGCGTGAACGGCATCAATCACCTTTTTCCAGCCTGCCAGGGCGGCATCGCCATGAAAGAACGGAATGCCGGCTTCATTGCGTGATGCCGGACGGTCAATCACCGTGCCTTCCGACAGGATCAGGCCAACCTGGCCTTCGGCACGGCGTTTGTAATAGGCGGCATTGGCATCGCCAGGAATGCCCGACGGTGCCTTGGAACGGGTCATGGGAGCCATGACGATGCGATTGGCAAGCTCGAGCGACTTGAGCTTGAACGGGGTGAAAAGAATATCGGTTGATGACATGTGATTTCCTTTGGGAAAGAGCTTTTCAGCTTAGATATAAAGATTGTCCCCAAAGTCAATCTGGCAGTGATGACTTTTAAAGCATGGTTTTTTTAAATGTAAGGATGCGCAACTGTCACGGAGGCCGGTGGTAGCGGTTGTGGGGCGGATGCGTTTAAAATAACCCAACAGGGTGGTTTCGATCAGACATGACTTGCCCCCGCCGGTTCACCCGCGTAAGAACAGGGGCAGGAACAGATAAAGAGACGGAGCCAGGCGGTGGGGTGGTATCAATCTTTTGTTTTGCCGATAATACGCTGGACGGACCCGGAATGGGCGCATGGTCTGGCGCTTTGGGCGTTAAAGCATAATCTGGTGCCCAAGCCTGACGGGGCAAATGATGCCAGCCCGGTTCTGGAATGCGAGGTGTTTGGCCGTACATTTGCCAATCCGGTCGGCCTTGCCGCCGGGTTTGATAAAAATGCCGAGGTACCCAACCGGATGCTTGATCAGGGCTTTGGCTTTGTTGAAATCGGATCCGTCACGCCCGAACCCCAACCAGGCAACCGCAAACCCCGCCTGTTTCGCCTTTATTCCGACCGGGCGGTGATTAACCGCATGGGATTTAACAATGAGGGGGCCGCCCTTGTTGCCACCCGCCTGCGCAAACGGGCGCGGCGTGGCATTTTGGGGGCCAATCTGGGCAAAAACAAATATGCCGCCGATGCGACCGAAGATTACGTCAAAGGTGTTCGGGCCCTTGGGCCGTATTGCGATTATCTGGTGGTTAATGTGTCCTCGCCCAACACGCCGGGCTTGCGGGCGTTGCAGGGGCGCGATCCGCTGTTTGACCTGTTGCGCGCCGTGTTGGCAGAACGCGACAAGGCCGCGCCGGGCATTCCGGTTTTATTGAAGGTCGCCCCGGACCTGACCGACGAGGACAAGGCCGATATTGCCGGAGTTGTGCTGGATTTGAAAATTGATGGCATGATTGTCTCGAATACGACCATTGATCGTCCGGTGGGGCTGAACAGCTATGATCAGGCGGAAACCGGCGGGCTTTCCGGCCCGCCGCTGATGGCGCCATCGACCAAGGTTCTGGCCGATTTTTACCAGTTAACCAAGGGGCAGGTGCCGCTAATTGGTGTCGGCGGGATTGCATCGGGCAAGGATGCCTATGAAAAAATCCTCAATGGGGCATCGCTGGTGCAGCTTTATACGGCAATGATTTACAAAGGCCCGGGCCTGGCAGCGGAAATATGTGACGATCTGGAAAAACGCCTGCGTCAGGATGGTTTTGCTTCGGTCGCCGATGCGGTGGGGGCGGCTTTCCCGGAAATCAGTGGCAAACATGCCGCGATTGATGAAGTGCAGGCGGCCAAAAACACGGCCCCGCAACCCGATAAAACACAGGCTGCCACGCCGGATGCTGCAAAACAGGCGGCAAAGCCGGAAACGGCCACACAGGATTGATCTGCCCTTCGTCTCATCCGTAATTCCCAGGAGAAAACCGAGATGCCGCAAACGCCCTATCAGATGATTAATGGCCTGTCCGAGGTGATCGGCAATTATGATGCGGTGATTCTGGATTTATGGGGTGTCGTGCATGACGGGGTTACGCCCTATCCCAATTCGGTTCCGGCGATGAAGGCCCTGAAAGAGGCCGGTATTCCCGTGGCCCTGTTGTCCAATGCGCCGCGCCGCTCCAGCGTTGTGGTCGCCCGGATGGAAGAAATGGGGATTGACCGGGGCCTGTATGGCCCGGCGGTGGCATCGGGCGAGATTGCCTATCATCAACTGCGCGACCGGGTGGATGCCTGGTATGGCAAACTGGGGCGCAAGGTGTTTCGGGTGGGGCCGGTGCGCGATCATTCGATGTTTGAAGACCAGGATGTCGAGGTGGTGGACACGCTCGACGAGGCCGACTGGATGCTTGTCACCGGCCCGGATGACGACCATGACCCGGTGTCAAAATATGAAGACATGCTGCATTTGGCCCTGTCGCGGGATTTGCCAATGCTGTGCCCGAACCCGGACCGCGAGGTAATTCGCGGGGGCGAGCGTATTATTTGCGCCGGTGCCATTGCGGGCCGGTACGAGGAACTGGGCGGGGATGTGCGCTGGGAAGGCAAGCCGCTGGCGAGTGCCTATGATTTTTGCCTGCAGGCCTTTGATATGGGGCCGGATGCCCGCCTGCTGGTGGTGGGAGATTCGCTTTCAACCGATGTGGCCGGGGCCAATGCCGCCGGGCTGGATATTGCCTTTGTCACCGGCGGTATCCATGCCGAGGAACTGGATGCCCCGCGTGGTACCCTGCCGGACAAGGCCCGGCTCGATCAGCTTCTGGAAGTGACAGGCCGCCATGTCACCTATGCAATGGGTGATTTTTGCTGGTAAGGTTTGCCAGAATGCTGAAATGACAAAATAAAACGCCGCCTGATCGATCGTCAGGCGGCGTTTTTGTTGCGCGTATCGGGTCTTAGATGGCGGCGGCGCGATTGGCTTCGATATAGATTTCGCGCAGGCGTTTGGCGATCGGGCCGGGCACGCCGTCGCCGATTTTTGCCCCGTCAATTTCAATGACCGGATAGACAAAGGACGAGGCCGAGGTGATGAAGGCTTCTTTTGCCTTTTGGGCTTCGGCAATGCTAAAGGCGCGTTCTTCAACCTTCAGGTCCAGTTCGGCCGCACATTGCAAAATCGCCTTGCGGGTAATGCCGTGCAGAATGTCGTTGGACAGTTCGCGGGTGATGATGGTGTTGTTTTCATCGACGATATAGGCGTTGTTCGATGACCCTTCGGTCACTTTGCCATCGAGCACCAGCCAGGCATCGTCCGCGCCCTTTTTTGCCGCTTCGTTTTTGACCAGCGACGAATAAAGCAACTGAACGGTTTTGATGTCGCAGCGGCGCCAGCGTTGATCGGGGAAGCTGGCAACCTTCAGGCCGCGTTCGGCAGCAGGACTTTTGACCAGTGATTTGGACTGGGTGAACAAAACGATCGTCGGTTTGACATCGGCGGACGGGAACATGAAATCGCGGTCGGCAGCGGCCCCGCGCGACACCTGAAGGT
The DNA here is from genome assembly GCF_003326755.1 of Thalassospira profundimaris. Taxonomy (GTDB): domain Bacteria; phylum Pseudomonadota; class Alphaproteobacteria; order Rhodospirillales; family Thalassospiraceae; genus Thalassospira; species Thalassospira profundimaris_B. Next base: position 53,055 of record NZ_JPWH01000021.1, on the reverse strand, counting down.
AAATCATGCCTTCTACAAGGTCGTTTTTGCGGATCAGTTCGCGGTGGATTTCCAGCAGGGCATCCTTATCGACCGGATAATTGATGCCGAGTTCCTTAAGCGAACGTTCCAGCCGGGCAATATGCCCGTGAAAGTCGATCAGTTTGCCATCCAGCACAGAGGTGACTTCATAGACACCGTCCGCAAACAGAAAGGCGCGGTCAAAAATTGAAACGGATGCTTCGTTTTCCGGCACATAGTTGCCGTTGACATAAACAGTACGCATTATTCATTCCCTGTCGGTTCAGATCGGCGGTGGATCCCGAAAATCAATGGGGTGTTTCCCGCGATGTGTGCCTGCCAATTCTGTTTTGATGCAGGCAGTGCAATATTGATTATCAGATAGCACACCGCCGCCATGATTGTCGCGAGGCGCATGAATTGTTGCGTGAAAAAGGTGGATTGTTGCTGTTTTTGGCCGCCAATTACCGTCGCGATGGTGGAGGGTGGCGTTTTTCGTTTGAAATATCGCAGAATATTCTAATTTTCTGCCGCTGGACCTTAATTGGTCATCACCAGACCATGCTTGTGAACCAGTTTGGCGAAGGTGCCATCGGTTTTGATCTCTTGCAGGCCGCGATTGAATTTTTCAAGCAGCACGCGGGTTTGCGGATAATCCTTTGACGTCATCAGAAACAACCCTTCGCCTGCGACCAGCGGTTTTTCCAGGGTATAGAATTTGGCGACTTCTTCGGGCGGAAAGAGGCTTTCAATCATGTACCAGCCCATTGTGGTGGCCGTTGAAAACAGATCGATGCGACCATGTTGCAAAAGCTGGAAATTCTGTTCTTCGGAAAGGGCATAAGTCACATCCAGCCCGGCCTGTGTGAACCAGGGTTCATAATAATAGCCCTGAATGCCACCAAGGCGATAAGGCTGCAAATCTGTCAGGGTGTCGAATTTGATCGGGGGTTTGCTGCCATCGGCGCTATAGGCAAAGAAATGCGAGTCCGCCAGATAAAGGGGGTCGGAAAATAAAAAGCTTTCCTGGCGGGTTGCCGTCTTGCGATAGGGAATGGTCCCCCACGCAATTTCTTCGGCGACCATCTGTTCACAGCGTTTCCAGGGATAAAAGTGAAATTCGAAATTGATATTAATGCGATTTCCGATTTCGTCGAACAGGTCGCGCAGAAAAGAACTGTTATTGTCCTCGGTGACATAGGGCGGGTAGTGGTTGGTCGCAATAACAAGAGTCTGACGCGCGTGCGATGTCGCGGTCATCAAAAAAAGGCTGACGGCAAAAAGCAGGATTTTGCCAAGCGTTCCCATGATATTGCTTCCGGTGCTGTGTATTTCCGAGATATAGAAACTTTCTGGTCGGCACTCCTGAATTTTATGTGGGGACGTAAACGCAACGTGTGAAGAGGCTGACTTCCCCGAAGCCAGAAAAGACAGCCTATCACATTTTCTGGCGTTTTTTTACATTTGAGGCTTTATAATTCCGCCCCTGCCAGCAAAAATCTCTCGATCTCAGGTCTGTTGAGTATGGCGCGGTTCATTTAGGGGCAACAGGCGCTGTTCGCTTTGGCGGTCAAAGATATGTGTTTTGTCCATGTTAAAGGCAATCTGGACCTGGCTGCCAATGGCAAGGTCCGGCCTTGCCAGGGTAAAGATTTTAACCGGTTTTCCCGCCAGCGTAACATGCACCAGCGTTGAAAGCCCCATTGGTTCAATCAGTTCGACGTTCGAGCTGACCGCCGGTCTGGAGCCATCTTGGACAATGTCGATATGTTCGGGCCGCGCGCCGAGGGTAATATGCTGGCCATTTTCGGCCTGCGGGGAGGGCAAAACAGGAATAACAGTGCCATCCTCAAGCGTAATAGCCGCCTTGTCCCCCTCGGCCTGATAGATACCCTCAAGGAAATTCATCGCCGGTGAGCCAATGAAGGACGCGACAAAAATGTTGGCGGGCCGGTCATAAATCTCAAGCGGGGTGCCAACCTGCTGCACAATGCCGTTATACATGGCGACAATGCGGTCCGCCATTGTCATGGCTTCGATCTGGTCATGGGTGACATAAACCGATGTTGCGCCAAGGCGGCGGTGCAGTTTGCGGATTTCGGTGCGCATCTGTTCGCGCAGGCGGGCATCCAGGTTTGATAGTGGTTCGTCAAACAAAAATGCCTGGGGCTGGCGGACAATGGCGCGGCCCATCGCCACACGCTGGCGCTGCCCACCCGACAGGGCCTTGGGGCGGCGCTCAAGCAGGGCATTCAGGCCCAGCACACCCGCCACATTTTCAATGGCGCTGGCGACTTTTTCCTTTGCCGTTTTACGCAGGGTCAGCGCGTAGCTCATATTTTCGGCAACCGACATGTGCGGGTAGAGCGCATAGGACTGAAACACCATCGCAATGTCGCGGTCCTTGGGTTGCAGGTCGTTGATAACGGTGCCACCGATGCTGATGTCGCCCGAGGTGATGTCCTCCAGCCCCGCGATCATGCGCAAAAGGGTGGATTTGCCACAGCCCGACGGACCGACAAGAACGATGAATTCACCGTCCTGAATATCAAGATTGATGCCGTGCAGCACATCGACAGCACCATAGCTTTTGCGGGCATTGGTAATTTCAATAGAAGCCATTTTGTCCTCGTTTATCCTTTGACCGCGCCCGCCGTCAGCCCCTGGACCAGATAACGCTGGATCAGCAGGAAGAAGGCGCAGGCCGGGATCAGGGCCAGCACACCGGCGGCCATCATTTGTCCGAAATCGACACCGAATTTGGAAACGAAACTGAGCAATCCGACCGGGAAGGTAGAGGCCGATTCACTGCTGACCAGCATCAGCGCAAATAACAGTTCCGACCAGGCAGCGGTAAAGACAAAGCCCAGGGTGGCGGCAATGCCCGGCAGGGTCAGCGGCAGGATGATGCGGCGGAATGCCTCAAACCGGGTGTTGCCATCAATCATGGCGGCTTCTTCCAGGTCCTTGGGGATCCCGTCAAAGAAGGACTGCATCAGAAAGGTGGCAAAGGGCACGTTAAAGGCGGTGTACACAATGATCAGGCCGGTCAGGCTGTCGGTCAGGCCCAGTGGGGCGAGAATGCGGAAAATGGGCGCAATCAGCATCACCAGCGGGAACATCTGCGTGATCAGCATCAGCGCGACAATGATGATTTTGCCGCGAAAGCGAAACCGCGAAAAGGCATAGCCGGTGACAGCGGCAATGATGCAGGTGAAAAACGCGGTGCTGCCCGACACGATCACCGAATTCATGAAGTAATGCGGGAAATTGCTTTGCGTCATCACGAAGGTGTAATTGTCCCATGTCGTGCGTGACGGCCACATTCGCACCCCTTCAGTATACAGGATGTCGTTGGGTGTTACCGATACCTTCAAAAGCCAGTAAAGTGGAAAAAGCGCAAAAACGACAAAGGCGGCAATCATCAGGTAATGGGTGCCCCAGTAAACCGTTTTGCGAAGCGCGGAGTTTCCCGGCGTTGACATGTCCGAATTCCTTTGGGGTTAACTATCAGCGTGGGTCATCGCACGGCGCAGCGCAATCACGCCCAGCGCATAGGCCAGCAACAGCACAAGCAATACGGCCGCAATGGCCGAGGCATAACCAAAGTCCAGACGGCGAAACGCCTGGGTGAAAATGTAGCTGGCAACGATTTGCGTTGAATCCGCCGGGCCGCCCTTGGTCATCACCACAATCAGATCGGCGAAATTGGCAATCCAGATGGTGCGCAGCATCAGCGTGATCGCGATGGTGGGGGCGAGGAAGGGAATGGTGATGCTGAAAAACTGCTGGCGGGTATTGGCCCCGTCAATGGATGCGGCCTCATAAAGCTCGCCCGGGATGGATTGCAGGGCGGCCAGCAGGGTGATGGCAAAAAACGGAATGCCAAACCAGATATTGGCGACAATCGGCCCCCACATCGCAAGGTCCGGGTCGGACAGGATGTTAAAGGGGGTTTCCATAATCCCCAGGCTGACCATCCAGTGGGGCAGCGGACCCACCACCGGGTTAAACATCCAGGCCCAGTTCAGACCTGAAAGGAAGGTTGGCACCGCCCAGGGCAGAAATACCAGCGCCTGCACCAGGCGACGGCCAACAAAATGGCGGTTCAGCAGCAAGGCCAGTACCAGCCCCAGCGTGAACTGGAAAAACAGCGAGCCAAAGGTCCACCAGGCCGTGTTGACCAGCGCGCCCAAAAAGGCGCTGTCGTGCATCAGGGTCTGGAAATGGGCCAGGCCGACAAACCCGCCACTAAACGGGTTGAGAATGCGAATATCGCGAAACGCATAGCTAAGGCCGAGGATAAGCGGCATCAGCATCACGGCAACAATCAGCACCAGGGCCGGCGAAACGTAATAATAGGGTTCGAGAATGCCGGAAACCCTGCGGGAAAAGACGCCCCGCCTTGCGGCGGGACGATTTCCGACATCAGTCATGGTATTCACGGCTTGCTCGCCATCCATTTCTGCTGGGCCGGGGTCAGGTAATCGGCCCACTGTTTGCCCAGTTCTTCGGGGGTGATGCGGCCCAAAAGGGCTTCCTGGCTGGTACGAATGACCAGGGAGTCCTTGAAATAGGCAAATTCTTCAAGATGGGTTGGCATGACGGTCGGGTGAACATCGGGGTCGGACAGTTCGTCAAACCAGCCTTTGAACTGCTCCGAGGCAAAGAACGGGTCTGATTCAGCACCTTTGTAAATCGGAAGTGCGCCGATACGCTTGTTCCAGGTCAGGTTGGAATCCTTGCTTTCGAGATGCGCAATCAGTTTCCAGGCTTCATCTTTATGTTCGCTGGAGCTGAACATGGACCACCCGGCATAGCCAATGGTGGGAAATGCCTTGCCAGACGGGCCTTTGGGCATGGTGGTAACGCCAAAATCATCGGCCTTCATGCGGCTGGCAATCGCGATCAGGGCATCGGGGTCCTGATCAAGCATGGCACAGGTGCCCGAATAGAAACCGGCGACAATTTCGTTAAAGCCCCAGTTCAGGCTGTCTTTGGGCGCCAGCCCGTCCTTGTAAAGATCGACAACAAATTTCAGGCCCTTGACCCAGCCATCGGAATCAAAGGTGCTTTGACCGTCTTTGGTGAAAAATTCGTTGGAACCGGCGGCAGTTGCGCCAAACATCACCCAGCCATTCAGCCCGCCGGGGCCACCACGCAGGCAATAGCCATATTTGCCAGGCAGTGCCGAAACCTTTTTGGCAGCTTCGTGGAAATCATCCAGCGTTTTGGGAACTTCGGTAACGCCGGCTTCCTTGAACAGCTTTTTGTTATAAAACAGGGCGCGCAGATAAAAACCATAAGGCAGCATATAGGCGGTATCGCCCGCAGCACGGCCAAATTCCAGGGTGCGTGAATTCAGGTTTTGGGTCGCGTCCCAGTCCTTGAGGTAGGGTTCCAGGCTTTCAAGCGCCCCGTTATTGGCATAAAGGGTCAGCCAGGTATCGGGCATTTCAACCACATCGGGTGTTTGGCCTGCCGAAACCATTGTGGCGAATTTTTCAAATGCCTGCCCCCAGGGCAGCGATGTGATTTCCACAGTCACACCGGGATTGGCATCCTCGTATTCCTTGACCAGGTTTTTAAGGGTTTCGGTTCGTTCCGGGCTGGTGATGACCTCAACCAGTTTAAGGGTGGTATCGGCATAGGCATGGCTGGCGAGTGCAAGCGATGCTGCCCCTGCCAGGATTGTTGCTTTCCAGTTCATGATAGTTTCCCTGATATGTAACGTTTTGTTATTTAAAGGGCGGCATCAATGGCGGCAGACAGGTCCGACCACAGATCGTCTGCATCCTCGAGGCCGACATGAAGGCGGACAAGATTTTCGGGCACATTGAAACGCAGTGCCGAATTCGGACCGCCGATTTGGGCCCGCGTGATCAGGGCGGGCACCATCAGGCTTTCATGCCCGCCCCAACTGACCCCGATTTTGAAAAGGCCCAGGGCATCGCAAAAAAGCGGGATGTTGACGCGGGGTGAAAATTCAAACGAAAACAGGCCCGAAGCCCCGGTCAAACCATCGGGCATGTTGCGGCCCAGGGTCGGGTGATGCACGGCGGTGACTTCGGGATGCGCGGCAAGTTTTTGCGCAATCGCCAGCCCGGAACGCTGATGTTCGCGCATGCGGGCGGGCAGGGTGCGCAAACCACGCAGCAAAAGCCAGGCGTCAAAGGCCGAAAGCTTGCCGCCCAGATAGGGTAAAATCTGCCCGCGCAGGCGACCGATAAAATCGCGGCTGCCTGCCACCACACCAGCCACCACATCGCTGTGCCCGCCCAGATATTTGGACGCGGAATGAATGACAACATCGCAGCCCAGTGTGGCGGGTTGCTGAAAAACCGGCGAGGCCCAGCTATTGTCGATCATCGAAACCGCGCCATGTTCCCGCGCGATGGCGCACAGTTTGGCAATGTCATGGACATGAAAGGTCCAGGAGGTCGGGCTTTCAAGATAAAGCAGCTTGGCACCCGGCATGGCCTTTGCCACGGCATCACTGTCGCGGCCATCAACATACTCAACGCTGACATTCAGATCCTTGAGCATCATTTCAAAGAAACGATAGGCATCGGGGTAAACATGTTCGACCGAAACAATCCGGTCGCCCGGTTTGACCACCGAAAGAACCGAGGACGAGATCGCCGCCATGCCGCTGGCAAAGCCAAGGGCATCCTCGGTTTTTTCCAGTTTGGCGATTTTTTCCTCGAAGGCGCGCACGGTGGGGTTCAGGCCCCGGCTGTAAACCGGGCGCACCTTTTTGCCTGAATAGGTTTCTTCCATATCGGCAAAGGAATTAAAGGTGAACAGCGAGTTTTGAAAAATCGGCGGCACCACGGCATTGGCGAAATGGTGTTCGTCATGGGCCACGGTGGTGGCGGGGGATGATGCGCTCATGTGGGGCTTACTGGTGTTCATTGGACATTCTCACGATGTCGTTCTCGACGACTTCAAGGATGGCGAGGGTATGCTTGCGCGCGCTTTCAGGGTCGCGCCGTTCGATGGCTTCAAACAGCATGCGGTGAAATTCAAAGGAATCCCGGGCAAAATCGGGCCGGTTAAACGGGGTGTTAAAAAAGGAAGCAAAGGCTTCGCGCATCTGACCCAGCAACTGTTCAAATAGCGGGTTGCCCGATGCCTTGTAGATCGACAGGTGAAACACCAGGTCGGCTTCCCCGGCGGTTCCCTCGCGCAGATGTACTGCTTCCATATGGTCAAGGGCGGTGCGCATTTCCTCGATGTCTTCCGGGGTGGCGCGCTTGGCGGCGAGAACGCTGGCTTCGCATTCCAGCCCGCGGCGGACTTCCAGGGTTTGCAGCAGCCCGTCGCGCTGGCTGGCAATGGCAAGGGGCATGTAAACGGTTTTTTCCGTGACGGCCCGTTTAAGGTAGGTGCCCGATCCACGGCGGATTTCGACAATCCCCAGGGCCTGCATGTGGCCAATTGCCTCGCGGATGCTGGAGCGGCCGACCTGAAGCCCTGTCATCAATTCGCGTTCCGGCGGCAGTCGGTCGCCCGGTTTAAGCCCGGCTTCGACGATAAAGCTGGTCAATGCTTCGAGAATGGCGTCCCGGCGCCCGGAAGACGCAATCGGTGTAAAGCCGGTATCCGTTGTGTTTGCCACACTGCGATCCCTGAATTGTGGTTTTGTGTCTGTGGCGGTTTCTGTTTGGTATGTTGTCCGACATCAGACGTCAGACCAATTTTGGGAAAGGACGATCCCATGTCAAGTTTTATGAAATGGAAAGGCAGTTTTTATCGGCTTTGCGACATAAAATTACAAACCGTGATGGTTTTGGCCTGTTTCGTTAATCAGGGCCGGTCTTTTGCAATCTGCGGCCCGCGGGGGCGGTTTTGATTAAAAAACAGAATAACCGGGGTCGTGATTTCGTTTTTGGTTTTGATGCAGGTTCATCCCCATCCGGGGGACCACATGCGACTCCTGTTACCTGTTTCGTCCGGGCATCGTTGCCCGGCAATGAAGGCGGACAGAGGTGCCCGTTGCAAAAAACCGCAAACCGGCGGATGCCAGCTTGCGGTTTGCGGGGGTATGTCACATTCGGGGCGGTTGATCGCTGTCAGCTTCCCGGGCCGGTCATGATTGTGCGGCCATTGACCAAAATGCGGCCATCGGCCTGCAATTGCAGTTTGTATGCGTCGGTTCCCTGCTTGCCCGGTGTGCCGGCGGCAAGGCCATCGACAGCCGGGGGAAACAGCGCGCCCAAAATGGTCGGTTTTTGCGGGGTGCCCAATAATGTTTCAAGCTGGTCACGGCCAACCAGATTTAAATCCAGCGTGCCACGAAAACCATATGCGGCATTTTTCTGCGGCACAAATTCGCCGGTTCCAGCGGCTTCAAGATTGCGACTTTCGACATACAGGTCTTCAATATCAATCGGTTTGCCGGTTTTAAGGGCCTCGTGCCAAAAGGCATTGGCAATTGTGTTGCGCACCTGTTCGGGGTTTTCACCTGCCAGCAGGCGGGTCAGGCCGTTTTGCAGCATGGGCCGGGTTTGGGACCATTTCACCCCGGTCGCATGGCCCTTAAGGCGGACGGTGCGGGGCTGGAACAGGCCGGGCACCCACAGGCCGTCATGGGAATAATTCAGCCGGGTGGTCCCGTCGCGGTCGGGATAGAGCGACAGGCTGGCCGCCTTCATCGCCCCCTGTTTTTCCCGGTTGGGACCGGTCCATTCCGCATTGTGCCATGCCAGATCGATTTTCTGTTTTAACCATGTCACGGCCAACCCGTTTAAAAACCAGTGCTGGCGCGATACCGGCTCGTCCGCCCCGACAAAGGCGGCAAGGCCGCTAAAGCCTTCCGGGCTGGCGGTTTTGGTGTTCCAATACAGGGTGCCGTGGGCGTCATGCAGGGTCAGGTTGCGCTGATCGATGGTTTCTTTGGCGTCAATCCGGCCTTTTTCCGGCAGGGTGATGTTGATGATTGCCTGTTGTGGGGTATCCGGGGCGTCTTTGACGTCGATTTGCACATTGTTCATCACCAGATCGCGATTGCCGTCATAGGTGCCAAGCGGCACATGCACATCGTTAAACCCGAAACGGGCCACGCCGTTTTGGGCGGTGGCGGTTTTTTCCGTTGCAGTGATGTCATGCTGTGCCATGATTTTTTGCACAATGGCGCGGGCCTGCGCCACCTCCATTGCCAAGGCGGCACGGGGCAGGGCCAGCAGGGCCACGAGCGACAGCCCGATGCCCAGCCCGGCAATCGGGGACAGGCGCGCGGCAACGGGGCGGTATGGGGGGAAAAGGGTGGCCAGAGTCATTTAAAATGGTCTCGCTGGTCATGAAACAATGATGGCATCGTGACAGATGATTTTGGTGAAGATGGGGCAGACACAGCCTTTCCGTCACCGGAGGGGGAGGGGAAGGGCTGTGGGCGATGGCGCGAAGCGAACGGTTGATATTTTTGCATTGTCACCGGTCCATATCCGATGGGGCGGGGCAAAAAACGTACGGATGCGCAATCGTACCAGGTAAACCGACCGGATTTGCCCGACCGGACGCCATGCCTGTGGTTGCCCGATATGTCGTGGTCGTGGTCGTCATTGACCGTGCCTGGGATGCCAGGGCGGGAAATGGCGGCGAAAGACGATAGGTAGAGCTTAAAGATGGACGGCACGCGCGGATGAAAAGCGATCAAGGAGGCCAGAACCGGTTAAAAAGTTAATCAAGTTTTGCATTGCAAAACAAACGCGGGTGATAGACCCTTAATGCCACAGGTCATCCGCGTATGAGGGTGTGTCCGGGATCATGTACGGCGCGGCAGGGCACCGTTCAACACAAGATCGACCAGTTGCCTTGCCCGGTGTTCGATTTCCGCGTGCGTGGGGTGATAAGGTGGCATGGTTTCGATCAGGGTGTCGCGCCATTGCCCGTGAATCATGGTAAGAAGCATGCGGGCCGCGAAATCCGGGTCGGAGATATTGAGCGTTCCGTTATCTGTATGGTGTTTGAAAAAGTCACTGACGCGCCGGCTAATGACATCGGGGCCGTTTTGCAGGAAGGTTTCGCGAATTCCGGGAAACTGGTGCATTTCGACTTGAAGGAAATTCATGATCCGAAGGGAGTCCTCATTCATGCTTTTTTCGGTCATGATGATTGTGAAATCCAGCAGGGCTTCATGCGCGGGCCGGTCAGAGCGCAGCGAAGTTTGCAGTGTTTCACAAAACTCCTGACACTTTTCTGTCAGGACGGATGCAATAAGACCATCTTTGCCACCAAACGCCTCGTACAGGGTCGTGCGCGATCCGCCGGAAAGGGAGATCACATCATTGAGCGTTACCGCCGCAAAACCCTTTTCGGAGAGGATTTGCCATGTGGCATCAAGCATGGCACGCCGGCGGGCTTCGCCGCGCGCGTTGTGCTTGTGGACAGACTTTGAGGGCTCGTTCATGATTCTCCAAAAGCTTGTTTTTTTGGGGCTTGCTTCGGCGCTGCACAATATGTACTGTACAGTACAGTATTATTAAAAGCAATGGCAAGACCGCCAGAATGGTTTTGCTTTTCGGGACTGGAAGGAAGAAAATTTTGTCCGTTCGTTCGTGTCTGAAGGCTGCCAGTCTGGCGGCACTGGTGGTTTTTGTTGCCGGTTGCGATTCGCAGAAAGACGGCGACAATGCCGCTGCACAGCAACAGCAGGCACCTGCCACCCAGGTAAATTTTGTCGAGGTTCAACCGCAAACCATTGGGCTGGTGGCTGAACTGCCCGGTCGTACCGTTGCGTATCGCAAGGCCGATGTGCGCCCGCAGGTCGATGGTATCATTCAGGAGCGCAACTTCACCGAAGGGGCGACCGTCAAGGCCGGTCAACAGCTTTATCAGATCGACCAGAGCGTTTATCTTGCCAATGTGGATGCCGCCCAGGCGGACCTTGCCCGTGCACGTGCCACCCTGGACCAGGCGACCAAAACCCGTGCGCGTTATGACAAGCTGATCAAGACCCAGGCTGTGAGCGAGCAGACCCGTGATGATGCCATCGCTGCCGAAGCCCAGGCCAAGGCCAGTGTTGCGGCAGCCCGTGCCCAGGTGGATACCGCGCGCATCAATTTGCAATATACCACCGTGACGGCACCGATCCCCGGTAAAATCGGGGCGTCTAGCGTGACGGAAGGGGCGCTGGTAACGGCCAATCAGGAAATGGCCCTGGCGACCATCACCCAGCTTGATCCGATTTATGTCGATGTGACCCAGGCGGGTGGCCGCCTGATGCGTATCAAGCAGGGGATTGATTCGGGCAAGATCAAAAGTGCCCCGGATGGTGAAGGTGTTGATGTCCGCCTGATGATCGACAGCACCAGCGACCAGTATTCCCATATCGGCAAATTGCAGTTTTCCGACGTGACGGTAAATGAAACCACCGGGACCGTTCGGTTGCGTGCGGTGTTTGACAATCCCGACCAGGTGTTGCTGCCGGGCATGTTCGTGCGGGCCTTTGTGGAGCAGGGCGAGGTTGACAATGCCTATCTCGTGCCGCAGCGCGCCGTGATGCGCCGCCCGGATGGATCGGCCTATGTCTATACCATCTCATCCGATGACAAAGTTGAAGCCAGGGCGCTGACCATCGAGCAGTCCAAGGGAGAGGACTGGATTGTGACCAAGGGCCTGAATCCCGGAGACCGCATCATTGTCGATGGCCTGCAGCTTGTCGGCCCGGGCAAACCGGTAAAACCGGTTGCCGTCAAGGGTGACGACAGCGCAAAGCCGGCATCCCGATAAGGATAGTATCTGATGGCAAAGTTTTTCATTGATCGCCCGGTATTTGCCTGGGTGGTTGCCCTCGTCATCATGTTGGCCGGGGGGCTGTCGATCCTGCAATTGCCGATCGAACAGTATCCGTCAATTGCGCCGCCGTCGGTGCAGATCACGGCGAACTATCCGGGGGCGTCGGCCCAGACGGTTGAAAATACCGTCACCCAGGTCATCGAACAGCAGATGAACGGGCTTGATAACCTGCGTTACATGTCTTCGACCAGTGATTCCACCGGGCGGGCGGAAGTGACGTTGACCTTCAATTCCGGGACCAACCCGGATATTGCCCAGGTTCAGGTGCAGAACAAATTGCAGGCCGCGATGTCGATCCTGCCCAGCCAGGTGCAGCAGCAGGGCATTAATGTCACCAAATCCAGCGGGTCGTTCCTGATGGTGGTGGGGTTTGTGTCCTCGGATGGCAATATTAGCGCCCATGACCTGGCGGATTTTGTTTCCAATACCATCAAAGACCCGATTTCGCGGGTGAATGGTGTGGGCAGTGTGCAGGTGTTCGGGGCGCAGCACGCCATGCGCGTGTGGCTCGATCCGTTCAAGCTGGTCAGCTATGGTATTACGGTTTCCGATGTGCGCAGCGCCATCGAAGCCCAGAATACCGAAGTTTCCGCCGGGCAGATCGGCGGGGCACCGGCCGTTGACGGCCAGCAGATCAACGCGACCATTACCGCGCAAAGCCGCCTTGAGACACCCGAAGAATTTTCCAACATTCTGTTGCGGGTGAATACCGATGGCTCCCAGGTGCGCCTGGGCGATGTGGCACGTGTTGAAATCGGGGCGGAAAGCTACAATATTGTCGCGCGCTATAATGGCAGGGATTCCGTTGGTATCGGTATCAACCTTGCCACTGGTGCGAATGCGCTTGATACGGCCGAAGCGGTCAAGAACCGGGTTAACGAGCTGAAAAGCTATATGCCGTCCGGCGTTGAAATCGTTTATCCCTATGACACGACGCCGTTTGTGAAAATCTCGATCGAGGAAGTGGTTCATACGCTGATCGAGGCGATTGTTCTCGTGTTCCTCGTGATGTTCCTGTTTTTGCAAAACTGGCGCGCCACCCTGATCCCGACCATCGCCGTGCCGGTGGTGCTTTTGGGGACATTTGGCGTGCTTGCGGCATTCGGTTTTTCCATTAACACCCTGACCATGTTCGGCATGGTGCTGGCGATCGGCCTTTTGGTGGACGATGCCATCGTGGTGGTGGAAAACGTCGAACGCGTGATGTTTGAAGACGGTCTATCCCCGCGTGACGCCACACGCAAGTCAATGGAACAGATTACCGGGGCGCTGATCGGTATTGCCCTGGTGCTTTCGGCGGTGTTTATCCCGATGGCGTTTTTCTCGGGCTCCACCGGGGCGATTTACCGCCAGTTCTCGATCACCATTGTCTCGGCGATGATTTTGTCGGTGATTGTGGCGATCGTGCTGACACCGGCCCTTTGTGCAACGCTGCTTAAAAATTCCCATCAGGATCCGCACACCCGCAAGGGCTTTTTCGGGTTGTTTAACCGGGGTTTTGAAAAGACGAATACGTTTTACCAGGGCAGTGTCGGCCATGTGGTGCAGCGCAAATGGCGCTATCTGGCGATTTATGTTGTTCTGGTGGGCGGGCTTGCCTTTTTGTTCACCCGGCTTCCGTCTTCCTTCCTGCCCGACGAAGACCAGGGCATCCTGTTTTCGATGGTTCAGTTGCCCGCCGGGGCCTCGCAGGAACGCACGGTTGATGTTCTTAAAAAGATCGAAGGCCATTTCCTGAATGACGAAAAGGACAATGTGAACGGTATCTTTACCGTGGCGGGCTTCAGTTTTGCCGGTAGCGGCCAGAATGCCGGTATTGCCTTTGTCAGTCTCAAGGACTGGTCAAAACGCAGTCAGCCCCAGCAATCGGTTCAGGCCATTGTCGGGCGGGCCTATGGTTTCTTTGCCACAATCAAGGAAGCAATGGCCTTTGCCTTTACCCCGCCGGCCATTGTCGAACTGGGAACGGCGAACGGTTTTGACATGCAGTTGGTGGATCGCGGCGGTTTGGGGCACGATGCCCTGATTTCGGCCCGCAACCAGTTGCTGGGCATGGCAGCCCAGAACCCGTCCGTGCAGGGTGTACGCCCGAACGGCCTGAATGACATGCCGCAATTCGAGGTTAATATCGACCAGGAAAAGGCCAAGGCGCTGGGCGTTTCGATTGCCGATATTAACGACACGCTGTCTACCGCCTGGGGGTCGAGCTATGTTAACGACTTCATGGAAAACGGCCGGGTGAAAAAGGTCTATGTCCAGGCAGATGCCAAATTCCGCATGATGCCCAAGGATATGGAAAACTGGTATGTCCGCAATAATCAGGGGCAGATGGTGCCGATTTCGGCCTTTGCCACGATGGATTGGGGATATGGTTCGCCCCGTCTGGAACGCTTTAGCGGTTTGCCTTCTGTCAATATTCAGGGGCAGGCGGCACCGGGGGTCAGCTCTGGTGATGCCATGAATGCAATGGCGGCAATGGTTGCCAAACTGCCCCAGGGCATTGGTCTGGAATGGACGGGCCTGTCCTATGAAGAACGGGCAGCAGGCGACCAGGCACCCGCGCTTTATGCCCTGTCGGTGATTGTCGTGTTCCTGTGTCTGGCCGCCCTTTACGAAAGCTGGTCGATCCCGGTTTCCGTGATGCTGGTGGTGCCGCTGGGCGTTTTGGGTGCCGTGGGTGCCGCCCTGCTGCGTGGTCTGCCGGACGACGTTTACTTCCAGGTGGCCCTGCTGACCACGATTGGTCTGTCGGCGAAGAACGCCATTCTGATTGTGGAATTCGCCCGTGATCTCTACGAGGACGGGATGGGACTGCTGGAAGCAACGGTTGAAGCCGCCCGGCAGCGTTTGCGGCCGATCATCATGACCTCGATGGCCTTTACCCTGGGCGTTCTGCCGCTTGCCATCAGTACCGGGGCCGGTGCGGCGGCGCGTATCGCGGTGGGCACCGGGGTGATGGGCGGTATGATTGCCGCGACCTTCCTGGCGATTTTCTTTGTCCCGCTGTTCTTTATGGTGATTGTCGGTACCTTTAGCCGCAAGGATCGCCGGGAAAAGGAAAAGCCGGTCGCCGATGACAGCCCGGCGCTGTGATAACGCTATCGGGGCAGGCGGATGACCGCCTGTCCCCAAAACAAAAGCCGGTCCGTTGATACCGGACCGGCTTTGTTCCCGCGCCTTCGACGGTTTGCAGAATAATCTGCGAGTCCCCCGACCCCGCCGTCGGATGCGCGTGACAGAGAGCCGGTGCTTTGCGCACCGGCTCTTTTGTTTTGGCCAAATGTGAGTGAGGCGTCAAGTTCCGATATATCTGTATAGGATGATTTTCCTGTTTGATGACGGGACGGTGCCGGGCAAAAAACGCCCCTTTGCCGGATGATCGGCACCCCGGTGGAACCGGCAGAGTTTTGCGGCGTTATCATGGCATGTGGCCGGTTTCGCGCTGCACACGGTTTTGTGTGCGCTTGCAGGGCGTTTTCTTATCCTGTTGTCGTTTGCCAGCCTGGCCAGACGACGTTCTTCGACACATATCCTTTTGGGACGCGCCCGCCTGTTCTGCCGAAACCGCGCCCTGACCGTTGTTTTTCTGCCGCTCAAAGGAGACGTCATGTCGCGCACCATTGCAGAAACCATTGTCGATATGCTGGCCGATGCCGGGGTCAAACGCCTGTATGCCGTGACCGGCGACAGCCTTAATCTTCTCAATGATGCCATTCGCCGGGACGGGCGGATTGACTGGATCCATGTGCGCCACGAAGAAGCCGGGGCCTATGCCGCAATGGCCGAAGGCATTTTGGGCGGGATTGGCTGTTGCGCGGGAAGTTCCGGCCCCGGTCACGTTCATTTGATCAATGGTCTTTACGATGCGCATCGCTGGGGCGCACCGGTGATTGCTCTGCCATCCACCATTGACCGCGCCGATTATGGCATGGAATCGTTTCAGGAAACCGATCTTGGCATGTTTGATGGCTGTAGCTGGTATAACGAACTGGCACAAATTCCCGAACAGGCGCCAAGGATGCTTCAGCAGGCCCTGCAAAATGCCATCACCCGCAAGGGCGTTGGCGTGTTTGGCTATAGTGGCGACATTCTGCCGCTGGATTTGCCCGAAAATGCCATTGCCTCCCCGGTTTATCGCCCGCAAACCGTGCTGCGCCCCGATGATGGCGCGCTCGATGATCTGGCAAAAATGCTGTCCGGGGCCAAACGCCCGTTTATTTATGGCGGTATGGGGTGTGATGCGGCGCGCGACCAGGTGCGCGAACTTGCCCGTCGCCTGAATGCGCCGGTCGGCTGGACCCTCAAGGGTAAAATGGCACTGGAACATGACAACCCCAATGGTGTCGGCATGACCGGCTTTATCGGTGGTCGGGCCTGTGCCGATGCCATTGCCGGGGCCGACGTGGTGTTGCTGCTGGGCACCGACTTCCCGTGGAAGGATTTTCTGCAAACCGATGCCCGCATTGCCCAGGTGTTAACGCATGGCGAACGGCTGGGGCGGCGCACCCATGTGGAAATGGGGCTGGTGGGTGATGTGCGCGCAACACTTGATGCCCTGTTGCCGCGCCTTGAAACCCGCGCGGATGACAGCTTCCTTCAGGACCGTTTGAAGGCGGCCAAAGACGACCGCGACAATATGGCCTACCATGCGCAAAAACCGGGCAAAAAAGGCGAGATCAGCCCGGAATATCTGACCGCCGCGATCAGCCGTCTGGCCGATGACGATGCCATTTTCACCGCCGATACCGGCATGACCACGGTATGGGCGGCGCGGTACCTTGAAAGTACCGGCAAGCGTCGCTTTATGGGCTCTTTCTCGCACGGGTCGATGGCCAATGCCATGCCCCAGGCCATTGGCGCGGCTCTGGCCGGAGATGGCCGCCAGAGCATTGCGCTGTGTGGTGATGGTGGCATTTCCATGCTGCTGGGCGATCTGGCGACCATCGGGCAATATCAGTTGCCGGTGAAAATGGTGGTCTATAACAATTCCAGCCTCGGCATGGTGGAAATTGAAATGCAGCTTGCCGGTATCCCCAATTTCCAGACGGAAATGACCAACCCCGATTTCGCCGCCATTGCCGAGGCTTGCGGCATTCGCGGTGTGCAGGTTGATGACCCGGAAAAACTGGATGATGCCCTTGAAATGGCGATGAACCATGAAGGCCCGGTATTGCTCGATGTCAAAACCGACCGTTATGCCGTTGCCATGCCGCCCCATACCAGCCCCGAACAGCTTGGCAAATATGCGTTAAGCGAGGCCAAAATGGTGCTGAATGGCCGAGGAACCGAAGTGATCGAGCAGTTGAAAACCAACTTTAAATATCTGCGCGATCTTTGATCCTGCACGGTGCCGGGGCAAGCAGCCAAAGGGTGCCAAAGGCTGGCTTGCCCCGGTGCCAGTAGGGATGCTTTTGCCCTGTTTTCTTCCTCCCGCGACATATTGTGCTGACCAGAACTGGAACCTTTGATGGCTAAAAAACAAACATTCGTGTCCGCTTTTGCCGGTGGTAATGGTCTGGTTCGGGCGATTTTGCCTTTGCTGGCGGTTGCGGGGACGGTTTTTTGCCTGATTGCGGCGTTTTTTGCCGCGTCATGGCTGTGGGGGCTGGTGATTTGCCTGCCTGTTCTGGCCCTGGCCATCCATGATGTTTTCCAGCGCGATTATGCCATTTTGCGCAATTACCCGGTGCTGGGCTGGGCGCGTTACCTGTTTCAGGATCTGCGGCCCTATTTGCGGACCTATATTGTCGAGGGCGATCTCGAAGGCCGCCCCTTTAACCAGGATCAACGCCGCCTGGTCTATGAACGTGCACGGGACGAGGAAGACAATCATCCCTTCGGGACCGAGCTTGATGTTTACGCCCACGAATATCGCTGGATCAGCCATTCCATCGCCGCGACCGACGTGCCCGACACGGACCCGCGCATTACCATTGGCGGCCCGCAATGCAGCAAGCCCTATAATGCCTCGATCCTCAATATCTCCGCCATGAGCTTTGGCTCCCTGTCCGCCCGCGCGATCGAGGCACTGAATACCGGTGCGAAAATGGGCAATTTCGCCCATGATACCGGCGAAGGCTCGATTAGCCCCTATCACCGCAAGGGTGGCGGCGATCTGATATGGGAAATCGGTTCGGGCTATTTTGGCTGCCGGACGGAGGATGGCAATTTTGACGAAGACCTGTTTGTCAAAGCCGCCTGCACCGATCAGGTCAAAATGATCGAAATAAAACTCAGCCAGGGGGCAAAGCCCGGTCATGGCGGGGTGCTGCCAGCGGCCAAGGTATCGCCGGAAATTGCCGAAACCCGCAAGGTGCCCCAGGGGCAGGATTGCGTCTCCCCCGCTGCGCACAAGGCCTTTTCCACCCCGCGCCAAATGCTGGAATTCGCCGCCCGCCTGCGTGATCTTTCCGGCGGCAAGCCGGTGGGTATCAAGCTGTGCGTGGGCCACCCGCACGAACCCTTTGCCATTGCCAAGGCGATGCTGGAAACCGGGATATATCTGGATTTTATCGTCGTGGACGGGGCCGAGGGTGGCACCGGCGCTGCCCCGATTGAACTTTCAAACCATGTCGGCCAGCCGCTTTATGACGGGCTGGTGATCATGCGCAATGCGCTGGTGGGAACCGGTCTTAAAAAACATGTCCGCCTGGGGGCGAGTGGCAAGGTCCATTCCGGCAGCGGCATTGCGCACGCCATCGCGCTCGGCGCGGACTGGGTTAATGCTGCCCGCGCCTTCATGTTTTCGATTGGCTGTATTCAGTCCATGAATTGCCACAAGGGCAACTGCCCGGTCGGTGTTGCCACCCAGGACCCGCACCGCCAGCGCGGCCTTGTGGTTGCCGATAAAGCCGAACAGGTCGAACGCTTCCACCGCAAAACCGTGCGCGCCGCCCTGCAAATCTCCTGCGCAGCGGGCCTTGAAAGCATCCACGACCTCGAACCCCACCACCTCTTCCACCGCATCAGCCCCACCGAAGCCCGCACGGCGGATCAGATTTACCCGTTTGTGGCGGAAAACCAGCTTATCAACGCCCCGGAAGAGACGCCGTACAACATCTGGTGGCAGGCGGCGTCGGCTGATAGCTTTAATGTTACCAAACGGGTGGGGGAGGAGCATAAGGCAGAATCAATGGCAACAAAATAAGTTGCGGCATAATTCAAAAAGAAAAACAGAACGTGTTGGCATTGTACTACGACCTGATAGTTCATGGGTATAAAAAGGATAGGTTTGTATAAAGTTTTCTCAAAATGTGTATAGGTTTTGAGTTTTGTTTCGTTTTGTTTGAGTTGATTAATTGACAGAAAAATCCCTCGCTAGGTAAACCTGATTAAGGGAGACTTGGGTTATCTTTTGATTGGGGGTTAAATGACTAAAATGTTGATGCGGAGCACGACCGCATTGGTGCTGTCTGGTGCACTGGCTTTGGGGGCCTGTGACAAAACGACAGGACAGACTGTTGGTTCTTTGGTTGGTGCGGTTGGTGGCGCAGTGCTAGGTGCGCAGTTTGGCAAAGGAACGGGGCAGCTTCTGGCAACGGGGATCGGTGTTGCCGCAGGCTATATGATTGGTGACTGGTTGGGCGGGATGCTTGACCCACAGGATGCCAAATCAGTGCAGAAAACGACATCCGTTGCACTTGAAAATCAACCAGATGGCCGTGTTGTAAGCTGGAGTAATCCTGATACCGGAGCAAAGGCTGAAATCACTCCGCGCAACACCCGTAAAGTCGCCAAGGAAGTGGCCGTTCAGCGTCCAAAGGTGGTTGCCAGCCCAGTCGGTATGACCATTGTCGGTGCAGATCGAATTGTTGCAAAAGGGGCCAATGTTCGTGCAGCACCTTCGACGTCGTCTGACGTCTTGACGTCTTTGAAAGCAGGAACTTTGGTGACTGCAGTCGGTAGTGTTAGTAATGGTGAATGGTATCTTGTCGGTCGGGGAAATAAGGCTGTCGGCTATGTTTATCATACTTTGTTGTCGATGCCTGTGCCGACTGTCGAGCCAACCCAGGTCGAAGTCGCCAAATCTGAAGTAAACGACACCTCTGAAGTTATAGAAAAAACTGTCTCGACTTCCTCCGTAAAGTCAGAAGTTACCTACAATAAACAGGAACCCGTCGTCGAGACCGCTGAAGTCAGTTCTGATGTCATTGATCTGGACACTGAGTTCGAGACGGAAACATTGCTGGTACAAACGGAATGTCGAGACGTTTCGATGAAGATCAGTAACGGGACGGATGTGAAACAGCAAAATTATTCAGCTTGCAAAGCGCCGGACGGTGTTTGGGAGATTGAATAATGCGATATAAGTTTTGCTGTGCTGTATTGCTTGCTGGCGTAATTATCAACGGCGTTAGTAGCTTTGCGATTGCTTCTGAAAATAAACTTATTGCCCGTTCAGAAAAACTGGGTATCGAGCTGTTTGGGGTTGGGGGCGAGAATTGGTGTGCAGAAAACTCTATTTTGCACCTGGAACGTAAGAAGGATAGCCCTTTAAAGGGAACGGAAGAAAAGCTGTTTCCGAAAATTTCAGGCTTGTTTTCTTCGTCTTGTCCACAAATGAAAACTGCCGAAATTGACGTGTTTGAACCCTCTGCACCGGATGTGGCGATCCGTAAGTTTATCATTTCGCAGGCCGAAGGTTGGTCCGTTGTTGTGAGTGGAGATGCGCAAACGTCGAAAGACCAAGCAAAGGGCGAGACGGCAGTAGAAAAACCTCAACAGGTTGACCAAGTTTTTCCTGATACTCAGCTAAAGAGAGATCAAAAGACGGCTGGAGAAGAAAAGGTCGTTGCTGATGCTTCGCAAACGTCTAAGCCTGAAAAAACTGAACCTGACAAAGTTGTTGCCGAAAAGAAAGATCCGAAGCCAAATCGATTGGATTTTTTGTCACTTGCCTACTTGGCGATGAAAGTAGATCCAGAGGCTAGAAAAGACAGTAGAACGTTTCAACATGTTGCTTCTGTACAAAATTGTAAAGCATATCTCAGCGTATACAAAAATGAATTTGACCTGCGTGACTGGCTTTTGCAACAGAAAGGTATCGTTGAAAAAAAGATTGAAAATTCAGGCGATATATTTGAGTTAACCAAGACTTATAATGTGCGCCGGAGTTATGATTTTTCTACCAATATGCTTGATATTGGAGGATTTACGCCCAATGGCTTTAGGCTTGGGGATACTTGCCGTTATACTGAGAATTATGATGATAGCTATTTGCATGGGGTGCTGTCTGTAGTTTTTGAGACGCTGCCAAAACAATTTACAACGAAATTATATCTACCAGGTGAACTTGGACGTAAATCAGTTGATGAACTGCAAAACAGCGGTAATCACGTGACTGTCAAGTATTTGCTTAAATTATCATCCGAAGGCGTTGTCGGGGAAAGCTGGAATCGTTCTTTCCGCTTCACGGCAAAATTTTTGGATGTGAAGATTTACACCGGACGAAATGCGAATTTCCTGCTAGCTCACCACACTTCTGAAGACTTTGAGACAGCAAGAAAAGCCGAGCAGGCAGAGCGTCTTTTGGCAGAACAAAAGAGCAGGGCTCGTGAACAAGAACTTGTTGCAGCTCAAAAAGCGCATGAGTTGGAAGTGGCGCGTGCCAAGCAAGCTCAGATAGATCGCGAGGCACTTAAACTGTACCAGTCTCTCTCAGGTTCGGATACGGTTCCGTCCAAGCTCGCAGCTCTTCATTTTGACGGTAATCCAAGTTTTGATAATCCCTATGATTTGGCTGCCTCTGCGTATCAGCGAAAAGCGCCTTTGCCAGTTCGCGTATTTGTAAAAGTCGGTAATAAGACGAATTTTGGCTATGCGGCAAAATGGCCAAATCGAGTGTATTTGCAAGGTGATGATTTGCAAGAGGGGAAATGGATATTTGTAAGCGGCTGGGTGAATTCTCAAAAAATTAACGGGGAAATTCGTCCGTTGATCTCTGTTGAGAAAGCGAGAGTGTGCGAAGACAGAATGTGCATGAATGACGGTGAAATTTCTAATTATGTGAAGTCCCAATTTCCCGGTTGGTCTGTGGTATCTCCTGTTGACCATAATGAGGAGGAAATCGGCAAATGACCGACCGGAAAATGGATGATAGCGATATTGTTGCAGTAAAAAAAACGGGCAAGAAAAAAGGCTTGTTTGTAGGCGGCGCTATATGTGTTTTGTTAGGTGCGGGCTATTTTACTGTTTCCAGTGTTGCAAGTTCTCGCGCAGAGGATCGTATTCGCACATTTTTGCATGAAAACCGGCTTGATCGACGCGTTCAGTATAAAGATATAAGTGCATCTGTATTTGGGACTGTAACCCTGAGCAAAGTTCGTGTGGATATGGGGGGAGGATACACGACAATAAATAATGTGGAACTTTCGAATATCGATATCGATGATCAAACCAATATTATCGAGAGTATCAATATTAAATTGTATGATATTAATACCCCGATTGATTCTATCAGTGGAAGAAATGCCATTGCGCTTGGGGTGACCAATCTTCAGGGACATATAATGATTGACTATGAGTATGATCCAAGTCGTGATCATATGTCCACAATGGTCAATGTTTCTCTTCCGAAAATCGGCGAATTTGAAAGTGAAGTTCGATTAAATCGTTTTCAGGTTCCGATGATGATCCGTCCGGAAAATTTCGACAGTTTGCGCGGGATCGATAATCTGTTGAAGTTGTTCTCTCAAGGCCAGTTGGAATATGCTTCAGTTAGTCTTGAAGATAAGGGACTTGGAGACCGCATAATTGACTATAAAAGCGCCGAACTTGGTTTGGCGATGCCTCTAAGTGAATATCGCCAGAAATTGAGCGACAAGTTCGCTCAAAGTTCTCAGTATTTTCCTTCGCAAACCGAATTTCAAAAAGAATCTTTCAGCATTTTAGGCCGGGTTTTGTCAGAAGGAGGTGGGAAGCTGTCCATTCAATTTGAGCCGGAATATCCGGTGTCTCTGTCTGAAGTCGGTCAGAGTGCAATGATGTTGATGTGGGGCGGCTTTTCGTTTAATCGCGATTTTCAGAGAAAGATTTCAGATAATGCTGATGTTTTGTCAGATATGATGAGGCAGGGTGTTCTGAAAATTTCATATGATGACTGAGTAGATGCGTAAAATGGCGGTGAAGGTTATTCACCGCCATTTGTGTTTAACAGAGCACCCTCACCAACTTATCCAAAAACACTTCACACCGAACCAACTGATCAAGTGCAATAAACTCATCCGGCTTATGTGCCTGTTCGATGCTGCCGGGGCCGCAGACGACGGTGGGGATGTCGCCCAGTTCGGCGAAGATGCCGGCTTCGGTGCCGAAGCTGACTTTGCCGGTGGTGTTGGCGCCGGTCAGTTCCATGACAAGGCGGGTGACGTCATCATCATCGCCGGTGGCAAGGCCGGCCACATCCGACATGGTTTCGATTTCGATACCAACATCATCGTAGGTTTCGCGCATTTCCGGGTGCAGAACAGTGTCGATGTATTCCTGAATGGTTTGGCGAATTTCGGCGCGGTCATGCAGGGGCAGGTTGCGATATTCAAAATCGAACCAGCAGTTCTGCGGAATAATATTAAGCTGCGTGCCGCCCTGGATCAGCCCGGTATGGACCGTGGTGTGGCTGGGGACAAAGCCGTCATCATGCGGGCCTTCGTCGCGGAATTTTTTGCCAAGCTGTTTTAAAAATACAATCAGTTCGGCGGCATATTCAACCGCATTGACCCCTTCGCCGGGCAGCGATGAATGGCCCGAACGGCCCGTGACATGAGCACGGCCGGAAAATTTGCCTTTATGCTGGGTAATCACCTGCATGCTGGTCGGCTCGCCGACAATGCACATGGCCGGTTTGCAGTTCAGGTCATTGATCATTTCCACCAGGCGCGGCGCCCCGATGCAGCCCACTTCCTCGTCATAGGTAAAGGCGATATGGATGGGGACGCGCAGGTCGGCCTTGGCGAAATCCTCCGCCCGGCCCATCAGGCAGGCGAGAAACCCCTTCATGTCGCACGATCCGCGGCCATAAAGTTTGTCGCCGCGAATTTCGGTGGTGAAAGGGTCGCTTTGCCAGACCTGGCCTTCGACGGGCACCACATCGCTATGCCCGGAAAGGATGATGCCGCCGGGCACATCGGGGCCGATGGAGGCATAAAGGTTGGCTTTGCCGTGGTCGTCGTCAAACACGGTATGGCACCGATAGCCCAGACCTTTGAGGAAGTCCTGTGCCTGGTTGATCAGGGCAAGGTTGGAATCAAGGCTGGTGGTTTTGTGCGCAATCAGTTTCGCCAGCCAGTCCAGGGTCTTTTCGCTTGGTTGGGTGCTCATTCGACAAACTGTTCCTTCAGGATGCGTTCTTCAAGATTGTGTTCCGGGTCAAACAGCAGGCGGATATCCATGCTGGTATCCTCGCGGATGATGACGCGCGACACATCGCGAACCTCGGTATAATCGGCCACGGCGGAAACCGGGCGTTTTTCGGGTTCCAGAATTTCAAATATCACCTGTGCCTTTTCGGGCAGCAATGCCCCGCGCCAGCGACGCGGGCGAAACGGGCTGATCGGCGTTAAGGCCAAAAGGCCGCTTCCCATCGGCAGGATCGGCCCGTGGGCGGACAGGTTATAGGCGGTGCTGCCTGCCGGGGTGCAGACCAGTGCGCCATCGCACACCAGTTCGGGCAGGCGCTCCACCCCGTCAATTTTAATGCGCAGTTTGGCGGCCTGGCGGGTTTCGCGCAGCAGCGACACTTCGTTAATCGCCAGCGCACACATGGAGCCACCATCCTTGGTATGGGCCTCCATCTGCAGGGGATGGAGCTTGACGGTCTGGGCGTCCTGGATGCGCTCTGGCAGGTCGATTTCGCGAAATTCATTCATCAAAAAGCCGACCGTGCCGCGATTCATGCCATAAATCGGCACCTTGCGGCCCATATAGCGATGCAGGGTTTCAAGCATGAAGCCATCCCCGCCAAGGGCGACAATGACTTCGGCCTTGTCGGGCGAAACATGGCCATAGCGGTGCTTGAGCCGATACATGGCATCCTGGGCGATTTTTGTTTCGGCGGCGACAAAGGCAATTGAATGAATGTACATTTTTTATCCGTCGGGGCGAGGATGGCCGCATGGCCCGCAGGGATACGATTTATATCGCAGGCAGGCCCGTGCAATGCGCCTGCAAATAGAGCCCGATTATTTCGCAATTGCAAGGGGCAGGGACAAAAACTGCATTCGCACAGGCAGGGGATGCGATTTGTCGCGGGATTCGTCACAGGTTGTATTGACGCGCGATAGAAAAGAGGTAACGCTTTGTCATCTTTTGGGATGATATGGCGCATCAAAAAATATGAGCGATTACAAACACCTTGCCCCGCTGGTTCTGGGCGATGATGACGAAAGCGGCGAGGGCTGGCGGCGCGACATCAAAAATGGCGCAGGACGGCAGATCCGTACGCGCCTGCCGCGTGACCCCAACGGGACCCGGCAAAAGCTGCTGGATGCCGGTTTTGCCGAAATCCGCCGCGCCGGGATTGCGGCGGCCTCGATTGCCAATATCATTGATCTGGCCGGGGTGACAAAAGGGGCCCTTTATCATCATTTCCGCAGCAAGGCACAGCTTGCCAATGCCGTGATCGAGGAATGCCTGCCTGCCTATGTCGACGAGATATGGCTCGACGCGCTGGCCTTTGAAGAGGATGTTTTGCCCGCCCTGATGACCCAGGTGGATCGCCTGGGTACCGATGACGCGCCGGAAATCCTGACACATGGCTGCCCGCTGGCGCGCCTGGCATCAAGTGCCGATGACATGGATGATGTGACCCGCAAACGCATTGACGGGGTGTATCGCTATTGGCGGCGCGGCCTGGCCGGGCATATCAGCCGGGCGCAATTTGCCAAATATGTGCGCACCGATGTGCAGGCATCGGCCGTGGCGGAATTTATCATTGCCAGCCTGCATGGCTATCTCAGCCGCCCGCCGGTCTTGCGCGGGGCGGATGTCCATGCCGCCTTCGCCGGAGAATATGCCCGCTATCTGAGCGGTTTGCGTCCCTGACGTTTATTGCGTTTAACAAGATTCCCGTTGTTTGGAATAGGCGCCGCGTGCCGGGGCAGGGCCGGTTGCGCGGTGTGATGTGCCGTCCCTGATTTTTGCCATCAAAAATCACATTAATTGTGTGTTAATATAAATAATTTGACGAATTGATGATGGGAAATATATAAGAACTACAAATTCGCAGATTCTTTTGGAGGGTGCAAACAATGCGTTCCCGTATTTTGGCAGGAATTGCTGCCGTCGTGATGATGATGGGGGCCAGTGCGGCCCAGGCCGAACGCCTGACGGAAAAGCCGCTGGTGGATGCCGGCTGGCTGGCCGACAATCTTGGCAATGACTCTTTGGTGGTTGTGGATATTCGCTCGCCCGGCAAATCGGGCAATCCCTATGATGCCGGGCATATCCCCGGTGCGGTTGATGCGTCTTATGGCAAATTTGGCTGGCGCGCCAAGGTTGGCGATGTTGTCGGCATGTTGCCGCCGGTGGATGTGATTTCACAGCGCATCGGCAGCCTGGGCATTGATAATGACAAACAGGTCGTTATCGTGCCCGCAGGCGTTAACTCCAGCGATTTTGCCGCCGCCACCCGCGTTTACTGGACCTTCAAGGTGCTGGGCCATGATGCCGTGACCATTCTGGATGGCGGGCAGCGGGCCTGGGTCGCATCAAATGGCGATCTTTCCACCGATGCTGTCAAACCGCAGCAGGTGGCCTTTGCGGCCCATTTTCGCCCCGAACTGGTGGCGACAAAAGACGAGGTTGCCGCCGCAAAATCCAAGGGTGTCGCCCTGATTGACGCCCGCCCCGAGGCCCAGTTTACCGGTCAGAGCAAAAGCCCGGTTGTCGCCCGTTTTGGCGCCATTCCCGGTGCGGTCAATATTTCGCAATCGCAATTCTATGACGCCAAAGACGGCAAATTTGTTGCTGCCGACGTGATTGAACAGCTTGCCGGTAAGGCAGGTGTGTCGGACAACAGCGAGGAAATCACCTATTGCAATACCGGCCATTGGGCCTCGGTTGCGTGGTTCGGTCTGTCCGAAGTGATGGGCAACAAAAACACCAAAATGTATGACGGTTCCATGACCGAATGGGCCGCTGATCCGTCGCGCGACGTGGTGAAAAGCCAGTAATCTGCTCGTTGCAGATTTTGGCAGGTTTTGTAAGGGGCCGGTCAGCGCGAATGTCGGGCTGACCGGGCCGATTTTTGCCCGTTTTGGCGATGTGCCGCGGATTTTCACCATGAAATCCGTGAAATCCGTCGCGGCACGTCTGGCTGTTGGCGATACTAAAATTTCAGGATCCATTATGGCAGATACAAGCGGGGCAAATGCGCGCATGCAGGCCGCCCCTTTGCCTTCTTTTTCGTTTGATCGTGGACCGGCTGTCATTTGCGCTGTCATTTTTGCCGCGGTGGCGCTGGTCATTGCCCAGGCCGTCAGCCTGCATCAGATGGTGGTTTATCTGATTGGCGGGGTGTTGGGCCTGGCGCTGTATCACGCATCGTTCGGGTTTACCGGCGGCTGGCGTCGCATGGTGGTCGAACGGCGCGGGCGGGCGATGCGGGCCCAGCTTTTGATGGTGGGCGTTGCCGCCATTGCCTTTATGCCGCTGCTGGCTTTTGGCTCGCCCTTTGGCACATCGCTGGTCGGCGCGCTGGCACCCGTCGGGGTGTCGGTTCTGGTTGGCGCGCTGCTGTTTGGCTTTGGCATGCAGCTTGGCGGCGGGTGTGGCTCCGGCACATTATTTACCGCCGGTGGTGGTTCGGCCCGGATGTTGGTGACGCTGGCATTTTTCGTGGTCGGCGCGTTGCTGGGCACAGCGCATTTGCCGATGTGGCTAACTCTGCCATCGATTCCGCCCGTTGGGCTGGGCAGTGTTTTGGGTCCGGTTGGCGGTATCATTGTCACACTGGTCGCCCTTGCAGGTGTGGCTTTGCTCACGGTGATTGTTGAACGCCGCGCACATGGCGCGCTTGAGCTGGTTTCACCGCCCTCCCGCCGGGGCATCGCGCGGTTTTTGCATGGGCCGTGGCCGCTGGTCGGCACGGGCCTGTTGCTGGCGCTGATGAATGTTGTGACCCTGCTGGTCACGGGGCATCCGTGGTCAATTACCTTCGGTTTTGGCGTGTGGGGCGCAAAAATTGCCCAGGCCGTGGGCGTGGGTGTGGAAAACTGGGCGTTCTGGACCTGGCCCGGCCCGGCGCGTGCGCTTCAAAATTCGGTATTGGCCGATGATACCTCGGTCATGAATTTCGGCATTATCATCGGCGCGGCCCTGGCATCGGCCCTGGCGGGCAAATTTGCGCCCAAGGTGCGTGTGCCGCTGGCATCGCTGATTGCGGCGGCGATTGGCGGGGTTTTGATGGGCTATGGGGCGCGGCTGGCCTTTGGCTGCAATATCGGCGCCCTGTTTAGCGGCATTGCCTCGGGCAGTTTGCATGGCTGGCTGTGGTTTGTCGCCGCCTTTGTGGGCAGTGCGCTCGGCATTGCCGTTCGTCCGATTTTTGGTCTCGATGGATTTAAAAAGAAATGACCGATCGTAATTATCTGCTTTATGGCGCGGTTTTTCTGGCCGCCACCGGTGCCATCGCCGCTGATCACTTTAGCCATGCAGGCGGGGCCAACCCGCCTGCTATGGCACAACCCGCCCCGGCCAATCGCCCGGCATCGGGTGGCGGAAACCCTTGCGCGGCAGCAAACCCCTGTGCTGCGGCGACTCCCTGTGCAGCCGCAAATCCTTGTGCCGCAGCCAGCCCGTGCATGGCAAATCCGTGCGCTGCGGCGGGGAATCCTTGCGCGGCGTATAATCCTTGCGCTGCCGGGAATCCGTGTGCGGCGATGAATCCCTGTGCGGCAGCCAACCCTTGTGCTGCAGCTGCGGGTAATCCGTGCGCTCCAGCGGCGGCCAATCCTTGTGCGGCCAGCAACCCGTGTGCGGCGATGAATCCCTGCGCTGCGGGTACGAACCCCTGTGCGGTGTATAATCCTTGTGGTGCTTTGGCGCAGTGACCTACTTAAGCTAATGTAAATAAATACCTTTCAAAGTTTTTCGGTTTTGGCTCTAATATCAAGATCGATGGAGAAGGGTTGGTGTTAAATGGCTGGGCGACGCTGGAGCGAATCAGAACTTTTGGTTGCTCTAAATATCTATTTTGAGTTGGAGTTCGGCCAATTTCATCAACATCAACCCCGAATCATAGAGATTGCCAAGCTCTTAGATCGAACGCCGAGTTCGCTTGCTATGAAGCTGTGCAATTTTGCGAGTCTTGATCCAGCGATGAATGGTAAGGGATTATCGGGTGCCAGCAAGGCAGATCGCCAAATTATGGAATCATTTATCGCCGATACTGAAAATACAGTTGTGCGAGCGCAACTCTCTCTAGAGAGTTTGCTCGCCCATCGCGACAATGAAGCGATAATCAGTCAAGATGTTGCTGGGCGAGATGAGTTTAGCGAAGGCGCGGTGCCATTTTCGGGCCAAATGCCTAAAATGACTGAATCGGTTGCGAAGCGCAAAACGCGTATTGGGCAGCCATTTTTTCGGACTGCTGTTTTGGCGGGTTATCGGCATCGCTGCGGCGTTTGTGCGCTTAACATTCCAGAGTTGCTTGTTGCTTCGCACATTATTCCGTGGAGTCAGATGCCTCATTTACGTTTGCGGCCTGATAACGGCATTTCATTGTGTTCTATTCACGATAAAGCATTTGATCTTGGCTTTTGGTCGCTTGATCATCAGTTGTGTATCGTGCTCAGCCGTCGTTTGGTGCAATTAGGTGGTGAAGCTGCGAAGTTGTATTTCAGCAAATTTGACGGGGCAGAGTTGATTTTGCCCGATCGTTTTGTGCCCAAAACGGAATTTATCGAGTGGCACAGGAGCAATGTCTTTTTAGACGCAAAACACTAAGTTTGGCAGCTTTATGACGAAGGCTTTGAGGGAAAACGAAAATATCCCGTTTGACATTCGGGGAAAACTCTGCGCATCTTACGGGCGTCATTTGATTGCTCCAGTAGCGTAGAGGGAACGTTAGCCTGTTCCGGCCTGTCGAGCGGTTACGGAAGAACAGCATGGATTTGCCCTGCTACGCGGGTAATTCGGAAGAGATGCAAGGCGCAGACCTGTCTTAAGAAACATATCAAGGGCCGATTCCCTTTGTCTGCTGCCGCAAACCCAAGAGAACTATTTATTTGACCCAGTTTTCGGATCTCGGCTTGGCCGAGCCCGTACTTCGCGCTTTAACGCACGAAGGTTACGCTACGCCGACGCCCATTCAGGCCCAGGCGATTCCTTCCCTGCTGGAAGGTAAAGATCTTCTGGGTATTGCCCAGACCGGTACCGGCAAGACTGCTGCTTTTGCATTGCCTACCCTTGACCGTCTTTCCAAATCCGATAAACGGACCGCACCGCGCCATTGTCGTGTTCTGGTGCTGGCCCCGACGCGCGAACTTGCCGCCCAGATCGGCGAGAGCTTCCGCGCCTATGGCCGTTTTACCAAAACCAGTGTTGCCGTAGTTGTTGGGGGTGTGGCCCACGGGCCGCAGATCAAGGCGTTGACGCCGGGTGTCGATGTGCTGGTGGCCACGCCGGGCCGTTTGCTTGATCATGTTGATGCGGGCAAGGTCAATCTTTCCCAGGTGGAAGTTGTCGTGCTTGACGAGGCGGATCATATGCTGGATCTCGGCTTTTTGCCGCCGATCCGTCGCATCGTTAAAATGCTGCCGAAAAAGCGCCAGAACCTGTTTTTTTCGGCCACCATGCCATCCCAGATCGGTCAGTTGGCCGGGGACATGCTGCATGATCCGGTCAAGGTTTCCGTCACCCCGGTTGCCACCACGGCAGAGCGGGTGGATCAGTCGGTTTATCTGATCGAGGCCTCGCGCAAGCGCGCACTTCTGGCGGAACTGCTGGATAACCCGGCCTTTGTGCGCACCCTGGTTTTCACCCGTACCAAACGCGGGGCGGACCGGGTGGCAAAACACCTTGAAGCCAATAAAATCAGTGCATCGGCCATTCATGGCAATAAAAGCCAGAACCAGCGCGAACGTGCCCTGGCCGCTTTCAAGGACGGGCAGGTACAGGTGCTGGTCGCAACCGATATTGCCGCACGCGGCATTGACGTTGATGGCGTGACCCATGTGGTTAATTTTGAGCTGCCTAACGTGCCGGAAAGCTATGTGCATCGCATTGGCCGGACGGCGCGCGGTGGGGCGGCAGGCCAGGCCATTGCCTTTTGCGCCGATGATGAACGCGGGCTTTTGCGCGATATTGAGCGCACCACCCGCCAGTCCATCCCCGTGATTGACCGTCGCGATGCCGAGGCTGCCGCCAAAAGCGAAGCCGAAGCCGCCGCCAATCGCCCGGCGCAAGGGGCGCGGCGCGGGTCGCGCGGTGGCAATGCGGCAAATGGTGGCAAGTCCGGTCGTTCTGCGCCAGGAAAGGGGCGGGGCGATACAGGCAACCGTCGTGCGGCGGGCCATCACAATGACCGTTCGGGCAATCAGCCCGCCGAGGCGGCAAAGCCGGGGCAGGGCCGTTACAAAGGGGGCCGCAAAGCGGCTGCCGATGGACAAACCCGCAGCAATGGCGCCGCGCAGAACGGTGATGATCGTGCCAGTCAGCCAGTAAAGGCAGGGTTTGTGGCGCGCGACAGCCGTGATGGCGCACCGGCGCGCACCACCCGTCGTGATGGCAATCATGGTGGCAATGGCGGGGCCGTGCGCGGCAATGCGCAGCGGGGCAATCGCAATAGTGGCAATAACCGTTCGGTTGGCGAGAGTGCCGATCAGAACCGCATTGCCTCCAGCGTTGCGTTTTTGGGCAAATCAACATCTGAAAAATCTGGCGCGACGGGTAAAAGCGGCGCGACGGCAGATGCAGGTCGCCCCAATCGCAATTCAAGAAATTCCGGTCCGGCAAAGGGGGCGCGTAGCACCTCTGATCAAGGCCGGTCAAAAACAGGAAATCGCCCGCGGCGCTCGGTCGCCTAGGTTGATTTCCGGGAAGATGGATGGAACCCACGCGGGGTTTTGTCTGACAGTTTGTGCCAACATATACTCATAGGAGAGACTAAAATGGCAACTGGTACCGTTAAATGGTTCAACGCAACCAAAGGCTTTGGCTTCATTCAGCCGGACGAAGGCGGAAACGACGTATTCCTGCACATCAGTGCTGTTGAACGCGCTGGCCTGCGTCACCCGCAGGAAGGCGACAAGATCAACTACGAACTGCGCACCGACTCCCGTTCGGGTCGCGTTTCGGCTGACGATCTGTCCGCTGCCTAATTCGGTTTGCCCTCGTTTGCGAGGGTGCTGAAATGACAATCCCCGCATGGGCAACTGTGCGGGGATTGTTGTATTTGGGCTTGTGCCATTCTGTGCCGTCTTCCTGGCTGTTTGTGGCGCAAATGGCTTAAAGGCAAAGCGCTTTAGGGGCGCAGAAAGGCGATATTGGCCCGGGTCGCCGCGCTAAGCACATGAAAGTGCATGGCATCGCGGGCGCGCGACGGGTTGCGTTCGCGCACAAAACGCAAAACCTGCTGGTGTTCCTGCAAGGGGGCCTCAATCGCGGCGGCATTGGCAAAGGGCAGCATCTGGTTTTCATGGATGCTTTGGGCCGTCGGGTGCATGGCCCTGGCAAAAAGCGGGTTGTCAGCCGCCTGTAGCAGAATATTGTGAAACGCCGTGTCGGCGTTTGCCGCATGAAGCAGGTCATCTTCCAGCAGGGCCTGGCGCATTTCTTCAATGCTTTCCTGCATTGCGTTCAAATGCACGTTGCTTCGGGCCTGTGCGGCCAGCCCGGCAACATAAGGTTCGATTGCCAGGCGAAATTGATAAACCTGTGCGGCATGGCGTGTTGATTGCGCATCCCGTGGCGCGTCCTTTTGCGGGTCCGAAACATACACCCCTTTTCCGGCCTCGATTTTGACCAGCCCGATGGCCTGAAGTGTTGCCAGGGCCTCGCGCAGGCTGGCCCGGCTGATGGCGAGGTCTTCGGCAAGGATGCGTTGTGACGGTAACGAGTCTCCGTGTTGCAATTGTCTGGTTTTGATCAGTTTTCTGATGTCCCGTACGGCACGTTCGGGGGCGCGCTGGTGTTTGCTCATTCTTTTTCCCGCATCTGGTCTGACCAGTTTGTGACTTCAATGAAGTAAATTTTCCCTTGTTTTTCAAATGATTTTACAAAATTCCCAGGAAAACTGGGGATGGTTCAAAATTTTGCGTAGACATTAGCATAAAAAATATGCACCTATTAAGTATGGTTAAAAAATAAACATTCACCAGTTAAAAATCGGAGAGGCAGATGAAAAAGTTCCTGAAAGTTGCCATTGCCACGATGGCAATGATGGCAGCCCCGCTGGCGGGGGCATCGGCAAAGGGTGCGCTTGAGGCGATCAAGGATGCGGGTGTCATTAAAATTGCCGTGCCGCAGGATTTTCCGCCGTTTGGCACGGTTGGGACGGATATGCAGCCGCAGGGCTATGATATTGATATGGCAAAGCTGATTGCCCATGATCTGGGCGTGAAGCTGGAAATGGTGCCGGTCACGACCAATAACCGCATTCCCTACCTGACCACGGGCAAGGTTGACCTGGTGATTTCCACCCTGGGCAAAAACCCCGACCGCGAAAAGGTGATTGATTTTACCGACCCGTATGCCCCGTTTTACAATGGCGTTTTTGGCCCGGCTGACATTACCATCAAAGGTCCGGCGGATTTGAGCGGCCATACCCTGGGGGTGACGCGCGCCACCATTGAAG
Organism: Thalassospira profundimaris; assembly: GCF_003326755.1. Classification (GTDB taxonomy): domain Bacteria; phylum Pseudomonadota; class Alphaproteobacteria; order Rhodospirillales; family Thalassospiraceae; genus Thalassospira; species Thalassospira profundimaris_B. Next base: position 19,466 of record NZ_JPWH01000021.1, on the reverse strand, counting down.
ATATGGAACTGCAAAAAATTGCCCCCAAAGATGTCGATATCAAACGCTATGAAGACAATAACGCCACCATTTCCGCGTTTTTGTCGGGCCAGGTGGAAGTCATTGCCACGGGCAACGTCACCGCAGCAGCCATCATCAAACGCAACCCGCCGCGTAAACCCGAACCGAAATTCCTGATCAAAAATTCGCCCTGTTATGTCGGCCTGAACAAGGACGAGCCGGAACTGAAAGCCAAGGTCAATGAAATCATTGCCGCTTCGCTCAAGGATGGCCGTTTGAATGCCATTTCCGAACAGTGGCTGGGTAATCCGTTGCCCGAGAAGTTTTGATCCGAGCGGTGAATGACAACCAGGTGACGGCGTTTCAATGGCTTATCAATTTGATTTTGGCGCAATTCTTCCGCACTGGAAATTGCTGCTGGACGGGGTGGTCCTGACCACCGAACTGGCAGCCATTGGCGCCGTGGCCGGGGTTGGGCTGGGCATTTTGGGGGCGTGGGCGCGCACGGCCCGCACCCCGGTGATCAGCCAGCTTGTCGGGGTCTATGTTGAGCTGATCCGCAATACCCCCTTTCTGGTGCAATTGTTTTTCATCTTTTTCGGTTTGCCCGCACTGGGCATAAAATTAAGCGAATTTCAGGCCGCTGCCCTGGCGATGGTGGTTAATCTGGGGGCTTATTCAACCGAAATTGTCCGCGCCGGTATTCAGGCAATCCCGGCGGGGCAGATCGAGGCCGCCCAAAGCCTGGCGATGAACCGGGTGCAGATTTTTCGCTATATTATCATTCGCCCGGCCCTGAAAAAAATCTGGCCCGCCCTGTCCAGCCAGGTGGTGATTGTGATGCTGGGTTCGTCGGTCTGTTCGCAAATCGCGGCCGAGGAACTGACCTTTGCCGCCAATTACATCCAGGGCATGAATTTCCGCGCCTTCGAGGTCTATTTCGTGACCACGGGCCTTTATCTCGTGATGTCGATCCTGCTGCGCCAGATCCTCAAAGTCTTTGGCAACTTCCTGTTTGAACGGCGGAACCATGCCTGAATTTACCCTATGGGACATTGTCCATAACCTGCTTTTGGCCGCACGCTGGACGGTTCTTCTCTCCATCCTGGCTTTTGTGCTGGGCAGTATTGTCGGTCTGGCGCTGCTTTTGGTGCGGACAGCGGGCAATCGCTGGGCGGTGCGTTTTGTGCGCGGCTATGTCGAGCTGTTTCAGGGAACCCCGCTTCTGATGCAGTTATTCATCGTTTTCTTTGGCTTGCCATTGCTGGGGCTGGATGTGTCGCCCTGGATTGCGGCGACATTCGGGTTAACGCTGTTTACCAGCGCGTTTTTAACCGAAATCTGGCGCGGCTGTGTTGAATCGGTCGCAAAGGGGCAGTGGGAGGCCTCGACCGCGCTGGGGATGAATTTCACCCAGCAGATGCTCTATGTCATTTTGCCCCAGGCACTGCGTATTGCCGTGCCGCCCACGGTGGGGTTTTCCGTGCAGGTGGTCAAGGGCACGGCTGTGACCTCGATCATCGGTTTTGTCGAACTGACCAAGGCCGGCACCATGATCACCAATGCCACCTACGCGCCCTTCACCGTATATGGCTGTGTCGCCGTTTTATATTTTCTGATCTGTTATCCCCTGTCGCTTTATGCCCGCCACCTTGAAGGAAAGTTCCGCCATGTCACTCGTTGAGCTTCATGCCATTCACAAAAGCTTTGGCGCGTTACAGGTCCTGAAAGGCATTGATCTGAAAATCGATGAAGGGCAGGTGATCGCCCTGATTGGCAAAAGCGGGTCGGGCAAAAGCACGCTGTTGCGCACGATTAACGGCCTTGAAACCATTGATGACGGCACCATCATGGTGGCGGGCAAAAAGGTGGGCGACCATGACACCGACCTTTTGCAACTGCGCCTGAATGTCGGCATGGTGTTTCAGCAGTTCAACCTGTTTCCGCACTATACCGCGCTGGAAAATGTCATGCTTTCGCCCCAGGTGGTGAAAAAACAGTCCAAGGGCGAAGCGCGTAAAATCGCCGAGGAAATGCTGGCAAAGGTCGGCCTTTCGGACAAGATGATGCATTATCCCGACCAGCTTTCGGGCGGGCAGCAGCAGCGTGTTGCCATTGCCCGGGCGCTGGCGATGAAACCGCGGGTGTTGCTGTGTGACGAGGTGACGTCTGCCCTTGACCCCGAACTGGTCAACGAGGTTTTGGCTGTTGTGCGCCAACTGGCCGAAGAAGGCATGACGCTGGTGATGGTGACTCACGAAATGCGCTTTGCCCGCGAAGTGTGCGATAGTCTGGTTTTCATGCACCAGGGCCGCATTCATGAAAGCGGCAATCCCGAACATGTTTTTGCCAGCCCCAAAACCCCGGAACTGGCGAGTTTTGTTGGTGGGCTGGCGGGGTAACTTTCCGTAGGCAGCCTTATTTCCGAAATGTGACAATTCCCGTTTGGGGTGTTTTACCGGTATTCCAAAGAACCCTTTGTTTCTAAAACTGATTGTAACGTTTGATCGGGCAGAAACAGGGGCGGGATATGGTGGCGACACAAACAGATGCAACAAAACCGGTCCTGTCAGGGGCGATGGCCTTTCTGGACCGGTATCCGTTTCTCGTACTTGGTGTTGTGTTGCTCGGCGCCTTTTCATCCTCGACCTCGGCCCCGTTGGGCGGGTTGTTTGTTGTTGATGGTTTGGGCGAAGCCCCCTGGAAAATCAGCGTGGCGGCGATTATCAAGGTGGTGGTAACACTGCTGACCAACCGTTATTACGGCCACGCGATTGATCGGGGGGTACCGGTACGCTGGCTATTATTGTCCAGCATTTTCTGTTTTGTCGCCGGGATGGTGGTGATCGGCACGTTTCAGGTTTACTGGGTTTATGCGCTTATTGGCTCGATCCTGATCGGGGTGGGGTCCGGGGCGTTATCGGTTGTGTATTCCTTCGGTCGCCTGTTTGCCGAACAGACGGGCCGGAATGTCAAAAAATTCAATTCGCTGTTACGGATGCAAACCTCGCTGGGCTGGATGGTGGGCCCGGCTGTCTCGCTATCGGTTTATGACGCGTTTGGTTTTACCTTCATTTATTTTGCCATCGCCATTTTGGGGGTGGTCTGGCTGGTATTTTGCCTGTTGGTGGTGCCTGCGCATTTCAAAACCCATCATGCAGGTACGCATACGGGCGAGATGATCCCGAAAATGAACCGGGCGTTGCTGGTGGCCTGTATTCCGGTTTTTCTGATCTCCACCGGGCATGTGGTGTTTTTAACCGTGATGCCACTTTATTTTACCGCATCGCTCGGCCTGGCCCCGTCTGCCGCGGGGTTCGAGCTAACGATGAAATGCTTTGTCGAGGTCGGGGCGATTTATGCCTCGGTCGCGATCATTCAGCGGATCGGCGAACGCCGGGGGCTGATGGTTGCGGCCTTTTGTGGGGTTATGTTTTATGGCCTGATTTATCAGGCGCAGTATTTATGGCATGTGCTGGTTTTGGGGGCGCTGGACGGGCTTTATTATGGGGTGTTTGCCGCCATTGGCATGACCTTTGTGCAAAATTTTGCCCGCAACCGCCCCGGTATGGCGACCAGCTATTATGTCAGTACGCTTTTTGTCGGCGGATTATGCGGCAATTTGCTGATGGGCCTGGTGGCGAGTTACTCTTCCTATCATACCACGGTGGCGGTTTCGGCGCTGTTTGTTGCTTTGGGTGGTTTGGCGCTGCTTCTGATTAGTGATGCACCGCCGGAAGAAGAAAGCATGGTTGCCAAGCCTGTATCCTCTGCTTGACTTTGGCGCATCGCACGCGATGATCACGCCATGACAGAAGAACAGTTAAACCCGCAAAAACAACCGCCCCGCCTGTTTGTCGATGCCGATGCCTGCCCGGTAAAGGCCGAATGCGAACGGGTGGCCGAACGCCACCAGATGCAAATGTTTCTGGTCTCGAACGGGGGTATTCGCCCATCGCGCAACCCGTTGATCAAATCGGTTTTTGTGCCGCCAGAGCCTGATGCGGCCGATAACTGGATTGCCGAAAACGCGCAGGCCAATGATATTATCATCACGGCCGATATTCCGCTGGCGTCACGCGGGCTGGAAATTGGCGCACATGTGTTGGGCCCCACCGGCAAGGCCTTTACCGAGGCCAATATTGCCAATGCCCTGGCCGGGCGTGAAATTGCCGCCCATATGCGCGAAGTCACCGGCGAGCAGGGCCGCAATGCCGGTTTTACGCAAAAGGACCGCTCGCGTTTTTCCAGTGCGCTGGAGGTGGTGGTGCAAACCGCGCGGCGGGCACAATAGTGAAACTGTTGGCAAAACAGCACTGGCCCGCCGGGAGAATGCGGCGGGCCGGTGGCTTATATTGCTATATTTGAAATCTTATTTCTAAAATGGGTAATGGCGCTTGCCGTGCTGGATCGTGATCCAGCGGGTTTCGGTGAATTCGTCAATTGCGGCCTTGCTGCCAAACCGGCCATAGCCACTGGCTTTGACACCGCCAAACGGCATTTGTGCTTCGTCATGCACGGTCGGGCCATTGATGTGGCAAATGCCACTTTCGATCTGGCGGGCGACATCCATTGCCCGGGTGATGTTTTGCGAAAAGACGGCGGAGGACAAGCCATATTCGCTGTCATTGGCGATGCGGATGGCTTCATCGTCACCTTGCGCCCGGATGATGCACACCACCGGACCAAAACTTTCCTCGCGGTAAATCCGCATCGATGATGTGACATGATCCAGCAGGGTGGCATCCATCAATGCTCCATTGGCCTTGCCGGAACCCGCAATCAGCTTTGCCCCCTTGGCGACGGCATCCTCAACCAGTTCCTCGATACGGCGGGTTGCCTCGGCCGTCACAACACCGCCTAAGATATGTTTGCCTTCTGCCGGGTCGCCTGCGGTCAGGGTTTTGGCCTTGGCGGCCAGTTTGGCGGCAAAATCATCGCCAATGGCATTATCAACAATCAGGCGTTCTGTTGACATGCAAATTTGCCCCTGATTCATATAGGCGCCAAAGGCGGCGGCATTGACGGCTTCGTCCAGATCGGCGTCATCAAGCACCAAAAACGGGGCTTTGCCGCCCAGTTCCAGCAAAACCGGTTTGAGGTGGCGGGCCGCCAGTTCGGCAATGATGCGACCAACACGGGTGGAGCCGGTGAAATTGATGCGGCGAATGGCGGGATGCGCAATCAGCGTTTCAACAATTTCAGGCGCATCTTCGGGCGCGTTGGTAATGACATTAACCACACCTTCGGGGGCACCGGCCTCGCGCAGGCAGTCGCCAATCAAATGATGGATGGCGGGGCAAAGCTCGGACGCTTTCAGGATTACCGTGTTTCCACAAGCAAGCGGCATGGCGATGGCGCGTGTGCCCAAAATCACCGGTGCGTTCCACGGCGCAATGCCCAACACCACCCCGGCTGGCTGGCGAATGCCCATTGCAAAGCTGCCCGGCACGTCAGACGGGATCACATCACCGGTGATTTGCGTGGTCATGGCGGCGGCTTCGCGCAGCATATTGGCCGCCAGATGGGCGTTAAAGCCGCCCCACATGGCGGTGCTGCCGGTTTCGACCAGCACGCGGCGGCCAAATTCCTCGCCCTTGCTTTCCATAATGTCGGCAGCCTTTTGCAAAATCGCCCGGCGCGCGCCCGGCCCGGTTTTGGACCATGCCGGAAAGGCGCTGGCGGCGGCATCGGCGGCGCGAATGGCGTCTTCCTTGCTGGCGGCGGCGGCCTTGGTCGCAATCTCGCCCGTGATCGGGTTTTTACGCGTAAAGGTGCGGTTCTGGCTGGCGGGGTTGTCGGTATTGTTGATCAACAGGTTGATGTCATACATGGAAACGTGATCCTCGCTGGTGCAGGCCGGGGCCTGGTGGTTATGGGTATCGCAATCTGCTGTTGCGTTTTCTATTGCCAGTAGGCCGTCGATTACCTGCAATGTAAAGACATGCAAATTGACCTTTTTAAACAAAAAATTGCATAATTTAACCAGTTTCAAATGGTTATGTTTAAGGGCGAAAAAGGCATGTCTGGTGCGGGATACGGCGGAAAAACCGGCCACAACAGCACACACAAAATCACCCTGCACAGGGACGGTGCGATGGATAAAATCCGTGCCCGGATGGACCGTTTTGAACCGGCCCTGTCATCGCGCAAATGGGGGCTGGACGGAGCGGGGCAACATGCGTGCTGCCATGCCGTGTTGCTGGAAAATGGCATGGCGCAAATCAGCCTGCGGCATGGTGCCATCCGGCTTGCCGGGCCCGCCCTGATCTGGCTGCCAGCAGGCGAGGGGCGTGTGTGCGAGATTGAGGCCGGGGCACGGGGATATGTGATGTCCATGCCCGATGATGTGGTGGCCAAAAGCCTGGGCGGGCATTTTTTACCCGATCACGCCGGGCAGGGTACCGGGCATCATCGGGGGCTGCGCTTTGTTGCCGATACGGTGCATGGCCTTCATCTGGCGGATCATCAGCAGGATTTTGAACAGGCCCGTCTGATTTGTGGTGTGATGGCAGCCGAGATCCGGGCCAACCGGCATATGGGCGAAACGGTTTTGGCGGCCCAGCTGATCGCCCTGCTGGCGATTTTGGCCCGCCTTGCCGAGGGCTGGATGACACGGGGCCAGCATGACGGCGCACGTCCTGACGGGGGTTCCGTCACGCTGCACCGGTTTTTGCAGGTGCTGGAAATTCATTTTCGCGATCACTGGAATGTGGGTGACTACGCCCGCGCACTGGGGACGAGCGAAAGGCGGCTGGCGCTGGCAACTGTGCGGGCAACGGGCAAGCCGCCCCTGCAATTGATCCATGACCGGGTGTTGCACGAGGCCTGCCTGCGCCTGGAACAATCCCCCCAGGCGGTGGCACAGGTGGCGTATGGCCTGGGGTTTCGCGATCCGGCCTATTTTAACCGGTTTTTTAAACGCTATTTGGGGCTGGCGCCCGGCGCATGGCGGCGGCAAAAACGTGCCGGGCAGATCCGCGATGATACCAGCTTTGCCGCCTGGCCGTGATTTCGCATGGTCTGTTTCGCCTATATTCGCCGTATAAAGGAAATGGTGTGAAGTTGATTATTGCCGGAACCGGGCAATCATCGTTCTTTGACCCACTTGCGCGGGGCGCGTGCGGCATGGTGGACCATGCTGTGTGTTGACCTGCTTTGAACAGGGACGAGTTATTTGAAACGCAGAACAACGGTGGTGCTGGGCCTGATCCTGGTGTTGATATTGCCTTTCGGGATTAGCCTGGCGGAAAATCCGCCGGGGCAGAAAGCCAATGAAACCTGGCGCACCGCACCACGCCATTCCGCCGGAATCGCGCCCGACCCGGTTGCCAATGCCGATACCGCAATTGTCCAGGTTTATGCCGCCTCCACCTATAGCTGGCGGGGCTATTTTGCCGTGCATACCTGGATTATCGTCAAACATAGCGGGGAGACGACCTTTACCCGCTATGACGTGGTGGGCTGGGGCGGTGGCAATGTGGTGCGCACCAATTATGCCGTGCCCGATGGTTTGTGGTTCGGGGCGGAACCGGAAATTCTGCTCGATTTGCGCGGCGAAGGCGTGGATTCCATTATTGATGATGTGCAAAAGGCAGTCAAAACCTACCCTTACCCGCAGGAATATCGCAGCTATCCCGGCCCCAACAGCAATACCTTTATCGCCCATATCGGTCGCGAGGTGCCCGCGCTGGACCTTGATATGCCCGCCAATGCGATTGGCAAGGATTACCGGCCCATTACCAATCCGGTAGGTTTGTCACCGTCCGGTACGGGGGTGCAGGCCAACCTTTATGGGATGCTGGGCTTTACTGCCGGGCTGGAAGAGGGGCTGGAGCTCAATCTTCTTGGCCTGAATTTTGGCATCGACTTTAACCGCCCCGCCATTCGTGTGCCCTCAATTGGCCGGTTGGGCCTGCCCAATACCGGTTCGCTGGCGGCAGAGGATGATGCGCCCTGATGGGATGCAAAGGGTGCTTTGAAGGCCTTTGCCTTTAAATCAGGTGCATTCTGTTTCATTTTGGCGGGTCTTCTGGCAAGCGACGTCGTTGTGACTGAATGTACAACGTTGCCACCATGACATGGCATCTCGGGGAGATGTCGGTATCCATTGCCTCTGGCGTTCCTTGCGTGAAAACCATCTGTTCCGCACCGGATGGTTTCTTGATTCCGTAACGTCATCTGCGATCTATCGGGCATCTTTTCAGCCTTCCTGTCTGGCTCGATACCAGGGGATCACAGTACACACAACCTGAGAATTCGGGGTCCGATCAATATTGTCATGTCCTAATTTGAAACATTATGTTGCAAATTATTTGAAAGTGACTCTCAATTGCGATAAAGCAGAAGTGTTGCGCATTTCGGGCATCTTACTTCACAGAACGGGAGGTCATGGCATGACAGCGGCGGATTGCACGCTTGAGGATAATTCCGCAACGGGGAAAACCAGGGAAAGCAGTGGCGAAAAACCCGACTATCTGGCAAGTCTGCGCCTGATCTGGCCGTATCTTGCCGGGCAAAGGCTGAAATTGCTGCTGGCGGTTGTGTTGGCCACGATCGCGGTTATTCTTGAGCTGGTACCCGTTTACATCATTACCGTCTTTATTGGCGGGGTGATTGACAACAGCCTGACCGCAACCGGCCTTTTAATGCAGGCCGGGCTTGCCCTTGCTGCGGTCGTGCTGGGATATATTGTCATGGGAACGGCAACCATGATGGCGCATCTTGTTGCATTTGGCGCGATCTATCAGTTGAGGCTGTCGGTTTCCCGGCATCTTGCGCGGTTGCCGCTGGGTTATTTTGCCGACCGCAGCAGCGGGGATGCCAAAAAACTGGTGATTGACGACCCCGAAAAACTGGAGCTGGTCGTCGCCCACGGCACCCCGGAAGGCATCAGTGCCGTTTCAACCTGGCTTGCGGTATCGATCTGGCTGTTCGCCGTTGACTGGCGCATGGCCCTGGCAGCCACCGTCATCACCCCGCTTTCTTTTGCCCTTCTTGTGTTTGCCATGAAAAAAGGCGGACGCTTTGCCCACGAATACCAGACCACCAGCCAGCGGATGAATGCCGCGATTGTCGAATATATTGCAGGTATGCCGGTGGTGAAGATCTTCAATCGCGCCGGCGAGCGTTTTCGCGAGGCCAGCGATGCCGTTGCCGCCTATACCGCTGTCGAAAAGAAAATGTCGGCGGCTTATTTGCCATTTGCCGGCGCGTTTTTCAGTCTGGTGCTTTCAAACATCGTGTTCATTGTCCCCGTCGGGGCGTTTCTTATCACGGCGGGGTCTCTGAATATGGCGACGCTCGTCTTTTTTATCATCCTTGGCGCCAATTACAGCCGCCCGCTGTTAAAACTTTTCAATCTGTTTCATGAATTGGCCCATATCAGCATGGGCTCCTCGCTTGTTGCCGGGGTTCTCGCCGCCCCGACGCAAACCGATAGCGGCAAGACCCGCCATCTGGACCGGTATGACGTCACTTTTGACACTGTTCATTTCGGTTATGATCACCATGATGTGCTGCATGGCATATCCTTCACGGCACAGGAAGGCACAGTCACCGCCCTGGTCGGCCCTTCAGGGTCGGGCAAAAGCACGATTGCAAGCCTGATCCCCCGTTTCTTTGATGTCGGTTCGGGCCGTATTGCCATTGGGGGCCAGGATATACGCGAGATCGCCATCAGCCAGCTTATGGATACTGTGGCGTTTGTGTTTCAGGATACCATTCTGTTTACCGACACAATCGCCAACAATATACGCTTTGGCAAACCAGATGCGACAGACGCCGACGTGCAGAAGGCCGCAAAGGCGGCATGCGCCCATGAATTTATTATGGCCCTTCCGGACGGATATGAAACACGGCTTGGTGATCTGGGCCGCAAATTATCCGGCGGTGAACGCCAGCGTATTGCGATTGCCCGCGCAATCCTGAAGGACGCGCCGGTCATTGTCCTTGACGAGGCGACCGCCTTTGCCGATCCGGACAATGAAGCCGCCATTCAGGCCGCCATCGAATCCCTCGCGGCCGGACGAACCCTGATTCTGGTCGCCCATCGCCTGAATACAATCCGCGAGGCCGACCTGATCGTCACCGTTGAAAATGGGCGGATTGTGGAAACAGGCCAGCATGACGACCTGGTCAAAAACGGCGGCCTGTATGCACGACTTTGGAATGATTTTCTGAGCGCGCGCAAAACCGGCCTGCGCACCATAGAGGACTTGCAACAACCGGAAACAGGGGCCTGACCATGACAAATAGTGAAAGCACGATGACCGGTATGGACGCCGATGGTCATGAAATCCGTTCCGATATTCAAAGCCTGAAACGGTTATGGGCCCTTGCAGGCCCCTTGCGAAGCCAGATCGTCAAAGGCATTGCCTTTCGATTTGCCCAGTCATTTTGCCTGGGGCTGGGGTTCGGGACGTCGATCAAACTTGTCACAGACCTTATGTGGGACGATTTTACCCCGGACACAGGCTGGGCCCTTCAGATCACGGCACTGGCGGCATTATCCCTTGTTGGGCAGATCGCATTTAGCTATCTGGCGGCAAAAACAACCTGGATGGCGGCCTTTGACCTTGGCGGGCAATTGCGCCTGTCCATGCTGGACCGGTTAAGACAGTTGCCGCTGGGGTTTCATTTGTCACGCAATCGTGGTGATACGGTAACGATGCTGACCTCGGACATGCAGAGCGTGGAAAACTTCATGTCGGACGGCTTGCCACGTATTGCCGAGGCCCTCGGTATGCCCGTCGCCATTCTGGTATTTCTGGCTTTTCAGGACGGTATCGTGGCATTGGCCGCGCTTGCCTCGATTGTCATTGCGATTCCGGTGTATCTCAAGGCCAGCCGGCATCTGGCGAAACTTGGAATCCGGCGCCAGGACATGCAGGCGGCAGCCGCTGCACGCATGATTGAATTTGTGCAGGGCATTGCCGTGATCCGTGCCTTTAACCGGGTTGGCAAGGGCGCGGAAGATTTTAAGGCCGCACTCGAAACGTTCCGCAATCTCTCGGTTCGCATGGTGATGCAATTGACGTTGCCGCTTGTCTGTTTTGGCATGATCCTGATGCTGGGTGTCCCGCTTGTTCTTTTTGCCGCTGGCTGGCGGTGGCTGGGGGGCGAGATTGATGCCGCAACTGCCATTACGGCCTGTATGCTGATCTATGCCACCTATAGCCCGCTTCTTGGTTTGCTTGCCGTGATGGAAAATACGCGGATGGCGGATGCGTCCCTGACGCGGATAGATCGCATTCTAAGCGCGCCGCGTCTGCCCGAAGCCTCAAGACCCCGGGAACCCGGGGGATTTGATATTGCGTTTGATAATGTTCGTTTCGGATATCGTGACAGGGCAGTGGTGGACTCCCTGTCCTTTAGGGTTCCCGAACGGACTATGACGGCAATTGTCGGGCCATCGGGGGCAGGCAAAAGCACGATCCTGAACCTTATCCCGCGTTTTTGGGACATTGATGGCGGTGCCATCCTGATTGGCGGTGTCGATATCAGGCAAATGTCGCCCGAACGGCTCGCCAGCCTTATTACCGTGGTTTTTCAGGATGTTTATCTGTTTTCGGGCACGATTTTCGACAATATCGCCTTTGGTTGCCAGGATGCCACGCGCGAGGAGGTTGAAGATGCGGCCCGTGCTGCCCAGGCACACGCATTTATCACGGATCTGCCAAACGGCTATCAGACCCGTGTGGGCGAGGGAGGGGCATCCCTCTCGGGCGGGCAGCGCCAGCGCATTTCTATTGCACGTGCCATCCTCAAAGATGCCCCGATCGTCCTGCTTGACGAGGCAACCGCCGCAATTGATCCAACCAACGAAAAAGCCCTGCAGGCCGCACTTGCCGCCCTTGTCGCGCACAAGACACTGATCGTTGTGGCACACAAGCTCTCGACTGTTCAGGCTGCCGACGAAATTCTGGTTCTTGATGAGGGTAGAATCGTTGAACGCGGTGTCCATGACGATCTGGTTGGCAAGGATGGCATCTATGCAAAATTATGGCGACACTGGCGCGAGGCTGCAAACTGGCATATCAGTCGTAAGGCGGATCCAGCAGGCAACCTGAATGATACAGCGCATGGCAATGAAATCTGATCGTCCGAACCCGGTAGGCAGGCCCGCACGCATTTCGCGCGAGGATATTGCCGATGCCGCACTTGAAATCGGTTTGCAGGCGGCAACGGTCAAAACCATTGCGCAGCGCCTGGGCGTTGATCATTCATCGCTTTATCGTCATGTCACGGGGCGCGATGACATTGTTTTTGCCGCGGCTGACCGGGCAATCGCAACGCTTGACTGGGAACGTGAAACACGGGACTGGCGCGATTACATTCATGCTGCCGCCGAAGCGGTATGGGATTTGTACAGCCGCAATCCCGGCCTGGCCGAAGCCATACGCACGATGGAAAAAACGCCACCCGCAGGCATCCGTGCCTTCGCCCGGTCATGCCGTCACCTCGAGGCACAGGGATTCCGCATCGAGGATGCGGCATTGATCATGGATAGCGTGATGGATATGACAGGGGACAGTGCGTCGATGCGCGAACGCCTGAGTCTTGATCAGGCCGACGGTACACTGGGCGAACGTCTTCGTACGTCATGGCAACCGGGCTCGGATGATCGAACCGCTGCCTATGTTTCTGTGATAAGTGCCGTGACCGACGCCAGCCCAAAGGACTGGTGGCGTAAAAAACTCATGTTGCTGATCCGCGGGGCCGCGGCTCTTCTTGAGGACCATAAGGGCGGGAAAGTCTGATGAACAGGTTCCGACCCGAAAGGTCTTGCTTGATTTAGTCAGAAGAACAGCGGTGTCTTTCGTGTCGCATGACATATCGTTGCGGCTGCGGCTGCGGCTGTCATTTCCGAAGGTAAAACCGGTCAAAAATGTCTGGCAGTTCATGTGCAACACGGGGCGCCCGAAACGGCTGGTTAAATGCCCGATACGGACGCCCTGGCTGTTTTGCGGCTTAAGCTGCCTGTTATGATGTGTGGTCAGCCCGTCAGTTTGACCAGCATTTTGCCGGTATTTTTACCGTCAAACAGGCCAATAAAGGCATCGGGGGCTTTATCCAGGCCCTCAAACACGGTTTCCTGCCAGGTCAGCGATCCGGCGCGGACCAGATCAATGCCTTCGCGGACAAAATCGGGATAGGATGTCCAGTGGTCGGAAACAATGAACCCTTCCATCCGGGCGCGCTGGGTGGTCAGGCGAAACAGGTTGGACGGACCCGGCGTTTTGCTGCGGTCATTATACATTGAAATCATGCCGCAAACGGCAATGCGGCCATTGACATTGATGTGGTCCAGCGCGGCCTCAAGATGGGCGCCACCCACATTTTCGTAATACACATCAATGCCGTCCGGTGCCGCCTGGCCCAAAGCGGCGGACAGATCGTCGGTGTCGCGGTAATTGATGACCGCATCCACACCCAGTTTGTCCTTGAGCCAGCGTGCCTTGTCCGGGCTGCCGGTACTGCCGATAACGTAGCAGTTTTTGGCCTTTGCCAGTTGGCACACCACCGAGCCGACGGCCCCGGCCGCAGCCGAAACAAACACCGTTTCGCCGGGCTGGTATTGGGCGATTTTGTTAAGGCCAATCCAGGCCGTCATGCCGGGCATGCCAAGTGGCCCCAAAAAGGCCTGTTCGGGAATATCGGGCGCATCGGGCAGCGGGTGGACATAATCGCGTTCCAGCAAAGCATGGCTGCGCCAACCTGTCATGGAGGTGACAAGGTCGCCCTCGACAAAGCGGCTGTCGCGCGAGGCAATGACCCGGCCTACGGCATGGCCTTCCAGCGGCGCATTAAGGGCAAAGGGCGGAATATAGCTTTTGCGCTGTGTCATGCGGCCGCGCATATAGGGATCAACCGACATCCATGTATTTTCGATCAGTACTTCACCGTCAAGCGGCTTGAGAACAGGGACATCGACAATGGCGAAATCGTCGCGCTTGGGCATCCCGTCGGGATAGCGCAGCAGGTGAACTTCTTTGGCGGTCTCGGGGATGTTGTGGAAATGGCTGGAGTCGGTCATGGGGCCTCGGCAATTTTGCACGTTTGGACGGGGGCCGAATGTGAACCGTCATTCGACCTTGTCCGGACCTAGGAAATTTGCCCTTGATGCGCAACCGTTTTTCCGCCGTTTTCCGCCGGAAAACCGGTTTTATCCGTTCATCCACCAGATTGCGGCATTCAGCAGGGTGGCATACCCAACCCACAGGGCATAAGGCACCATCATCCATGACGCAATGCGATCCACCCGGGCAAAAACCACGATATTGGCAATGATCAGGGCCAGAAGCGGCACAATGTCGATCAGCCCGGCCAGCGGCGATTCCGCCCCAAAAAACAGGAAAGACCAGAACAGATTAAGGGTCAGTTGTGCGCCATAAATGATGAATATGCGCCGGCCACCGGTTTGGGCCAGCAACCCGGTTTTGCACCAGACCCGCCAGCCGGAAATGGCAATCAGGGCGTAAATGAGGCTCCAGGCCGGGCCAAATAGCCAGTTGGGCGGGGTGAAAAACGGTTTTGCCAGGGTGGGATACCAGTCCTTGACACTGGTTGAGGTGACGGCGGCCGAGGCCGTGGAAATGATCAGGCACAGCACCAGAAAGGCAATCAGGGCAAAAAAGCGGGTGCGGTGATTGGGCGAAAAGGAACCGTTATTCATGGGATGTTGCCTTGCCGTTTTGGGGCGCGGGACCCTTTGGTGCTGTTGGGCCAATATGCAAACAGCGACCCGGAAAAGCCGGATCGCTGTTGATTATAGGGCATAATTTGCCCGACAGATCAAAAATTTATCATCTTCCCGGCAAGGCGTTTTCCTTGTCAGCAGGCCTTATTCCGCCGCGATGGCCGGGCCGTGATCCATCAGGTCAAAGGCAACGATGGCGGCCAGCACATCTTCATACATGTGCAAATGACGAATGGCCCCGTTTTCAATGATCAGATGAAAGGCAACGTCGTGGATTTTGCGTTTCGATGTTCCACTTGATTTTTCGCTGATCTGACCAAACAGGGCCACCTGGCGGTCGCTGATCATAAGGCGGGTACCCAATGCCCGGCTTTCGGCAGGGGCACCATTTGGCCACAAATGGCGAAACAGCGCGGACAGGGCGCTGTTTGTATCGACCGGTTCGTTGTGGTCATAGCTGTTATCGCCGGGCAGGTTCCATTGGATGTCCGGTGCAAACAGATCTGCGACCGCATTGTCATGGCTGGCAACCCGGTCGAAAAATGTTTCGGCAATTTGCTTCGCGTTCAACATGGCAGCCTCTTGGCGCATTTAAAATTGTATCATTGATTAGTTGCACTATAATCATGGAGAAATAATGGTGATAGCAGGCAATATCATGACAAAGCGTTCTGGCTGCGGAACGCTGAAAACGCCTTATGGTTCCCTGTTGAGCGTAATTGTCAGGCAGCGGTGCCCCATCTTGGAAAAGGATCGGACAGGCTGGCAAAGGGCCGGGCATTGAAGCGGTCGCCATACGCATTGACGGCATCATTGGCCGCCCGGACAGCGTGACGGAGATCGGCATCATCGATCAGGCAGGCATCCAGGCGGGCGCGCAGGGCGGCCTCGTTCATGCCGGTGCCAATAAAAACGATTTCCTGGCGGCGGTCGCCAAAGACGGGATGCCAGATTTTCCGTAACATGCTTTCCCATTCCGGGCCGGATGGCCAGCGATCCTGCGGGACTGATACCCACCAGTTGCCCAGGGCCTCGTGCTGAACGGCGGCACCGGCCTGGCTAAGCTCGCCCACCCAGTTGGGACGGGTGGCAATCCAGAAATGGCCTTTGGCACGAATGACGCCGGGCCATTCGGAATGGAGAAAGTCATAAAAACGTTGCGGATGAAAGGGCATCGCACAGCGATAGGTAAAGCTGGAAATGCCATATTCCTCGGTTTCGGGGATATGGTTGGCAAAGCCGTACAGTTCCTTGGCCCAAAGCGGGTGTTCATGGGCACGGTCAAAGTTGAACAGGCCGGTTGCCAGAATTTTGTCCGGCGAGACTTGCCCGCGCGTGGTTTCAATGATTTCCGCATCCAGATTCAGGGCGCGGATGATGTGACGGATGGTTTCCAGTTCTGATATACTGACAAGATCGGTTTTATTAAGGATGATGACATCGGCAAACTCGATCTGATCAACCAGCAGATTGACGATGGTGCGTTCATCTTCCTCCCCTAGGGATTCCCCGCGATCCCGCAAAAAATCGTGCGAACTGTAATCGCTGATCAGGCGGGCGGCATCGACCACGGTTGCCATCGTATCAAGGCGGGCCACATCGCTGAGTGATTCCCCATAGGCATCGCGGAAATCAAAGGTCGCGGCAACGGGCAGGGGTTCGGAAATGCCGGTGGATTCGATTAACAGGTAATCAAACCGGTTTTCTTCGGCCAGCTTGCGCACCTCGGCCAGCAGGTCATCACGCAGCGTGCAGCAAATGCAGCCATTGCTCATTTCCACCAGTTTTTCATCCAGCCGCGAAAGGTCGGCCCCGCCATTGCGCACCAGGTCAGCATCGATATTGACCTCGCTCATGTCATTGACAATCACGGCCACCCGCAGGCCGTCGCGGTTGTTCAGGACATGGTTCAAAACCGTGGTTTTGCCAGCTCCAAGGAAGCCGGACAGGACGGTAACAGGAAGTTTGTTCATGGTGGGAAGCTCTCTCGGTATTGAAATGTTATAACATAACAATATCGAGAGATGCGCATCTTTGCAAGGGGCGACCCGAGACATCTAAAATATAAATTTGTATCAAAATCTTGTTCTATGATTGCGATTGGCCCGCCAGCCTGTGGGCACGTTGAATAATCATTCAATGTGCTCAACCCGAGACGACCTGGATCGTCAGATATGGAAAGATCATCGCGATGAAGGGCAACGAAACGATTACAGGCGCATGAAGGCCTGCATAGAGGATGTGGAACACATAAATCTAACTGGCTGCTTGAAAAAGCCTTTGATCAATTGGGTGGGGGACGACCTTTGTTGTTATTGCGACAACATCATTATTTGAACAGGAATGGTGTATCCGTGATGCTGCGGGTTCTTTTATGCCTAGGTTTTCTATTTTAGATTGATGATTATCTTTATTTATGCAATCTTTTATTGTGTCTGATTTTACATAGTCTCATCCTTTAGTTGGGAATTTAGGCGATTGCGTGACAGGGAAAAGGTATTTGTGGGAGAATTTGAAGCATGGATAGCGGATTGTTATCTCCAAAATGGGGATAAAGGACAGCGTTATTGTCAGGCCGTCGTATGGGCTGACAGCTATGAAACTTTTAATGCCTGTATTGCCGAATATGCTGAAAATGCCGGGCTAAAAATCCTCTGGTTGGAGGAGTGTCTTCCTGTTCGCCAATATCTGACACGTCACGGCAATCTTCATAAAATAGGTCCTCTCGCCCGTGCGGTTCATCCCGGTCATGTTGTTGAACTTGGTTCTATGTTGGCAATTGATGCCGATCACACGCCTGAACCATCCAAAAGTTGGCTAACGATTAAGGAAATTAAAGATATTGAGCCCTTGGGCGGGCAAATTGGCGTATGGCCGGAAAAAAATATACCGGATTTGTTATTTGAACCACTATTTGGGCCCGTGGAGCCAACCAGAGATGAGGTCGCTCTTTACGGTAGTGTCGGGGCAGTCCCGCCTATGCGTACTTATGTTGTATTGGATACGAGCAAACTTCAATGGGGTTACGATGAAATCGAAGGTTGCGAGATGCGCTTCCAGTGTTTGTTCAAAGGCAATGCCGCCAATGAATTGAAGAATGCTGCTCCTTATCTTATCGAACTGGATCCTGAAAACCGGTTTACCCGTCGCTTGTTTACATATGTGCCGGAGATGCCTGACGAGATGACGTCTTTGCATTTGTGGCATAAAGAGCCAGGTATTTACATTCGCAGCCGTGACGAGTTCGACACGGTGTGGAAGCATTTGCGAAAATTCCCTCGCATGCAGGATGACAAGGGGCAGTGGTATTTCTTTCGGTTCTGGGAGCCGTGTGTACTGAGAGATTATCTGTGTGATTTGCGTTACGAGGCGGGAAAGATTGTGAACTGGTTTGGCAGGCGTGCAGCAGAACTTATGATCATTACAATTAGCGGTGGTGTTCTGCACTCTTTTGCTCTGGCCGAAACTATTCCGGTTGGTCAAAAGAGTGAGTCGATCCTTCTGGAACGCGAAGCTTATGCTCGCCAGCATGCCCGCCGGGTAATGGGTGAGTTTGCAGAAGAACAGGGAATTCCGTTTAAGTGGGAAACGTATGACGCTTACGACTATCCCTGGAAGGACTTTGAGCTTGAGGACTTGAAAATCATTACCTTGCTGCATGGGTATTTTGGTGTGATGGAGAAATATCCAACCGATGGAATGTATCCGGAAGGAATGCAGCATGAAGCGAGAAGGCGGGATTTATTAGGAAGGTTTTTGTTTTTCAAAGCGCAAGGGGTTCCTTATGGGCTGTGAAACAGGAAACTGTCCAAGTTGCAGGATTGATGTTGGCGCGATGCCAACTCCATACAATGTCGGAAAATTTGCGGGGTCGGATTACATCCAGACCTACCATTTGTTTATTGTCTACCATGATCTCAACAAGACTATTCTCTATCGTGGAGGACCCGCTAGAGGCGGGATGTATGCGGACCTCGTTCTTAGAGGTTTGGCGCAGCAATATGAATCTCCGACAAAGGAATATGGCGACATAGACTGGCCGTTCGATAATCTTGTGACCAACAGGATGGAAGGTGTCACGGAAAACTATGATTATGAGGAATGGAAAACAAATGGTTCACAACCGCGTCATATGGTGACGATTGCCCAAGGGCCTGATTATTGCGGCCTGGATGAAGAATTTACAAGTCAAGCGCGTAGGATAGGTTTGCTGGGGCGGACTTATAATGCGATCGACATTGACCGAACTGATAACAGCAATGCAACGGTTTATACGATCTTGCAAGAAATGGGCCTGCCCTTGACGAAGCCCGATGTCCATGCTCCGGGATGGGGGACTAACCTGCACTTGGAGACAACTCTGCCCGAGGAAGTTCTTAACGGTATCAATGACAGGATTGAACCGGTTCGGCGCGAAATTGACTGGTTTAATGGATTATCGCCACTCGATCAGGTTCGGGTGTTGCAGCGGGCCTTCGGAGGGCCGTAGGTAAATGAAAAAAATATTGCTGCGTGTCTTGCGATGGACCTTCTATATCACAGGCGCCATTTTAGGTGCTGCAATTATAATGCTGTATTCTCTGTCTGTATGGAGAAATTCAATGACGCCTGATGATCTGCGGCTTTTTCCAGAACCCCGCTTGTCTTCATTTATTACGGGGGGGTATGCATTTGACGCGCAGGCAACGGTTGATCATTACAATCATTTGTTTGCCGGGAAAAGTGCGACAGAAATTGTGCATTTTCTTGAAGAAAATAATTATCA
>NZ_JPWH01000020.1 GCF_003326755.1 Thalassospira profundimaris | reverse complement strand
TGGAGCGAAAATTAATAGGTCCTGAGCCTAGGCATCTTTAACCAATTATGACCGGATCCAGGCTCTCAAAATTTTTTTTCAAAAATAAAGCGGCTAAATGAGTGGTCTCCCGCAATAGTGGCGCTGATGGCCGTCGCTGCGTTCGCATTTTACTTAGGGCTCTATTCGGCACAGTCAGAAAATGCTGCGCTAAAAAGGGAGCTAGATCTTGCGACCGATGCAAAAGGTGCAGCAGAGATAATGTCATCCCTCATGACCTGAGCCCTTAAAACTCGTCCAAGAATGAGTAGAGTCTGTCAGGAAGTGCTCTGAGACCCAATTCTGGACCGCCGGAGATGAGAGCTTTCCGGCTTTTATCACGGTGACAGGCTGGTAACATCGCCGGGATAATGCAGTGAAATCGGGACCTTGTACCCGATTGCCGAATGAGGACGATCCTCGTTGTAGTGTCTACGCCAATTCTCCAACTTTTCACGGGCATCTGCAAGGCTCATGAACCAGTGGGTGTTCAGGCATTCCATCCGTAGCTGCTGTTAAAAGCCTCAATGAAGCCGTTATCCGTCGGTTTTCCAGGACGTGAGAAATCCAGTGTAACGCTATTTGCATAGGCCCAGAGATCGAGATCACGAGAGATAAATTCGCTGCCATTATCCACCCTGATCGTCTTTGGATAACCAGCTTGCTTGCATACTCTTTCGAGCGTCTGAACCACATCCTCACCCCGATAGGTAAACCGAGGGTCGGTAGCAGGACAATAGCGTGAATGGGTATCGACAACGGTCAGAATGCGTAACTTCGTTCCGGTGGCAAGCTGATCATGCACAAAATCCATCGCCCAGATGTCGTTTGGTCCGACTGCAATCTGCCGGTCCTCGCGCAGCTTGGCCTTGACCCGCCGCTTGGGATGCCTGTTTCTGAGTTGGAGGCCCAACTCTTTGTAAATTCGACGCGTTTTTTTCATGTTGATCACCCAACCTTCCCGGCGCAACAGGATGTGAACACGTCGATAGCCATAGCGAACACGCGCCTCGCAAATCTCCTTGATCCGTCTTTCGACGGCGGCCTGATCCGTCCGACAGGATTTGTAGTGATAGGTCGATGTGTCAAACGGCAAAACCTTGCAGGCCCGCCTGATTGATATTCCCCATTCCACCAACATCCCGTCGACCAGCTTGCGCTTCCAGGCAGGCCTTAAAGCTTTCGGCGAATAACATCCTGAAGCATTTCACGATCAAGTGTCAGGTCAGCCACAATCTTTTTCAGCCGATTATTCTCGTCTTCAAGAGCCTTCAGCCGGCGCATCTCGTCGGGCAACAAACCCGCATATTTCTTTTTCCAGTTGAAATATGTCGCCTGACTGATACCGGCCTTGCGACATATTTCCGCAACCGGCATGCCACTCTCGCCCTGTTTCAAAATAAACGCCTTCTGCGCGTCCGAAAAATTCGATGCTTTCATATCTTCCGCTCCTTTTTCCAACCAGAAATCTAGCGCGGAAAACTCCAATCAAAAACGATCCAGTTTAAAGGGCGCAGAGCACTGTTTGTAACTTGGCTCACCGGTTCCCAAACCGCTCAACCGCCGCATCCGATACAGGTTTAAACAGCGCGACAATCGTGCCTTCCGGGTCGCGGATCATGGCCGCACGGTTGCCCCAGGGCATCATTTTCGGTTCGTGGACGACGGTGACGCTGTCTTTGAGTTGATCAAACAGGGTATCCACATCATCCACCATCAGTTCGATGATGGCGGTGCGGTTGGCGGCGGGTTCGCAGCTGCCGGGCTGGAAAATGGCGACGGTTTCGACGCTGCCGATGGCAAGGGTGGCCGCCGGGGTGACGATTTCGGCGAATTGCGGGGCGAGCCAGTCGGCCTTTTGGCCCATCACCTTTTCATAAAAGGCGACCATCGCTTTGATGTCCCGGGCGATCAGGCGGGTGGAGGCGAATTTCATGTTTGTTTCTCGTGCTGGGCTGTTGCAGATATCGGGGATTGGGCCGGGGATGGGACCCGTCCATCATTCCTCTTTTCGCAGACTACTACTGACAGCCTTGTGACAGCAGTGATGTGCGAGGGGACACGAGAAGAGTTTTCGTGTTTGTCGATAAAGGCTGGTTTTGATAGGGGCGGGGCTGGCAGGGCGTTGCCGTGCCTTATCGCTGATATTTGACAAACGGGGTTAGCGTGCCGATGCGGTCATAAAGCTGGCGGGCGGTTGTGTTGAAATCCTGGGTCAACCAGTACACCGACGGGCAACCGGCGTCGTCTGCCAGTTTATAGGTCGCCTCGATCAGGGCACGGCCCAGGCCCAGCCCGCGTGCGTCGGGCGAGACAAAAAGATCCTGCAAATAGCACACATCCTCGATCCGCCAGTTATGGGCATGGAAAATGATATGCACGAGGCCCAGCAATTTGCCATCGTGTTCGGCGACAAGGGCGCGCTGTTGGGGGCGGGCCGGGTCGCACAGGCGGGCAAAGGTGGTATCGTAAATTTCCCGGCTGACGGAGGATTCGTAAAATTCCAGATAGCCGGTCCAAAGCGCGCGCCACTGGCTTTCATCTTCCGGGCGGAGCGGGCGGATCGTGGGGGCGGATCGCGTGCTGGCGATGTTGGCAGTGCTTGAGGTGTCGGCTGTGTTATCGGTCATGTCCTGGTTCCTGATCGAATATGGTCGATGTTTGGCCTGTCATAAGCGGCAAGTGGCCTGTGCCCAAGGGCCACTTTAAAAGACATGACCAGACCAATTGGGGTGCCTGCACAATCGAACCCCGGAACCGGGCAGGCTGATGGCGGTTGACGCGCCTGATCATAAAAGCTGCCGCCATTGACTTTTCCGGTGTTGCGCCGGGCAGGGCGCAGGGCAGTCGTTGGTCCTGGGGCATCCGGCGCAGGGCGTTGTTGTCTGATCTGGCAGTTTCAGGCGCGATCCTGCGGGTGATGATGCGGGGGCAGGGCATGGCTTGCGGCCAGCATGTCGGCCAGATTTCCCACTTCCTGTTCCAGTTTGTCTTCCGGCAGGCCGATGAAGCGGTTTTCCAGGCTAAGCGAGACAACACCGTGGATGGCGGCAAACAGGGTGCGGGCGCGGGCGGTAATGTCTTCCTGGGAGGCATCTGGCATGGCTGTTGCCAGGGGGGCTGCGATAAAACGGATCAAGGAGCTTTGTTCGTTCTGATGCCATTCCGGCGCGGGGGCATTGTTGGGCAATTGATGCTCGAACAGGGCGGACCATAAATTGTGGTTCTGTTGTGCGAAATGCAGATAAGCCAGCGATAGCCTGCGAAAAACGTGGCTATCCATATCCTCGGCAATTTGCGATTCTCTGAGCAAAACCTTTTCCATTTCATGGAGCGTATGTGAATTCACCGCCAGGATCAGGGCATCAATATCATTAAAAACCGTATAAAGTCCGCCCAGCGCACATCCTGCCTGTTTTGCAATGTCGCGTGCGCGCAAATTTGCCAGCCCCTGCTGTTCGATCAGGTTGCGCGCGCTTTCAACGAGGCGTTTTTTCAGGTTTTCGCGTTTTGATTCCTGCTTGTCGGCCATGTGGTTATGTCTCCTTTAATGAACACTGTTCAAAAAATTGTTGAACAGTGTTCATTTTTGCGTTATCCCTATTCTTGAACAACGTTCATACATGGAGACGGGATAATGTTCAAATCAATCATGACTCTTTTGCGCGGTCGTGCCTATGACGCCGAACAATCATTTGCCGATCGCAATGCCCTGCCCATTTTGGCGCAGCAAATCCGCGAGGCGGCCCGGGGCGTTGAGGCGGCGCGCAAGGCTGTGGCGCTTGCGATGGCACAGCACAAACTGGAAAAGGAAAATGGCGAAAAGCTTGCGGCGAAACGCGCAGCCCTTGAGGCACGGGCACTTGCCGCGATCGGGCAGGGGCAGGATGACCTTGCCGCAGAAGCCGCCCATTCGATTGCCTTTCTGGAAACCGAACTGGAAAATTCCCGCAAGGCCCAGGCCGAATTTGAAAGTGGAATTGCAAAACTGAAGGCCACCCTGCGCACAAGCGAACAGCGCCTGACCAGCCTGCAGCAGGGCGAAAAACTGGCCCTGGCCCGGGACAGGACACAGCGCCTGACCGATCAGGTCCCCGGCTATGACCTGGCAACACTTGATGATGCCGAGGCCACCCTGGAGCGGTTGCAAAGCCGCCAGCAGGAACGGGAACTGACCCGCGATGCCCTGATTTCCCTGCGCGAAAAGGACAGCCCCGCTGCGATTATTGAAAAACTGGCCAAAGCCGGGTGTGGCGCGCCGCTTGATATTACCGGAGAGGATGTGCTCCGGCGTTTGCGCCAAAAGGCCAAACCGGCCGATGAAACCCTTTGAACAGGAGAAAAGTCATGCGCGAGAATCTGATGAAACATTCCTCTGCCTGGGTCACGTTTTCTTATGTCAGCTTCGGTTTTTCGGCCTTTATGCTGATTATTGGCCTTTACATGATGCCGATTGACCTGTGGGGCAAAGGCTATTTGACGATGGGTATTTTGATGCTGGTGCAAACCACGGTGAATGTCACCAAAACCCTGCGCGATAACCAGGAAGCCGACAAGCTTATTCGCCGGGTCGATGATGCCCGCACCGAAAAGCTGATTTTGGGTATCAAAGGCGAAAGTGACTCCTGATCTTTTGCTGGTATTGTGCCTGTTATTACAACTATAGAAAGAATGCGTTGCGGCTTTCACGCCGGCCTCTCGCCCAACAGGGAGACATGTTATGCAAAATCATCTGATGCGCACGCGACAATTTGCGCCGTTATTCTGGACGCAGTTTTTGTCGGCCTTTAACGACAACTTTTTGAAAAACACGCTGGTGTTTCTCATTCTGTTCAACATGGCCGCATCCGAAGCGGGCGCGATGGTGACACTGGCTGGCGCCATTTTTATGGCACCGTTCCTGGTGCTTTCTGCCCTGGGCGGCGAGATGGCCGACAAGTTTGACAAGGCCGTGATGGCCGAAAAACTGAAAAAGGCCGAGGTCGGGGCCGCCTGTGTTGCAGTGGCCGGTTTTATCCTGTCATCCGTTGCGGTTTTGATGGTGGCGCTATTTTTGTTTGGCGTGATCTCGGCTTTGTTCGGGCCGGTGAAATACGGCATTTTGCCTGACCATCTGGAAGCCCGCGACCTGCCGCGCGCCAATGCCTGGGTCGAGGGCGGCACCTTTATCGCCATTCTGGGCGGCACCATTTGTGCCGGTATTGCCGCAACCGACGGCATTAATCCGTGGCTGTTTGGCCCGGCCATGATCGCGCTGGCGGTGGGGTGCTGGTTTATCAGCCGCTTTATTCCCAAAGGTGGCGCAAAGGCGCCGGGCCTGACGATTGATCGCAATATCCTGCGTTCCACCTGGCGGCTGGTCGCCGAATTGCGCCAGGACACCCGCATTTGGCGCACCGCGATGATGAGTGCCTGGTTCTGGCTGGTTGGCGCGATTATTCTTTCGCTGTTGCCGCCGATGGTGAAAAACCTGATGGGCGGGCCGGAAATTGTCGTGACTGCCTATCTGGCCGTTTTTGCCGTTGCCGTGGGCGTGGGCTCTGCCATTGCGGCCTGGATGTCGGCCGGGCGGATTGTGCTGCTGCCCGCCCCGGTGGGTACGGTCCTTATGGCCGCTTTTGGCCTTGATCTGGCCTGGAGCGTGGCCGGGGCCAGCACCAACCCGGAAACCGCCACCCTGCTGGCTTTCTTTGCCGAAGATTATACCATCCGTATTGCCATTGATCTGGCCGGGCTTGCCATTGCCGGGGCCTTTCTGGTGGTGCCGACATTTGCCGGTTTGCAGGCCTGGGCGCATGAAGACCACCGGGCCCGTGTTATTGCCGCGGCCAATGTGTTGGGCGCTGGTTTCATGACGGTCGGTGGCGGTCTGGTTGCCGCCCTTCAGGCGGCGGGCACGTCGATCCCGGTTCTGTTGCTGGGCCTTGCGATCCTTAATGCCATTGCCGCGTGGGTGATGCTGAAAACCCTGCCGACCAATGCCTTTCGCGATTTTATTTCCATCCTGTTCCGGGCCTTTTTGCGCCTGGAAGTAACCGGGTTGGAAAACATCAAAAAGGCCGGTCCGGCGCCGATTATCGCGCTGAATCATGTGTCCTTCCTCGATGGGGCGGTCGCCCTGGCCTTGACCGATGAAGAACCGGTTTTTGCCGTTGATTACACGATTGCCCAGGCATGGTGGGCGAAGCCGTTTTTGAAATTGTGCAACTTTTTGCCGCTGGACCCGTCCAAGCCGATGGCAACCCGCACCCTGATCAAGGCGGTCAATAAAGGGGATCCGCTGGTGATTTTCCCCGAAGGTCGCATCACTGTGACCGGGGGCCTGATGAAGGTATATGACGGGGCGGCAATGGTGGCCGACAAAACCGGCTCCAAGGTGGTGCCGGTACGCATTGACGGGCTGGAAAAAAGCTATTTTTCCCGCTTGAGCTCCAAACATGTGCGCCGTCGTTTGTTCCCCAAGGTCAAAGTCACCATTCTGGAGCCTGTTTCCCTGCCGGTGGAAGACGCGCTGAAAGGCCGCAAACGCCGCCTGGCGGCTGGGGCAGCACTCTATCAGGTGATGTCGATGATGCTGTTTCGCACAACCGATACGTCGCGCACGGTGCTGGAAAAGATCATTGAAACCGCAAATGACCGTGGTTTTGGCGAACTTGCCACCCAGGACCCGGTGATCGGCGATTTTTCCTATCGCAAATTGTTAACCGGTGTTGCCGTGCTGGCCGATAAATTCAAAACCCGGTTTCCGGACGAGAAAAATCTGGGCCTGTTATTGCCCAATGCCAATGGTTCGGTGGCGACCATTCTGGGCGTGATGTCGGCAGGCAAGGTGCCGGCGATGCTGAATTTCACGGCGGGCTCGGCCAATATTATCTCGGCCTGCAAGGCGGCGGAAATTCGCACCGTGCTGACCTCGCGCCAGTTTGTTGAACAGGCAAAACTGGAGCCGGTTCTGGACGCGCTGGCAAAACAGGTCCATATCGTCTGGCTTGATGATCTGCGTGAAACGGTTACATCCTTTGACAAAATCAGGGGCTTTGTGCGCAAGACAAAGCCGCTGGTAAAACGCAAGGCCGATGATCCGGCGGTGATCCTGTTTACCTCCGGCTCGGAGGGGACACCCAAAGGCGTTGTGTTAACGCACCAGAATGTGCTGTCCAATGTGGCGCAGGCCGCCTCGCGCATCGATTTCAATTCGCAGGACAAGGTGTTTAACATTCTGCCGGTGTTCCATTCCTTTGGGCTGACGGCAGGCACCATTTTGCCGCTGACATCGGGTGTGCCGGTTTATTTCTATCCCTCGCCGTTGCATTATCGTGTTGTGCCGGAGCTTGTTTATGGCTCCAACGCGACGATCATTTTTGGCACCGATACGTTTCTCAACGGCTATGCCCGCACCGCACATCCCTATGATTTCCGCTCCATCCGCTATTGTTTTGCCGGGGCGGAACCGGTGAAGCCGACCACGCGGGCGGCCTATATGGAAAAATTCGGGGTGCGTATTCTGGAAGGCTATGGCGTGACCGAAGCCGCCCCGGTAATTGCCCTTAATACGCCGATGTTTAACAAGGCCGGTACGGTGGGCAAAATCATGCCGGGCATGGAATATCGCCTGGACGAGGTGCCCGGTGTGGATGAAGGTGGCCGTCTTTATGTGCGCGGGGCCAATGTGATGGCGGGGTATTTGCGCGCCGAAAACCCCGGTCAGCTTGAGACCCTGCCCGAGGGCTGGCACGATACCGGCGATGTTGTGAAAGTCGATGAGGAGGGCTTTGTCACCATTCTGGGCCGCGCCAAACGGTTTGCCAAAATTGGCGGCGAAATGGTGTCGCTGGCTGCTGTTGAATCCCTTGCCGGTGCGTTGTGGCCGTCCAACCTGTCGGTGGTGGTTTCCATTCCGGATGAACGCAAGGGCGAACGCCTGATCATGTTGACCGATGCCGAACAGGCCACCCGCAAGGATTTTATGACCTTTGCCAAGCAAAAAGGTGCGATGGAAATCATGGTGCCTGCCGAGATCCGGGTTGGCAAGGTGCCGGTTTTGGGCAGCGGCAAGGTTGATTTTGTTGCGGCCAAGCAGATGATCGAGAAGGGCGAGGAAAGCGCCTCGGCCGCGTAAACAGCCATTTAAACAGCACAACAAACAGGGCCGACCGGTTGTTTATCGGGCGGCCCTTTTTTTGTTGTGCCGGGTGTGTGTTTTGTGCGGGCGGGTTTATGCGGGTGTTTCTACCTGTGGCAAATAGTCGCCATACCCTTCGGCCTCCATATCGTCGCGATGGACAAAACGCAGAGATGCCGAATTGATGCAGTAGCGCAAACCACCCTGCTCCTGAGGACCATCGGGAAAGACATGGCCCAAATGGCTGTCGCCGTGGGCAGAGCGGACTTCGGTGCGGATCATGCCATGCGATACATCGCGCAATTCGCTGACATGGACCGGGTCAATCGGCTTGGTAAAGCTGGGCCAGCCACAATGGCTGTCGAACTTGTCGCTGGAGGCAAAAAGCGGTTCACCCGAAACAATATCCACATAAATGCCCGGTTCACGATGATCAAGATATTTGCCGGTTCCCGGGCGTTCGGTGCCGTTTTCCTGGGTGACGTAATATTCTTCCGGGCTCAGGCGGGCGATGGCATCGGGGTCTTTGCGATAGCGGGTCATGGCATTTCCTGTGCTGTGTTCGGTTATGGCCGCAATATAGGCGGCGGTTCCCATTTTTCCATCCCCACCCGGATGGCAGCGGTTGGTCGCCGGGCAGGCGAAAGGGGCTTAAGCCAGGAAATGCAGCAATTGGGATGCGACGCACAAAATGCCAAATAGGCCGACAAAATAGGCAATCGAGCGAATGCCCGCCACCGAAATGCCCGCGCAATAGGTGATGGAATGGGTCAACCTGCCGATCAGAAACAGCACGGCCCCAAGCTCGGTGACAAAATTTGACATTCCGGCAATGCGTGCCACCAGAATAACGATGGCAAAGGGCAACAGATTTTCAAGATGGTTTTGATGGGCACGCAGGCCGCGTGCGGCAGCCCCCCGGCGTTCGGGCAGGTTTTCGCGGTTGCCAGCCAGGGCCTTGCCACCAACCTGTTTGCCATAGTGCCAGTTATAAAAGAACGGGAAAAACAGGCCGAGAATGGTGCAAATCACCAAAATCCATAATTCCAGTGTCACGATATATCCTTTCTCGCAAGAAGCCGTATGGGGTGAAGAACAAGGGTGTTTTGACGTTTTCCTGTGAAGGATACGGATAAAACCCGCTCTCCGATGATATAACGTTTCACAAATGCAGATGTTTTGCATCGGGACAAATATAAACGGCGTTACGCCCGGGTAACGCCGTTTATATGTCAAAAGGCGGCAACAGGGGCCGCGACCGTCAGAAAGTATGGTTTATGTATGTGACTGTGCCGTCATGGCGTCCCATGCCTTTTGCAGGCGGTCAGAGGCTTCGCGAAAGCGCGTGCGTTTTGCGTCGCTGATATTGCCCTGGCTGTCTTTGATGTCATTCCAGGCGGCATTCATATCGTCCCAGGCCTGGACAACTTCGCTGGGCAGGGCTTCGATGCCGGTGTCATTGTTGGTGCAATAGCCGGTCAGGCCAAATTCCCAGTCCTGGAATTCGCGCTGGATTTTGGCGTGTTCGGGAAGATGTCTCATTGTTCCATGCTCCTTGGCAAAGGGATGCCATCGATCTTGTTTTGTGAAACTGACCCGGAAAAATGGCGTGACAATGCGCTGAGAAGGCAATTGCAGGGCATTTTTCCCAATTGTGATGCGCCCCAAAAGCCGCCCCAAAAAGAAAAAGGCACCCCGGGGGAAGGGTGCCAAAAGTCTGCGCAGGGGGACGCAGGGAGGAAATCAGTTTCCGGACATCCGGGCTTTACCGTTTTTTATATTATGCCAGGGCCTTCTGCAGTCGCTCAAATGCGCTGCTTTTATATGTTATGGCTCGTGTTCTGAAAGCAGAACGTTGGCATTGGCACGTGGTTCCCGCAAGAATGGAAATTATTTAAAAAAATCTTCGCCACACTTGAAGCCTGCCGGAGACAGGTTATTTTAACCCGGTTCGCCGCGATGCGATCCTGTCTTTTGTGTCGGCCCCTGTGCGTCCTCTGCTTGTGGTGTGCGACTTTTTCTGACAACCGGAGCCATGCAATGTCCAGCCCGTCCGTCTCGCGGGGCGATGCCCCCGATATGTCCCCTGTGTCCTCTGCCCCAACCGCCTCGCCGGGCGCAAAACCGGTATCGGGCTGGCTGATTTTTTTTCTGGCAACCGCCTGTGGGCTGATTGTTGCCAATCTGTATTATTCCCAGCCCCTGGTCGGGCCGATTAGTACGGAACTGGGTTTGTCCAAACAGGCGGCAGGGCTGATTGTGACCATGACCCAGGTTGGCTATGGCATCGGTCTTTTGCTGATCGTGCCGCTGGGCGACCTTTTTGAAAACCGCCGTCTGATCATGACGGTGATTGCATTGGGCGGGCTGGCAATGCTGGTCTCGGGGGTGGCAACATCGCCCGTTATGTTTTTGGCATCCGCGCTGCTTGTCGGTATCGGCTCGGTTGCGGTGCAAATTCTCGTACCTTTGGCAGCCCATCTTGCCAGTGACGCCAACCGGGGCCGGGTCGTCGGCAATGTCATGAGCGGGCTTATGGTCGGCATTATGCTCTCGCGTCCGGTTGCCAGTTTTATGACCGAACTGACAGAATGGCGGGTGGTATTTTTTGCCTCTGCCATCATCATGGTTGTGTTGATTGTGGCCGTGCGGCTGGTGTTGCCGGTTCGGCGCCCGACGGCGCGCACGCATTATTTTGACCTGCTGCGCAGTATGGCGGCACTGATGGTATCAAGCCGCGTTTTGCGGCGTCGGGCCCTGTATCAGGCCTCTTTGTTTGCAGCTTTCAGCCTGTTCTGGACGACGGTGCCCCTGTTGCTGGCCGGGCCGGATTTTAACATGTCGCAAGGGGATATCGCCCTGTTCGCCCTGGCCGGGGCGGCCGGGGCCATTGCCGCGCCCATTGGCGGGCGCATGGCCGATCGCGGCTGGATCCGTCCGGCAACGGCAATTGCAATGGCATCGGTGCCCTGTGCCCTGATGCTCACACATCTGGGCACAATGGGCAGCAGCTTTTCCCTGGTGGTGCTGGTGGCCGGGGCGGTGATCCTCGATTTTGGTCTGACCTGTAACATGGTGCTGGGGCAGCGGGCGATTTTCTCGCTCGGCGCTGCCTATCGCAACCGTATTAATGGTGTGTATATGGCGACCTTTTTTGCCGCCGGGGCGGTGGGCTCGGCCGTTGGGGGCTGGGCCTATGCGCATGGAGGCTGGATGTGGGCAACAGCTATTGGCATGATGTTCCCGGCCCTGGGGCTGCTGTATTATTTGGGTGAATATGTCCGGCCGCTGGAACTGCCCGGCAATGATTAAGGCATCCTGCTTTCTAATCCGCCTGCGGGATACCATTGCTGCCACAATGGCGTGATGCTTCGCAGGCATTTGACAGGGTCTGTTTAATGCTGGCTTGCCAGTCAATGCCGCTACAGCCCGCCAGCATTGGGGGGAGGGCTGTTATCAGCAATAATGTGCAGGCAAACCTGGCAATGCGGTGGGGCAATTTGGGCATCCTTTGCAGCACGCGACTTATATATCATATATATCATGCCAGGTTTGGTCCGCCAAAACCGTGGCTGTGGGGCGTTGGCGATGATCACGTTATCGCGATGGTGGAAAAGCGAATTTTATAACATGCCTTGTTTTGCGCCGTCATACGTGGAAAATAAGGGTCATGGCAAACAGCAAAAATGCACACAGGCAGATGACCGCACCGTTACAGGATGATGATGCAAGGCGCGAAGGCCGCCCCGAAGGTGATGCACAATCCCCCGGCAGCGACGCGCATCAACAGACCGATGACCCGGATGTGGCAAAGCGTTTGGGCCTGAGCCCGTCGCAGGGCGCGGCGGTATTGCGCGATGCCTCCAGTGTGATTGGTCAAAAACTGTCATTGCCTGATATTGAGGCGGCGGCGCGTATTTTTGCCCTGTTGGGGGATGCAGGCCGCCTGCAACTGGTGCTGCGTTGCATGGAACGCCCGCAAACCGTTAGCGAACTGGCCGAGGCCGCCGGTATGTCACAGTCGCTGACCAGCCATCATTTGCGGCATTTGCGTGACCAGCGCATTCTGGCCTCCGAACGGCACGGACGGCATATTTTTTACACCATTGATGATGACCATATTTCCGGTGTTGTGCAGGACGTTTTTGCCCACGTCACCCACGATTAAACCTGTCTTCCTGTCCTGATTTCCGGCCTTGTGTAACATCAAAATGTCCGTGGTTTGATCAAACATTCAAATGGTCGTTTGAATGTGACTTGACTCAGACATATGAATTGTTATTTGTATATTACATATGAATTTTAATTTGAATGTTGCGAGGCGCAAAATGTCGCTGACCATCAATTGGCGCGATTATGCAGAGCTGGAAGCGTGCTCCCGCTGCCGTGATTTTGTGGTGCAGGGATTGCGCAAGGACCTTGCCGACCACGAAATTGAGGCCAGCGAGCGTGAACTTCATATTGCCGGTGAAACGGGTGCGGGGGTACGCGAACAGGTTGAAAACAGCCTGCGTGCCCGCAATACGGCCATTCATCATCGCCACTGGGCTGTGGCCGGGATGGATTGTGGCTCCTGCGTTGCCAAAATCGAAAAGGCCCTGCAACGGCGTGAAGAAGTGGATTGTGTTGATGTTTCGATGATGCGCGAAACCGTGATGCTCGGTTTGCAGAATGACCGGCCGCAAACCCGCGAGGATATATCCAAAACTCTGGGGAAATTGGGCTATCGCGCGACCGAACATGACGGGCGCGGTGCGGCACAGGGCAAGTCTGCCTGCTGCGGTGGGTGTGGTGATGCGGATGCTACTGCATCGGACCATGATGCTGCTGGCGATGATCATGCTTCTTATAACAATGCCTCCCACGATCATGCGCATGGTTTGCCCCACAGTCACGGTGGTGGCCTGCCGCTGATGCGCCGTTTTGCGCCCTGGCCGCAGGCCGGGGACGAAATTGCCTGGGCGGCGATTTGCCTGCTGATGGGCTGGGCGGTTGGGGCCTTTGTGCCAGTTGCCGAGCCATATGCCCTGTCGGCAGGGGCGATATTGGCCGCCTTGCCGGTGATGAAGCGGGCCTTGCAATTGGCCTTGAACGGGGCGCTGTTTTCGATTGAATTTTTAATGTCGGTTGCCGTGATCGGGGCCGTTGCCATTGGCGACCCGCTGGAGGCAGGCATGGTCGTGCTATTATTTGCCATTGGCGAAAGCCTGGAAGGGGTGGCCGCCGGGCAGGCCCGCAACGGGGTGAAATCGCTGTTAAAATTATCGCCGGAAAAAGCGCGTCGGATTGCATCGGATGGCACGCGCCAGGAAGTGCATCCTTCGGCATTGGCGGTGGATGACAGTGTCGAGGTCCGGCCCGGAGAGCGCATTCCCGCCGATGGGGTGCTGTCACGCGGGCAGGCCGATATTGATAATAGTCATCTTACCGGTGAATCCGTGCCTGTGGCGTGCGAGGAAGGCAGCGAGGTCTTTGCCGGGGCCATTGTTACCGACCGCCCGATTGAGGTGAAAGTTACCCGCGCAGCGGGGCAGACCATGCTGGACCGGGTTATTCAACTGGTCGAGGAAAGCGAAAAACACAAAGCCCCGGTGGAGCGTTTTGTCGCCCGTTTTGCCCGCATTTATACGCCCATCATTATGGGTATGGCGGCCCTCACGGTTCTTGTGCCGCCATTACTGTTCGGGCTGGCTTGGCAGGAATGGATTTACCGTGGCCTGGCTCTGCTGTTGATTGGTTGCCCCTGTGCGCTGGTTATTTCCACCCCGGCGGCGGTGACATCGGCGCTGGCGCGGGCGGCCCGCATTGGCCTGTTGGTCAAGGGCGGGGCGGCGTTGGAAACCATTGGCGCGGTGCGTAAAATCGCCTTTGATAAAACCGGCACCCTGACGGCGGGCAAACCCGCCCTGGTCGGCATCGCCACCTTTGGTGCGCAAACGGAAGATGAGGTCTTGGCGATTGCCGCGGCACTGGAAAATGTTACCTCTCACCCGCTGGCGCGCGCCGTGGTTAGTGCGGCGGAGGAACGTAACCTGACGCTGCCAGAGCTTGCCGATGGCCGCACCATTGCCGGGGCAGGGGTGGAAGGCCGGGTGGAGGGTGCGTATTATCAGGTTGG
Source organism: Thalassospira profundimaris (assembly GCF_003326755.1). GTDB lineage: Bacteria > Pseudomonadota > Alphaproteobacteria > Rhodospirillales > Thalassospiraceae > Thalassospira > Thalassospira profundimaris_B. The sequence continues at coordinate 68,037 of NZ_JPWH01000020.1, read as the reverse complement.
TGCGCCCAAACGGCTGAAAATTGACTGTGATGATGCCGTAACCGACTGGATGAATCGTGAGGAGGACGAGGGCAGCACCGCCATTGCCGTGATACGCGATGATATTGTGATTGGTGCCCTGGCCCTGCGCGATGTGCCGCGCGAAGATGCCCGCAAGGGCCTTGAAATGCTGAACAAACTGGGTGTAGACCCGGTGATGCTGACGGGCGATGCCAAACGGGTGGCACAACGCCTGGCGGCCGATCTTGGCATGTCCTATCGTGCCGAATTGCTGCCGGAGGATAAATTGAATGCCCTAAAGGAGCTGGGCACGGACGGGCAGACAGATGACAGGCGCACAACCGTGGCAATGGTGGGTGATGGCATTAATGATGCCCCGGCCTTGAAGGCGGCCGATATTGGTATTGCCATTGGCGGCGGGACTGATATTGCCCTTGAGGCCGCCGATGCAGTGATCGTTAAATCCCGCCTTACCGATGTTGCCGTTTTGGTCAAATTGTCGCGGCAGGCTCGGCGGGTGATTCGCGAAAATATTGGTCTGGCATTGGGCCTGAAGGGGATATTTCTGATCACCAGTATTTTGGGCATGACCGGCCTGTGGGTTGCCGTTTTGGCCGATACCGGGGCCACCGTGCTGGTAACGCTTAATTCCCTGCGTCTGTTATGGGGCCGCAAGGAAAGCTGACTGTGCATTTGCAGGTTTGGGCGATGATCCGGGTATCTTTTTGATGCGGTAAAAACGGAAGTGGCGGCAACCGTTTCCCGCATCGGTTACCGCCACTGTTCCACCTTGAGAGGCCTGCGGGGAGAGAGGACCCGCAGGACAGGACAAGCCTTTTTGGGGACAAATGCGAATCGGTTTCATTCGCGGGCTGTGTCTGGAGTGTTTATACGCAAGCCGATTGCTGGACGCAAGTGAAAATCGTTATCAATTGCAGAAAAAATTTGGATTGCTTTGTCCCCTGACGTGACTGCCTTGATCCAGTAGGAATGGATTGATTTTAAGTTGTTGATATAAATATCATTTTTTGGAAAAATAAAAGGCCGCAACTTTCATCGCGACCTTTTTGCAAGACAAAGCTTTTCACCGGTCAGATGGCAATGCGCCGCAAATGGTTGTCCCATTTGAGCGATTTAAGCGAATCGTCGGGAAGCTCTTCGCGTTTGCGGTTCAGGGCATCCATGCGCCAGCCATCGCCTAGCCCGCTGGTGCCGACAAATTCGCCCTTGCGGTCGGTCGCGGCCAGGCCACAGCCATCGGGGGCGGCAATGTTGGTCAGGAATGTGTGGTTGTGTGCATCCCAAAAGGTGATTACACCCCCGCGCGGACAGGAAATGGCAAAGACCGAGCCAGACGCGTCAAACCGCACACTGCCGCAATATTGGCGCATGCGGTATTGCACGTTGTCGGGCGCTTCCAGGGCGTGAAGGTCGGTTTTGCCGGGTTTCCAAACGCCAACCAGCGGCACTTCGTCATTTAACCCGCCATGATATTGAAAACCGGTGGCAATGGTGCCGTCGCGTGCGACATCGATATGGCGGATGGAAAGTTTGTGCCAGTCGTCTTTTAGCCGGGTTTGATACAGTTTTTCACCGGTTTTGCGGTCAATCACCGTCAGGTTCGGGGCCATTGTATCGATATTCAGCGGCGTTCTGCCGTCAAAATCGGGATGGGTTTTAAGGCCGCCATTGGCAATGGCAATGCTTTCGCCGTCGGGCAGCAAATGCAGTTCGTGCGGCCCCATGCCATAGCTGTCAAATTCGGCAACCCGTTTGTACCCGTTTTGCGCATCCCACACCGAAACAACCCCACGGGCATTTTCAAAATCATTTTCGGTGATATAGAGGTAACGGCCGTCATTTGAATAAATCGAATGACCATAAAACCGCCGGTCTTCGGGGCTTTTTAAGGTGGCGCGGACCTCGCCTGTATGACGGTTGAGGATCAGGGCATAAAGGCCCGGGCGGCGTTCAACCGCGGCAACATCGACATGGTTGGGGCGCAGGCCAATATCATGTCCCCGGCCCGGCAGTGGTTGCTCATACAAAATTTTGCCCGTGGCATTAAACGCGCTGACGTAAAAATCGTCATGATTACCTGCACTGGCGCTGATATAAACCGCGCGGTCTTCGGGGGCTGTAACATCGGCCGCCGCACGGGCAAACCCGGCAGGCAGGAAGGTAATGGCCCCACCAAGGCCGATCAGGCGCAAAACATCGCGGCGCCCGAAATTGAAATCAGTCTCCGTCAAGGGCATTGAAACCTCCTCCCAGTTCGGTGTGGCCGCCAATGTCGTTTTCAACCAGCATCACCCCGTAGGCAACCTGGTTTTCCAGATCCTGAATTTTCTCATACCCGTCGGGTTTGGCCAAAACCGCCACCATTGAATCGGGCAGGGCGTTGCTGGCGTCGCGAATTTGCTGCCAGTTCAGCCGGAAGGATTTATCCAGCAGGCTATCCGCCCCGATCAGGGCGACCATGCCCTTGCCGCTTTCCCCGGCCCCGTTCAGTTCGCCATCATAAATGGCAAAAAGCGATTTCAGGTTATGGGAAATATTGCGCAGTGACCGTTCCGAACGCCAGCTTTCGGCGCGTTTGGCATTGGCATCATCCGGCCCTTCGCCCAGCGGACGGGCCAGTTTCTGGCTGATAATAATTAACATGCCTTCATGCAGGGCACGGTAAAGGTCGGTCGCGGCAAATTTGGATGTCGGGTAATCCATGCTTTTGGGCCCGGCATTCATCATGGCATCGGCAAAGGCGGGCCATTCGGCCACCAGTTCGCCGGTCAGTTTTTCCAGATTGGCCGAAATCGCCACGCCATACTGGCACAGATAGGCCCCGTCCTTGCTGGCAGCCAGAATTTCGTCTGCCAGCTTCGGGTTGAACAAGACTTCCTCAAGGGCGGGAAAACCCTGCAGGGCGGCACTGGCCTCGCCGATTTTTTCCGGGTTGGTATAAAGCGGCGGCTTGTTGCGCAGCAATAAGCGGAACTGGCGGGCTGCAGTGCCGTGTTTGTCGGGCCAGTATTCAATCAACTGGTCGCGACCTTCGGCCATCATCGGGCCCATCCGCCAGGGCTGGACTTCCTGCCAGCGATCCATCGCGGTATGAAAACCCTCGCGCATTTTATCCAGCCCGCTTTGGTCCGGTTTTTTGCAAAATGCCGGCATGTCGTCAGCCAGCGACGACGTTGCCGTATGCAGGGCATCAAGCTGCGGGGGCATCACGTTGGAGAGCAGATGCACAATAACATCGTGATACTGTTCATCGGGCAGGTCGGCTTGCGCGGGTGGTGCGGCCAGAAGCCCGGTGGTGATGGTCACGATCATCCCGGCGAGCACCCGGCGCGGCCCGGTTTTCAAAAGCGGCATGATACCCCCTAAAGCGATTTTAAAAATGTGATCAGTTTGTTGCGGTCGGTTTTCGGCAGGGCAATGACGGCATCGCGCGCGTTTTGCGCTTCGCCGCCATGCCATAAAACGGCTTCGAGAATGGTATTGGCCCGTCCGTCATGCAGGAAACCGGCGCGGGAATCAATTTCCTTTGTCCGTCCCAGACCCCACAGGGGCGGGGTGCGCCATTCCGAACCAGTTGCCAGGGCTTCGGGGCGGTGGTCGGCCAGGCCGTCGCCCATATCATGCAACAACAGGTCGCTATAAGGCCAGATCAACTGCCCGGAAAGCTCCGGCTGCTGATCGTTGACCGGAAGCTGATAGCTGGCGCGATGACAGCTTGCACAGCCAATATCGTTAAAGACCTGCCGGCCTGCCAGAATATCGGGGGCATTGGCATTGGCGCGCATCGGTGGGGCCAAATGGCGCGTATAATACAGGATCAGGTCGGTAATCGTGCCGTGGGCTTCAAGGTTGTCATATTGCGGATCGTTGCCGTTTGGCGCAGCACGGCACAGGGTTTGTGCCGGGGTGCAATCACCCGCACCCTCGGGATAGAGGGGGGTGGACAGGCCAACGTCGAACTGCATGGCATTCTGGTTTTGCTGGTCCAGGGTGGGCATGCCCGCCTTCCAGCCAAACCGGCCCAGATCGACCTTTTGTGTCGCAATATTCCACACCCGGTTTGCCTTGCCTGAAATGCCATCGCCATTGGCGTCATCCGGGTCGGCCTGCGCGGTGATCATATCTTCGGGGATGGCTTCGAGCAGGCCAAGGCCGATCAGTTGCGGGGCAATGCGCGGTGAAATCATCAATCCGTCATGCAGCGGGCCATAGGCCAGTTCATCAAACGCGTAGTCGGGTTTGCGCAAAGTGATGGTTTCGCCGTCCGCCAACCTAATGGTCTGGTCCTGATATGTTACCAGAACGCGCCCCTCGGCCGGGATGCCGGGAACCGACAGTTCCTGAAACTGGTTGCCATAGACGGGGTCGGGAATGGAATTGACCCTGCCACTGGCAAGATGGGCACGGTCGGTTTCATTTTGGGGCGGGATGGACAGCCGAAGCAGCATGGCAACAGAAGCACGGTCCGTATCGTTTTGCGGATCCAGTGCGTGGCCGCGCCCATTGCGCACATGACAGCCAATACAGGAGCGCGAGTTGTAAAGCGGTCCCAGCCCGTCGGTGGTGTGGGTTTTGGTGGGGGCGGCGACCCACATGCGTTGAAAAAGCGCCTCGCCCAGTTTGAAATCCATCCTTTTTTCAAAGGCCATATTGGCCGACGGATGGGTAAAGGCGGAACGGCCGGTTTTTTTGAGCCAGGTTGTTGTACCACCGGGATAGGCATCGTCGGGCAGCGCACCGGGCTGTGAGGGGGAATTGGCAAAGGCGGGCAGGTTTAACCCCAGGCCAGCACCCAGAACCAAAATCGAAAGGCAGGACGCACGCAAAGACCGGCGGCGAAAGGCGGAAAAACGGGGCAGCAACATTGCGGGAAACTTTATGCCATGAAAAACCAAACCGGCCTGTTGATTGGGGCAGGGGCCACATTGGCGCCGATACCCGAACGAAAGGGCCGGAAACGGAGAACGCGGCGAAGGAAAAACCCTCGCCGCGCGGCAGATCAGACAATCTGTCGTGTTAATCAGACAAAGCCTGATCAGTTCACCGCAGAAGGATTGTCAAGGCTGTCCGATCCTTCAAAGCTGATGCCCTGAAGGCCGATAGCGGAAACGATGCGTTCGATCGATTTGGTTTGATCGACCAGGGCATCAACAAATTTCTGCACGGCCGCATTGCCTTCGTCATTGCCAGCGGCAATCATCTGGTCAAAATGTTCGCCATTATTGGCGCGATCGACCATTGCCTGACCGGCCGCAACCGAAGCGGCCAGCTTGGCTTTGATTTCCTTGTCCAGATCGGCATCATTCGCGGCGACCAGATCAGACAGGGACGGCCCCTCGACAACGCTGCCATCGGTGCGGGTATATTTGCCGAGATAGACATTCTGGATACCCAGCGCGTCATAATAGTGCGAATTGTGGGTATTGTCCGAGAAGCAGTCATGGCTTTCTTCCGGATCATGCAAAAGCAGGCCCAGCTTGGTGCGCTCGCCGCCCAGTTCGCCATAGGAAAGCGAACCCATGCCGGTAATTTCGGCGGTCAGCCCGACCGAACCATTGCCTTCCATGACATGTTCGCGGGCTTCACCCCCGTCATCCCACTGTTCGGCCATCCAGGTCAGGTCCGAAACCAGCAGGTCGCTTGCGGCCTTGAGATATTCCCCGCGACGGTCGCAATTGCCATGTGTGCAGGCATCACCCTTGGCATAGTCGGTCCAGGGGCGGTCGCCAGCGCCCGGGCCGGTTCCATTCAAATCCTGCCCCCACAGCAGAAATTCAATGGCGTGATAGCCCGTGGCAACGTTGGCTTCAACGCCGTCAAGTTCATGCAGTTTTTCCAAAAGATCGGCATCAATAGTGGACGCATCAATGGTTTCACTGCCGATTTTCAGTTCCTTGTTGGCAATGACATTGGCGGTATAGGCCGGGTTTTCTTCGTTTTCGCTGCCATAAAGGTCGCCATCGACATAATCGATCAGCCCTTCATCCAGCGGCCAGGCATTAACCTTGCCTTCCCAGTCATCCACAATCGGGTTGCCGAAACGGTAAACTTCGGTCTGCTGATAGGATGGACGCGAAGCAATCCAGGCGGCACGCGCCTTTTTCAGGGTTTCTTCCGATGGATTGGCAATCAGGTCGTCGATGGCAGCGTCAAGCGTTTTAGCCGTCGATACCGCATCGCTGTACCCCGCATGGGCGATGTCGGCATAATTTTTCATGATGGCTTCGGCATCCGGCGCGGCATGGGCCAACGGTGCCCCAAGCACCCCCATAACGGCCGCTGTGCCAAGGATTTTTGAAAATTTCATAGGAATATCTGTCCGTCCCTGTGTGTAGAACAAGCGTCTCGCCGTGATATTGTTACTGCTTGTGAGAATGATTTTCAACAAATCAATTGCGTATGAAAATCACAATCGTCTGCATTTGCGATAGTCACCAAATCGTGTGCAGCGCAACACGGCCGGTTGCGGCAAAATGGATAGACGGGGTATAGGAGATTACGGGTCGATATTTTGGCCCGTGAAACCGATGTTCCATTTAAGAAGACCCTATAAATGTAACGAGGCACGGGATGCACGGCGAGAACGCACAAAAGATCAAAATCAGGCAATGGGATTTTCCGGTGCGCCTGTTTCACTGGGCGCTGGTTGTTGCCATTGCAACGGCGTGGTGGACCAACCAGGAAGCCATCATCAATATTCACGAGCTGGCCGGTTACACGGTTCTGACGCTGGTTTTGTTCCGGATTGTCTGGGGTATTGTTGGCAGTTCAAATGCGCGGTTCAAATCGTTTGTCAAAGGGCCGTTTGCCGCCCTGTCCTATTTGCGCAAACTTCCCAAGGGCAGCGAGGAGGAACTCGCCTATACCGGGCATAATCCGGCGGGCGGTTTGATGGTGATTGTGCTGCTTGTGCTGGTTGCGGTGCAGGCCGTTACCGGGCTGTTTGCCAGCGAAAACACGTTTCTGTTTTTTGACGGGCCGCTGGTTAAATATGTGCCGTCCGGTTTTGCCGATACCATGAACTATATTCATCATGTGAATATCAATCTGATTTATATCGCCGTTGGCCTGCATGTGACGGCGGCAATCGGTTATTTGTTCCTGAAGAACGAAAATCTGATTGGCCCGATGATTACGGGCTCGCGCAAGGTTCCTGCCAGTATTGCGGCACGGTTTGCCACGATCAAATTCAAATCAGCCTGGTTGGGAGTTTTGATATTGGTTGTTTGTGGTGCCGTGGTTGCCGGGATTATTACGCTCGCACGGGCGGGCTGATTTTTTGTGATCCGGATCCGGGCCTGAAAATAAAGGCGGGATGCCATCGCATCCCGCCTTTTGTCTGACATTGTGACTGTCAGCCCCGTTTGATGCGGGACTAAATTATTTGCTGCGGTAATCGTCGTGGCAGCCTTTGCAGGATTTGCCCATTTCAGCCATGATCGGCCCCATTGCCGCTTTGTCACCCGCGACGTCGGCCAGCTTCAGGGCATTTTCTTCCAGTTTGGGGAAATGACCGGCAAAATCATCCCAATTGGCCCAGATGTCGGCTTTGGCCTCGGTTTTTTCGGTTGCGGCAGGTGTTTCCGGTTTGAAAACGTCATGGCCGGTTGACGCCGAATAGGCGATGCCTTCGGCCAGAAGATGGACAACTCCCTTGGGCAGGTTGCATTCGCCTTTCATGTAACAGCCCAGCGTGCCCATCGCACCACCGAGGCCAGCCATCATATGCTGGCGGCTTTGCACGGCAGCATTGTCTCCGGCCTCATCGGCCTGTGCCGGCACGGCAGCGGCGGAGACACCAAGCGTCGCGGTCAGAAGGGCGATTTTGACAAAGCGTTTCATTATTCTCAATCTCTCTTGCGGAACGGTGAAAAGGTGTTGCTTGTTTTATGGAGTATTGCCTGAACGTCCTGTGAAGGCTTAGTGTCCCAGCAGCGGACAAAATAATGGAATCACAACACCGTGAGGACATCCGCATTGTTCTAAATTTGGCGATAAGGAAACGCCTGAATGTCGTCCACCGGCTTACATACTGCGACTGTCCGGGGAAATGCCCCACATCTTTCCGGACTTGACCGTGCCCGTGCCCTGATCCGTGACTGGGAGTTGCACAAGGCTTATATCAATGGTGAGTGGCGTCGCGCCGATTCTGGCGAAACGATAGAGGTGACTGATCCGGCCACGGGCAAGCTTTTGGCCGATGTCGCCTTTATGCGCACCAGCGAAGCGCGCCGGGCGATTGATGCCGCATCCGATGCTTTCCCGGCCTGGGCGGGTGAACTGGCGAAAACCCGTGCGACGGTTTTGCGGCGCTGGCGCGATCTGATGGAAGAATATCTGGAGGATCTGGCCTGCCTGATTACCGCCGAGCAGGGAAAACCCATTGATCAGGCAAGGCGCGAGGTGATTGGCGCGATCGCCTATGCCGAATGGTATGGCGAGGAAGCAAGGCGCGCTTATGGGCAAACCATGCCCGGAAACCAGGCCGACCGGCGTGTTGTCATTCAAAAGCAGCCGGTGGGCGTGGTGGCGGCAATTACGCCGTGGAATTTTCCCTTAACAATGGTGGTGCGCAAATGCTCCCCCGCCCTGGCGGCTGGATGCAGTGTGGTTGTCAAACCCGCCGAGGATACACCACTTTGTGCGCTGGCGGTTGCCAAACTGGCGGAAATGGCAGGTTTCCCCAAAGGTGTGTTTAATGTGGTAACGGGGAATCCGGTGCCGATTGCCCAGGCCCTGACGGATGATTTTCGGGTCAGGATGCTATCCTTTACCGGCTCGACTGCGGTGGGCAAGCGCCTGATTGTGCAATGTGCCGATACTGTCAAAAAAACCGCGATGGAACTGGGCGGCAATGCACCCTTTATTGTGATGGATGATGCCCGGCTGGACGATGCGGTGGCTGGGGCGATGATTTCCAAATACCGCAATAGCGGGCAAACCTGTGTGTGCGCCAACCGCATTTTTGTGCAAAGCGGTGTGTATGACGCGTTTGTCGAAAAATTTATTGCCGCGACCCGGGCCTTGAAGGTCGGTAACGGGTTTGACGCCACAAGCGAGATTGGCCCGCTGATCAACAGCCGGGCCGTGGCAAAAGTCGAGCGCCTGTTGGGTGATGCCAAAAGACGTGGCGGCGTGTTTCACGACGGGGCCGATATTCCCGCCGAGGGGTACTTTGTGCGGCCAACCGTGATTACCGATTTGCCGACGGATGCAAACTGTTTTGAAGAAGAGCTTTTCGCCCCGGTCGCGCCGATCTATCGGTTCGAGAGCGAGGCCGACGCCATCTCGCTTGCCAACAGTGTCAGGGGTGGGCTGTCTTCCTATCTTTACAGCCGCGATATTGGCCGTATCCATCGTATTGCCGAGCGCCTGCAAACCGGTGTGGTTGGCATCAATGATGGTACGACATCCCATGAAGGGGCGCCGTTTGGTGGTGTCAAGGAAAGCGGGCATGGCCGTGAAGGGGGGCATTGGGGGCTCGATGAATATCTTGAGGTGAAATATCTCAATATTGCCCTTACCTGAAGTCTATAAAGCCATGCAAAATTAAACAGGATCGTTTCGGCGATTCTGTTTTTTGCGATTCGTGGTCAATTTGTTGGCGAATTGTGAAAAATTGGCTTTTTTGACCCCCGAAAATGGGGTGTTTTTCAAAACTGTGATTGTCCTGTATCTCTTTTGTATCAAAGGATACAGCAGGTTTGCCGTCAGTGCGGGAAAGGCCTGTTTGGGATGCCTGATTATCGCGCAAAAAATAATGAACAAGATGAATGTCTTATTTGTCATGAGACAAAAATGGAAATTTGCATGGCGAAAATGGGTTTGAGCCAGGTCAACCTATGCAGGAAATACATGGGTGGGCTGAAAAAACTGATCTCGTTGTTGGGCGCGTTCTCAACTACATGGGGTTCAGAACAAAACGATATCGCAATCGGGGTATTTTCGCCCCTGTCTTAGAAAGGATAAAGCCATGCGTCGTAACGAAGGATATGATCTCGTCGCGTTGCACCGTGAAGCCGAAAAACTGCGCGCACAGACCATGCGCAAGGGCTTCCTGGCACTGGTGCGCATGATTGCCAGCCTGTTTGGCAACAAGGGCGTTCCGCATGGTGGACATCACGCTGGCGTATAATATGACCCGGCCCTCCAGACGACGAAACGACCTGACGACTGATTTGTAAACACCCTTGTATCTTATGATGCAGGGGTGTTTTGCTTTTGGGACTTCCCTGCTTGCCTTTGCCGCAAGGGCACGCCATTCTGCGCCAAATTCATGCTTTTGATCCGGGAGGTCCGATGAAACTGGCGCATTACGCCTTTGGCGACGAAAACCGTGAAAATGGGACGCTGGTGATATTGCATGGCCTGTTTGGTCAGGCCCGCAACTGGACGGCGATTGCCCGGCGTCTGGCTGAAAAATATCATGTCGTAACGGCGGACTTGCGCAATCACGGGCGCTCTGGCTGGGATATGGACATGACGTACCTGGCAATGGCATCCGACATTGCCGAACTGATCCGCGATATTGATAACGGCCCCGTGCATCTGATTGGTCATTCGATGGGGGGCAAGGCATCGATGACGCTGGCCTTGTCGGACGATGCCGGTTTGATTGCCGATCTGGTGGTGGTGGATATTGCCCCCTTGCCCTATCAGCATGATTATAACGGTTATATCAAGGCCATGCGGGCGGTGGATTTTGATAGCATTTCCCGGCGGGCCGAGGTGGAAGACGCCCTGGCAAGCGAAATTTCCGAAAAGGGCATTCGCCAGTTTCTGGCGCAAAATGTGGTGACGGACAAAGACAGCGGCAAAATGTCCTGGCAGGTCAATATTGATGCGATGGCCGCGCATCTGGAGGATATTACCGGCTGGCATAATGACGATGGCGCGCAATATCAGGGCGATACCCTGTTTATTGCCGGGGCGAATTCGTCTTATGTCGATATGGAAAGACGCGACGATATCAAGGCACTGTTTCCCAAGGCATCCTTTACCAGTATTAAAAATGCCGGGCACTGGGTCCATGCCGAAAAACCCGATGCCGTTTTGATGACGTTATCGGCGTTTTTAAACCGCTAACCTTTTAACATTCAGAACAGGCCCTGCCATGAGCGACGATTTCCCCGCAGCCTGGACCCGGTTTGAAGCCGATCATGTTCGTCTTGATGGCGTCGATTGCCTGTCGGACAACTGGTACCATCTTTATCGGGTGCGCTTTGCCTTGAAACGCCGTGATGGCGAATGGCAGGAACAGACGCGCGAGGCCTATGAGCGGGGCAATGGCGCGGGCATCCTGCTGTATAACCGGCGCACGCGCAGCATTATCCTGACCCGCCAGTTCCGGATGCCAAGTTTTGTCAATGGCAACGAAACCGGCATGTTGATCGAGGTTCCCGCCGGTGTGTTGGACGACCGTGCCCCCAATGCTGCCATCATTGCCGAGGTCGAGGAAGAAACCGGTTATAAAATTGGCAAGCCCCGCGAAGTGTTTGACGTGTTCATGAGCCCCGGATCGGTCACCGAAAGGCTGTACCTGTTTGTCGCCGAGATCACCAGCGATCATTTGCAGGGTGAAGGGGGCGGCAAATATGACGAGGGCGAAGATATCAGCGTGCTGGAAACGCCCTTTGAGGAGGCGATTGCCATGATCGCCGATGGTCGCATTCGCGATGCCAAGACCATCATGCTGATCCAGTATGCCCAGCTTCATTGTCTGTTTGATACAGCCGCGCCGTAATCGTTCGTCGCTCAATATTCGATTTCACTGCCGTCATAGGCATAGAAGCCGCCATTTTGATCCCGCGAGAGCCGGTTGATCACGTTGAGCATATTGGCTGTGGCCTGTTTTGGTGTTTGCTCCGGCAGGCCGCTTTTGGCAAAGGGGGCGGAAAGCCCGGTATCCACCGTGCCGGGATGCAGGGCAAGGCACAGGGCATCGCGTTTTTTGCGTGCCAGCTCCACCGACATGGTTTTGACGATCTGGTTTAGGGCCGCCTTGGCCGCGCGATAGCCATACCAGCCGCCAATATGATTATCGCCAATGCTGCCCACCCGTGCCGACAGGGTGACAAAGGCCGATTTGCCCTCTTTGGGCAGCAGGGGTAGAAAATGCTTCATCAACAAGGCCGGGCCAATGGCGTTGATGGCGAAGTTGTGCGCCATATGGGCAGGGTTGATCTGCCGCCAGCTTTTTTCGGGTTGAAAGTTTTCGTCATGTAAAAAGCCGGTGGCATCAATGATCAGGCGGATATCGCCTTGCATGTGCGAAAGGCTGTTAGCACAGTTTGCAATGCTGGTTTCATCCAGCAAATCAAGGGGCGGTGTGCCGCTGCGCGAGAGCGAAATTATCTGCGAGAAATGGTTGGCATTGGTCAGGTGGTGCACAAACGCCCGGCCAATACCGCCACTGGCACCGATCACCACGGCAATGGACCCAGGCGCGAAACTGTCAAGGTTCACGGGCGAAGTCGTGCTGACCGAAGGGGCTGTTGCTGTGCTGTCGGACATGGGGCCTCCTGCCAGGATTATGCAGATATTTGCGTAAACAAGATACGGCGCAAAATCCTGTTTGGTTCCCTTTTGCGTGGGGCGGTTGAGCAATAAGACTTAACACGGGTTATGAAAGGCGACGAAAATGGCATATATCTTTACCGAAGCGAATGATCCCACCAAAATTGCGGAACGTCAGTGGGGGAAGGCGGATCCGATCATGTTCACCACATTCACATCCTGCATCGGCATTATGGGGATCAAGGATGACAAGGTGATTGGTGTTCACCTGACTTTGATGGGCACCGAGGATGAACTGGTGACGACGGCCAATATCGATCAGGCGATTGCGCTGCTTGACGGGGCAGCGAACCCCGTCATTATCGGGCAGGTTGAAATTTGGGAAGATTCTGTGCCCGCCGTGTATCAGCATCTGGTTAGCACATTACACCCGGTTGCGATTTATCCGCGCGATGATGGCACCTATGGCGGGGGCAATGATCAGGGCAATGTTCAGCCGCTAGAAGCTCCATAAGCCGCCTATATGATGAAAAAAGCCGCCCGGATGAAGGGGCGGCTTTTTGCTGTGATGTGGTGATTTTATTCGGCGGCGTCGGTTGTGACTTTGGCAGGGGCGCTGTTTGCCCCTTTGCCTTCATGGTCGTGACGGCGGATGAATTCCTTGACACGCGGGCTGATCTGTTCGCGCCAGCGCCGCCCGTTAAACACGCCATAATGGCCGACACCGGGCTGCAAATAGTGCATGCGCATATTATCGGGCAGGTTGCTGCACAGTTTGTGGGCCGCGCGGGTTTGGCCCATGCCGGTAATATCGTCGCGTTCGCCTTCCACCGTTAACAGGGCGGTTTTGGTGATTGCCGATGGCTCAACCGGGATGCCCTGCCAGCGCATGGTGCCGTTGGGCAATTGATGCTCAAGAAACACGACCTTCAGGGTCTGAAGGTAGAATTCCGCGCTCATATCCATCACGGCAAGATATTCCTGATAGAATTTGCGCTTGGCATCGGCACTTTCGCCGTCCCCTTCCACCAGATGGGTGAACATGTCGTGGTGGGCGGCAAGGTGGCGGTCCCAGTTCATGCTCATGAAACCGGCAAGCTGCATGAAGCCGGGATAAACCCGGCGCATCACCCCGGCATGGGGCAGGGGCACATGCGAAATCACATGGCGTTCAAACCATTCCAGTTCGTGTTGCTTGGCAAAATTGTTGACTTCGGTGGGGTGTTCGCGCGTATCAACCGGGCCGCCCATCAATGTCATCGAGGCGGGCTGGCAGGGTTCATCGCCCGCCGCCATCAGCGAGACCGCCGCCATCACCGGTACCGAAGGCTGGCAAACGGCAATGATGTGGGTGTTGGGGCCAAGATGGCGTAAAAACCGCATCAGATAGTCGATATAGCTGTCCAGATCGAAATGGCCCATATGCACCGGCACATTGCGCGCATCCACCCAGTCGGTGATATAAACATCGTGATCGGGCAGCATGGTTTCGACCGTGCCCCGCAGAAGCGTTGAAAAATGACCCGAAAGCGGGGCAACAATCAATACCTTCGGATCATCGGGCTGTTGTGCCAGATGTGCCGTTTCGCGCTTGAAATGCAACAGGTTACAGAAGGGTTCGCTATAGACAAACTCTTCGGTGATGGGGACCTCTTCACCCGCAATCAGCGTGGTATCAAGGCCGAATTCCGGTTTGCCATAACGGTTGGTGATATGGGTAAAGACATCAAATGCCGCCGCCGTCGCCCGACCGGGCTGGGTATAGGCCCAGGGATTGACCGGGTTGCGCATCCATTTTTTGCCCAGATCGGCGGCAACGCGCCAAGGGCTTATGGTTGCATGTTGCAATTCATAAAAATTATAGAGCATTCAATCTCACTCCCCGGCCAGGGTGTTATTAAAATTTCGGGAAATTCTGGCCGTTCAATCCCTGTATGTCAGTTGTGGTTTTGCCAGCCACAATTCAATTGTTTTGTTTCGGATTGGTGTCATTCAAAACGTTATTGGTCATAACGTATGACGAATTTACGGCTGTTGTCACTGATTCAAACGAATATTTGGCGTGATGTCGAGTGAATTTTTGCAGTGCGGCGTAAGTTGTTGCAATGCAATATAAGTTTTAATCTGCTTTTTTCCGGTTTGTCTCCCTTTGCTTCTGGTGGCGTTAAAATTGTGACTCGGCCCTGATGGCAGGCTGCTTGCCGTTTTGACGCGTTGCGAAAACAGATGCCACAATTATTATGTTAACGCTGCAAACACAAAAAGGTGCACGATACGTGTGAGAGAAATGGCAAAAAAACACCGCTGCCGTGGGGACGGACAGCGGTGCGAGTTGCGCGGTTGTATGGATTTGAACGGGACGGGCGGAACGACACTGGACGGGGACTGGGTGCGGGGTTGTCCAGGGCCGGGTATGGGAAGCCGTCCCGTTCAAAACTTGAAGAAGGTCAAGTCAGATCAGACCACGAAGGGTTTGGGCCATGCCCAGGGCAATAACGAAAAGGAAAAATCCGGTACTGCCGACAACGGCGACAGTGCTGCAAACATCGTTAAGGCGACGGGGATTCTGAAGCAGTTTCATCATGGCTGTGACCTCCTTGATCTGTCTGAAGTCACTGTATTGTTCTAATTTTGTTCCATCAAGAACAAAATCGGAACAAAATACCGATTTCCTATTAAATTATTGATTATAATGAATTTTTTAAATTTCGTTTTTGCTTTGTTCTTGTTTGTTCTGCCTCAATAAGAACGCATTTGACGAAAGACTCGGGCTTTTTACCTGTGGTCAGGATGTGCGAAGGTCGCCTTTCCCGGATGGCCGGGGATGCCAGATATAACAGGTATCAAGGTCGTCCCTGTCGGTCACTTCAAAGCCGCAGCCCTGATAAAAGCGGTTGCGGGTTAAACGACCTCGGCGGGCACACCCTTTAGCCCGACACAGCGACCAAAAGAAACACCGTCGGTTTCGCTGGGCAGCGGGCGGGCGGGAACAGCACCGATGCGGGCATCGGGCATGGGCGGATAATCCGGGAACTGGCCGTGAATGCGAATATTGTCGCGATAATCCCGCGCCGATTTGCCGCGATACTGGCGAAAACGGCGATTGAAATTGGACAGATTGCTAAAGCCGTTAAATTCGGCAATGCGATAGATCGGCCAGTCGGTGCGCGATAGCTGCACGCAGGCGCGTGAAATGCGGTATTCGTTGAGATATTCCACCACGCTGCGCCCGGTATAGCGTTTAAACAGCCGGTAAAAGCTGCTTTCGCTGACGCCTGCGACATTGGCAAGGGTTGAAACCCGCAAGGGTTCGGCATGATGGGCATGGATAAAGGCAATGGCCCGATCGACACGCAGCGAATCACTATTTCCTGCTGTATCATTGCCAAAGGATGCCGATGCCAGCGGTCCGTCAATGCCATTGAGCAGAATTTCAAGAATTTCGATAATCAGCATAAAGCGTTTGCGCGGAGCGGCATCGTCCAGTTCCGGTGCGATCGCCAGCACTTTTTGCACAGCCTCGGGCGTGAAGGACTGGCCGCGCCTTGCCTGCTCGAACAGGGCATACAGGTCGGCAAATTCAACAAAATCGCGGGTCAGGTTTTCCACCCATTCCTGGGAAAGCCATAGAACATAAACCTCGATCTGTTTGTCGGTTGAAAGGCGCTGACATTCCCACAAATGGGGCAGGTTCGGGCCGACCATCGCAAAATCCACCCCGTCAAAGGACTGCCGGTGATCGCCAATCAGGCGACTGCCTTTGGCATTTAAGGTCAGGGTCAGTTCGTATTCCGGGTGCTGGTGCCAGTTACAGCGAAAATCATCCCAGACATAGTGGAAATATCCCCACGAATATCCTTCTGGGTTGGTGATGCGTTCCTGGATGATGCGCATTGGGTTCTCCCGGTTTTGGATGATCTTTTGCAGAATAGTATCATCCTTTAAAGGATATGACACTTTGAAAAGGCCGTAAGCGGCGTATCCTTTTTGCATCGGGTGTTGCTGGAAACACAAAGACATTCCCCGCCTGGCGGAAACACCCCGAACCGGTTTGCGCAAAAATATCCGGATCAATAAGGGCAAAGCCAATAACAGGCAATCTGCCCGGGAAAACCGAAAACCATCAATAGGGAGGATTGAATGACCCTGATCCAGAAGTTGCTTGCAGGCGCCAGTGTGGCTGGTGCGGTTTTTGTCATGGCGGTTCCGGCACAGGCGGCCAAGCTGGCCATTTCGTGCGGTGCGGTTGGCCAGGAACTGGCCCTGTGCAAGGAAGGTGTTGATGCCTGGGCCAAAAAAACCGGCAACGAAGTTGATGTGATTTCAACGCCCAATTCCTCGACCGAACGGCTGGCTGTTTATCAGCAAATGCTGGCCGCCGGGTCATCGGATGTGGATATTTACCAGATCGACGTGATTTGGCCGGGTATTTTGGGCAATCATTTCGTCGATTTGAACAAATATATGGGCGATGAAGCCAAGGAACATTTCCAGCCGATTATCGCCAACAACACGGTAGATGGCCGCCTGGTGGCGATGCCCTGGTTTACCGATGCCGGTGTTTTGTATTACCGCAAGGATTTGCTGGAAAAATATGGCGAGAAAGTTCCTGAAACCTGGGCGCAATTAACCCAGACTGCGCAAAAGATTGAAGAAGGCGAACGCAAGGACGGCAACGACAAGATGTGGGGCTATGTGTTCCAGGGCCGCGCCTATGAAGGGCTGACCTGTAACGCGCTGGAATGGGTCGCCTCCTATGGTGGTGGTACGATTGTTGAGCCGAACGGCGATATTTCCATTAATAATGACAAGGCCAAAGAGGCCCTGACAACTGCGGCAGGCTGGATTGGCACCATCGCGCCGGATGGGGTGCTGGGCTATGACGAGGAAGGGGCCCGGGGCGTTTTCCAGTCGGGCAATTCGGTTTTCATGCGCAACTGGCCCTATGCCTGGGCGCTGGCAAATTCCGCCGACAGCCCGGTGAAGGGGAAAGTCGGTGTCGCCCCGCTGCCCAAGGGCGGTGAAGACGGTCAGTCCGCAGCCACCCTGGGCGGTTGGCAATTGTCGGTATCAAAATATTCCAAAAACCCGGAACTGGCCGCCGATCTGGTCAAATATCTGACCTCGTATGACGAACAGAAACGCCGGGCGATTGAAGGGGCCTATAACCCGACGATTGCCGCCCTTTACAAAGATAAGGATGTTTTGGCAGCCAACCCGTTCTTTGGCGATCTCTATGAAACCTTCACCCATGCGGTGCCGCGCCCGTCAACGGCAACAGGGACCAAATATAACAAGGTTTCCAGCGATTTCTGGGACGCGGTGCATACCACCCTTTCGGGCGTGCAAACGGCTGATCAGGCGCTTTCCGGGCTGGAACGCCAGCTTAAACGGACCAAGCGTTCGGGCTGGTAACAGCATTTTGGATGGTCATGTTGCGCGGCAGATTGCAAAAGCGCGCAACATGCCATCCAGGCATTCATTCTTCCGTCCTTTGAAATGATCACGGGCCATTCCTGTGGTGATGGCACACCAAAGGCAGCCCTGCCGGGCAGGGCGCCTTTTTAACCAAGAGCATTTGTCATGGCGCAAGCTTCGTCTTTGACGCGAGCCAGACGGCGTTCCGCGTGGATTTTTCTCGCCCCGATGCTGGCTATTCTGGCGGCGGTGGCGGGTTGGCCGCTGCTTCGCACGTTTTATTTCGGTTTTACCGATGCCAGCCTGTCGGACCTTTCCACCTATCATTTTATCGGCATTGAAAATTTCTATGCCGTTTATGACGGGGAAACGTATGGCCTTCTGACCGACCCCGCCTGGTGGCAGGCCGTGTGGAACACGCTGTTTTTCAGTGTGATTTCGGTGTCGCTGGAAACGGCACTGGGCATGATTGTGGCCCTGGTTTTAAACCAGAACTTCCGGGGCCGTGCGCTGGTGCGGGCTGCCGTGCTTATTCCCTGGGCCATTCCCACCATTGTGTCGGCGCGGATGTGGAACTGGATGCTCAATGACCAGTTTGGCATTATCAACGACATGCTGATGAAGCTGGGCATTCTCTCTACGCCCATTGCCTGGACATCCAGCCCCGAATGGGCCATGAGTGCGGTGATCCTGGTGGATGTCTGGAAAACCACGCCGTTTATGGCTCTGCTGATTTTGGCTGCATTGCAAATGCTGCCCGGCGATTGTTACGAGGCCGCCAAGGTGGATGGCATTCACCCGGTGCGGGTGTTTTTCAAGGTAACGTTGCCCCTGATCAAACCGGCCGTGATGGTGGCGGTTATTTTCCGTGCCCTTGATGCCCTGCGTGTGTTTGACGTGATTTACGTATTAACCCCCAACAACCCGCAAACCACCACCATGTCGGTCTATGCCCGACAGCAATTGGTGGATTTTCAGGAAGTCGGGTATGGATCGGCGGCATCAACCCTTTTGTTTATCGTAATCGCCTTTTGCATCATGGCCTATATCATGATCGGGCGTGTCCGCCTGGACGAGGGAGGGCATTAACATGAACACGAAATTGCGCAAAATATTGCCTAAGGCCGGGTTCTGGCTGTTGGTGACGGTGATTGTTCTGTTTGCCGTTTTCCCGTTTTACTATGCCATTCTGACCTCGTTTGAGAGTGGTTCCGGCCTGTTTCAGGTCAATTACCTGCCCGAAAGTGTGACGCTTGCAAATTATATCTCGGTGTTTAAGGGGCAGGCCTTTGGCCATAATATTTTCAACTCGGTCTTTGTCAGCTTCATGGTGGTTGCCCTGTCACTGCTGTTGGGGGTCACGGCATCCTATGCGCTGGCACGGGTGAAATTTGCCGGGCGTGGCCTGCTGTTACTGACCATTCTGTCGGTTTCGATGTTTCCGCAGGTGGCGGTGCTGTCGGGGATGTTCGAACTGATCCGGGGTGTCGGGCTTTATAACAACATGTTTGGCTTGGCGATTTCTTACATGATGTTAACCCTGCCATTTACCGTGTGGGTGTTAACCGCCTTTATGCGCGAATTGCCCCGCGAGCTGGAAGAAGCCGCCGTGATGGACGGGGCATCGCCCTGGATCATTATTCGCCGGGTGTTTTTGCCCGTGATGTGGCCGGCAATGGTGACAACGGGGCTTTTGGCTTTTATTGCGGCGTGGAATGAATTTCTGTTTGCCCTGACCTTTACTCTGACCGACGACAAACGCACCGTGCCGGTTGCCATTGCCCTTATTTCCGGGGCCAGCCAGCATGAAATGCCCTGGGGCAATATCATGGCGGCATCGGTGATTGTGACTTTGCCGCTGATTGTGCTGGTGCTGATTTTCCAGCGCCGCATCGTTTCGGGGCTGACGGCGGGGGCCGTGAAGGGCTAGGCCGCGGGCGTCAAAAAGATGCCTTTTTACCCGTGATGATCATATCCGGTCGGAAAACAGGACAGGGTCCGGTGTTTTTCGACCGGCAAACGACGACAAACAAATTTCAGGATGTTCCAAGATGGCATTAGGTGGCGATCTCGACTGGTGGCGTGGTGGTGTTCTTTACCAGGTTTATCCGCGCAGCTTTTTTGATTCCAATGGCGATGGCATTGGCGATTTACCCGGGATTACCCAGAAACTGGACTATATCGCCGACCTTGGCGTGGACGGGATCTGGCTTTCGCCGTTTTTTACCTCGCCGATGAAGGATTTTGGCTACGACGTTGCCAATTACCGCGATGTTGACCCGATGTTTGGCACGCTCGATGATTTTGATCATCTGCTGGAAAAGGCCCATGCGCTGGGCCTGCGGGTGACAATTGACCAGGTGCTGTCGCACAGTTCGGATGCGCATCCGTGGTTTCGCGAAAGCCGCTCCTCGCGCGATAATCCGAAAGCGGACTGGTATGTCTGGGCCGATCCCAAGCCCGATGGCACCCCGCCCAATAACTGGCTGTCGATTTTTGGCGGGTCTGCCTGGAAATTCGATACCACCCGCCAGCAATATTACATGCACAACTTTCTGGTCAGCCAGCCGGATTTGAACTTCCACAACCCCGATGTTCAGCAGCAATTGCTTGAGGATGTGGAATTCTGGTTGCGGCGCGGGGTGGATGGCTTCCGGCTGGATACCGCCAATTTTTATGTCCATGATAAACAACTGCGCGATAATCCGCCCTGGGTGCCCGGCACGCACCGCCCCGAAGGCGCGCCCAAGGAAAACCCCTATACCCGCCAGATGCACGTTTATGATAAAACCCGGCCGGAAAACCTGGCGTTTTTGAAAAAGCTGCGTGCGGTGCTGGATAAATATCCCGGCAGCACGACGGTGGGTGAAATCGGGTCGGATAATTCGCTGGCGACAATGGCGGAATATACCGCCGGTGGCGACAAGCTGCATATGGCCTATACCATCAACCTTCTGGAAAGTCCGCTGGAAGCTGGCCTTGTACGCGGTATGCTGGTGGATGTGTTTCGCGAACTGGGCGATGGCTGGCCGTGCTGGGCGGTCAGCAACCACGATTTTGTGCGGGTTGCCTCGCGCTGGGGCAAGGATAAGGGCGGCGACAATGATGCCCGCCTGCGCATGATCCCGGCCCTTTATACCACCTTGCGTGGCACGCCGTGCATTTATCAGGGCGAGGAACTGGGCCTGGAAGAGGCCATTGTGCCCTATGAATTGCTGCAGGACCCCTACGGGATTGAAATGTGGCCGGAATTCAAGGGGCGCGATGGCTGCCGCACCCCGATGCCGTGGCACAATGCCAATGTGGCGCATGGTGGTTTTACCACGTCTGATCAGCCCTGGTTGCCGGTCCCGCAGGAACATAGTGCGCTGTCGGTGGCAAGCCAGGTTGAAGACCCTGATTCCCTGCGCAATTTCTACAAAAACCTGCTGGCATGGCGCAAAACCCACCCGGAAATCATCCAGGGTGATATCGAAATGCTGGAGCATATCGATGATGCGGTGATCGCCTTTACCCGCCTGGCCGGCATTGTCCGCACAATCTGTGTTTTCAATGTTACGCCCGATCCGGTGACAATCACGCTGCCGGGGAAATCACAGGGAAATTGCCCGCTGAATACCGGTTCAGTCTCGGGTGACAGCCTGTCTTTGCCGGGCTGGGGTTTTTATTTCGGAACGATCTGACGGTCCTGACAACAAAAGGTGGGAGGAAGACCAATGGCAAATGTGGTTCTAAAGCAGGTCCGTAAACGGTTTGGGCCGGTGGAAACCATTCACGGGGTTGATCTTGATATTCGGGATGGCGAATTTTGCGTGTTTGTCGGCCCGTCGGGCTGTGGCAAGTCAACGCTTTTGCGGCTGATTGCCGGGCTGGAAGACATTACCGATGGCGAGCTGTCGATTGGCGGAGATGTGGTTAATGACATCGCGCCCAAGGAACGCGGTGTGGCGATGGTGTTTCAGTCCTATGCGCTGTATCCGCATATGAGTGTGTTTGAAAACATGGCCTTTGGCCTGGATTTGGCAAAACACAGCAAGGATGAACAAAAGGCACGGGTGATGGCGGCGGCCAAAACCCTGCAACTGGAAAACCTTCTGGACCGCAAGCCCAAGGAGCTTTCGGGCGGGCAGCGCCAGCGCGTGGCAATTGGCCGGGCGATTGTGCGCAAGCCGCGCGTGTTTCTGTTTGATGAACCCCTGTCAAACCTGGATGCCGCCCTGCGTGTGCAGATGAGGATCGAGCTTGCCAAACTTCATGAAAAATTGAACACCACCATGATCTATGTGACGCATGATCAGGTGGAGGCCATGACAATGGCCGATAAAATTGTGGTGTTGCGCGATGGCCGGGTGGAACAGGTGGGCACCCCGCTGGAGTTGTATCATTACCCGGCAAATCTGTTTGTCGCCGGTTTCATCGGTTCGCCTAAAATGAACTTTATTTCGGCTAATGTTGCGCAGATTTCGCAACATTCTGTTACGGTTAAACTGGAATCCGGTAAAGAAGTGTCGTTACCCGTTGATGGCAGTGGTCTTGCCCCGGCAGATCGTGTAACAGTGGGCATTAGACCGGAACATTGCAGCATTGCCGATCAGGACACGGCGCTGTTTACCGGAACGGTCGAAGTGGTCGAACATCTGGGCGAAGCAGGCCTGGTTTATGTTCGCACCGGATCGGACGATCTTTTTGTTGTCAGGGTTGCGGGGGATACCGCGATCAAGAACGGCGAAACCGTTGGTGTCGCGGCAGCAGAACAGGATTGTTACGTGTTTGACGGGGCGGATATGGCCAAACGGCGGCTGGCGGTGGATAATGCACCGTTAAAAGCGCAGATGACACTGAATTAACAGGGCCTGACATGCCCTGGGCACGGAAACTTTCGTGCAACCGCATGCCGGCCGGAACCGCAAAAAACGGTTCCGGGTCCCACCTTGGCAGCGGGGAGGATAACGAGTGAGAGCAGTTCGCTTGGAAGGCGCAAGTCAACATGAAGAAACAAAGGCTTAAACATCGCATAGCCGATATTGTGATTTTCGGTGGGACCGGAGATTTGGCGCTACGCAAATTATTTCCCGCTTTGTATGAAATGGAGCGGACGGGGCGCTTTGACGATGAAACCCGCATTTTTGGTGCATCACGCAGCCCGCATAGCGACGATGATTTTCGCGCAAAATTGCTTGAGGCAGGCAAAAAATACATTCCCGAGGGCGAGTTTGACCAGAAAACCTGGGATAAATTTGCCAGCCGTGTTGCCTATTTGCAGGTTTCGGCCGGCGATGCGGAAGGGTTTAAAAACCTGTATGACCGCCTGAGCGACGCCCCGGATCGCGACCGGGTTTATTATTTTTCCACCAGCCCCAGCCTGTTTGCCGATATGGCCTTTAATTTACAAAAGGCCGGGCTTGTGACGCCCAATTCGCGTGTCGTGCTGGAAAAACCGCTGGGACACGACCTTGAAAGCTGCCGCGAAATTAACGGCCAGATCGGTGAAGTGTTCGCGGAAGACCAGATTTTCCGTATTGACCATTATCTTGGCAAGGAAACGGTGCAGAACCTTTTGATCCTGCGCTTTGCCAATGCGATGTTTGAACCGCTCTGGAGCAGCGCGCATATCGACCACGTCCAGATCACGGTGGGCGAGGAAGTCGGTGTGGAAGGGCGCTGGTCCTATTATGACGATGCCGGTGCGATGCGCGACATGGTGCAGAACCATATGTTGCAGCTTTTGTGTCTGGTGGCGATGGAACCGCCCTATGTGCTGGACCAGGATGCGGTGCGTGACGAAAAGGTCAAGGTTCTCAAGGCGCTTAAGCCGATTAATGACACCAATATCGACCAGAACACCGTGCGCGGCCAGTATCGTGCCGGGGCTGTCGGTGGCAAGGAAGTGCCAGGCTACCTTGAGGAAGAAGGGGCCAATGTGGACAGCACCACGGAAACCTTTGTTGCTCTGCGTTGCGAGATCAACAACTGGCGCTGGGCCGGGGTGCCGTTTTATCTGCGCACCGGCAAACGTCTGCCCAAGCGCCATTCGGAAATTGTCATCCAGTTCCGTGATGTGCCGCACCAGATGTTCCCGCTGGCAAAATCCATGACCAATTACCAGGCCAATCGTCTGGTGCTGCGTTTGCAGCCTGATGATGGCATTCATCTGGTTTTGAACAACAAAAATCCGGGGCCGGGCCTTGTCCGCCTGCGTCCGACCGCGCTGAACCTGTCCTTTGCCGAGGCCTTTGGTGCCCGCAGCCCGGATGCCTATGAACGTTTGCTGCTGGATGCGATTGATGGCAACAATACCCTGTTTGTCCGCCGTGACGAACAGGACATTGCCTGGCAGTGGGTGGATGCGATTCAGGAAGCCTGGGAAAACAACCATATCGCGCCCAAGGGCTATACGTCGGGCACCTGGGGGCCGTCGGCTGCCATTGCCCTGATCGAACGTGACGGCCGCACCTGGAATGAAGAAGCGGTCTTCTGATCAGCCATGCCGGGGTGGGGGCTTCCCATTCCCGGCACTTGCTTCATTTGATCCGGTTTCCCATTTCTATGGACGATAACATGACAAACGAACGCACCTTTAAAAGTGGCGACGAGATGCTGGCCAGCATGGTTGCGCACACCGTGGAACGGCTGGAATTTGCCATTGCCGAACGGGGCCGGGCGACCATTGCTGTTGCCGGTGGCCGTTTCCCCAAACCTTTTTTTCAGGCTTTGTCACAGGCAAAGCTGAACTGGTCCAAAGTTACCATTACCCTGGGCGATGACCGCTGGGTGGGCATTGACGATGACCAGTCGAATGAAAAACTGGTCAGGGATAACCTTTTGATCAACGAAGCCGCCAGCGCGACCTTTGTGTCGCTGAAAACGGCGGATAAAAACCCGGAAGACGCCATTGCCACCGTGACGGAGCGTTTGAAAAACGATCTGTCCTGGCCGATGGACATTGTCTATCTGGGCATGGGCGATGACGGGCACACGGCATCGCTGTTTCCCTCCTCAACGCCCGAGAATTTGAAGCGCGGGCTTTATCCCGAAAATGGTGAACTGGTGGCTGCCGCACGGCCAACCGTTTCGCCGGTTCCGCGCATCAGCATGACTTTGCCGGCTTTGCTGAATGCCCGTTATATCGGCATTCACATTACCGGTTCCGATAAATGGTCGACCTTTGAAGCCGCGAAAAATGGCACCGTGATTGAAGAAATGCCGGTTCGCGGGATTTTGCACCAGACTGACGTTCCCGTCGATCTATGGTGGAGCGCCGAGAACCCGAAAGGCTGAACCCCATGAAACGTGAAATCGAAATCGTTACCCAGCGGATTGTCGAACGCTCGAAACCGACGCGCGAAGCCTATCTGGCGCGCATCGAGGCTGCCGCAAGCGACCGTCCGCATCGTTCCAAACTCTCTTGCGGCAATTTGGCCCATGCGTCGGCCGGGTGCCTTGGTACGGAAAAGGATCGCATCAATCACGATAATGCCGCCAATCTTGGCATTGTCACCGCCTATAACGATATGCTTTCGGCGCATCAGCCGCTGGGAACTTACCCGGATCGCATTAAAAAGGCCGCCTTTGATGCCGGGGCAACCGCCCAGGTGGCCGGTGGTGTGCCCGCCATGTGTGATGGTGTCACCCAGGGTCGTCCGGGCATGGAACTGTCGCTGTTTTCGCGCGATGTGATTGCCATGTCCACGGCGGTGTCTTTGTCGCATGATACATTTGATGCCGCCCTTTATTTGGGGGTGTGCGATAAAATCGTTCCCGGTCTGGTGATGGGTGCGCTGGCTTATGGGCATATTCCGGCGGTGTTTGTGCCCGCTGGTCCCATGCCGTCGGGCCTGCCGAATGATGAAAAGGCGCGCGTGCGCCAGCTTTATGCGCAGGGCAAGGTCGGGCGCAAGGAATTGCTGGAAGCCGAGGTGGCCTCCTATCACAGCCCGGGTACCTGTACATTCTATGGCACGGCCAATTCCAATCAGATGCTGATGGAAATTATGGGGCTGCATTTGCCCGGTGCGGCATTTGTTAATCCGGGTACGGACCTGCGCGATGCCCTGACCGAGGAATCGGCCCGTCGTGCCCTGCAAATTACCCGTCTTGGCAATGATTACCGGCCGATTGGCAAAATTCTCGATGAAAAGGCCTTTGTAAACGGCATTATTGGCCTGTTGGCAACCGGGGGCTCCACCAACCACACCCTTCATTTGCCCGCTATGGCCCGTGCCGCCGGGATCGAACTGCGCTGGGAAGATTTTGACGATCTGTCGCGCATTATTCCGCTTCTGTGCCGCGTTTATCCGAACGGCCAGGCCGATGTGAACCATTTCCATGCGGCTGGCGGCATGGGCTTTGTGATTAGCAATCTTTTGGCACATGGCCTGCTGCATCATGAAGTTGAAACCATTGTTTCGGGTGGTATGGCGGCCTTTGGCACCGAACCGCACCTTGAAGAAGGCAAGCTTCTGTGGCGCGATGCCCCGAAAGACAGCCATGACGAGGAAATTTTGCGCCCGGCGGAAAAGGCCTTCAGTGCCGATGGCGGCTTGCGGATGCTCACGGGCAATATCGGCCGTGCGGTGATCAAGGTGTCGGCGGTAAAACCCGCCAACCGCGTGATCGAGGCCCCGGCAGCGGTCTTTACCTCGCAGGATGACATGATGCAGGCCTTCAAGGATGGCAAACTGCATCGCGATGTTGTGTGTGTGGTGCGTTTCCAGGGGCCGCGCGCCAATGGTATGCCCGAACTGCACAAATTAACCCCGCCTTTGGGGGTATTGCAGGATCTGGGGTATAAGGTCGCATTGGTGACGGATGGCCGTATGTCTGGTGCATCGGGCAAGGTCCCGGCTGCCATTCACGTAACACCGGAAGGCATGATGAACGGCATGATCGCCAAGGTACAGGATGGCGATATCGTGCGTCTGGATGCCGAAACCGGCGATCTGAAATTGCTGGTATCCGACGAAGAGCTGGCAAAACGCGAATTCGCCCTGTTTACCAACAAGGCAGACTATCAAACCGGCTTTGGCCGTGAATTGTTTGGTGTTTTCCGTGACAATGTTGGTTTGGCGGAAATGGGGGCCAGTGCCGTCCTGCCCGGAGGGAACGAATAATGCGGCTGGTCGGGGATATTGGCGGGACGAACGCCCGTTTTGCCTGGCTGGATGACAATGGTAATCCGCACGCGCCGTTAACATTGGCCGTGCGCGATTATCCTGATATCGGCAGTGCCATTCGTGATTTTGTCGCCCGGACCGATGGGCCCGCCCCGCGCGAATTTGCCGTTGCCGTGGCCTGCCCGGCAATGGCGGATCAGATCAAATTCACCAACAATCCGTGGGTTTTTTCCAAAACGGCCTTAACGGCGGAATTTGGGCTGGACCGGCTGGTCGTGGTCAATGACTTTACCGGCCTTGCCATGTCGGTGCCGTTTTTGGGCAGCGATGATTTGATCACGCTGTTTGACGGGCCGGGGCGGCCGGGGCAGCCTTTGGCCGTGATCGGGGCGGGCACCGGGCTTGGTGTTTCGGGCCTTTTGCCCCATAACGGGCACTGGATACCCGTGCAGGGCGAAGGCGGGCATGTGTCGCTTCCGGCGGTGGATGACCTGGATTATGAAATTGTCAAATTTCTGAGCGCCGAGTTGGGCCGGGTATCGGCAGAGCGTATTTTATCAGGTATGGGCATTGAAAACCTCTATCGTGCGCTGGGCGCGATTAACGGGCAGGATGTAACCCCCAAAACCGCCGCCGAAGTGGTTGAAGGCGCACTGGTGGGCAGGGACCCGCTATGTCTTTCGGTGCTGGATCGGTTTTGTCTGTTTTTGGGCGGTGTTGCCGGGGATCTGGTGTTAACGCTTGGCGCGTTTGACGGTGTTTTTATTGGCGGGGGTATTGGCCCGCGCATTGCCGGTTTTATGAAACAGAGCGGCCTTAAAGAACGCATGATCGCCAAGGGGCGGTTCCGCGAATTAATGAATGATGTGCCGGTGCGCCTGATGACGGCGCAATATCCGGCGCTGCTGGGTTGTGCAAAAATTCTCAGCGCATAACCGGCAAACAGGAGAAACGAAAAATGGCTTTGTCTTCACGCGAAATTCTTTCACAGGCCCCGGTGGTTCCGGTGCTGGTTATCGAAGATGCCAATGATGCCGTGCCGTTGGCAAAGGCCCTGGTGGCCGGTGGTCTAAAGGTGCTGGAAATTACCCTGCGTTCGGCGGCGGCCGAAGAAAGCATCCAGCGTATTATCGCCGAAGTGCCCGAGGCGATCACCGGGGCAGGCACGGTGATCAATGCCAAACAGATGGAACGCATGGCGGAAATCAATTGTGCCTTTGCAGTTTCACCGGGGCATAGTGCCGGTTTGCTGGCTGCGGCCAAAGATACTGGCGTGCCGCTTCTGCCCGGTGCCGGTACACCGTCGGAGATTATGAACCTGCTCGATCATGGCTATGACGTTTTGAAATTCTTCCCGGCGGAACAGCAGGGCGGTGTTTCGATGCTCAAGGCTCTGGGCGGGCCACTGCCGCAGGTTAAATTCTGCCCGACGGGTGGTGTGTCGCTCTCCAACCTGGCCGATTATATTGCCCTTCCCAACATCATTACCGTGGGCGGGTCCTGGGTTGCGCCCAAGGATGCGGTCAAGGCCGGTGACTGGGCGAAAATTACCAAACTGGCGCAGGAAGCAACGGATAAGGTTGCGGCCTTGCGCTCTGCTTAGTCCTGAGCCTGAAATTTACGTCGTTCACGTTTAATAATTTGGGGTCTGGGGTACATCCAGGCTCCGATTTTTATCTGTCAACAATCCTGTAAGAGATCCCGGACATGATTGGCTGGCGCGTTCTGTTGTTTTGTTTTCGTCATGCGCAGAGCAGTATCAGACATTGTCCGCCGTAATTGCGTTGACGATCGTTGCGCAACTTGCTGCACGCTCGCATTCCGACAGAGTGTTTCAGCCTGTCGCAATTCCCTTCATGAAAATGTCTATCAAACGGGTGATATGCCCGTCTGAGGAATTGTCCTGCTCTGTCGCAAGCGAGATTGCCGTTACGACGCATACAATATCGGCGAAGCAGATATCTGGTCGAACAACGCCGGAGTTTTGGGCATTTTCTAGAAGTCGCGTGCCTTCCTCGCTTGTTGCGATACATCCTGGCGTCCCAATCTGAAGGACTATGCCCAGCGACGCGGCAAAACCACGATACATATTCGCATATTCGACGAGTTCTTCAAGATAGGTCCGCAGGGCGTTTAAGGGATCAAGCTCGGTTGCCCTGATGCGACTGTTTTCAGAAAATTTTAGGAACCGGGAACTATAGGCGGCGGCCAACAGGTCCTCCCGCGTCGGAAAGCGTCTATAGAGCGTGCCGATTCCCACGCCAGCACGTTTTGCGACCTCGTCGAGCGAGACTTTAGCCCCTTTTTCAACGAAAACTTCCTCTGCCGCAGTCAGAATGCGATCGCGGTTTCGTTGCGCGTCGGCGCGCAATGGCATTTCGTTCGTCAACAATCTGCTTCCCTGTTTGCTTGATAAGTGGAGTATTACTCCATATAATAAATGGAGCAATACTCCACTTAATGAAGGGCATGTATGAAATGACGAAACGATTTAACGACAAGGTTGTGGTGATTACTGGGGGAACGGATGGTATTGGTTTAACAACGGCCAAGTCATTTGCCGCCGAAGGGGCACATGTATATATCACCGGGCGTCGGCAACAGCGTCTTGACGCAGCACTTAAGGAAATCGGCGGCGGCGTGATTGGTGTTCAGGGCGATGTCAGCAATCTTGCCGATCTTGATAGATTGTATGATCAAATATCGCGTGATCATGGTCGTGTGGATGTGATTTTTGCGAATGCTGGTATATCCGAATCCGCACCGGTCGGCAGCATTACGGAAGATCATTTTGATCGTGTCTTTGCAATCAATGTGAAGGGTACGGTTTTCACGGTGCAGAAGGCTTTGCCGTTGATGTCTGCGGGCGGTAGCGTTGTGTTGACCGGTTCGGGCGCGGGCTGCAAGGGGTTTGCCAGCCTTTCCATTTATAGTGCGACAAAGGCGGCCATCCGTTCTTTGGCCCGGACATGGACGACCGACCTCAAAGGCAAGGGTATTCGCGTAAATGTTGTTTCGCCGGGGATGGTCCTGACCCCCGCCATGCAAACCTATCTAAATGAAAATGTTGGTGCTGAAGAATGGATGGAGCAGGCGATCCCGTTTGGTCGGCTGGCCCAAACGGAAGAAATTGCCAAGGCTGTTCTGTTTCTTGCTTCTGGTGAAAGCAGTTTTATCGGTGGCGAGGAACTGTTGGTCGATGGCGGTTTCGTGGCCGTTTGACAGGGCGTGAAAGCCCTCATTTTCGTATCTGTTTACGGCTGTTGAAGACAGGTCTTCTATGTTTTCCGGATATAAAAACGGCCCCGAACAGTCTGTTTCGGGGCCGTTTCAGTTTCGGTTACGTGAATGTAACATTAACGACGACCCTGTGTCGTTTCACCAAAGGTCGTAACGCGTGCGGTATTATTTCCCGCATCAATCATCTGAAGTTTCCAGTTTTGACCGTCAAAAACCCGTTCCAGGCCAACATCGTGCAGCTGGGAAACGCTGAGTTGTTCGATAATCTGGCGCTGGCTGCGGTTCATCCGGGCGCGCATCATGCGGTTAACCAGTACCTGACGCAGCTTTTGCACCAAAGCACCATGCAATACCGGCGTGGTGTTCATGACAATCCGGTCAAGATGGGTGATTGGCAGAGTGGACATTTTGCCCTCCATGTGTTTGACTTTGCGATGCGCGCAATCTGCCATATGCAAAATAGCCCGAAAATTGGCAGTTTTTGCAAATTTGATGTTTATTTTTGCACAGGTTTTTGCGGGGAAAAATTTCGCGTAAATTCCGCTTAAGCGCTTTATTTGCAACGGTATGGACAGCCAGTTCAGGTGCTGCTATTTCTTGAAAATGGAACATAAACACCACCATTTTACTGTTGTTATTATTACCGCCATTCCACGAATGGCGGGGTAGAAACGGTATTTCCAATACCCAAACCCGCCGGCGAGGCGGGTTTTGTCATTCTGTCTCCCGGTGTCATCTTAACCTGAGAAGGAGACGTGTTATGACGCCACCGAAAAATTCATTTAATCATCAGCATCATCTTCAAATGCCGTCGCGATCAAGCGGGGCAACCCTGCATATGTTGTGTGGCAAGATCGCGTCGGGCAAATCCACCTTGGCGGCAAGATTATCGCAGAATCCGGCGACCGTTCTGATAAGCGAAGATGTCTGGCTGGCCGGGTTATTCGGGGCGGAAATGGCGTCCGTTGCCGATTACGTATGTTATTCGCGTCGTTTGCGCCAGGTGATGGCGCCGCATGTTACCGGGCTGTTGGAACAGGGATTATCGGTTGTTCTGGATTTTCCCGCCAATACGCCGGAATTGCGCCGCTGGATGCGCGAAATTTTTGCCAGGGCCGGGGCTGCGCATAAATTGCATTTTTTGGATGTGGCAGATGAAAGCTGCAAGCAACGTCTGCGGCTGCGTAATCAGGCGCAAAACCATGAATTTTCGGCATCCGATGCGCAGTTTGACCTCATCACGGCGCATTTTGTACCGCCACAGCCGGATGAAGGATTTGATGTTTTGCGTTATGGACCGTGTGACTAAACCGACAACCTTGTGAAGATGCAACCGGGCTGGTTCATGTAATTTGGCCCGTCATGGCCTTCCGGTGATTAATATTTGTCACCGGAAGGCATTGTGAGGCGCGAGTTGCGACTCGTGAAGGTTTTCAATTGCGTATTGTGCGGTTCAGGAATTGGCCGCTTTCGGGCAGGCGGCGCTGAATAATGCCGTGCATACCATTATGGTCCCGTTCCAGTCCGCCGTCGCGCAGCAGATGGTCGCTCAGATCGGCCATTAAAACCTGGCCCTGGTACCAGCGCAGAAAGGCCGTCGCCAGTTTTTGCGCCGATGTTCCAACATTTTTCAGGTGCCTGAGAACGCGCAGCGGTGCTGGTTTGATTAATCCGCGCTCAAGTGTGGGGCTGTTAAAATGTGCCATAAATAGCCTCTTGCGGCATAACGATGAGGGGAGAACCAATCGAATCGGACGCATCCTCTCATATGCAAAATCGCCCGGAAATTTGTATGTTTTGCATAGTTCGTGTGCAAAAATGCACATGGAAATGTCTGGAGGACGTGCGGTGAACTGGGATGATTTGAGGTTTTTTCTGGTTTTGGCCCAGGAAGGAACGCTGTCGGGGGCGGCCCGGCGTTTGCGCAAGGAACACACCACGGTTGCCCGCCGGGTTGAAGCCCTGGAACAGGCGGTCGGGACCAAACTGTTTGACCGGATGCCGGGGGGCTGGCGGCTGACACCCGACGGGCAGCAGCTTGTCCCCCTTGCCGAGCGGGTCGAGGAAGACGCCCTGGCCTTTGAGCGCATGGCAAACAGCAGCGAAATCGCCCGGGGGGTTGTGCGTATTTCCGTGCCACCCGTGGCGGGGCGCATTTTATTTGCCCCGCGCCTGGCGGCCTTGCTGGCCGAACATCAGGGCCTGGAATTTGAATTGATCGGCTCATCGCATGTGGCAAATCTGGCCCGGCGCGAGGCCGATATTGCGGTACGCATGGTCACACCCACCGAACCGGGCCTGATTGCGCAAAAACTGGCCGAAGTTGGCGTCGGGCTGTATGGCGCGCATGATTATGTTGCCAACATCCCCGAAGAATCGTGGGAATTATGTGGTTATGACGATACATCCTATGGTTTGTCCAAGGCGGAGTGGGTCCGGCGTTTGCTGGGGCGCGATATTTTATGCCGCCTTCGGGCCAACGATACGGCATCGGTGCAGGCTTTTGTTGCGGCGGGCCTGGGGGTTGGGGTGTTGCCACGTTATTTGGGGGATAATGACAGCCGCCTGACCCTGATCCGCGAAGACGAGAAAGGGGAAAGCCGCGAGCCGATCTGGCTGGTGGTTCACCCGGATATGCGGCGCTCCCCGCGCGTAAGATTGGTGATGAATGCCCTGATCGATGCCTCGCGCAATATTGCTGAGGAATTCCAGCTTTAATGTCAATTCCACAAGGTGCGGCTTTAATTAAAATAATAAAAAATCATATTTTTCAATGATTTGATGGAAGTCAACGCATCGGGAAGGCGCGGATTTACGATATGCCGGTTTTCATTTGAACCGGAGAAAATCCGTTGTCTGTTGCGCGTCCGGCTTTTACGCCGTTTCTGTTGCTTGGTCCTATCGTCGCGGCGATGCCCGGCTGGCTGATTGACCGTGTTTTGGCCCATGCGATTGCCACCATGCAATCGCGCCATGCTGCCGTGTTTGACCGTTTTGGCCCAGCAATGCAAAAGGGCAAAGATGCGGGGGATGTGGCAGGGCAGCCGTATGATGGGCGTGATGCGGGCACAGGTATTGTGGTTTCGCCGCTGGATTTGGGCATTGACCTTTATTTGCGTCTTGATCCGGTAAAATCGGTGTTGCGCCGGGCAACGGTGGCAGATCGCAAGGCGGCCCAGGCCACCATTATCGGCCCGTTGCCTGCTTTATTGCAATTGCTGGAAGGCACATCGGATGGCGATGCGCTGTTTTTTTCCCGGACGTTGAAAATTGAAGGCCGCACCGAGATTGTCGTCGCCCTGCGCAATGCGCTGGATGGGGAAAATATCGATATACGCCAGGCGGTGGTGGAAAGTTTTGGCCTGTTGGGACCGGTGGCCCGCCGTGCCCTGAAGGTGGCGGAGCGTGGTTATCATCGCCTGGACCGCGACATGGCACGCTTTACCGACGCCTTTGCCGGGGCATCCGATAAAAAACAGGCCGGTTTGGCCGACAGGGTTGAAGACCTGTCCTTACGTCTTGCCAGTGCCGAATCGCAAATACGCCGCCGTCAGCCTGCACGCGGGCGGGGGCCTGCTGTATCCGTTGTCGCGGGTCCGTCTGTTGGCACGGTGGGCGAAGCCGGAACTTTCCGGGCGGCAGACTATGCCAATTCCACCAAAGATGATTTTTCCTTACCCGAAACGGATACCCCTCAGAAGAGCGGAGGAACCTTGTAATGGAACTTGTTTGTCCGGCGGGAACCCCGGCCAGTTTGCGTGCCGCCGTCGAGGCCGGGGCGGATGTGGTTTATTGTGGTTTTCGTGATGAAACCAATGCCCGAAACTTTCCCGGCCTTAATTTTTCCCGTGCCGAACTGGCTGCCGAAACCGAATTTGCCCATGCGCGGGGAACGCATGTTTATCTGGCGTGCAATACCTATCCAACCGCCGGAAACGAGGCCCTGTGGCACAAGGCGGTGGATGACGCGGTTGCAATTGGCGTTGATGCCGTCATTCTGGCCGATATTGGCCTGTTGCGCTATACCCGCGACCGTCACCCGGATGCGCGTTTGCATTTGTCGGTGCAGGCATCGGCCTCGAATGTCGAGGCGATCCGCTTTTATCATCGCGAATTCGGGGTACGGCGCGTGGTGCTGCCGCGTGTTTTGTCGCTTGATGAAATTGCGGACCTGAACCGGCAAATTGGCGTTGAAACCGAAGTTTTCGCCTTTGGCGGTATGTGCGTTATGGCCGAAGGGCGTTGTTCGTTATCGTCTTATGCCACCGGGGAAAGCCCGAACATGAACGGGGTATGTTCCCCGGCCCATCATGTACATTACGAAGAACGTGGCGATGCAACGGTTTCGCGTTTGGGCGATTTCACCATCAATGTTTACGGGGCCTCGGAAACGGTGGGGTATCCCACCTTGTGCAAGGGGCGTTTCCGCGCGATGGGCAAGGCGGGATATTTGTTCGAGGAACCGACCAGCCTGGATGTCACCAGTATGCTGCCCGAACTTGAGGTCGCCGGTGTAACCGCCCTTAAAATTGAAGGCCGCCAGCGTGGTAAAGCCTATATATCCCAGGTAGTTGGCAGTTTTCGGCGCGCACTGGACCAGATTGCAGCGGGGCAGAATGCCGTGGCCAGCCGACTTTCCCATATGACTGAGGGCCAAAGCGATACCACCGGGGCCTATCGGAGGAATTGGCAATGAGCATGCCTGTCAACACAATGCCATCATCGGCCCTTTCCGCACCCAGGCTGGTGATGGGGCCGGTTCTGTTTCACTGGCAGGCCGATTATTTGCGCGATTTTTATGCCCGCATCGCCGATGAAGCCGATGTCGATGTGGTGCATGTGGGCGAAGTTGTATGTGCCAAGCGCATGCCGTTTTTTGACCGCGACTGGCCCGATGTGATTGAAAGGCTGCAACGCGCCGGAAAGCAGGTGGTTTATTCCACGCTGGCCCTGGTGATGGGCGATCGCGAGGTGGGCATTATTCGGGATCTGGCGGAAATGCCCGACCTCCTGATCGAGGCCAATGATTTTTCTGCCATTGGTGTGCTGGCCGGACGGCCACATATGGTGGGGCCTTATGTGAATATCTATAACGAAGGTACCCTTCGCTATATGATTGAACGGGGCGCGACCCGCATTGCCCTGCCGTGGGAACTGCCCGAATCCTCGATTGCCAATTTGTGTGCCGCCGCGCCTGATGTCGAACTGGAAATGCAGGTTTTTGGTCGTGTGCCGCTTGCCATTTCAGCACGATGTTATTCAGCACGGGCCAATGGTTTGCACAAGGATGGCTGCCGTTATGTCTGCGGTGATACGCCCGATGGCATGAATGTCGATACCCTCGATGGTGCGCCTTTCCTGGCTGTTAACGGCCTTCAAACCCTGTCGGGGACCTATCTGGAATTGTCTGCCGAAATGGCGGATTTGCACCGGGCTGGCATTAACCTGTTTCGCCTGTCGCCACACCGCTGTGACATGGTGGCGATAGCCACGGTTTATCGCCAGTTATTGGGCGGGCTTATCGGGCCAGAAGAGGCCCACCAAGCCGTTTTGGATATTGCCGGGGATGTTAACCTTGCCAACGGGTTTTTACATGCCATTCCAGGGGCAGAACTGTATCGGATTCCGGGGCAGGCGCAGCCCGAATAGGGCTGTCTTTGGCGTAAATGTTCTAAAATGCTTCTTTCCCAATCCTAAGTTTTTGCAAAATACAACCCGGCCAAACCCGTCTCTGTGATCTGTTTCACACTGACGGGTTTTCTTTTGTGTAACAGGCTGTTTACTGGTCGAAATATCATAAGTATTTGTTTTTTAAATATTTTGTTTCGGAATTAGTAGCATTTTGGGTTTCGATGGTACGGTCAAACGGAACCAGTATCGGTTGTGTTTCACATAAAAGGCGCCTGAGAGTGTGAACGATTTCACAAAACTGTAGGAAAAAATCGAAAAATCCGGGTGTAGGTTCAGCGCCATCGCAACGGCATACAGCAAGCCGGGGCGAAAATTCATTTCAGAAATTTGGTGGCGGCATGTTGCCGACAGTCAAGTTTCCCTGATTTTTTGATTTTGCCGCTATGGTGATTGGGAGAACCTCATGCTGACGACTTTTAAGAAAGGCATCCTGGGTGGTGCTGCTCTTTTGATGGCTGCCGGTGTATTTGCTTCGGCACAGGCCACCGAAATTTCCGGTGCCGGTGCGACCTTCCCTTATCCGGTTTATGCAAAATGGGCCGAAGCCTATGAAGCAAAAACCGGTGTCAAGATGAACTACCAGTCGATCGGTTCGGGCGGCGGCATTAAACAGATTAAGGCCAAAACCGTTGATTTTGGTGCATCTGACGCACCGCTGACCAAAAAAGAGCTCGATGAAGCCGGTCTGGTTCAGTGGCCGATGATCATGGGTGGTGTTGTTCCGGTTGTGAACATCAAAGGCATCAAGGGCGGCGACGTCAAGCTGACCGGTCCGGTTCTTGCCGACATTTATCTTGGCAAAATCACCAAATGGGACGACAAGCAGATCACCGATCTGAACCCGGACCTGAAACTGCCCTCAGAAGCCATTTCGGTTGTTGAACGTTCGGATGGTTCAGGCACCACCTTTAACTTCACCAACTACCTGGCTGCCGTTAGCCCGGAATGGAAGAAAAACATTGGTGTCAACAAATCGGTTCAGTGGCCGGTCGGTGTTGGTGGCAAGGGCAACGAAGGCGTTGCTTCCTACACCAAACAGATCGACGGTTCGATCGGTTATGTTGAATATGCCTATGCCCTGCAAAACAACCTGGCCTACACCCAGATGAAAAACAAGGATGGCGAGTTCGTTTCGCCGACCGCTGCCTCGTTTGCTGCTGCCGCTGCCAATGCTGACTGGGCTCATGCGCCGGGTTATTACCTGATCCTTGGCAACCAGCCGGGTGCCAAAAGCTGGCCGATCACCGCTGCTTCCTTCATCCTGGTGCACAAATCCCAGGAAAAGCCGGAAACCGCCAAAGAAGTCCTGAACTTCTTTGACTGGTCCTTCAAAAACGGCGGCGAAATTGCCGACAAGCTGGATTATGTCGCCATGCCGGAAAACGTTGTCGACATGGTTGAAAAGACCTGGTCTGCCGACATCAAAGGCAGCAATGGCAAAAAGATCTGGTAAGTTTGCTGCATAACTTACCTGACCAACCCGCCGCCGAACGATCTCGGCGGCGGGCTTTGGTGTTTCGGGGACAGCCCCGGAAGGTCGTTATATTTTTCCCTAGAAAACAGGTTTATTGCGGTGTCTGTAAAACAGTTCAGACCGGGATTTGATCGCGGTTTCCATAACCTGACTTTCGGGCTGGCGATGTCCGTTCTGGTCCTGCTGGCGGCTATTCTTGCCTTTCTGGTCGTGGGCAGCATCCCGGTTTTGCAAAACCAGGGATTGTCATTTTTCATCAGTTCCGACTGGAACCCGGTAACGGATGTCTATGGCGCGCTTCCGGCCATCATTCAGACATTGATTACCGCTGTCATTGCCCTTGTAATCGGCGTTCCGGTCAGTTTCGGGATTGCGGTTTTTTTGACCGAACTGTCACCGGGCTGGATCGCACGGCCAGTTGGTGTGGCGATTGAGTTGCTTGCGGCCATTCCCAGTATCATTTACGGCATGTGGGGGCTGTTCGTTTTTGCGCCGACATTTGGCGCAGCCCTGCAACGCTGGACGATGGCCAATCTGGCACCGATCCCTGTTATTGGTCCGCTCTTTGCCAGTCCGCCCATGGGCATTGGTATTTTTACCGCCAGTATCATTCTTGCCATCATGATCGTGCCGTTCATCACGGCGATGATGCGCGATGTCTTTACCACGGTTCCCGCCGTGCTTAAGGAATCGGCCTATGGACTGGGCTGCACGCGCTGGGAAGTGATTTACCGGGTTGTGCTGCCTTATTGCCGGGCAGGGACGGTGGGGGCCGTCATGCTGGGGCTGGGGCGCGCACTGGGCGAAACGATGGCCGTGACCTTTGTGATCGGAAATTCGCACCGGCTGTCGGCCTCCATTATGGGGCCGGGGGCGACCATTTCATCCTCGATTGCCAATGAATTTGTCGAGGCGGATTCACCCCTGCACACATCGGCACTGGTGACACTGGGTCTGACCCTTTTTGTCATCACCTTCATCGTGCTGGCAATTGCGCGGCTGTTTTTGCTGCGTTTGAAAAAACAGGCAGGCCACTAGGCCGGGAAAGGACAGGATATGTCAGTTCAAATACCGGTCAGACGAACGACCGAACGTCAGGTTTCCAGCCCTTATCAGCGCCGCATGTATATGCGCCGCCGTTTGACATCGATGTTCCATATGACAATGGCACATCTGGTAACGGCCCTGGGCATTGCCATGCTGGCCTGGATTTTGTGGTCGTTGTTTGGCGAAGGGCTTTCGGCGGTTTCGCTGAAACTTTTTACCGAAATGACACCGCCGCCCGGATCAGACGGCGGGTTGTTGAATGCCATTGTCGGATCGCTGATGATGGTGGGGATTGCCACGGTCCTTGGTATTCCCATCGGGCTTCTGGTTGGGACCTATCTGGCGGAATATGGCCGCTATGCAAAAATTTCGGCCGTGGTGCGTTTTATTAACGACATCCTGCTGTCGGCGCCGTCAATTCTGATTGGCCTGTTCGTTTACGAACTGGTTGTCGTCCCGATGGGGCATTTTTCAGGTTATGCCGGGGCCATTGCCCTGGCGGTTATTGCGCTGCCGGTGGTGGTGCGCACCTCCGAGGACATGCTGCTTCTGGTGCCAGATAGTCTGCGCGAAGCTGCCGCCGCGCTTGGTATTCCGCGCTGGCGGGTGATTTTGCAGGTGTCTTACCGTGCGGCGGGCCCGGGCCTGTTGACCGGCGCGCTGCTGGCCGTGGCACGCATTAGCGGCGAAACGGCACCGCTTCTGTTTACCTCGCTCAATAACCAGTTCTGGAGCGCAAACCTCAATCATCCGATGGCAAACCTGCCGGTGGTGATTTTCAACTTTGCCATGAGCCCCTATGAGGACTGGCGTGCGCTCGCCTGGGCCGGGGCATTGCTTATTACGCTTGCCGTGCTGGGCCTGACCATTGCCGCACGGATTTTGCTGGCCGCCAAAAGCCGGATGAAAGGTTAATCATGAGTACGTTTCAGGCGCTTTCCGACGATATTCTTGCCCATGCACCGATTGCCGAACCGACGCCGGTCAAGCTGAGTGTTCGCGATCTTGATTTTTATTACGGCAAGAACAAAACGCTAAACTCGATCTCGCTGGATTTTCATGATCGTAGCGTGACCGCGCTGATCGGACCCTCTGGCTGTGGTAAATCGACGCTTTTGCGTACGTTGAATCGCATTTATTCGCTTTATCCCAATCAAACGGCAACGGGTGAAATCCTGCTTGATGGGGAAAATATTCTGGCATCGGGCAAGGATTTGAACAATCTGCGCGCCCGTGTTGGCATGGTGTTCCAGAAACCAACACCGTTTCCGATGTCGATTTACGAAAACATCGCTTTTGCCGTGCGCATGTACGAAAAACTCAGCAAATCCGAAATGGATGAACGGGTGGAATGGGGCCTGCGCAAGGTTGCCCTGTGGGATGAAGTGAAAGACAAGCTGCATGCCAGCGGCAACGGGCTTTCTGGCGGGCAGCAGCAGCGTTTGTGTATTGCCCGTTCGGTGGTGCTGAACCCCGAAGTTCTGTTGCTTGATGAACCGGCATCGGCCCTTGACCCGATTTCAACCATGAAGATCGAGGAACTGATTTCGGAATTGCGCGCGGATTACACCATCATCATTGTCACCCACAATATGCAGCAGGCGGCGCGGACATCCGATTATACCGCCTTTATGTATCTGGGCGATCTGGTTGAAATCAGCCCGACGCGTGAATTGTTTACCAATCCGCGCGAGGCCCGCACCCGGGATTATATCACCGGTCGTTTTGGCTGATATTTCCGGCCTTTGGGCCGGGCGGTACTTTTAATACACACAGGCCCGAAAAGGTGGTTTCGGGCCTGTTTTGTTTAGCCTGCGTTGTTTAGCCTGTGTCAGAGCGGAAACACGCTAAATCCAGCCCATCTGATGGCTGGCCGCTAAAAACAGTACCACCCCAAACAGGGTAATCATCGCCGCCCCGCCAAAACCGACAATTCGCCGGATCCAGTCGGACCATTTGGGCGGTAGGGAAAACAGCTTCTGGCTACCAAAGCGAATGCCAATCGCGGCAAGACCGATGGCACTGACGGTCAGTGCCACGCCAAATGCCATTGCAAAGGCAGCAATGATGCCGACCAGGAACAACCCGTTTGCCAGGGTGAACAACAGCATCAGAATAGACCCGGTGCAGGGCCGCAAGCCAACAATGATGGCGCTGGTAATGGCATTGTAACGGCCAGATCGCGTTGTCGTGTCTGCCGTGCTGGCCGCATCATGCGCATGGTGATGATGACCGTGATCATGATGATCGTGGTGATGATGATCATGATCATGATCATGGTGATGGTCGTGAGCGTGATCATGCGTAGGGCCGATGGGACCATGATCGCAGCAATCATCCTTGCCCTGAAGGATGCGCAGGCACATATAGCCGCCCATCACCACGATCAGGGCATAGGATGCCAGTTCCAGCAATAATCCGTTTCGGGTGATTTCGGCGGGACCAAGATTGAGGACAAGGCCCAGGATGCCGACCAGGGCAATGGCACTGACGGCCTGGGTAGCGGCAATCAGCGCGCCCATTGCCACCCCCTGTTTCCATCCGGCATCGCGCGACAGAAAATAGGTGCTTGTTACCATTTTGCCATGCCCGGGTCCGGCGGCATGAAACACGCCATAGGCAAATGACAGGGCAATGATGCTCAGTGCGGGCCACCAGCTATTGTCCTGTTTTGCCGCCCGCAGAGTGGCTGTCATGTTGCGGTTTAACTGGGTTTGGATTTTCATCGCACCGCCAACAATACCGGCCAGCCAGTCCGGCATTTTAAAGGCGGGGGCCGGGTTTTCCGTTTCCGCCGGGGCGCTGCGCCGTCCCAGTAATTCAGCCGATTGCGCATGTGCGGTGGTCGGCATGATCAGGGCAAAAAGGGCCAGCATCAGCACCGCTAAAACAGCCAGCAATTTGGCCGGTCGGTTGCGGTTTTTGCCGCCAGAGCTGCTGTTATTTGCAGGTAATGTCCGCCCGCTGCGGTGAGACCATGTCATAATAGATGCGGTGTTTGTCATCTTCGCCCATTTTATAGCTGCAGGTCAGGCCGTCATTGCCGGAAAACAGGACCGGATCCTTCTGGGCAAAGGCGACATCAATAAAGAATTCGGAATCATAAACCGACAGGCCGATCTGGTCGGCAACGGGGTCTACCGGTTCGGCCAGATCCAGTGTGAAGCTGTATTTAACACGTCCCTGGTCGGTAATATCGGCGACAAAATCATGAAAGCCGGCAATTTTGACAACTTCTTCATTGCGGCGCAGATAGGTCATAAACCCGATATCGGCCAGCGCGATGAAGGCATTGTCACGGACTTCGTCATTTTCCTGATCAAAAAAGCGCATGTCATGATTGTGGTCGAACTGGTCCATCAGGGTCAGGCTGAACATATCGTCAAACACCCAGACCATGTGGATGCCGGTAATTTTGTTTTTGTCAAAAATCATCGTTGCCTGGCTGTCGATCCAGACATGCGGATGGGCGGTCGCCACGGGGATGTAGCCAACAATGGCAAAGGTAGCGGTCAGGGCGGCAATGGCGGTTTTTGGGGCCAAACGCAAAAAGCGCGCACCCCGAAAAACGGAGTGCGACGCCCTTTGCCAAAAGGTTAGGGGTTTAACCTTCGAGGCAACTCGCCAGGTGGTCGATATTTTGTGAAAGAATCTCGATATAGGCATTCGGACCGGCGTCAATATTCGCTCCTAGCGGATCCAGCGTGCCCGTGCGTGCGCCGGTATCGGCGACAATGGACTGGACAATGGCGGGTTTGAACTGCGGTTCGGCAAACACGCAGGTAGCCCCGCTGGATTTGATTTTGTCTTCAATATCATGAAGCCGCTTTGCCCCCGGTTTACGATCCGGTGAAATCGTGATCGACCCGACGGCGTGCAGGCCAAAGCTGTGTTCGAGATATTGATAGGCATCATGGAAAACAATGAAGGGTTTGTCTTTGACCGGCGCAACCCGGCTGGCAAGATCATCCTTTGTTGCATCGATTTTGCCAAGCAGACTTTTCAGATTGGCGCGATAAAAGTCCGCATGGGCCGGATCAATTTCCGCCAGTTCTTCGGTAATGTCGGTGGCAATGGCTTTGCCGTTTTCCGGGCTCATCCAGATATGCGGGTCGCCTTCGTCATGATGATGTTCATGTTCTTCGGCATGTTCGACATCTGTATGGTCGTGATCATGGTCTGCGTCTTCTGCATGGTCATGATCGCCGTCATGGTGGTCATGGTCGTGGTCATCGTGACCGTCTTCATGTTCGTCACCGTGATGATGCGCCTCAAACGCGCCGCCTTCACGCATTTCCAGGGTTTCCACCCCTTTGGCCTCTGCCAGTTCCATCACCTTTGCATTCGCCGAAAGCGATTTTAGCGGTTTGGCGAGAAACGATTCCAGTTCCGGCGACACGTAAATCACCAGGTCGGCATTTTGCAGCGCGCGGGCTTCGCTGGGGCGCAGTGAATATGTATGCGGTGACGCTGCACCATTGACCAGCAATTCAGGTTTGCCAACACCCTGCATAATGGCGGCCACTATGGAATGGATCGGTTTGATCGAGGCAACAACTTTGGGTGCATCCGCCGCCCAGGAAGCCGCTGGAACAGCAAATTGGGCAGCAGCAAAAAAAGCACCGGCAAATAACAAACGTGACTTTGGCATCGGATTTCCATCTTGGCAGGAGGCATGTAAATTTATTTTGTTATGTTATAACGTATCTTGATTGTCAAAGGAAAATTGGCATTCCGGGGGAGCGTGTTTGTCATGTGCCATGTGCCATGTGCCATGTGTCATGTCGTGGGGCGGGATTGAATCATCTGTCTTGTGCCGGGCTTGCGGTATGTCGCCAGAGGGGGCTGCGGGTACGGCAAAAGCTGTCAGTTATTCACGGTTGGGCACATGGCGTTGCTTGCATGGCGGGTTGCGGCCTTAATTGGGCGCAAAGCAGGTTTTTTTTAATTTTAAAATTATACTTTAATCCAATCAGAATGTTTTATTTGATCCTGAAATGATTATTTTTATATCGTAATGATAAAACTGCAAATGCAGGTAATGGCCCGGCAGATGGATGAATCGTTTTGATATGGTGATAAAATTCCGTTTTGTCGCGGATGATGGTAGTGACGATCAGATACAGCAAAGGCTGCAATCGCTTGCAGCCTTCAAAGCTCCGGGCGTGAGGTGAACCGGTTAAACCGGGACGAGATCTTCCGGGGTGTAGTGCATTTCGCTCAGGATTTCGCCGCTATCATTGTCAACGGCTTGCAGGGTGACGCCATACCCCCATAACTGTCCGATATAGCCCAGTGCCAATTCCGCTTCGGATTTATCAAGACGAATGCCGTCATGCTGGGTATGGGCGATGTAAAGCTGGCGATTGCCGCGCAAATCGACATCGACCACTTGCAGGTCGGGCTCGCGCACCGACAGGTCGTGCATGCGGGCCAGCGCACGGCGTACATTGCGATAACCGTTATCATCATGGATGGCACCAACCTGAAGATACGGGGCGGAGGCCTGGTCATTGATCATGAACATGCGCATGTCCCGCATCACCTTGGGCGAGAGGAATTGCAAAATGAAGCTTTCATCGCGGTAATGCGCCCAGGCTTCGCGCAGCGTGGCAAAGGGCTGGTTATTGCCGGCAATGTCGGGGAACCATTTATGGTCTTCCTCGGTAGGCTCAACGCAGATGCGGTGAATATCCTGCATCATGGCAAAACCCAGCGCATAGGGGTTAAAACCGGAATAG
This sequence comes from Thalassospira profundimaris, assembly GCF_003326755.1. Taxonomy (GTDB): domain Bacteria; phylum Pseudomonadota; class Alphaproteobacteria; order Rhodospirillales; family Thalassospiraceae; genus Thalassospira; species Thalassospira profundimaris_B. The sequence goes on along the minus strand of NZ_JPWH01000020.1, from coordinate 23,776 downwards.
CGCGGATCGTCATATTCGGGCTGAAACACCACCTTGGAATGGGAATCGATAAATTCCATGATCGCGCCTTCGGAAATCAGCCCTTTGTCATACAGGCGGTTCATGATGTGGTAATGCACATAACATGCACAGCCCTCATTCATCACCTTGGTCTGTTTTTGCGGGTAAAAATACTGGCCGATATTGCGCACGATGCGCAAAATCTCGCGCTCCCACGATTGTAAACCCGGCGCATTTTTTTCCAGGAAATAAAGCAGATTTTCCTCGGGCAGGCCAAATTGTGCCCGGCGTTGTTCCTGGCGCAGGCGGCGCTTCTGGTCATCCAGGTCTTCGGGGTCGTCATCGTGCTGGGGCAGGGTGCGCCACAAATCGTTATAGGTTTCGTCTTCGTATTTGGCGCGCTCGCGTTCACGCTCCAGCTCGACCGCCAGATTGGGTTTTTCCGGGTGGGAATAACGGTTCACCCCGTGATCCATCAGGGCGTGTGCGGCATCCAGAATGCGTTCAACCGCATCAAAGCCAAACCGGTCCTCGCATTTGGCGATATAGCGTTTGGCAAATTGCAGATAATCGAGAATGCCCTCTGCATCGGTCCATTGTTTGAACAGATAATTGTTTTTGAAAAAATGGTTATGGCCAAAGGCGGCATGGGCCATCACCAGCGCCTGCATGCCGATGGTGTTTTCTTCCATCACATAGGAAATGCAGGGGTTGGAGTTAATCACGATCTCGTAGGCCAGTCCCTGATAACCCTTGCGATACATCGCGTCATCGCGCACGAAGCGTTTGCCGAACGACCAGTGATGATACATCAACGGCATGCCAATCGATGAATAGGCATCGAGCATTTGCTCGGATGTAATCACCTCGATCTGGTTGGGATAAACATCAAGGCCCATTTCATTCAGCGCAATGTCCTCGATCGCGTCATAGGTGGCTTTGAGACTGTCAAAGTCCCAGTCGGCACCATCAAACAGCAGGCCGGATTTGGTTTTGCGGGCTGTCATATCCGTGCCTCCGCCTTGTTTTTGGCAAACAGTTCGCGAAATACCGGGAAAATATCGGCCGCTTTCTTCACCCGTTTCAGGGCAAAACGGCCATTCTGGCTCTGTGCGAGCGGGGCATAAGCCTTCCAAAGCGCGGTTTCACCTTCGGCTGTTGAAAATATTTCGGCCTCGCGTTCGTCGGTGATTTCGATATAGGCGTAATACTGGCATTTGGGCAAAAGGTCCTCGGCCAGAAGGGCGGTGCATTTGGCCCCGTCATTGGAATAGTTATCACCATCCGATGCCTGGGCGGCATAGATGTTCCACTGATCGACCGGGTACCTCTCGGCCAGGATTCGCTTCATTTCCTCGAGCGCGGTGGAAACAATGGTGCCACCGGTTTCGCGCGAATAGAAAAAGGTTTGTTCGTCCACCTCGGATGCGCGTGATGTATGGCGAATAAACACCACTTCCACATGTTCGTAACGACGATGCAAAAACATGTGCAGCAGCATGAAAAACCGTTTCGCCAGTTCCTTCATCTGTTCGGACATCGAACCTGAAACATCCATCAGGCAGAACATCACGGCCTGGGTATTGGGATCGGGGATTTGCCGAAACTGGTTATAACGGGTGTCGATCGGGTCAATAAAGGCAATCGCCTTGCTGCGCCGTTTGGCTTCGTCCAGTTCGGCCTGCAACAGCTTCAGCGTTGCTTCATTGGCCTGCTTTTGCGGTTGCGGAATGTCGCCTGCATTTTCAGCCGTCAGGGCGGCAATTTTCTCTTCCAGTTCGCGGATTTCACTGCTTTTGGGGCGGCGCAGGCCAATGCGCCGGGCCAGCGAATTGCGCATGGTGCGCACCAAGTTCAGGTTGGCCGGGCTGCCCTCCACCGAATATCCCGCCCGTGCGGTGCGAAAGGCGGTGGTTTGTTTCAGGCTTTTTTTCAAAAGATCGGGAAGCTCCAGATCCTCGAAAAAAATATCAAGAAACTCATCGCGCGTCAGCACGAACTGGAATTCATCTTCGCCTTCGCCATCCGGGCTGGCCTGTGATCCACCGGCACCGCCATCGCCGCCCTGGGGGCGCGCGATCCGGTCGCCGGGAACGAATTTTTTATTGCCGGGCAATACATAATTGCGGTCGCCGCCCCGGCCTGCATGGTGAAACCCCGGTTCCCGCAGGGTTTTGCCGGGAATCGTGATTTGGTCGCCATTGTCAATGTCGGTAATGCCGCGTGTTTTTATGGTGTCTTCGACGGCTTTTTTGATCTGTGCCTTGGCACGGCGCATAAAACGCTGGCGATTGCCAATGCTTTTGCCTTTCGGGTTTTTGCGGCGGTCGATGATATGGAACATGGGCAGTCTATCCTTGAAACGCAGGGCCGCACCGGCGGCTGGCCCAACCCGGCACCGGGTGGCGGAAGGGGAAAACCGCCACCCGGCGGGGGCCGGTACGGGCCTGTCAGCCCGCCTTGTTGACGCGCATATACCATTCCACCAGACGGCGGGTCTGGCGTTCGGTATAGCCACGCTCGATCATGCGTTTGACGAACTCGTTATGTTTCTTTTCGGTATCGCCATCCTTTTTCGATCCGAACGAAATCACCGGCAACAGGTCCTCCACCTGGCTGAACATGCGTTTTTCAATTACGTCACGCAGCTTTTCATACGATGTCCAGGCGGGGTTTTTGCCCTTGTTGTTGGCGCGTGCCCGCAGGGCAAATTTGACAACCTCGTTACGGAAATCCTTGGGGTTGGCAATACCGGCCGGTTTTTCGACCTTTGAAAGCTCCTGATCGATAATTTTGCGGTCCAGAAGCTGCCCGGTATCGGGGTCTTTGAAATCCTGGTCTTCGATCCAGGCGTCGGCATAGGCGACATAGCGGTCAAACAGGTTCTGACCATAATCGGAATAGCTTTCCAGATAGGCTTTCTGGATTTCCGCCCCAATAAATTCGGCATAGCGCGGGGCCAGTTCCGCCTTGATGAACTCCATATATTCCTTTTCGCGTTCTTCCGGGTACTGTTCACGCCGGATCGCCTGTTCCAGCACATACATCAAATGGACCGGGTCGGCGGCCACCTCGTGGGTGTCGTGGTTGAAGGTTTCGGATAAAACCTTGAAGGCAAAACGGGTTGAAATGCCGTCCATGCCTTCATCGACACTGGCCGAATCGCGATATTCCTGCATCGAACGCGCTTTCGGGTCGACATCCTTGAGCGTTTCGCCGTCATAAACGCGCATTTTGGAAAACAGGTTGGAATTTTCATGTTCCTGAAGGCGCGACAGGATGGAAAACTGGGCCAGCATTTTAAGGGTACCGGGCGCGCAGGATCCCTGCTCCAGTTCCGAACCCTGCAGCAATTTGTCGTAAATGCTGGTTTCTTCGGTGACACGCAGGCAATAGGGCACCTTGATCACGCTGATACGGTCAATAAAGGCTTCGTTGTTTTTGTTGGCCTTGAAACTTTGCCATTCCGCCTCGTTGGAATGGGCCAGAATCATGCCCTGGAAGGGGATGGCACCCAGGTTTTCCGTACCGATATAGTTGCCTTCCTGGGTTGCGGTCAGCAACGGATGGAGCATCTTGATCGGCGCCTTGAACATTTCGACAAATTCAAGCATGCCCTGATTGGCACGGTTTAACCCGCCGGAATAGGAATAGGCATCGGGATCATTCTGGCTGTAATATTCCAGCTTGCGAATATCAACCTTGCCCACCAGCGATGAAATATCCTGGTTGTTTTCATCGCCGGGTTCGGTTTTGGCAATGGCGATTTGCCGCAGGCGCGATGGCAGCAGCTTGACGACGGAAAATTTGGAAAGATCGCCGTCAAATTCATCCAGGCGCTTGACCGCCCAGGGCGACATCAGGCCGGTAAGGCGGCGTTTGGGAATGCCGTATTTATCCTGGATCGCATCGCCCATTTTTGACGGATTAAACAGGCCCAGCGGGCTTTCAAATACCGGGCTGATGTCATTACCGGCTTTCAGAACATAAATGGGTTCCTGTTCCATCAATTCCTTAAGCCGTTCGGCAAGCGAGCTTTTGCCCCCGCCAACCGGGCCCAGCAGATAAAGAACCTGTTTGCGTTCCTCCAGTCCCTGGGCGGCATATTTGAAGAAACCGACAATCCGTTCGATGGTTTCTTCCATGCCAAAAAAGTCGTCAAAGGCCGGGTACCGCTTGATTGTGCGGTTCAGAAAGATGCGGCCCAGACGGGAATCGGTCGATGTGTCGATCAGTTCGGGTTCGCCGATGGCCTTGATCATGCGTTCGGCCGCCGAGGCATAGGCCGATGGATCATCGCGACACAAATTGAGATAGTCACGAATGGTCAGTTCGGTTTCGCGTTTTCCGTCATAACCTTCCGCATATAGCTCGAAGATATCCTGGTCTTCAGCCATGGCGCGGTCTCCTTTCCAAAATTATCGCACGTCTTTTGTTTCATAAGGGTCCGGTCTTGTGGCAACTCTCCCGGTTGAAGGTCGTTGGGCGGCCTGGGGCCATGCCCGTTATTTTTTGGTTCCGCCGGAAAAGGGGTATTGCACAATGCCGGTGGAACGGTTTTGAGAAAAAAGGGGCAGCTTGGGTGTCAATGCACGGCTAAAAGCAAAATGGCGTCGTCAGACCCGGGAAACAGGCTGCAAAAGTGCCCGCCTGTAGAAATTTTCATCCATAGTGTCCGCGGTTGGCTTGCCGGGCGACGGACTGAATTTTTCCGCCAAAATCGTGCCCCTGTGCAAGGCCAGGGCGACAGGATGCAATCGTAAAGCAACTACTTTAGAACGTGGTTACTGCGCTGGTGCTACGCAATATGTTCTTTAAAAATTTCAGTAAGTTCCAGCCGATTTTATCGAAATGACCGTTCACAAATTGGTGACGGGATGCCTACATGTTGGTACGACATCGTCAATAGCCTCTCCCTGACAGACAGTGTGCCTGATAGATGCAGGTCATGAAAGGAAACAATGTCAGAAAATTCTGTATATTTTATTGACAGTGACGCCCTGAACCGGATTTTGCAGGAAAAAAGTGCGCTGCTGGTTGATGTTCGTCAGCCCGACGAATTTTCCGGCGGTACGGTGCCCGGCGCGATCAATATCCCCTTGGGCGAGCTTGATATGTCCGCCCTGATTGATCAGACCGACGAAATGGAATGTGACATCGTTTTTATCTGTGCGGTGGGGCAGCGGTCCTTTGGGGCGGCCAATGCCGCATTGCCGCATCTGGATTGCAAGGTCATGACCCTGAAGGGCGGTGTGCAATCCTGGGCGCGCGATGGCTTTGCTGTTCAAAAATAAGTCTGCCATGTCGGGCGATCGCTGGCGCAAAAGAAAACCCCGCAACCGGTGACGGTATGTGGGGTTTTCTTTTGATGGTGCCGGCAGAGAGACTCGAACTCCCAACCTTCGGATTACAAATCCGCTGCTCTACCAATTAAAGCTATGCCGGCGTGAGCGGCGAGAACATAGTCCGGCTGGATCAGGATTGCAAGCCCCTGATTCATCCGGTTTTCCGCCGCCGGTTATTTTGCGATAAATCCTTTTGTTTCAAGCGATTCGCGTAAAATCAAATCCGGTTTATCCCTGTGTGCGGAACAACTCGTAAAGGGCGACCGCCGCCGCATTGGACACATTGAGGCTTTCGATGCGGTCCGTCATCGGCAGTTTGACCAGAAAATCGCAATTATCCCGGGTCAGGCGGCGCAGACCATCGCCTTCGGACCCCATGACGATTCCCACCTTGCCGGTCAGTTTGGCCTCGGCCAGGGTTTGTTCGGCTTCGCCATCCATGCCTGCCAGCCAGAAATTGGCCCCCTTCAGGGCTTCAAGCGCGCGGGCAAGGTTGCCAGCATGGATATAGGGCACAACTTCCAGTGCCCCGCTGGCCGATTTTGCCAGGACACCCGATTCTGTCGGCGCGTGACGATCCGGGACAATGACGGCACTGGCACCAAAGGCCGCCGCACTGCGCAGAATCGCGCCGACATTGTGCGGGTCCGTGACCTGATCTAGAATCAGCACTGTTGCCGAATCCTGATCGCGAAATTCCGCCACCAGATCCTCGACGGCGGGTTGGGGCAGGGGGGCACAGTGCATGGCCATGCCCTGATGCACCGATCCGGGCGGTAACATCTGGTCAATATCGACACGCCCGGCATTATCGACGGCAATATCGGTGCGTCCGGCTTCCTGTAAGGCATAGTTGATTTCATCGCGGGCATTTTCGGTGGCCCAGATGCGATGAATCGTGCGTTGCGGGTTTGCAATGGCCATCATGACCGGATGACGGCCAAAAAGAATCAGGCGCGACGAATCCCGTCCGGCCCCTGAATCCCGGCCGCGTCCGCGACCCCGGCGGGAATTGCCATCGGTGTTTTCCGCGTCTTGCGGGGACATGCCGCCCTCTGGCGAGGCGGCGGGGCGGGAAAATGAACGATTTTTGCTGCGGCGCGCCATTGTGGCGGAAACCTCCAACTCATAAGAACTTGAATGCACTTTATTTCGCCCGGTTTACCGGGTGAAACGAGCATATAGGAAAGGAAATGCGAATTCGTGCTTTTTTTGCTGTTGACAAGAAGGGTACCTGCAACGTATTCCCTCCCTCGCCGAAACGAGGCGGGCCTCACAGCCAACAGCGTTTCAGCCCCGTGGAGGGGTGGCAGAGCGGTCAAATGCAGCGGACTGTAAATCCGCCGACTTAGTCTACGCAGGTTCGAATCCTGCCCCCTCCACCAACCTCTCGCCCTCGCGAGAGCTCGCAATATAAATATGCGGGTGTAGCTCAATGGTAGAGCAGAAGCCTTCCAAGCTTACGACGAGGGTTCGATTCCCTTCACCCGCTCCAGAATTTTAGTGGCCCGTCGGCGAGTGCGGTGGGTTCTTACGTGTTTTTTTGGTTCGGATTAGGATCTGAGGGCAATGGCCAAGGAAAAGTTTGCGCGTACAAAGCCGCACGTTAACGTTGGCACCGTCGGCCACGTTGACCACGGTAAAACCACGCTGACCGCAGCGATCACGAAAGTACTGGCAGAAAGCGGCGGTGCGTCGTTCCAGGACTACAACATGATCGACAAGGCACCGGAAGAGAAGGCACGTGGTATCACGATCTCGACCGCGCACGTCGAATATGAAACCGAAAACCGCCACTATGCGCACGTCGACTGCCCGGGCCACGCTGACTATGTGAAGAACATGATCACCGGTGCCGCCCAGATGGACGGTGGTATTCTGGTTGTTTCGGCAGCTGACGGCCCCATGCCGCAGACCCGCGAGCACATCCTTCTGGCCCGCCAGGTTGGCGTTCCGGCACTGGTCGTGTTCATGAACAAGGTTGACCAGGTTGACGACGAAGAGCTGCTCGAACTCGTCGAAATGGAAATCCGTGAACTGCTGTCGTCCTACGACTTCCCGGGCGACGATATTCCGATCATCAAGGGCTCGGCTCTTGCTGCTCTGGAAGGTCGCGACGACGAAATCGGCAAGAACGCCATCATGGAACTGATGGCCGCTGTTGACGATTACATCCCGGCGCCGGACCGTCCGAAGGACAAGCCGTTCCTGATGCCGATCGAAGACGTGTTCTCGATCTCGGGTCGTGGTACGGTTGTGACCGGTCGTGTTGAAACCGGTATCGTCAAGGTTGGTGAAGAAGTCGAAATCGTCGGCATCAAAGCCACCGTCAAAACCACCGTTACCGGCGTTGAAATGTTCCGCAAGCTGCTCGACCAGGGCGAAGCTGGCGACAACATTGGTGCGCTGCTGCGTGGTACCAAGCGTGAAGACGTCGAACGTGGCCAGGTTCTGGCTCATGTCGGCTCGATCACCCCGCACACCAAGTTCCAGGCAGAAGCCTACATCCTGACGAAGGATGAAGGTGGTCGTCACACGCCGTTCTTCTCGAACTACCGTCCGCAGTTCTACTTCCGTACGACGGACGTTACCGGTTCGATCGAACTGCCGGAAGGCACGGAAATGGTGATGCCGGGCGATAACGTGCAGATGGTCGCAACGCTGATCGCACCGATCGCGATGGACGAAGGTCTGCGTTTCGCAATCCGTGAAGGCGGTCGTACCGTCGGCGCGGGCGTCGTTGCCAAGATTATTGAATAATTTGTGATTTTGCATCGAATAGATGCTTGATCTTTGATGTGCGGGCGGATATAAGCCGCCCGCACACCCCACCACCCGGATGGGGATGTGTCGGAAACAAAATTGATTACCAACTGTTTCTGGCAAGATTATAGGAGTGTAGCTCAGTTGGTAGAGCATCGGTCTCCAAAACCGAGGGCCGTGGGTTCGAGTCCCTCCGCTCCTGCCATTTTTTCCGGGCCTGATTTAATAAGCATTTGAAACGGTACACACCCGACAATGGCTAAAACGTCACCGGCACAATTCGTACAACAGGTTCGCCAGGAAGCCCGCAAGGTTACGTGGCCGACCCGCAAGGAAACGACCGTATCAACCCTGATGGTTTTCATCATGGTTGCTTTTGCGTCTGTTTTCTTTTTTGTCGTTGATCAGCTTCTTGCCCTGGGCGTCAAGCTGATCTTTGGTGTCGGGGGCTGATATGGCTGAGCATCGCTGGTACGTGCTGCACGTCCATTCCGGTTTTGAAAAAAAGGTCGCCCAGTCGATCCGCGAACAGTCGATCAAGAAAGGTCTTGAAGGCGAGATTGCGGAAGTTCTGGTCCCGACCGAAGAAATTACCGAAATGCGTCGTGGCAGCAAGGTCAATGCCGAGCGCAAGTTCTTCCCGGGTTATGTGTTGCTGAAAATGCAGCTGACGGACGAAAGCTGGCATCTGGTCAAAAACACTGCCAAGGTTACAGATTTCCTTGGTAGCCGTGGCAAGCCGATGCCGATTTCGGAAAAGGAAGCCCAGCATATCCTGCATCAGGTTCAGGAAGGTGTTGATCGTCCGAAATCCACAGTCAGCTTTGAAGTTGGCGAAGAAGTCCGGGTTTCGGATGGTCCGTTCGCATCCTTTAGTGGTGTGGTCGAAGGGGTCGACGAAGAGCGCGCACGCCTTAAGGTGTCTGTGTCGATCTTTGGTCGTTCAACCCCGGTCGAGCTGGAATACACCCAGGTCGAAAAGATCTGATCGATCTTTGAAAAGTTTCCGGATTGCAAGGTTTTGTATCCGGTTTATAGAGCGCGGGAGGTCAGCCATGACCGGACCGCGCGCTTCTTTAAGAGGTAAGTGAAATGGCCAAAAAGATTACTGGCTATATCAAGCTGCAGATTGCCGCTGGTAAAGCCAACCCGTCACCGCCCGTCGGCCCGGCTCTGGGTCAGCGCGGCGTGAACATTATGGAATTCTGTAAGGCGTTCAATGCTGCAACCCAGCAGATGGAACCCGGTATGCCGATTCCTGTCGTCATCACCGTCTATGCCGACCGTTCTTTCAGCTTTGTCACCAAAACCCCGCCTGCATCCTACTTCCTGAAAAAGGCAGCAGGTCTGGCAAAGGGTTCGGGTACGACCGGCAAGGGTTTTGTCGGTAAAGTGACCAAAGCCCAGGTCGAAGAAATTGCCAATGCCAAGATGGCTGACCTTAATGCGGTCGACATCAAGGGCGCTATGGCGATGATCGAAGGTTCGGCCCGTGCAATGGGTCTCGAGGTTGTGGAGTAAGACGATGGCCAAGACTGGTAAGCGCCTTGCCCAGGCCTATGAGGGCATTGACCGTAACAAACAGTATGAACTTGCTGCTGCCATCAAGCTTGTCAAAGACGGTGCAAAAGCAAAGTTCGACGAAACCGTTGAAATCGCGATGAACCTGGGTGTTGACCCGCGTCACGCCGACCAGATGGTTCGTGGTGTTGTATCGCTGCCGCACGGTACCGGTAAAACCATGCGTGTTGCTGTCTTCGCAAAAGACGCCAAAGCAGAAGAAGCCCAGAAAGCGGGTGCGGATGCTGTTGGCGCCGAAGACCTGATGACCGCAATGCAGGGCGGCGATCTGAATTATGATCGCGTCATTGCAACCCCGGACATGATGGCTGTTGTCGGTCGTCTCGGTAAGGTTCTCGGCCCGCGCGGCCTGATGCCGAACCCGAAACTCGGCACCGTGACGATGGACGTTGCCAAGGCCGTTGCCGATGCAAAGGCAGGCCAGGTTCAGTTCCGCGCTGAAAAGAATGGTCTGGTTCACGCTGGCGTGGGCAAGGCATCGTTTAGCGAAGAACAGCTGGTTGAAAACGTCAAGGCGTTCGTTTCGGCGATCGTCAAGGCGAAACCGACCGGTGCCAAGGGCACCTATCTGAAGCGTGCCGCTGTCAGCTCCACGATGGGTGCTGGCGTTAAGGTCGCCGTTTCGGATATCGCGACCAACTAAGATTTGAGTTTCCGGTCTGCCCCCGGGCGGGCCGGTTGCCGGAGAGGGGGCTATCCCCTCTCTACCTGTCTGTCCCAGACTGCAGGTGGGCAATGTCTGATTGCTCTTAATCTCCTGCATAGGCAGAGGTTCCGGTTCTAGAATTTCCCGTTATCGGGGTTTTCCAAAGGCTTGAACATCTGGCAAACGGACGGGCGTCATCGACCGGTTCCTGTGGACCGGTCACGTCTGTGAACCCTTAGGGGTTCAGGGCAAAAAGCAAAATGTCGGAGACTGATTGTGAACCGCGATGAAAAACAACAGTTCGTAGCAGAAATGCGCGAAGTGTTCGAAGGTGCGGAAGGCGTCATCGTCACCCAATACAAGGGTCTGACGGTCGCTGAAATTACCGCTCTTCGTGCGCAGATGCGTCAAGCTGGTGCGGGCTTCAAGGTCACCAAAAACCGGCTTACGCGACTTGCTCTGGAAGGCACCAAATTTGCCAACCTGGCAGATTACTTCACCGGCCCGACCGCGATCGCCTATTCGGCGGACCCGGCCGCAGCCGCAAAGGTAGCTGCCAATTTTGCCAAGGCAAACGAGAAGCTTGTTCTCGTTGCTGGTGGTCTCGGCGAACAGGTTCTGGATGAACAGGGTGTTAAAGCTCTGGCAGAACTGCCGTCGATCGACGAACTGCGCGCAAAACTGGTTGGCATGATCCAGACCCCGGCACAGCGTATCGCTACGCTGACTTCCAAGCCGGCGGCCCAGATCGCCCAGGTGCTCAAGGCATATGCCGACAAAGGCGAAGCCGCGTAACCCTTTTTTACCTCAATACTACCAAGTTTAAGCCTAGGAGTTATCAAAATGGCCGATCTTAAGGCACTCGTCGAAGAGCTCTCCAAGCTCACCGTTATCGAAGCTGCTGAACTGTCCAAGCTTCTCGAAGAAGAATGGGGCGTTTCCGCCGCTGCTCCGGTTGCTGTTGCTGCCGCTGCTGGTGGTGCTGCTGCTGAAGCTGCTGAAGAAAAAACCGAATTTGACGTTGTTCTGGCATCTGCCGGCGACAAGAAAATCAACGTCATTAAAGAAGTTCGCGCAATCACCGGTCTTGGCCTGAAAGAAGCCAAAGACCTGGTCGAAGGCGCTCCGAAGCCGGTCAAAGAAGGCGTGGCTAAGGAAGAAGCTGAAGAAATCAAGAAGAAGCTTGAAGAAGCTGGCGCAACCGTCGAACTCAAATAATCGGCGGCTTTTGCCAAGGTTTGGGTCGGCGTTCCTTTTGGGGACGTCGACCTATCCGTCTTTGCGGGATATATTTTTTGACACCGCAGGACGCGAAAGGGAAATTTAACGGTTGACGCTGCCAAAGCTAATCATACATAGTGCGAGACTGTTTTTGCCGAAGGTTATCTTTGGCGGCGTCGACAGCCGAGGGATCAGTGATCTCTATTCATGTTGGATGTCAAATAACATCCGCGGTCATATTTAAGTAACGCCCGCCCCGTACGGGGCTCGGGCGTCGTTGTGCTGAACGCATTTTTTGCGGGGGCATGTTCGACGACGAGTTCGGACGGTGTGGGGAGGCGCGATTAAAGGAACGATGATGGATAAGTCCTTTACTGGTCGAAAGCGCATTCGCAAGAGCTTTGGACGGATCAGCGAAGTCGCTCCGCTCCCGAACCTGATTGAGGTTCAGAAGAATTCTTACGTGAAGTTTTTGCAGACCGGAATCCCGAGTGAGCAGCGGGATGATACCGGCTTGCAGGAAGTCTTCAAAAGCGTCTTTCCGATTAAAGACTTTTCGGAACGAGCGACTCTTGAATTCGTCTCTTTCGAGCTGGAGCAGCCGAAATACGACGTTGAGGAATGCGGCCAGCGTGGCATGACCTTTGCCGCGCCGTTGCGCGTGACCCTGCGTCTGGTCGTTTGGGATATTGACGAAGATACCGGTGCACGTTCCATCCGCGATATCAAGGAACAGGACGTGTATATGGGCGATATGCCGCTCATGACCGAGCATGGCACCTTTATCGTCAATGGTACCGAACGTGTGATCGTTTCGCAGATGCACCGTTCGCCGGGCGTCTTCTTCGACCACGACAAGGGCAAGACCCACAGCTCGGGTAAATATCTATTCTCTGCACGCGTGATCCCGTATCGCGGTTCCTGGCTCGATTTTGAATTCGATGCCAAGGATGTGCTTTATGTCCGTATCGACCGTCGTCGCAAGCTGCCGGCAACCACGTTGCTGATGGCGCTTGAAAACGAAGAGTCCGAGCAGCTTCGTGCGCAGCGCGCCGAAGAAGGCCGCTCTGTCGATCCGTCGGAAATCGAGGGTCTGACCCCGGAAGAAATTCTCAACTATTACTATGATTCGGCTGAATACCGCCGGACCAATAATGGCTGGGTGACGGATTTCGATGCCGATCGTTATATCGGTCAGAAGCTTCTGAACGACCTTCTCGATGCCGAAAGCGGCGAGGTTGTTGCTGCTGCCGGTACGAAGATCACCAAACGTTCTGCCGCGAAAATCGTCGAGCAGGGCGTTAAACAGATCATGGTGCCCGAAGAACAGCTTTATGGCTGGTACATGGCCGAAGATCTGATTGACGGCGAAACCGGCGAAATCCGTGCCGAAGCCGGCCATGAACTGACCGAAGGCGTGTTTGAACAGCTTAAGGAATGGGGTGTTGATTCCGTTCGTCTGCTGCTGATCGATCATAACAATGTCGGGGCCTATCTGCGCAACACCGTGGCGCTGGATAAAAACAGCAACCGTGAAGAAGCCCTGGTTGACATTTATCGTGTCATGCGCCCGGGTGAGCCGCCGACGATCGAAGGTGCCGAGGCCATGTTCAAGGGCCTGTTCTTCGATGCCGAGCGGTACGATCTGTCGGCTGTTGGCCGTGTGAAGATGAATGCGCGCCTTAATCTGGAATGCCCGGATACGGTGCGTGTTCTGCGCCGCGAAGACATTCTGGAAGTCGTCCGTGTTCTGATCGACCTGAAAGACGGTCGTGGCGAAATCGACGATATTGACCATCTGGGCAACCGTCGTGTTCGTTCTGTCGGCGAACTGATGGAAAACCAGTTCCGCGTTGGTCTGCTGCGTATGGAACGTGCGATCCGCGAGCGCATGAGCTCGGTCGAGATCGACAATGTCATGCCGCATGACCTGATCAATGCCAAACCGGTTGCGGCGGCCGTGCGCGAATTCTTCGGCTCCTCGCAGCTGTCGCAGTTCATGGACCAGACCAATCCGCTGTCGGAAATTACCCACAAGCGTCGTCTTTCGGCCCTTGGACCGGGAGGTTTGACCCGTGAGCGCGCAGGCTTTGAAGTCCGTGACGTGCATCCGACCCACTATGGGCGTATTTGTCCGGTTGAAACGCCGGAAGGTCCGAACATTGGTCTGATCAACTCGCTGGCGACCTTTGCCCGTGTCAACCAGTACGGCTTTATCGAAAGCCCGTACCGCAAGGTTGTTGACGGAAAGGTGACGCCCGAGGTGATTTATCTGTCGGCGATCGAGGAAGGGCGTTATGTGATCGCCCAGGCCAACGAACCGCTGACCGAAGATTTCCGCTTCGCCAACGAACTGATCAACACCCGTAAGGCGGGTGAGCATCTGATGGCGCGCGAAGAAGAAATCGACCTGATGGACGTTTCGCCAAAACAGCTGGTATCCGTGGCTTCGGCCCTGATCCCGTTCCTTGAAAACGACGACGCCAACCGTGCTCTCATGGGCTCGAACATGCAGCGTCAGGCGGTTCCGCTGATCCGCTCTGAAGCACCGTATGTCGGGACCGGCATGGAAGTTCCGGTGGCCCGCGATTCGGGTGCAACCCTTATTGCGCGCCGTGACGGTGTTGTTGAATCGGTTGACGCCACCCGTATGGTGATCCGTGCGACGGGTGATATTGCCGCCTCGGAATCGGGTGTTGATATTTACACGCTTCGTAAATACCAGCGGTCGAACCAGGGCAGCTGTATCAACCAGAAGCCGCTGGTGAAGGTGGGCGACGTTGTCCAGAAGGGTGACATCATCTCTGACGGTCCCTGTACCGACATGGGTGAACTGGCCCTTGGCCGTAACGTGCTGGTCGCGTTTATGCCGTGGAACGGTTACAACTTCGAGGACTCCATCCTTCTGTCCGAACGGATTGCACGTGATGACGTCTATACCTCGATCCATATCGAGGAATTTGAAGTCATGGCCCGTGACACCAAGCTCGGCCAGGAAGAAATCACCCGTGACATTCCGAACGTCGGTGAAGAAGCCCTGAAAAACCTCGACGAGGCAGGGATTGTCTATATCGGTGCGGAAATCAAACCGGGCGATATTCTGGTTGGCAAGGTCACGCCGAAGGGCGAAAGCCCGATGACGCCGGAAGAAAAACTTCTGCGTGCCATCTTCGGTGAAAAGGCATCCGACGTTCGCGATACCTCGCTGCGTGTCCCGCCGGGACAGTTCGGTACCGTTGTTGAAGTTCGTGTTTTCTCGCGCCGTGGCGTGGACAAGGACGAACGTGCGCTGGCCATTGAACGTTCGGAAATCGAACGTCTGGCGCTGGACCGTGATGACGAACGCTCGATCCTGGAACGCAACTTCTATGGCCGTCTGAAAAATCTGCTGCTGGGTCAGACCATCGTTGATGGTCCCAAAAGCCTGGCCGGTGTGATTACCGAAGACAGCCTGTCGAATGTTGCCCGTGGCTTGTGGCGCCAGATTGCGGTTGCCGATGACACTGTCATGTCCGACATCGAGGCGCTGAAAAAGCAGTTTGAAGAATCGATCAAGGTCCTTCAGGCCCGCTTTGATGACAAGGTTGACAAACTTCAGGCCGGTGACGAATTGCCGCCGGGCGTTATGAAGATGGTCAAGGTCTTTGTTGCCGTGAAGCGTAAAATGCAGCCGGGCGATAAAATGGCCGGTCGTCACGGGAACAAGGGTGTCGTGTCGCGCATCATGCCGATGGAAGACATGCCGCACCTTGAAGACGGGACCCCGGTTGACATCGTTCTGAACCCGCTTGGCGTGCCGTCGCGCATGAATGTCGGTCAGATTCTTGAAACGCATCTTGGCTGGGCATCGCGCGGTCTTGGCGAGCAGATCGGGAATATGGTCGATGGTGTTCTTGATGAACGCAATTCGATGGACGAACTGCGCAGCAAGCTGAACGAAGTCTATGAAGACGACGATTATGTCGCCGGCATCAAGGAATTGAGCGACGGTGACGTGATCGAGCTTGGCAACAATCTGCGTCGTGGTGTGCCGATGGCAACGCCGGTCTTTGACGGTGCACGCGAACCCGATGTGGTCCGCATGCTCGAAAAGGCAGGCTTGGATGGTTCTGGTCAGGTCGATCTTTATGACGGTCGTACCGGCGAGAAGTTCCATCGCAAGGTCACTGTGGGCTACATCTACATGCTCAAGCTGCACCACCTTGTCGATGACAAGATCCACGCCCGTTCGATCGGTCCGTACTCGCTTGTGACCCAGCAGCCGCTGGGTGGTAAGGCGCAGTTCGGTGGCCAGCGTTTCGGGGAAATGGAAGTGTGGGCACTCGAAGCATATGGTGCCGCTTACACCCTGCAGGAAATGCTGACTGTCAAATCGGACGACGTTTCGGGCCGTACCAAGGTTTACGAAGCGATTGTGCGGGGCGAAGACACCTTTGAAGCCGGTATTCCGGAATCCTTTAACGTTCTTGTTAAGGAACTCCGGTCGCTTGGTCTCAATGTCGAGCTTGAGCAGGAAGACTACTAAAATCCAGGGCGGGCGAAGCTTGCTTCGTCCGCCATTGCATCTTTCGGCCTGAAATTGGCGAAACCCGGCGCGGCCGGGCATAGCGGGAGAGCCTTTATGAACGAGTTGATGAAGATCTTCGGGCAGCCGCAGGGCACCCAAAGCTTCGATCAGATCCGCATTCAGATCGCCAGCCCGGAGCGTATCCGTTCCTGGTCTTTTGGTGAAATCAAGAAGCCGGAGACCATCAACTACCGGACTTTTAAACCGGAGCGCGACGGTCTGTTCTGTGCGCGCATTTTTGGTCCGGTCAAGGATTATGAATGCTTGTGCGGCAAGTACAAGCGCATGAAATATCGCGGTATTATCTGCGAAAAATGTGGCGTTGAAGTTACGCTGGCCAAAGTGCGTCGTGAACGCATGGGGCATATTGAACTGGCAGCACCTGTTGCGCATATCTGGTTCATGAAATCCCTGCCGAGCCGCCTTGGCCTGCTGCTGGACATGATGCTCAAGGATCTTGAGCGTATTCTGTATTTTGAAAACTATGTCGTGATCGAGCCGGGCCTGACCCCGCTCAAGATGGGTGAACTTCTGAGCGAAGATCAATTCACCACGGCACAGGAAGAATACGGTGAAGACAGCTTCCGCGCCGGGATTGGTGCCGAAGCCATTCGTGACATGCTGGCCGAGATTGATCTTGACGACGAATATGAAGTCGCCAAGCACGATCTCAAGGAAACCAATTCCGAAGCCAAACGCAAAAAGCTGGTCAAGCGTCTGAAGCTGATCGAGGCTTTCCGGGATTCGGGTGCGCGTCCGGAATGGATGATCCTGGAAGTTATTCCGGTCATTCCGCCAGAATTGCGTCCGCTGGTTCCGCTGGATGGTGGCCGTTTCGCAACGTCGGATCTGAACGATCTGTATCGTCGCGTGATTAACCGTAATAACCGTCTGAAACGCCTGATCGAACTGCGTGCGCCCGATATTATCGTGCGTAACGAAAAGCGTATGCTTCAGGAATCGGTTGACGCCCTGTTTGACAATGGTCGTCGCGGCCGTCCGATCACGGGGGCGAACAAGCGTCCGCTGAAATCGATGTCTGACATGCTCAAGGGCAAGCAGGGTCGTTTCCGTCAGAACCTTCTGGGTAAACGCGTTGACTATTCCGGCCGTTCGGTGATTACCGTCGGGCCGAGCCTGAAACTGCATCAGTGCGGTCTGCCCAAGAAAATGGCGCTCGAACTGTTCAAGCCGTTCGTTTATGCGAAACTTGAACTGTACGGTATGGCGACCACGATCAAGGCGGCCAAACGCATGGTCGAAAAAGAGCGTCCGGAAGTGTGGGATATCCTCGAACAGGTTATCCGTGAACATCCGGTGATGCTCAACCGTGCGCCAACCCTGCACCGTCTTGGTATCCAGGCATTCGAGCCGACCCTGATCGAAGGTAAGGCCATTCAGCTTCATCCGCTGGTTTGTACTGCCTTTAACGCCGACTTTGACGGTGACCAGATGGCCGTTCACGTGCCGTTGTCGCTCGAAGCGCAGCTTGAAGCCCGTACCCTGATGATGTCGACCAACAACATCCTGTCACCGGCATCGGGTCGTCCGATCATTGTGCCGTCCCAGGACATTGTTTTGGGTCTGTATTACATCTCGATGGACGGCGAAGGCGAACCGGGCGAGGGCATGTCCTTTGTCGATATCGCTGAAATCGAACAGGCGCTGGATTCGGGTGCGGTTGGTCTGCATGCGAAAATCAATGCCCGTTACCACACCGTTGATGCGAACAACGAACCGATCACGGTACGTGTTCAGACGACGGCGGGCCGTATGTTGCTCTCGGAACTGTTGCCGCGTCATCCGCGCATTCCGTTCTCGACGATCAACAAGCTGCTGACGAAAAAAGACATCTCGAACGTTATCGATATTGTCTATCGTCACTGCGGCCAGAAAGAGACGGTCATTTTTGCTGACCGCCTGATGGGCCTTGGCTTTAACTGGGCATGCCGTGCCGGCATTTCCTTTGGCAAGGATGACATGGTCATTCCCGATGCCAAGGAACCGCTGGTCAACACGACCCACGAAAAGGTCAAGGAATACGAACAGCAGTATCAGGACGGCCTGATCACCCGTGGTGAAAAATACAACAAGGTGGTCGACGCCTGGTCGCAATGTACCGACGACGTTTCCGAAGCCATGATGAAGGGCATTTCGGCAACGAAGGAAGGCAACCAGATCAACTCCGTTTACATGATGGCCCATTCCGGTGCCCGTGGTTCTGCCGCCCAGATGCGTCAGCTTGCCGCCATGCGCGGCCTGATGGCCAAGCCGGATGGCTCGATCATTGAAACGCCGATCATTTCCAACTTTAAGGAAGGCCTGACCGTGCAGGAGTACTTCAACTCCACCCACGGTGCCCGTAAGGGTCTGGCCGATACGGCGCTGAAAACGGCAAACTCCGGTTATCTGACCCGTCGTCTTGTTGACGTCGCCCAGGATTCGATCATCACCCAGCATGATTGTGGCACCGAACGGGGCCTCGACATCTCGGCTGTGGTCGATTCGGGTGAAGTGATCGAAACCCTGTCGGATCGTATTCTCGGTCGTTACACCGCCGATGCCATCGTTGATCCGTCAACCGGCGAGGAAATCGTTGGCAAAAACGAAATGGTTGTCGAAGATCATCTCGACCTGATCGAAAAGGCCGGTGTTGAAACCGCCCGTATTCGCTCGGTTCTGACCTGCGATGCCGAAACCGGCGTTTGCGGCCATTGTTATGGTCGTGATCTGGCACGCGGTACCACGGTCAATATCGGTGAAGCGGTTGGTGTTATCGCCGCCCAGTCGATCGGTGAACCGGGTACCCAGCTCACCATGCGTACGTTCCACATTGGTGGTGCCGCGCAGCGTGGTGCGGAAGTTTCCGGTGTCGAAGCCAATTTCGATGCGACCGTGAAAATCAAAAACCATGCCGTGGTGACGAACTCCAAGGGCGTCAACATTGTCATGGCCCGTAACCTGGAAATTCTGCTTCTCGACAAAAATGGTCGTGAACGTGCGAAATTCCGCGTTCCTTACGGTGCGAAGCTGCTGACCGAAGACGGTGCACAGATCTCGCGCGGTCAGAAACTGGCCGAATGGGACCCGTACACCCTGCCGATCATCACCGAGAAGGAAGGTTTCGTGAACTATGTCGACCTGATCGAAGGGACGACCATTCGCGAAATCTACGACGAGGCGACCGGTATCGGGGCCAAAACGGTTATCGACTGGAAGAGCCAGCCGAAGGCGTCCGATCTCAAGCCGCGTGTGACCCTGCGCAATGAGAACGGCGAGGTCATCAACCTTGATAACGGTCTTGAAGCCCGTTACTTCCTGTCGGTTGACGCGATTCTGTCGGTTGAAAACGGTCAGAAGGTCAATGCTGGTGACGTTCTTGCGCGTATTCCGCGTGAAGGATCGAAAACCCGTGACATTACCGGTGGTCTGCCGCGTGTGGCCGAGCTGTTTGAAGCCCGTAAACCGAAAGAGCACGCCATTATCGCAGATATTGCAGGGCGTATCGAATTCGGTAAGGACTACAAGAACAAGCGTCGTGTCATCCTGCATCCGCATGATGATGCCGGTGTCGAGCCGATCGAATATCTGATCCCGAAAGGCAAGCATCTTGCCGTTCAGGAAGGGGACTTCGTCGAGCGTGGCGACCTTCTGATGGATGGTTCGCCGGTGCCGCACGATATTCTGCGTGTCATGGGCGTTCCGGCGCTGGCGGACTACCTGGTCAATGAAATCCAGGAAGTTTACCGGTTGCAGGGCGTTAAGATTAACGACAAGCACATCGAAGTCATCGTTCGTCAGATGCTCCAAAAAGTGGAAATCACCAAACCGGGTGACACCACACTTCTGGTTGGCGAAATTGTCGACCGTGTCGATTTCGATGCCGAGAACGAAAAGGCAGCCCGCGAAGGCGGCGATATGGCCGAAGCTTCACCGGTCCTCCAGGGGATCACGAAGGCTTCTCTCCAGACGCACTCCTTCATCTCGGCCGCGTCGTTCCAGGAAACCACGCGCGTTTTGACCGAAGCGGCGGTTTCGGGTAAAACCGATACCCTGATCGGTCTGAAGGAAAACGTGATCGTGGGTCGTTTGATCCCGGCAGGGACGGGGGCTGTGATGAATCGCTTCCGCGCCTTGGCCAGTGAACGTGACCGTGTGGTCCAGCTTGAGGCTGAAGAGGAAGAAATCGGCGATAGCTTTGGTCCCCAGGGCGGGTCCGAGTCCCCGAGCCTTCCGGCCGGCGAGTAAGGATTTACGCGCAAGGTTATGAAAGAATCAGAGACGAACCGGGAATTTTTGATCGACGCCCCGGTTCGTTTCGGCGTTTGAAGCGCCAACTCGATGGCTCCAAGGGTTTTGCTTGACGCGATATGGGCCCGTCACTAGTATGCGCCCACCGAATCTTGGGGGGTGTTTCTGTGGCGGTGCCGATAATGGTTCCGGGCGGAGATGCCCTTCCGTCGCATCAGGCGACTTTGACGGCCGTCGAGGCAGGATCCAACCTGCTTTTTTGGGCGTCCGCGATGTTTTTGTCTTTTGGCAAAAGCAAAGCGGTCGTTCGTCGTGCGTCGATAGAGTACGCCCAAGTGGCGTCCGTTAAGGCAAAAGGGAAAGTTAATGCCTACGATTAACCAGTTGATCCGCAAGTCGCGGTCGCCGCGCTCTCAGCGCGATATGGTGCCTGCACTGGAAGCATGCCCGCAGAAGCGTGGCGTGTGTACCCGTGTTTACACCACCACACCGAAAAAGCCGAACTCGGCACTTCGTAAGGTTGCCCGTGTCCGTTTGACCAACGGCTACGAAGTCACCAGCTACATTCCGGGTGAAGGCCACAACCTGCAGGAACACTCTGTCGTCATGATCCGTGGCGGCCGTGTGAAGGACTTGCCGGGTGTTCGTTATCACATTATTCGCGGTACCCTCGATACGCAGGGTGTTAAAGACCGTAAGCAGCGTCGTTCGAAATACGGCGCGAAGCGTCCGAAATAAGGAGCGCATTGAATGTCTCGTCGTCACGCTGCTGAAAAGCGCGAAGTACTTCCTGACGCCAAATATGGCGATAAGGTTCTGACCAAATTCATGAACGGTTTGATGCTCGACGGTAAAAAGTCGGCGGCTGAAAAGATCGTTTATGGTGCATTTGACATCATGGAAGCAAAAGGCGGCGATCCCGTTGCCCAGTTCCATGAAGCCATGGACAACGTGAAGCCGAACGTCGAAGTTCGCTCGCGTCGTGTTGGCGGTGCGACTTATCAGGTTCCGGTCGAAGTTCGTTCCGAACGTCGTCAGGCGCTTGCCATTCGCTGGCTGGTGGATGCGGCGCGCAAGCGTTCCGAAACCACCATGATTGGTCGTCTCGCTGGTGAATTGATGGATGCTGCTAACAACCGTGGCACCGCCGTCAAGAAACGCGAAGACACCCATCGTATGGCCGAAGCCAACAAGGCTTTCGCTCATTATCGCTGGTAATTCAGACCCAAAGATCAAGAGTCGATTATGGTACAACGTACTCCGATCTCTCGGTATCGCAATATCGGCATCATGGCGCACATTGATGCCGGTAAAACCACGACAACCGAGCGAATTCTATTCTACACCGGCAAGTCCTACAAAATCGGCGAAGTCCATGACGGCGCCGCGACGATGGACTGGATGGAACAGGAACAGGAACGCGGCATTACGATTACGTCTGCTGCAACCACCTGCTTCTGGAAAGATCACCGCGTTAACATCATTGACACGCCGGGCCACGTTGACTTCACGATTGAAGTTGAACGTTCGCTGCGCGTGCTCGACGGTGCCTGCGCCGTGTTTGACGCGGTTTCCGGTGTTGAACCGCAGACCGAAACCGTATGGCGCCAGGCTGACAAATACCACGTCCCGCGGATGTGCTTTGTCAACAAGATGGACCGTACCGGCGCGGACTTCTTCCGTTGCGTCGAGATGATGAAAGAACGTCTTGGTGCCAACACGGCCGTGTTGCAGTTGCCGATCGGTTCTGAATCCGAGTTTGAAGGTGTTGTCGATCTGGTTCACAACCGGGAAATCGTCTGGAAAGACGAATCCCTGGGTGCTGAATTTGAATATCGCGAAATTCGTGATTCCCTGGCTGACCAGGCGAACGAATATCGTGAAGCCCTGATCGAAGCCGCCGTCGAATTTGACGAAGAAGTGATGGAAGCGTATCTCGAAGGCGAAATGCCGTCTGAAGAAACGCTGAAGGCCTGTATCCGTAAGGGTACGCTGGCGTCCAAGCTGGTTCCGGTTCTGTTGGGTACCGCGTTCAAGAACAAGGGTGTTCAGCCCCTTCTTGATGCCGTTATCGACTATATGCCCGCACCTGACGACATCACCGATGTGCGTGGTGTCAAGCCGGGTACCGAAGACGAGCCCGATTCACGTCCGCTGAATGACGAAGCACCGTTCTCGGCGCTGGCATTCAAGATCATGAGTGACCCGTTTGTCGGTTCTCTGACCTTCATTCGTATCTACTCGGGTGTTCTTGATGCCGGTTCCTACGTTCTGAACTCCGTTAAGGAGAAGAAAGAACGTATCGGTCGTATGCTGCTGATGCATTCAAACAACCGTGAAGAAATCAAATACGCCTGCTCGGGTGACATCGTGGCACTGGTTGGTATGAAAGATACCACCACCGGTGATACGCTCTGCGATCCGTCCAAGCCGATCATTCTGGAACGCATGGAGTTCCCGGATCCCGTTATCGAAATTGCTGTTGAGCCGAAAACCAAGGCTGACCAGGAAAAGATGGGTCTGGCACTCGCACGTCTGGCACAGGAAGATCCGTCTTTCCGCGTCAAGACCGACCACGAATCCGGTCAGACCGTGATTTCGGGCATGGGTGAACTGCATCTCGACATTATCGTTGACCGTATGAAGCGTGAATTCAAGGTCGAAGCGAATGTCGGGGCTCCGCAGGTTGCCTATCGCGAAACCATCTCGCAGCAGGTCGATATCGATTACACCCACAAGAAGCAGTCGGGTGGTTCGGGTCAGTTTGCCCGTATCAAGTTGACCTTCACCCCGGGTGAACCGGGCAGCGGGTTCTCCTTTAGCGATACCGTCGTTGGCGGTAACGTGCCGAAGGAATACATCCCCGGTGTCCAGAAGGGTCTTGAAAGCTCGCTGCCGAATGGCGTTATCGCAGGCTTCCCTGTGACCGACCTTTCCATCACCCTGACCGACGGCGCATATCACGACGTCGACTCGAGCGTGATGGCCTTTGAAATTGCTGCACGCGCTGCCTTCCGTGAAGGTCTCGGGAAAGCTCGTCCGAAGCTTCTTGAGCCGATCATGAAGGTTGAGGTCGTGACCCCCGAAGAATATATGGGCGACATCATTGGCGACCTGAACAGCCGTCGTGGCCAGGTTCGTGACATGGACTCTCGCGGTATCGCGCGCGTCGTCACGGCTTATGTCCCGCTGGCAAACATGTTCGGTTATGTCAACACGCTGCGTTCCATGTCTCAGGGTCGTGCCCAGTTCGTGATGCAGTTCGATCATTACGCCGACGTGCCGCAGGCTGTCGCGGACGAAGTCCGTGCCAAATCGGCCGGCTAAGGCGAAGCAAGGAATAAACGGAGTTAAAAATGGCTAAAGAAAAATTTGCGCGTACAAAGCCGCACGTTAACGTTG
>NZ_JPWH01000002.1 GCF_003326755.1 Thalassospira profundimaris | reverse complement strand
GGCCAACTGATTAAAAGTCAGTTGCTCTACCAACTGAGCTACGGGCCCTCACGGCGTTGACGGGCGTTTTAAAGCCATGCCCCCACCCGGTCAACCATTGATTTGCCGATTTAAGGCAGTTTTTTCACAATATCCGGGTTTTTTGCCCAAAAAGCAGAAAACCGCCCTGAAAAGAGCGGTTTTCGATTGAATTTGCACAAACAAATTCGCCTTTATTGTGCGTCGGCAGCAACCTGCATTTTCACAATATGATCGGGGTCTGCCACGCGGCCATTGGCCCAGGGCGCACCCTTTTTGATATTATCAACATATTCCATGCCCGAAACCACCTGGCCCCAAATGGTATATTGACCATCCAGGTGCGGTGCATCGGCAAAACAGATAAAGAACTGCGAATCAGCACTGTTCGGGTCAGCCGCACGGGCCATTGAAACAGTACCGCGCACGTGGTGAGCATCGGAGAATTCGGCTGGCAACTTGGTGCCCGAACCACCGGTACCGTCCCCTTTGGGATCGCCCGTCTGAGCCATAAAGCCATCAATCACGCGATGAAACACCAGCCCGTCATAAAAACCGCTCCGAACCAGTTCCTTGATTCGCGCAACCGTTTTGGGTGCCAGATCAGGACGCATCTGAATGACGACACGGCCATCCTTCAGATCAAGATAAAGGGTGTTTTCAGGGTCAAGCGCGGCAGCATCCGTTGTTTGAGCCTGTGCCGTGTTGATTCCACCGTTCGACATTGTAAAGATTCCCAAAGCAATAATAACAAGAGAAAGAAACCGAAGCAGACGCATGGCCCTAGCAACCTATTCCTTTTCCTGTGCCAGTTTCTGCTGCAAAGCCTGCAACACAGGGGCTGGCACAAATTCGGTGACGGAACCACCCAACCGGGCAATTTCCTTAACAAAACGCGACGAAACAAACTGCTGTTTGTCCGACGCCATCAAAAACACGGTTTCAATATTGGGTGCCAGACGCGCATTCATGCCCGTCATCTGGAACTCATATTCAAAATCCGACACGGCACGCAAACCGCGAACAATAACGGAGGACCGGTTTTCTTCAGCAAAGTGCATTAAAAGCGAGCCGAAAGGCTTGACCTCGGTCCGGGCGGCAACATCACCGCCCGACGCCTTCAGGGATTCGCGTACCAGTTCGCACCGTTCCTCGACCGAGAACATAGGCCCTTTACCCGCATTGATCGCCACACCGACAATCAGATGGTCCACAATACGGGTTGCCCGGCGAATGATATCCATATGCCCCTGGGTTACAGGGTCAAAGGTTCCCGGGTAAATGCCGATACGGTCAGGATCGATCGTTTTTTTCACCATTTCCCCGGATCCCGTTAATCCGTCAGGGACGGATCGGTTTCACCTTCATCGCCATCATCGGCCCGGGCATTCACAGCGGCATCACCTTCCGGCTTTGCAACACTGTCATCTGCACCTTCGGCACCGTCTTCCACCTCATCATCCTCGGCACTGTCACCAAGGTTGTTAAGACGTTCAACCGCGACAACCTGTTCGTCTTCGGCCGTGCGGAACAGGGTCACACCCTGTGTCTTGCGCCCGGCAATACGAATATCGTGGGTCGGCATACGAATGACTTTGCCACCATTTGTGACCATCATCAATTCATCACCTTCCTCGATCACGAAGGAGGCCGCAACCATGCCGTTACGTTCGGACATGTCGATATTGGCAAAGCCCTGCCCGCCACGTCCGGTCACCCGATATTCATAGGCCGAGGTCCGCTTGCCATAACCATTTTCGGTGACAGAGAGAATAAGCTGATCCCCCGAAAGCAGTTCGTCATAGCGTTCCTGGGTCAGAATCTCGAGCGGCAGGCCATCTTCGGCACGAATTTCCTCGCGACGCAGCTTAGAGGCGATGGACAGATATTCACTGCGTTCTTCCATCGTCGCATGGGAGCCCCACAGCACCGACATGGCGATAACCTCGTCACCATCGGCCAGGCGAATACCCCGCACACCAACCGAATTACGGCCGGTAAAGACGCGCACATCCGCCACCCGGAAACGAATACATTTACCCTGACGGGTGGTCAGGAAAATATCATCGTCATCGGTACAGGTCTGAACCGCGATCAGGCTGTCACCCCGATCCTCTTCCAGCTTCATCGCAATCTTGCCGTTGGCTTTGACATTGACAAAGTCGGCAAGGCTGTTGCGACGGACATTGCCTGTCGATGTCGCAAACATGATGTGCAGGTTTGGCCATTCTTCCTCGTCAGGAAGCGGCAGGACGGTGGTGATATGTTCACCTTCGGACAGCGGCAAAAGGTTGACCAGGGCCTTGCCGCGCGATTGCGGCGTGCCCAGCGGCAGGCGCCACACCTTCATTTTATAGACCATGCCCAGCGAGCTGAAAAACAGCACTGGCGTATGGGTATTAGCAACGAACAGCTTGGAGACAAAATCCTCGTCACGGGTTGCCATACCCGAACGCCCCTTGCCACCCCGGCGCTGCGCCCGATAGGTCGAAAGCGGCACACGCTGAATATAACCCGAATGCGACACGGTCACGACCATGTCTTCGCGGGCAATCAGGTCTTCAATGTCATGCTCGAATTCGGCTTCGATGATTTCCGTGCGGCGCGGATCGGCAAATTCGTTGCGCATTTCGGTCAATTCATCTTTCAGAATGATCAATTTGCGCTCGCGCGAGGCCAGAATATCAAGGAAGTCCTTAATCTTCTCACCCAATTCGGTCAATTCAGCGGCGATTTTGTCCCGTTCCAGGCCGGTCAAACGATGCAGACGCAGTTCCAGAATCGCACGGGCCTGGGCTTCGGACAGCCGGTAATTGCCATCATCCGACGCCACCTGCTGCGGATCGGCAATCAGTTCGATCAGCGGTACAATATCGCCGGCCGGCCAGCTTTTTGACATCAGTTGTTCGCGCGCCACCGTCGGGTCGGCCGCATTGCGGATCAGGCGAATCACCTCGTCGATATTGGCAACAGCGATTCCCAGACCAACAACAACATGCGCACGATCCCGCGCCTTTTTCAAAAGGTGAATGGTCCGGCGCGTGATGACCTCTTCACGGAATTCGACAAAGGCCTGAATGATTTCTTTCAGGTTCATCAATTCCGGCTTGCCCCGATTCAGGGCCAGCATGTTCACACCAAACGAGGTCTGGAGGGCGGTAAAGCGGAAAAGCTGGTTCAGCACAACATCGGCAACGGCATCGCGCTTGAGCTCGATCACCATGCGCACACCGGAACGGTCCGATTCATCACGCAGGTCCGAAATGCCTTCCAGCTTTTTGTCGCGCACCAGATCGGCAATTTTTTCCAAAAGCGTTGCCTTGTTCACCTGATAGGGAACTTCGGTCACGATAATGGCATCGCGATTGGCACGGATTTCCTCGACATGGGTACGCGCGCGCATCACAACTGAGCCACGGCCGGTCTTGAAAGCGGAATGAATACCCGAGCGCCCCAAAATAAGCCCGCCGGTCGGAAAATCCGGCCCGCTGACATATTCCATCAGGCCTTCAACCGAAATATCGGGGTTATCGATCACCGCCATGCAGCCATCAATTACTTCGCCCAGATTATGCGGCGGAATATTGGTGGCCATCCCCACGGCAATACCACCGGCACCATTAACCAGCATATTGGGATAGCGCGCGGGCAGAACCGATGGTTCCTTGGTGGTTTCGTCATAGTTGGCGCGAAAATCGATGGTATCTTTGTCGATATCATCGAGCAGGTAATGCGCAGCCTTGGCCAGGCGGGCTTCGGTGTAACGCATGGCGGCAGCCTTGTCGCCATCCATCGACCCAAAGTTCCCCTGGCCGTCAATTTGCGGCAGGCGCATGGAAAAATGCTGCGCCATGCGCACCATCGCATCATAAATCGCGCTATCGCCATGCGGGTGATATTTACCCATGACGTCACCAACGACACGCGCCGATTTGCGGAAAGGCTTGTTCCAGTCAAAGCCGTTTTCCTGCATGGAATACAGAATACGACGATGAACAGGCTTCAGACCGTCACGGACGTCGGGCAGCGCACGGCTGACAATCACGCTCATCGCGTAATCGAGATAGCTGCGGCGCATTTCGTTTTCGATCGATACCGGGAAAATATCGCGGCTGGCAGTGTTTGACACTTCGGAGGACAAAGGCCGTAACCTCTTAAACGCTTAATCAAAAAGGAATCAATGCAGCCCGCCCTGCTTTCGCATAACAAGCTATTGAGGGCGGAAAGTATCAGGTTTAACCGCCACAAACAACATATGACGGAGGCCTTTTAGGGCAAATCGCAATGGTTGTATATTTCAGTCCGTTTTTGCGCGTTCAGACACGGCACCAACCGCCCGCGCACGCGCCCCGAACCGAATGTTCGCCACCGCAATACCGGCCAGAATAATCACCATCGCAATCAGGGTACTGGGGGCCGGGACCTCGCCCAGCACGGCAAGGCTGACAATAATCCCCACCGCAGGCACCAGATAATTGTTGAAGGCCAAAAACCCGGCACCAGTACGCGCCACCATCACCAACAACACAAACATGGCAAGCCCCGTGGGCACGGCCCCCAGATAGGCAATCGCCAGCGCGCCCTGTGCCGACCATGTCATGGTCCAGGGCCGGTCAACCAACAGGGCAACTGGCGAAATGGTCAGGGAAGCAAAGGTCAGAATCAGGGCAGCCGACCCGGCCCTGGGCTGATCGCGCAAATGACGCGCCACCAAAGACGACACGGCATAACACACCGCTGCCGTCAGAACCGCCAATTGATAGGGCAAATCCCCGCCCAGGCCTGACAGGGTTTCGGGGCCGACCAGCACCACAACCCCGCATGTCCCCAAAACAAGCCCCATAACCTTGCCGACAGTCAATTTTTCATCATCGGTGAAAAGATGCCCCAAAATCACCGTGGTTAAGGGCACAACCGACATCAAAACAGCCGCAAGGCCCGCGTTAATGCGGGTTTCACCCATACTGATCAGAAAAAACGGAATGGCATTGCCCAAAAGGCCACACATAAAGGCTGCCCCCAACGCCCGGCGCCCTTTGGGCAAGCCCCCGCGACGCAGCAGCACGATCCCCCACAAAACAACAGCCCCCAGCGTGATCCGCCCGGCGGCAACCACCAGCGGTGAATAGGCATGGACCCCGAGCTTGATAAAAGCAAAGGAGCTCCCCCACATCAGGGCGAGCAATATCAATAAAAAGTAATCAATCATTCCCGGACGTGACATGTTTCCCGCCTATTATCGCCATAATTTCTGGTGCATATGGCTTTGGTTTTCCCGTCGGGGCGACGGGAACATCCTCTGGGTCTTTGCGTTAGCTAGTATCTTGAGAAAGATCAACTAAATAGATGCCTCTTATGTGATACACAACTTCAGATACAAACATCACCCACAGGTGACATGCCATATCGCACCAGAAGGTTCGGAATAACCCTGGCACATAATCAGGGACAGCGGCGTAAACAAGTTATTGATAATGATTTGCAATTGCGTTAAGCTGTATCCACGACAAAAAAACGAAGCGAGCAACAAAATGAGTTATGTCGATCACGAACTGAGCATTGACGAAATGTTGGCCGATCCGATTGTCCGGACACTCATGGCCTATGACCGCATCACTGAAAAAGACATTCGCAAAACGCTGGCTCGGGTCGCCTCTGCCCGCGAAACAAATGCACCTCGCCTGGCACGGCATCGTACACAGCAGCCCCTTAAAAGCTGGACACAACAGTCGGTTCATATAAACGCCCCCAAAACAGCGGCGTGAATGACTGTTCCCTAACGGACCGACCGTAAAATCCGATTTCCCGATTGCGACCCTCGCCGATACCGGCTTGCAGGGTCGCAATCGCGTTTAAACCATTGTCAATTGCATTTACCCGCCGCAACCGGGATTTCCAACGCGCTCTTCAACCTGAAATTTTACTGCCTGGCGTTTTGCATCGCCGCGAAAGTCACAAAAAGCCATCCCCCAATACCAGCACCTTCCATCCACTCCCGACTACACTGGAACAAGTGCAACCTATCTGACATTGACCATCGACAAATGCTGGCATCAACCCGCGATTTTGCTATACTATTGGCACCATGACAGCAATTGGCAGTATTCAAACCATACCGGGTAGCGGCGGTCGGCTTGGCGAAGTTATCGCCATGAACGGCCTTGCCAGCGCCAACAACGCGGGAGCCTCTAACGGAGGATCGTCCCCGGCTGCCCTGCTGGAACGCCAAATGGCGGCGATATCGCTGGTTCCGTTGGACACATCAGCAAGCAAAACCGCGCCTTCCCCCGCGACAAACCGCTCTGCCCCATCGCTATCAGGCAATGCCGAACCCGGCAGCGTCTCTTCTGACCAGGCCGCAATGCCTGCACCCGGCGCCTCCCGCCCTGCCGCACCCATTTCAGCCGCATCGGTTACAGTTATCCAGCAGGTAGATCCCAGAAGCCTTCCGGGCGGCGGATCGACGGTGGACATTGATTTGCCTGGCAGCAAAGAAAATGCCAATGCCAGCCCCGCGCCAGCGACCGCCGATTCCCCGGATGGTGCCCCCGACACCCTGAGTACCGGCGCACAGGAACAGGTCCGTCGCCTGCAAGACCGCGATGCCGCCGTTCGCGCCGAAGAAAACAG
The DNA here is from genome assembly GCF_003326755.1 of Thalassospira profundimaris. Taxonomy (GTDB): domain Bacteria; phylum Pseudomonadota; class Alphaproteobacteria; order Rhodospirillales; family Thalassospiraceae; genus Thalassospira; species Thalassospira profundimaris_B. Next base: position 336,144 of record NZ_JPWH01000002.1, on the reverse strand, counting down.
CCACAAGGCCCTTGCGGGTGCCAATGCGGGCATGATCAGTTATGATTACTCCGTGGGACCGGACGGGCGGCTTTACGCCACCAGCGGGCATGTATCGATCATGCCGCTACAGGGCCTTGAAGGCATCCAGGCGATTGCCAACCAGGCCGCCATTGGCCGTGCGGCATCTGTTGGCACGTCCACGGCCGATTTTGCCGCCCACAAAGGGGCCTCTGGCAATATCAGCCATATTCTCAGCCAGCAGCAACAGGCAGCCAGTAAATCTTATAATCAGACAACAGCCATGATGTTCAGCCAGCAACAACCAAAATCTGCCGGGCTGGTTGCATAAATCTGCCGCTGCCCCTACCCCCAGCCCGCAACGAAAAAAGCGCCTGCCACAACAGACGCTTTAATGTCATGTCACAATAACGTACTGACAGCCTATTTCGCGTAATGCCAGTAAACGTCAAAGCCGGGGTTAAACACCGTTACCAGGCCGTCTTTGGTGTTAATCTTGTCGGCAAAGCTGGCCGGGACATCGCGCTTTTCCAGGGTAATTTTGGCGTCATTGACCGGCAAACCATAAAAAGCCGGGCCATTCAGCGAGGCAAAGGCCTCCAGCTTGTCAAGGGCCCCCTCTTCTTCAAAAACATGTGCCAGCAACTGGACGGTATTATTGGCGGTAAAAATACCGGCACAGCCACAGGCACTTTCCTTGCGATCATCGGTATGCGGGGCGGAATCGGTCCCCAGGAAGAAACGGGCATCCCCCGAGGTAGCTGCCGCGCGCAAGGCCAAACGGTGCTTTTCGCGCTTTGCCACCGGCAGGCAATACATATGCGGGTGGATCCCGCCAACCAGAATGGCGTTGCGGTTAATGATCAAATGATGGGTCGTGATCGTCGCGCCAACATTGGTGTCATTAGATTTGACAAAATCGACACCATCCTGCGTGGTGATGTGTTCCATAATAATGCGCAATTCAGGCAGACGCTTGCGCAGCGGGGCCAAAATACGGTCAATGAACACCGCTTCACGGTCGAAAATATCAATATCAGGGTCGGTCACTTCACCATGCACGCAAAGCGGAATACCCAATGCCGCCATACGTTCGAGCACCGGCATCGCCTTTTCAAAGTCGCGCACCCCACTGGCGGAATTGGTGGTTGCCCCGGCAGGATAAAGTTTTAGCGCGCTGATAACACCTTCCTTATAGGCTGCCTCAACATCGTCCGGGTCGGTCCCCTCGGTCAGATACAGGGTCATCAGCGGGCTAAAATCATGACCGGCAGGAAGCGCATCAACAATGCGGTTGCGATAGGCGATGGCATCGGCCCTGGTCAGAACCGGCGGCACCAGATTGGGCATAATAATGGCGCGGGCGAAATGGGCGCTGGTTTCGGGCAGAACCGCGCGCAGCATGTCGCCATCACGCAAATGAAGGTGCCAGTCATCCGGGCGATGGATGGTAATGCGATGGGACGACATAAAAAACCTCCTCGGACATCAGATTCAGGCGCAACCGGCAAGGCCAGCGGGCAATGCGTGGTTGCTCAGTACCAGATGACGTTTTTTTTGGGAATTATAAACATCGACCAACAGGCATTTTAACGGTCATATGCCGCAAAAGACAAAAGGCCAGGCTGTTAAGCCTGACCTTTTCACAATGGGGCGAGTGATGGGATTTGAACCCACGGCCCCCAGAGCCACAATCTGGTGCTCTAACCGACTGAGCTACACCCGCCATCATTTGGCGTTACCGCCATCGTGTGGCGCGGTTTTTATCGCCGCGGGCATGGTACGTCAAGCGGAGATTTCGACTTTTTTTCATATCTGGCCCTCACCTGCCCCTGAACCCGCAAATCACCGCGATTTTCCAACGTTATTCTTTGCCTTTTTTCCTGCATCAAACCAGGCTGGCGATTTTTCATTCGCATATTTCTCTTGCGTCAGGACAAAATGGAAACAATTAAATCAGCGCGATATCATGAATCCGGCATATTCCGAGTTCATCATCATATGCAGGCCGAAAGAAAAAACGGAGAATCCGATGAAGTGGGGCGTGATCAGCACAGCCAATATTGGAACGGCAAAAGTCATTCCGGCAATGCAGCAAAGCGACAAGCTGGAAATTCGGGCCATTGCCGGCCGTGACCTTGAAAAAACCCGCGAGGTCGCCGAAAATTTGCGCATTCCACGCGCCTATGGTTCTTATGAAGAATTACTGGCCGATCCATCGATTGAAGCCGTTTACAACCCGCTGCCCAACCATTTGCATGTTGAATGGACCATCAAGGCGCTTGAAGCCGGAAAACACGTTCTCTGTGAAAAACCCATCGGCCTGAACACCGAAGATGCCGAACGCCTGATCGAAGCACGCACTAAAAGCGGCAAACAGGTGCTGGAAGCCTTTATGGTGCGTCACCACCCGCAATGGCAGCACGCCCGGGAACTGGTTAGCAGCGGCCAGATTGGCGAATTAACCACCATTCAAAGCATTTTCACCTATCACAACACCAACCCGGCCGATGTGCGCAATAAAAAGGACATTGGCGGCGGCGGATTGCTTGATATTGGCTGTTATTGCGTGATCGGCCCGCGCTACATTACCGGGCGTGATCCGGTGCGCGTTGTCTCGCTGATGGATAAAGACCCGAAATTTGGCACCGACCGGCTGGTTTCCGGCCTGCTCGATTTTGGCAGCGGCGTTCAGGCCAGCTTTGTCTGTGGCACCCAGTCTGCCGCCGTGCAGCGCGTGCATATCCTGGGCACCGAAGGCCGTATCGAAATTGTCATGCCCTATAACCCGGTGCCGGAAAACCCCGCCGTCATACGTGTTGGCACCCAAAAACAGCCCAGTTTTGACGAAGCCCGCGAAATTTCCTTCCCGGTTTGCAACCAGTATACCCTGCAGGGCGAAAACGCGACGGCGATCTTCAATGGCAGCATTGAGGTCGATTATCCGATCGAAGATGCGATCAACAATATGAAAATTCTCGACAGCCTTGCCCGCTCTGCCCGTACCGGAAGCTGGGAAATGGTCGATCACAAATAACAGCCGCAAAACACACCTGATCGACCCCTGAATTAAAAAAGGACATCGCCCATTTCGCGATGTCCTTACTTTTTTCAAAAGGCTGAATAATCAGGCGGCAAAAACCTTTTTCATCCGCTCTATCGCCTCTTCCATAATGGCTTCGCGCTTGCAGAAGCAAAAACGAACAAAATGGCGCACATCACCCTGTTGATAAAAGGCCGAAACGGGGATGGCGACCACCCCGACCTTTTCGATCAGATACTGACAAAAGGCCTCGTCATCGCCCTCAAAACCCAATGGCCGAAAATCGCAGGTAATGAAATAAGTACCCTGGGAATCGAGCACATCAAAACCCACCTCGCGCAATCCTTTCATCAGGTAATCGCGCTTGTTCTCCATAACGGCGGTAAAGCCGTTAAAATAGCTGTCATCCTGATTAAGGCCATAGGCCACGCCATATTGCAAATTGGGCGGTGTTGTAAAAACCAGATATTGGTGCGCTTTCGAGATCGGCTCCAGCAATTTCGCACAGGCCGTGATATAGCCCACCTTCCAGCCGGTCAGCGAAAAGGTTTTGCCCGCAGAGCCAATACGCACGCAGCGATCCCGCATCCCGGGAAAGGTCATTAGCGGATGATGCTTGCGGCCATCAAACACCAGATGTTCGTAAACCTCGTCACACAGGGCATAGGCATCATGGCGTTTCACAAGCTCTGCCAGAAAACCCAGTTCGTCATCGCTAAAAACCTTGGAGCAGGGATTCATCGGCGAATTGATCAACACCAGTTTGGTTTTATCCGAAAAGGCCGCCGCCAGCTCATCCCGCGGCAACTCCCAATGGGGCGGTGTAACCCGCACCAGCTTGGGAATACCGCCCGCCAGTTTCACAATCGGCAGATAACTGTCATAAAGCGGCTCGATCAGGACAACCTCGTCGCCCGGCGCGACCAGCCCGAGAATGGCATTTGCCAGGGCCTCGGTCGCGCCTGCTGTCACCATCACTTCGCGATCGGCATCAATATCAAGGTCATAAAACCGCTTATTGTGACGGGCAACGGCTTCACGCAGCTCGGGAATACCCATCATCGACGGATACTGGTTGGACATGTTCATTGTCGCATCGGCGGCCGCCTGGCGAATATCTGCCGGGCCATCGGTATCGGGTGCACCCTGCCCCAAATTGATGGCATTGTGTTTGCGCGCAAGCCCACTCATCACCTCGAAAATCGTAATGCCGCCCGATGCAAACAGTGGATTGCCTATGAAATCCGACATCGTGAACCGTCCTTTTTACCTGATTCTGGTTTGCATGCGTTCCGGTCGACTTTTTGTAACGGGAACGCATATCCATGTTTATTCATACGTTTCTGCCACGATGACACGCCAATGACCAGCATCGCGCGTCACAATCGACAATAAAACGGCGCAAGGCTCTCCGTGCACCCGTGCAAATAGAATCGACCAGCCAAATATCGAAACGTCGTTGCCCGTTCTGCACAGGGAAATAGGCATCTGGCAGATACTGATGTTATAAATTTACCGACTGCCCGTTCCAACATCATAAAATTGCATATTATTTATGCAAACTGCTCAAATTATAGCCACAAAATTACAAAAATTCTCGGTTAACCGATGGGTTTTGCTAGGTTTTCATCATAAGACTCCCTAGAATATCGCCACTCGGCAGCGGTAGCTTGAAACTGGCACGCGCCGTGCTAACCATATTGACCGAGTTCATCGCAACTCTCGCAAAAAGCAGAGGGCGCTTAATGAAAAAGATTGAAGCCATCATCAAGCCGTTCAAGCTTGACGAGGTTAAGGAGGCCCTTCAGGAGATCGGCCTTAAAGGGATTACCGTTACCGAAGCCAAGGGCTTTGGCCGTCAAAAAGGCCACACGGAACTTTACCGTGGCGCTGAATATGTGGTCGATTTCCTGCCGAAGGTGAAGCTTGAGATTGTTGTCGAAGACACGCTGGTCGAGCGTGCAATCGAGGCAATCCAGCAGGCCGCCCATACCGGCCGGATCGGCGATGGTAAAATTTTCGTATCCTCGCTTGAGGACGCGATCCGTATCCGTACGGGCGAACGGGGCAATGACGCGATCTGATCGGTCATTTTACTCCTGTTTGCACGACGGTCGCTAATTATTGAGTTTTAAAGGGTTGCATCATGTCTGACGCTGCTTCAGTACTGAATTTGATCAAAGAAAAAGGCATCCAGTTCGTGGACCTGCGCTTTACCGATTCCAAAGGTAAATGGCAGCACACCGCACAGGACATCTGCTCGATCGATGAAGACGTTTTCACCGACGGCATCATGTTTGACGGTTCGTCCATTTCGGGCTGGAAAGAAATCAATGAATCCGACATGGTTCTGATGCCCGATCCCTCGACCGCTGTTGTTGATCCGTTCACCGCACAGCCGACCCTGATTGTTTTCTGTGACGTTATCGAACCGGCAACCGGCCAGGGTTACGAACGCTGCCCGCGTTCGACTGCAAAACGCGCACTTGCTTACATGAAATCGGCTGGCATTGGCGATACCGCCTATTTCGGTGCCGAACCCGAATTCTTCATGTTCGACGACGTTCGCTGGACCACCGCTGGCGAAGGCATGGGCTACCAGCTTGACTCCGAAGAAGGCCCCTACAACACCGGCACCGAATTTGAAGGCGGCAACCGCGGCCATCGCCCGGGTCCGAAGGGCGGTTACTTCCCGGTACAGCCGGTTGACTCGGCCAACGACATCCGTGCAGAAATGGTCAACTACATCAACGAAATGGGCGTGCGTTGCGAAAAGCACCACCACGAAGTTGCTCCGTCGCAGCACGAACTGGGTATCGGTTTTGGCACCCTGATCGAACATGCTGACGCGATCCAGATCTACAAATACTGCATCCACATGGTTGCACACCAGTATGGCAAAACCGCAACCTTCATGCCGAAGCCGGTATGGGGCGACAACGGTTCTGGCATGCACACCCACCAGTCGATCTGGAACGAAGGCAAGCCGCTGTTTGCCGGTAACGGTTATGCTGACCTGTCTGACACCGCCCTTTACTACATTGGCGGTATCATCAAGCACGCCAAGGCGCTGAACGCATTTACCAACCCGACCACCAACAGCTACAAGCGTCTGGTTCCGGGTTTTGAAGCACCGGTTCTGCTGGCATATTCTGCCCGTAACCGTTCGGCTTCCTGCCGTATTCCCTACACCGCTTCGCCGAAGGGCAAGCGCGTTGAAATCCGCTTCCCCGATGCCCTTGCCAACCCGTACCTGGCATTCTCTGCCATGCTGATGGCTGGCCTTGACGGCATCGAAAACAAGATCCATCCGGGCGAAGCAATGGACAAGAACCTCTATGATCTTCCGCCGGAAGAACTCAAAGAAGTTCCGACCGTTTGCGCATCGCTGCGTGAAGCCCTGGAAAGCCTGGACAAGGACCGCGAGTTCCTGAAGAAGGGCGACGTGATGAGCGACGATTTGATCGATGCCTATATCGGTCTGAAAATGGAAGAAGTCATCCGTTTTGAACAGTCGCCGCACCCGGTCGAATTTGACATGTATTACAGCGGCTGATTGGTTCGCCAATTACCTTGTTTTTGGAAACGCCCGGCATTTTGTCGGGCGTTTTCTTTATCGGCTTCTTTATCGGACCACACCCTGCCGGCATCGAAAACCCGCAGTCAAATAAAGGCAAAGGACTGACTGGAAGTGTTCATTTGGCAATAAAAACCCCGTCCACACAGATTTGCGAACGGGGGTGACAGAAGGACAAACAGGTTTATTCCTCGATCAGGTCAGCATCCCTGGCTGCGTCATAGATGGCATATTTTCCTTTGCCCGCCAGTTTGACCTGATACATCGCCTTGTCAGCACGGCGAAGCTGTTCGTTCATGTCACAAAACCCGCCATCAAAGACGGAAATACCGATAGACGCCCCAATCGGACAGGGCTTGCCCTGCCAGACATAGGGTTCCGCCAGCGCCTTGAGAATTTCATCGGCCATTTTTGCCATTTCCGGTGCCCGACCTTTATTGACAAAAACCATGGTAAATTCATCACCCCCCAAACGGGAAATTTCGTCTGCCCGGCGGGCAACCCGCACCAGGCGACGCGCGGTTTCCACCAAAACATAGTCCCCCGCCGCGTGTCCCAGCGTGTCGTTAACCTGTTTAAAGCCATCCAGATCCAGCAAAAACACCGCCGCAGGGGTTTCTGTCCCACGCAGTACCGATTCACAATGGTTGAGCTTCTGCATAAAACGGGCGCGGTTGGCCAGACCGGTCAATTCGTCATTATTGGCCTTGTTTTGCAATTCGCGCGCCGCCATTTTTTGTTTGGTAATGTCGGCAACCCACCACAAAACGGCTTCCCGGCCCTCAAAGGGTACCGGTTCCAGCGATGTTTTGAGCCAGCGGGCCTCCTTCGCCCCCTGGGGGCGGATGCGCAACTCCACATCGTGCAGTTCGCCCATTGCATCCATTTCAAAAAGACTTTTTTCACGATAGCGTTCGGACAGTAAAATACTGTCCGTCGCATCGGTCAGAAGCTTTTTCTTCATTTCCTCGGGGGTGTCAGCATCGTCGTCGCCTTCCCCGTCAGAGTCTACTTTAAGGCCAAGCAATTCGATAAACGTGCGGTTAAAAAACAGAAACTTGCCGGTTTCCCGATCCGAAATCCCGACCCCGATCGGGGCCTTTTGCAAAATATCGGTCAATCGTGCGGCCGCACCGGCCACTTCGGCCTCTGCCTTTTTCAGCGATGTAATATCAATCAGCGACCCAATGGTTCCGCCGATCACACCACCAGGGGTTTTCAGGGTTGAGGCGGCAAAAATCGCCGTCTTTTCCATACCTTCATGATTTTCAAAGGTAATTTCTTCGCTGATATTCCCTTCACGGGTCAAAAGCGGCTTTTCCTTTGACTGCATGGTTTTATCAAGCTGGGTGGGCGCAACATCGGCCGATTTGCGCCCCAAAACCGCGTCAAGTTTGCTGCCGATCAAGGCCGAGAAGGCGGTGTTGCAACGATTGATCACACCTTCAAGATTTTTGACATAAATCGGAATAGGCAAAACATCGATCAGATGCTGAATGAAAAACTTGTGATCGGTCAGCGCACGGGTCATGGCTTCGCTGCGCGTAATGTCACGCAACATCAAAACCTGCATCCCCGACGGCCCATCCACCTTGCACCAGGAGACACGTATATCCCCGACACCAAAGCCGGGTAATTCCTGTTCGCCTTTCTTGCCGATTTGCGACAACGCCTTGCGGACAGCTTCCACCCCGTCGCTATCGTCAAACTTTACCTCGCGCGAGAGCAGAGCCAAAAACTGCTTTAACGCCGTTCCCGGCTTAAGACCAAGAGAGACCTTGGCGAGCATATCGAGCGCATGCGGATTGGCATGCTGAATGGACAAATCGGATGCGGAAAGAAATATGATGCCGTCACGTGCCAAGGCCGCCGTCGCAACAATATCAGAGCTGATCGCCAATGCACCTATACGCGCCGAATTTCGGCGCACCCCCTGCTTACGTCAAAAACAAATTTACAAACATATTGTGCCCACACGGCGTTACCGTTGAAAAACAAGCTGCATTCCCCGTATCGCACAGAACCCGAAGATAACCGCTCAACTGGCAGGCTTTTTGGCCGTCGGGTTATCCGCCAGATCGATATATCCCCGATCAACGCAATGTTCGAGCTCCTGGCTTGCGGCCTTCATTTCCTCATACGCCTCACGTAACTGGCGCAATTTAAGAACTTCCGCCTCGGTAGGATGGTTGGCTTTACCATCCCCCGCCAGCTTGAAGGCATAGCGCAAATACTCCGCCCGGGAACGGGCGACGGACACCATTAACGGCAAAATTTCATCAACCGTCAAATCAGGGATCGCCGGACTGATCACCTCATGGTTAATCTCCCGGATGACATGTTCAAGTGCCATACGAAAACGGCTTTTTGTGCGGCCAGGATCATCGGTCATTTCGAGGTGCCCCCTATGGTTAACAGCCAAGCAAACCATATTGTACATAAGGTTATATTAACGCATTCATTATCATCACAAAATGCCTAAAGCTGGCATTTTTTATGATATTTGCATGATTTACCCGTTTACCATCACCCGAACGACTTTTCTTTCGACCAATTGCGGGCTTGATAGCACCCGTGTGTCCGGCTAGAGGTAAATCCATACGGATTTTTATCCCGCGTTGAACGGGACGACATGCAAAGGAACAGGCAAAATGCAAGCACGCGTAAAATGGCTCGATAACCTGACTTTCACCGGCACCAGTGGATCCGGTCATGGTGTTGTCATGGACGGTGATCGCGAAAATGGTTATGGCCCCAGCCCGATGGAAATGCTGCTGTTGGGGGTTGCCGGTTGTTCGTCCATCGACGTGGTACACATCCTGCAAAAGGGGCGTGAAAACGTCCAGGATGTTGAAACCGACATCACCGCCGAACGCGCCGAAACTGATCCCAAGGTTTTCACCAAAATCCATCTGCATTTCAAAGTGCGCGGTGAAAACCTTAACGAAGCCAAAATTGAACGGGCGGTTCACCTTTCAGCTGAAAAATATTGCTCGGCCTCTATTATGCTGTCAAAGGCTGCCGAACTGACCCATAGCTGGGAACTGCTGGATTAACCGGGTATTGATACCCTGCAACCGGTTTTAAATGGCAACGGCAGCGACAGGAACGCCGTTGCCATTTTTTGTCCCGCCGTCATGTGATATGAAGCAATAACCCTGCCCCTATTTTACAATTGGGGCCGGATATTATCGTCACCACAGGATTCCTCTTCATGCTGTTTTCAAGGTTCACCGCCCGTGCGCAAATCTGCCTTGTTCTGGCCGGTCTTTGCCTTGTTAGCGCCTGCGACAAAGGGCCTGAACGTTATGAGGCCTCCGGACATGCCATTACCACGCCCCCGCCCGGCACCCCTTATGACGCATATATCAGCGACAGCCGGGATAAAATTCGCACGGTCCTGTCTGACATCCGGTTTAAGCACGAAAAGCAGCCTTTTGGCCCCTATTCCCTTGAAGAAGCGGTCAATATCCGTGCCCCCTACGAGATAAAACCCGATAGTGCTGCCTGTCGCCAAAAAGGCAAAACCGTTACCAATGGCGATGGCGTAGGGTTTTTAATGGTCCACGGGCTTTCTGATGGCCCCTATCTGCTAAGTGATGTTGCGAACTCCCTGCATGAGGCGTTCCCCTGCGCGACAGTGCATGGCCTTCTGTTACCAGGCCACGGCACCGTACCCGGCGACTTGCGCGACATAAGCCGCGATGACTGGCAAAATATGGTCACATACGGCTTTGAAAGTTTTGACACCGATATTCGGCACATCATCCCGGTTGGCTATTCAATGGGGGCGGCATTGCTGGCGCGCGCGGCAGAGGACCATCGCAAAGATCCGGAACTTGCCGCGATGATATTGCTCTCGCCCGGTTTCAAGGCCTATAGCGACCTCGCATGGCTTAGTCCCTATTTGCGTTATGTGATGCCCTGGGTGGAAAAACGCGGCGATCATGACGTGGCAAAATATGAATCCCTGCCGATGAATGCGGCAGCGGAATTTCAGCTGCTAACCGTTCCGTTTGACGAATACACGCTGCCACCGCTAACTGTACCGGTTTTTATGGCCGCGTCCTCGGATGATCGTACGGTTCGGGCAGAAGTGGCCCTGCATTTCTTTTGCGGCAAAGTCGAATCTGATGACCGTTACATGATATGGTACCAGGGCGAGGAAAAGGCTGTCGAAGACAGGATACAGCCGATATGCGACAATATTGACAGTGTCAAATCGGCCAATCCGGACTATCGAACCGTCAATATGGCCCATACCGCCCTGACCATGCGCCCCGATAACCCACACTATGGCCTGAATGGCGATTTTCGCCGTTGCGACCATTACAGCGAACCTGAAAATCAAAAAGCCTGCAAGGCCGATAATGAGGACGCCATTTACGGCGAAACCAACCTTGTGGACTCTGCCACGCCCGGCACCTTACGGCGCGGAACCTTTAACCCCGATTTCGGACGCATGATGATAAAAATGTCCGATTTCGTCCATAAGGCGCTGGAACATTGATCTTTTCCAATCGTTACCCCATTTAGTTATTAATCCAACAACATTGCGGCAAAGCCCTGTCCCGATATTGCGGGTTTTGTTTATCCCCTGTCCTTTGTGATGCCGCCAAGACGAGACCAATCGCATGCCATTTGAAATTCAGCATTGCCTGTCCTCGAACGGGACGAAACTGCGATATGGCATTTCGTCGCCAAAAAATGCACGCGGCCATATTTTTATTCTTCAGGGCCGGGCCGAATTCATCGAGCGTTACAGCGAAACCGCCCGCGACCTCGCAGCGCGCAACATTGGCTGTGTAACCTTTGATTTTCGCGGACAGGGTGGTTCCCTGCGTGAAACACCGGTTCCGGAAATGGGCTATGTCCGCGATATTGCCCATTATGTCGAAGATGCCCACATTGTCGCCGATTATGTCAAGGCACGCCACGACATTGACTGCCCCATGCTGATGACCCATTCAACCGGGGGCCTGGTGGGCATTAATCTGTTGCTTGCTGCACCAGAACAGTTTTCATCAGCCTTGATGATTGCGCCGTTCTTTGGCCTGGCAGGGCCGGACTGGATGGTACGCCTGGCCAAGGTGATCTCGGGCAGCCTGTGCAAGGCCGGGATGGATAAAAAATACCTGCCGGGTCAAAAGATGTTGTCCCCGCTTCAACCCTTCAACCCCGATAATCTGCTGACCTCGGACCAGGGGCGTTATGAACGCAGCTTTGCGTTACTGCACAAACAGCCGGAGCTCATGATCGGCGGTGTATCGGCGGGCTGGCTTGACGCCTGTTTTCGTGCCCAGGCGTTACTGGACTTCCAGTTGGCCGAAGCAGCGGGCAAAGCGACACAAAAAAACGCCCGTTCTCTGCCGCCAACAACCATGATCATTTCCGGGAATGACCGGGTCGTCAGCAATGCGGCAACCAAACGGCTGTTTTCGCAACATCCTGATGTCACCCTGCATGAAGTGGCAGGGTCACGCCACGAAATCCTTCAGGAACGCGACGAATTGCGCAACCGGTTCTGGGATATTTTTGAAAAACATGTGGCTCAACATCATGGTGACTGGCTGAACGACGCGGCAAAACACCCTGTGCCCACCATGCCCGAAGCACAGGCAGCAGGCTGACAATTCGTCAGCCGCTAACACCCGTTAATCACATTTTGCAAGAAGCACGGCTTTGGTTTCCGCATCAACATAGGCAGCCTGAAGGGCCGTCCGGGTCATGCCGCGCAATTCATCATCCGTAAACCCGAAAAGATCGCTGGCACGCTGATATTCATCGGCCAGGGTTGTATGGAAAAACGGCGGGTCGTCCGACCCCAGCGTCACCTTGACCCCGGCATCGTACAATTTGCGCAAAGGGTGGCTTTGATAATCGGGATAAACCGAAAGGGCGATATTGGAGCCAGGGCAAACCTCCAGCACAATGCCGCGTTTTGCCAGTTCTGCAACCAGTTTCTCGTCCTCGATTGCGCGCACACCGTGACCAATCCGGTCCACAGGCAAATGGTCAATCGCATCCCACACACTTTCGGGGCCGACAACCTCGCCGGCGTGGGTGGTGCAGCCAAGGCCGGCGTCAGCAGCCAGTTTATAAGCCGGATAAAAGTCCTTTTGGGTAAAAAGGCTTTCATTACCGCCCATGCCAAAACCAACAATATAGGGGTGCGAACAGGCGACCGTCTGGCGGGCAACATCAACGGCCTGTTCCGGCCCCAAATGGCGCACACAGGTCATAACGATACGGCCAATAATTCCGCTTTGCTGATAGGCCTGGTCAATGCCATCGGCCACCGCCAGCAAATGATCGTCAAAGGACAGCCCCTGCATTGCCGCATGAGAGGGCGAACAAAACAGTTCGACATATAACGCGCCGATTTTGGCCTGTTGGACCAGATAATGGCAGGTCAGGTCGCTATAATCCTGGCGCGTGCGAATAACACCGCTGGCGCGATCATAACAATCAAGAAACTGCGGAAAATCGGCCCAGATATAACGATCATTTTCGTCATAAAGACCATCTTCGACAGTGATACCATTACGTGCGGCAAACAATCGAACCAGATCGGGCGTCATCGCCCCTTCCAGATGCAAATGCAGTTCCGCCTTGGGAAGGGTCAGTGTCATGGTGCCCTCATGGTTTGAACAACGGTTTATAATTATTCACAGGTAGCGGCTTTGCACAGCAAAATGAAGCCTGTTTTTACCCCGAAGCCAAAACAGCCGTCCCGATAACGGAACGGCTGCATAAACGATAAGCAATTGGGAAACACTGTCAAAGAACCGTCAGGCGGCTTCGGTCTGTTTATCGCTTTCGGGTTTGCCAACCTTTTCTTCGGTCCCGGCCAGTTCGGCAAGCGGGCCGATGTAGGGCTTGAAACGCTGCCACTTGTCAACCGATTCAGCGTTGATCGGTCGGCGGACCTGCATCAGGCTGGCGGTCCGGGCGGCCTGGCGGCTGCGATAAAATTCCAGACATTCAGCCTGCCATTCCAGCCCGCAATGGGCCAGCACATTTGGCGCAACCGTTTCCGGGTCCCCCACCAGTTCCTCGTAGGACAAATCAAAAATCTGCCCGTTTTCATCCACGGATGAAAACGCTGCCATGATCTTTTCATAGCCGCGGTAATAATCCGCAAGGTCCTGGAGGCTATCGGCAAAGCGCATGGGGGTCGCAAATGGCGTTGTATAGATCGAAAGCGTGGTCGCCAAAGGATGCCGCTGACAATGAATGACCGGCGCATCAGGGAAAACACGGCGGATCTGCCCCAGTCGTAAAAAGTTTGCCGGTGTTTTGTTGGCAACCATTTTGGCATCAGGGGCATAGCCCTTCATGGCGGCGAGGTATTTTTTTCGGATGGCCCGGGCCGCCCTGTCGTCAATGCGCTCCATTTGTGTCGAAATGGCGCCCGGCCCCACAACTTCCGCCACGGCACGGGCAAAATCGCCTGCCTCACCCGCCGCATAAACATCACGATGTGCCCCGATAATGCGTTCTGTCAGGGTTGTGCCCGATCGTGGCATTCCCACAATAAAAACCGGCCGGGGCGCGGCCTTGTCATCATCGGCAGCAAGTTTCGCCACAATGGCATCATGCCCGGCCATGCGGGCGGCATCCTGCCTGGTCAACGCGATGATGCGGTCAATCTCGGCCAGTTCCTTCTGGCCATCATAGGCGACAGCGGCGCGATGCGCGGTATGCCCCTTTTGATACCATTCAAAGGCCGTTTCAAACTGCTGGCGCACTTCCGCAGTCCGGGCAAGGGCAAAGGCCGCATTAAAACGATGCTGCGAATGTTGCTTTGTATCGGCAAACACCCCTTCCAGAAACGGTATTGCCCGATCTGGCATAACATGCGGGCGCAAAAACGACACAACCAGATAAGGCTGGGTGTTGGTTTCCCCTTGATTTTCAATCAGGTCAAGGCTGTTGCATACAGCCGGATCCACCTGACCGCTCAGGGCCTGGGCGGAAACCTGCAAAAGACGCAAATGTCTGTCATCCGGTCTGTCAGCCACCAGTTTATCATATAAAGCCAGGCCTTTGTCGGCCATTTCAACCCGAATATAAAGCTGGGCAAGTGCCTTTTGGCTTTCATAATAACGCGAAAATGTCGGCGGAATGTTTTCCAGTAATGTCATCGCCCGCATGATATCGGGCGAATAGGTGGGCGCTGCCGAAATATACTTGTCATGTTCAATAATGACATTTGCCAGATATTCAGCAAAAAGCGGTTCGTGCCGGTTTTGGCGATACTGTTTTTCCGCCAGCGCAATTACTGAATGATAGTCACCTGTTGCGCGCGCAAAAACCAGCAGGTTTTGCAATACCATACCGATATGACGCCCCGTCACCGGCACAATGGGCAATAATCTGGACAAATAGGGGAAAGCACGGCGCGGCTGCGAACCCTGAAGTTCGGCAACGCTCGTCATCAACAGCAATTCCACCCCTTTTGGGTGGGTTTTAAGCAGTTTAGCGCCAATAGCCGCCGCCCTGTCAAACTCTCGTCCCGCCATCGCTTCCTTCATCGAGGATAGCGATTCTTTATTATGCGTTTGCTTCATAATTGTGTCCCGAAGCATTTTAAAACCGTGGTGTCATTTCCCCCGAAATTCCCCGGCGCATCTATGACTTTAAGTCATTTATATCGCGACGCACAATCTAAAAATGTTTCACCGTCACAAATAATCCACCAAAAAATAAACCCGGCAGTTAAATGCCAGGTTTATCAATGGGAAATAAAAAACAACCTTCAAACTACTTTTTGAGGGCGTCGCCGTATCATGTTTTTGGACGCCAACAGTGCGCCGCCAACAATCAGCAAACATCCCCAGATAACCGCCGGGCTTGCTGGCGCACGGCCAACGGCGATCAAAATCAGGGTCGATAACAGCGGGGCGGCATAGGCCGAGACACCAAGCACCTGAATATCGCCATGTTTGGTGCCGTAATCCCAGACAAAAAAGGCAACGCCGACCGGGCCAAGCCCCAATCCCGCGATGGCAAGCCACTGCATGGCATCGGGTGTTACCCAGGTTTCAAGCAAACCATGCGTGATAAAACCCAATATCGCCGCCCCGGCACAAAACCCGCACACGGCCTCCACCGGAACAGCACGATAACGACGGTTCAAAACCGAATAACCGGACCATAAAACGGAACAAACCAGTGCCGCGCCATAACCAACAGCAAATGCGGGGTCAAAATGAACCCCCTGCCCCTTGGTCACAAGTACCGCCGCCCCGCCCAGCCCGCATATGGCCCCGGCAATATGAAACCAGCGCAGTCGTTCTCCTGGCAGCAGGGCTGATAGCAGCACGATAAACAAAGGCCATAAATAGGCGATCAAACTGGCATCAACGGCAGGGGCATTGGCAAGAGCGACAAAGTAGAAAAAATGATAGCCAAACAAGCCGCCCACCGACAAAACCCACGCCCCAACCGGTTGACGCAAGGCACGAAAGGATGACAAACCCCTGCGGGAAATCCAAAGGCCACTAAAGATGGCGGCAATGGCAAAACACAGGCTGACCAGTTGAAACGGCGGAATGGATTTAACCTGGGTGGTAAACAGAGCCAGCAAGGCCCACAGCAAAACGGCAATCGTCCCAATCAAGGTTGCCCTGGTTCTCGGCGCGAGCAAAGACATCATCGTTTTCCATTACATGTGTCACATCGATGGCTTTGGATCCTAAAAGCGGATCCCGGATGTGTCTTTGCTCAAACTCCTGTTTTCCAGGGGCGTCACTTGTCGCCTAATTGGCACTGTTTACGATATTGCGCGGGTGATCGCCCGAAACGGCGTGAAAAAGCCCGCGAAAAGGCCGCCTGATCCTGAAACCCTACCTGCCTTGCGATCTCGCCGATCGTTTCGGTATTTTTACTGTCCGCCAGCAAATCACGCCCGAAATCAAGCCGCACTGCCGCCAGCCAGCGCATGGGGGAACAGCCGACATATCGCTCGAACGCGGCAAAAAGCGCACTTTCAGACAGGGCGGCAATCCGGGCCATTCCGGCAATGCTGACAGTTTCGTTCAAACGCGCGGCAGCCCATTCCATTGCCCGTGTCAAACGCAGGGGGATACCGCCTGCTTGCTCTTGCAAGGGATCATATCTGACATTTCCGGCCTTTGTGCCCGTGTGGGCTGCCCGCAGCAGGTCATTGAGGAACGGTAACATATGATACTGACCGGACAAATCCCGTGCATGTTCCCAACTGGCAACAGCAGCATTCGCATTTACCCCTGTCATCAGGGGAAAGTCCCTTGCCCCGGGGTACGAAAGGTCAGACCCGGCCTGACTAAAAGCCGGTTTTACCGCCAGCAGATTTTCAAGGTCGCCAAAACGGATATCGCGCGCCACCGAAAGATAGGCCCCGCCACCTGCCTGATGCCAAAGCTGTTCTATTCCCGCATTTGCCGCCAGTCGGGCATCCAGATCGATGACAAGAAACCGGTTCATGCCCTGGGCACGATAGGCATGTTTGGCCCCGGCCGGAACAAAGGCAATTTGCCGCCCCCGGACCTCGCCCCCTTTCCCGTCAACATCCAAATCCAAAACACCATGATGCGAAATGATGATCTGGTGAAAATCATCATGGCTGTGTGTCAGGGTTTCAGACCGATAATGGCGAAAACTAAGCACGATTTCCTTCCTGTTTACGTATCCCTGAAGGTTTTCATAAAACACCGGGATCACCAGACGGATTTTGCGACACATTATCGTGATTAATCAAGCTGACAAATCGCCACGTATAAAGTTCCAGCTTCAATTTTGACGAAACGGGCGAACACCATCATCACTTTCAATCCCCCTGTCGCCCCAAACAAGAAAATATTATGCAGGCAAAGCACGAGCACCCCAGCAAACTGCGCCGCTATGTCATCGCAATGGCGGGCATGGCAACCATCGATTTCTGTTTTACCGGGGCCTATGTCCTGATTTCCGGGCACAGCAGTGTGCTGGCGCGCGCACTGATGTTAAATATTGTCGTTTTGATCGGGGTAAATGCCGTTGGTGCGGCCCTGTTGTTCCGCCCTATCAACCGGGCGATCAAAAGCCTGCAATCTGGCGACAGGACCCAACTTGCACACGCAAAAAGACGGCTTAACAGCCTGCATATCCATTCCACCTTATGGGCCTTCTGTGTTGGGCTGATTTACTGTACCGCCGCCTTTGGCAGCGGCGTTTTTCTGGTTCATGATCCCGCACTTGCCAGCACCGTGCCGCTGGCAACACGCATAACAGCGGGTTTGTGGTTCAGCTTTGCCTATGCCGCGCATTTTGCCATTTATGCCTATTTTGCTGCCCTTGACCGGGCGGAAACCGTGCGACGCAACATGTTCGAGAACTGGCAAGTTGCCTTTGCCCCCGGTCAGGCCCGCATCGGGCCACGTCTGGCCATTGTCTTTTTGCTGTTAACTCTGATTTCATCGCTCGCCATTTTGCTTGACCTTACCCTGTTTCCCGAAATCAGGGCATTGCAAGGCCTTTCGACGCAGCAGGCTGTCATTCTTGATGTGATTGCAACCGAAACGGCGGCCATCCTGTGCCTGTTTTTTATTAACCGCACCCTGACCCGCCCCATCCGCTATCTGCGTGATGTGATGCAAAAAATCGCCCGGGCCGATTTCACGGCACGCAGTCCGATTGCCAGTGACGACGAAATCGGCCAGCTTGCCGCCGACTTTAACCATATGGCCGCCGGCCTTGCCGAACGCGAAAACATGCGTCGCGCCTTTGAACGTTATGTCAGCCGCGATGTTGTGGAACTGGCCCTGCAGCGCGAACAAAGCGGTGACCCGCGTGCGGCAGGCGAACTCAGATTTGCTACCGTCATGTTTTGCGACATCAGCGATTTTACCGCCATGTCGGAAAACTTGGCACCGCAACAGGTTATCAGCCTGCTGAACGACTATTTTGACCAGGTTAATGCGCCCATCCGCCATCATGGCGGCGTTGTCATGAATTATGTCGGCGATGCCCTTCATGCCGCCTTCAATGTTCTGCACGATGACCCTTATCATGCGATACATGCCTTAGACGCCGCCCTGGGTATTCGCAACATTACCCGCAATTCCCGTTTCGGGGACGACAACCTGATGATGAAAACCAGAATTGGCATTCATTCCGGGCCGGTTGTGGCAGGGCCGGTCGGTTCCAGTGACCGCATCGATTTTACCATTCAGGGCGATACGGCTAATCTGGCATCCCGGCTGGAAAACTATAACAAGGAAACGGGGACGGAAATCCTGATCAGCAAAACAACCCGCGATCTGATTATGGCTCATCGTGATCTACAGCGCGATGTCAGCTTTATTGATTTGGGCGAGCATGCCATACGCGGACGCCAGTCACCTGTCGGACTATTCACTGTGGCAGACACCCACACGTCGCCAAACCCGCCCGAAACCAACGATAGGTAACCGCCTGTTTCCCTTGATCTTATGGTGAAAATCGCCACAAAGCGGTTGTCATCTCCTGATCGCGCAGGGTGCCATCTTGCACGATCTGGCGATAGCGGGCTGGCGAAACCCCAACGATGTGACCAAAACGGGTGGTAAAATGTGCCTGGCTGGAAAAACCACACCTCACGGCAATTTCCGCCAGGCCCAATTGACGGTCACGTAGCATATGGCGCGCCTGTTCGACCCGTTTGCGCAACACAAACTGGTGCGGGGCCTCGCCCAGCGAGGCACGAAACATGCGTGAAAAGTGAAATACCGAAAGCCCGGCCACACTAGCAAGATCATCAAGCGTAATAGCACATTCCAGATGCGCGGCGATATAATCGGTAACACGCCGACGCACCGCCATGCTCAACCCGCCACGAATAACGTTCATACCGGGTTTT
Organism: Thalassospira profundimaris; assembly: GCF_003326755.1. GTDB lineage: Bacteria > Pseudomonadota > Alphaproteobacteria > Rhodospirillales > Thalassospiraceae > Thalassospira > Thalassospira profundimaris_B. The sequence goes on along the minus strand of NZ_JPWH01000002.1, from coordinate 316,662 downwards.
TGCGCGGTATACTCAGAAAGCAAATGCCCCAAAAGACCATAACCCGCTGCCGACATGACGAGACGATCCGCCGGTGCATCCCAGTCGAGCGGCAAAATCACCTGACGCACCATTTTTTCAACCGCCGGATCAATCCAGAAAACCTTCTCTGTCAATTCGATCCGGGCGGGATCGCGATCAAGCATTTGAATAACGGCGCGATCCCAGGCAGCGACGGGAATATAAAGATGAAACAGTTCCACCTGCCCCCGCACCATCCAGTCCGACGAAATATGCGCGGGCATGACGCACACACGGCCAGGACCACCACCCGATAATGGCACCGACCCCTGTTCGCGCAAAATGCCGGTTCCGCCATCAAGATACAGGCTGAGTGTATGATGATCCGGGTCGTCATAACGGCTTTGGGCATAAGAATCCCGATGCCAGCGCACTGCGGAAATTTCGTCACCAAAATCCCCTGCCGACACAATATCGGCATCGTTTTTCAGTTCGTTAAAAACCGTGTAATTCTGATAACGGGGCAGTGTCATTTGATAAGGTGTTCCAAAGCCGGGAGGCGACAAACCATGCCCTTATACTGAACCGCCAAACCGGTTTTGACCAGCCCTGCCCTGATCATCGGACATTTTTGCGCAAGATTGTGAAAAAGACCGCAATATCGTGAAAGCCACGCAGCAAATTCCTGCCTATATCACGGTCAATAACATCAAATGCAAGAGCGCCCCATGACCGCAATCCTGTTTGCCATTGTCACCCTGTGCTGGGGATTTACCTGGTATGCCATCAAACTGCAAATTGGCCCGATACCGATTGAAATATCGATCTTCTACCGCTTTGGTCTTGCCGCGATAGTCCTCGCGGGCTTTATGGGGCTGACGGGTCGTCTGCGCCCGGTGCCGTGGCGCGCCCATCCTTGGATATTTCTATTGGGCTGCGGGCTTTTCGCCATCAACTTCATTTTGATGTATACCGCGTCGTCCTACATCGCCAGCGGCATTATCGCCGTGTTATTTACCACATCAACCATTTTTAATGCCCTGGGGAACTGGGTGTTTTACGGCCAGCGCCCCGGTATGCGCTTTGTCGGAGGCGCCATCCTGGGTCTGGGTGGCATTGTTTGCCTGTTTGCCAACCAGTTGGCAACACTGTCGCACAATGCAGCCGCCATTACCGGCATGGCCTGCGCCCTGGGGGGTACCGCCGTTTTTGCCGCTGGCAATATGGTATCGGTAAAATTGCATAAAATGGGCGTTCCCACCCGCGATGCCGTGGTACGGGGCATGGCCTATGGTGCCGCATTATTGCTGGTATTTGGTTTGCTGCGCGGCGAAGTGCCGGTTTTACCAACAGACCCGTACTACATTGCCGGATTGCTGTATCTGGCTATTCCCGGCTCGATCATTGCATTTCTGGCCTATCTGGCACTGGTTAACCGAGTTGGTGCGGGCAAGGCGGCCTATGTCACGGTTCTGTTTCCCGTGGTCGCACTTACGGTTTCAACCTTCCTGGAAGGCTATATCTGGACACCAACAGGAGCGGCCGGGCTTGCCCTGATCCTGCTGGGCAATATTACCATTTTTGCCCGGATGCCGATGCGCAAACGCAAAATACCGGCACCGGAAATTGCGCAATAATTCGGGCCACCACGATCCTAACGCACATTAGGATCACAAAGGTTCACTTCCGAAAACGGCGAGCACGCCACAAGAACCGCCTCTACCCTTCTGGAATTGCAGCCAAAACCTTTTTTCAGATTTGCAATTCCAGGAGGAATAACATGTCCGACATGCCCTGCCAGCCCGCCATCGACAACGCCAAGCCTGTCGATTTAGCGTCACACACATTGCACGTCCCCAAGCCCGGCACAGACTGGCCCAAATGGCTTAACCGCTTTCTTAAAGGCGTGAACGATTTTATCGACCATTTGGCAGGCTGCCTCGTCCGTCGCAAAAACAAATTGCGGGTAGACGACCTGACAAACAGCCAGCGGGCCGATATTGGCCTGGCACCCCGCCAATATGAGCGCGACACGCGGGATTTGCGCAACCATCGCTATCTTGTCCGGTTTTAAAGCCGCCTTTCACTGCCAGCACAGAGTCCGAAGATGGCGAGCGACAAACAGAAAGCTCCCTTAACCTGATCTTCCCGAGATTCACAGCTACGGAGCCATCATGTCGCACGCAACCCGCCAGGGCGCCCCATCGCGGCGCCTGCCTCCCGCCATTTCACCGCCGCCTGCCAATTTGCAGAAAAAAGAACCCGGCACCGCATCGCAAAGCATGGATGGCCTAAGCTGGGTTCTTTTGATCACGCTTTCAATTTTATGGGGCGGGTCGTTTTTCTTTACCGAAATTGCCCTGCGCGCGGTGCCACCCTTTACCCTGGTGCTTGCGCGGGTTGCCCTTGCAACGGCCATTCTGTGGCTGGCAATTGGATTGCGCGGTGTTTCGATCCCGCGCGCGCCCATGCTATGGCCCAGTTTTCTGATCATGGGAATTTTAAATAATGTCATCCCCTTTTCCCTGATCGTCTGGAGCCAGACCCATATCGCAAGTGGCCTTGCCGCCATTTTGAACGCCACCACACCACTTTTTACGCTGATCATCGCCCATATCGCCACCGATACCGAGAAGCTGACCTGGCGGAAAATCACCGGTGTCATCACAGGCTTTATGGGAGTTGTTATTGTCACGGGTCTGTCCGCTGCAACCAGCCTGTCCCTTTCTGCCATCGCACCGCTTGCCGTACTGGGTGCCGCCTTTTCCTATGGATGTGCAGGTGTTTTTGGCCGTCGTTTCAAATCCGTTCCGCCAATAGTCACCGCTGCCGGGCAAACCACAGGCAGCAGCATCGTGCTCGCCCCGATCGCTTTGCTGGTTGATAAACCCTGGCAATTGGCGATGCCGGGACTGCCGGCTTGGCTGGCGGTGCTGGGTATTGCCAGTATCTCGACCGCACTGGCCTATATTCTGTATTTCAAGCTGCTAAACCGTGCCGGTGCCAGCAATCTTTTACTGGTCACATTCCTGATCCCGGTAAGTGCCATTCTGCTGGGGGTGGCTTTTTTGGGCGAACAACTGCATATGACGGATATTGTCGGCATGATGGTCATTGGACTGGGCCTTGCGATTATTGATGGTCGGCCATTGGCATGGCTGTTTAACAGCGCCCGCAAATCGCCATCCGCAACACCCTCTAGAAGAATAAAGTGAACACTGTTCCCTGAAAAAGGGAATATCTCGTGACCAGAACCGGACGACAATGCACAGGGTCACACAAATGCAGCGATACAGCTTGATAAAGATGACCCGAAGCATTGTATTTTCAATAATGTAAACAAAATAACGGATAAACCATCTAACCTGATCAAAATTTGAAATACCGCGTTCCAAAGGAAGTCGCCCGTGCCTGACTGCAAAAAATGTGACACCATGCCCCTGCCACTCCCCCGGCACGGGCGACTTTATATTTGGCCGCCTGTTGCCCATACAGGTGGAAAAATCATCGCGGAAATACGCAAAAGCGGCCATGACGTCATCAATAACGTCACGGTTTCCACCCTGTATACCGATTTCGATATCGCAACACTGCCTCATGTGATGCAGGCCCTGAACAACGTTCTTTTGCCCGAAGAAATGGCGGATACCAAGGCGTTGATCATGGACAGCACAACAGAACCCGGCGTAGATGACATTGCGCGCGTTACATCATTATACGCCATTCATGCCCGCATTGGCGCAAGCTGGCTGGTTGATGTTTTAAGTGAAAGCCGACTTCGTTCCGTTTTTCAGCCAATTTTTGCCGCCTCGAACCTGAAAACACCCTTTTCCCATGAATGCCTGATCCGCGCGGTTGATAGTCAGGGAAACATCATCGCGCCTGACCGGCTTTTTGGTGCAGCAAGCTCGGCGGAACTTGTTTTTCAACTGGACCGGGCGGCCCGGGCGGCAAATGTGCGCAATGCCCATGCTGCCGGGATCGACAATATTTTCATCAATTTCACCCCCTCATCCATTTACGATCCCAATTCCTGCCTGCGCTCTACCCTTCAGATCATTGATGACTGCGGGTTTGACCGCAGCAAAGTGGTATTCGAGGTGATTGAAACCGAAAAAATTCACAGCACGGATCATCTTCGCGCCATTTTGAAATCCTATCGGGATTCCGGGTTCCGCGTGGCGCTAGATGATGTTGGATCCGGTTATTCGACCCTTAACATGCTCTCGCAATTACAGCCCGACATTATCAAAATCGACCGTGAACTGATCGATTATGTCGATCAGGATATCTATAAACAGGCCATTGTCAGCAAACTGATCGACCTTGCCAAACAGATCGGCATCGAAGTGGTGGCCGAAGGGGTTGAACGCCAGGCCGAACTTGATTTCCTGCTGCATCACAAGGTGGATTATATCCAGGGCTTTTTGCTGGGCAGGCCAGCGCCCACCCGCTTTGGTGCAAACAACAACGCATAAAAACCAAGCAGAACAGCCTGCAAACAATAACGACGGACCGGTCCATTTGCCGGGCCGTTTTGTTTTGGCACAAATCAACAAAAGCAATATGTAGATATTAATTGTTGCCAGACCGTTTTCACCCGTTACAAGAACGACCTGACCCTTTCGCGGCATGACCAACAACCCGCCGATACATAGACGAGGACCCGATGAGCGACGTTAAAGACAGCAACGGCACCGAATTGAATGACGGTGATTCCGTCACCCTGATCAAGGACCTGAAAGTGAAGGGAACCTCGACCACCCTGAAACGCGGTACCCTGATGAAAAATGTACGCCTGACCAACAAGGACAGCGAAGTGGAATGCCGCAATGGCAAAACCACCATTGTTCTGAAAACCGAATTTCTGAAAAAAGCCTGATCCATACGGCTTTAAGCACAGGGACGATCACAGGCAGAACACTCTGTCCATGATCGTCCCTTTTTTTGGCAGCAGCACAATTTACCGACGGCACATATGGCGGGCAATTTCGCGGCGGGCCACGTTTTCCGGCAGGCGAAGTGCGACTTCCAACTGTGCACGCGACAGCCCGGTCACATCGCGCAAAATCATTTCATCGAGCTTTTCCAGCGCACGGATCCGGTTACGATCCTCCCGCCGCATTTGCCAGGATTCATAAAGGCGGCGCAAAAAACCAACATTTCGGCGCGCAACGGTTTTTCCGGCCAAATGACGGCTGCGGATAAGCGACGAAGGTGCATTCATTGTCTGGGTCATCATCAAAACCTCCTGTGTTGTGATCAACCCTGCCGCACCGCTATTGATTAATCAAACGAGAAGATTTAAGCTTATCTGTGAGTAAAACTCAAAAGAGAGAACCATGAATTCGATTTCAGGCACCCTTCCCAATCTCGACCTTGATCTGGCCCGCACCTTTGTTGCCATTTGTGAAAGCGGCAATTTCTCCCGCGCAGCAGAGCTGGTCCATCGCAGTGCATCGGCTGTCAGCCTTCAGGTCAAGAAGCTGGAGGAAATGGTCGGGCGGGAGCTTTTTTATCGTGAAACCCGCAAGGTACGCCTTACCGCGGATGGGGAAGTGTTGCTGGGCTATGCCCGGCGGTTGTTGAAACTCAATGACGAGGCCTTTTCCAAGTTCCTGCACCCGCAATTTAGCGGGCGCATCCGTTTGGGTGCGCCCAATGACAACGGCATCGTGGCGATGCCGGAAATTCTGCACCGCTTTGCCGCCACCCACCCGCATGTCGAGGTGGATGTGCATTTGGGTCCAACCCTTAATTTGCGCCGCCGCATCGCCCAGGGCGAGCTTGATATTGCCATCTTCAGCTATGACCCCGAACTGGACCCGCAACCACCCATTCATGCCGAACCGCTGGTCTGGCTTGGCGCGCGCAATGGCACGGCCCAGGAAAAACGCCCGCTACCGATGGCATTGGCAGAACCGGGATGTTACTGGCGGGCAATGGCGCTCAAGGCGCTGGACGATGCCGGGCTTAATTACCGCATTGCCTATACCAGCGAATTTTGCCAGGCCCAAATCGCCGCCGTGCGGGCCGACCTTGCCATTGCCCCGCTGCCGATCAGCGTCATTTCCCCCGAACTGGTGCATCTGGGTTCGGCGCATGGCCTGCCCGATTTGGGCGAATATCGCATGACCCTGGCCAAGCGCGAAGGGACCGGCGAAATCGAGGATGTTCTGGCCGAACATATGGTGGCGGGTTTTAAAACCATCGCCGAACGTGGCATGCGTTTATTTGCCTGAAAACCAACAAAACCGGGACCGCAAAACGGCCCCGGTTTTTCCGCCTGTACATACAAGATTTATGCGTCGAAATAGTCAGTATCGCGCATATCCTCCAACAGGCCCGGCCCGACGGGTTTCCATCCCAGATGGCCGATGGTCATGGCGGCCGAGGCTCGCACATTCAATTCAGCAAAATGAAGGAACCAGCTGAAATAATCGGACGCCTCCTCTCGCGTCAGGCTGTTGACCGGCAACTTCAACCCCGCGCCAATTGCGCTGGCGATATCCTTAAACGCAATGCCTTCTTCACCCACCCCGTGATAAACCGGCAATGGATCATGCGCTTCTATCGCATCACAATAGGCCTTTGCCGCATCAAACCGATGCACCGCAGGCCACAAATTTTGTCCGTCTTCAATATAGGCTGCCATGCCCTTTTGCCGGGCAAGGCCAATCAGGATTGGTACAAACCCGTGATCCCCCGCGCCATGAACCGATGGTGGCAAACGCATTAACGATGCCCGAATCCCTTTCTCCCGCAAGGCCAGTGTTGCCTGTTCCGATGCCACACGCGGGATTTTGCTGCTGACTTGGTGTTCTTCGGTGGCAATGCCATCGGTTGCGATTAAACCGATACCCGATGTCACAATCAGGGGCCGGGACGACCCGGCCAGCACCGCCCCCATTTCCGCAATCACCTGGCGGTCATGTTCGCAATTTTCGGCAAATTTGGAAAAATCATGGTTAAAGGCCGTATGGATCACCGCGTCACACTCGGCCGCCCCCTTGCGCAGGCTTTCGCGATCGGTCAGATCTCCACGATGAACCTCTGCCCCGGTTTGTGCCAGCGCCCGTGCGGATGTGCTTGATCGCACCAGCCCCAAAACCTGATGGCCCCGTGCCATTAATTCCTGCACCACTGCACTGCCCACAAACCCCGTTGACCCTGTTACGAAAACACGCATTGCCGTCTCCTGCTTGCTATCAATTGAATCTGCCCAGGCCATATGACCCGTTTGAATAGATGCAAGATAGGTGATAGCGATTGGACGAACTATGCGTTAAACTCCGCAATAATTTCGCATTCGTCCAAAAGGAAGGTCTATGGACCCGTTATCCGATGTTCTGTCTTTGCTCAAACCGCGCGCCTATATGTCGGCGGGCATGGATATTGCCGGGCCGTGGGGCATTGATTTTCCTTCTTTGGGCCGGGGGATCAAAACCGGGGCTGTGGCGAAGGGCGACTGCTGGCTCGCGGTTCAGGGCGTAAAAGACCCGGTTCACCTTAAAACCGGGGACTGCTTTTTGCTGCCACATGGACCGGCCTTTTTTCTTGGCAGCAGCCTGGATGCCGATGCTGTGAATGCCAATGATTTTTTTGCCGCAAACTCGGCATACGGTCATATCCGCACCGTAAAGGGTGGCGGCGACTATCTGATTGCCAGCAGCCGCTTTATCCTTGATGGCACACAGGCCGATATGCTTTTGGCCCTGCTGCCACCCATCGTGCATATTCACCAACAGGAGGAAACGGCGGCATTGCGCCATTCCATTGAACGGATGATGGAAGAAATGCGCCGCAACGAACCGGGCAGCACCCTTGTGCTGCAAAACCTTGCCCATATGATGCTGGTTCAGGCGCTGCGCCAGCACCTTGATACTATTCAGGACGGCGTTGGCTGGTTCTTTGCCCTGTCTGACCGGCAGTTGGCGGCGGCCATTAATGCCATTCACAATGATCCGGCCCATTCCTGGAGTGTTGCACTTCTGGCAAATCATGCCGGTATGTCCCGCTCCGCCTTTGCCGCCAAATTCAGGGAACGTGTTGGCAAAAGCCCAATGGCATACCTGACCCATTGGCGAATGTTACTGGCAGGGGAAAGACTGGAGGCCGCCCGCGATCCGATTTCCGTAATCGCACTGGATCTGGGATACGAATCCGAAAGTGCGTTTAGCACCGCGTTCAAACGTGAAATGGGCGTCTCGCCCCGGCAATATGGACAGCAACTCAGCAAGACTCGTGCCGCATAACGCGGGATCGTCGAAGCCAACAAACCCCGCCAGATGAATTAACTGGCGGGCGCTTCCTCGTCGGAATAAGGCGCATAAACGCTTTCAATCACGGCGTCGGTCCAGCCGATGCGACGCATGCAATCGAGCACGACAGGCGCAATCGCCACCTTCTTTTCCCTGCCCTTCACGGCCTCGTACTGGGCCTCGAATTTCTTAGGAATCTCAATCTCGCTGCCCTTGGCAACAATCGCTTCAAGCTCCCGCCGCCCCTCGGCCTCCAGGCTTTCCCAAAGCACACAGCGCGCAGGTGTCCAGGCCGTCGGACTGAAATTCTGGTTTTCTTCGCTCATGTGTACAACCTAGCTTGGTGATAACGCCTTAGTGATAGTGACCTGCGCCTCAATGTTCCTCCAGTCATAAGTAGAGGCTTTGATTGCCATAATCAGGTTCTTCTAGCATAAAACATAGATGAAATGGATCCTGCGTGACAATAATTAAGGGCAGATCTTCATGGCATTTACAAAGCTACTGGGTTCAATGCCGTCCCTTCTGGCAACACCAATCCAGGCATTGCAACTAACAGCTCAGTTCCCACACGCTTTACTTGCGCCGAATAATTTAGCTGATTTGTATACATTGGAAAATGTGAATACAGGTCGCGAATTTCACTTACATCGTCATAAGTTACAATCCACTTTCTTCCTAAACTATATATTTTTTCCGCCAACGCTTGATGGTCATCAAAATTATAATAATTAGCATAAAGATCCTTACCCTTGCCGAAATAAGGAGGATCCAAATTTACCAATATATTATTATCAGTATTTGGAATTACTGTATCGAGGAAATCTAATGCGTCAAGATTTGTCAGACATATGCCATCACGTCGGCCAGCTATTCTCATTATCTTTCGAATGAGGTCATCTTTATTAAATCTACAATCAAGTTTGTATTTTCCTAACTGCTGCACCCCACCTATCACTCCTGCTTTTATAATACCTGACCTATTAGTTCTATTTAGAAATAATGTAGAAAACCCGAGTTCAAGGCGCGTTACTTCTTTTCTATCAAAGTAAATCCTTCGCATTTCACGCCAAGTATCTATATCCACTTTCACATCTCTAATCATTCGGCTCAACTCTTCCGGCTCTTCAAGCACGGAAGCCCAGAACGAATAAATAGCTTCATCAAAATCGTTTATATAAACTTTATCGACGTACCCATCCAACAATAACTTCAATGGTACGCCGGCTCCACCCGCAAACGGTTCCGCGTATTGCCCATAGAACAAATCATTCTTTCTCATCAGGTCAATGATGAAAGGAATGAGCTGACTTTTGCCGCCGGGATAGCGTAGAGGTGAGTCTGTAACTGGCATGAAAGTGGAATACCAAAATTTGAGACACTTGGCCACAAAAACATTGGCTATCTTAATCTGTCAAAGACCATCGCCAAAACACTCTGCACTGAGTCCCACGTGCGGATAAGATCCGTCTTTGTCGGCACCGCGCCACCGTGGACAAAATGCCCGATACTCTCTGGCGAATAACGACTTTCCTTGTCATTTGCCATAATTCGCCATACCTTTAGTTCCCGTTCATCGACTCCGTCTTCGAGCAGAATCGCCACAACCTTTCCAATTTTTCTGTGAAGCTCGGGAGGTGCGCTACCATATCTCTGGCGAACGAACAGCTCACTAGACCTCTCAATTACAGCGCGCACAAGATAAGCCGAAGAAAATGAAAACACATTGGGATCTATTAGTCGGAGCTCGTCATAGAGCCGCTTGAGAATAGGATCAGTAATTGAAACTCGGAAATTGGCCGGCACCACTTTATGTCGAAGATCAGGACTGCGATTGTTTCGTGTAGCTGGACCTTGCAAGCGAACATCTTTGGGATTATCTGAGGGTTTAATATCAGCGTTTATTCTGACATCTAAATTTTCGGGCTCCCTAATCGTAGGGGCAACACCTTCTTCCCTTAGCTGTTTCGCATACTCTCTTCTTTGTTCCGCAGACGTACGAGAGTGAACCTTCTTTTTTTCATCGTCATCAGCAAGTGCATCCAACAGGAACCTTTTGACAACATTATCAAATTGATTTTGCGGTACAGAGATAATCAGCGACTTATTATCAACCAAACCTAGCGTTTGTCGAAACTCAGGATTACTCAAGAACCGCGTAACTGTAGTTAAACTTATCCCGTCAGCCTGAGGCTTTGTGATCAGTTCCTTTACAAGGGCATACTCCAACAACATTAAAGATTGCAGATTTGGGTTGGTTGCTCCACCTTTCTTGGTATGAAATCGTGCCTGCTGCTCTGGATTCCAAGGCTTGGTGCCTACGCCACCTTGCTCGCCCTCGTGCCGAAGCGACACCCAGGGCTCAGCTTCATCTTCATCTTCAAAAACAACAACGTCGAGCTCCACAATAGGATCTGACATTTCCGACTTAAGTTTTCTGAAAAATTTCTTATCCGACTCTTTCGGTGCTTTGTCAGGGTCACCCAACAGCTTTAACGCACAAGTCCTTCTATTTCCCTCTGCTGCGACATAAGCCCCCGCCACCCTCCCATGTGGAACTACTCCAATTTTTTCCAAAGGGCTTATTCTACCTTTAGAAGCTATGTGCTTCGCTAGCGGCTTAACGGATTGCTTATCAAGCAAATATTGAATTATTTCTGGCTCATTATCGATAGGATCATGCCTTGGGTTTTCATTATCTAGATACAGCTTGGACAGCTTAATTTTTTTTTCTGAGCTCATCATCCCCCCCTATTTTTACGATCACAAATCAAACAATTACCAAAAATTGCACATATTTCAACACTTTCCCCTCAACCCACCCTTACAGTGTTCAGGAATTACATAGGTGGCAAAAATATCGGGTAAAATTTTATTTTAAAATGTAGCATGCTGACTATGGCCGAGAGGTTGTCCCGCTTTATCGTCATCGCACTTTTGCAAAATCATTGCTCAACTCACGCGAGAAATCACGCGGCATTATAGCCCATTTTCAACGCACCAACGCAAAAGCCCGGCTCGTCAGAACCGGGCTTTTGAATTGGTAGCGGAGGAGGGACTTGAACCCCCGACACGCGGATTATGATTCCGCTGCTCTAACCAGCTGAGCTACTCCGCCATATGGCTTTGTCTTCGGCGTTCCGTGTTGTCCGGAACGGGGCGGTTTTTACGTCAGGGAACCGCCCCCGTCAAGCGCCTTTTTGACGTTTTTGTCAAAAAAGAGTCCGATAAAATCGCAAGTGGCACAAAGCCTTGAAAAAACGCCCTGTGACAGGACCCAAGGGGCCGCCCCTGCCCGCTATGGCAGGCGCAAACCCGGCGGAATGACATGGTATAGCGGGCGCGCCGTTATTTGCGATGACAGCGCGCCCGATAATCCGGGTTAAGGGGTGTATGTAGTACACACCAGCCAACAGCCCCGAGAGGCCATTTTAAGCCGCATGGGCACCATCTGTGGCACTGTTATGTTCCTGGCTACTGATCCAGCCGCCGCCCAGCACACGGTCGCCCTGATAGATCACACCGGCCTGCCCCGGCGCGATGCCAAATTGTGGCGCATGCAAATCAATACGGGCCTGACCAGGGGCGTCGGCCACCGGATAGATGGTTGCCGTGGCCGGCGCCATTGCGGAACGCAGTTTGACTTCGACCTCGACACCTTCGGGGTCAATCGCTGCCGCACCGAGCCAATTCAGTTCCTTGATATAGATGCTGTGCTTTGCCAGGGCCGATTTCGGGCCAACAATGACCTGCCGGGTTTCGGGCACCAGTTTCACCACATAAAGCGGTTCCGCCGTACCACCGATATTAAGGCCGCGACGCTGACCGACCGTGTAATGGATCAGCCCGCGATGATCACCCATCACATTGCCATCCACATCGACAATCTGGCCCGGTTCGCCAGCTTCGGGACGCAGTTTTTCAACCAAACGGGCATATTTGCCATCGGGCACAAAACAAATGTCCTGGCTATCGGGCTTGTCGGCCACTTCCAGGCCAAACCGCGCAGCCAGAGCGCGGGTTTCGGCCTTGGACGTCAGATGACCCAGCGGGAATCGCAGGAAATCAAGCTGGTCCTGGGTGGTGGTGAACAGGAAATAGCTTTGATCGCGGTTGGCATCGGCTGCACGGTGCAGTTCCGCCTGTCCGCCTGCGCCCAGCTTGCGCTGCACATAATGGCCGGTTGCCATGCAGTCCGCCCCCAGATCATGGGCGGTTTCCAGCAAATCACGGAATTTGACGGTCTGATTACATTTCACGCAGGGAATCGGCGTTTCGCCGCGCAAATAGCTATCGGCAAAATCGTCGATCACTTCCTCGCGAAAGCGGCTTTCGTAATCAAGGACATAATAGGGAATATCAATATCCTCGGCCACCTTGCGGGCATCGTAAATATCGCGCCCGGCACAGCAGGATTTCGCCCGCGATGGTGCGTTTGCGCCCATATCATAAAGTTGCAGGGTAATCCCCACCACGTCATACCCTTCGGATTTCAAAAGGGCGGCAGCGGCCGAGCTATCAACCCCGCCCGACATGGCTACAACCACGCGGGTATCTTCGGGGGCTTTGTCTATTCCAAGACTGTTCATCGTCAAGTTCCCTTGGCCCACCATCGGTCAAGGCGATGGCGACCAGATTGTCGATCTCTGATCAGGTGTTCGTGGTCATGCTTCCGGTGCTTTTGGTCTTTCTGCACCGTCATGCCTGTTCTGTTATGCCCATATGGGCGGTGTCGCCTATTTTGCCAGATCAAGGCCCATTTGCCAAAAATCGGCTTCAAGGCGGCTTGCCATCGCAAAGGTTTGCGTCAAATCGGCAATGCGGCCTTCGCCGCCGCGTTTTTGCGCCAGGGCATCGAGCAAGGCAATTTCCGCCTTGGCAACATTCTGGAAATCCTCTGACGCGTACATTTCAATCCATGCGCGATAAGGATTACCGTCCAGTTTTGTATCAGAACTTGCGATTAACCGGTTTGCGATTTCGGCATAGCCCACCATACAGGGCATCACAGCCACATGCAGGTCAATCACATCGCCCTGATGGCCCTTTTCCAGCACATAGCGAGTATAACCCACCGTTGCGCGGGCTTCCGGCTGGCTGACAATATCGCTTTCGGAAAGGCCCCAGCCTTTGCAAAATTCAAGATGCAGGCTCATTTCCATATCGAGAATCGCCGACACCGTTTGCGAAAACTGGCGCATGGCGGCCAGGTCATCGGCCTTATAGACCGCAAGGGCATAGGCACGGGCAAACTGGATCAGAAACAGGTAATCCTGGATCAGGTAATGGCGAAAACATTCCTCGGCCAGGGACCCATTGCCCAGCTTGCGGACAAATTCATGATCCACATAGCTTTGCCAGACATCCGGCGCATTGGCACGCAAACGGCCAAACAGGCTGCTTTGCGGGATAATGTCGGTAAAGGGGCTGGTCATCGCATCTGATCCTGTTTTGCAAAAACATCACGGTTTAAAAACAGATCAGACCAGCCCGCGTTGGCGGGACTGGTCCATCTTTAAAATCGGCAAAGATCCGGCAATTGGCCTTAATCTTCGCGTTCCTCGATCCAGGCCATCTGGATGGCCTCAAGGATTTTTTCGTTCGATGCTTCGGGATCGTCATCAAAGCCCGGCAATTCACATACCCATTTGTGCAAATCGGTAAAGCGAAGATGCAGGTTATCCTTGTCAGGATGGGCTTCTTCAAGTTCGATCGCGATATCGATGGTATCTGTCCAGCGCATCATCGTCCCCTTTCGCGGGAAGGAAGGAAAAACGGGTCAAGCGGCAAACAGGCCTGATTATTTATCGACCATCATGTTGCGGGTCGCGGAAGGCAGCTTCACGCGCAGACCGTCCAGTTCGTCGCTCATGATAATCTGACAGCCAAGACGCGAGGTTTCGGTCAGGCCAAAGGCCAGATCCAGCATATCTTCTTCGTCTTCGCTGGGTTCGTCGAGTTTGTCGAACCAGTCACCTTCGACAACAACGTGGCAGGTCGAACATGCCAGCGAGCCTTCACAGGCCCCTTCCAGATCGATGCCGTTTTTATGCGCGGCTTCAAGAACGGACAACCCGTCGGCGACCTCGAATTCCTTTTCCGTACCGTCAGGCTCTACAAAAACGATCTTGGGCATGTGCGCCTTTCTCCTCGAATTTCATCTGTTTCGATCTCTGTTTATCGATCCGCTATGGCGATGTGCCGGGACAATCGCCCCGGAAACACAATTTGTCAATTCATCAGCAGCCCTTCACGGGCTGACATTGTTTACATTCTGGCCCGCCAGCGCCCGGCGGATCCCCCGATCCATGCGCTTTTCGGCAAAGGGGCGCGATGCGGTGTCCAGTGCTTCGGCCAGATCATTGATCACCTGGCGGTCATCACCCTGCATGGCGGCTTCCAGTTCAGCGACGGCAGCGTTTATGGCGGCAGTGTCTTCATCATCCAGCAATTCGACATCGGCCTTCATGGCCGCCTGGACAGCCAGAATATTGCGCCGTGCCTCTACCCGCGCTTCGGTCAGCAGGCGCAGTTCCATATCGTCACGGGCATGGACCATACTGTCACGCAGCATATTGGCCATGTCGTTTTCGCTAATGCCATAGGTGGGCTTAACGGCCACTTCCTGCTCGACCCCCGTGGTTTCTTCACGGGCGGAAACGGTTAACAACCCATCGGCATCGACCTGAAAAGTCACACGGATGCGCGCCGCCCCCGCCGCCATTGGCGGAATACCGCTGAGCACAAAGCGCGCAAGCGAGCGGCACTGATCGACCATTTCGCGTTCACCCTGCACCACATGGATCATCATGGCACTCTGGCCATCCTGATAGGTGGTGAATTCCTGGCCCTTGGCGACCGGGATCGGCGTGTTGCGGTCAATCACCTTTTCAACGATCCCGCCCATTGTTTCCAGGCCCAGTGACAGCGGAATAACATCCAACAACAGGTTATCGGACCCGCCCGTGAGCGCCTCCGCCTGCAGGGCGGCACCGACGGCAACCACTTCGTCCGGGTCAATATTGGAAAGCGGCTCCTGCTCAAACAGGCTGGCAACAGCTTCACGCACTGCGGGCACGCGCGTAGAACCACCGACCAGCACCACACCCTTCACATCTTCGGGCAATATATCGGCATCATCGAGCACCTGTTCGGTGATCGATACCGTGCGCGCAATCATCGGCGCGATCATGGCATCAAAATCGGCACGGGTGACGCGGTGCGTGGTTTCGGCATCATTAATGTCCACCGCAACATCCACCTGGTCCTGATCGGTCAGGGCTTCCTTGATGGCGCGGGCAATTTTCAGCAGACGCTTGGCCGCGGAAGAATCGATCGTATCGACAATGCCCTGTTCCTTGCGGGCGGCCAAAATGGTTTCGACAATCACATGATCAAAATCATCACCGCCCAGGGCCGCATCACCACCGGTGGATTTCACCTGAAAAACGCCCTTTTGCATTTTCAGAAGCGAAATATCAAAGGTGCCGCCACCAAGATCATAAACGGCATAAAGCCCCTCTGCCCCGTTATCGAGGCCATAGGCAAGGGCTGCTGCGGTTGGTTCGTTGACCAGGCGCAAAACCTCGATCCCGGCCAGTTTGGCGGCATCCTTGGTGGCCGTTCGCGCCGCATCGTCAAAATAGGCGGGTACCGTAATCACCGCCTGTTCCACATCCTGTTCCAGCGCCTGCTCGGCGCGGGATTTCAGGGTGCGTAAAATATCGGCCGATACCTCGACCGGCGTTAACACCCGGTTGCCCACATTCAACCGCACCATTTGCGGTTCCGCAGCATTTGCATCGGTCGGCGTTTCAGGAATTTCAACATGATACGGCAGCGTTCCCGCCACCGATTTCACATCCTCAAGGCCCCGACCCATCAACCGCTTGACCGAGGACACCACCTGGCTGGCCTCGCTGTCGATCAAATCACGGGCATCCTCGCCAACAGTGACGGTGCCATCCGTGGCGTAGTGCACGACCGAGGGCACAATCGCCGATCCGCCATCGGCATTGCGCAGGACTTCGGATTTTTCGTTGCGCGACATCGCCACGACCGAATTGGTTGTTCCCAAATCGATCCCGACCGCCAGTTTACGTTCTTCCTCGTGAGGAAGCGGGGTTTGTCCGGGTTCGTGGATGGTCAGCAAAGCCATAAATTCAATCCGTTTTTTGTGTCAGGCCGCAGCCAAGCGCGCCTTTTTGGCCCGCGCTTCCTGCGCCATTTTTAACAGATAACGCAACCGCGTCGTCAATTTGCGGGCCGCATCATAGGCCCCGCCATTGATCGCGGTTGCCACTTCCTTTTCGCAGTCGCGCGCCATTTTGCGCACATCACGAATAATCGCATCAATCGCCGCACGGTCCCCGGCATCGTCCAGGGCCTCACGCATTTCCATTGCTTCCATCAGCAGGGCGGGGTCATTTACGGTTTGTCCCTCGCCGCCTTCGGGCTCCACCCCGTTCATGCGCATCATATATTCCGCACGCGACACCGGGTTTTTCAGGGTTTCAAAGGCATCATTCAGACTGGCGGCCTGTTGCTGCGACAGGGATTTTTCGCGCGCCGATTTGGTGGCGAAACGATCCGGGTGCAGGGCCTGCTGCTGCTTGAGGTACTGGGCCTCAACGGCATCAATATCGACATTGAAATCACGCGGGATGTCAAAACGGGCAAAATGATCCAACTGCCCGGGGGCCTGAATGGCCCCGCAGGTATCACAAAACAGCGCAACCGCCGCCAC
Organism: Thalassospira profundimaris; assembly: GCF_003326755.1. Taxonomy (GTDB): domain Bacteria; phylum Pseudomonadota; class Alphaproteobacteria; order Rhodospirillales; family Thalassospiraceae; genus Thalassospira; species Thalassospira profundimaris_B. Next base: position 299,655 of record NZ_JPWH01000002.1, on the reverse strand, counting down.
CGGCCCCTTGCAGGACCAGCAGGTTTTATCGCCACTGGGGTTGGATTTGCTCTGTTCTGACGCAGCAGTCATCATATTCTGGCCTGTATCGTATTTTGGTCATGCAAACGGCACTGCAATATTGCCGATCACAGCACTTTTCCGCCATATGGAACCCGTTCTGTCCCCTGTTTGACGGGTTTTCCGGGTTTCAAATGCCGACTGTCAGCCGACTGTAAATTTGCGGCTATCAAGGGTTGGCCCCGGCGCAAGCACCGGGGCCAACCTCCAGATCAGGGCCGGAAACCCGGCGACATTAAACGTGGAAGGATTCCCCGCAGCCGCAACGCCCTTTTTCATTGGGGTTACGAAAGACGAAACCTTCTTCCATTTTATCGACCGAATAATCCATTTCGGTACCCAGCACAAACATGATCGCCTTGGGATCAATCATCAGCTTCACGCCGTCATCAAGCTGGACGACTTCGTCAAATCCGCTTTCGTCATCGGCGTATTCCAGCGTGTATGACAGACCCGAGCAACCCTTGCTGCGAACACCCAGACGAATGCCCGCAGACGGCTTGCCGCGGCTTTCCAGCAATGCCTTGATATGCTCAAGCGCATTGGGTGTTACATTGATAGGGGCCGGTAATGCCATCCTGGTCTCCTTGTCTCCAGATCGTCGGTTGATAAAGCGGCTTATTCAGCCGCTTCAACCTCGGCTTTGCCGTTTTTGGTGTTGTAATCACTGATCGCGGCCTTGATCGCGTCTTCCGCAAGGATCGAGCAGTGAATTTTGACCGGCGGCAATGCCAGTTCTTCGGCAATCTGCGAGTTCTTGATCGCACCGGCTTCGGCAATCGTCTTGCCCTTAACCCATTCCGTGATCAGCGAGCTGGACGCAATTGCCGAACCACAGCCAAAGGTTTTGAATTTCGCATCTTCAATGATGCCTTCTGCCGAAACCTTGATCTGCAGTTTCATCACGTCACCGCATGCCGGAGCGCCAACAAGGCCGGTCCCGACAGAGGTTTCGTTTTTGTCAAACGAACCAACATTGCGCGGGTTTTCATAATGATCGATGAGTTTTTCACTGTAGGCCATTTTAGAACCCTCCTAGAAGTCCTGTGTCTCTCTTGATTTTAATATAGTACGTTTACCGATTAATGCTCGGCCCATTCAATCGATTTTATGTCGATACCTTCCTGCGCCATTTCCCAAAGCGGGCTCATGTCACGCAGACGTTCCACTTCGTTGCAGATCGCATCAACAGCCTGGTCGAGTTCTTCGCGGGTGGTAAAGCGACCAATGCCGATACGAAGCGAGGTATGGGCAAGTTCTTCGTCAACACCCAGGGCACGCAGCACATAGGACGGCTCGAGCGACGCAGAGGTGCAGGCGGAACCCGAGGATACCGCAATATTCTTGATCCCCATCAGAAGGCTTTCACCCTCGACATAGGCAAAAGAGATATTGAGATTTCCGGCAACGCGGTTTTCCTCGTCGCCATTCAGGTAAATGTCGGCCAGACGTTCACGGAAACGGTTGAGCGTATAGTTCCGCAATTCCATGATGCGGGCGTTTTCTTCGGCCATTTCGTTCTGGGCAATGTCACATGCCTTGCCAAGACCCACGATCAGCGGGGTCGGCAACGTTCCCGAACGCATGCCGCGTTCCTGACCACCACCGGTGATCTGGGCGACAACACGCACCCGCGGACGACGGCGGACAAACAGGGCACCAATGCCTTTCGGGCCATAAATCTTGTGACCCGAAATCGACATCAGGTCAATTTTCATGTCATTGACATCCAGCGGAATTTTGCCAACTGCCTGGGCGGCATCGCAGTGGAAGAACACACCACGTTCGCGGCAAATTTCACCAATTTCCTTCAGCGGCTGGATCACACCGATTTCGTTATGAACCGCCATGATCGAAACCAGGGCCGTTTCATCGGTGATCGCGGCTTTAAGCTGCTCAAGGTCAACCAGGCCATTCTGCTGAACCGGAAGATAGGTCACTTTGTACCCTTCCTGTTCGAGATGGCGGGCACTGTCGAGAACACATTTATGTTCCGTCACGGTGGTGATGAGATGCGGCTTTTTCTTGCCGTAAAACTTCATCACGCCCTTAAGGGCCAGGTTGTTGGATTCCGTCGCACCCGAGGTAAAAATAATTTCCTTGGATGATGCACCGATAATCGAGGCGACCTGCCCGCGGGCAAGCTCGACCGCGTCTTCGGCTTCCCAGCCAAAGGAATGGTTGCGCGAGTGGGCATTGCCGAATTTTTCATAAAAATAAGGCAGCATGGCATCCACGACACGCGGGTCGGTCGGCGTTGTCGCCTGATAGTCCAGATAAATCGGCTTTGCTTTAAGCTCGTTCATTTTTAGGCATCCTCACTCATTTTCTCAGGCTGCATTACGCGCGAGTTTCTTGCGCTCTGCATTGTCCCGCATCCGGCTCCAAACACGGATAAACAGATCGATCTCTTCGTTCGTTGTTTCAGGCCCCAGGCTGACCCGAATGGCCGCACCGGGTTCTGCAACACCCATTTCCTTCAAAACGTGGCTTTCGCGCACCTTGCCTGACGAACAGGCAGACCCCGAACTGATTGCCACCCCGGCCAGATCCATTGCCATCACCTGGGTTTCACCGGGCATACCGGGCAGGATCAGGCAACTGGTATTGCCAAGGCGTTCGGCATTTTGGCCCGCAATCACCACTTCTGGCGCATGGGCCAGAATTTCGCTTTCCAAACGGTCCCGTTTGACTTTGATGTCATCGGCAGTGGCACAGCGGACATTTACCTGCCGGGCTGCGGCACCCAGGCCGGCAATGCCCGCAATATTTTCCGTACCGCCCCGGCGATATTTTTCCTGCCCGCCACCCCGAATTTGCGGCACCAGCATCGTGCCAGGCGCAATCGCCAGCGCGCCAACACCCTTGGGGCCGCCAAATTTGTGGGCGGAAACAGACAGCATATCAACCAGCAACTGCCCCATATCCACCGGCATCCGGCCAATGGCCTGCACGGCATCACAATGGGTTTTGGCACCATATTCACGGGCCAAAAGGGCCGCTTTCGCCACGGGCTGGATCACACCGGTTTCATTATTCGCCAGCATCATCGATACCAGCACCTTTTCGCCAGCTTCCTGACATGCCCTTAACATGTCTTCCAAGGCGGCCAGGTCAATGACCCCGTTACCATCCACCGGAATGCGCCGGGCATCCTGCCGGGCCTCTATTACCGAGGGATGTTCCACAGAGCTGGTCAGCACCACAACATCATCCAGGCCGTTTAAGGCCAGATTATTGGCTTCGGTGCCACCACTGGTAAAAATGATCCGTTCGGCATCACCACCAAGCATGTCCGCCACGTCACGACGCGCATGATCGATAATCTTGCGCGCCTCGCGCCCGGCCCCATGCACCGACGAGGGGTTTCCCGCAACATCAAGGGCTGCCACCACCGCATCCCTTGCGGCGGCAATCATCGGCGCACTTGCGTTGTAATCCAGGTAAACCTGCTTTTTCATCACGTCGGTTACTATCTTTACGTTACGGGGCCAAACAAAATCAAATCGCGAAACCGGTGGTCAAACCTTCCTACTGGGCGGCCACCTGTGGTTCGTGAATCTGGCTTGTCCGGCGATCAAACATCCGGCCCACACCGGAAATCCGGCGATCCACCACATCGGCCAGACTGACCGATGACAAATACAAATAAATCTGGTTACCCAACTCTTCCCACAATTCGTGGGTCAGGCAGCGGCCCTTATCGGACTTGCAGCCCTTGGGCGAACCGGATTTGCAGCGCGTGGCGCGAATGGGTTCGTCCACAGCCAGGATCACGTCGGCAATGCGGGTTTCCTGTGCGGAACGCGCCAGCATGTAACCACCACCCGGCCCACGCACCGACCGGACCAACCCGCCCTTGCGCAGCTTGCCAAACAGTTGTTCCAGATAGGACAGCGAAATTTCCTGACGCTCGGCAATGTCGGCAAGGGCAACGGGGCGTTCCCGGCCACTATCTGCCAGATCCACCATCGCCATCACCGCATAGCGGCCTTTCGTACTTAACTTCACAGCATGTCCTCCTGCCTGTGCATCGCATTATCAACCAATGTCCAGGCTTTCGATTTCAGTTTGCCGCAACGCGGCCGTCGAACAGAAGATGAGCCCTATTCCGAAGCGGCCACAATACGCGGCTTTTCCGGGCTGGCAGCAGGTGTGTAACCCTCCTGCTGCTTTTGTTCACTTTCAAGTTCCACAACGCGCTGGCGCAATCCCTGCACCTCGCGCGAAAGCTCATCAAGGGCGCGCGCCACCGGGTCTGGCAGGTCGCCCACCGGCGTGCCATAGGCACAAAACCGGTCATCTTTTTCACGGCGAACGATTTTTGCCGGAATACCCACCACGGTTGCCCCTTCAGGCACCTCGGCCAGCACAACGGCATTGCCGCCAATACGGGCGTTCTTGCGCACGGTAAACGGGCCCAGAATTTGCGCCCCGGAACCCACAATCACGCCGTCTTCCAGTGTCGGGTGGCGTTTCAAGCCGCGCTGCCCGTCACTATCAACACTTGGTGCCGTTCCGCCCAGCGTAACGCCCTGATACAGGGTTACATCATCGCCAATTTCGGCGGTTTCACCAATCACAACACCCATGCCGTGATCGATAAAAAAGCGTTTGCCGATCGTGGCACCCGGATGAATTTCAATCCCGGTCAGCCAGCGCATGATCTGCGAAAAAAACCGGGCGGTGATGCGAAAACCGCGCTTCCATAACCAGTTGGTACAGCGATATCCCATGATCGCGTGAAACGCCGGATAGCTTAATACGACCTCCCAACGGGAGCGCGCCGCGGGATCGCGGGCGATCATCGCATCTATTTCCTGGCGAATTATCTTGAACATGGGGCTGTCCCCTGTGTAATAAGTAGCTTCGATTCCCGGCAACCGACCGCATCGAAACAGCGCCGCGTTTCACGCAACACGTATCGTTTTGGCTGTCCGGTTGACCGAAATATAGGATAACCGAGTAACGTGGTCAAGTATTTGCCCCAAGCAATTTATGGCAGCAGAACAAAAAAACTCACAAAACTACTCGGGTATATTCTTCCTACTGCACACCCATTTGCGGACAGGAGCTGTCTGATCCATGCCTGAGGTCATCTTTAACGGCCCCGAAGGGCGCCTAGACGGGCGTTATCATCACAACGGTGCCGACGATTCGCCCATCGCCCTTATCCTTCACCCGCACCCCCAGCAGGGCGGGACAATGAACAACAAGCTGTGCTTTAACCTGTTTAACATGTTCAAAGACCGCGGCTATTCGGTGATGCGGTTCAATTTTCGCGGTGTTGGCCGCTCGCAGGGCGTTTATGATCATGGCATCGGCGAACTGTCGGATGCCGCCTCTGCACTGGACTGGATGCAAACCTACAACACCAATTCCCGCTCAACCTGGGTGGCCGGCTATTCTTTTGGTGCCTGGATCGGCATGCAGCTTTTGATGCGCCGCCCGGAAATTGACGGTTTCATCTCGGTTGCGGCACCGGCCAGCGATTACGACTTCACTTTCCTTGCCCCCTGCCCGTCGTCGGGGATTCTGATTCACGGCAAACGCGATGAAAACATCCCGGTCAATTCCGTAACCAAACTGGGCGACAAGCTGAATGCACAAAAAGGCATTGAAGTTGATATGTGCCTGATCGAGGGTGCCGATCACTATTTTGCCAAACAGCAGGATGAAGTGATTCGCCACGCATCGGCCTATCTGGACAAACGCGGCGCCTGATACGCCCGCTACCAGAACCGGAAAACAGACAAAAGGTCGCCGCGTCAGGCGGCCTTTTTCTGTATATAAAGCTTGCCACCACAACATGGCTGGGGAACCCCGGTTGTCCCCGGGAAACTCAGCGGCAGGTTTCGCAGGTGACGCACGGCGAGATACCCGAAGCATTCAGCCTCAAGGGCATCACCATCCCAATCAAGTTCATCGACCGATCGTACCGGCACGCCAAGGCGGGCGCCAAGTTGTGCCATCACATAATCATTGTGACGTCCGCCGCCGCAGACAAACCAGCTTTTTGGGGCAACGGGCAAATGATTCACACCGGCAACAATCGCCGCCACTGTGCAATTGGCCAGTGTGGCCGCACCGTCCGCGACATTGAGTTTTGCCTCGATCACCAGCCCGTCGAGAAGAGACGCCATATCTTCCCGATCCAGTGACTTGGGCGGAGTACGGTCAAAATACGGGTCTTCAAGGAAGCTGACCTCGACCATCAGATCCCCCCGGCCTGATGCCGCCGTCGCCCCGTTTAAATCCACCGGATTGCGGGTATGGCGCAGCATCCAGTCATCAATGCGCGCATTGCCCGGCCCGCAATCAAAGGCCAGCAGCGCGTCATCCGCACCAATCCAGGTTACATTCGATACACCACCGATATTAAGCACCGCAACAGGCGCCTCGACACCCGCACTTTTTATCAATGCGGCATGATAAACCGGTGCCAAGGGGGCACCTTCGCCACCAGCAGCCACATCGGCCAGGCGAAAATCGGCAACAACGGGGATGCCGGTTTTTTCGGCCAGCATATCAGGCGTTCCGATTTGCCGGGTCAGGCCGGATGCCGGCTCATGAAACACGGTTTGCCCGTGAAAACCGATCACACCGATGTCACCGGGCGACAAACCTGCCTTGCCCAGCAACATGTCAACGGCATCAATATGTACCCGGGTCAGATCGTCGGCAACGACATGTTCTGAATTGGTGGCGCTACGATTGCCAAAACAGCCCCGCATGCGGTCACGCAATTCCGGGGTATAAGGCACAAACACCGACTGCCCAAGGCGACGCACCTCAACGCCATCGGTTTCAATCAGGGCGGCATCAACACCATCCAGTGACGTGCCACTCATCATGCCGATTGCCGTGATCCAGTCGTTTTTCATCTCGTCCCTCACTCCTCACCGGGAAAGGCAGCTTATCGCCAAATATCGAAACGCGACAAGACTCAATCCATGCACCACAGCGAGAGGTATTTTATTCATTTTTTGAACAGAAAATGCGCAACAAGCCACAGCAGAGCAAAGATCGGCAACTCAAACAGGTTGCATTATTGCTCCTTTTGCCCGGAATGTGCTAGATCATCGCCTCCGCCAAAACTGGCGGCTCGCAATTTTGATCACAACCAACATAGCGCAAAAACCATGACTGAACTCAAGTCTGACTTTCTCCGCGTCATGAACGATCGCGGTTACATCCACCAGTGCACTGATCTTGAAGGCCTTGATGCCTATGCGTCAGAAAAGAAGGTGGTGTGCTATGTGGGTTATGACTGCACCGCTGACAGCCTGCATGTCGGATCCCTGGTGTCGATCATGATGCTGCGCTGGCTGCAAAAAACCGGCCACAAGCCGATTGTCCTGATGGGCGGCGGCACCACCCGCGTTGGCGATCCGACCGGCCGTGATGATGCCCGCCCGGTTCTGACCGACGAAATCATTGCCAATAACATGGCAGGCATAAAACGGGTTTTTCAGCAATTCATGACGTTTGGCGATGGCCCGACCGATGCGGTGATGGTCAACAATGCCGATTGGCTCGATAAAATCAATTACATCGAATTCCTGCGTGATTTTGGCCGTCATTTTTCGGTCAATCGCATGCTCAGCTTTGATTCCGTCAAGCTGCGTCTGGACCGTGAACAGTCGCTTAGTTTCCTTGAATTCAACTATATGATCCTGCAGGCCTATGACTTTGTCGAACTGCAGCGCAAATATGGTTGCGTCCTGCAAATGGGTGGGTCGGACCAGTGGGGCAATATCGTGAATGGTGTTGAACTGGGCCGTCGTGTGGATGACAGTTCGCTATTTGGCCTGACCACCCCGCTGATCACCACCGCATCGGGTGCCAAAATGGGCAAAACCGCATCAGGTGCGGTATGGCTGAATGAAGAACGCCTTTCGGCCTATGATTATTACCAGTTCTGGCGCAACACAGAAGATGCCGACGTCATCAAATTCATGAAGCTGTTCACCGAGCTTTCGCTAGAACAGATCGATGAATATGCCAAACTTGAAGGTGCGGCGATTAACGATGCCAAAAAAGTCCTGGCATTTGAAGCTGTCAAGCTGTGCCGGGGCGAAGAAGCCGCCCTTGCCGCTGCCGAAACCGCGCGCAAAACCTTTGAAGAAGGCGTTCTGACCGACAGCCTGCCAACCGTTGAAATTGCCAGGGCTGACCTGGATGCCGGTATTCCGGCGTTTGACCTGTTCCGCCGGGCCGACCTTGCCAAATCGGGCGGAGAAGCCCGCCGCCTGGTCAAAGGCGGTGGTGCCAAAATCAATGATGAAAAGGTTGATGATGAAAACCGGATCATCGGTGCCGATGCAATTGATGAAACCGGTGTCATCAAACTTTCGGCTGGTAAAAAACGCCATGTATTGGTGCGGCCAGTTTAATAACCCACACTGACAACAAAACCGTGAAAAACGCCCGCGCCAGAACGGCCGGGCGTTTTTTCGTTAACTGGGCCGGTTTATCCGGGCTTGGCACCGGTGATCAAATTGCGGAAAACGCCGGGCACAAAGGTTGAAAGCGGGTTCACCGATATATCGGGATTTTCAATTGGTCCCTCAACCGTATAGGTCGGCGCAAACACACCCCCCCCTTCCTCGCCAACGAGCAAATCGCCAATCAGCGGGATTTTACCCAACACGGAATTCAGCGCATAAAACGGTACGATGGATCCTGCCAGTTTGATTTTATCCTGTGCCAGATCGATATTGCCATTCGCCGTAACACCGATGGCAGAACCGTTTGCCGCAACCTTGGTCAGGGTCAGCACATTGCTGGCATAGGTAAAATCACCATCCATCGCATCAAAGGTAATGCCTTTGCCCTGAAGGGAGTCAACCAGCCCCAGCAACGAAGCGGCATTTAACACACGCGCGGCAAGCGGTGCATTCACAATGCGGAAATTTTCAATATGGGCAGTGCCGGTAAAGGGCTGTGAATAGGCATGATCATCCACCGTGCCCTGAACCTTCATTTTCCCCTCACGCATATCGCCATACAGGTCTATCGCGGCCAGAAAACGCCCGGCATCATCGGCTGTAAGCTGCACCTTGCGCTTGCCATCGGCAAGCGGTTCAACCTGGGCAAACACATTGGCCGTGCCATCAAGTTTGCCATTCAAAACAATCGAGCGCCATTCCTCGCCTTCGACATGAATGGAGCCTTTAAGTTTTTTGACAACCTGGTCGCGGGCGGCCAGCAACTCGTCAACATCAAGATAGATTTCCATCTTGCCGCCCTGACGCGTGGTTTCCTGCCCTATCCCGCCACTATCCGGACCTTTATTGGCCGATTTGGCTTTTTCATCAGCATCGGAAGGTTTGGCCGGTTTTTGCGAAGAGCGCGAAACCAGCCACGGACGCGCATCAAAACGCGCGGCTTTCACGTCGATTTCTGAATCATCATTTTTACGTCGATAGGTAATGCGACCATCTTCGATCACCGGGGTTTCCCCCTTGGCATAAAAACGGCTGGCCTTGAGGTTTATGTCGATTGCCGAAAATTCACCGCCCATGCCCGTGGTACTGGCCGCCCCATCCATCCTGCTGTCCGAGGTGTCGGCAGTTGGTTCCTTTGCCACCCCCCTGGCGGTCAGGAAAGGCCGCAAGTCAAGCTGATCGCCTGCCAGGTCAATTTTTAGAGCACTGGCATTATTGACCACAAAGGTGCCGCTTACAGCGCTGTTTTCACGGAAATGCGCATTGGCAATATTGAAATGCAATTTGTCATCCAGGGCATTGTCACCGCGCCAGTAACCACTGGCGAGAATGGCGACATCGGGTGCCGTCAAATCGACATTCCGAACCTTTCCACCGCCATCAGCCGTAAACAGAATATCAAATGCCAGTTTTGACGGCTGGCCTGCATCCTTGTGGTAATCGGCTTCTTTCAGGTCCATCACGCTGTTGGCAAGGTCGCCTTTGGCGATCACTTCAACACCACCGGCCCGGATTACCCTGATTTCAACATCACCATCCGCCTTGCCCGAAAGAAACGACGAAACATCAATGCCAATATCATTCAGGGCCGCCAGGTCAAATGTACCACCGATCTGATAATGACTGGTCAGCGGGGTTTGACCATCGAAACTTTCAACCCAGTTAATGGTATTATGCCCGGTGCCAATTGCCGCATCCCCCGAAAGCTCCAGCCCCTTGGTATTGACCTGGAGTTCAAAATTGCCATCCTTAAGAGACAGATTGCGAAACGCCTTTTTAACGGCAACCTTTTCAAGGCGGGATGCGGCCGCGACCTTGACATCATCAAACGACAAATCCGATAGCAACGGAAACGAAAGTTCTACCCGGGTGGCCTGCTGCCCGGATAATTGACCGGGATCGATCTGGAGCTTTTTGGCAAATCCCAGTGGTTCATGGTCAATCAGCTTAAGGGCGTCGCGCACACCTCCATGTGCAACAAATTCGATATCCGCCCATTCATTATCGGTATCAAGTTTGGAGAAAACCAGCTTGGCACTATCAACGGTGATACCGTCAGCAACCCCTTTATCGACAAAAATGCTAAAGCTGCTGGCATCAAATTCCGCCCGGCCCGCGGCCTTTTGCACCTTGGGCATACCGGGCAGATACTGCACGTCGATATCCGACATCGTCATATCACCCTTGATATGATCTATCGCAGCCGCGCCATCATCCCCCCGGTGCATGGCCAGATTGATCGTGGCAACCTGAACACCACCGCCTGAAAGATTTTTGATAACCCAGTCGCGCGGATTGTCACCCAGTGTTTCGGGCCATAAATTGTTCAGATCGTCGGTTGCAACATCCGTCGCCTCTGCTGTCAATTGTACCGCCCAATTGCCCAGCGGATGATCAATTTCGGAATTTACCTTAATGCCGGTTTTGCCCGTGGTCACACTGACGTTACGAAAGACCAGCTTTCCCGGCTGGTATTGAACCGTCGCCTGGCCCCCATCAATATCGTAAACCGAATTCAGTGGTGTGGGCAGTTGTACCCGACCCGCACCGACATCAAGATTGGCAACAATGTCAAAGACGCTGCCATCCGCGCCAAGATCGGCGTCAAAGGTGCCTGATACCGGCAAATCAAAACGGTCCAAGCCAATAAAGTCGGACGAAATCGTCGAAAGCGAGGCCGGAATAACCTTGCCAATATGCGCCTTTAAGGCAATACGTTCGTCATGGGTAGAGTAGCTGGCGGTTGCCGTTAAATCGGTTGTCAAAGCACCGGCATTAATGGACAGCTTCATGTCCGCATCAATCCCGCCGGGGCGGCGCGCCAGACGAATTTGCGATTTCGGGGCCGACCAGGTTACACCCAGCAGGCGGTCCTCAACCCTGAGATCGGCATCATAAATACCGAAGCTTTCAAAATAGGCCGCTGCCGGAAAATCCGCCGCCTCGCCTGACAAAATGGCAACAACACGTCGCATCAGGGCACTACCGGAAACCAGTTCCTGTTCGGTTTCATCGCCCGCATCACCTGCATTTTCGGCATCCGCAGCCCCCTCGACTTCTGATTTGCCAAGCTGCCCTGCCTGTTGCTCAGATCCACTTTCACTATCGACCTGCCCGGCTTCAGGGACCGGTGGCTTGGCAGCATCCGCACGGGTTTGGGCATCATCTGCCCGTTCATCACCCGCATCTTTTCGCGTGACAGTTGTCGGCCCAGGTGCCGCTGATACTTCCGGCTGGCCGGTTTTACCGGCCTCGGGAATAGGTGTTGACATCACCGAAGTATTTGCAGGTTCGGTTGGTTGCTGCATGTCGGGCACGCGCGCCGTGGTCTGGTCCGCCCCCTGGTTAACACCCTCGGCACCTTTGTTTTGCGTTGGAGCAATCTCGGCCAGATCGGTGGTTAAACCGAAGTCAAGCTGGCCATCACGGTGGCGGATCAGGCGCAGGCGCGGCGCAATCAGGTCCACCTCGCGCAGGGCAAAAATACCCTTAAAAAGCGCACGGCTGGAAAAAACAACATCGGCAGCAGGCATACGCAGCATTTCATGCCCGTCCATCTGGCGGACCGAAATCTGACGCATCCGCACGTCAAATTTCTCTTCCCAGCCGCGCCACACCAGCACCATATCCTGAACATCGAATTTCAGGTCGCCGGAGCTTTTGTTCAGTTCCTCGAGAATATAAGGCGCAATAAAGTTAAGCGATACCGGCCCCTGCGAAACGCGCCAGATCAGCACACCGGAAAATACACCCACAAATAGTGCGCAAAATGCGAACAGGGCGGCGATTATTCCGGAAAGTTTTTTAACGTGCCTCAATGACCTGTCTTCTCCAAACCCGCATATCGGGTAATAGTTTGATCACACTATCAACGCCGCACAAGACGAAGGGTTTCCATAATTTTGTCCGGCATTAAATCTGATATTGTTTACAGGGCCTTTTTGTCATCTCCAAGAGAGGTTATGACTAAACTGTGATTTAACGATGAAAAAGACGCTGCCAAAGTGCTTTTCGACACCGATCGTGCCGAACAGCACATGCCAAAACCAAAGGAACGCCCATCGTGACCCTTGCCTGGACCCAAACCACCCTGCCAGCCCCCTTTGACGCGGAACGTTGCAAGACCGGGTTTGAAAGATGGGCCGAACTGGCCCGCAAACCCGTATGGGAAAACCAGGCCGATCATTTTGCCAGGCTGACAGAAGACCCCGCACATCATGCGGTATTGGCAGCATTGTTTGGCAACAGCCCGTATCTGACCAGCCTGGCCCTGCGCGACCCCGACATGATTGTCGATGCGTTTGAAAACGGCCTTGATCATGCCTTTGCCACCGCCCTTGAGGATGTCAGCATATCGGCTAACGCGGCAGGCACGGACCAGGCAACCGCGATGATGAAAGTCCGCCGGGCCAAGCGCCGCGCAGCCCTCGTCATTGCTTTGGCTGATATCAGCAATAGCTGGGATCTGGTCAAAATCACCGCTGCCATTAGCACTACGGCGGAAACCACCCTGAATTACGCATTGGCCCATTGCCTGTCGGCCACCGCAAAGTTGCGTAATCTGGACCTTCCCCATCCTGACGATCCATTGCGCGATTGTGGCATTTTTGCCATTGGCATGGGGAAACTGGGGGCGAACGAGTTGAATTATTCGTCCGATATTGATCTGATCTTTCTATTTGATGGCGATAAAATCACCTGGATCGAACGGGACCGGATACAGCAAATTCTGGTGCGCATGGTGCGCGATGTCACCCGCATCATGGAAGAGCGCACCGGGGACGGATATGTATTTCGTACCGACTTGCGCCTGCGCCCGGACCCGGCATCCACCCCGCCCATCATGTCGGCACTGGCAGCCGAGACCTATTATGAAACTGTTGGCCAGAACTGGGAACGGGCCGCCATGATCAAGGCGCGCATTGTGGCGGGTGATTACGACGCGGGGCAGGATTTCCTCGATATTCTGCGCCCCTTTGTCTGGCGCAAACATCTTGATTTTCTTGCCATTCAGGACATTCATTCCATCAAGCGGCAAATCAATGCCCACCGGGGTGGTAGCAAGGTGACAATCCCCGGCCACAATATCAAACTGGGCCGCGGCGGCATTCGTGAGATTGAATTTTTCGCCCAAACCCAGCAATTGATCTGGGGGGGGCGCGAACTGTCGCTTCGATGCCGCAGCACCTGCGAGGCGCTGCGCGAATTATGCAAATTCAAACAGATTTCCGAAAAAGTGCGTGACGAGTTGATCGACGCCTACCAGTTTTTGCGCAATGTCGAACACCGCCTGCAAATGACACATGACCAGCAAACCCAGACCCTGCCAGAAAGCGAAGAAGGCCTCTCCGCCCTGGCCTGTTTCCTGGGATATCAGGATTGCGAAACCTTTAAAAACGATCTGCTGGGCCATTTGCGCCGGGTTGAATCACACTATGCCGAACTGTTCGAGGAAGATTCGCCGCTGGGCGGCAACGAAGGCAGCCTTGTTTTCACCGGCAGCGAAGATGATCCGGAAACCATCCGCCAGCTTCAGCAAATGGGGTTTGAAAACCCGGGTATGATCTCCAGCACGGTGCGAGGCTGGCATCATGGCCGTTATCGTGCCACCCGGTCACGCCGCGCCCGCGAGATTTTGACCGAACTGATGCCAACATTGTTAACATCCCTGTCGGAAACCACCAATCCCGATATGGCCTTTCGTGCCTTTGATGAATTTCTGAAGGGATTGCCCGCCGGGGTACAGTTGTTTTCATTGCTTACCGCCAATCCGGAATTATTGCGCCTGCTGGCCAAAATTGCAGGCACCGCGCCGCGCATGGCGAAATATCTGGGCCGTAATGCCAGTGTTTTGGATTATGTTTTGATGTCGGGTTTCAATGATGAATTGCCCGATGCAAACACCATGTTGGACCAGCTAAACGAGCAACTGTCCCAGCCGGGTGCCGAAGTGGTGGAGCAATGGCTTGATATTGCCCGGCGCTGGGCCAATGACCAGAAATTCCGCATCGATGTGCAAACCATCAATAACCGCCATACCCCGCATCAGGCCGGGCGCGCACTGGCCGACGTGGCCGATGTTTCCATTCGCGGGCTGTTTCCACGCATTGCCGAAGATTTCGCACAAAAACACGGCGGATTTGACGAAGGCGGCCTGGCCGTTTTTGCCCTGGGCAAACATGGCGGGCAGGAACTTTCACCGGGCTCGGACCTGGATATGGTGTTTGTTTATGACGTGCCGGAAGGATGCGAGGAATCGGATGGCGAAAAGCCCCTGTCACCAGGCCATTACTTTATCCGCTTAAGCCAGCGTTACATCAACGCCCTGTCCGCCCCGACCGCCGAAGGTGTTTTATTTGAAACCGATTTGCGCCTGCGCCCCAGCGGCAGCAAAGGCCCGCTGGCCTGCCATTTCAACAGTTTTGACGGCTATCAAACCAACGAGGCCTGGACCTGGGAGCATATGGCACTGACCCGCTTGCGCCCGGTTTTCGGCCCGGAAAAGCTGCAACAAAAGGTGATGGAAAGCACCCGGCGGGTTTTGTGCAAAAAACGCGATTTTCACAAACTGGTGCGCGATGTTTATGACATGCGCAACCGCATGGCCGCCAATAAGGGCAGTGACCAGGCATGGGACATCAAACTTCGGCGTGGTGGCCTGGTGGACCTGGAATTCATTGCCCAGTTCCTGCAACTCAATCATGCGCATGACCATCCGGAAATATTATCCTCGACCACGCGCAAGGTATTTAAACGGCTGGGCAAGGCGGGCATCCTGCCCGCCGATGAGGCAGCATGGCTGGCAAACGCATCCTCATTCTGGCTGGCCTTGCAGGCGATGCTGCGCCTGACGACCGAAGGCCGTTTTTCGCCGGAAAATGCCAGCGCGGATTTGCGTGAAATGCTGACCGCCGCCGGACAATGCGAGGACTTTGCCGAGCTTGAAAAGAAACTCTCGGACACCGCCGAAGGGGTCAAACAGGTATATGACCGCCTGATCACCACCCCGGCCGAAGAACTTGGCCCTGTACAACCAGCCAACTGAACCAAACAAACAAAACCACCCTATAAAGCGATAGCCACAAACCCTGAAAAGAGGATGTTTACAATGAGCATTGCCGTTGGTGACAAAGCCCCGGATTTTGACCTGCCGACCGATGGCGGCGGGCATGTCAAACTTTCTGACCTGCAAGGTCAGCCGGTGGTTATTTACTTTTACCCCAAGGACATGACACCGGGCTGCACCACGGAATCCTGTGATTTCCGCGACCAACATCCCAATTTCGCTGCCGTAAATGCCAAAATCATCGGCATTTCCAAAGACAGTGCCGCGCGTCACGACAAGTTCAAGGAAAAGCACGACCTGAACTTCACACTGGCATCCGATGAAGAAAGCGATGTTTGTGAACGTTATGGCGTTTGGAAAGAAAAAAGCATGTATGGCAAAAAATTCATGGGGATTGAGCGCACAACCGTGATTGTCGATGCCGAAGGTGTCATTCGCCACATCTGGCCGAAGGTGAAGGTTAAAGGCCATGTGGACGAGGTTTTGGCCGCCGTCCAGGCACTTTAAATCCTGGCTCGCGTCTGTTCTGCCTGCCGGTCACGGGGACGTCGCCCGTGGCCGGTTTTTATTTGTGCCTAATGCGTTGACCGATTTCAGAAACTTTATCCTCCCGTATGTATCCATCTTGCAAGGGCGGTCCATAAATATGATATTCACAATTTGGGAGTCTGGACGCTCGCCATGCAGGCGACGGGGACAGGAAATTTGAACGCATCTATGGCGGGGCCAGTGAATGAACAAGAATGTCGTTGATCTTGACGATCAAATGTTAGCCGACTTCAAGGATGAAGCCCGCGACATCATCAGCAGCCTGGATGTGCATTTGCAGAACGCACATTCACAGGCCAACCGCGACACATTGCTGACCGCAATCCAGCGCGAGGTTTTTAACCTGCGATACAAGGGCAAATCGGTAAATGCCCCGCTGATCAACCTCACCAGCCACCGCCTGGCCGATTATGTCACCAGTTGCCGTGAACTCAATGCCGATGCCATTGCCGACATCCAGGCCTTTGTCGATAAAATCGAAGGTATCCTGGATGGCGACTTTTCTGGCGCCGCCACCGATTCCGCCGAATTTGTCCGCGAGCTGCCTTCCAAACGCGCGCCTGACATTGACCCGGCCTGGCTGAGCAAGGCAAATGTCGAAGCCCTGCTGGTCATTCCACAGCGTTCAATGGCAGCCATTGTTGAACGCGAACTGGCCGCCTGCGGGTATCGCAGTTCGGTCACGCATTCCTCGTTCGAGGCCATCGAACTTGCCGTTCGCACAAGGCCGGATTTCATCATTGTTGCCAAAACCATTGATGATCTTGACGGGGTTGATGTGGTCAATGCCCTACAAGCCATGCCCAAAACACGCGATATTCCTACCGCTGTTTTAACATCAGACGCCCCCAACCACCCGTCATTGCGCGATCTGCCGTTTCGTACGGCCATTATCCGCAAGGGCGGTGCCTTTGGCGATGACCTGGCCGAAGCCCTGGCACGGTTCAACATCACCTGAAAATGGCCTGGCATGTCTTGCCGCCTCATAAAATTAGCCGTAAAAACGGACCGCGTGAAAAACCGGTCCGTTTTCATTTTTCAATCAGCGTGATCCAAACCATGTCCCAAACCCTTGCCGATGCCGCCAAACAGGCCCTGTTGACTGTTGACCCCACAGAAAAGGCCTACCTGACCATCGATTTGGCCCGGCAATGGCGGGAAGGCATTATTACTGATGTTGGTGCAACCGATCTGCCCGACCGCCCGGCACGCCCGGCAAAACCCGAAACCCTGCCGCCCAACAAAATGCCCAAACGCAGCAAAGGCGGGCTTAAGGGGCGCATCGGGCTTTTACATGCGCTGGCCCATATTGAACTCAATGCCATTGACCTTGCCTGGGATATCGCCGTGCGCTTTCCCGACGAAAACATGCCGCGCGATTTTCACGATGCCTGGGTGCAGGTGGCCGCCGACGAGGCCAAACATTTCCTGATGCTGAATAAACGACTGAGTGAATTGGGGGCCACCTATGGCGATTTGCCTGCCCATGACGGCCTGTGGCAAAGCAGCATGGAAACCGCCTATGACCTGTTGGCGCGACTGGCCGTGGTGCCAATGGTGTTTGAAGCCCGCGGGCTGGATGCCACCCCGCCAACAGTAGAACGCCTGATTGCCAATGGCGATGTGGAAAGTGCAGAGATCCTTAAAATCATTGCGGCCGAAGAAGTCGCCCATGTCAGTGCCGGGCGCAAGTATTATGAAATGATGTGCGATAAGCGCGGCCTGCCCTATTACACGACATGGCATGCGCTACTGCGCAAACATCTGCGCGGCCCGCTGAAACCACCCTTTAATGACGAAGCGCGCTATGATGCCGGGATGCCGCCGGATTATTATCAGGATTACGTCCTGGAATTGCCCGGCGAGGGTGACGATGACTAAAATCTGTCGCCAGGATATACGCTTAAAACCTGTTGATCGTAAATGCCCTATTTTCCCCGAACAGTCCGTGAATGGATTTGGCAGATAAACGGTTGATTCAGGAATAAAAAAGCAAAAGCCACCGCAGGATTGTGAATGGCACGCAGATTTTACCAATTCCCTGACAGACCCGTTCCGTGACATCGCAGATTACTTTATCAAAGCCCGGTCACGCTGGTGTACCGGATGAAAAACAGCAATATACAACCCAAAACCAATCAATACCGCGCCCATCACCTGCACCAGTGACACATCGCTGCCCAAAATCACAGCCGATAAAACCAAACCCGAAAGCGGATTGATCAAATGGGCGGCCGCAGCCTTGCTGGCACCAAATCGACCAATCAGATAAAGCCATAAGAACATCGCGCCCAGCGTAATGACGATGGCAAGATAAAGAATTGATAACAAAACCGGCCCGTCAAACATGACGGCCCACTGCCCGACATCCGGCACCCGAAACAGGGCCAGTGGCAGCAAAACCAGCCCCCCGACCAAAGACTGCCAGAAATTGACATCCACCGGTGATGCCCCCATCGCCCGCGACTTTAAAAACACCGTGCCAAACGCAAAGGCCACCGTACCGCCAATTGCCATCGCATACCCCACCAGCGCGCCGGAAGAAAACATAGCGGCATGGTCGAGGCCCGCTCCGGCCGCAGGTTGCCATGCGGCAACACAGACCACTCCGGCAATACAAATGGTAAAACCAACAAAGCGTGCGGCGTTTAAAGGTTCCTGTCCGCTGGCTACGGCAAAGGCGCTGGTCAGCAGGGGCGCGCAGCTAATAATCACCACCAGTAGCGGTGCTGGCACGGTTTGCAGCGCCAAAAAGCTCAAACCCAAATAAAGGGTGTTGTTCAACACACCGGCAATCGCCCCAAAACGAATAGTCGGCCATTGCCAGAATTTCCTGCCCTGCCACAGGACAAAAGGCAGCAAACAGATACTGCCCAGCAAAAAACGCGCAGCCAGCAACACAATAGGGTCAAGATGGGCAATTGCAACCTTGCCGACGATAAATGCCGACGACCAGATCAAGCTGAAACCGACAAACAATAGGAGGACACACACCATCCTGAAACATTCCTGAAGACAGTAAATAATTTGAATGCAGCCTGCCTGATTTTGTCTGTGATGAGAAATTAATTAAAAGGAACACCAAATAAGATATGCTAATTTGGGGCACAAATTTCACACAGGTATCGCACGATGGCAAAACCGCAACCTGGCAATCAGCCACCGAATATCCCGATCTTTGACACAGCACCCGACATACACGTGCCCCGTAGCCCACAGCTTGATGACCGTCGCATCACGCTTGAACAGCTTCGGGCCTTTGTCGCCGTTGCCGGAGAACTGGATTTTCAGCGTGCAAGCAGCCAGTTACGACGCAGCCAGTCGGCCCTTACGCAAAGCCTGCAAAAACTGGAAGATATTCTTGAATGTCGCCTGATTGCCCGGCGCCGGGGCCAGGTTGAGGATTTGACCGAAAATGGCAAACGCCTGTTGCCTCTGGCCGAAGAAATTCTATCCCGACTGTCGGCCGCCGTTGAAAGTTTCCGCCAGCCGGCCTTGCGGGGACGCATCCGGTTGGGCGTGCCAGACGATTTTCCCTTGGGAAACATTGCCGGCGCGGTTCGTCGCTGTATGGAAGCCAATCCCGCCTTGCGGGTCGAAGTCACATCGGCGTTATCGTCAGCACTACAGGACCTGTATCGCAACCAGAATATCGACATGATCATTTACAAACGTATTGGTGATGACAACACCGGCACGCCCCGACCCGGCGGTATCAACGAATGGCAAAATAACAGGGATACTTCGCTTTTGCACCGTCAGCCTTTGCACTGGGCCTGTGCGGCGGCGTTTGCATCGCCAATCAAAGGCGAAATACCACTTATCACCTTTCCCGACGGATGTGCCTACCGGGCAGCGGCGATCCGGGCCTTAAAACAACAGGGCCTCGGTTATTTTAATGCCTATCGCAGTGCTTCCTACCAAAATATCCGTGCCGCAATTTCAAACGGCCTCGGGATTGGCATCCTGCCGCAAAGTGCGCTTAACGATGATCATATATCGCTTAATGGCCAGACCATGCTTCCTGCCCTGCCCGACATCGAACTTGTCATGGCCTATCAGCGACAAAATACCCTGCTTTGCCAATTCCGCCAGCAGCTTTTACGTAATATCGATTTTGCCGCCTTAAAAACCGAATAAGGCCGAAACCAAGTGATCGTAGGCAAAACGGCCTTTACAGGGCGCAATACAGCTACAACCTAATTTAGTCTTATTTGATATAACGCAATGCCTGATATTTGCGAACCGCTATCATTTTGACCTGTGATGAACCACATCATTGCCTGAACAAAATCATATCACATATCAGGAGGGACGAAATGCCAGCGACGATGAAAGCAGCTGTTGCGCGCGAATTCGGCAAGCCGCTATCGATTGAAGAAGTGACGACCCCCAAAGTAACCCCCGGCAAAATTCTGGTTAAAATCGAAGCATCCGGCGTTTGTCATACAGACTTGCATGCCGTCGAAGGCGACTGGCCGGTTAAGCCGAACCCGCCCTTTATTCCTGGTCATGAAGGTGTTGGCGTTGTTGCCGAAGTGGGCGAAGGTGTCAAATCTGTCAAGGAAGGCGACCGTGTGGGCGTGCCGTGGCTGCATTCCGCCTGCGGGCATTGCCATCATTGCATTACCGGCTGGGAAACCCTGTGTGGGGAACAGCTTAACACCGGCTATTCCGTGAATGGCGGTTTTGCCGAATATGTACTGGCGGATCCCGACTATGTTGGCCACCTGCCCGATGCGCTGGAATATGGCAATGCTGCACCGGTTTTGTGTGCCGGTGTGACGGTTTACAAGGGCCTGAAGGAAACCGAATGCAAACCGGGCGAAACGGTTGTGATTTCCGGTGTTGGCGGGCTGGGCCATATGGCCGTGCAATATGCCAAGGCAATGGGCATGAAAGTTATCGCCGTTGACATTGCCAACGAAAAACTCAAACTCGCCAAAGATCTGGGGGCTGACTGGACGCTGAATGCCGCCGAAACCGATGTGGTGGCCGAGGTGCAAAAGCAGATGGGCGGTGCCAATGGTGTTCTGATTACCGCCGTTTCCAACGCCGCCTTCAAACAGGGTGTCGGCATGTTGGGCCGTCATGGTACAATGGCACTGTGTGGCCTGCCGCCGGGAACGTTTGAACTGGATATTTTTGATACCGTGCTGTCGCGCAAAACCATTCGTGGCTCCATCGTTGGCACCCGTGCCGACCTTCAGGAAGCCCTTGAATTCGCAGGCGACGGCAAGGTGCACTCGCATTTCACCACCGAACCGCTGGAAAACATCAATTCCATCTTTGATCGCATGCGCGGCGGCAAAATTGATGGCCGTATCGTGATGTCGATCTGATCGATTGAATATATCCGATCTTAAAACATGCCGTGCTCATTACAGAGGCACGGCATGTTTGTTTTCCGACAAGATAAACCGTGCCCCTTACAGATCCTGCCCAGAAAAAGGATCCTCGCTGTAATATCGGACCGGCACGGCCGTGCCGACAATGTTGAAAACCCGCTCAATCCAGCCACGGATCGCTTTATAATCCGCCATTTCCAGGCCCGCTTCGTGCGCCAAATGAACATAGGCATATACGGCAATATCGGCGATGGAATAACGATCATTGGCCAGAAAGTTCTGTCCCTGCAAATGGCGATCCAGCAATTCCAGAACATGCCGTGCGCTGGCGCGTCGTCGGGATAGCTGTGCGGCGTTCCGTTCATTTTTGCCCGTCAGGTTCCAGTGGCGCAATGTCGCGATGGTCGATTGCACGTAATCAGTTTCGAAAAACAGCCACTGGCAAACCCTGGCCTTTTGCCAGGCATCATCCGGCAAATAGGGACTGCCCTGCGCCAGATAGAGCAATATCGCATGTGATTCTGCCAGGCAGCGCCCATCATCAAGCTCCAGAACAGGCACAGCACCGGCGGGATTTTTGCGCAAAAAATCCGGCGTATGACTTTCACCCTCAAAAATCGATACCCAAACCGTTTCATACTCCAAATTCAAATGGGCGCAAAGCTGGCGCACCTTCCAGGCATTTTGTGAACCGGCATAATCATATAGCTTCATGACACCCTCCCATTTCGGGCATAAAAATTACGTTCCGGCATTGAGCAATGCAGGTGACGGAATAGACGAATTTTGTGGTTTAAAGATTTAGGCAGGCACAGACATCATGTGGGCTTCATGCTCCAGAAGCCATTTTTTACGCGCCAGCCCACCGGCATAGCCCGTCAGGGTGCCGTCAGAGCCAATCACCCGATGGCAGGGCACAATAATCGACACAGGGTTAAGCGCATTGGCACGGGCCACGGCACGCACAGCCTTGGGGTTATTCAGTTTTTCGGCCAACCCGGCATAGGAAATATGGGTCCCCGACGGAATGCCGGTTAAGGCCTGCCAAACCGACCTTTGAAAATCGGTGCCACGCATATCAATATCATCCATCGGTAAAGGGAGCGTTGTTCCGGCGAAATAGGAATCCAGCCAGGCAATCACAGATGCCGGGGCCGCTCCCCCCTCTTGCCAGTCGATATTTTTAAAACGGCGCGACTGGATAAGGACCATACGGTCGTCATTATCCTCAAAATCAAGATGCACCAGCCGCCCCTGAACCGAAGCCAGACCAAGCCTGCCAATCGGACTGTCATAGCGCATCATATTAATGATCGTTCTCATGGTCCTTTTCCTTTGTAATTACATCATGCCCGTCCCGGTCCGGGATCAGGGCCGACCACAGATATTGCGCCGCATATGCCCGCCAGGGTCGCCACGCCACCGAATGTTTTTCGAGTTCTTTCGCGGTTGCCGAGCCACCGCCCATTTGCGAGCCCTTTAAAATCCCAAGGTCTGCTGCCGGGAAGGCATCCGGATCGCCCAATCCACGCAGGGCAAAGTAATTGAGCGTCCACGGGCCAATACCTTTGATCTTTGCCATTTGCGCCAAAATCTCGCTGCCGGTTTGGTCGTTCAAATCATTTGCGGCAAACAAGTCGATGACATCGGAAAGCGTTTGTGCGCGGCGACGTGTCAACCCAATCGAGATCAAATCATGGCCTTGCAGGGTGCCTGGTTCGGGACATAAATGGGTAATGCCGGTACCCGCCACCAACGCATCGGGCAAAGCCTGCCCATAGCGCGCAACAATGCGCCCGGCCAGTGTGCGCGCGGCTGCCACCGAAACCTGCTGTCCCAAAACGGCCCGCATCGCCAGTTCAAACCGGTCCCAGCAGCCCGGAACACGCAAGCCGGGTCGTTTTTGCACCAATGGCGCCAATAAGGGGTCACTGGCAAAAACCGCCGTGATCGCCACCATATCAGCATCAAGGTCAAACAAACGTCGCACCCGACCACCAATTTCAAGCAAACTGCCCCGGTCTTCACCCCGAAGACAGATTTCAATGCTGCCTTTGTTGGTGAAACGGCAAATCATCAGGCCCGGTGCATCGGCAATCAAAAAGCCCCGGGCGTAATAATCCGGCCCGACTGCCTCAAGCCCCGGAATGGCCCTGTCGCGAAAAAAACCCAAAATAAAATCACGATCAAAAGGCTGCCGGGGCTTAAGCCGCAGGATCATGTCATCCCTTTTCAAAAGAAAGGGGTCCTCGGTTTGTTCGGACTGTGCCAACGCCACGTTTTCCCCGCGAATCCCCCGCCGAAATGCCGTTGGCGCATGACCATAAGCCTCTTTCATCGCATCATTGAACCGGCGCAGGCTGCGAAAACCGGCAATATCAGCGATTTCCGTCATGGTCAGATTGCTATCGACAATAAGCTGCCGGGCCCGCAGCAAACGACGGGCCCTGGCATGTTCCTGCGGCGCAACCCCGGTGTAATCCTTGAATATCCGTCGCAAATGCCGTGTCCCGACACCCAGCCGGTCAGCCAGATCCTCGAGCGAACCTTCGGTTAAGGCGCCCTCCTCGATCAGGCGAACAGCACGGCGTACGGTGGCATGGACGCCGGCCGCGGCAGCACTGCCCGGTGCGGCTTCAGGACGGCAGCGCAGACACGGGCGATAGCCATGTGCCATTGCTGCCTCGGCCGTGGGATAAAATTCCACATTCTGCCGCTTGGGCGTAATCGCCGGGCAGATGGGCCGACAAAAAATGCCGGTGGTTTTAACTGCGGTATAAAACCGCCCGTCAAACCGGTTATCACGCGCCAGAAGGGCCGTATAACAAATGTCATCATTGATCTGTTCCATGCCCCCAATTCTAGCAGAGCACGGATGAAATACTCGCCATTTTCGGACTCTGACATTGGTAAAAATACCGCACCCAAAACAAAACCGCGCCAACATGACTGGCGCGGTTCAAGGTGATTGATGGTCAAAAGCCGGTCCGAAACCCGGCAAATGTCAGAACCGGGGTGGTTCGGCATCATAAACCCGTTGAAAGAAATCGGGATTTAGCAGGGTCGATACCGCAATCAGGGACGGCGACCGCCTTTCACTGACCTTGACGATCAGCGCGTGGGGTGCCGGTGTTATGTCGCGGATTTCAAGAACCTCAAAAACCGAACTTTGGGCGTTTGTCACCCGGAACTGGTCGCCAACGGCAATATTCTGGTCCGCTTTCCGCGCCATTCTTTTGGACCTCCGTTATCTTAAGGAAACAAAAACCGGCCGGGCACGAAATGTGCTCGATAACGGTTTCTGATAACGGATTTACTCTGCTTCAAAGTCGCGGCAAAACTATGACAACGGTATGGCTTATAAGGGAAAATGGCGGGAAATTTTCCTGAATTCAGGCCAAATATTGAAACTATTTCGGAAATAATATCAAACAATCAAACGCATGCTGTCACGCAACAAAAATGGCAGGATTTTTTCCTCTCGCACAACGCAAGCAGGAAACAACGCCAATATTCGGGTTGAGGCTCCGTAGCATTGAGAGACATTCTTCTGCCCGCGGCAAGATACCTCTATCTCGATGCAAAGGAGCCAAAAACGAAACAGCGGCACGGCCAAAGCCGCACCGCCATTCGTTCCGTCATCCATGCGGGGAAAGGGGGGGGAATCATGGACGACGAAAATCGCGTATTCAAAAGTTCAGGACCAGAACAAACGCCTAATCCATGACCTCCATATGTTGTTCCTCGCCAGGTTTTGGTTTTTGCGGCCCCTGCATCACCAGCAAAAGCGGCATAACCGCAAGCACAATCCACATCATCGCCTGAAAATCATCAAGATAAGCGACGGTTTGGGCCTGGACCGTTACAAGGTTATTCAACCCGACGGCACCGGCAGTCGTGGTCCAGTCCCAGGCTTCGGGCAACCAGGGTGCTTGCATGGCATGGCGAAAGGGCGTCAGCATCGCAGCAAAGCTTGAATGGATGATCTGGGTATTTTGCGTCAGCATGGTCGTCATCACCGAGATGCCAATGCTTGATCCGATATTGCGCATCAAACTAAACATGGCCGTTCCCTCGGTACGATATTTGGGGTTCAGCGTGGCAAACGTAATGGTGCTCAGGGGCACAAAGATAAAACCAAGCCCGATCCCCTGGGTAACGCCCGTCGTGATCAGAGTCATGGAACTGACCTCGGCCGTAAAACACGACATTTCATAAAGCGACAATGCCGTCATGCCCAAACCAAACAGGATCAGGAACCGAATATCGAACTTACCCACCAGGCGCCCCACCAGCATCATCGCAATCATCGATCCGACTCCGCGCGGGGCGAGCAAAATACCGGCGGTGACGACCGGATACCCCATCAGATTTTGTAAAAAGGGCGGCAACAGCGCCAGGGTCGCCAACAAAACCACCCCGACAATAAAGATAAAAATCAAACCGATGGCAAAATTGCGGTCCTTGAACAAACCGGGTTCAAGAAACGGGTTTCGCGCCGTAAACATGTGCACCAGGAACATGTAAAAACACAAAATGCACAACACCGTTTCGATCACGATTTCATAGGACGAAAACCAGTTTTGCGACTCTCCGCGGTCCAGCATCATTTGCAATGCACCGATTGAAAGGCTTAACAACGCAAATCCGAACCAGTCAAACGGAAGCCCCGGCCTCTTTTCGGTTTCTGGCACAAAGGCCATAATACCAAGCAGCGCCATAATGCCGATCGGCAAATTGATGTAAAAGACCCAGCGCCAGTTGTAATATTCCGTCAGATAGCCGCCGAGTGTTGGCCCGAGGATCGGCCCCAACATTACGCCCATCCCCCACATCGCCATTGCGGATCCATGTTTTTCCTTGGGATAGGTATCAAGCAAAACCGCCTGGGACAACGGCACCAGCCCCGCCCCGAAAGCCCCTTGCAACAAGCGGAAAATCACGATTTCCGGCAAAGACGTTGCCGCACCGCACAACATGGAGGCAATGGTGAACCCCGCAACCGAGCAAATGAACAGCTTGCGACGCCCGAAACGGGCCGCAAGAAAGCCGGTTGGCGGTGTCATGATGGCCGCAGCAACGATATAGGATGTCAGCACCCAGGAAATCTGGTCCTGGGTTGCAGACATACTGCCCTGCATATGAGGCAAGGCCACATTGGCAATCGTCGTATCAAGTGCCTGCATGATCGTCGCCAACATGATGGAAACGGTGGTCAAACCCCGTTCCATCGGCGTGGTTTCCATGCTTGCTGTTGCTGCGGCAGCGCTCATTGTCCGTTATCTCCGCGCGCGGTACCGGCTTCGGCCTCGTTTACACCGATCCAGGTCAACGCCGTTCTGGCAAAGGCCGGCATTTCACGCTGGTGATGGGTATCAACTTCAACAACCGTGCTCATTCCGGCGCGCAAAACGGGCTGACTGCCGGTCATTTCCAGGGCAATACGAACGGGAATACGCTGCACAACCTTCACCCAGTTGCCGGTGGCGTTCTGGGCCGGCAGCACCGAAAACTCTGCCCCGGTTGCTGGCGACACACTTTCCACAACACCTTTCCATTCATGATCCGGATAGGCATCGACCGTCACGGAAACAGACTGCCCCGGCTGCAAATAGGTCAGATCGACTTCCTTGAAATTGGCATCCACCCACATCGAACTGTCCGAAACAAGGCTGGCAACAGCCCGGCCCGGCGAGATATAGGCCCCCGGCTCTGGCTTGTTGGCAACCACACCGTCAAAGGGTGCGGTGATAACCGTATGGGCAAGATCAAGTTTTGCCTGGTCAAGGGCGGCTCTGGCCTGCTGGAACTGCGGCAGGTTTTCGACAGGCGTATCAACCGACCCGCCCAGTTTGGCAAGGGTCGTTTTCATCGCCTGGCGATCCAGGGCAATTTCCTGTTTGGCACTGGCAACCGCATTTTGCGCATCGTCAAAAGCCGCCTTG
This sequence comes from Thalassospira profundimaris, assembly GCF_003326755.1. GTDB lineage: Bacteria > Pseudomonadota > Alphaproteobacteria > Rhodospirillales > Thalassospiraceae > Thalassospira > Thalassospira profundimaris_B. The sequence continues at coordinate 272,237 of NZ_JPWH01000002.1, read as the reverse complement.
GATACAATATTGCGTTTGCTCAGTTGCGACTGGCGCGCATAGGTTTTTTCGGCATATTCCAGTTTGATTTTCGCCAGTTCCAGGTTGCCCTGCTGCTCGGCATAGCTTTGTTTGAGGGCATTCATGTCCTGACGGACCGACGCCAGATTTGCCTGTGCCTGCTCTACGGCAATTCTGAAGGGGTCCTGATCAAGGCGCAAAATAACATCGCCTTTTTTGACATGCTGGTTTTCCTGCACGAGGACTTCGGCGATCTGCCCGCTAACCTGCGGGCTGATCGCAACCATATCGGCATGAACATATGCGTTTTCGGTTTCAACAAACCGTCCGCCCGAATAATACCAATAGGCACCACCAACGATGACGGCGACCGGCCCCAACACAAGCAAAAACGGGCGCAACCAGCGCCGCTTGCGTTTTGGCACGGCCCCACCTTGATGGCCCTGTTCTGCATTATCCTTTTTTTCAACAGGTTCACTCATTCTTCGTCGCCTTTTAAATCTCGTTTGGGGACCGGCGGGACTTTGTCCGACAGTTCCTGTTCGCAGGAAATCAGGTTCATGCGCATATGCTGCAAATGCCCAATCACGACTTCCTGATCCTGTTCCGATAAACCTGCAAGCGCATCGCGCCGGGTTTCAGCCGCGAATTCCCACATTTTGTCAATCAGTGGCGCGGCATTTTTACCGATATACAAATTCACAGCCCGTCGGTCCGCCGGATCACGCCGACGTTCAACCAGACCGGCTTCCTCCAACCGGTCAATCAGACGTGCCAGGGTGATGGGCTGAATATCGATCAGGTCAGCAAGTGCGGCCTGGTTGATGCCTTCGCGGGGAACCAGAAAAGCAAGCGCCTGCAATTGCGACTGTGTCAGCCCCAAATCGCGAGCACGGCGGTTGAAACGACGCATCATCAGACGAGAAACGTCTTTCAGCAAAAAACCAATGCTTTTTTGCGGATCGCGGGAAGACGTCAAATAGAACTCCTACTTATTATACGTATTGCATATTGTAAGCAATGTATATGAAATTGCATCACAGATTGGCAAGTGTGAATTCATTCACACAATCGTGCGCGCCTGCAAAAAGGAATAAATATCTGTTTTAAAATAATAATTTTAAAAAGATGGCACCCATGCAGGAAATGCAGGCTTATAAAAATGCAGCCGGTGCCGGAAAAACCATAGCAAAACGGCCCCGTAGCGATCACCACAGAGCCGTCTTGGCGCAGTCAAAATCTATCGCCCCGGATGGTGTGCCTAACCCCCGATCAGCATCGCGGCGGGAATTGCCAGCAGCAGGCTAAGGGCTACCCGCAGGAACCAGACAATCACCAGCCGTCCCACACCAATTGGAATTTCCGTTGACAGAATGCAGGGGATGGACGCCGAGAAGAACAGCACACCCGAAACACTGACGACACCGGCGGCAAACCGCACGATGAAACTGGCATCCCCCAGGATCAGGGCAGGCAGGAACATTTCGGCAAGCCCGGTCGCGGATGCCTTGGCCAGCTCTGCTGCGCCGTCGATCCCAAATATCGCGGTAAACGGATAAAAAACGTAACCCAGCCAATCAAATACCGGCGTGTATTTCGCCAGCAGAAGACCAATCAAGCCAACCGACATGATCGATGGCAGGATTGAAATGGTCATCAGCAGACCTTCACGCAGGTTCAGTTTGATGTTTTCCAGCAGGTTCGGGGCATTATGCGCAACATCAAGGCCGCTTTGCCAGGCCGTACGCACCCGCTCGCCCGACGGAACGTCGGATTCCGGATCACTGGCATGGTCATCCATCCCAACCAGGGGCGGAATACGGACCGTTATGGCCGTAACGACAAATGTAATAACCAGGGTTATCCAGAAATACTGATTCCAGATATCCATCAGGTTCAGGGTTTTGGCAACGATGATCATGAAGGTTGCCGAAACCGTCGAAAAACCGGTGGCAATAACGGCTGCCTCGCGGGCCGAATATTGCCCGGCCTTGTAAACGCGGTTGGTAATCAAAAGACCGATGCTGTAGCTGCCCACAAACGACGCCACCGCATCAATGGCCGACCGCCCCGGTGTTTTCCAGATCGGCCGCATGATGGGTTGCAAAAATACACCGATAAATTCCAGCAACCCATAGCTGACCAAAAGCGCAAGAAACACCGCCCCGATTGGCACAATAAGTCCGACCGAAATCACCAGTTTGTTAAACAGAAACGGCAACATATCCTTGCTTTGCAAGGCTTCCGGTCCCCATCCGGTTAATGCCAGAACCGCCGTGACCGCCCCCAACAGCTTTAGCAGCGAAAAAACCCTGTCGGTGGCGCTGTTCTTCCAGGTGCCCTTCACAAAAGGATAGGCCGCCCCAACCCAGATCATGGCGAGTGCATAATAACCGGCAACCGGCCCCATGATACCACGCAAAAAGCCGACCATGTGATCCAGCGGGATCGAGCTTTTGCCTTCAATTGTGACCGGAATGAAGAAAATGAAAATACCAATGGCACTGAGCCCCAACAGCCGGCCAATATTAGCCGCGCTGGGACGTGCCGCAGCAGAATTGTTGTTCGATGACATGATAGCTTCCCTGAAAGTCATGTTTACGGACATCTATTATGTATAGACATTTTATTATGACTATACATTTGAGCACATTCTGCAACAAAGAAATTTCACCAATTCCGCGAAAGAAAAGGCAACAGGCAAAATCTCGGCACCGTTTTTTGGCGGAAAAACAGCCCGGTTACGGCCAGGTGATTAAAAATTATACAGGGGCACAAAATTCACAATATCCTGGTCGCCTTGCAACCCAGAATAAAAAAGCTCCCGCCACGATACAGCGGGAGCTTTAAAACCGGTATCAGGACTCCGGTTAATTGATATCTTCAACCTCGCCAGCAGATCCCGTAACACGGGCAGCCAGGGCTGCGGCCATAAACTGGTCCAGATCGCCGTTCAAAACACCCTGGGTATCGGATGTTTCAACCCCGGTCCGCAAATCCTTGATCATCTGATAAGGCTGCAAAACATAGGACCGGATCTGATGCCCCCAACCAATATCGGACTTGGTGTCTTCAACGGCCTGGGCTTCGGCCTCGCGACGTTGCAATTCGGCCTCGTATAACCGGGCCTTCAGCATTTTCATCGCGGTATCACGGTTTTTATGCTGCGAACGGTCATTCTGGCACTGGGCGACAATACCGGTCGGAATATGGGTGATACGCACGGCAGAATCCGTCCGGTTGACGTGCTGCCCACCCGCGCCCGAGGCACGATAGGTATCAATTCGCAAATCCTTGTCGAGGATTTCGATATTGATGTCGTCATCCACCACCGGATAAACCCAGCAGGACGAAAAACTGGTATGACGGCGCGCGGCACTGTCATAAGGCGAAATACGCACCAGGCGATGCACACCCACCTCGTTTTTCAGCCAGCCATAGGCATTGTGCCCTGATACCTTATAGGTGACAGACTTGATACCGGCTTCTTCACCGTCGCTTTCTTCAAGCATTTCAAGTTTGTAACCCTTGGTTTCGCACCAGCGCACATACATACGCGCCAACATGCTGGCCCAATCCTGGGCTTCTGTCCCGCCCGCACCGGCATGAATTTCCAAATAGGCATCATTGGCATCCGCCTCACCCGAAAGCAGGCTTTCAAGCTCGCGCTTGGCGGCAATGTCGCGAATGGCGCGCAGGCCCTCTTCGGCTTCCCTGACGGTATCATCATCGCCCTCGGCTTCGCCAAGTTCGATCAGTTCGATATTGTCATCCAGTTCCTGGGCCAGCGCCTTATAGCCATTGATGGACTCATCAAGCTGGGTGCGTTCGCGCATGATTTTCTGCGCATTTTCCGGCTTGTCCCACAAGGTGGGGTCTTCGGCCAGGGCGTTTAATTCGTCGAGACGTCTAAGGGCATTATCCCAGTCAAAGATGCCTCCTCAGCAGTGCCATCGACTGCTTGATCTCATCTACCAATGCCTGTGCTTCGGCGCGCATTGATGTCTCCGTTACATTCGTGAATCCCGTCGGGCAACGTCATGATCACGTCATTGCCAATCGTCGCGCGGGTTATATCAGCTTTTGCCCGTCTTGAAACCCCCGCAGCCACATAAAAAAAACCCCGGCGCCCATCATCGGGCACCGGGATCATCACATCATCACCAGGATATAAATCGTACCTAGCTATATACAGGGTCCAGAGTCACGGTATAAAGCTCGGTATCGGCAACATCGCGCAGGGAAACGCGCAACTGTTCGCTCTCGCCATCAATGTCGATCAGGCCAAAAAACTGCATCCCTGCCGAAGGTGGCAAATTGACACCCTGCTCCTTGCTGGGATATTTGGCAAATTTGACCTGTGGTCCAAAGGTATTGTCCATGTCATTGGGGCCAAATGTCCCGGCATGCAGGGGACCTGAAACAAATTCCCAAAACGGATCAAAATCAGTGAATTGCGCCTTGGCCGGGTCATAATAATGCGCAGCGGTGTAATGCACATCGGCGGTGAGCCAGACCGTATTGCGAATTCTGGCTGATTTGATGAAACGCAGCAAATCAACAATTTCCAGCTCCCGGCCTGCAGGGGCACCGTCGCCATTGGCCAGGTTTTCAAAGGTGCTTTTGTTTTTCCAGTCATCGTAGACAATCATGCCAATCGGCATGTCAGCCGCAATGACTTTCCAGGTCGCCTTGGAGTTCAACAGGGCACGTTTAAGCCATTCAATCTGCTGTTTACCCAAAAAGGCCGTCTTGTCGTTTTCAACCAGGCCGTTATTGCCATCATTGGGGCCGCGATAGGACCGCATATCCAGCACAAAAATTTCCAGCGACGGACCATAGGAAATGGTGCGATAAACCCGCCCTGGCTCCTGCGGCTGTTCACGCACCGGCAGCATCTCGCGAAAGGCGCGATTGGCGCGCGCTGCCAGCAATGAAACCGATTTTTCGCTATAGCGGTCATCGTTCGTCAGCATTTCGCCAGGATACCAGTTGTTCAAAACCTCGTGATCATCCCATTGATAATAAACCGGGATCATGCGGTTGAACTCGCGCACATTTTTATCAAGCATATTATATTTATAATTGGCGCGAAACTCGTCGAGTGTCTCGGCGACTTTGCCGGTTCCCTCGGTGGTCAGGTTTTTCCAAATCTGGCCGTCGGGCATTTTCTGTTCGGCCATGAAGGGGCCATCAGCATAAATGGTGTCACCGGAATGAATGAAGAAATCCGGCTGATGTGCTGTGATGGTGGCATAGGTTTTCATCCCGCCACGATCCTCGTCAATGCCCCAGCCCTGCCCGCCAGTATCGCCAGACCAGCCGAAGCGGATATTCCGGCGCTTCATCGGATTGGTACGGAAATGACCCATAATCGGCTCGGATATTGCGCGAACGTTATCAAGATTCTCGAAATGGATTTTGTAAAAAATGTCCTGCCCGGCGGGTAAATCGGTCAAAGCCAGCTTGCCAGCCAAATCACCTTCGTGCAGCACATCGACATAGGGCACTTTGATGGATTTGGAAAAGCCCTCGGTCGTGGCAATTTCGGCAATCATGCGCGACGGGCGATCCGCCCGCGCCCAGATACGGGCCGAATTTACCGTTACATCACCACTTTGCACACCATGCGTGATGACAGGGCGATCCGCCGCCCGTGAAATAGAGGGCATGAAAAAACCGCCCAAAACAGAGGCGGCACCCGCCGTCCCCGTTGACTGCAAAAACCGGCGTCGGGTCAATCGAAGTGACATTTTCCAATTCCCAGCAAAAGCCATAGAAAAACTGCGGGAATTATAACGGGTTCATGTAACAAAGATATTTCCAAGTCTTGACGGTTTTATCAACACCCCGTCACTTGCAATATGTTGCCACTGTACAGACAGAAACAATTCGTCCTTCCATCCGTGCAGGAAAAAGGGCCGGAGACGATGGTCTCCAACCCTTTTCACTCATGTACCGGTTCATGATAACGCGTTGACAGGCCTAATAAATACCGCTGGGGCTGGAAATGCCGCCATCGCTACTGCTTCCCATGCTTCCGCTACCCCCACCATTCGGGGAACTGCCATCAATCACCCGATCATTGCGTTCGGGAATGGTGCCGGGTTTGAAGGCCTCCCAAATAACATTGCTGTCACCTGCCTGTGCGGGAAGGCCACTTCGCGCATCAACACGCACCATCCGAATACCGGGTGGGGTCCGGAACGGAACCGGTTTGACGCCATCCATCGCCTTTGCCATGAATTCCTGGAAAATAGGGGCTGCTGCCGACGCCCCCTGTTCACGATCCCCCAGCGAACGGTTATCATCAAAGCCAACATAAACGCCAAGGGCCAGATCGGGGGTAAACCCGACAAACCAGGCATCGCGGGAATCGTTGGTGGTACCGGTTTTACCCGCCAGCGGGAACGGCAAGTTACGCATGCGACGCCCCGTCCCGCGCTGAATAACCCCTTCAAGCATTGAAACAATCTGGAAGGCACTGGCCGGATCGGTCAGTTGTTCGCGATTATCAGGCAGTTCAGGCGGCAACTGACCATTATAAACCACATCCTGGCAGTCCGGGCACTGCCGGTCATCCCGGCGGTAAATCACCTTGCCACGACGGTCCTGAATACGGTCAATCAGGGTCGGGGTCAGTTTCTTGCCACCATTAACCAGTTCGGAATAGGCATTGGTCAGCCGCAAAACGGTGGTTTCGGCAGCGCCCAGCGACATCGAAAGAACGGCGGGCATGCTGTCCACCACACCAAATTTTTCGGCATAGTTGACGACCTTTTCCATCCCAATGGTCTGAGCCAGACGCACCGTCATCAGATTTCGCGAAAGTTCAATCCCCAGGCGCAAGGTCGAGGGACCATAAAACTTGCCACTATAGTTGCCCGGCTTCCATTTGCCCTGCCCTGGTCCCTGATCAATCACGAACGGCGCATCAAGCACAAGCGAGGACGGCGTAAAACCGGAATCCATTGCCGCAACATAAACAAAGGGTTTGAAAGCCGAACCAGGCTGGCGATGGGCCTGGGTCGCGCGGTTGAATTTGGACATATCATGCGAAAAACCGCCCGACATTGCCAGAACACGGCCGGTATGCGGGTCCATTGCCACAAGCCCACCATTGACGTTGGGAATTTGCTGGAGCGAATAACTGCCATCGAGAACCTTGCCGTCATCATCTTTCAGGCTGGCAACCATCACGACATCACCGGGGTTAACCACATCGGACGCCTTGCTTACCGCACCGCCAACGCGCTGGCCCTTTACCCAGGGGCGTGCCCATTTCATTTGCTCAAACGGGATTTTCCCCTGTTTGCCATTTTCAAGCCCGATCATGGCATCGTTGCCATCCAGGCGCAGCACAACCGCCTTTAACCACGGCACATCATGCGGTGCCTGAACCTGTTCCAGCGGTTTCTGCCAATCGCCGGAAATATCGATTTTGGCGAGCGGACCCCGCCAGCCATGACGACGGTCATAGTCCACCAAGCCATCAAACATTACCTTGTTGGCAATGGTCTGCAATTTCGGATCAACTGATGTCCGGACCGACAAACCGCCATTATACAGGACGTTTTCACCATACCGATCCACCAGTTCCCGGCGCACTTCCTCGGCGAAATAATCCGCATTGGCATAATAATCGACCGATTCACGGTCCTTGCCAATCAGGGGCGCGGCAAGGGCTTCTTTGGCCTGATCCTCGGTAATATAGCCCTCGTCGAGCATACGCCCGATCACCCAGTTCCGACGCCCTTTTGCCGCATCATGGTCCCGTACCGGGTCATAATTGGAAGGTGCCTTGGGCAAAGCCCCCAGATAGGCGGCCTCGGCCACGGTCAATTCATCAAGGGATTTGTCAAAATAGCGCAATGCCGCAGCCGCAACACCATAGCTGCCCCGTCCCAGATAAATTTCGTTCAGATACAATTCCAGAATATGTTTTTTGGAAAAGGCCTGTTCGATCCGGAAAGACAGGATGGCTTCCTTGATTTTACGGTCATAGGAAACCTCGTTGGTCAGCAAAAAGTTTTTTGCCACCTGCTGGGTAATGGTTGACGCCCCGACAGGACGACGCCCGGACCCGATATTGGCAATATTGGTCAATGCCGCGCGAAACACACTGGGAAAATCGATACCGGGATGGGTCCAGAAATTCTGGTCTTCGGCAGCGACAAAGGCATTAATGACCTTGCGCGGGATCTGCTCGATCGGCACAAAAACACGTTTTTCCTTGGCATATTCCGCGATCAGGGCACCGTCGCCGGCGTGAACACGGGTCATAACCTCCGGCTCGTAATCAGCCAGTTGGGTATAGTCAGGCAGGTCCCGGCCAAAATGCCAGAAAACACCAAGAACACATGCCCCGCCTGCTACTGCCAGCAGGAAAAGCACACCGGTAATTGTCAGAAAAATACGCATTAAACGGATCTTTATCGTTTCGCTGTTGTTGCCGCCTGGGCGGGTGCATGCTCGGACGAATATCACAAAGCCCTATCATCGCGGCAAAAAAGTGGCCCCGTTGCACAGGAACGTGGCTCCCGGCTTTCTGATCCCCGAATTTCAGTCGATTTTAATGAAAATCCGCACCTGCACAGACGCACCCTATACCTTTGTCAGAGTAACTGTAGGGACAAAACCGGGCAAAACAACGGCAAAATTTCATGACATGACAAAATAAGATGATTTTTGCCACTACCGAAGCCGTCAAAATTTGTGGGTTTTGAAATAGTCGTCCAAAGCCCGCAAAATGGCCTTTGCCATTTTTTCCCGGTGTGCCGGTGATTGCAGCAATTTGGCATCTGTCGGATTGGACAAATACCCCATTTCAAACAGGGCAGAGGGAATATCCGGTGCCTTCAAAACGGCAAAACCGGCAAACCGGTGGGTCCGTTGCTGCAATTTCACATCGCTTGCCAGTTCCCGCACCATATCGGTGGCAAAATTGGACGACAAATTCATGGTTTCACGCTGGGCAAGGTCAATCAAAATGCTTTGCACCAGCGAATTTTCCTCGGAAAGGTCAATCCCCGCAATGACATCGGCCTTGTTTTCCTTGCTTGCCAGGGCCGATGCTTCCTTGTCCGATGCGTTTTCAGACAGCGTATAAACCGAGGCCCCACGATGATTGGGATCGGAAATGGAATCGGCATGAAGGGACAAAAACAGATCGGCGTGGTTTTTTCGCGCAATCTCGGTACGCTGACGCAATTTCAGGAACACATCCTTGTCACGGGTCAAAAGGGCGCGATAACGCCCCGAATCCGTTAGCACCTTTGCCAGTTCCCGTGCTGCCGCCAGCGTGATGTCCTTTTCATAAATACCCCCTACCCCGATGGTACCGGGGTCAACCCCGCCATGCCCGGCATCGATGGCAATCAGCGGTTTGCGCGGCCCGGTGGTTTTACCGGTTTCAACCGCGACATCCTCGCTCTTTTCCGTGACCGAGGTATCGTTGCGCTGGCGCGCCGAATAGGCCGCCATGCTTTCGCGCGATGCCGCCATAAAGGTATCGCGGGATGTGGGGGCAATATCAATCACAAGGCGGTTTGGTTTCCCCCCGCTGGCAGGCAGAGTAAAAATCTTGGAAATCAGGGCGGGCTTGCTCACATCCAGAACAACGCGAAACGTGCCGGGTTTAAACAGGCCATAACGCAAACCCGAAATAAGTCCGCCCCCGGATGTCACCTTGCCCGGCGGGGCGCTCCAGTCGATTTCAGGCATGTCAATGATAATGCGAAACGGATCGGGCAATAGGAAATAGGTGTAGTCAACCTCGCTATCAAGGTCGATCACAAAGCGTGTTTTGTCGGGATAAACGCCAAGACGCGCGCCCAGAACCTTGGCCGTTTTGGCCTCTGCCACGGTGCTGAGGGTCAATGCAAAAAAGCAGTATAAAAAGGCGAGGACAAGCGCACGTGCACCCCGACCGCCCAACATTCCGCCTTGCGTGAGTTTTTGCCTGCCTTGCAAAAGCACCACCGACCCCATTCTGCTTTACCGCTTTTCGGATATATCGACACACCATATGCCGTTTGTGCTTATAGCAACCAGAAAGTTAACGGGTAATTGACCCAGCGGCCCATTCCACAATTCCTGCATCCTTACCATATGGGGTGTTCTCTATGTGTTTTGGCGGGTGGCGTACAGCCATTATTTATCCAGACGATTCTTCATGCCGTTCCCTGCTGATCTGTGCGGGGCAAAGTCACCGCGATTTGCAAATCGCGCCAATAATTGAAAAATCGTTATGATCGCAATTATTTGCGACAAATTTTCTTTTCTGCCTATGAAAGCCGGAAAAAACGGGGATTTTGATGCACAAGGCGAACAAACCTTGAGCGGAACGCAACAAAATTGTTTGTGGCTTGAGAATAAAAGAGATATGTTGTCGCCGAGATTCCTATGCTTTACGGGACAAAAATATTCTCCGTCAGGCTGAGGACGCGACGTGGCAGTTCCTCGGGTCGGTGTCTCGGTGACGCGGCAATCCCCGCTCCCGATAGAGCCCTCCCAAATCAGGCTGTCGTGGCGCGCTCGATACAGACATAAGCAATTCTTATTTTTAACACCAAAACCAGGTCCATACCGAAAGAGCAGCCGAAACGCGATGAACCATACATATCACGGACATATCGCGACCTTTGTGGGCGGCGCCTTCGGTAACGCCGGTTTGTTTGCATATCAGCACACTTTAGCGAGACGCATTAAACTGGCGGGACCTTTAGGAACAGGTTCCGAATGGTCAAACGTATGCTCATCGACGCAACGCACGCGGAAGAAAGCCGCGTCGTTGTTATTAATGGAAATCGCCTAGAAGAATACGACGTCGAAACATCGACCAAGAAACAGATAAAAGGTAATATCTACCTTGCCAAGGTAACGCGGGTTGAGCCCTCGTTGCAGGCGGCATTTGTCGATTATGGCGGGAATCGCCACGGGTTTCTGGCATTTAGCGAAATCCATTCCGATTATTATCAAATCCCCGTTGCTGACCGCGAAGCAATTACGCGGGCACAGAACAGCACACAATCTGTTCGGGATGCCGAAATTGTCGAAGACAATATCGGCGGGGATGATGACGATACCCCGAAAAAAGAAAAACGGCAGACACGATCGCGCTCGCGCCGCAAGCCGCGCAAGGACGAGGCAAGCACCGATAGCGCCGACGCATCTGACAAACCCGAAGAGGCAACCGATGCCGCCGATGCAGCTGATGATACAGCAGCACCGGAAAACAGTGATGCGGCCGGTATCGATAACAGTGACGAAGATGCCAAACCGCGCCGTCGCCGTGTGCGCAACCGGCGCAAAAAAACCGACGAAAATGATGCAGGCACCAGCGACGCATCAACCGACGCATCGAACCAGGACGATGACGATAACGGGGATGACGGCAACAATGGTGGCTCGAACACCGTTGCCACGATGGCTGCCGAGATTGCCGAAATTTCGGTCGATATTGACGAAAACGACACCGAAACCGTCAATGATGACGAAAATATCGAAGACATGGGTGGCGATGACACCGATGATTTCTCCGATAATGTGCGCCCGCAACTGCAAAAACGCTACAAGATCCAGGAAGTGATCAAACGCCGCCAGATTTTGCTGGTTCAGGTTGTTAAGGAAGAACGTGGCAATAAGGGTGCCGCCCTTTCCACCTTCCTGTCGCTGGCCGGTCGTTATTGCGTTTTGATGCCCAACACCCCGCGGGGTGGCGGCATTTCACGCAAGATCACCAATGCGCAGGATCGCAAGCGCCTGAAATCCATTCTGGCAGAGCTGGAAATTCCCGGCGGCATGGCGGTTATTGTCCGTACTGCGGGGGCCGAACGGACCAAGGCCGAAATCAAGCGCGACTTTGATTACCTGATGCGCCTGTGGGACCGCATTCGCGAAACCACCCTGCAAAGCCAGGCCCCCTGCCTGATTTATGAAGAAGCCGACCTGATCAAACGGTCCATCCGTGACCTTTATGCACGCGATGTGGATGAAGTTCTGGTCGAAGGCGACGATGGCTACCGCGTTGCCAAAGACTTCATGAAAATGCTGATGCCGTCACATGCCAAGCGTGTTCAGCCCTACAAGGATCAGGGCGTGCCGCTGTTCCATCGTTTCCAGGTGGAAAGCCAGCTTGATGCCATGTTGAACCCGGTTGTCCAGCTTAAATCGGGTGGTTACATTGTGATCAACCCGACCGAAGCCCTGGTTGCGATTGACGTTAACTCTGGCCGGTCGACCCGCGAACGCAATATCGAAGAAACGGCTTACAAAACCAACCTGGAAGCTGCCGAAGAACTGGCCCGCCAGCTTCGCCTGCGTGACCTTGCAGGTCTGATCGTTGTCGACTTTATCGACATGGAAGATCATCGCAACCAGTCGGCCGTTGAACGCAAGCTCAAAGAAGCGATGCGCAACGACCGGGCGCGCCTGCAAATTGGCCGCATCAGCCCGTTTGGTCTGCTTGAAATGTCGCGTCAGCGCCTGCGTCCGTCGCTGGTTGAAAGCGCATTCGAGGTCTGCACCCATTGCCGTGGCGTTGGCCTGGTTCGCTCAATCGAAAGTTCGGCCCTGCACCTGTTGCGCGTGATCGAGGAAGAAGGCATGCGCCGCCGTGCGGGTGCCCTGACCGTCCATGTTGCCAGCGAGGTCGCCCTTTACATCCTGAATCGCAAACGCGATTCCCTGGCCGAAATCGAACAGCGTTACGGCTTCACCGTGATGATTTTCGGGGATGACAGCCTAATTTCGCCGGATCACCGGATCGAGCGCACCCGCGCCCCGAAAGCCGGTGACGAAGAGCATCATCATACCGCCGTTCTCAATACCGACAGTGTATCGCTGACCGCCATCGAAGCGCCGATCGAAAAGGTCGAGGAAGAGCTGGTTGAAAATACCAGCCGTGACGACGATAACGATCAGAACAGCGACAATGACGACCAGAACAAACGTCGTCGCCGTCGCCGTCGCCGTCGGGGCCGCCAGGATGACCGTGATGACACCCCGTCATCCGATAATGACGATAATGATGCCGCGAATGACGGTAATCAGGATACCGGTTCGGCGTCGGATAACGGCGATGACAATGACGATGATGACGAATCATCACGCAAACGCCGTCGTCGCGGTAAACGCGGCGGCCGTCGCCGGTCGCGCCGTCAGGATTTTGAAACCGCACCGCGCGTCGTTTCCCCTGCCGATGATGCCGAAGCAACCGAAAAACGCCGGGCACGCGACCATACCGCGCCGGATGGCAGCGAAACCGACCTTGTGATCGATGCCGATAGCGAAGGCCAGGATGCCGACAGCTTTGGCCCGCAAGAAGGCGAAGAAGGCGGCATTCGTGCAGCACGCGAGCGCAGCACAACCGCCCCGGCTCCGGCCCGCCAGCGCCGTGACCGTCGCGACCGCAACAAGGATAACCGCCGCAGCCGCGATAACGGTGACCGTAACGATCGTGGCGAAGTGCGCAATATCCCGATCCAGAACGGCCCTGCACCGGAAGCCACCAGTGAAGATGAAGCAAACAAGGCCGTAGCTACCGTTTCAGCACCTGAAACATCGGCTGCACCGGCAGCATCTGCCCCTGAGGCAACCTTTGAACCTGCGGCAACGCCGAAACCGGACCCCGCAGTCGCAAAGACGGAAGCCAGCAGCAAACCGGTTGATCTGGAAGCAGACAAACCTAGCCCAGCCAAACCGGCAACGGAGACGGTGACTGCACCCACAAGCAGCGAGCCCAAACCGACCGAAGCTGCGGCCACCAAAAAACCGGCCGAGGCAGAAAAAACCGAAACCACGCCCGCAGCCCCGGCGAAACCAAAGCCCAAGCGCAAAGGCTGGTGGAGCAACTAACCCGCCACTTACCCGCCTGAAACACACACCCCCCGCCATATTCTGGCGGGGGTTGTTGTATCTGCATACGCCACGGGCCTTCTTGGGGTATCGTGCGCCAATAGAGCTGCACAGCCAAACTATCCGGCCTGTTGCACACTCAAACGGTTAATCTTTACGGACAACAATCACGGCATATGTGCAGGATTGTGAACTTTCATTTTTAAAAACACAGTCGCATGGCGGCCCCAGTTCCAGGCAGTCACCTGGTTTCATTTCGTGGCGCGCCCCACCTTCGATGAAAACAAGCTCGCCCTCCTGCAGCCATATCAGTTGCCGTAAAAATGAATAGGCCGCAGCGGGCATCGGAATTTCAGCACCCGCAGGCAAATCAACACGCACAAGATCAAGCGGGAAGTCCGATGTCGGAGAGACATGGCGACGCACATATCCACTTTGCGGGTCCACCCACACCGGCTGATCCGCCGCCCGCACGAGGCGTTCTTCATGCTTTTCCGCCAGCAACAACAAGGCTGACATACTCAGGTTAAACGCTCCGGAAAGCTTTGCCAAAAGCGTCGCCGTCGGGCTGCTTTCACCACGTTCAACCTTATAAACCATTGCCCGCGACACCCCGGATTTCTCGGCAAGGTCGGTTAGGGACCACCCGCGTTTTTCCCGTTCCGTGCGGATGCGCGCACCAATTCGTTGATCAATATCGTTTAATATAGTAGACATATGTATTCTTATAATGAACAAACAGCGAGAGCAACATGAAAATCCGCAACGCCACCCAGGATGACGCCGAAGCGATCATGACAATTTACAATGATGCCGTAACGAATACGACAGCCATCTGGAACGATACCACCGTTGATGTCGCCAATCGCCAACATTGGATGGCAGAGCGGCAGAAAGCGGGCTACCCGGTGTTCGTAGCCGTTGATGACACGGACACCGTGTTGGGTTATGCCTCGTTTGGTGACTGGCGCGCATGGGATGGCTATCGTCATACTGTCGAACATTCAGTTTATGTTCGGGCGGACCGCCGTGGGGGTGGTATTGGCAAGGCCCTGCTGCAAAGCCTGATTAAAAACGCCAGCGACATGGGAAAACATGTCATGGTGGCCGGGATTGAGGCCCAAAATACCGGATCCATCCGGCTTCATGAAAAGCTGGGATTTACCCCTACCGGCCATCTCAGGGAAGTGGGTTGCAAATTCGGACGCTGGCTTGATCTCGTCTTTTTGCAACTTGTGCTTGATTCCCGCCTGACCCCCAAGGATCACCTCAAGGATCACTAAGACCATGACATTTCTGCCAATCTTGGGGCTCTTGATTGCTGCCGGGGCAGCACTTGTTATTCAAAACAGCCTGATGGTCCGCATGAGCGAAACCGTCTCAACCACCCTGATCATTCTGGTGACAAATTCCGCTGTCGGGCTGGCGGCCCTGATGCTGATCCTGGTCAGCCGGAATGGCTTCTCGGGCTTTGTCGAAGTCATTACCCAGTTTCGGGCGTGGAGTGTTCTTCCCGGTCTTCTTGGCTCGTTCTTTGTCTTTGCCAGCATTATCGGCTATCAGCGGTTGGGCGCGGCCTCGACAATTGCCATTCTTATTGCCAGCCAGCTTGTTTTCGGGCTGGCAGCGGACATGATAAAGGCAAACAGCCCACCACAAAACTCGGCCTTCGCCATTGCAGGGGCTGTTTTATTGATCATCGGGGCGGTTCTGGTCGTCTTTCGACGGATATGAACTTAACAGCCCATTTATGCCAGAATGCGCCTACACGCAGGGGCAGATCATTTTTGCCAGTCACGCAGGGCCTTTACCGCCCCCAGCATGGTTTGTTCGCTATGTGCAAAGGAAAACCGCACATAGGATTTGCCGCGAAACGGGTCAAAATCGGTGCCCGGTGTTACGGCAACACCTGTCTCGTCCAACATGCGTTTACAGAAAGCCTCGCTATCATCTGTATGGCGCGAGACGTCAGCATATAAATAAAACGCCCCATCCGCCGGGGCAAACTCGTCAAACCCGGCCCTGGGCAGGTCATTAAGCAGGATTTCGCGGTTCCGGGCATAGGCGGCAATATTGCCCTGCAATTCATCCTCGCAGTCAAAGGCGGCAACGGCAGCCAATTGCGACAGGGTTGGTGCCGAAATAAACAGGTTCTGCTGCAAACATTCCACCTGGCGCCCCAGATCAGGTGGCACTACAGCCCAGCCCAAACGCCAGCCGGTCATGGAAAAATATTTGGAAAAGCTGTTTACGATAAAGGCATCGTCGCCAAATTCGACAGCCGTAGAATCGGCCACATCACCAAAGGAAATGCCCTGATAGATCTCGTCTGAAATCAGGCGAATGCCCTTGTTTTTGCAATAGGCCACCAATTCGGCAAATTTTTCGCGCGAGACCATGCTGCCCGCCGGGTTGGACGGGCTGGCAAGGATCAGACCATCAACCGGCTTATCCAGGGCTTCCAACATCGCAACTGTCGGCTGGTAATGGCTTTCGGGTCCGGCCATCAGGGTGACGGTTTCAATCCCCAGTGCGCCCAGAATATTGCGGTAAGCGGGATAACCCGGGGCCGCCATTGCAACGCGGTCGCCCGCATCAAAGGCAGCCAGAAACGCCAGCACAAAAATGGAGGATGATCCACTGGCAACACAAATGCGCGACGGGTCCAGCGACACACCAAATTTACGCTGATAATGCCCGCAAATGGCGGTGCGCAAAGGTTCAACCCCCAGCGCGTCGGTATAGCCGATTAAATCATCCTCAAGGGCACGGGCCGCCGCCTCGCGTACCTTGCGCGGGGCCGGTGTGCCCGGTTGTCCGACCTCAAGGTGATATACCGCCTTGCCGCTTTGCTGGCGCATATTGGCTGCGCGCAAAACATCCATGACAATAAAGGGTGAAATGGCACCCCGTTCAGATTTTTTCAGCGTCATTTTCCATCCAGTCCGTCAAAACGAAACCTGCCTGCATGAAACACATACAGGCAGGAAATGGGTCTTTTGATAGATCAGCCCGAGGTTAACGGCCCATCGCCATCCCGGCCCCGGCCGGGTCAGCCACAAACTGGCAGCTTTCCGGATGCGGCGGAATACCCTGCGGGCACGACACCCGGTTCACCAGTGACACACCATCATTGTTCAGCGGAACATTGGCGGCACTGCCGGCCCCTTCCAGGTCTTCGGCCATTTGCGCGATCTGCTTGGTGGCACCAGCGGGCGTATCGCTCCCCGCGATGCCATAATAGAATTCCCAAACATTGGGGTTTACCTTAAGAACCGGGCCAACCAAAGGCTGCGAAATATCGCCGCTGGCCAGATCAAGGCCAAAGGCATCCGCCCCGATTCCGACACCAAACGGTTCGGTCATGGTTGTTTCACAGGCAACGGAATTTGCCTCGACATCCACAACAACAAAACCGCTGCGCCCGCCTTTGGCCGCATTGGCCGGTGCATTATCAATATCGGCCAAATAACGGTTCAAAATCCCCGCCAGATCATCGGTTCCGGCGATAACATCCTTCCCGGTTGCCGATTTCGGCGCCTGACTGAAATAAATATTTTCATTGCCCGATTTCACCACAGTTGCTTCGCGCCAGACGGGTTTGTAATTGTTGAGATCAGCCAGCGTTAATGTGCCCCCTGCGGCGGTCACGGCCTTTACAATCTGGCTGGCGAGCACGCCATTATAAAAATCGCCCGGCCCCTTGACCCGAAGCGAGGTTAATAGCGCCCCCAGACCCATTTGCTGCACCCGGTCGCCCACTTTCAAAAGTTGACGATCGCGGCTGTAGATATTTGCCAGGGAAGGCGTTGACAGGATTTTTTCGCGTGATGCGTCAATATCCATCTTGAGCGAGCGTGACAGCGGGATGCCAAAACGCGCATCCTGCTCGGCACTGGCAATCAGTTGTCCCCAGTTCAGACGGCCATAACGCGCGCTTAGGGCATAAAGGCCACGGGGCACACCGGGCACAGCCGTATGGATTTGACCATCCGCTGTTTGTGTTCCCGGACGGGGCCAGAAATCAAGAACTTCGACCTTTTTGGCCGCGCGGTCATGCACCACGCACACCCCGCCGCCGCCAATACCGGCGACCGAAGGTTTGGTCACTGTCATGGTGGCATAAAGGGCCACGGCGGCATCGGCGGCAGTACCCCCTGCCGAAAGAACATCCCGCGCGGTTTGTACCGCCAGAGGCTCATCGGCAGTCACACCGCCCAAAACACCTTTCACTGCCCCGATCTGGCCAAGATTTTGTGGTGTGCTACTACATGCGCCAAGGATGGCAGTCATTGCGCAAATCGCGGCGATCCGCCATGATGGCTGGCCAAATGACTTTTCGCCTGGCCCGGATGAACGAACATACGGAACGCATATTTTGCTTAGACGCATTTTAACACTCACTGCCATTTTCCTTGTTGCCTTGCCCAGCGTTGCTTTCGCTCAAGGCCGTTCATTTATCCGTGACACGGAAATCGAAGAAACCCTTCGTCTCTATGCCACGCCCATATTCAAGGCCGCTGGCCTCGATCCACAGGCTGTATCGGTTTACATTGTTTCCGATAACAGCCTCAATGCCTTCGTTGCCGGTGGGCAAAAACTTTTTATCAATACAGGGCTTCTGTTGAAAGCAGATACTCCCGAACAGGTGATGGGCGTAATCGCGCACGAAACCGGCCACATTGCCGGTGGCCATCTTTCGCGCGTGCAGGACCAGTTGCGCAACGCATCGGCCATTTCCATTCTCTCCACCGTTCTGGGTGTTGCCGCCGGTGTGGCCGCGGGCCGGGCCGATGTGGGAACAGCAGCCGTTATTGGCGGGCAGAACATTGCCCAGCGCAACTTTTTGGCCTATTCGCGCACCCAGGAAAGCAGTGCCGACCAGGCCGGTGTCAAATTCCTGACCGAGGCCGGCATTTCCGCGCGCGGGATGCGCGATTTCATGGAAAAGCTGGAAGGCCAGGAGCTGTTAAGTGCCGCCAACCAGGACCCGTATCTGCGCAGTCACCCGTTGACCACCGAACGTGTTGAATTCCTGGAAAACTATGTTGCCAATTCACCACTTAAGGATGCCAAGGTTTCCCCGGCCCTGTATGAACGCCACGCCCGGATGCGGGCCAAGCTATACGCCTTTACCAACGGCCTGCAAATGACGCTGCGCCAGTACCCGGAATCGGATACCAGCATAGCCGCACGCTATGCCCGCGCCATTGGCTATTATCGCGACTCGCAGTTGCAACCCGCACTCGACCGCATTAATGACCTGATCGCCGACGAACCGGAAAACCCCTATTTTGCCGAGCTGAAAGGCCAGGTATTGCTGGAATTCGGCAAGGCCAACGAAGCAATCGAACCGTTGAAAAAGGCCGTTCAGCAGTCCGACGGTGCACCGCTCATTCGTATTTTGCTGGCCCATGCCGAACTGGAATCCAACAACGCCGATCTGCTGCCCGATGCGAAGGAAAACCTTTTGGCCGCCCTGTCAAAGGAACGGGACAACGCCTCGGCCTGGCGTTTCCGCGCCATTACCGAATCGCGGCTCAATAACCAGGGGGAAGCTTCGCTTTCGCAATCCGAATACAGCCTGTTGACCGGTGATCGCAGTGCGGCGCGGTACCATGCCGTGCAGGCGGATCGCGAACTTAAAAGCGGCACCGCCCCCTGGCAGCGCGCGCAGGATATTTTGCGTGCGACCGAACCGGATAAACCAAACTGATCACCCCAAAAACCGGGGTGCCCGCGACAGATATTGTCTGTGAATGCCCCGGTTTTTCCGGTTCCGATCAATCTCCTCAGCTATTGTTTCCTGGTTATCAGCACGTGCGAAATAGCGGGCATAGGCAAAAAAAGCACCGTCATCATATGCGTAAGCGTTTTAGACACTCTGTCGGCCTGATAATCGGACTGGCGCTGGGTTTTCTTCTTACCGCCTGTACCTTGCCGGGCGCGGGGGTCAATGCGGATGGCGGACTAAAACTGCTTTATGCGCCGTTTTCGCTTAAGCCCGGAAAACTGCCGGAATACTGGCTTTATGCGGCCGCTCCATCTGCCGATATATCCTCCCCTAAGCCAGGCAGGATGCCTGAAAATGGCGCGCGACGCGACGCGCTGTTCTGGGACAATATTGACGGGCGCATCGCACTTGGCATTTCATCGCATCCGTCGCAAAACCAGCCAATACAGCTCGGGCGGCGCACCAATGTCGCCATTCTTGGCAGCCCCTTCCTGTCCTTTGACTGGCAATTGCGAAACGGGGCAATGGCGGGCGACATCACGCTTATTCTCGGGTTCAAAAACCAGAAGGCCACCCGCTGGACTGAAAACGATCTCGGCATTGGTCTGCCCGGTGTGGACTATATTTTGCAAATTCCGGTTGGTGGCAGCCCGGTGGGTCAAACGCCCCTGCTCAATCATCCTGCCCCGGATGAAACCGGCTATTGGCAAACCGACTATCTGGACCTTGCAACGTTACATCGCCATTACTGGCCCGACACCAATACCCGCGATGTCAAACTGGTCTGGATCGGCATTGCCGCCACCCCGCATCCCAACCGCCCAACCCATGCTGTGACCTACCTCTCGCATATTTTACTTTCCCGCTAGAGACCCGTCCCGTATCAAGGCAAAAGAGAATTTTTATCAAAGTGCTACCGTCGCTGGCACCGGACAATTAGAACAGGGATTTCAATGCCTTTGCATCTTTTCAAAAAAGCCGCCGGATTTGCCGCCATTGCCCTGCCCCTCTCGATCATGGCTGTGACCCCGGCTCATGCTGCTGATGACAGTCTTTCCAACGCGCAGCAAAAGCAGGTTGAGACCATGATTGAAAACTACCTCATGGACCATCCTGATGTGTTGCTCAAGGCACTGCAAAATGTACAAACATGGCAAATGGCGGAAAAAACCCGCCTTCAGGACGAAGCCATTGCCCCGGTCTGGAAGGCATTGACCAGCAAGGATTCCACTGCGCCATCGGTTGGCGCGACCAATGCTCCGGTTACGGTTGTCGAATTTTTTGACTATCAGTGCGGCTATTGCAAACGCGCCTTTGATGATGTGATGGCAATGGCCGATGACGACACGCAAAAAATTCGCACCGTATTTTTGGAACTGCCGATCCTGACACCCGAATCGCTGGTGGCCGCCAAGGCCGCCCTGGCAGCACAAAAGCAGGGCAAATACCTTGAATTACACCGCGCCATGATGGGCAGCCGTGGCAAACTGACCGATGATCGTATTGACGAACTGGCCGCCGGTGCCGGTATTGATGTGGCAAAGATGCGCAAGGATATGAATGGCGATGACATTCGCCAGGAACTGTCGCGCAATGCCGCAATGGCAAAATCAATTGGTGTGAATGGCACACCGGCCTTTTTGATCAATGGAACGCTGGTGGCCGGTGCCGATATGGAACGGGTCAAATCGCTGGTCGATGCCGGACTGGAAAAAGAGTCCTGATTTAAAAATTGCCAACATTGGCAGTTTTTCAGTTTCGGTTCCAAAATAAAACCAAAGGCTCCGTTTCGATATGGAAACGGAGCCTTTATTCTTAAACGGGTTAACGACCGATCAAATGATCCCGGCCAGCGGCGAAGAGGGGTCGGCATAACGTTTGCGCGGCATCCGCCCGGCCAAAAAGGCCTCGCGCCCGGCAATCACCGCATGTTTCATCGCGCGTGCCATACGGATCGGGTCTTTGGCCCCGGCAATGGCCGTGTTCATCAAAACACCATCACAGCCCAGCTCCATCGCATAGGATGCCTCGGATGCCGTGCCAACACCGGCATCAACCAGTACCGGCACACTGGCGTTTTCCTTGATCAGGGCAATATTGACCGGGTTGATGATCCCCATGCCCGACCCAATCAGCGAGCCCAGAGGCATGATGGCGACACAGCCCATATCCTCCAGCATTTTTGCCTGGATGGGGTCATCGCTGCAATAAACCATCACATCGAAACCCTCCTTGATCAGGATTTCGGCCGCTTTCAGGGTTTCGGGCATATTGGGATACAGGGTTTTCTGATCGCCCAAGACCTCCAGCTTCACCAGGTTCCAGCCGCCGGCTTCGCGGGCCAGGCGCAAGGTGCGCATGGCATCATCGGCGGTAAAGCAGCCCGCAGTGTTGGGCAGATAGGTGTATTTTTTCGGATCAACATAATCAACCAGCATCGGCTGGCTGGGGTCGGTCACATTCACCCGGCGCACGGCAACGGTAACAATTTCCGCGCCCGATTCTTCAATGGCCAGTCGGGTTTCCTCGAAATCGCGATATTTACCGGTGCCAACCAAAAGGCGGGATTTAAAACTGTGCCCGGCCACAACAAAGCTGTCATCCGCCGCGGCGGCCAGTTCCGGTTCGCCCGAACCACCGCCAATAAAATGGACGATCTCCAGCCGGTCGCCCTCGCCCAATCGCGTGGCATCATAGGCCGTTTTGGGCACGATCTCCAGATTGCGCTCCACGGCGACCTTGGTTGCGGCAATATTCAATTGCGCAAGCAGATCGGCGACGGTGGCGGCATTTTCGATGATACGGTCTTCACCATTGATCGTAAGACGCATTGTTCTGCTGACTTTCCTAATCCTTGAATGCTGGTGCGCAGTATGGTCAGCACCGGGAACGATGGCAAGACGTGATAAGTACCACCACCACAATCGCTGGGCATGACCCGGAAAATGTGCCCCTTAACGGCTCTTTCACATCAAAGCTGGCATATTTGGCAATCTGGATGTAAGGAATGCGGCGTTGCGTCAGACTTTCGTCGTGGTATAAACGCACCACAAACTGCTGGATATGCGAGACCGGATGACAAAACCCGTCTATATCTTAAATGGGCCTAACCTTAATCTTCTGGGACAGCGTCAGCCCGACATTTACGGGACGACCACGCTTGAGGATATAAAGTCACTGTGCGAAAACCATGCCGCAACGCTGGGCATGACGATTGCCTTTCACCAAAGCAATCATGAGGGCGTTCTGGTTGACTGGGTACAGGAAGCCCGTGTAAAGGGTTGCGGCATCATTTTGAATGCTGCGGCCTATACACATACATCGGTCGCACTTCTGGATGCCTTGCTGGCATCTGACCTGCCGATCATCGAGGTACATCTGTCCAATATTCATCAGCGCGACACATTCCGGCACCATTCCTTTGTTTCAAAGGCCGCCAAAGGCATGATTTGCGGCTTTGGTGCCCAAGGGTATGTTCTTGCCCTCGACGCGTTGAAACCCCTTATCGCTCCATCATCATAAAAGATAGTCGAAATGAGCAAGTTCAACATCGATAACGACGCCATTCGCCAGCTTGCAGAATTGCTGGACGAAACCAATTTGACGGAAATTGAAGTTGCCGATGGCGACAACAAAATCCGCGTTGCCCGCCAGGGCACAACCTATGCCACGGCACCGGCCCCGGTAGCAGCACCTGTTGCCGCCGCTGCGGCACCGGCCGCCGCCGCATCGGGTGGCGACATTGCGTCGCATCCGGGTTGCGTTAAATCGCCGATGGTCGGTGTTGTCTATTTCGCACCGGAACCCGGTGCCGCACCGTTTATCACCGCTGGCAGCACCGTTGCCGAAGGCCAGACCCTGATGCTGATTGAAGCCATGAAAACCTTCAATCCGATCCGCGCACCGAAGGCCGGTAAAGTCAGCCAGATTATTGCAACCGACGGCAACCCTGTCGAATATGACGAACCGCTGGTCATCATTGAATAATCCGGGGTTATAACCGCAATGTTTGAAAAAATCCTGATTGCCAACCGGGGCGAGATCGCGCTGCGTATCCAGCGCGCCTGCCGCGAAATGGGCATCAAAACCGTTGCGGTGCATTCCACCGCCGATGCCAATGCCATGCATGTTCGCCTGGCGGACGAAGCCGTGTGTATTGGTCCGGCAGCATCGCGTGACAGCTATCTGAATATTCCGGCCATCCTGTCGGCGGCTGAAATTACCGGGGCCGAAGCCATCCATCCCGGTTATGGCTTTCTCTCGGAAAGTGCCGATTTCGCCGCAATGGTCGAAGAACACGGCTTTACCTTTATCGGCCCCAGCCCGGAACATATCCGGACGATGGGCGATAAAATCACCGCCAAACAAACGGCTGAAAAACTTGGCATTCCGGTCGTTCCCGGGTCCGATGGTGAAATCACCACTGTCGAGCAGGCTAAAAAATGTGCTGCCGACATCGGCTATCCGGTGCTGATCAAGGCATCCGGCGGCGGTGGTGGCCGTGGCATGAAGGTCGTGGAACGCGATGAAGACCTTGCCGAAGCCTTTTCCATGACCCGCAAGGAAGCCTTGCAGAACTTTGGCAATGCTGCAGTTTACATGGAAAAATATCTGGGCAAGCCGCGCCATATCGAATTGCAGGTCATTGGCGATTCACACGGCAATGCCGTGCACCTGTTCGAGCGTGACTGCTCCCTTCAGCGCCGCCACCAGAAAGTTCTGGAAGAAGCCCCGGCACCGATGCTCTCGCCCGAGGAACGGGCGCGCATTGGTGGCATCGTTGCCAATGCCATGCGCGGCATGGGCTATCGCAATGCCGGGACCATCGAGTTTCTTTATGAAAATGGCGAGTTCTATTTCATTGAAATGAACACCCGTTTGCAGGTGGAACACCCGGTGACAGAGGCCATTTCAGGCGTTGATCTGGTGCGTGAACAGATCCGCGTTGCCGCTGGCATGGAACTGTCCTTTACCCAGGACGATATCGAAATCAATGGCCATGCCATTGAATGCCGCATCAATGCCGAGGACCCGCAAACCTTTGTGCCCTCGCCTGGTAAAATTCAGGAATATCACGCGCCCGGCGGTTTGGGTGTGCGTGTTGATAGTGGCATTTATGCCGGTTATTCGATCCCGCCCTATTACGACAGCATGATCGCCAAGCTGATCGTGCATGGTCGTGACCGCGAAGAATGTATGATGCGCCTGCGTCGTGCGCTGGCCGAATATGCGATTGGCGGCATCAAAACCACCATTCCACTGCATCAGCGCCTGTTGGCCAATCCTGATATTCAGGCCGGGAATTACGATATTCACTGGCTTGAAAAATTCATGGATATGAAGAAGTAAAATAAAAACCGGGGATCAAACGATCCCCGGTTTTTGTTTAATTGCCACATCATATTGGTCGGATCGGCGAAGCGTCATTCTGTGCAGCCGAGTCCAGTTCAGGTGGTTCGATTCCAAATGAATCGTCGGAGGAATTAGTATTATCGCCTGTTTGAATATTTTGCGACTGCCCCTGCTGCTGTTGCTGCCCTTGCTGTTGCTGCCCTTGCTGCGCCCCCCCCAATATGGCATTCATTTGGGCACTATTCACCTGGTTCGCTGCATTTAACTGAGGATTGGAACTTGCCTGACGAATAACCACAGTCACTTGCTGCACCGCCTCCGGCGCAATTGCTACAACGGTCGGATTATTTGCCGCTGAATGTGCATTGGCAGCAACCTGCACGCTTGCTGCCGGACTAGCCTGATATACAACCGGAGTCATTGCTACTTTAACCGCACTTTCCGCAACCTGCGCAACCTGGGCTGGCGCGGCCCGAATCACATTCGGATTAACAACAATACGGGCCGCACTCGCGGCCACATTATTGGCATAAGCTGGCGCGGAATTCTGGACCGAACTGTTGCTGACAATATTGACAGCCACCTGCGCCGCCGCAAGGGCCGCCTGAGGGTCAGACTGAACAAGCTGTTCTGCCGCTGCAACAACCTGCTGGGCAAGACTTGCTGCCTGCGTCGGATTACCACCACTCAGGGCTTGGATTGCTGACTGGATTTGCGTCGAATTCCCAGATAAAAGAGCCGCCCGCAAAGCCGGGGGAAGCTGGCTAAGACCAGCAGGACCCGCCTGCTGGGCAAAAGCCGTTGTCGTTCCGTATGCGCCGACTAAAGCCGTCGAAACAAGGAAGGCAACACCAACGGATCGTAAAAGTTTCATAATACCCCCTTAGAAAACATACGGTTGAATTTTTCGGATCATGTTCCGAACACGCACGTTACACAATGCCAAATCATATTTTGGAAAACAGGACACCAATTTTCTTTATCGCAAAACGGCATCCTGGTTTTATCTGTCAATATGGTCGCGCCAAACTAAAAATGAACCCCTTTAAGTATAGATCTCATTATACTCAATTGCAGGAAATCCGGATAGATTAATTTTCATCTTGTTGCCGCAAGACCAATGCACATATGAAATACAGGCGCTGACGGAAAAAACCGTCCGCACAACCAGGACATGCAATTATTTCAGCAATTATGTCAAACCAGCTAACGCCAGAGCTTCTGATCCGCGCCTATTCCGTGGGGCTTTTTCCCATGGCCGAAAGCCACGATGATCCAACGCTGTACTGGATTGACCCGGAATGGCGCGGCGTGATCCCGCTGGATGGTTTTCATGTGCCACGAAGCCTGCGCAAGGTTGTGCGGCGAAAGGAATTTGACATCAAGGTTGATAGCAACTTTGCCGCCACGATTGAAGCCTGTGCGACCACCACCGACACCCGCGAGGAAACCTGGATTAATAAAAACATCCGCGAGGCCTATTGTCATTTACATGAAATGGGATGTGCCCATTCCATCGAAGCCTGGCAAAATGGTGTACTTGTTGGCGGGCTATATGGCGTTAGCCTGGGACAGGCCTTTTTTGGCGAAAGCATGTTCTCGCGCGCCACCAACGCCTCAAAGGTTGCCCTGGTTCACCTTGTCGCCCTGATGCGACAGGGCGGGTATCGCCTGCTGGATACCCAGTTTGTCAACGACCACCTCAAACAGTTTGGGGTGATCGAAATTTCGCGCCAGAAATATCGCAGCCAGCTTGCCGAGGCCCTGACCGGCCGGGCCTCCCTGCCCTTCGAGGCAGATGACGCAGCGATTGAAGCTGTTTTGTGCCAAAAGCCTTATCCCTGATCCGGTTCCTGGAAAGAGGTCCTGCCTGACCACCGTGAAGCAACGGCCGCAGAGCAAATGATGGCTGATCGCAAAAACGCTGTTGCATCCCCAGCACGAAAAAAGGCGGCACCCAAAGGTACCGCCCCGCACAATTTTTATGCCTGACCCGCCTCAGATCAGGAAGCGAACACGCAATGTGCCGTTGATTGCTTCAAGTTCCTTGCGGATGCCCAGGCCCGGTTTGATTTCGTCATCGACTTCAACCACGACATAACCAATACCGCCCTCGGAACGCAAATACTGGCCGGAAATATTCATGCCGCGCGATGCGAAAACATCGTTGATCCTGGAGAGAACACCCGGAACGTTGCGGTGAATGTGCATAAAGCGCGTATGGCTGCGATTCTTGACGGGCAACGAAACCTCGGGAAAGTTCACCGCACCCAAAGTAGAGCCGTTATCGGAATAGGTAATCAGCTTTTCAGCCACTTCGATCCCGATATTTTCCTGGGCTTCCTGGGTGGAGCCACCAATATGCGGTGTCAAAATCACGTTGGTCATCCCGCGTAACGGGCTGACAAATTCGTCGTCCTTGCCTGCGGGTTCAACCGGGAACACATCAATTGCAGCCCCTGCCAAATGCCCGCTTTCAAGGGCGGCGGCCAGATCTTCGATCACAACAACATTGCCACGCGCCGCATTAATGAAATGCGCACCCGGCTTCATTTTGCCCAGTTCGACCGATGTGATCATGTTTTTGGTCTGGTCATTGGCCGGCACATGCAGCGAAACAACGTCAGAACGCGCCAGCAAGTCATCCATACTGGCACAGGACGTGGCATTGCCCATCGCAAGTTTATTGATCACGTCATAATAAATAACATTCATGCCAAGCGACTCGGCAAGCACCGAAAGCTGCGAACCGATATGACCATACCCGATGATCCCCAGCGTCTTGCCACGCGCCTCATAAGAGCCTTTGGCATTTTTCAGCCAGCCACCCGCATGAGCCGCTTTGTCACGCTGCGGAATACCGCGCATCAGCATGATGATCTGGCCCAGGACCAGTTCGGCGACCGAACGGGTATTGGAATAAGGCGCATTGAATACCGGAATGCCGCGCATGGCAGCGGCCGACAGATCCACCTGGTTGGTGCCAATACAGAAACAGCCAATCGAGGTCAGTTTCGGGGCGGCATCAATGATTTCTTCGGTCAGTTTGGTACGGGATCGAATGCCGAGAAAATGTGCTTCGGAAACGACAGACTTCAATTCATCCGCGTCAAGTGCTGCGGGATAGAGGTCAACATTGGAATAACCCGCCTCCCGAAACATTTTAACAGCATTTTCATGGATACCTTCGAGCAGAACAATTTTGATTTTGTCCTTCTCCAACGAAAGTTTGCTGATCACGACGTACCATCCTTTTTTTCGCAGAATTAGCCGGGGTATTCCCCAAGCCGTTCATGAAATAGGACCAACTTGCCGCTACGTCAAAGGCTTTCCCTTGCACATATACGCATTGCGCCTATCTTTTGAACGCATATACCGGGTTATGCGTAGTCACTTAAGGTCTCGACGCACCCATTTGCCAACGGGGAAAACCTTTGCCAGTCGAATTGAAAACAGCCACCGATATTCATCAGATCGGGGCCGACGCGTGGGATGCCTGTGCCGGCTCTGCCAACCCTTTTGTCAGTTTTGCCTTTCTATCGGCAATGGAAGACAGCCAGTCCGCCCACCCGGACACCGGCTGGCAACCTTTTCATATTATCTGCCAGGACGAAGACGGCACGATTGCGGGCGTCGCACCGCTATATGTCAAAGGCCATTCTTACGGCGAATATGTGTTTGACTGGGCCTGGGCCGATGCCTTTCAGCGTGCCGGTGGCAAATATTACCCCAAACTGCAATCGGCCGTGCCCTTTTCGCCGGTGCCGGGCCCCCGGCTGATGGTACGGGCCGATCACCCCGCCCCGGCAGAGATAAAAACCGCCCTGGCCCGCGGCCTTGCTGCCCTGCCCGAACAGCTTGGCCTTTCGGGCGTGCATGTGACATTTTGTAGCGAAGAAGAAAGCCAGGTCATGGCGCAAAACGGTTTTCTTGCGCGCACCGGAATTCAGTATCACTGGAAAAACCGCGATTATCAGACCTTTGATGATTTTCTCGCGGCCCTTAATTCGCGCAAACGCAAAAATATCCGCAAAGAACGCCAACAGGTGGTCGAAGCTGGATACAGCTTTGCCGCCCTGTCCGGTGATGATTTAAAAACACGTCACTGGGATCAGTTCTTTCGGTTTTACCGTGACACCACCGATCGCAAATGGGGCGAGGCCTATCTGACCCGCGAATTTTTTGACCTGCTGCATGACCGGCTGCGCGACAATGTCGTTCTGGTCACAGCATCACGCGATGGCGACATTGTTGCAGGGGCGCTGAACCTTTTGGGGCAGGATACCCTTTATGGCCGAAACTGGGGCAGTATTGACCGCACGCCAATGCTGCATTTTGAAACCTGTTATTATCAGGCCATTGATATTGCCATTGAACGCGGCCTTAAAACCGTTGAGGCCGGGGCACAGGGCGAACATAAAATTCAGCGCGGTTACGAACCGGTCCTGACCCATTCTGCCCATTTTCTGCGTCATCCCGGTCTGCGCGACGCTGTCGCCCGTTTTCTGGCACAGGAACGCTCAGCGATCGAGGAAGACAGCCTGTTTATCCGCGAGGAACACAGCCCCTATCGCAAGAATGACAAAAATCCGCAAACCTGATTTTCGCCTGATCCTCGCTCGAAAAGTAAAACAGGGCCGAAGCACAATGGCCCGGCCCTGTCGCGTATCTTGATCTTTCAGATAAGGGCTGTCAGATCTTGCGCACATCCTCCAGAAAGCCGTTCACATGCGCCAGCAACTGGTCATTTGCGGCAGTCAGACGCCCCACACACCCCAACTGACCACTGGAAAGCTCGCCGCTTTCAGTTGCTGCACGGGCAACATTGCCAACCGCCTGGTTGATTTCCTGATTGCCGGACGCAACACCATCCACACTGCGTGAAATCTCGTGCGTGGCTGCACCCTGCTCTTCTATCGCGCTGGCAACAACCGCCATCAGTTCTTCGATCCGCAAAATGGTCGTGGCAAAATCACGCACCGCGGCTGCAGCAGCACCGGTTTCGGACTGCATTTCGGTGATTTTGTCCGTAATCTGCTCGGTCGCCCGGGCGGTTTGCGACGCCAGGTTTTTAACCTCGCCAGCAACCACGGCAAACCCTTTACCAGCCTCGCCCGCGCGGGCAGATTCAATTGTCGCATTAAGGGCCAGAAGATTGGTCTGATCGGCAATGTCGCTGATCAGATTGACAACCTCGCCAACACTTTCGGCGGCCTCGTTAAGCTGCAGCACGCGGGCATTGGTTTTTTCCGTATCCTGTGCGGCCTGTTTGGCAATATTGGCAACCTCGGAAATCTGATGCGAGATTTCATTAATCGAGGAAGAAAGCTGGAAGGTTGCCGTTGCCACCGTTTCAATATTTGCCGAAGATTCATCCGCCCGGCTTGCCACCTGTTGTGCATAGTCATTGGCACGGGTGGAATGATCCGAAAGTTGCTCGGAAGCACCGCGCACTTCGCCAAGCGCAACCGACACCGTCGAGAGTACGTCCTTGATCTGACGATCAAAGCGTGACGACAATTCCTGCATGTGGCGCGCACGATCCACCTGCCGCTGCGCTTCGATTTTTTCCTGTTCGGCCAAACGCATGCGTTCCTCTGCATTCTCACGGAACACCCGCAATGCCCGCGACATCGCACCAACTTCATCCTGGCGTTTCATTTCCTGGAAATGCACATTGACGTCCCCATTTGCCAGCTTGCTCATGGCCGCGGTCATATCGCGGATCGGCAAGGCGATCATGCGGGTCAATAATGTCGCGAACAGTCCGGCACATAAAATCAAACCGGCAATTCCAACCGAAAGCGTCACCTTGAAGAAAAAGGCCGCCGAATGCCGTTCACTGTCAAGAGCCTGATAAGACGCGTCAATATAGTTGCCGAGTTTTTCGGTTGCCTCACTTATTGTCACCGCCAACGCGCGTGGTTCACCGGATGCCTCTATTGCGCGCGCATGATTGACCGTCAAATACTGTCGCATCAATTGCGCCTGCTGGTTGGCAATATTTATCCAGGCGTCAATGGCGGTTTCCATTTCCTGGGCCCGTTCCGCCATCACAGGATCACTAACAGCAATTTCTTCAAGACGGGCAAATGCACTATCGGTTTGCGCAAGCGCGGCACGATAGGCATCAAGCCCACTTTGGTCCCCTGTCGTCAGAAAAAATGTCATTTCCTGCCGGGCGGTTCGATAAGCATTGTTGAGATCGCTAAAGCCTCTTTCGACCTCCATCAGACTTTCAATTCTGGCATCGGCATCTTCAACATTCTTCATCCCATAGAACGCAGCACCGCCCAACATAAGAATAACAACAATCATGACGGCAAAACTTGCCGCCAGCTTGACGGGAATGCGCATATTTTTAACAAACATCATGATACGTGCTCCCTTAAAGCCCCTTGCGACGGGCAAGTTCAGTGAGATTGATTTCAACCGTGACAGCGCCCATCGGTTTTCCAGCACTGTCAGACACCGTCATATTCAGTTGCGCACGCCAGTTATCCACGGCCTCAATATACTCGGCCTCGTCGATAAAAACGGCACCGGCGCCATTCGGATAGGTTTTTTGGAACTTGGCCTCATCGCCCTGCCAGAAATCCGAGGTAATAGAGCTCTGACCTACGTTGAGCCCGTGCATATCCGTGACAAATACTTCGCTATAAAGTCCGCCCGAACGCGCCTGGATTTGCGTCAAATAGCCGGAAAGAGGGTTATTGAGCACGGCAGCAATAAGAGGCTGGTCTTCGGATTCCCGCTCCGCACGCCATTGTTTGTCGGCAGCATCGATTTCCGCCTGCGACATCGTGACGTTTCGGGCATTCTGACCCTTTACCGATATTTCAACCACCGGGTTGGCAAGCCAGGTCCGAACTTCCGAAATAACGCTATTGTCAATCAGATCCTGCGGGCTTGCCGGAAGCGGCTGCTTTGCCAATGCCCCGCCGGATGACAAAAAAGCTGCCATACCGAGCGCAATGGCCCATGCGCGTGGATTAGTCTGTTTCATGGCAAATCCTTCTCATTTCCCACTGCCCCTTAACCATAAAATGGGCACAAACATCAAAATTACAGCCTTTTGGCTGAAAATTCCTCACTTGGTATGCCTTTAATTTATACCTAAGGATAAATTCAGAAACATCCCAATTTGGGGAGTATGAATTTGTTGCAGGGTGAAATTGCCTTCACCCGGCAGGACAAAGCCGCACATCCGGAAAATGACATGATCCCTGCAAAAAAACCTCGGCATGCGTCATGCCAAACCGAAATCCGCGAACGGATCACGGAAAACGACAACAGCGTAAATGGGGAATGGAAATATTTTCTGGCTGCGTCCGGACAAGAAAAAAGCGGCGATAAAAATCGCCGCTGTAAGTTTTGGTTGGGACACGAGCAAACTGCAGAAGATTACGTTGTTCCAGGCGCACCAAAGTGAGCCCCTGCACAGAACAACTGTCCGCTGCTATATATGCAGATACCGTGCCAGTTTTTTAAAATTTAAAATTCCGCAGGTTTGCGCGGTATAGAGTAGTAATACCTTGGTGGTACACCTCTGAATTTCGCAATTTGAGAAAATATCTTTGCAAATTGCGAAATTCATCATCTCATATTGCAAAAACCGCCAAGCCATTGGCATGAAACCAATTTAAAGCTGGCAAAACCGCCGGAAACCGTACCGTGTTGCTGGGAAGAATTATTTGCATTTTGCCGAAGACAGGACCAATGAAGCCCTGTGCCTCGCATCATTCAGAATATTTTGTCCGGATAGGGGCTATCCAAACGAATTGGAAATATTCAAAACTGCAAATAAACTAGCGAAATCTTTTGCGCTTGTTGGCGGCGGGCTTGTTACTGAAATTGAGCAAAGCGGGCGCATGCTGGATGATTTCCTCCAGAATATCCCGGGCCATATCCAGGTCGTCCTGCGCACTCTCGTCGAGATCACTTTTATATCTCGGGTCAGACAGCATTTTTTCTGCTTCGTAGAGCGTTCTCAGCTCGCTCTGAAAAAGCTCGCGGGATCCCAACGGCAGAAAAGGTTTTGCGCTCATGACAAAAAAGAATTTAAGGCTGGTTTTAATCACCAACCGCAGCATCAGCACCTGCAGCTTGTGAAACTGGTCTTCCAGCTCGTCCTTGCGCGGATGATTATCTAGTGCAGACAATCTTTCGGAGAGGATCAGGGAAAGCGCCTTGAAGTTATCAACCTGTTCGCGAAATGGACGATAGCGCGTCACATCTGTGGTATCGGCCAGCGCCTCAAGCTCGGCCGCAATCGAAACCAGAATGCGCCCCCGCTTTTCCAACTGCGACAGGAAATGCTCGACTTCTTTTATTTTTTGTCTTTGACCTGATGAATTCATAAAAAGTCGAAATAACCTCAATTAAAAATGTATCCAGCCCCAAAAGCAGGCTGGATACATTTCAGAATACTATGGCACGCAATGATAGCAAGCAGAACCATGATAAAAGCTAAAATCAGCCATCGCCAATTTATTCAACCATTTCAGGGTCCCGGCTTTCGCTTTTATCATCCTGCTGATCGGGAAAACGGAAAACAACCCCGTCATTCTCGATATCAACCAGCACAGAACCGCCCTTCTCAAGCTTGCCAAACAGCAATTCTTCCGCCAGCGGCTTTTTAACATGCTCCTGGATCACACGCCCCAACGGACGCGCCCCAAACGCCGGATCATATCCGCGATCCGCAAGCCATGTACGGGCAGTTTCCGTCAACTCGATAGAGACATTGCGATCCGCAAGCTGAACTTCAAGCTGCAGAATGAATTTATCCACCACCATCTTAACCACATCGGCCTGCAGATGAGTAAACGGAATAACGGCATCAAGACGGTTGCGGAATTCGGGGCTGAAGGTGCGTTTAATCGCCTCCTCATCCTCGCCAATGCGCTGGCTCCGCATAAAGCCGATGGCAGGTTTTGCCATGTCGGCGGCACCGGCATTGGTCGTCATCACCAGCACGATGTTCCGGAAATCAACCGTTTTGCCGTTATTGTCCGTCAGTTTACCGTGATCCATCACCTGCAACAGAATGTTAAACAGGTCCGGATGTGCCTTTTCAATTTCATCAAGCAGCACAACGGCATGTGGATGCTGGTCAACCGCATCGGTCAGAAGACCACCCTGGTCAAACCCGACATAGCCCGGGGGCGCACCAATCAGACGTGAAACGCTATGACGTTCCATATATTCGGACATGTCAAAGCGGACAAACTCGATCCCCATCACATTGGCAAGCTGCTTGGTAACTTCGGTTTTACCCACCCCGGTCGGACCTGAAAACAGATAGGAGCCAATCGGCTTTTCCGGTTCGCGCAGGCCCGCACGGGCCAGTTTGATGGCACTCGACAGCGCTTCAATGGCTTTATCCTGACCAAACACAACCGTTTTCAGATCGCGTTCGATATTCTGCAATGCCTTGCGGTCATCGCTCGATACCGATTTGGCCGGAATACGGGCAATTTTGGCGACGATTTCCTCGACATCCCGTTTGCTGATCGTGCGTTTGCGCTTGCTTGGCGCAATCAGCATTCGCGAC
This sequence comes from Thalassospira profundimaris, assembly GCF_003326755.1. Classification (GTDB taxonomy): domain Bacteria; phylum Pseudomonadota; class Alphaproteobacteria; order Rhodospirillales; family Thalassospiraceae; genus Thalassospira; species Thalassospira profundimaris_B. Next base: position 237,738 of record NZ_JPWH01000002.1, on the reverse strand, counting down.
GCACCAACCTCGTCAATCACGTCAATCGCGCTATCAGGACGTTTGCGGTCATTGATGTAACGCGATGCCAACTCAACGGCCGAGCGAATGGCCTCATTGGTATATTTAACGTGGTGATGCTCTTCGTAATAGGGTTTCAGCCCCTTGAGAATCTTGATGGTATCTTCCAGGGAAGGTTCATCGACATCGATTTTCTGGAAACGACGCACAAGGGCACGGTCCTTTTCAAAATGACCGCGGAATTCCTTATAGGTCGTCGAACCGATGCAGCGCAACGCACCACTGGCAAGAGCAGGTTTGAGCAGGTTCGAGGCATCCATTGCCCCACCCGACGTGGCACCTGCGCCAATCACGGTGTGGATTTCGTCAATGAACAGCACAGCATTTTCATGCTCGTCCAGTTCTTTGACCACGGCTTTCAACCGTTCTTCAAAATCACCGCGATAGCGCGTTCCCGCCAGAAGCGAGCCCATATCAAGGGCAAAAATGGTTGCGCCCTGCAAAACCTCGGGCACATCACCATCGACAATGCGTTTGGCAAGGCCTTCGGCAATGGCGGTTTTACCCACGCCCGGGTCACCCACATACAGCGGGTTATTTTTGGTGCGGCGGCATAAAACCTGAATGGTGCGATCAATTTCACCTTGCCGACCAATCAGCGGGTCAATCTTGCCTTTTTGCGCCTTGGCATTCAGGTTTACACAATAGGCCTTAAGGGCTTCGCCCTCCTTGGCGGTACCCGCCTCGTCAGTTTCACCCGCGCCAGAGGCATTCAATTCGTCATCAGCACCACGCGGTACCCGCCGTTCGTTTAATTCGGGCGCTTTGGCAATGCCGTGTGAAATATAGTTCACGGCATCCAGGCGCGTCATATCCTGCAATTGCAGGTAATAAACCGCATGCGATTCCCGTTCGGAAAACAGGGCCACCAGCACATTGGCACCGGTCACTTCCTCGCGCCCCGAAGACTGGACATGAATGGCAGCACGCTGAATAACCCGCTGAAACCCTGCCGTTGGCTTGGGATCGATCAAACGCGCGCTAACCAGACCCGACAATTCACTGTCGGCAAAATCAAGGAGCTCGTTACGCAACCGGTCCACATCAACACGACAGGCTTTCAAAACCGCAACCGCGTCCTGGTCTTCGGTCAAAGACAGCAGCAAATGTTCCAGTGTTGCGTATTCGTGACGTCGTTCGGATGCGTATGCAAGCGCACGATGCAGGCTTTCTTCCAGATTACGTGAGAGCATGTATGACTACTCCTTCTCTATCGTGCACTGCAACGGGTGCTGGTTTTGACGCGCCAGATCCATGACCTGGTTTACCTTTGTTTCGGCGATCTCGTATGTAAACACACCACAGACGCCAACACCTTTACGGTGAACCTGCAGCATGATAGCCGTCGCCTCTTCCCGCCCCTTGGCAAAAAACTGTTCCAGGACGAGCACGACAAATTCCATCGGTGTGTAGTCATCATTGAGCAACAACACCTTGTACATTGCCGGTTTTTTGGTTTTCGGCCGCGTTTTGGTTACAACGCCTGTGGTAGGGAGGCCGTCACCCTGATTGCCCTGATCACTCATAACCTGCTAACCGGAATCCTTGTTAGTTGCGCCTTGAAAACATGATAGGTCAACATGCCAGCGTTTCAAAGCCCCGTTAATTCAATCCACGAAATGATTACTTCTTTACATGTCATGTAAGGTGCGTTTGCAGGCACGCAAGATGCGACAAAAAAACTCGTTCCCATAGCCCGGCGAAAAACCGTGTCGGACGTGTGCGCGTGCCCAAAACGAAGAAACGGACGTGACCCAGGTCACGCCCGCCTCCGCAAATAACACATGACCCAGGCAAAACCGGTCTCAAATCAGATGATACCGGGATTCGCAACAAACGGGCTTACTGACCGGCCTTTGCCGACCAGCTTTTTTCCATCAAAGCCACGCTGTCATTCCACATGCCAAACCAGATTTCCTGAAAACGGGAATGTTCCGCCATGCCGTCATCAACAAACCGCTTGACCATACGGGCGTTGATTTCCTGGATATCACCAAGCGATTCCACCTTCGACAGGGCTTCGATATCGCCCTGAAGCGCGTCGATCTCGCGCTGCATCCAGGTCATCCACTCCTTGCCAAAGCGCCCGCTCTGATCGGCCATTTTGGAAGAAGCCTGCATCATTCCGTCCCAGTTCGACAAATGCGACTGAAGCAAGTCCTCATACTGGCTGGCAAAATGTGCCCCGGCATCGGAAATCATGTCGCTATGACCGGAGACAGCCTCGAGCAGGCCCGACAAGGCCTCGTTCGCCGCGTCCCGGGCAGATGAGACCATATCGACCATTTCGCCCGAATTCCAAAATTCAAACATCTGCGAAACGGGCATTGTTGGCATCGGCAGATCAGCTTCAATCTTTTGTGATACCGCGACACCCTTGGGTTTTGCACCCTCGTCAACACTTACGGTCGCACTCCCGACCGGTGTTGTCACTTCGGCTGCCACAGGCACCTCGATCTTGGGCGCCTTCGGTGCCTTTTCGGCAGCACTGACAACAGCATCAGATGCCGCCCCGGCAACTTTACGTGCTGTTTCGGCGGCTGCTTCAACCTGCTTTTCAGTTGCGCCTTTCACAACTTCAGCCGTCTTGCTTACCGCAGCGGCAGCCTTTTGGCTTTCTTCGCGCACGACCTCGGCCGATTTTTCAGCGGGTTTGCTAGCACCTGCCGCAGCGGCCCGTTTCGGCGCAGAAGACTTGGCCGAAGAAGAAGGACGCGCAGAAGTTTTTGAACCAGAAGGCGTTTTAGGTGTGGACGAAGCGGAATTGGAAGCAGTTTTATTCGCAGATGCAGCACCGGCTTTCGCTGATATCACAGAAGAAGCGGAGGCCCCCGACGAAGCAGTCGTTTTAGCCTTCGATGCTGATGCGTTTCGGGATTTTTCAGGCACCTTTTTCGGGGTCGTCACCATCGTGCCGTCCTCCATTTACGAGTTTCAGGATCGCCATAGACATGTTGCAATGCAGCAAAACTCTAGATGGAAACAGGGTTTTCGTCAAGGCTCCTTTCATGACATTCTCTTGATATATCGTGCCAGACGGTCCCTTCCAAAGAAAACAGGCTGACACTGCCAGCCCGTTTCAATACCGGTTTATTGCAAATTGTTGCCGCGTACCGTTCTGTAAAAATTACGATCCTGCAAATCCTTGTCTTTGCCATAAACCGGATCAGGATTTTGCACCGCATCAGGGTCCGGTGCGGCCGGAAGCGGCGTTGACTGACCTGATATTTTTTCCAGCACAGCCGGAAAATGAAGAGCGCGCAAATCATCCTTTGCCGATGTCCAGGCCGCCAGCGTCATATGCTGCCCCGAGCATCCCAGGGCCACCCAGTAATAATTCTGGGAATGGAGCCGCAGACCATCACGGTCTTGTGTCCCAAACCCGTCCTGCTGAAGGGCATCTGTCAGCGTCAGATATTGCTGGCGGGTAATTGGCTTGCGAACCGGGTCGCCACTAAAGGCCCCCAGCGGCGAACGTACCGAAACATTCAGGTCACTGACGTCGAGCGGGCCAAACACATGGGACTCGACAATAAACCCGTCCTGCCCCGGTTGTGGCAAGATGTCAAAAGACCGGACTTCCTTGTAATAATCGGCATTGTAAACGATTCTGATTTGCCCCTCCGCCTGACCGGCAGAACAGGCCGTACGAATATCGTCCGCGTTAAGATAGGAGAACCAGGTTGCCTTGCGAACAACCGGATTCGCAATGTCGCTGTTGCCCGTATAGGCACACCCTCCCAACACAACCATTGTCGCCAGTGCCGTGGCAAACTTAATGATTCCAAGCCGCTTCGGCGCTATATCCTTGTGCGGTCTATGTAAATTAATGGGCATTAATACCTCTGTTTTGACAGACTCGGTCACAACGCATACACTCTCGCTTAATTGGGGCATCGGCAAGGCATTGCAGCCTGCCAGCAAAATTCATTTCGTTAAGCTTTTTTTTAAACGAAACTGACATGCTGGGCCTAACCGTCTTGGGGATACTCGTTAACCGGACATTGTTTATGATTTCCATGTTCCGCGTCGGCTTTGCCAGACCGACCAGACAACCAGATACCATTGACTTTTTGCCATCACGCATGACGGCACGAAGCCTGTTTTGTGTGATAAGCATTTTGCTGCTGTCGCTGATTGCATTTTCAGCCACCAGCAACACCGCGTTTGCCCGCACCTACACGGCCCTGATTGTCGACGGCGACACAGGCCAAGTGCTGCATGAATATCGCGCCGACCAAAAGGTATATCCCGCGTCGCTCACCAAGATCATGACGCTTTATATGCTGTTTGACGCGCTTGATAGCGGCAAGGTTTCGCTGGCAACGCAAATGCCGGTTTCAAGGCGGGCCTGGGGGCAGGCACCGTCAAAGCTTGGCGTTCAGCCAGGGGACACGATTACGGTACATGATGCGATTCTGGCACTGGTGACGAAATCGGCCAACGATGTTGCTGTTGTGATTGGGGAATATCTGGGAGGTACTGAAACCAAATTTGCCCAGATGATGACCGCAACGGCCCGCAAAATTGGCATGAAGAACACAACGTTCCGCAATGCCTCCGGCCTGCCCAATCGCGGCCAAATGACAACGGCGCGCGACATGGTGCGCCTGGCCATGCGCCTTCGCAACGATTTTGGCGACTATTATCATTACTTTTCGACCCAGAAATTCACCTATGGCAACCGCACCTATGGCAACCATAACAACCTTCTGGCGTCTTATTACGGGACGGATGGTATCAAAACAGGTTTCATCAACGCATCGGGTTTTAATCTGGTTGCCTCGGTCAAACGCGATGGCAAACGCCTGATCGGGGCGGTGTTTGGCGGTCGGACGGCACGCTCGCGTGATGCGCAGATGAAAAAGCTGCTTGATCAAGCCTATATGGAACTCAAGAAAGACGGCGAAATCATCCCGCCACGGCCGCGCGTCAGCCCGGAAGAAAAGATTCTTCCGGCCGATACACAGCTTTTGATGGCCAAGGCCAACAGCGCTAACGAAGGGCAGATTCCGGGTCATATCGACACCGACACCATTGTTGCCCGCATCAAACCAACCGGTGGTGGCTGGGGCATTCAGGTTGGCGCATTTAGCGACCAGCGCCGGGCCCAGGAAGCCGTTTTGACCGCCGCACGTACCGCGCCGGAAATTTTGCGACTGACCCGTGCTGCTGTTGAACAGCAGGAATCCGATAGCGGAGTTGTCTATCGGGCCCGTCTGATCGGCTTTGGCGCAGAGGAAGATGCCCGCAGCGCCTGTGCCGCCCTGCAACGCCAGAACATGGCCTGCATTCCGGTCGTTACCCCCGGCGATGCTGGCTGAGCGTTTCAATACTTCCTGCCATCGATATACAGGAATGATTTTCAAGGGCTGCCCCAACAACAGGGCGGCCCTTTTGTTTGGTACCTCACCCGCTGCTGTTGCCCGCACAAGCAGTTCGTCACAGAGCCACCAGCACCAGCCAGTCATGCGAACGCATGCCCGTCGTTGCGTACCGGCGCACATTCCGCACACCATGTGTTCGACATCCGGCCCCGGGCAGCGATAAAAAAAGGCCGGTGACATATCTGCCACCGGCCTTCGATCCACCCTTTAATCAGGGTATTGAATATGTTCTTTAGTGCCCACCACCAGGGGCGAAGAAATCATCGCTTTGCAGGCCACTTTTCTGAAGCTGTGCTGTTACCTGTGCTTTCAGACGTTCCAGCCCGGCGTCATCCGCGGCTTCACAGCGTGCGACAATCGCAGGCTGTGTATTGGATGCCCGCAGCAGCCACCAGCCGTCGTCGCTTTTGACCCGCACACCATCAATACCATCAACTTCGGCATCTGTTCCGGCCAAACGGTCCCGAACTTCCTCGATCAACGCAAATTTGCGATCGTCGGGGCATTCGATGCGGGTTTCCGGCGTGTTAACCGCAACCGGCATGGCATCGCGCCACGCATCAAGGCTTTTAGCGCTTTGCACCAAAATGCGATACAGGCGAACGGCGGCATAGGTGGCATCGTCATAGCCGTAATAGCGTTCGGCAAAGAAGATATGTCCGCTCATTTCACCGGCAATCGGTGCCTTTTCCTCGATCATTTTGGTTTTGATCAGGGAATGACCGGTTTTCCACATAATGGCCTTGCCGCCCAGACGGGTAACTTCATCAAACAAAGTCTGACTGGCTTTGACATCGGCGATAATGGCGCCACCGGGAACACGCTCCAGCACGTCGGCAGCGTAAATCTGCAAAAGCTGATCACCCCAAAGGACACGGCCCTGCCCGTCAACAACACCGATACGGTCGCCATCGCCATCAAAGGCAACGCCCCAATCGGCATTATGTTTGGCAACAGCCGCTTTCAAATCCACCAGGTTGGCTTCAACCGTCGGATCCGGGTGATGGTTGGGGAAATTGCCATCGATTTCGTCAAACAGCAGATGATGCGTGCCTGGCAGCTTTTCCGTCAGTCGGCGCACCACGTCACCCGCAGCACCATTGCCGCAATCCCAGACAATGGTCATCGGTTTGGCAACATCGACATCAAGTTCCTCGACCAGCCGGTCAACATAACGTTCTTCGATGTCGATATCATCCAGGCCGCCGGCACCGACTTCAAAATCGCCATTTTCAGCAATTTTACCCAGTTCCTGGATTGCCTCGCCAAACACCGATTTTCCGGCATTCAGCATTTTAAAGCCATTATAATCCGGTGGGTTATGCGACCCTGTTACCATGATGCCGGCATCGGTTTTCTGGTTATAAACCGTGAAATACAGCATCGGCGTCGGGCCACGCCCGATACGCAACACATCACACCCCGTGGCGCGAATACCCTTCACCAGGGCATCGGCCAGCTCTGGCGAGCTTAAGCGCCCGTCACGGCCAACAGCCACACGCTGCCCACCACTGCGCCGCACCATAGTGCCAAATGCCCGCCCAAGAGCATGGGCATCTTCGGCATGAAGGGTTTTGCCAACAACGCCGCGCACATCGTATTCGCGCAGCATGGACGGATCAAATTTATGGCCATCCGAAGCGGTCATATGTTAATTGCCTCCGATTGCGCCGCGGCCGATACAGCTATATTCAAAGCCGTTTTCTTTCATTTCGCGCGGCTCGTACACATTACGCAAATCCACCACCACCGGTGATTTCAAAGCAGCTTTTACGCGTTTCAAATTCAGCCCGCGGAATTCGTTCCATTCCGTCAGGATCACCATCGCATCTGCACCTTCGATCGTCTCGAAGGCACTTTCACAGAAAGTCAGACCATCAAGCAGTTTTGCCGCTTCTTCCATTGCTTCGGGGTCATAGGCCCGCACAGTGGCACCAGCGGCAAGCAGGGCCGGAACAACATCCAGGCTGGGTGAATCGCGCATATCATCTGTGTTGGGTTTAAATGCCAAACCAAGAATACCAATGGTTTTGCCTTCGACAGAACCGCCGCAGGCCGCGATGATGCGATCCGCCATTGCCTTTTTGCGCCTGTCATTAACAGAAACCACCGTTTCAATAATGCGCAGCGGCGAATTATGTTCCTGGGCCGTCCGAACAAGGGCGAGTGTATCCTTGGGAAAGCACGACCCGCCATAGCCCGGCCCGGGATGCAGGAACTTTTTGCCAATACGGCCATCAAGGCCGATCCCGCGTGCCACATCGTGAACATCGGCACCCACTTTTTCGCACAGATCGGCAATTTCGTTGATGAAGGTGATCTTGGCTGCCAAAAAGGTATTGGCGGCATATTTGATCATTTCCGAGGTTTCACGGGTGGTAAAAACAATCGGCGTTTCGATCAGATAAAGCGGACGGTAAAGGTCCGACATCACGGCACGCGCACGTTCATTGCTGGTGCCGATGACCACGCGGTCAGGGCGCATGAAATCACCAATCGCGGAGCCTTCACGCAAAAATTCCGGGTTGGAGACCACGGCGAATTCCGCATCGGGCCGCTTGGCGCGAATGATGCGCTCGACCTCGCGCCCGGTACCCACCGGCACGGTAGACTTGGTCACGATAACGGTAAAACCATCCATTGCCTCGGCAATCTCTTCTGCCGCTGCATACACATAGCTTAAATCAGCATGCCCGTCGCCACGACGCGTTGGCGTTCCCACCGCAATGAAAACGACATCGGCATCCTTCACACCCTTTTTAAGGTCGGTGGTAAAATGCAGTCGTCCCGCCTTGACGTTATTTTCAACCAGAAGATCAAGCCCTGGTTCGTAAATTGGCATTATGCCCTGCTCAAGACGTTCGATCTTGGAGGCGTCTTTATCAACACAAATGACGTCCGTACCGAACTCGGAAAAGCAGGCCCCGGATACCAAACCGACATACCCGGTGCCAATCATTGCAACATGCATGGATGTTTTACCCCATAAAACGCTTCCGGGGGCCACGCCCCCGGAAATTTGACAAATCTGTTATTTCGCTGCGTTGCCTTCGGCGAATTCCTGAATAAGCGCCTTCATATCGTCGCGCAAATCCGGGCGCTCCAGCGCAAAGGCAAGGGTCGCCTTCAGGAAACCCACTTTGTTACCGCAATCAAACCGCTGACCTTCAAACCGGTAGCCATAAAAAGGCACCTTGCCGATCATGGCCGCCAGTGCATCGGTCAGTTGAATTTCATTGCCTGCGCCACGCGGGATCGATTCCAGAACATCGAAAATACCCGGATCAAGGATATAGCGCCCAATCGCCGACAATGTGGAAGGTGCATCTTTGGGGTCCGGTTTCTCAACCATGCCACACGCGCTTACAAGGCGACCATTGGTACCTTCCACTTCCAGCACACCGTAACGCTTGGTTTCCTCGCGCGGGACATCCATCACGGCAACCATGTTACCACCGGTGCGGCCGTAACTTTCCACCATCTGCTTCATGCACGGGGTTTGAGACTGGATCAGGTCATCAGCCAGCAGAACCACAAATGGTTCATCACCAATCAGCGATTTTGCACACAAAACGGCATGACCAAGCCCCAGCGGATTGCCCTGGCGGGTATAGGTAACACGACCATTTTCCGGGATCATCGCCAATGCCGCTTCAAGCGCGTCATGCTTGCCACGCTCCATCAAAATGGCTTCCAGTTCGGCGGAACGGTCAAAGTGATCCTCGATCGCGGTTTTACCCCGACCGGTCACAAAAATGAATTCTTCAATTCCCGCTGCAATCGCTTCATCCACCGCATATTGAATCAACGGCTTGTCAACAACCGGCAGCATTTCCTTGGGCATTGCCTTGGTTGCAGGCAAGAAACGGGTCCCCATACCCGCAACCGGGAAAACCGCCTTTTTAATTCGCTTGGTCATATTTTATTTCCTTTGTTTTTGGCGGCAATGAATGCGTTAAATCGCTCTGTTTGCAGCAATATACATCGCTTTTGCCACATTTCGTGATCGATGATCAAGCTGCCCCGTAGGGAGGTCATATCAATCGCCACAGTTTTTTAACAATAGCTGTCGCGCCGCATTGACCCGAGATGCCAAATAGTCCGAACCGCCATGATCAGGGTGTACCGCCTTGATTAACGTTTGATAGGCCCGATTGATCTCGGCACGGCTGGGATTTTCGCCCAGCCCCAAAATTTTACGGGCTTCGGTAACATCCATTCCCTCAGAACGAAATCCGCTATTGCCTCCTTGTTGCTCCTGCCTCGACGAACTGCCGTCAGCCCGCCCGACACAGTCCCAGTTCCGCCAGTCCTGGCAATCGCCGCGACGATCAAGATACGTCTCAAGCACTGTACGGCTTTGATCTTGTGCACCGCAACATTCAACATACAAATGCTGCAACGCGTCAAGTCCCAGCGTATCCAAATCCCGTCCGCTCAGGGAACCGGCAAGGACCGATCCCGAAAGACGACCGGTTTCATGCTCGAGCTGCATCACCAGAAACTGCGTCCTGATCTCAGAGAAACGTCCCTTTCGGGCACCGCGACGACCTTCACCGCTTTGGTGTGTTCCCCTGCCCTGATATCGGGCAGCACCGAACATCCTTTTGAAAAATGGCCATAATACGCCGAATTTGAGGAGACGAAAAAGAAATGGTATGGCGGCAACAAGGGCGGCAAACATGGCCGCAAGTTTGCCGGTCAACAACAACCAAAGCCCGACCAGCACCAATACCAGGGCGATCAACCCAAATCCGAGATAGCGAATATCAGACGGTTTGGCATTGGCAAGCCAGCGCAAAACAAAGCCGGTCGCCACAAAAAGACCAAAGCCCAAAATCACCCATTGCATCGGCGTTACCGCTTTAACTGATCGGTCAGAAGCCGGATCGTACCGGTTTTTCTGTTTTTTTCATAATGTGTTAGCGCATCCATCCCCCCCACAACCAGGGATGCAATCGCGCCCAGCAGATCAGCCAGCACCGATGCTGCATTGCCGTCAAGACGGGCAAAGGCGCCATTTCCCAACCGGGACATATCGCGAAAAACACTTTCTGCCCCGTGATCGCGACCATCCTGAAACACAAACACCCGTGTTCCCGTCATACCCAGGGTCCCGGCCAGGTGCCCCAATTCATCCGCATCCTCTTCGACGCAATCACCAACATAAATCAGGGCGTCAATCGGCTGATCAGGCTTTTTACGGGACTGATTGATCACATGCTGCAACACACGGGCAATTTGCGTATGCCCGGCCCGGCATTGCACGTTTGTCATCTTGTCGCGCAACTCGCTGGCATTGCGGCACCATTTGCTGGCTTTGCATTCACCAAAACCACGAAAAAACACCAATTGAATATCCAGCGTGCCAATCTTGCTAACGGCGTCAAACATCTCGGCCTGAATATGTGCTGCCATGTCCCAGTTGGGCTGGCGGCTTGCAGTGGCATCAAGGGCGAACACAATGCGTCCCGCCGCCGGGCCGGAGCGGGGTGCTGTTGGTTCAACAGATCGGGCACGATTCAAAAAATCCGCGACATCCTGCCTGCTCGATTGTGATGAAACAGCCCTGTCATCATCCGCCATTGCGTTCCTGAATGTTTGTTGTCTCTATAGAAACCTGTGACCCGGTTTTAATCGAACCACCACACTGCCAAGGGCAGACGCACACTCAAATCGGCAATTCTTCGCCATCAGCCGGTGTAAAGCCAATGACTTCCAGCAACTGCCGGACTTCCTGGCGCGCTGCCATATGTGACATGCTCAGCGTAATACCGATGCCCTTTTCACGCAAATCAAGAAGCGTCAGACCATTGAGGAACAGTTCACGATAAATCACGCGTTCACCAAAGCCGGGGGCAACCCGAAAATGAATGCGACTTGCCAGCTTGTCGATAATTTCGGCAATATCACGTTTGTTGCGCGCATCAAGATGCGACAACCGGTTCCGCATCACGATCCAGTCAATAGACCCACCATCAACCGCAGCACGGCGCTTGCGGGCATCCCACACCATTTCCGCATAAAGGCTTGGCCCCTTGACCTCCAGTGTTTCCGGGTCAATTCGTGCCAGCATATCCAGATCAATATAACTGTCATTGATCGGGGTAATCAGGGTATCGGCACAGGCATGGGCCAACCGCGAGAGATAATTGTCACTGCCCGGGCAATCCATCACAACAAAATCATGGCTCAGCACCAACTCACTCAGGGCACGGGTAAATCTGTCACGCTCGTCATGCTTGGCAGCGGTTGCGTCATTATCCTCGCTTCGATAAATCGGATGATGAACCGGCATCTTGAGCGACAGTCCCCGTGCCTGGTTAAAGGCCTGACGGTTTTCGACATAGCGGGTCAATGTGCCCTGCCGCGCATCAATATCCAGCGAACCGACGGAAAAATCCATTTTCAGCAGGGCAACAATCAGGTGCATTGCCGTTGTCGATTTGCCCGAGCCGCCTTTTTCATTGCCAATAACAATGACATGCGCGCGCTTCGTGCGGCCACCTGTGGATTGTGCGTCGCCCTGTCCCTTGATTTCGGTCATGGTGGCGGTTGCGTCCCCCGTCATTACGCGCTGCTCCGTCATAGTGTGTTTCGGAAAACCAAAAGTCCCCAATGCCCGTGAATGAACGCCTTTATGCGTAAAAATCAAGTATAAAGACGCATAAGCCACGGTGCAAACCGGCTCTACCCTAGCCAATTTATCGTCTTGGCGCTAAACATAGAGCAATCGGCATCGCAAAGACAGCAAGCTCAACGGGGGAGAAGTTTGTGACCTTTTCGCAAAAATATATACCGGCATTCCTGGCACTGGCCGTGATCGGGATCTCAGCACAGGCCAGCGGGCAAAATGCGGGGGCATTTCTTAAAATCGACGCGGCAGAAAGCCCGGTTCGGTATCATCCCCCGTTCAATGCCACGGCTGTCTATTTGCGACAGATCCGTGAAAACAGCACGGTTTATGTTGCCCGATGGCTCGATCAAAGCGACGATAACCACAGTGCCAACCAGATCTTTATCGAATCGGTCTTTTCCGAAACCAGCCCCGGTTTTGCCTTTCGTACCGACACACCCCCTGCCAGCCTGCTGGGCATGTTTGACGAATTGAAGGGAAGCAGCCGTGCCAATGGCAACAGTTTTTCCTATCAAACGCCGTCAGGCCTGATGCAGGTCCTGCCGTTTGCCAAGGGCAATGCCCAGTGCATCAGTTATGCCGGGCGCTGGGATCCGTTGCGCACCGATCAGAAAGGCAGTCAGCTGTTAGGGTATTTCTGTGAGCCGATTGCCGTTCAAACTGCGCCGCAGCACCAGCCCCCCGCACAGCAAATGACATCAAACGCAGCCCGCGATTTTGCCGCCGATTTCTTTTTGCGATTTGAGATTAACCTGCCCGATCATACCGGCAGTACCGTTCCGGCCGTACCAGCACCACAATTAACAGCACCGGTTGCAAACGCGCCTGTACAACCCGGCGACAATATAGCGGAAAATACGCCCAACGCGGTGCAACCTGCCCAGCCGACATCCCCAAAAGCAGCGCAACAGGCCCCCGCAATTGCACCGGACCAGGGTATTGGCATTGCAACGAACTGGAATGACCAGACCGGTTATGGTGTCCTGAAATTTGACAAACCGGCCGGTGAAGGCACCATGATTGTCGATAGCGGAGATCGCCACTGCGAAGGATACTGGCAACATCAGGGCGGACGATATCAAAGCACGACCCTGCCCTTTGGCAACTGGACAATTTTTTGTTCGGATGGCGTTTCTGCCCGTGGCACCTATAACAGCCCGGACCCAAGCCAGGTCAAAGGCGAAGGCCAGGACAGCAACGGCCAAGCAGTCTTTTTTCATCAGGCAGATCAGTAGAAGCCATGTCTTGTGATATTGAAACCATTGTTGTAGGTGCGGGTGTTGTCGGCCTTGCCTGTGCACGCGCCCTCGCGCAAAGCGGGCGCGAGGTCATGATCATTGAACGTCATGACGCCATTGGCACCGAAACCAGCTCTCGCAACAGCGAGGTCATCCATGCCGGCATTTATTACCCCAAAGGCAGCCTGAAGGCCGAACTGTGCATCAGTGGCAAACAGGCGCTGTATCACTATTGTACGGATCGCGGCATTACCCATCGCAATACCGGCAAACTGATTGTCGCCACCCACGATGCGCAGATTGACGCCTTGCGCCAAATCGAAAAACACGCCATCGGCAACGGCGTTACCGACCTTACCTGGCGTAGCGCAGAAGAAATTCACGATCGCGAACCCGCCGTTAAATGTGTTGCAGCACTTGAAAGCCCGTCTACCGGAATTATTGATTCGCACGGGCTGATGGTTTCCCTGCTGGGCGATGCCGAACTTGCCGGAGCCACCCTTGCGCTCAATACCGATGTACTTGGCGGTCGCCATGAAAACGGGGTTCATGTCCTGCAAACCCGGGACGCGGCAGGCGAAGAAATGGAAATTTCGTGCAAGGAACTGGTGATTGCCGGGGGATTGCACAGCCAGACACTGGCACGCAATCTTGCAGGACTGCCTGGAAAGTCCGTTCCGCCACAACATTATGCACGAGGCATTTATTTCACCCTTGGCGGCAAAAACCCGTTTTCCACCCTGATTTATCCTGCCCCCGAACAGGCCGGACTGGGCATTCACCTGACCCTTGACCTTGGCGGGCAGGCTCGCTTTGGCCCCGATGTTGAATGGATTGACCAGCCTGACTACACGGTTGATGAAACCCGACGCAGCCTGTTTGCCGAGGCCATTCGCCGTTATTATCCCGATCTGGACGAAACGGCCCTGCAACCTGGTTATGCCGGTATACGTCCCAAAATCCAGTCCAAAGGCGAAGCTGCCCGTGACTTTATGATTTCCGATGTGGACACTCACGGGGTTGATGGCCTGATAACGCTTTATGGCATTGAATCACCCGGCCTGACGGCATCAATGGCGATCGGGGATTATGTCTGTGCTAAACTGAATTCTTTACCGGTTAAAAAGGCTGCATCCTGATCATGGTTTCCGCCCTTGCGCTTCTTCCCGCCGGGTTTACCCGCCACCGCCATCACGCTAAAACAACCTCTGGCTGGCGGCGCTTTGCGCGCAGTGTCCTCTTTGCGGGGCTAGTTGCGGCAATTATGACCAGCATGATCGGCCCCCTGTGCTTTCAGGCAAATGCGCAACAGCTTGAACCCTTTGTGCCGCCCGCCAACAGCCTTTCGAACAGCCCGAAGACGGACGACAACGAAAAAGATGACAATGCCAAACCAAGTCGCGATTTCGCCGAAGAAATGCGCAAAATGGTCATTTCCCTAAGCCGGTGGGCCAAGGGCCAACGCAGCGACTTTTCCATCATTGCCATGAACGGACTTGACCTGACGACCTTTATCGAACCAGGCCTGTTTGTTACCAAATCCGACGCCAAACCGGCACGCAATTTCATCCGTGCGCTTGATGGCTTCCTGATTGAAGCTCCCCAATACGGGCGCGATGGTTACAACAAGGAAACCGCCGAAGGCGAGGTCAAATATGACCAGCAATATCTGGAACGCCTGTCAAATACCGGGATGCGGTTTTTCATGCTCGATTACACCGATAAAATGGAAAACATCCGCAAATCGCGCGAAAACTTAAAGGACCTTGACCCGCTTTATTACGCAGCCCCGCCCCCCGACATGCAGCTTTCAGCCCTGGCAAAGGTACCGTCCACACCATTTAACGAGAACCCGTTTGTCATTGATACGATTCACAAAGCCCGCAATTTCGCAATGGTTGTCGACAGTGCGCCGTTTGGCGGCAAAGATGCCTATGTCGATGCCCTCGCAAATACCAATTACGACATCCTCATTCTTGATGCCTTTGATCGTGGCACTGTTCCACTGACCTATGATGACATGCGCAAACTGCGCTACAAGAAACTTGGCACACCGCGCCTGCTGCTTGCCTATATCGACATTGGTACCGCGCAAACCTATCGGTATTACTGGCGGGATAACTGGCGCGCCGGTTCGCCCGATTTTATCAGCAGTGCCAGCAACAAGGGCCGTTGGGGCCAGGAAAACCATGTCTATTACTGGGAACCACAATGGCAAAATATCATTTTTGGCAATGCCAACAGTTATGTTGCCGGCCTGATCCAGCTTGGCTTTGATGGTGTCGTCATGGACGGTATTGATGATTACCGGTGGTGGGCCAATCAATAAGCCCGACGCGACGCCCGGACCCTTCGCCCATCATCCGGGCAACATCGCGCATATTTGCAGGAGAAAATCGTGCCCAAGGTTATTACCCACTATTTCTTTGTTCCCTCGCCCTGGGCTTTTTTCGGGCTGCGCCGGGTCATGGATATTGCCAAACGCCATAATGCCGTGATTGACCACCGCCCGGTAGACCCGGCCGAAATTTTCAAGCATGGCGGCGGGGTTCCCCTGCACAAACGTCCGATCCCGCGTCAGGAATACCGTATGGTCGAGCTTAAACGCTGGCGCAAATTTCTGAATATTCCGATCAACGAAAATCCGGAATTTTTTCCGGTGAATGGCGGATTGGCAGCGGGAACGATGATTGCCGCCAAACTTGACGGTCACGATATTTCCAACCTGATCATGGCGATCATGGAAGATATCTGGGTAAACGAACGCAATGTTGCCGATCCCGAAACCATTCGCGCCGCGCTGGCACGCGTTAATCTTGCCGGGAAATATCTTGACCAGGCGCAGGACCAGGCCGTAAGCGACACCTTCAAAGCTTATACCGAGGATGCCAAAGCCTTGAACGTCTTTGGGTCGCCCGCTTATTTTATCGATGATGAAATGTTCTGGGGACAGGACAGGCTGGATTTCGTCGAGCGCGCACTGGCGGAACGTGACTGAACACGTTATCCGGGTATTTGACTGTCAAAGTCATGATATGCTGAAAACAAAAAAACAGGACGGGGGTGGTTCCCGCCCTGTTTATTTATGTGCGCTTATTTATGTGCGTCAATGCTGTTTCAGTTCCTGTAACATACCGGCATTCACACAGAACCGAAATCAATCGTGGCGTTTGACGTGATCGACAACAAATCCGTCACAGGACGGATAATTTTTTTCGATCATGGCAAGTGCCTTTGTTTTGGTCTGTGCGGCAACTTCGTGGGTCTGTATATCAGCCCAACGGTCGTCATACAGGGCGTGAGAACGGTTTTCCTTAACGCACTCACGCACGAACTTGTTGTGCAACCCAACTTGATAAACCCGCTTCCGGTGGTCTGTAAAAGCTGACATCCCCCGAAACTCCTTTTGCTGTCAGCGTCCGACCCGACGCTTGATGTGTCCTGATGATATCTCGCTCAAGAAACGAAATATCAACCACAAGTCTGCGACCAGTAGTTTAACGAGCCGTAAATCATCCGGCCTGAATCGTAATTTAATTGAAACATAAGAAACCACAGCGCGCCAGTTTTGCATAATCGGCTTGCAATATTTGCACGAAATAAAATTACAAACCCGCGCCGCTTCGGACATTAAATTCCACACAACCCAAGGCTTTGCTTCAAAACGGTCTTTTTTGATTTTTTGGCAACTTTCCAATTGCCGAACCGGCAATTGCGGCAAACATAAAAGGGTAAGCAGGACTTTTTCTTTCCCAAAATCAAAACAAAACCAGCCCGGGAGGCTGTCCCAAAATGTCGATTTTTTCCGAACCCGCCTTTGACGATCATGAACAGGTTGTTTTCGCAAGCGACCCTGAAACCGGCTTGAAAGCCATTATTGCCGTTCATAACACCAATCTCGGCCCGTCGCTGGGGGGCTGCCGCATGTGGCCCTATGCCAGCGAACAGGACGCCATCCACGATGTTTTGCGCCTCTCGCGCGGCATGACTTACAAGTCAGCCCTGGTTAATCTGCCGCTTGGCGGCGGTAAATCCGTTATCATCGGTGATCCACGCACCCAAAAAACGCCAGAGCTGTTTCGCGCTGTTGGCCGCGCGGTCGAACGTCTCAATGGTCGTTATATCGTGGCCGAAGATGTCGGCACCAGCCCCGCCGATATGGCCGAAATCGCCTGCGAGACACGCCATGTTGGCGGTATCAATGATGGCACGGACCCGGCACGCACCGGCGATCCATCCCCCTTTACGGCTTATGGTGTGTTTATTGGCCTGAAGGAGGCCGTTAAATACAAAAATGGCAGCGACGACCTTAAAGGCCTGCAGGTTGCCATACAGGGCCTGGGCAATGTCGGATTTCATCTTTGTGAGTTGCTGCACACAGCCGGGGCCAAATTGATTGTTGCTGACATCAATTCAGATGCCGTTAACCGCGCGGTTGACCGGTTTGCGGCCACAGCCGTTTCAATTGATGAAATCCTGTCGGTCAATGCCGATATTTTGGCCCCCTGTGCCTTGGGCAGCATCATCAATGACACCTCAATTGCCGGCCTGAAAGCCGGGATCATTGCCGGGGCAGCAAACAACCAGCTTGAAGCAGACCATCACGGCGACATCTTGCGTGAAATGGGTGTATTATATGCCCCGGATTACGTCATTAATGCCGGTGGCGTCGTCGAGGTGCATTACTGCCGCGAAGGTCGCCCGGTTCGCGAGACAAACCGCCATATTGAAAGTATTGGTGCAACAGTGCGCGAAATCTTTGAACGGGCCGACCGGGAAAGCAAATCCACCAGCTATATCGCCGACCGCCTTGCCGAAGAACGTTTTGGCAAAACAGCCTAAATCTTTACAAAGCAGATAAAATGAAAGGCGAGGCCCCGATGGCTTCGCCTTTTGTCGTTTGTATGCGCCGAATATTGTTATATCGCCGATGTGGCAGTCCGATGGTTATTCCGCCGCAATCGCCTGATCGGCGGCAACATTCGCCACCACCTGATCCTGTCCGCCATCCGAACAGCAATGGCGGTTCAGTTCTGCGCGCATCTGACAGGCACATTTACCACATTGTGGTTTGCAGCCGTGAAAACGAAAAACCTCTGCCGGACGCGTTGCGTGACCGTCCGTTGCAGCACGTTTTACGTCACCCTGATTAAGGGCATTACAAACACATACAAACATAGATGCAAATGCAATCAGTTATTAATGACACCTGAACCTAACTACTGCAAATGCGAATGCGTTTCAAATGATTTCGATCAAATTCCGGTTTGGGAATACGAAAAATCCGCAGCCAGATTGAGGCTGCGGATCCCGATTTTAAGAATATCCTGTTATTACAAGATCATCCGACAACCGATATATGGCTGACCACCTTGGTCACACCCTTGATCCGACGCACGATGTTCAGCACCTTGTCATATTCGGTTTTATTGGCCGATTCGCCCATGATGTAGACGATATTGTTCACTGTTTCCCAACGATAATTTACCGAACGCACCCCCTTCTCCGCCAGCAACAGGGCTTTGATCTGGCTGTCGATCCATACATCGGAAACAGACTGCTTGGCCGAATCCGCTGGTACAGCGTTGTCTTCGCCGTATTTCTGCTCGGCCTCGCGATATTCGGCAACGGTTTTGGCATCGGCGACCTGCAAATGATCGTAAATCTTCTTGATGCGCTTATCTTGGCGAATGATCGACATCACGTCGTAATATTTGCCCTTGGAATCAACCATGCCTGTGACCATGACCTGTTGTTTCCAAATATCGACATTCACATCGATCAGATAGCTGTGATCAATTTCGGCAAATTTGCCCAGGATTTCCGATTTGATCTTGGTATCAAGCCACTGATCATCGCCTGAGCGGTTTTCAACCGGCATCTGCAACGGGCCACAAGCCGCCAGCGGCGCACTGAAAACGATTCCCAGCGCCACAACCTGCAATGTTCGTTTCAAACCGCGAGACACACGTTTCATTCGGCTACTCCTAAATCGCTTTTCAAATTTTGCGCCAATGGCATCGGCCCCATCAGGCACCAATTCCCGGCAACAGCAGCACATATATCCCAAGCCTTACAGGCTGATTATGACAAAATCGGCACCACAATTATGGCAAAGTTAAAAAATCTTTCAAAAGCCGTGACAATAAAACGCTTTTCGCCGCGAAACAGATGCCCGTGTCACAAAAAATTCTGACAAAACCCTCCGTTTCACAAATCCTGATTGACTCATTTCATTAATTTATTCATGTTTTACGATAATTAATCATCATAAAACGACAGGAATATGAAAATGAGTCCCACCACAAAAATACGCACCGTCAGCCTGATCCTGAGCTGGTTGTGTTTGATCGCGATTGTCTTTGAACTCGGTTTTGTACCCTTAATCTGGTTGACACCTGACATGGCCCAAAACGCAATTTCCTATTCCGACAGCCTGGTGCCAGTTCCTCTTGCCGACCTGCAATCCCTTAAGGGCGGCCAACTTTTTGTGGTTTTCATCACGCTGATGATACCATCGGCCGTAATGACATTTGGTCTGTGGCATTTACGCAAAATGTTTCTATGCTTTGCCCACAACGCGATATTCGAGCATGGCACAATCCGTCATTTGAAAATCTTCAGTATCGCCCTGTTATCGCAAACACTCCTTTCCCCTCTTGCCGGAACATTAACGTCGCTTTTTGTGACCATTACCCGGCCCGAAGGCGAACGCGCCATTTCGATCGGGCTTAGCAATGTCGAAGCTACCAGCTTTTTCCTGGGCGCATTGTTCCTGATCATTTCCTGGGTTCTGGGCGAAGCCGTTACGTTGCATGACGAAAACCGGAGCTTTGTTTAATGCCCATTATCATGCGCCTGGATGTCATGCTGGCCAAACGCAAGATGAAATCGAAAGACCTGGCAACCCACATCGGCATTAGCGAACAAAATCTCTCGCTGTTGAAATCGGGCAAAGTCCGCGGGGTCCGGTTTGAAACCCTTGCTGCCATTTGTCAGGCCCTGGACTGCCAACCTGGTGATCTGCTGGAATACACCACCAGCGAAACCAATAACGGATGATGTGTTCCAACAAAAACGGCCAGCCCCGAAAGGCTGGCCGAACATTCATCCAGGGGTCGAAAAGCGTGCGCTTATGCCTCTTCCATCGACATCAACGAAGCATTGCCACCGGCTGCCGTGGTGTTGATGGTAATAGTTTTCTCAGTGGCAAAACGATGCAGGAACAATTCACCGGGCAAGGCACCGTCATCCTCGATCCCGCTATCGGAAATCAGCGAGAGGATGGCACCATCGCGACGTGCCAGAACCTGTTTGAAAACCGTCACCCTTTGTAAGGGCGCGACACAGGAAACACCGGCAACCGCACCGCCATTCATGGTGGCAAGACCGGCTTCATCATTCACCGCCCTGACAAGGGATTTTGGCAAATCAAGGCTGGCAACCAGTTTTTCCACCCGGGCAAGCCATTTGTCATTGCCTGCCAGCAGCACACTATTGCCCGCTGCCAGGGCAGCCGCCACATGGCGCAAAACCCGGCCCGGTTCAGCCCCACGGTCCGCCTGCACCAGATAAACACCACGTCCCAGAAGCTCCAGATCGTTGGTTTCACCGGTCGGCCCGGGCAGACGCACCGGCGCAACAAAACCATTTTGCGAGATTGCGGCAAAATCGGCGAAATGCTGCGCACCCTGCGCCAGTTCCTCGCTGCCCTCATTCGCCAGTTTACTGGCAAGGTTTTCCAACTGCTTCATACGTGTATCACCCGGCATATTCTGCCAGTCGATCTGCCCTTTGGTCAGGGCGGTAATTTCCGCCGCCGGAACAGGCGTATTCACAAAAATGGTTTCCCGGTCATCCGCCGAGGACGCATCCCCCACCGCAACCTTGCCCTGATCGGCAACCGGTTTGGCGAAACGGGCAACATAGTGCGGGCCGCCCGCCTTGGGACCCGTGCCGGATTTACCCTGCCCGCCAAAGGGCTGTACGCCGACGACTGCACCAATCATGTTGCGGTTGATATAACAGTTACCAACCCGCAATTTACGGGCAATGTGGCGTGCCGTTCCATCAATGCGCGAATGCACACCCAGTGTCAGGCCATAACCCGCATCGTTGATCTGGTCCAAAACCTTTTCCATATCCCGTGCCTTAAAGCGCACCACATGCACAATCGGCCCGAAAACTTCGCGTTCCAGCACATCCAGGCCGGAAATTTCCACACAATGCGGGGCAAAGAACGTGCCTTTTTCGGTTTCGGGCAACATGTCACAGGCATGCAGGATTTTGGCTTCGCGCTTCATCCGGTCGATATGCTTTTTGAGCATATCCTGCGCCTTGCCATCAATCACCGGTCCAACATCAATATCAAGATAGGCCGGATCACCAACCCGCAATTCCTTCATCGCGCCAACCAGCATATGGCACAATTTATCGGCAATATCTTCCTGCACAAACAGGACACGCAACGCGGAACAGCGCTGGCCGGCGGACTGAAAGCCCGAAATCACCACATCCTGCACCACCTGCTCGGGCAGGGCCGTGGAATCGACGATCATGGCATTCTGCCCCCCGGTTTCCGCAATCAGCGGAATCGGCGCGCCCGGACGTTTGGCAAGCGTGCGATTGATCACCTGCGCGGTTTCGGTGGAGCCGGTAAAGGCCACACCAGCCACCCGGCGATCATTGATCAGCACATCACCCAATTTGCGCCCCGATCCTGGCAGCAACTGAAACGCACTGCCCGGCACACCGGCTGCCAAAATCAGCTCTGCCGCCTTGGCCGCAATCAGCGACGTTTGTTCTGCCGGTTTGGCAATAACGGCATTACCGGCAGCAAGGGCCGCTGTAACCTGACCCAGAAAAATCGCCAGCGGGAAGTTCCACGGGCTGATGCACACAAACACCCCGCGCCCTTCCATCGCATTGCCTTCGCGATAAAGCTCCTCGCAACGATTGGCGTAATAGCGGCAAAAATCCACCGCTTCGCGTACTTCGGCGACACCATCGGAATAAAGCTTTCCGGCTTCGCGCTGGCAGAGCAAAATAAACTCGTCAAGGTTATCTTCAAGCAAATCACCCAGCTTGCGCAGGCAGGCCGCACGCTCTGCGGCGGGCGTTGCATTCCAGGCCGGATAACCCGCACTTGCCGCCTCAAGGGCGGATTTGGCGGTGTCTTCATCGGCCAGCACGACCTCGCCAACCTTTTCGGAGAGATCAACCGGGCTCATCACATCCTGTACGTCCCCTTCAACCCATTTGCCGTTGATCAGAGGAGCGGCGCGCCAGTCATTTTTGGCAAGGCTTTCCATATGGGTTTCAAGGGCGGTCAGCTTGATCTGATCGGTCAAATCCATCCCGCGCGAATTGATGCGCCCTGCCCCATAAAGATCAATCGGTGCCGGAATTTTCGGATGCGCCTTGCGCGGCAGCACCGCCATTTTTTCCACCGGGTCGCCGATCATTTCTTCAATCGGCAATTGTTCATCCTGAATACGGTTCACAAAGCTGGTATTGGCCCCATTTTCCAGCAAACGCCGCACCAGATAGGCCAACAGGTCTTCATGGGTGCCGACCGGCGCATAAACACGGCAGGGAATATTTTCGCCATCCTTGCCAACAATCTGCTCATACAGGGCCTCGCCCATGCCATGCAGGCGCTGGAATTCAAAGGTACGGTCATTACCCGCCATCGTCAGAATGGCAGCCACCGTGTGGGCGTTATGGCTGGCGAACTGGCAATAAAACGCATCCCGGCGTGACAGCATCAAGCGCGCACAGGCAAGATAGGAAACATCGGTTGCCGCCTTGCGGGTGAATACCGGATAGCCTTCAAAGCCGTTTTCCTGGCTGTTTTTAATCTCGGTATCCCAATAGGCACCCTTTACCAGGCGCACCATCATTTTGCGCCCGACCCGACTTGCCAGATCAGCCAGCCATTCCAGTACATGATAGGCACGTTTTTGATAGGCCTGTACTGCCAGGCCGAATCCCTCCCAGCCTTCAAGGTCCTGATCAGCAAAGACCGCCTCGATCACGTCCAGCGACAGGTCAAGCCGGTTGGCTTCCTCGGCATCGACGGTAAAGCCGATATCGTGCTGCTTTGCCATCAGGGCCAATGCCTTGAGGCGCGGTACCAGTTCGTCCATCACGCGGTCGCGATTGGCAAAATCATACCGCGGATGAATGGCCGAGAGTTTTACCGAAATACCCGGGCTGTCAATGGGGCCACGCCCCTTGGCAACCTTGCCAATTTCATGAATCGCACGTTCATAGGATTTGAAATAACGGTCCGCATCTTCCATCGTGCGGGCGGCTTCACCCAGCATGTCATAGGAATAACGATACCCCTTTTCCTCGTTTGCGCGTGCCCGTTCCGCGGCCTCGGCAATGGTGCGGCCCATCACGAACTGGCGGCCCATGATCCGCATCGCCTGGTTAAAGGCACGACGGATCACCGGTTCGCCTGAACGGGCAATCATGCGTTTGACCAGGGCCCCGGGATTGGCCCGTTCTTCCCGCCCAAAACGGATCACCCTTCCCGTCAGCATCAAGCCCCAGGTTGAAGCATTGACAAAAAAGCTGCCGCTGTTGCCCAAATGGCTGTTCCAGTCAGCATCAAACAGTTTATCCTGGATAAGTTTATCGGCAGTGACGGCATCAGGCACGCGCAGCAATGCCTCGGCCAGACACATCAGGATCACCCCTTCCTTGCTGGTCAGTTCATATTCATGCAGCAGGGCGTCAATGCCGCTTTTGCCGGAATCCGATGCGCGCACATTGGCAACAAGCTGATAAGCCTTTTCCTGCACCCTTGCCTTGTCTTCAGACGACAACGTGGCCTTTTCGATCAGGTTATTAACAACAGCTTCCTCATCACAGCGATAGGTCGCACGGATCTGATCGCGAAAGTGATCGGATTTGGGCAAGGGGGAACGAAACATCACGCAAAAGACTCCCTGTTCACAACGACGCAGCCCTGTCTGTAATCATCTCAAACTGTCAGGACGGTTATCGTCCGCGTTTTCCCGACAGGATTCAAAAGCAAGGGCAAAAGCAATGTTCGCCAGAATAGTAACAAATCAGAAAAATATGCTGCCATTTTTTCCAAATTTGCGATATATCATCCACTGATTGGTCATAATTGCAGTTTTAAACACTGGTTAAACACATCAGATGCAGAAGAATATCAAAAGCCTCGACAAGATCGACAAACAGATCCTCCGGGAACTGCAAAATGACGGCAGAATGTCCAATGTGGAACTCTCCCGGCGCGTTAATCTAAGCCCGACCCCCTGCCTTGAACGTGTGCGACGCCTGGAACAGCAGGGCTTCATTATCGGCTATATGGCCCGACTTGACCCGCGCAAACTTGATCAGTCTCTCGTCGTTTTTGTCGAAATTACTCTGGACCGCACCACGCCCGATGTTTTTGACAAATTTTCCACTGCCGTACGCAAGCTGCCCGAAGTCGAAGAATGTCATATGGTGGCAGGTGGCTTTGACTATCTGATGAAATCCCGGGTTTCCGATATGTATGCCTATCGCGAATTTCTCGAACGCCTGTCATCGGTTGAAGGTGTCAGTCAGACCCACACCTATGTCGTGATGGAAGAAGTCAAGGTACGGCCTGGCATTACCGTTATCTGACCCTGGTCCCATCCAGATATCCAACATCAACACACACAAGGCATGGCTATTTCAGTCTGCCGCGCATTTTAAAGTAGCACAAATAACGACAATCCGTAACGATCAGGGAAATCGAACCAGATAATCAGGGAGGATTCCATGTCTGATGTGGATTTTTATTTTGATTTCTCATCACCTTACGGCTATTTCGCCGCGGAACGCATCGACGGGCTGGCCCAGCGTTGCGGTGTCAGGGTTAATTGGAAGCCTTATCTGATTGGGGTGGTTTTCAAACAAACCGGTCAGACACCCCTGGTTGATCAACCGATTCGCGGGGACTATTTCCGCCGCGATATGGAACGTTGCGCCAAACTGCAGGGTACACCATTCAAACTACCTGCCAAATTTCCCTATGCTGCCACGGCCCCCAGCCGCGCCTTTTACTGGATCAACAGCTTTGATCCCGCCCTTGCCAAGCGATTTGCCCATGATATTTATCGTGGCTATTTCGCCGATGGTCTGGACATGTCGAACCAGGAAACCGTCATTGCCTCGGCCACCCGCCACGACATCAATGCCGATGATCTTCGCGCCGCCATGACGGACCCAAAATGGAAACAGCACCTGCGTGACGTGATTAACGAGGCGATCGAACGCGGTGCTTTTGGTTCACCCTTCTTTTTCTACGAAGACGAACCGTTCTTTGGCAATGACCGCATGGATCAACTGGAACAGTGGATCAAAAGTCGGCCCTGACCATCTGCCGTGAAGGGCTGGAAATAACATCATCACGCCAGTCAGACCCGCCAGGTTACCTGATGAATTTCTTTTAAAACCATATCCCTATGGAAATATCCATCATATTTCCAAGGATCGTTTCCGCGCGCCTGAACGACATATACGTATATTCGGTACTAAAATACCAATTTATGCTTGCCGTTTACGTAAACTTCCGCCATAACAGGCGCATGGCCATCGCGCCAAAAACACATTATGGGCCGCCTTGCCTGCCGCCCGGCTGGCCCCATCGGTTTGGTTTCGACCCAGCAGGACGGGACATGCAGATAAAATCCGCCATCAATATTCGCGCCGAAGATTTTCGCAGCAATGCCGACCATATGGCAAAACTGGTTGAGGATTTACGTGACCAGATCGGCCAGATCAAACTGGGTGGTGGGGAACGCGCAAGAGAGCGCCACACCAGCCGGGGCAAACTGCTGCCGCGCGAACGCATTCGCCAGTTGCTTGATGTCGGATCACCATTTCTGGAGCTTTCGCAGCTTGCCGCCTATGGCATGTATGGCGACGAAGATGTACCAGCCGCAGGCATTATTACCGGTATTGGCCGCGTTTCTGGCGTGGAATGCGTGATTGTTGCCAATGATGCTACGGTCAAGGGTGGGTCCTATTACCCGATGACGGTGAAAAAACATCTGCGTGCCCAGGAGATTGCGCTGGAAAACCACCTGCCCTGTCTTTATCTGGTCGATAGTGGCGGTGCCAACCTGCCGCGTCAGGATGATGTTTTCCCGGACCGGGATCATTTTGGCCGCATCTTTTTCAATCAGGCCAATCTCTCGGCCAAGGGTATTCCACAAATTGCCATTGTCATGGGGTCCTGCACGGCAGGCGGGGCTTATGTTCCGGCCATGTCTGATGAAAGCGTGATTGTACGCAATCAGGGCACCATCTTTTTGGGCGGGCCACCGCTGGTCAAGGCCGCAACCGGCGAAGTTGTTTCCGCCGAGGACCTTGGCGGGGCGGATGTGCATTGCAAAACATCAGGCGTGACTGACCATTACGCCCAGGACGATGCCCATGCCCTGTCCATTGCCCGCACCATTGTCAAAAACCTGAACTGGACGAAAAACCCCGGCATCACCCTGCGCGAACCGGTCACACCGGCCTATGACCCGCGTGAAATTTACGGCATCATCCCGACCGATTCCAAAAAGCCGTTCGATGTGCGCGAAATCATCGCCCGCATTGTCGATGGTTCCGACTTTGATGAATTCAAGGCCCTGTATGGCACCACGCTTGTGACCGGCTTTGCCCGCATTTTTGGTTATCCGGTCGGGATTATTGCCAATAACGGCATCCTGTTTTCCGAAAGCGCGCTTAAGGGTGCCCATTTCATCGAACTTTGCAGCCAGCGCGGCATACCGCTGGTGTTTTTGCAAAACATCACCGGCTTTATGATTGGCCAGAAATATGAAAGCGGCGGCATCGCCAAGAATGGCGCCAAGCTGGTAACGGCAGTTGCCACCGCCAAAGTGCCCAAATTCACCGTTTTGATCGGCGGGTCGTTTGGCGCTGGCAATTATGGCATGTGCGGGCGTGCCTATAGCCCGCGTTTCCTGTGGATGTGGCCCAATGCCCGCATTTCCGTGATGGGCGGCGAACAGGCGGCCAATGTGCTCACACAAATCAAGGCCGATGCGATGGAAAAACGCGGCGAAACCTGGCTGCAGGATGAACAGGATGCCTTCAAGGCCCCCATCCGTGATCAATATGAAGAACAGGGTCATCCCTATTATGCCTCTGCCCGCCTGTGGGATGACGGCGTAATCGACCCCGCCGATACCCGCATGGTTTTGGGCCTTGGCCTTTCCGCAGCATTGAACAAACCGGCCGAAGAAACCCGGTTTGGTGTTTTCCGCATGTGATCAGGGAAGGAAAGTCATGACCGAAGTTAACAATGATAACTCTGCCCTGATATGTGAGATCGCGGATAACGGCATTGCCCGGATTACCCTTAATCGCCCGGAAATTCACAATGCCTTTGATGACCAGCTGATCAGCGATTTGACCACCACGCTGAAACGTCTGAATAACGATGACAATGTGCGCGTGGTGCAACTCACAGGCGCAGGCAAAAGTTTTTCTGCCGGGGCGGACCTTAACTGGATGAAACGCATGGCAACCTATAGCCATGCCGAAAACCTGGCCGATTCCCGCAACCTTGCCGCCCTGATGAAAACGCTGAATTTCATGCGCAAACCCACCATTGCGCTGGTTAATGGGGCGGCATTTGGGGGTGGTGTTGGCCTTGCGGCGTGCTGCGATATTGTCATTGCATCGGAAAAGGCAAAATTCTGCCTGTCGGAAACCCGCTTGGGGCTGATACCTGCTGTTATTTCGCCTTATGTGATCGAGGCCATCGGCGTGGCACAGGCAAGGCGATACTTCATCAGTGCCGAACGGTTTGATGCCAAAACCGCACAAAATATTGGTTTGGTGCATGACGTTGTCAGCGCGGAAGAACTGCTTGCCAAAGGCGATGAAATGGCGCGCACGCTGCTGCAAAACAGCCCGGCTGCGATGAAAGCGGCCAAAGACCTGATTTACGCCGTAGCCCATCAGCCGATTAACGATACCATCATCGAGGATACGGCCACCCGCATCGCCGACCAGCGCGCCAGTGTCGAAGGTCGTGAAGGGGTCAGTGCCTTTCTTGAAAAACGATCCGCCTTCTGGATTAAGGAATAAACATATGCTGCGCAAACTTCTGATCGCCAATCGCGGCGAAATTGCCTGCCGCATCATTGCCACCGCAAAGCGCATGGGCATTACCACCGTTGCCGTTTATTCCGATGCCGATAAATCCGCCCTGCATGTGCAACAGGCCGATGAAGCCTGGCATATTGGTGCAGCCGCCCCGGCGGAAAGCTACCTTCGGTCAGACCGATTGCTTGATGTTATTGCACAATCAGGCGCAGATGCCGTTCATCCCGGTTATGGCTTTTTGTCCGAAAATGCCGATTTTGCCGATGCTGTTGCCAATAGCGGGGCTGTTTTTGTTGGCCCGCCCGCCAGCGCCATTCGCGCCATGGGGTCAAAATCCGAAGCCAAAAAAATTATGGCAGATGCCGGTGTACCGCTGGTGCCAGGCTATCATGGCAAGGATCAGGCCCCGGACTTGCTGGCGGCAGAGGCCGATAAAATTGGTTATCCCGTCTTGATCAAGGCATCCGCCGGGGGTGGCGGCAAAGGCATGCGCGCAGTTGAAAAACCCGAAGATTTCGCCGATGCCCTGACCAGTTGTAAACGCGAAGCGCGGTCCAGCTTTGGTGATGATCACTGCCTGATCGAAAAGCTGATTTCCCATCCCCGCCATGTCGAAATTCAGGTTTTTGCTGATAGCCACGGCAATGCCGTTTACCTGTTTGAACGGGATTGCTCCTTGCAGCGCCGCCACCAAAAAGTGATTGAAGAAGCCCCCGCCCCCGGCATGACGCAAGAATTACGCGCGCAAATGGGCGAAGCAGCCGTTAATGCGGCACGCGCAATTGGCTATCAGAGTGCTGGCACGGTTGAATTCCTGCTGGATGCGTCTGGTGCGTTTTATTTCATGGAAATGAATACCCGCCTGCAGGTCGAACACCCGGTAACGGAAATGATCACCGGCGAAGACCTGGTTGAATGGCAATTGAAGGTCGCCAATGGCGAGGCCCTGCCCAAAAGCCAGGACCAGCTTGCCATCACCGGCCATGCCTTTGAAGTCCGCCTCTATGCCGAAGACCCGAACAACGACTTTTTGCCTGCCACCGGCACGTTAACCCATATGCACATGCCCGAAGCCAGCCGCCATGTGCGCATCGATACAGGCGTTTATCAGGGCGGTGTTGTTTCCATCCATTATGACCCGATGATTGCCAAGCTGATTGTCTGGGATCAGGACCGGACTTCGGCACTGCGCCGGTTATCGCGCGCGCTAGATGATGTACAGATTGTTGGTGTCAGCACCAACACCGCCTTCCTTGCCAATATTGCCCGCCACCCCGCCTTTGAACGTGGCGAGGTTGAAACCGGATTCATCCCCACCTATCAGGATGACCTGATCCCCGCCCCGGCCCAACCGGATAACAGCGCGCTATGCTTTGCTGCACTGGAAATTCTCCATCAACGCGATTGCGAAGCCCGCACCTTTGCCGCCACCAGCAACGACCCCTGGTCCCCCTGGAACAGCACCAATGGCTGGCGCATGAATGACGACAACCACCATGATCTTGTTCTGCGTCATGGCGGCGAGGAAATTTGCCTGAAACTGCATTACCGCGACTTTGGATATATGTGCGACCTGCCCAATGGAACATCGGTTCGCATCGAACAAATCACCCATGACAACGGCGATATTGCCGCCATTATGGATGGGGTTCGCAAACGTGCCCAGGTGCGAAATGCAGGCAAAAGCATGGCTGTTTTCCAGCCCGGCAAAATGGACCGCCTTGAAAGGGTTGATCCCACCGAAAATACCACCGCCAATGCCGCTGGTGGCGGCAGCCTGAATGCGCCCATGCCCGGCAAGATCATTGCCGTGATGGCAAAAACCGGCGATGCTGTAAAGGCGGGTGACAAGCTGGTGATTATGGAGGCGATGAAAATGGAACATACCATTTCCGCCCCCGTTTCAGGAACCATCCGCGATGTTTATTTTGCCGTCGGCGACCAGGTGGGCGACGGCGACGAATTGATCGCAATCGAGGAGGCCTGACCATGCCACGCCGCACGCTGGGAACTCTGCCTAACAAGGTAAAGATCGTTGAAGTCGGCCCGCGTGACGGCCTGCAAAATGAAAAGGCGATGGTCTCGACAGCCACCAAAATCGAGCTGATCCGCCGCCTGGGCGAAGCGGGCCTTTCCGTGATCGAGGCCACCGCCTTTGTCAGCCCCAAATGGGTGCCGCAAATGGGCGATGCCAGCGACGTCATGACGGGGATTGAACGTCGTGATGGTGTGTCCTATCCGGTGCTGACGCCCAATATCAAAGGGCTGGAGGCCGCCATTGCCGCGGGTGCAACAGAAGTGGCGATTTTTGGTTCTGCCTCGGAAAGTTTCTCGCAAAAGAACATCAATTGTTCGATCGAAGACAGCCTGAAGCGTTTTCGCCCGGTCATGACATCGGCACGCAAAAACAATATTGCCGTGCGCGGGTATGTTTCCTGTGTGCTGGGTTGCCCTTATGAAGGCGATATTGCCCCGGACAAGGTTGCCAGAGTTGCCCGCGAACTCTTTGAAATGGGCTGTTACGAAGTCAGCCTGGGGGACACCATTGGCACGGGTACGCCAATAAAGGCGCAAAACATGATTGCCGCTGTAAGTGAACATGTCCCGGTCGAAAAACTGGCCGCCCATTTCCACGATACCTATGGACAGGCATTGGCAAATTTGCTGGCGGTAATGCAAATGGGCATTGCCACCATTGACAGTTCGGTAGCGGGCCTGGGGGGGTGCCCCTATGCCCAGGGGGCCAGTGGTAATGTTGCGACCGAAGACGTTGTTTATATGCTCAACGGGCTGGGCATTGACAGTGGCGTAAACCTTGAAAAACTGGTGGAAACCGGCCACTGGATTTGCAGCCGTGTTGGTCGTCCGTCGGCCTCAAAGGCGCAATTGGCAATTGCCGCCCATATGATGTGATCTTTAACGCGCCCGATAAAAATCCCCGCTGCCTGTCTGGCAACGGGGATAAATCTTCTGGTCGGCCCGCAATCCTATTCAAAAACATCAAGCCGTTTTGACCGCCGCGAGGAACTTGTCCACACGGGTGCGAAGAACTTCCGATTGCTGCGAAAGCTCCCCCGACGCCGACAGTACCTGCTGGGCGGCTGCCCCTGTCGTCGAGGCTGCCTCGGTCACACCGTAAATATTGTGCGAAACATCGTTGGTCCCCTGCGAGGCCTGCTGAATATTACGGGTGATCTCACCTGTGGCCGCCCCCTGTTGCTCGACAGCACTGGCGATGCTTGCGGCAATCTCATTAAGCTCGGCAATGGTCGTTCCGATGCCCTGAATGGCCGAAACCGCACTTCGGGTTTCATTCTGGATCGCGCTGATCTGGCTGGTAATTTCGTCCGTCGCACGTGCGGTGGCCGATGCCAGATTTTTGACCTCTGCCGCCACCACGGCAAAACCTTTTCCGGCCTCGCCGGCGCGTGCAGCCTCGATTGTCGCATTCAATGCCAACAGATTGGTCTGATTGGCAATGTCATTAATCAGATTAACCACCTCGCCAATGCGCAATGCGGCTTCGGCCAGACCTTCGACCTGTGCATTGGTCCGGGTTGCGTCTTCCGTCGCTTTCGAGGCGATTTGCGCCGAATGACTGACTCTGCCACTGATTTCATCAATAGATGAACTGAGTTGTTCCGTGGCGCTGGCCACCGTCTGCACATTCGTCGAAGCCTCATCGGCCGCCGCTGCCACAGCGGTAGACTGCCGACTGGTTTGTTCTGCCGTTGCCGTCATCGACTGTGCCGTTACCTGCATTTCAGTTGCCGCGGAAGCAAATCCGCTCAGAACATCAGCAACGTCCTGATCAAATTCTTTGGTCAAACGTTCAATCAAGTCCGCACGGGCCTGCCGTAAACGAACCTGTTCTTTTTCGTATTCTGCCATTTCGTCCGCTTTTATCATGTTTTCCTTGAACACCAGAACAGCCTGCGACATGGCACCAATTTCATCCCCGCGATCCTGCCCGGGAATCTCTATCGTTTTATTCCCCCCGGACAGCTTGCGCATCGCATCGGTAATCAGGCCTATCGGTTTTGAAATGCCAGTCCCGATAATCCACGCAGCAAAGCCCCCTGCCAGCAGTGCGACAACAGCAACAATGATCATCGACACAACAGCTTCGCCAATTGCTTTTTCTGCCCGCGGACCCAGTTCATCCTGTTCGGATTTGATATCAAGCTTCAGCTTTTCCAGGCTCTCCGCAAGTTTGGGGCCCAGTGGCTCAAGCTTCTGTGAAAAAATCCCGTCTCGCTCAGCCGGGGATTGGGCTGCAACCAATTCGTCAAAGGCAGCTTTGTATTTTTCGATAAATTCATCATTGCTGTTGCCTGCGGCAATGCGATCAGGACGGTTCAACAAGGATAAAAGCTGTTCGTTATATTGATCGGTCGCTTTCAAACGCTCTTTTCCGAGCGCAATCGCATCGGAAGAGCCATTTTTCATGAACTGATAGGTCGCAATGCGCGCTTCCAGCAAATTGGCCTGTACCCGGCCCGCCTGAAGTGATTGCAACGCCGTTTGCCGATAGCGTGAAAAATTATGATCCGCAGAACGCAACGAAAAAACACCAATTGCCGCCACCACCAGCAACAGCAAAAGCACGATTGCAAAACCACCAAAAACCTTTTGTGGCACCGTGATTTTCTTTAAAAAATCCAACTTTTGAGTCCCCCTTGGTCATGCTGGCTGTTTCATCACGGTAAAACCGGACAGCCGCGCAATCATTCCTTGCAAACAACGAACAGAAAAAGAGGGAAACCAAAATGAATCTAACGCGTTACAAAGTGTTAGCCCATTAATATGCAAACTTGGGAAGCATTCTGGAACGTGACTCATATTCAATCACGAGGTAAGATAAAATGTGGAATATTCATCGTCCAATCAGGCAAAAATTCAGCAGCACAGAAGAACGCACCACTTGAAATATTCACTTGGACACTCACTCTTGGCATAGCTCACAACACCGGAGCCAACCGCAATCGCCAAAAAGAGCAAAGATGTATTCCTAATCAAACCCCGTAACCGATAGTTCCAACCTCTAGATATTTCTGCCACTTGAATAGCCCGGCCATTTTGTACCCCCAAAAGCCGGTAAAACATCCTCACATCGGACACCAGCCACAATGGTACATAAAATACCCTTTTTCAAGCACAAAAAGAAAGTGACCGAGCAAAAATGGTTCAAAAATATACCAGAATACAATTGTGACCGAGCGTAACTCATATGAAAAGCTGCCTTAGCGCCCGCATCAGAACGGCTCGAAAACACTTGGGAATGACGGCTTCCCGCGCCGCCGAGCTTGCAGGATTGACGCGAAAGTCATGGGAACGATACGAGCTGGACAAAAGCGAACCACGTGCAACCTCTTTAACCATGCTTGTGGAACATGGAATTGACGGTACATGGTTGCTTACAGGCACAGGAAACATGACCCAGGCTGACACGCAAAAATCACAGCCAAATCTCGACCCGGAGCTATTAAGGAAGATCATTGAGGAGCTTGAAAACTTCCGCCAACAACACAATCCGGACTGGAGCAACCAGCAAATTTCCCAAATCATTTCTCTTGGCTACCAAATGATGGAATCCCAGGAAGCAGAAAAACGACACGAAACGATTAAAAACCTCCAATTCCTGATGTTAGCTGCAACCTTATAACGCCTCCAACAATTCCCGAACCCGCGGCGACCTCTGGCTGCGACAACAATGTTAAGGACAATTTTGTCCGATTACGCCCCCAACTTCAAACGGTTGTACATCACGAAGCAAGACTCAGGCGATATTCATGCTCGCAAGAATAGGGGAATCCTATTCCCAAGAGACAGAAATGAGATATAATTGACCATAATCCGATAAAATAACGGACATATTTTACGATACAAGCGCGTTAAAAGACCCGCGATTCGCCCATTTCACGTGTCAAATGGGCCAAAACAGACCCTCTGCTTGCACACGCAAAAAAAATGGGCATCCCAAAGCGGGATACCCATTTTAACGCTCTGCTCAATTCCCTGTGCGCCGATGACAGGAGTTACGAACCACCAAGCTCAAGAGCTGCCCGGCGCCGTTCCCTCAAAGAACCGGCTGTGACCCGGCCATCTCCGGTTGGTTGATAATAAACTGTCATCTCGCGCAGGGCCGCACGGACCTTTTCAAGCGCGACATCCGCTTCATCGGCCAGCTCATAGGCATCAAAACCACAGCGGTGCATATTTAAAATCTGGTCGCGCAAAACATCGCCAACCGCACGCAATTCGCCCTGATACCCGTAATGTTCGCGCAACACGCGACCATAGGAATAACCACGGCCATCGGTATAGGACGGAAATTTCACCGCGATCAGCGAAAACCGGTCAATATCGTCGGCCAGATCCTCGGGCGCATCCCCCGGAACAAGCAACACCCCCAAGCCACCATTCCGGGCAATCAGCGCATCACGTTCCGCCTTGAACCGGGCCAGACTCACCAGAACATTCGCGCCA
The DNA here is from genome assembly GCF_003326755.1 of Thalassospira profundimaris. Taxonomy (GTDB): domain Bacteria; phylum Pseudomonadota; class Alphaproteobacteria; order Rhodospirillales; family Thalassospiraceae; genus Thalassospira; species Thalassospira profundimaris_B. The sequence continues at coordinate 202,792 of NZ_JPWH01000002.1, read as the reverse complement.
CTTTCCGGCACCAATGCCTCGTCATCAAGCGCGACCCAATCATTTTCGATCACGCTGTCATTTTTAACGATCGCCATAAAGCACCTCCTTGAACGGGTCCATGCCAACACGGCGATAGGTATCGATAAAACGTTCGCCGACATTGCGAATGTCGATATAGCGCGTAATCAGCGCCTCAATGGCATCCACCACTTCGGCTTCCGAGAAACCGGCCCCGGCAATTTTACCAATCGAGGCATCCTGGCTGGCATCGCCGCCCAGCGTGATCTGATAAAATTCCTTGCCGCGCTTATCGAGGCCCAAAATACCGATATGACCAACATGGTGATGACCACAGGCATTGATGCAGCCCGAAATCTTGATCTTGAGCTCGCCAATATCATATTGCCGGTCCAAATCGCCAAAACGTTCGGAAATACGCTGCGAGAGCGGAATGGAACGTGCGGTTGCCAGCGCACAATAATCCAGACCCGGGCAGGCAATAATATCGGTGACAAAACCCAAATTGGCCGTTGCCAGACCGGCATTTTTCAATTCCGCCCACAGGGCAAAAAGTTCGGCCTTTTTCACATGCGGCAGCACAAGATTTTGCTCGTGGGTGACACGCACGTCACCAAAGCTGTACTGATCGGCAAGATCACCCACCAGTTCCATCTGTTCCGCCGTGGCATCACCGGGAATGCCGCCAATCGGTTTTAGTGAAATATTGGCAATGGCATAACCGGGCTGTTTATGCGCAATCACATTAGACCGCACCCAGGCGGCAAAATCCGGATGAGCCTGCTTGCGGCGTTCAAATTCCGGGTCGTTATCGCGCAATTCCTCAAAGGCAGGCGGGGCAAACTGGGCAATATATTGCGCAATTTCGTCATCACTGACACGCAGCGAACCATCCTTGATTTTCGCCCATTCTTCTTCCACCAGGCGGCTGATTTCCTCAACCCCGACCTCGTGGACCAGAATTTTAATGCGCGCCTTGTATTTGTTATCGCGGCGGCCAAAGCGGTTATAAACCCGCAAAATGGCTTCCAGATACGAAAACAGGTCGTTCTTGCCAATAAAATCGCGAACGGTTTTACCGACGAACGGTGTCCGCCCCAGGCCACCGCCGACAATCACCTCAAAGCCGGTCTCGCCCGCGTCATTTTTGTGCATCCGCAGGCCAATATCGTGCACCCGCACGGCGGCACGGTCATTGGGCGAGCCTGTTACCGCAATTTTGAATTTGCGCGGCAGATAGGTAAATTCCGGATGGAAGGTGGACCACTGGCGGATCAGTTCGCAATAGGGGCGCGGATCTTCGATCTCGTCAGCCGCAGCGCCGGCATACTGGTCAGTCGTGGTGTTACGAATGCAATTGCCAGAGGTCTGAATGGCGTGCATTTCCACCGTCGCCAGATCCTCCAGCGCATCGGGGATTTCATTGAGTTTCGGCCAGTTGAACTGGATATTCTGGCGCGTGGTGAAATGGCCATAGCCCTTGTCATAGGTCCGCGCAATATGACCCAGCATGCGCATCTGGTTGCCATTCATGGTGCCATAGGGCACGGCAATGCGCAGCATATAGGCATGAAGCTGCAAATAAACACCGTTCATCAGGCGCAGCGGCTTAAATTGGTCTTCGGTCAGTTCGCCCGACAAACGACGGGCAACCTGGTCACGAAACTGTGTGGTGCGTTCCGCAACAAGCTGGCGGTCAAAATCATCATAACGATACATAATGTATCCTCCTTATCCCGCCTGATAACCAAGATCGGGGCGAACGCTTGGTCCCAATGTGCGCAGAATTTCACGGTACTTGATTGGCACCAACACACCATCTTCATTAGCAACATCAATCAGATACGGTCCAACAACCGTGATCTGCTGCTTTTGGGTATTTGCCCGCGCCAGCAGGGCTTCGGCCTGCTCTGCATCCCCGGCGCAAATGGCCTGTCGGATGTCAGTACTCCAGCCCTCATCGGCGGTCATAAACACCGCCAGGCCATCATCAAGCCGGTTTGCCGTAACAACTTGCAAGGACATTGGGTTCTCTCAGACAGTAAATCTCTCATGGGTGCCCGCGCGGAACCGGGCTTTTGTTGTGTAGAATTTGGCTTATCACACCGTATTGGTCAAGTTTTTTTGTTAAATACGATAAATAACATATTTTTAATGTTAATAATAGCAACCTTGACGCTCCGCATTCCCTCGGCTAGTGCACATGCAGCCTTACAAACTGATAGCACCCATGCCCCAGAACCTGATCAAATTGAGTGTCGGCACCGAAAGCCCGGAAACACTGCGCCAGTGGCAGGAATATATGCGCCAGACCTATGGCCGCATCTATCACACCACCCGCATGACTCCGAAGCGCCGGGATGAGGTGCTGGATGGCGGATCGATTTACTGGGTGATCAAAGGGGCCATTCGCTGCCGCCAGCGCGTGATTGATCTCGAAGAATTTACCGACGAGGCCGGGATCAAACATTGTCGCATCGTGCTGGACCCGGACCTGATTGAAACCGCCGCCTACCCGTTTCGGGCCTTTCAGGGCTGGCGTTATCTGGCGGAGGATAAAACCCCGCCCGATGCCAAAAGCAGCGGCACGGATGATACCATGCCCGAAGACATGGCAATGGAACTGCGCGATTTGGGCCTGATTTAAAGCCAAAGATTTGCAAGCGGGTCGGATCAACTGATATCCTGCGCTCCGATGGCAATGGCAGGCTGATTTTCTTCAATATCCTTCAAAGTGACAGCCACTTCCTTTTTCAGCCATTGAATAAAGGCCAACACGCGCGGGCGATTAAGGTTTTCTTCCGGGCAGGTCACATAATAGGCATAGCTTGAGGCCACCTTTTGCGAAAAGGGCCGCACCAAAAGCCCGGCCTTCAGGTCCTGGGCTGCCAGTGATGTGCGGGCAACGCCAATGCCCTGCCCCACCAGGGCCGCCTGAATAACCATATCCCCACTATTGAACCGCAGGCCCCGGCGCAAATCAATGCCGGTAACGCCAACACCATCCAGCCAGAACTTCCAGTCCGCCGCACTGGTTTTGTGATCATCCGATGTTGCATCATGAAGCAATCGATGGGCGGCAATATCCTGTGGTTCGCGCAAGGGCGGGCTTGAGGCCAGATAATCCGGACTGCATACCGGGAAAATCTCGTCACGCATCAGGCGTTCAACATACAGGTTCGGGTACCGCCCGCGCCCGAAGCGAACCGCCAGATCAATACCTTCACGGCGAAAATCCACCAGCCGGTCATCAGCATGGATGCGCACATCAATATCGGGATGTTCGTTTCTGAAATGTCCCAATCGCGGGATCAGCCATTTTACAGCAAAGGACTGCAAAACACTTACCGTCACCACCCCGGCTTCCTCAACCGACAGCAGACTCTCGATCTCGCTGGCAATGCGGGTAAAGCCCTCGCTGGTGGCACGCGCTAGGCGCTCGCCTTCATCGGTCAGTTGCAAGCGGCGTGGCAGGCGAAAAAACAGCCGAAATCCCAGATGATCCTCAAGCTGCCTGATCTGCTGGCTCACCGCGCCCTGGGTCACAAAAAGCTCCTCGGCTGCACGGGTAAAATTCAAATGCCGGGCGGCGGCATCAAACGCCCGCAAGGCCTGTAAAGGCGGTAATCGCATTTCACCCCCCCAAAAAAAACCGGGTCCCTCAACGGCAGTCGCGTCGTAGCACAGGCCAACCGTCAGTCATTAGTCTGGCTAATATATAAGCTGAGAATATATGATTTGTCACTGGGCATTTTCTGAACAAAAACTCTGTTCAACACAAATGATAACAGCCACATCCCGGTAATACGGGACGGAGTTCACCGAAATGTCCTTTCCAAATCCCATTAGCCAGGCTGGCGAAACATGCCCTGAAACACCTGCCCTCTGCGCGCTTCAGGCCAATTCCATAAAAAACAGTGACCAGCCCCGCGACCTCACCATCGCCGGGCTGCATTCCAGGGCCGTGCAGATACCAAACTGCTTTTTTGATGCCATCAATCGTTTTTTTGACGCCCTGGCACGCCGCCTCACGACACGCCGCAAACAGCGCCTTGATGTTCGCATCATGAGCGACCGCAACCTGGCAGATATCGGTCTTTCGCGGCGCGACTTTGATCATATTCCCGAAAGACCCGCACATTGGAACTTTCATTTGAAAAATTGATCTGTCTGCTTGCGACCGGTTGAAAAGAATACGTATCCTGTTTGATAGAACAGTCCCGGTCGCAGAAAAGACCGGCGGTTGCCCTGCCACGGAAAGGATCAGACATGGCCAAAAAGCAAAAACCGGCATCAAAAAAAACAACATCCGACAAAAAAAACGACGACATTCCGGTTCTTGACGATGCGGTTCACAAAACCCAGCACAGTCGCAGCCATGCCAACCGCCATCCCGACCTGCAGGGCCTGGATAGCGAAACCCGCGATCACATGTTACTGGATTCCGAAAGCCTGACAATGGAACGTGTGGATGATGGCAACGGAACACATCATCACCATAAAGATAAAGACAAACACCCCCGTGATGCCGCCACCAAACGACAAAACGATATCGAGATGGCCCACAAAGACACGATGAAAACCGAAAAGGAAGCTGCCGCTGTCGCCAAACGGGCAACCCATATTATTCACAAACAGGTCAGTGTCCCCGCAGATCTGCCCGACACGCCTGATGAGCCTCTCAAAAAGATCAAGACCAAACAGTATCTTGAACTTATTGCCCCGCTGCATATCGAGCTTCTAAAATTCCAGAACTGGGTCAAAAGTGAAAAGGTAAAGGCCCTGATCATTTTTGAAGGCCGCGATGCAGCAGGCAAAGGCGGCACCATCAAACGCTTTACCGAACACCTCAATCCGCGCGGCGCACGGGTTGTTGCACTTGATAAACCCAATGATCGCGAAGTCACCCAGTGGTATTTTCAGCGTTATATGGAGCATTTGCCATCCGGCGGCGAAATCGTGCTGTTTGACCGGTCCTGGTATAACCGGGCAATGGTGGAGCGGGTGATGGGTTTTTGCACCCGTTTTGAGGTCAGCGAATTTTTGCAATCCGTGCCCGAACTTGAACGCATGTTGCTGCGCTCGCACATTTCCATGACCAAATTTTACTTTTCCGTCAGCAAGGACGAACAGGCCCGCCGGTTCGCCCAACGTCAGGAAGACCCCTTGAAACAATGGAAACTCAGCCCGGTAGATCTCGCCTCGCAAAACCTGTGGGACGAATATACCGAGGCCAAGGAGGAAATGTTCTACGCCACCTCCACCCAGGCCTGCCCGTGGGTGATCGTCAAATCGGATGACAAAAAACGCGCCCGCATCAATGCCATTCGCTATTTCCTGTCGCAATTTGACTATCAGGGTAAACTGCCCGACCTCTTGCAATATGATCCGCGCATCATTCGCAATGTGGATCAGGAATTGGGCATCGACGAATAAATCGAGGAACCTTGAGGCACGTTTCGGGTTTGCTCGAAACGTGCCCGGTTTCTTTTCAAACTAAAGCGGCTTTGTACCAAGGCATTTTTGCGCCGGGCATTATTCACAAACCAATATCTGCATGAGTTGTGCGCCACCAATTGACAATCCCGCCACGCGCAGCCTTTATAACGCACAGGAAAAACCACAAAACGGGAGGCCGCAACATGGCCAAATGTGCATTTATCGGGCTTGGCGTCATGGGATATCCGATGGCGGGACACCTGCAAAAAGCCGGACACAGTGTTACCGTCTATAACCGCACCACCAGCAAAGCCGAAAAATGGGCCGACGAATTTGGCGGAAACTTCGCCGAAACCCCGGCAAAGGCCGCCGAAGGTGCGAAATTTGTTTTTTGCTGCGTTGGTAATGACGATGATTTGCGCAGCGTCATCACCGGGGCGGATGGTGCCCTGGCAGGCATGGCATCGGGCAGCATCCTGATCGACAACACCACCGCATCGGCCAATGTTGCGCGCGAACTGTATGAACTTGCCGCCAAACAGGGCGTTTCCTTTATTGATGCGCCGGTTTCCGGCGGACAAGCCGGGGCCGAAAACGGTGTTTTGACCGTGATGTGCGGCGGCGACCAGGCAGCCTTTGACAAAGCAGCACCGATCATCGATGCCTTTGCCCGTTCCTGCCAGTTGCTGGGCGAAAGCGGCAGCGGCCAATTGACCAAAATGGTCAACCAGATTTGCATTGCCGGTCTGGTTCAGGGCCTGGCGGAAGCGATGAATTTTGGCAACAAGGCCGGCCTTGATATGACCAAGGTGATTGATGTGATTTCCAAAGGCGCAGCCGGTAGCTGGCAAATGGAAAATCGCGGCCAGACGATGGTGGATGGCAAATTCGACTTTGGCTTTGCCGTTGACTGGATGCGCAAGGATCTTGGCATTTGCCTGGATGAAGCAGGCCGCAATGGCGCGCGCCTGCCCGTCACGGCCCTGGTTGACCAGTTCTACGCCCAGGTTCAGGGACGCGGCGGCAATCGCTGGGATACCTCCAGCCTGATCCACCTGCTGGCAAACGACTGATTTTATAAACCTTACCGAAAAAATGGCGGCACCTTGCAATGCCGCCATTTTTATAGATACACCAATAAAGCGTGTGCAGAAGCGATCAAAGACCTGCACGCAATAGCGGCTCAACCTGACTGCGATATTGCGCCAGCATGCCATTATTGAAATAGCCTACGGCACATTCCAGAACCTCGTCATGCGGGGTGTCGTCCTTTTTGGCCTGATCTGCCGCATCGGGTGCAATTTCGTCCGTCTGCGGGTTGGGGGCCTGGTCTTCGGCCTTTACACCATCCTTGCCTAAACGCTCAATCTCGATCGGGGCTGCGCATTTGTCCCCATCGACCGAGGTGATCGTTTTGCGCGGGTCACGACGACGGGGCGGCAGGGCATGGGCAAGGTCAATCTCGCGATCAAATTCCTCGGCATCCTTCAGCTTCACCTCGATGTCGGGCACCACACCATTGCCCTGCACGATATGATCTTCCGGGGTGGTATAATAACCGGTAGTGATTTTAACACCACCACCGCCCGAAAGCGGCATGATGCGCTGCATCGACCCTTTGCCGAACGACCGTTCACCAATAATGATGCCACGTCCGTTTTCACGCAGGGCCGCTGCCATCAATTCAGCCGCCGAGGCCGACCCGCGATCAAGCAGAATCACCATCGGAACGCCAGCAAAAAAGCTGCTGCGATCGGCTTCATAAGTGCGCATTTTGCGCTCGCCCCGGCCTTCAGTGGCAACAATCAGGCCTTTGGACAAAAACTGATCGGCAATGTCGGCCGCAGAATCGAGCAACCCGCCGGGATTGCGCCGCAAATCAACGATGATACCGCGGGGATTGGCAACGTCCTTGGTCAGTTCTTTCAAATAATCCCGGGTCTGCTCCAGGGTATTGGCATCAAACCGGGAAACGCGGATATAGGGAATATCATGATCAATGATCGCAGCCGTAACAGAGGGTACTTCAATCTTGGCGCGACGAATAACCACATCAAAATTCTTGTCCTTGCGCAAAATACCCAGGCGCACCGGCTCTCCCACCCGTCCGCGCATCAAACGCACGGCTTCGGATATGGGCTGACCTTTCATTTCATGATCATCAATCGATGTAATACGGTCATTGGGTTGCAAACCGGCGCGCGCGGCGGGGGTATCATCAATCGGCGAGACAATACGGATTTGTTTGTCTTCATCCTGGGCAATAACGATTCCGACCCCGGCAAAGCTGCCTTCCGTACTTTCCTGCAGGCGCTTGAACATGTCTTCCGACATATAGGCGCTATGCGGGTCAAGATCGTGCAAACTGTGGTCCAGCACCTCGCCCACAACATTTTCAGGCGATTTGTCCTTTAAGTCCAGCTTGGGCAAATCCGCGATGGAATCATCGACAAACTTGGTCGTGTCAACGTCGAAAACATAGGTTTCACGCAAAACCTGCAACGCTTCAACATACAGGCTGTCTGCCCGGTCAAGTTGATTCTCGGTGGCATTGGGATCAACATAGCCACGATAAGCATCCAGGAAACGCTGTTCATCCTGATCGGCCCAAATGGGTCCCGCACAGGCCACCAATCGTGTTCCGGCAAAGGCAATAATGATTCCGAAAACAATTGGTAAAATTCCCTTCCGCAGCACCGCAGGCTCCTTGTCATCAAGTTTAAATCGTAACAGTCGTTATATTCTTCACCGCGCAATCACGACCCGAAGGCCCGCATTTCGGGGCTTTGTCCCAAAAACAGATATATTCCGATTGCGATAAGACAATATATATAGGCTGATCACAGCGAAAAATAAATCGGCCTTGGCAAATACAGCCCGGCAAATTGACGGAATTGTTCCTGCCGCGACAATATGGACTCGAATTCCGCCCCCGGCTTGATTATGCTACCCCGAACAAATGATGCCCGGCAAAAGATCGTGGCACATCCGAGCGGGCGCCTCACTACTATTAGGGAGACGTCATAATTCATGACCGACTATTCGCCACCCATTGATGATATACGGTTCATTCTTCGTCACGTCATCGGCCTGGATCATATCGCCGACATTCCGGCCTTTGCCGACGCCACACCCGAAACCATTGACGCCATTCTTGATGAAGCGGGCAAACTGGCTGCAAACCATCTTGCGCCCCTAAACAGAACCGGCGACACACAAGGGGCCCATTTACAACCAGACGGCACTGTCAAAACGCCGGATGGCTGGCAAGACGCCTATAAACTGTTTCAGGAAGGTGGCTGGCAGGGTATTTCCGCCGATCCCGAACATGGCGGCATGGGATTGCCGCTTGTGCTCGGCGCTGCCGTTGCCGAATTTTGGCATTCCGCCAATATGGCCTTTGCCTTGTGCCCGATGCTCACCGCCGGTGCGATTGAACTTCTGACCACGCATGGCTCAACAGCCCAAAAAGAGCTTTATCTGACCCGGCTGATTTCCGGCGAATGGACCGGCACCATGAACCTGACCGAACCCCAGGCAGGTTCTGATCTGGCACAAATACGAACCCGTGCGGAACCCGACGGCACCGGCACCTGGCGTATTCGCGGGCAAAAAATATTCATTACCTATGGCGATCATGATCTGACCGAAAATATCGTTCATCTGGTTTTGGCCCGCACCCCGGAGGCCCCGGCTGGCGTTAAAGGCATTTCGCTTTTTATCGTGCCCAAATTCCTGTGCGACGAAAACGGCACGATTGGTGAACGCAACGATGTCCATGTGGTGTCACTGGAACATAAGCTGGGCATTCATGCCAGCCCCACCGCCGTTTTAACCTTTGGCGACCATGACGGGGCTGTTGGCTACCTTGTTGGCGAAGAAGGCCAGGGCCTCGCCGCCATGTTCACCATGATGAACAATGCCCGCCTTGCCGTGGGCCAACAGGGTATTGCGATTGGGGAACGCGCCTATCAGCAGGCACTGGCGTATGCCAGAACACGGATACAGGGGCGCGATGCCACCGGCACCCCCTGCCCCATTCTGTATCATCCCGATATTGCCCGTATGCTGCTTCGTATGCGTGCCAGCACCGAAGCGGCACGCATGATGGCACTTTATGCCGCCAAGCAGATCGACATTGCCCACCATCATCAAGATGGCAGCACATCTCGCAAGGCACAGGCCCGTGCTGACCTTCTGATCCCCATGATCAAGGCCTGGGCGACCGATCTTGGTGTGGAAAATGCCTCGCTCGGTATTCAGGTGCATGGCGGAATGGGCTTTATCGAGGAAACAGGGGCCGCCCAGCATCTGCGCGATGCCCGCATTGCGCCAATCTATGAGGGCACCAACGGCATTCAGGCCATTGACCTGATCGGGCGCAAGCTTTTACGCGACAAAGGCACCGCCGCACTTGATCTGATCCGCACAATGAAGGCCGATATTGGCAATAGTGCAAACGCCAGTGCCCTTGGCATAGCAATTGAGCATCTAAAAACTTCTGTCGCGTTGATCCTGGATCAATGTGCCGATGATCATAACCGCGCCCAAACCGTGGCGAGCCCCTTTTTGCGGCTTTTTGCCGTTGTTTGTGGCGGCTGGCTCATGCTCAGGTCTGGCGCGGCACTTGACAATGACGATCACAGTTTTTCAGACGCTTTTGCCAACCGCAAGCGGGCGTCTGTTGTGTTCTATCTCAGTCAAATTGTACCGGAATGCGAAATGCTGCAGGCACAAATCCATTATGCCCTCACCCCAGATACGATTCCGCTGGCTGATCGCATTTTGACAGAAATTGAAACCGGCTTTACAGCCGGTTAACGAGCAGGCAGTATCAGGCCCGCCATTTGCCGTTGCGGTTGAATTTCCGCCCTGGGCAAGGGCGGGCCTCTTGCTCGAATGCGGCTTTTCAGGCAATAAGAGATTGAAAATCAAGCCAATTGTTATTGGCAAGCCTTCAATTTGACGAATACGAAAAAATACGGAAATTTTCGGTCAATTTCCTGTTTCTGTTTTTATCGGCTTCTCTATAATCCGCCCGATGAATCGCTTGACCCGATATATGCTCAAACAGCAGCTTATCATGATGGTTTTTGTGACACTGGGCCTGCTCTGTGTCATTTGGCTGTCGCAAAGCCTGCGTTTCGTGGAAATGATTGTAAACCGGGGTCTGTCGATTTCGGTCTTTTTGCATTTGACCTCCCTGCTTTTGCCCAGTTTCCTCACGATCATTCTCCCCATCGCTTTGTTTTTCGTGGTGGTGTTCACCTATAACAAGCTGATCCAGGATCGCGAACTGATCGTGATGCGGTCTGCCGGGTTAAGCCAGTGGGCGCTGGCAAAACCGGCCATTATCCTGTCGGTCTGTGTGGCCGCTGTGGGGTATTTCTTAACGCTCTATTATCTTCCCTATAGCTATCGTCAATTCAAGCAACTGCAATATACCATCCGGAACGATTATTCGTCCGTGTTGTTGCAGGAAGGCAGCTTCACCGATATTGACGGATTGACAATCTATGTGCGCGAAGTCGGGCAGGATAACGAGCTGATGGGTATTCTGGTTCACGATGCCCGCAACCCCAAGGCACAAAGTACGATGATGGCAAAGCATGGGGCGCTTGTGCGCACCGATAAAGGCCCGCGTATTGTGCTGCTCGATGGCAACCGGCAGGAAGTGAACACCCAGGACGGCACCATGTCGATCCTGTATTTTGACCGCTATGCCGTTGATATTGCAGAGGATGTTGACGACCCATCCCTTCGGTATCTCGAGGCGCGCGAACGCAGTGTCAGCAACCTGCTTACCGCTGACCCGCCCGATATTCAACCACAGGATATTCGCAAATACCGTGCCGAGGGACATGAAAGACTGATTTCGCCACTCTATGCCATAGGCTTCGCCTCCTTGGCACTGGCAGTTCTGGTTTCGGGCAGTTTTTCACGCCGGACCCAGCATTCCCGTCTGTTAATTGCCATCGCCCTGATGATCGGCAGCGAGGCCGCCGCGATCGCGCTTAAGAACCTGGCGGCAAAAAACCCTGCCTTTATTATACTCATGTATCTTAATGTGTTAATTCCCATTATTGGCGGAATGTACTGGACCTTGCGCGGCCCCAAAATAACGCTGGCCCGCGCGGCCGGAAAAGATCGTCAGGAAGAAGGGTCCGCCTCATGAGGATCTCTCCCCTTCTGACCTGGTATTTCGGACGCCATGTCCTGTTTTCGATCCTTGCCATTCTGGTTTTGCTGGTTGGGCTTATTTTTATTGGCGATCTGATCGAACTTCTGCGCCGCGCAAGCACCCGGCCGGATGCGACGATCGGTATCATCATCCAAATGGCGCTGTCGCGCATTCCGTTCATGACGGAAAAAGTTCTGCCCTTTGGTGTGCTGTTTGGATCGATGTATTCGTTCTGGAAACTGACGGGGAATCAGGAACTGGTTGTCACCCGCGCTGCGGGGGTTTCCGCCTGGCAATTTCTATTGCCGCCGCTTCTGTGTGCCTTTTTGCTTGGCACCCTTCAAATCACGGCCTTAAACCCGCTTTCGTCAATTCTGCTGCAAAAATATGAAAAACTCGATTCCCGGTATCTCAAGGGTGTTTCGAGTGTGATGAATTTGTCATCCAGTGGCCTTTGGCTGCGCCAGGGCACACAAAACGGGCAGGCGGTTATCTATGCGCGCACCATTCATTCGCAGCAGGAAAACCGCATTGACCTGCGCAATGTTACCGTCTTCCGTTTTGAAAACCTGGACGATTTTACCTCGCGGATCGACGCGGCACGGGCGGTACTGACACCGGGCCTTTGGCATTTCTACGACGCCTGGAGCTTCATACCCGGCCAGAAAAGTACATTTGCCAAAGATCTGGAATTGCCAACAAATCTGACGGTGCGCAAGATCCAGGACAGTTTCGCCTCCCCCGATACAATGTCTTTCTGGGACCTCAAGCCGTTCATCAACCTGCTCGAACATGCCGGTTTCAATGCAAGACGGCACCTCATTCATTTCAACAGCCTGTTATCAAGACCGTTACTTTTATGTGCGATGGTTCTCATTGCGGCGGCTTTTTGTCTTAAATTTTCTCGACGCCGACGGGTTTCTCTTGTTATCGGGGGTGGTGTTACCACGGGTTTTCTGTTGTATTTCTTTACCGACGTTGCTTCTGCATTGGGCGTTTCAGGGGGCTTGCCCCCGGCACTGGCAGCTTGGGCACCAGCCGGCATTTCCGCTCTGCTGGGGATATCGACACTGTTACATCTGGAGGATGGCTAACTAGATGGCGGACTTGTCAGGGGGAAGTCTGAAAGCATTGGCTGTATGGGGTCTGATCGGGGGAATCGCGACACTGGCGATACCGGGGATCTCTCATGCCCAGGAAACAGACGCAAATAAACCAGGTGTGAGTGCAAAAACGCACGATGACGGTAACAGCAAAAACGGCACGAATTCCGATCAAAAGGAAGATCCGTTGCTGTTTTCTGCCGATGAAGTTGACTATAGCGAGGATCTGAAAACCGTTACGGCGCGTGGTAATGTCGAAATCTCGCGCGATAATCAGGTTCTGATGGCCGATACGGTCAGCTATGACATGACCAAGGACATCGTTTCGGCGTCGGGCAATGTCAAAATGCTGCAACCGAACGGGGAAGTCATTTTTGCCAATTACATCGAACTGACCGGCGACTTCAAGGAAGGTATCGTCAAGGATATTTACGTCCTTCTTGACGACCACACCCGGCTTGCCGGTGTTGGCGCACGCCGCAGTGCCGGCAACTTTACCGAACTGGCAAAAGCGGTCTATTCGCCCTGTAACGTATGCAAGGATAACCCGGATGAACCGCCGCTCTGGCGGATCAAGGCTGCCCGCGTGATCCATGACCAAAAGGGCCAAAGCATTGAATATAAAGATGCCCGTCTCGAATTCGAGGGCATTCCCGTTTTGTACAGCCCGTATTTCAGCCATCCCGACCCGACAGTCAAACGTCGCTCGGGTTTTCTTGCGCCCTCCTTTGGCAGCACCAGCTATGTCGGGCCACGCTTTGAATTGCCCTATTACTGGGCCATCGACAAATCCAGTGACCTCACCGTAACCCCCATTATCACCGCCAAAAAAGGCGCGATTCTTTCATCCGATTACCGGCGCAAATTTGATACCGGCAATCTGAATATTGTCGACAGTCTCACCGATGGCGGAGATGACGGCTGGCAGGGCCATATCGACGCGACCGGGCGTTTTGATATCGACAAAAACTGGCGCTGGGGCTTTGATGCCGAACAGGCGTCAAGCAAAACCTACATGTCGCGGTATGGCTTCGGTTCACCCTCGGTCCTGACATCCAATCTGTTTACCGAACATTTTACCGCCCAAAATTACGGCCGGATCGACGGGTATTATTTTCAGGGGTTAAAGGAGGAAGACAGCCGCGCTACCAGCCCGCTGGTGCTTCCGCACGCCCAGTATCATGCCCGCACATCTCCAGATGCAAACGGCGCCTATACCACGCTGGATCTTGATGCCCTGTCGCTGTCTCGGCGCACGGGGGCGGATTCCAACCGCCTGTCGGGCAAAGTCGGCTGGGAAATGCCGCATATCAGCGATTATGGGGATGTGACAAAACTTACGCTTTCGTTACGCGGCGACAGCTATCTGGTCAATAATGTAACCCGCAGCGGGCAATCCGATTATACAGGCTATGCCGGGCGCACCGTCCCGCTCGTTGCCATTGACTGGAACATGCCCTTTGTTCGTGATGAGGGTGGCTATCATCAGGTTATCAAGCCGATCGCCATGGTCGCCTGGTCTCCCAACGGCGGTAATCCCGACGAAATCCCGAACGAAGACTCGCAGTCATTCGAGTTTGATGACATTAACCTGTTTTCACATGACCGTTATGGCGGCCTGGACAAGATTGAAGACGGCCTGCGTGCAAGTTATGGCCTTGAATGGGGCGTTTACGGGCAAAATGGCGGCTATACCAACGCCCTGTTTGGGCAAAGCTATCGTCTGGAAGACAATAACACCTTTGCTAAGGGCTCCGGCCTGGACAAACACCTGTCAGACTATGTTGGCCGCCTGACGGTTGCCCCGAACCAGTATGTTGATCTGACCTACCGTTTCCGTCTGGACAGCAATGACTTTTCCGCACGCCGCAACCAAGTGTCGGCCAGTGTTGGGGACGAAAAGATTGTTCGCCTTGATCTTAGCTATCTGCAACTTTCAGAAAATGCGGGAACAGAAGAATTTAACGACCGCGAAGAATTTTATTTCAACGCAAGACGCAGATTCGATGAACACTGGTCAGGCAATGGTTATGGCCGTTTTGATATGGATCGGAACAGCTCCCCCCTTGAATACGGTATCGGGTTTCAGTACGAAGACGAGTGCTTTATTTTTGACGGACGCGTACGTCGGACATTCTATCAGGATCAAGATCTTGGACAGTCTGACGAAATCATGTTCCGCCTCGTCTTCAAGACATTGGGCGAATTTGCCTCGCAAGCAGGACTTTAACAGAATATGAGACCTTACATTTCCAGACCGCTCCAGCTTTGTGCGATGCTTCTTGGCGTTGTTCTGTTAACCTTTTCAGCGGGGCAGGCTCGTGCCCAGTCGACCATCGGTCTGGCTGCTGTTGTCAATGACCAGCCGATTTCCGTGGTCGATTTGATTGACCGTCTCAAACTTGTTGCAACAACATCGAATATCCAGCTTACCGATGATCGCCGGCGGGAAATGATCCCCCAGATTCTGCAACAGCTGATTGACGAAACCCTTCAGATGCAGGAGGCAAAGCGCCTTGGCTTTACGGTCTCTGACGACGATATGAAGCGTGCCATTGCTGCCGTAGAGCAAAATTCCGGTATGCCGCCCGGGGGACTGGAACGTTATCTTCAGGCCAACAATATTCCGCTTGAAACCCTTAAAGACCAGTTGCGTCCGCAAATTGCGTGGCAAAAAGTCCTGCGGTCAATGCGCCGTGACATCGAAATTTCCGAAAGCGAAATTGACGATGTGCTGGAACGTATCAAACGAAACCAGGACAAACCGCGGAGCAATGTTCAGGAAATTTTCCTGCCCATTGATAACCCGCAGGAAGAAAACAAGGTTCTGGACAACGCCCAAAAAATCATCGGTGCCCTGCGCAATGGTGCCAGTTTTGAAGGCCTTGCGCGCCAGTTTTCCGCCAATGCCAGTGCGGCCAACGGAGGCAACCTTGGCTGGATGTCAGCCGGTGAAATGGACAGTACGCTGGAAGATGCCATTAACAAAATGCAACCGGGCCAAATCAGCCAACCCATCCGGACCGTCCGGGGGTACTACATTCTGAAACTGCTTGATCGCGCAAAAGGCGACACCGATGCGGACCGGGACATCAAACTTGATCTTTATCAGCTTTACGTCCCCATTTCACAAAACGCCTCGTCTGACGAAATCCGTACCAAAGTCGGCATTTTGCAAAATGCACGCGAAACAGCCAAAAGCTGCGAAGATATGGCCAAAATCGCGGTTGATCTGGGCTCGGATCTTAGCGGCCGAACCAAAGGCATATCACCACAGGAGCTTTCCGGCACCGTCGCAACGGCTGTAAGCCAGCTTAAAGACGGGGAAACATCGAATGTGATTCGTGTTGATGGTGGTGCACTTGTCGTCATGCTGTGTGGCAAAACGGTCAAAAGCACCCTGCCCGACCGTGATACCATTCACAACCGCCTGCTGATGGAACGCCTTGAAATTGCCGCCCGTCGCAAATTGCGCGAACTGCGCCGCGAAGCCTTTATTGATATCCGTATCTGACATATCTGGCAGATACCCAACCTTATGCGAGACCGCCAATGGCACACAAACAGCCAAAACCACTGGCAATGACCCTTGGCGATCCTGGCGGCATTGGCCCGGAACTCGCATTGAAGGCCTGGCAGGCCTATCAGAATGCAAGCAAAACATCAGCACATCAGGGCAGCGACATGCTGCCCTTTTGCCTGATTGCCCCGGCCCGCATCATCGCACAATATGCCGATATATTGGCCTATGATGTGCCACTCATTCCCGTCAGCGACATCAGCCAAACGAGCGATCACTTCGCAAACGGTCTTCCCGTCCTTGAAATCGCCGATAATGGTGCTGCCGTCATTCCTGGTGTCGCGGCTGCCAAAACGGCCTACATGGTCATTGACAGCATCAAAACAGCAGTTGACCTCACCCGCAAAGGGACTGCATCCGCCGTTGTCACCAATCCCATTCAAAAAAGTGCACTATACCAGGCAGGTTTCAGCCACCCCGGCCATACGGAATTCCTAGCCGAGCTGGCAGGCCCCGGTACCATTCCGGTCATGATGCTGGCAAACAGCAAACTGCGCGTTGTGCCCCTGACCATCCATATTGCGCTGTCTCAGGTTCAGTCCGCCCTGACGACCGACGTGATTGTCGATCTATCACGCATTACCGCAACGGCATTATCCCGCGATTTTGGCCTGGTCCAGCCCCGTCTTGCCATTGCCGGGTTAAACCCCCATGCCGGCGAAGACGGTGCAATGGGACATGAAGAACAAACCATCATCACACCGGCCATCACGCGCCTGCGCGAGGAAGGATATAACGTTATCGGCCCCCTGCCCGCCGATACGATGTTCCATGAAGAAGCGCGTGCGGAATATGACGTTGCCCTGTGTCCCTATCATGATCAGGCACTTATTCCCGTCAAAACACTGGATTTCCACGGGGGTGTGAATGTCACCCTGGGGCTGCCCTTTATCCGCACCTCGCCGGATCACGGCACCGCACTCAATATTGCCGGTAAAGGTCTCGCCCGCGCTGACAGCCTGATGGCAGCCCTGAAAATTGCGAACCAAATGGCCCATAACCGATTTGGCACGGGTACCAAAAATGATTGATTCGCCGGTCCCGTCCGATCAGCCTACCGTCAAACTGGCAAATGATGGCCTGCCGCCGTTGCGCGACGTCATCGCCGAACATGACCTGTCAGCCCAAAAGAAATTCGGCCAGAACTTTCTGTTTGATCTGAACCTGACAGGTCGCATCGCCCGTGCTGCGGCACCGCTGGATAATGCCACCGTCATCGAAATTGGCCCTGGCCCCGGCGGATTAACACGCGCCCTGTTATTTAACGGTGCCCAAAACCTGACCGTGATCGAGCGCGACCCCCGTTGCCAGCCGGTGCTAACCCAAATCAGCAATCATTATCCGGGCTGCCTGCATGTCATTGATGGCGACGCCCTTGACGTGGATGTCACCACACTTGGCCCGGCACCACGCAAGATCGTCGCCAACCTGCCCTACAATGTCGGCACCTTGCTGCTGATCGGCTGGCTGGAAAACATTGACGCCTTCGCCAGCCTGACCCTGATGTTCCAAAAAGAAGTCGCCGAGCGTGTGGTGGCGAAACCCAAAACCAAGGCCTATGGCCGATTGTCGGTGCTGTGTCAGTATTTGTGTGACTGCGACATTCTGTTTGATGTCCATCGCAGCGCCTTTACCCCGCCGCCCAAGGTCACATCAGCCGTTGTTCAACTGATCCCCAAGGCCGAGCGCGGCGAAAATATCAACATAGGAAGCCTCGCAAAGGTTACGCAGGCAGCCTTTGGTCAACGGCGTAAAATGCTGCGCGCCAGCCTTAAAAGCCTGAATATCGATGTTCTTGCCCTTTTGGAACAGGCAGAGATTGCCGAAACCGCCCGCGCAGAAGAATTGTCGGTAACGGACTTTGTCAGGCTCACACGGATTTATGACACTCTTTAAAAAAACATCCCCCTGTGTCGCCGACATCAGGGGGATTTTCTTGCTAAGCAGTGCAAACGGCACATTCCGGATCAGTCGGTCAAAAGCTTCTTAACAAAAGCATTCAGTTCCATCTGCCGTTCACGCTTGACCCGTTCCGCACCGATAATATGCTCGACAGAGGCAAGGCACTGTTCAAGGTTGTCATTGACCAGCACATAGTCAAATTCTTCCCAGTGGCTGATTTCCGCCCCGGCCTTTGCCATGCGCTTCATGATCACGTCGTCGGCATCCTGCCCCCGGTCGCGCAGGCGGCGTTCAAGTTCCGCCGATGATGGCGGCAGGATAAAGACCGACACAACGTCGTCACCGCCTTTTTCGCGCAACTGGCGCGCCCCCTGCCAGTCGATGTCAAACAGCACGTCCCGCCCGGCGGAAAGGGCTTCCTCGACCGGCTGGCGCGGCGTACCGTAATAATTGCCAAAGACCTCTGCCCATTCCAGCAGCTCGTCATCGGCGATCATATGTTTGAAGCCATCGACAGATTTAAAAAAGTAATGCACGCCTTCTTCCTCGCCCGGGCGAGCGGCACGGGTCGTTGCGGAGACGGACAACGAAATCAGATCGTCTTTTTCAAGCAACTGCCGGGTAATTGTGGTTTTACCTGCCCCGGATGGCGCACAGAAAACCAGCATGACGCCCCGACGCTTATGCGAATCAATCATTGGTCAAACCTTTCGCCCATCCTTATTCAACGTTTTGCACCTGTTCGCGCAACTGGTCGATAATCACTTTCAAATCCATGCCGCAACTTGTCAGTTCAATATCATTTGCTTTGGAACACAAGGTATTGGCTTCGCGGTTAAATTCCTGGCACAGGAAATCCAGTTTACGGCCAATTGCCCCGCCCTTGCCAATCATGCTGCGTGCTGCCGCGATATGCGCCTTCAAGCGGTCGATTTCTTCGCGCACATCAACCTTGGTCGCCAACAGGGCGGCTTCCTGATGCAAACGGTCCGCGTCAAACTGTCCGGCATCCATCAGGTCGCCAATCTGGCGTTGCAGGCGCGCACGAATGGCCTCCACCCGGGCACCGGCACAACTTTCGGCTTTTGTTACCGTTTGTTCAATCCGGTCAATATGGCCTAACAACATGTCATGCAGCTTCACACCTTCGGCATTCCGGTTTTCAGCCAGTTGGGCAATCGCGATTTCCAGGGTCGCCATCATGGCGGTTTCGCGGGCTTCACGGCTGGCGTCATCTTCGGTTTGCTCAACGGCTTCCAGCACACCCCGCACATTCAACAGATCGGCAATGGTGCCAGCCCCCAGCTTGCTGGAACTGTCAAATTCCTCGGCCAGTCGAACCAGATCGGCCAAAAGATCGCGATTGATACGATAGCTTGTATTTTCGCCGGGTCGCGTGACATTCAGGGTAACGCCGATATTGCCACGTTTAAAAACCTTTGAAACCGCATCCCGAACCGGAGCCTCAAGCCGCTCTGCACCATTCAGACGGGCGCGAACATCCAGTCCCTTGCCATTCACACTGCGAAGTTCCCATACCCAGGCAAATCCCTCACCTGCCCCTTCGGCGCGGCCAAACCCGGTCATGCTTGATACGGTCATGCTGATAGTCATCCTTTTAAATTGTATGCGGTTTTATAGCGCCGCATTGCCGCACCGCCAAGAATAAGTCACCGATAAAACACGTAAACTTCCTGACGAACTTTCATATTGATGCCCCAATCATCCGTCATGTTCGCCCCGGTTTTAAACACGCAGAAAATGCGACATTCATGAAGCGGAACATATCCTCGCATGTCTTTGCAATATAACGCAATTCTGATTACAGGTGCCAGTTCGGGCATTGGGGCGGCGTTGGCACGGCATTATGCCCGCCCCGGCGTAACCCTGTTTATCAGC
The DNA here is from genome assembly GCF_003326755.1 of Thalassospira profundimaris. Lineage (GTDB taxonomy): Bacteria > Pseudomonadota > Alphaproteobacteria > Rhodospirillales > Thalassospiraceae > Thalassospira > Thalassospira profundimaris_B. The sequence continues at coordinate 182,688 of NZ_JPWH01000002.1, read as the reverse complement.
GGACGGAGCAAATCGCGCCTGAAACAGGTTGAGAATGACTGCCGAAATAACGGTGCCAATGTCTTTGCCGACATCCTTGATGTCACGGATGCAGAGGTCATGCACCAATATGTCACGCAGTGCTATGGCATTATGCCGCTTAGTCTGGTCGTCGCCAATGCCGGTATTTCGGCAGGCAGCGGCGGGCTTGGTGAAACGCCAGACCAGGTTCGCGAGATCATGTCGATCAATGTCGAAGGCGTGTTAAACACCATTGATCCGGCCATTGAATTGATGACACGTGATGGCCGGGGCCAGATTGCGATTATGTCTTCCCAGGCATCGTGGCGCGGCCTTCCCACTGCGCCTGCCTATTGCGCCAGCAAGGCCGCGGTTCGTGTCTATGGCGAAGCCCTGCGCGGCAGCCTTAAATCAACCGGTATCCGGGTGAATGTCATCTGTCCCGGATTTGTCAAAAGCCGCATTACCGACGCCAACGATTTTAAAATGCCCTTCCTGATGGAAGCCGACAAAGCCGCAAAAATCATAGATCGCGGGTTAAGCAAAAACAAAGCCCTGATCGCGTTTCCCTGGCAAATGAACATGGCAACGAAATTGCTGAAATATCTTCCATCCGCTCTGTATGAACGCGTTACCGCCCGTCTGCCCCAAAAGCCGTCCCGACAGAGCAGTTAAGCGGTTCAACGACAAAACCGGTCAGCCCGGCATCGCCGGGCCCGGACGATTAAACGCCCGATGCAATGCCGGGCCCGAAAGGCTGGCTAAAACCTTTGGTTTTTAATCAGCACTCTGGGCCCGCAATTTACGCCAGCGCGCTACATTGCGATTATGTTCGTCCAGGGTACGGGCAAAGGCATGGCCCCCTGTCCCGTCGGCAACAAAATAAACTTCATCTGTTGCCGCCGGATGCAAGACCGCGTAAATCGCCTCGCGCCCGGGGTTGGTAATGGGTGCTGGCGGAAGGCCGTTTACAACATAGGTATTGTAAGGGCTTTCATATTTCAGATCCGCGCGGGTCAGCGCACGATTAAGTGGCACATTGGGGCTGACGGCATAGGCAACAGTCGGATCTGACTGCAACCGCATATTCTTGCGCAAACGATTGACGAAAACACCGGCAACCCGCGCCCGTTCGGCAGCAATTCCCGTCTCACGCTCAACAATGGATGCCAGAGTCAGCGCCTGTTGACGCGTATCTATCGGCAAATCGGGCGCGCGCTGGGGCCACAACCGGTCCAGCAAGTCCGCCTGGGCGGCCTGCATCCGGTCAAGGATGCTTTTTTTGCTATCGCCATAGGAAAATTGATAGGTTTCCGGCAGCAATGTTCCGTCATCGGGAACGGTATCAATGGTGCCAACCAGCCCGTCAACACGATCAAGCCGATCGACAATCTCGATACTGCGCAATCCTTCAGGAATGGTGACAAACCGCTTGACGGTTTCGCCTGACGCCAGAATTTCCGCAGCCTGCCGGGGACTGACACGGGCCGGGAAATGATATTCCCCCGCCTGTAGCGCATGATCCAGACCAGCAGCCCGCACACCCACCAAAAAGATCAGCGGATCGGAAACAATTTTCTGACGGGAAAGAATAGCACCAATCTGGCGAACGCCAGTCCCCTGCGGGATGACAATGTCAATACCCTGGGCAAGACGACTGGGTGAGGTATAGGCAATATATACATACACCGCCACGCCCCCGATAGCGAACGCGGCGGTGATACATAACATACCAAGTAAGAGCAGAAAACGCCGCAATGCGTTCCCCTACTGACTTGTTAGACCGATTTGAACACCAGCGACGCGTTGGTGCCCCCGAAGCCGAACGAATTCGACAAAGCGTAATTGACCTTGCGCTGTTTGGCTTCCAGCGGAACCAGATCAACCCCGAGGCAGGCCTCGGACGGTTTATTCAGGTTCAGGGTCGGCGGAACCGCCCCTTCATGGATCGCCAGGATCGAGAACACAGCCTCGATCGCGCCAGCAGCCCCCAGCAAATGCCCGGTTGCCGATTTGGTCGAGGACATGGAAACCGAATTAATGGCATCGCCAAACAGGCGTTTTACCGCACCCAGTTCGATTTCATCACCCAACGGAGTCGATGTGCCGTGCGCGTTGACATAATCAACCTGTTCCGGATTGATACCGGCATTGCGCAAGGCATTGCGCATGGAGCGATAACCACCATTACCATCCGATGCCGGGGCAGTGATGTGATAGGCATCGCCAGACATGCCATACCCGGCAACTTCGGCATAAATTTTTGCGCCGCGCGCCTTGGCATGCTCGTATTCTTCAAGCACGACGCAACCGGCACCTTCACCCATGACAAAACCGTCGCGGCCTTCGTCCCACGGGCGGGAAGCTTCGGTCGGGGTGTCGTTATAACCGGTCGAGAGCGCACGGGCAGCAGCAAAACCCGCCATGCCCAATCGGCAGACTGCGGCTTCGGCACCACCGGCCACCATCACGTCAGCATCGCCCAGCATAATCATGCGCGAGGCATCGCCAATGGCGTGTGCGCCAGTGGAACATGCGGTAACAACGGCGTGGTTCGGGCCTTTCAGACCGTGCTTGATCGACACCTGGCCGGAAACCAGGTTAATCAGGCAGGACGGAATAAAGAACGGACTGATACGTCGAATTTTGCCTTCTGCCAGCAATCCGGCAGATTCGGCAATACGTGGCAAACCGCCAATGCCCGATCCAATCATGACACCGGTGGCTTCACGGTCTTCTTCTTCTTCCGGCGCCCAGCCGGAATCAGCAAGCGCCTGATCCGCAGCAGCAATGCCAAAGACGATAAAATCGTCCATTTTTTTCATGTCCTTGACGGAAACATGATCTTCGGCATTAAACTCGCCAGCGCCCGTTCCACGCGGAACCATCCCCGCAATCTTGGCGGGAATATCAGACACATCGAAATTATCGATGGCTTTAATGCCCGATTGTCCGTTCAGCAGCCCCTGCCAGGTTGCCTGGGCACCATTTGCGACAGGCGTGACTGCGCCAATACCGGTTACAACTACGCGTCTCATCCCGCTTTACGCCTTTATTTTATGAAAATTGCAAAGACGAAAAGGGCGCCCGAGGATGCCTCCGGCGCCCGCGTCAAACAGCAAAATCAGCCGTTTGCCTTTTCGATGAAGTCAATCGCGTCTTTGACGGTCAGAATTTTTTCAGCGGCATCGTCGGGAATTTCAACGCCGAATTCTTCTTCAAACGCCATAACCAGCTCGACAGTATCCAGGCTGTCGGCGCCCAGATCGTCGATGAAGCTGGCGTTTTCCGTGACCTTGTCTTCTTCAACACCGAGGTGCTCGACAACGATCTTCTTCACGCGATCTGCGACATCACTCATAGCTTAAATCCTTCAATAGGTTCTCTGTCAGTAGTTTAATTTATCCGTAAGTCCGCCCTTTTTCGGTGCGAACCGGGACCGTGGAAACCGGCAACCGTAATTGCCGGTTCCGGCAATTTGATATAGCGGCCTCTTTTAAGCAGAAAAGCAGGCAACCCGCAACGGGTTAAATCATCGCCATTCCGCCATTCACATGCAAGGTCTGGCCGGTAACATATCCGGCTTCATTACTTGCAAGATACAAAACCGCTGCGGCAATTTCAGCACTCTCGCCCATGCGACCGGCCGGAATGCCCCCCAGCAGCTTCTCTTTTTGGGCATCACCCAATTCTTCGGTCATCGCCGTGGTAATAAAACCCGGCGCGACACAGTTTACCGTAATACCGCGTGCCGCCACTTCCTGTGCCAGCGATTTTGACCAGCCAATCATGCCCGCCTTGGCCGCGGCATAGTTGGTCTGGCCCGGATTCCCGGTAACACCAACAATCGAGGTGATGTTGATAATGCGCCCAAACCGGCGCTTCATCATACCACGCAGCGAATTGCGGGCCAGCTTGAACGCGGCCGTCAGGTTGACATCCAGCACCGCCTGCCAGTCTTCGTCCTTTAAGCGCATTGCCAGCTGGTCACGCGTGATACCGGCATTATTCACCAGAATGTCAAGCTGGCCGCCAAGGGCCTCTTCCGCCTGCTTGATCAGTCCATCAACCGACGCACTGTCGGAAAGATTACCCGGCACCACAACAGCGTTTTCACCAATTTCGGCAGCAACGGCTTCAAGGCGTTCTGCCCGCGTCCCGGAAAGGGCAACCTTTGCACCCGCCGCCGCAAGCATCCTGGCAATTTCGCCACCAATGCCCCCGGTTGCCCCGGTCACCAGTGCGGTCTTACCTGTCAGATCAAACATATGTTTCGTCCCTGTCACTTTTCAAACTGGAGCGGTTTAAAGCGCGCCCAGAAAGGCTTCTATATCTGCCGGACCATTAATTGCGGTTCCGTTAAGATCACGATCAATTCGGCGCACCATGCCGCTCAGTACCTTGCCTGCACCGATTTCCACCAAATCGGAAATACCCTGCTCTTTCATATACAGCACGGATTCACGCCAGCGCACTGTGCCGCAAACCTGTTTAACAAGCAAATCACGGATGGCATCGGCATCCTGCACCTTGGCTGCGGTTACGTTGGCAACCAGCGGTACTTTCGGTGCATTCATGGTAACTTCGCCAAGGGCCTCCGCCATGCGATCAGCTGCAGGCTGCATCAGGGCGCAATGGAACGGTGCTGAAACCGGCAGCAGAACGGCGCGCTTTGCACCCTTTTCCTTGGCAATTTCAATCGCACGCTCCACCGCAGCCTTATGGCCCGAAACAACAACCTGCCCATTGGCATTGTCATTGGCGGCCGTGCAAACATCCCCTTGGGCGGCCAGTTCGGCAACGGCGGCAGCATCGGCGAAGTCCAGGCCCAAAAGGGCGGCCATCGCGCCAACACCGACAGGCACAGCAGCCTGCATGGACTGACCACGGATTTTAAGCAAACGGGCAGCATCGGAAATGCTAAACGTTCCGGCAGCAGCAAGGGCGGAATATTCGCCCAGCGAATGCCCGGCAACCAGTTCGCATTTATCGGTCAGAGCAAAGCCGCCTTCTTTTTCAAGAACACGGGTAACAGCCAGACTGACAGCCATCAGGGCGGGCTGGGCATTTTCCGTCAGGGTCAAATCCCCTTCCGGGCCTTCAAACATCAGCGTACTGAGCTTCTGGGAAAGTGCGTCATCAACTTCCTGAAACACTTCACGAGCCAAAGGAAAGGCATCAGCCAGTTCCTTGCCCATACCAACAGCCTGCGACCCCTGACCGGGGAATACAAATGCGCGTGTCATTATGGATATAGCACCCTTGTCTGCGTTTATGTCACCCGGCACACCCGGCCCGACATTTTAAAAGGCCCCCTTGATAACGCGCCGAACCGTCCTGTCAAGGCTAGACACCGTTATGTCGCCCTGGAAAATCCGGATTGCTCACAAAGGTGGCTTAGAAATTCACGATTGCAAGAAAAAAGGCAGTAAACTTGATAAATTGTCTACTGCCTTTTCATATATGAAACACGAACCGGCACAAAAGACACCGGCGCCAAAGGGCGTCACAGTCTAATCGAGATAGTTCTGCATACTCGAGACAACACTGTCCGAAATATGGGATTTGGTAATCACACCGCGCACATCGGACTGACGCGGCAAGCCGCGACAGGGCTGCACGACAATGGCAGAACGGGCATTGCGGCGGTGCATACGCTTGATCACATCAAACAATGTGGTTTTATCCACAACTACCACGAAATCCTCGTCCACAATGTCGGCCAGGGTATCGGTGCCCCTTTCCCCGACAATGGCGAACAGATGATCAATGTCTGGCAGAACCCCGACCAGACGGTCGCCCGACACCACAACAATCGAGGCAACTTTCGGTTTTGGCGTCAGGCTTTCAACCGCTTCGGAAACGCGCATCGCGGCATCCAGGAAAATCGGTTCACGGTCCATGACCTCATGGGCGGGATGCACCATGAACATATTGCTGTGACGTTCCTTGGGAATGTGCTTTCCGCGCAATACCAGCTTGGAGGTATAGATGGTTTCGCTGATCAGCATGCGACGGATGCCCAGTGCAATGGCAACAGACACCACCAGCGGCACGACAATATTATAGTCGCGCGTCATCTCGAATATCATGATGATCGCGGTCATGGCGGCCCCCGTACCGGCAGCAACAACACCGCCCATACCGACCAGGGCAAATTCCGCCGGATTAATGCCTGCATGCGGGAAAATCATGGTGCCAACCACACCAACGGCACCGCCCATCGTCGCACCAATAAACAGCGAGGGCGAAAACACCCCGCCCGATGCCCCCGATCCGATACTGACCGACGTGGCATACATTTTGGCAAAGAACAGGATCACCAGCAGCGGCAATGTCGTCATCCCGCCCCGCAGAATTTCCTGAATGGTGCCGTAACCAACACCATCAACATAATAGTTGCCAGCCGTTAGCAGCAGAACATACATCAGGATGCCGACCGACAGCATACCAATGGCGTGACGCACATAGTCATTGACCGGCAGTTTCTTGAAAAACTTGTCGGTAATCAGCATCGAACGGATCAGCATCCACGCGGCAACACCACAAAGAACACCGAGCACCACATAAATAACAAGTGCTTCAAGATCGATTGCCGAAACCTGGGGAATGGCCGCCAGCGGCACTTCAAAGGCCGGTGCCAGACCAAAGGAAATACGACCGATATACGTCGCAGCCCCGGTTGCAATCACGACCGGCAGGAAGGTCCGGGTCGAAACTTCGGGCATCATCAGTTCGATGGCAAACAGCACCGCGCCCAGTGGCGTATTGAATGTCGCCGCAATACCGGCACCTGCACCGGCCGCGAGCAGCGTAATGCGCTGCCCCGTTGGCAGGTTGCGAACCTGCGCGATACTGGAGCCCAGCGATGCCCCAATCTGAATGATCGGTCCTTCACGGCCAACAGCAGCACCCGTACCAATTGACAGTGCAGATGCGATCGATTTAATCACCGCCACCAGCGGGCGAATGCGCCCCTGTTTGAAATATATGGCGTCCATCACCTCGGGCACACCGTGGCCCTTGGCTTCGGGGGCAAAATTGTTGACCAGAAAAACAACCAGCATCCCGCCAATAACGGGGACCAGAATAATAAGCGGTCCCCATGTCGAGGGTTCCGTCAGCATGTTGGCATCATAATCAAGCGTAAAAGTGCCATAAAACGCCAAATTATGAATCAGGGCGACCAGCGCGCGAAACGCCACCGCGCCATAGCCGGTCACAATGCCAACAACGAGCGAAAAAAAACATAATGTAACAAGTGTCGCGCGCCGGGGTGACGCGCCTTCAACCTGGGATTCAACCATCACCAAACCATGTACGTTCTGAGTATATCCCGGCGTTGCGCCCAGTAACACCTGTCCCCTGCCCCGCAATTTTTGTTGTCATTAAGAGGGGGAGGCAGGAAAATCGTGCAAGAATGGGAGGTCGACCGGTTCGACGAATGGCCTTAAGGCTTACTCGCACACCCTTTATAAATCAAGGGAATATCCGGCTCTGCATAGCCGCTCTTAGAAAAGTGCAACGCTTTTGTGACGAATTGATCCCCCCTGCCTGCGCCGTCAGGATTGTGCAACGCTGGCCTGCACGGAAGGGATGTCGAATCGTGCGAATATCGCGGCATTTGCCGTTGCACCAATTTGCGAAAAGTGTATATTCGCCCGCTCACGGCTCCTTGCCGGGACGAACCCGGCTATGCCTGCACGACATGAGGTCGTGCCAGGAAGAGACAAGCCACAAGGAGTGATTAGGAGAATTATGAGCAAGTACGAAAGCGTGTATATTGCACGTCAGGACTTCTCGACTGCACAGGTCGAAGCCCTGAACGAAAAACTGAACGAAATCCTGACCGGCCTGGGCGCAACCGTCGCCAAAACCGAATACTGGGGTCTTCGTTCCCTGACCTACCGGGTCAAGAAAAACCGCAAGGGTCACTATACCCTCTTCCAGATCGAAGCCGACAAGGACGCGATTGCGGAATATGAACGCCAGATGCGCTTCAATGAAGACGTTCTGCGTCAGATGACCGTAAAGGTTGACGAGTTCGAAGAAGAACAGTCTGCCATTCTGCGTAACCGCGACGAGCGCGGCAGCCGTGGCAACCGCCGCAGCGGCCCGCGTCAGTAATCGAGTAACGAGGAGGATATATCATGGCTGGACGTCGTCTGTTTTTCCGTCGCCGCAAAACCTGCCCGTTCTCGGGTCCGGACGCGCCGAAGATCGACTACAAAGATGTCAAACTGTTGCAGCGTTTCGTTTCCGAACGCGGCAAGATCGTTCCGAGCCGTATCACGGCCGTTTCGGCCAAAAAACAGCGTGAGCTTTCGAAGGCTATCAAACGCGCTCGTTTTCTGGCGCTGCTGCCTTACGCAGACCAGGTCTGAGGCAGTCGGCAAGAGACTTTGTTTTGCGGTCTCGGCCACGGAGTAGCCAATGTCTTCGCGTGATACCCTGACATCTATCGGAGCAGGACTGGGCAGTGCGCTTCTGTTCCTGCTGGTATTGACAGGAAGTCCGCTGGCTTTGCTGCTTTCCTATTTCGGGCATTTGCCACTTTTCCTGATCGGATTGTGGCAGGGACCCAAAAGCCTGCTGGTTGCGGCGCTTGCGGCATGTGCTGCCCTGCTTTTGCTGGGTGGTGTCATGCCCTTCACGGTCTTTCTGGTCGTGATAGCCGGACCAGCGACGATGCTGACCCGCGTGGCGCTGATTATGCGGGCCGACGACTCCGGGAAACCGAAGTTCATTCAGCCCGGCATCATTTTGGCGGTCATGGCCCTGGCAGTTGCAGTGATAGTGACAATTATCCTTGCAACCGTTGCGGCGGAAGGTCTGGAAATACAGGAAGTGATCGCTCACTTCTTTTCGACGATGTATTCTTCAATGGGTGTTCCGTTAACCACGGAAGTCCAACAGGTCATCGCCATCTTCCAGGCATACTTCCCGGCAATTGCGGCTTTGTCCTGGTACCTTATGGTTCTGGTCAATGCCATGATTGCACAGGCAATTCTGATACGCGCAGGCAAAAACCTGCGCCCGACACCAAGTCTGGCGTCGCTTGAATTACCTGGCTGGTCACTTTTTGCGTTCGCCCTGGCCGGGGCCTCCATCGCGTTTGGCGATGGCAACCTGGCCTATATCGCACGCAACGTCGCGGTTGTATTGGCGGTGCCGTTCCTGTTTCAGGGTCTGGCACTCATACACGGGCAGGCAGCCCGATGGCCGCAGAAACGTTTGATATTGACGGTATTTTATATCGTCGCGGTTCTGTCTAGCTGGTCGTTTATCGCGATTTGCGGACTTGGAATTGTTGAGCATTTAATCAGGCTGCGGGGGAACCAACCGATGACCCGTAGCAATGAGGAGGATCGGTGATGGAAGTTATTCTGCTCCAGCGGGTGGAAAAACTCGGCCAGATGGGTGACGTTGTCACCGTAAAGCCGGGCCACGCCCGCAACCGCCTGCTGCCCCAGGGCATGGCCCTGCGCGCAACCAAGGCAAACATTGCTGTGTTTGAAGCACAGAAAGCCCAGCTTGAAGCTGACAACCTGGAACGCCGTAACGAAGCCGAAAAAGTTGCCGAAAGCCTCGGCAGCCTGGCCGTTACCCTGGTCCGTCAGGCTTCTGACGTTGGTCAGCTTTACGGTTCTGTCACGGCACGCGATATCGCAACCGCCGTTACCGAAGCGGGTTGCACCATTTCGCGCGGCCAGGTTCGCCTGGACGCCCCGATCAAGACCCTGGGACTGCACGACGTTACCGTCGCCCTGCACCCGGAAGTCCTGATCACGGTGACCGCCAACGTCGCCCGTACCGAAGAAGACGCCGCCGAGCAGCTTCGTAAAGGTGCGGCCGTTCTGGGCACCATCGAAGAGATGGAAGAAGAAGAAGCTCTCGCTGAAGAAGCTGCCGAGGAAGACCTCGAAGCTGCTGGCGAAGAAGAAGCTGCTGCTGCCAACGCCTGATCGGTGTTGTTTTGACGGTTTCGGAAAACGGCGTATCCCAACGGATGCGCCGTTTTCTTTTGCCCAACAGCCGGTTTTATCTTCACAACCAACAGGTTGCGCCTTCACCGACCTTTGCGGTTAAGGTATACCGGCTATGACCAAACCGGTTTTAGGCTTTCAGCTCAACAGGATGACTGGTACCCTCCGCCATCATGAATGAACCCGAACTCGATGCCCTGTTTGCGCCGCTGGATGCAGACGAAGGTGCCAACCCTACAGTTTCGCTTGAACGCATGGCCCCTCATAATTTTGAGGCCGAGGCCGCGTTGCTGGGTGCCATCCTGAACAATAACGCCGCCTACGAGCGTGTTTCAGACATGTTGCGCCCGGAACATTTCGCCGATGCCCGGCATGGTCGCATCTACGAGGCTTGTGGCAAACTGATCGAGCGCGGACAGCTTGCCAACCCGGTGACGTTATCAGCCTTTTTTCGCCAGGACGAACATCTGGCCGAAATTGGTGGCCCGCAATACCTGGCCGAACTTTCCAACAACATGGTTTCCGTCATCAATGCCGGGGACTATGGCAAACTGGTCTATGACCTGTATTTGCGTCGCGAGCTGATTGATATTGGCGAAAATGTCGTCAATGATGCCTATCAATATGAACTCGATGCCGATGCCTCCAACCAGATCGAAAATGCCGAACAGCGGCTGTTTTCCCTGGCAACGGCGGGTGCGGCGGAATCGGGCTTTGTCGCCTTTGGTCCGGCGCTGACCAAGGCGGTCGAAAATGTTGAGCATGCCTATAAAAATGCGGGCAAGGTGGTTGGTGTTACCACCGGCCTTCGCGATATTGACCGCAAACTGGGTGGTTTGCACCCGTCCGACCTTCTGATTCTTGCCGGTCGTCCGTCGATGGGGAAAACCGCGCTGGCAATGAACGTCGCCTTTAACGCGGCAATTTCATCGCATAAAAATAGAAATAACCCCGAAGACCAGGACGATGAACTGCGCACCGGCGCGATCGCCGTTTTCTCGCTTGAAATGGCGGCCGATCAGCTTGCTGGACGTTTGCTGTCCCAGGCGGCCGAAGTTTCGGGCGATAATATGCGCCGTGGTGATTTGACCGAGGACGATTTTGAACGCCTTGTCATTGCCTCGCGTGAACTCAACACCGTTCCGCTTTATATCGACGACACCCCTGCCCTGCCGGTATCCACCCTGCGCACCCGTTGCCGCCGTCTCAAGCGGCAGCACGGTCTTGCCATGATCGTGGTTGACTATTTGCAGCTTCTCGCCCCGCCGACCAATTTTCGTGGCGATGGTCGTGTGCAGGAAGTTTCCGAAATTACCCGCTCGCTTAAAGCCATCGCCAAGGAGCTGGGCTGCCCGGTTCTGGCCCTCTCGCAGCTTTCGCGTGCGGTTGAACAGCGCGATGACAAACGTCCGCAGCTTTCGGACCTGCGTGAATCCGGCTCGATCGAGCAGGACGCCGACGTGGTGATGTTCATTTACCGCGAACAATATTATCTCGAACGTGCCGAACCGGCCCAAAAGCCCGAAGAATCCAATGAAAAATTCTCGGAACGCTATTCGCAGTGGCAGGAACGGCTCAATCACGTTTACAACACTGCCGAAGTGATTGTTGCCAAGCAGCGCCATGGTCCTGTCGGTAACGTCCGTCTGTTTTTTGACGGGAACTACACCAAATTTGGCGATCTTGATCATGTCGCCGAAGACTTTGACGAATAACCCACTATGTCCATAACGGGGTTTTAAGCCGATGAGCGTCCTTCCCGCCCCTGGCCGTGCGGCAGATTGCGCACAGCTGGAAATCAACCTGAGAGCCATCGCTGAAAACTATCAGCGCCTGCAAAAAACCTATACCGGCCGCACGATGGGGGCTGTGGTAAAGGCCAATGCCTATGGCCTGGGTGCCAAGGCGATTGTGCCGGTTTTGAAAAAGCAGGGCTGCCGCCTGTTTTTTGTCGCCCATGCCAACGAGGCCGCCGACCTGTTTCCATTATTGCGGGGGGGCGGTCGTATTGCGGTTTTTAACGGCCTGATGCCAGGCGATGAAGAATTCTTTATCGAAAACGATGTCATCCCGGTTTTGAACGATCTGGGCCAGATCGAACGCTGGTCAAATCTGTGTCGCGAATATGAACGCCCGGCACCGGCCTTCATCCATCTTGATACCGGCATGGGCCGCACCGGCCTGTCGCCACGTGAATTGCAGGCCCTGATCGAACGCCATTCGCAGCTTTTATACGGCTTTGAAAAGGCTGGCTACATGACCCACCCGGTCGCCGCTGATGAAGCCGAAAGCCCGATTACCCGTGAACAATACAACCTGTTCATGAAATGGTATCGCCGCCTGCCGCCTGCCCCGCGCGGGTTTTGCAATTCATCGGCCATTTTCCGCCATACCGACTATCATCTGGAATTTTGTCGCCCCGGTTACGCGCTTTGGGGGGGCAATCCGACACCGGAAAAAACCAACCCGATGCGCAATGTGGTCACGCTCACGGCCAAGGTGCTGCAAGTACGCCAGATTGACAGCGGTGAATCGGTCGGATACGGTGCGTCCTGGCGGGCTGAACGGCCTTCCGTAATTGCAACCGTTGCTGCCGGTTATGCCGATGGCTGGTTGCGCCATCTTTCCAATGCAGGGAAACTCAAGATCGGCGGAATTCAGACGCCAATGGTAGGACGTGTGTCAATGGATGCCTTTGGCCTTGATATCACCGACCTTCCGGAAGGCAAACTGAAACCGGGCGACGATGTAACGCTGCTTGGCAAAGACTGTACGGTCGATGATATCGGTGCTATGTCCGGTACCATTGGTTATGAAATCCTGACCTCGCTTGGTCATCGTTATCAGCGGGTTTACACCGAAGGCTGATCCGGTGCGCGTTTGCGCTACCAGAACGCCAAGAACAGGGGAATAACGTCCCAGATGCCGATTTTAGCGCCAATAGGCCGGATATTTCTTGCATTTTTGGCTGTTGTCGGCCGGGTCACAATCTTTGCCGTAAAAACGCTGGTGCATTGCGTTACACCGCGCTTTTATTTCCGGCTGATTTTTAAACAAATGTGCGAAATCGGCTATTATTCGCTGCCGGTTGTCGCCATGACGACGCTGTTTGCCGGTATGGTTCTGGCCCTGCAAAGTTATTCCGGCTTTTCACGTTTTTCGGCCGAAAGTGCCGTTGCCACCGTGGTTGTCATTTCCATGACCCGCGAATTGGGCCCGGTTTTGGCTGGCTTGATGGTGGCAGGCCGGGTCGGTGCGGCCATTGCGGCTGAAATTGGCACCATGCGGGTGACCGAACAGATTGATGCGCTGGTCACACTTTCGACCAACCCGTTTAAATATCTGGTGGTCCCGCGCGTGCTTGCCGGGCTTATTACCCTGCCGATCCTTGTTTTCATTGGCGATATTATCGGGGTGATGGGCGGTTACATTGTGGGCGTGAACAAACTGTCCTTTAATTCCGGCTCCTATATCCAAAACACCTTTCAGTATCTGGAAACGCTTGATGTGGTTTCGGGGCTGGTCAAGGCGGCGGTATTTGGTTTTATCATTACGCTGATGGGCTGTTATCAGGGCTATCATTCGCGCGGCGGCGCGCAGGGCGTTGGGCAGGCCACCACGAATGCCGTGGTTTCCAGCTCCATCCTGATCCTGATCGCCAACTATGTCGTGACCGAACTGTTCTTTGTTCGCTAAGCAGGGCCGCAAAACATGTCTGACAGCCCGAAAATAAGCCTGACCGACCTTCACAAGGGGTTTGGAACCAAAAAGGTCCTGCAGGGCGTTAACCTGGATGTTGCCGCTGGCGAATCTGTTGCCATCATTGGTGGTTCGGGCACGGGTAAATCCGTCACGCTGAAATGTATTCTCGGCCTTCTTACGCCCGATAGTGGCTCGATTAAAATTGATGGCGTGGAAATGGTCGGGGCGGACCGCAAGACCAATGAAGCCATGCAGGCCAAATCCGGCATGCTGTTTCAGGGGGCGGCTTTGTTTGATTCGCTTTCGGTCTGGGAAAATGTCGCCTTCGGCCTGATCGAGGGCCAGGGCATGCCCCGCAAGGAAGCGCACGACATTGCCATTAAACGCCTTTCCGATGTGGGTCTGGGCCCGGAAATTGCGCCTTTGTCCCCTGCATCGCTATCTGGCGGGATGCAAAAGCGTGTTGGCCTGGCCCGTGCCATTGCCACCCGCCCGGAAATTCTGTTTTTTGACGAACCGACAACCGGCATCGACCCGATCATGGGCGATGTTATTAATGACCTTATCGTCAAATGCACGCGGGAGCTGGGGGCCTGTGCACTGACCATTACCCACGACATGGCCAGTGCGCGCAAAATTGCCGATCGTATTGCCTTTCTTTACAAGGGAACGATCATTTGGGATGGTCCGGTTGCCGATGTTGAAACCAGCGACAATCCCTATTTGCAGCAATTCATCTCGGGCAATACCGAAGGTCCGCTTGATCTTGACCTCAAGCATCTTTAACCCCGATAAAAAATTGCCTATCGTCACGCTTTAAGCGGCTTACAGGCCCGCCCCCCTGCCAAAGGCACGGGCAACTGCGTGATAGCCGACATGTTAAAATTCAGCGGAGCTTTTCGTGGCAAAGACCCAAAGCCGTTTCATCTGCCAGAATTGCGGTGCCGAATACCGGAAATGGACAGGCCATTGTGATGCCTGCGATTCCTGGAACACCATCGAGGAAGAACGCATCGAGGCGGGGCCGAAGGCGACCGGCGGTATCACCGGCGGTGCACGCGGCAAACAACTGGATTTTGTCGCCCTGGAGGGCGAAAGTGCCCGCCCGCCCCGCATCATTACCGGCATTACCGAACTGGACCGCGCCTGTGGCGGCGGCCTTGTTCCCGGTTCTGCCCTGCTGGTGGGCGGCGACCCGGGTATTGGCAAATCCACCATATTGCTTCAGGCGGTCGGGGTTTTGGCCGCACGGCATAAATGCGCCTATATTTCGGGCGAAGAGGCGGTTGACCAGGTGCGCATGCGTGCCGCCCGCCTTGGCCTCGAAAAATCCAGAGTCGATTTTGCCGCCGCCACCAGCCTGCGCGACATCATCACCACACTGGATCAAAGCAGCCATGAAGTGGTCGTCATCGACTCGATCCAGACCATGTATGCCGATACGCTCGATAGTGCACCGGGTACCGTTTCCCAGGTACGGGCTTGTGCACTGGAATTGATCCGCCTTGCCAAGCGCAAGGGGTTTGCCGTGATCCTGGTCGGCCATGTCACCAAGGAAGGCCAGATCGCCGGTCCCCGTGTGCTGGAACATATGGTGGATACGGTGCTGTATTTTGAAGGCGAACGCGGCCACCAGTTCCGTATTTTGCGCGCAGTCAAAAACCGTTTTGGGGCCACAGATGAAATTGGCGTGTTTGAAATGGGCGATGCCGGGCTGGTCGAAGTCCCCAACCCGTCCGCCCTGTTTCTGGCCGACCGTGATGCGCCCGTCAGTGGCACCGCCGTTTTTGCCGGGCTGGAAGGCACCCGCCCGATGCTGGTGGAAATTCAGGCGCTGGTCGCGCAATCGGCCCTGGCAACCCCACGCCGTGCCGTTGTCGGTTGGGATTCCGCCCGCATGAATATGATTTTGGCTGTGCTGGATGCCCGCTGTGGCCTGCCGCTTAGCCAGTTTGACGTTTACCTGAACGTTGCGGGGGGGCTTCGCGTCGGTGAACCCGCCGCCGATCTTGCCGTCGCCTCTGCCCTTATTTCTGCTGTGGCCGATGTGCCAGTTCCGGCCGAAACCGTCATTGTTGGCGAAATCGGCCTTTCTGGCGAAGTCCGCCCGGTCGGGCAAATCGAAGCCCGCCTGAAAGAAGCGGCCAAACTGGGCTTTGCCAATGGCTATATTCCCCGTCACGGCCAGAACGCGAAAAAGAAGCTGACCATCAAGGGCCTGAAACAGGTTGAAATCAGTCATCTTCAGGATTTGGTAAATTTATTCGGCCAAGATGTTCGCGAAAAGGTGCGCCCGCGCGAAGGCATGTATTAAACAGGCAATTCGCCAGGGGCGCCCATTGGGGATGCTTTCCGATAACAGGACCAACACAGAATGGACTTTTCCTTCCTCTCAGAACTGGGTGCCAGAGACGTTTTTGATCTGGTCGTGGTGGCGATTGTCCTCCTCTCGGGCCTGTTTGCATTCTTTCGCGGTTTTGTTCATGAAAGCCTTTCGATGCTGGGCTGGGTTGGTGCAGGTGTAACCGCCCTTTATGGCTATCCGGTTGCCCGGCCTTATGTCCGCGAACTCATCCCCTCCCAGCTTATTGCAGATCTTGCCACCGGCATTGGCCTGTTTGTCATTTCGTTTCTGATTTTCTCCTTCATCAGTGGCCGCATTGCCAAGGCCGTGCAAAATTCCGGCCTGGATAGCCTTGATAGCACGCTGGGATTTATTTTTGGTCTGGTGCGCGGCGGGCTTGTTGTTTGTATTGCCTATCTGGCGCTTTCCTGGTTGATGCCCCCGGCCCAGCAACCCGAATGGGTGCAAACCGCGCGCACCCGCCCCGTCTTGCAGGAGGGTGCCTATTTACTCAAGGCAGCCATGCCCGATGCGCTGTTTGACAATACCGCCGAGGAAATTGCCCGCACCCAGCGCGAGGCCGATGCCCGCGATCAAACCTATCGCAAATTGCTCGGCCCCACGCCAAAAGCCAAGGAAACCGCGCCTATCAAAGGATATACTCAGGAAGAAATCGACGCCAAAAACCGCCTGATCGATGCTGTGACCCAGCAATAAAAACCGCAAACGCCCCCTGTTCATTCACGGGTAAAATGGTTTTAAACAACATTACCGGCTGGTTGATTCGTAAAAGGTTCTGGACCAAACACCCAAAAGCGTTATACAACGCCCTCGCGCGAAGATATGGATTGCCCCTGGTGGTGATCCCCAACGAGTGAGGCGTCGGGATTTCGTTAACGCGTGCGGCATCCGACAGACGCCACCGGCGAGAGAGCGGAACCCACTCATGCTGACCACCAACCCATTTGATGACGACAAGCTGCGCGAAGAGTGTGGCGTTTTTGGCGTTTTTGGTTCGTCCGATGCGGCGGCCCTAACCGCCCTTGGCCTTCATGCCCTGCAGCATCGCGGCCAGGAAGCGGCCGGTATCGTTGCCTACGATGGTTCTGACTTTCCCGCCCATCGGGCGTCAGGCCAGGTTGGCGATATTTTTGGCTCCCAGGATGTCATCGAAAGCCTGCCCGGCCATCGTGCCGTGGGCCATGTACGGTATTCTACCGCCGGCGGCAAAGGCCTTCGCAATGTGCAGCCCCTGTTTGCCGATTTTGAATTTGGCGGTTTGGCGATTGCCCATAACGGCAATCTGACCAACGCCCTTGCCGTACGGGACCGCCTGGTGCGTCGGGGCTCGATTTTCCAGTCCACGGCCGATACCGAGGTCTTTATTCACCTGATCGCCACCAGCCTTTACGAAAAAATCGTCGATCGCCTGATCGATGCGCTGCGTCAGGTCGAAGGGGCTTACAGCCTGGTCGTCATGACCCAAAAGAAGCTGATCGGTGTGCGTGACCCGCTGGGTGTGCGGCCGCTCGTACTTGGCAAACTGCACGACTCCTACATCTTTTCATCGGAAACGGTCGGCCTGGACATTGTAGGCGCGGAATTTATCCGCGACGTCGAACCGGGTGAAATCGTCGAAATCACCGATGAAGGCATTCGTTCGATCAAGCCGTTCAAACCGGTCAAATCGCGCTTCTGCATTTTTGAACATGTCTATTTCGCCCGCCCCGACAGCATTGTCGAAGGCACAAGCGTTTATGACGTGCGCAAAAATATCGGCCGCGAGCTGGCCCGTGAATCTGCCGTTGAAGCCGATGTTGTCGTGCCGATCCCTGATTCCGGTGTGCCATCCGCCCTGGGTTATGCCGAAGAATCGGGTATTCCGTTTGAACTGGGCATCATCCGCAACCATTATGTCGGCCGGACCTTCATTGAACCGACCGATCAGATCCGCCATCTTGGCGTGAAACTGAAACACAACGCCAATCCCGGTAAGCTCAAGGGCAAGCGCGTTGTGCTGGTGGATGATTCCATCGTGCGGGGCACCACTTCGACCAAGATCGTCGAACTGGTCCGTCAGGCCGGTGCGGCCGAGGTGCATATGCGCATCACCAGCCCGCCCACCGCGCATCCCTGCTTTTATGGTGTGGATACACCGTCGAAGGAAAAGTTGATGGCGGCCAACCACGACATTGCCGAAATGGCAAAAATGATCGGCGTGGACAGCCTTGCCTTCGTCAGCATTGACGGGCTTTATCGCGCCACCGGCCTGCCGGGCCGCGATGCCGAAAACCCGGCCTTCTGCGATGCTTGTTTCTCGGGCGATTATCCCATTCGCCTGGTCGATCATACCGCCGAAGAAAACAAAAACCGCAAGCTCTCCCAGCTTGTTGAAAGACGTTCGGCATGAGTACGCAAAAACGTCTTGAAGGCAAAATCGCGCTGGTGACAGGGGCGTCGCACGGCATTGGCCGGGCGATTGCCAAACGCTATGCCGATGAAGGTGCTACCGTCATTGCGCTGGGCCGCAATGTCGGCGCACTCGAAGAACTCGACGATGAAATCCGCGCGGCAGGCGGCAAAGCCGTGCTGCTGCCGCTCGATCTGACAATGTATGAAAAGATTGATGCCATGGGTGCGTCAATCTATGAGCGTTTCGGCAAGCTCGACATTGTTGTTGGCAATGCCGCCGTTCTCGGCGAACTGGCCCCGGTTGGCCATATTGACACGCAAATGTTTGAAAACACCTATGCCGTCAATGTCACCGCCAATTTCCGCCTGATCCGCAGCGTGGATAAGCTGCTGCGCTTTTCCGATGCCGGTCGCGCCATTTTCGTAACTTCAGGCGCATCGGCCAAAGGTCGCGCCTATTGGGGGCTTTATGCCTCGACCAAAGCCGCCCTTGAATCTCTGGTGCTGTCCTATGCCCAGGAAATGGACGACAGCAAGGTTAAGGTCAATCTGGTCAATCCGGGCCGCATCCGCACCACCATGCGCGCCACCGCCTATCCCGGCGAAGACCCGGAAACCCTGCCAACGCCAGAAACCATCACCGATATTTTCGTCGATCTGGCCGCCGATGATTGCCCCCATCACGGCGAAATACTTCGAGCATAGCAGATACTAATTACCATTGAGTTTACTGCTACAACGGGCCGGTAAACGGCCCGTTTTCCGTCAATTGTTAACGCTTTACGACAGGCATTGCTTCTATTCCGCTGTCTGCATGCCCAACCGTTTTAAAACCCGGCGTTCAACCATCACCACAACCTGGTAAAACACCACCGAGAGAATGACCGACAGCACCGCCACCGTCCAGATCATGCCGTAATCCATATATCCCCGGGACTGGTTAAGCAGATTTCCCAAACCCTTGCCTGTTGCCAGCCATTGCGCGATCATCACACCCAAAAGCGCACGCGGCACCGTCAGGCGTGTCGCGGCAAACAGATAAGGCAATGACGCGGGGATCGTTACCATACGCATTTCCTGCCAGGCCGATGCACCATACGCCCGCGGCACGTCACGCGCGCTTCTGGGCACAAGCGCAATGCCCTGGGCCAATGTAACAAAGGCGGGGAAAAACGTGACTGAAATCGTCACCCACAGGGTCAAGGACGTCCCACGCCCCAGCAGCAACACCAGAAGCGGCGTTAACGCCACCAGCGGCATGGTTTGCGTGACCAGGGCAATGGGCATGAAGGTGTTTAAAACCCGGGGGAAAAGCCGTGTTGAAATCGCCAGCAAAAAGGCAACCGCCAGGCCCGCCGCCATCCCGATAAAGGTAATGGGTAATGTTTCAACGACCGCCTGCCACAAGCGGGTCTGGGCATTGTGCGCGGCCGGGGAAAAGAACAGATAATCCACCACGCCCAACGGTGTTTTGGCAATCATATCAGGCACAGACAGCGCCCGGATGAAAACCCACCACAACACGAAAGGCAAAATAAAGGCGCCGAGTGTCGTCAATGCACGAGCCAGAAAACTCTGCCCCACATTTCGCGCCTCCGGGATGGCGGCATTCATTGTAACCGCCCGGCTTGCCCCCAAAAACCGCCTTGATAACAGCGCAAAAAGCAAATAGCTGACGCCTGCAATCAGGGTCGCCACCAGACCAATCCCCCACAGGCGGTCCGGTTCCGCACGGCCCAGCGACCCCAACAGATAAGCCCCCAGCCCCCAGCGGCCACCGCCACCGAATTCGGCCAGAATAGCCCCCAAAACCGCATTGGGTGCCGCGACCCGAAAACCCGACAGGATGGACGGCAGGGCACCGCGCAACTGCACCAGGCGCATAATCGCCCATTTACCACCCCCATAGGCCCGCACAACATCAACCGCCCGGCTGTCCGCCTGGCTAAGCCCAATGACAGTGGCGGTCATGGTGACAAAATAAACCCCCAATGTCGCCAAAACGACACGCGGCGTCATGCCCGAAAGGGTCAATGTCAGGATGGGGGCAATGGCAATCGGCGGCAGGGCAAAAATGGCAATATTCACCCCGCGTGACAACCGTAGCGCCACCGGAGAGAGAACAAACAAAATACCCGCCCCGACACCCAGCACATTACCAAAAACAAACCCCAACCCCGATCCATACAGGGTGGCCAGAATATGCTGCGGATAATCCGCGCGGTCCGCCCACAAGCGGATCAGAATTTCGGAAAGGCCCGGCAGGGCACCGCCCGCCACCAGATCAAACCGGCCAACAATTTCCCAGATCAGCAAAAGACCGAGTGTCGTGATCACGGCCTTGAAACGGGCTGTGTTATTCAACGACATACAAAACCTCGGCAACCTGATCACACATCCGATGAAATTCAGGGGAAGAAAACAGTGTTTCCAACCGGGGCCGGGCAAAAGGCACGTCAATCACCGCCGCAATGCGCCCCGGTTTGGAGTGCATCACCACAATGCGATCGGCCAGGAAAACTGCTTCATCAATGCCATGCGTCACCAACAGCGCGGTTGCACCGGTTTCCATCCAGATACGCTGCAATTCCAAATTCATTTGTCGCCGTAAAATCTGGTCCAATGCGCCAAAGGGCTCGTCAAGAAACAGAACCTTTGGCTGGATTACAAGGGCACGGGCAATGGCAACACGCTGACGCATCCCACCCGAAAGCTCGCCCGGCAGCGAGTTTTCAAAGCCCTTCAAACCAACCAGTTCGATCATCGCCTGAATCTGGTCCTGCTGGTCTTTGGACTTGCGCCCCAGAACCTCCAGCGGCACCTCGATATTTTTGCGCACACTGCGCCACGGCAACAGGGCGGCATCCTGAAAGGCAACACCGGTCACACCCGCCCGGCTGGCCTGCTGCGGGGCCTGGCCGTCAATCAGCACATCGCCGCTATCGGCATTTTCAAGCCCCAGAGCAATGCGCATAACGGTGGATTTGCCACAACCGGACGGCCCGATAATGGCCGTAAAAGACCCGGCCGGGCAGCCCAGGGACACATCCCTGAGTGCCTCAACCGTTTTGCCACGACCCCGAAAGGTTTTGCTGACATGAGAAAGCGTAATCCCGTCGGGGGCCATGATCAGATCTCCTCTAGCAGGGTCGTATCAAACATGTCGCGATTGCCCTTAATACCAATCTGGCCCAATGCCGACAGGCAGGCATCAATATCTTGTTCCGACATGCTGAAAATGCCATTCGGGCTTTCGATCAATGGCTTCTGTGCCGTGTTGAAATACACCTCGTTATCGATGGTCCGCCCGGTGCCCTTAAACCAGGTATCTTTCCATTTCGGCGGCCAAATAGCGGGATCAGCCAGATTTTCGTTCCAGCCCTTGCGCGAGGCCCGCAGCCACGCCACCAGTTCGTTGCGCTTGGCTTTCAAAACGTCCTCGGTCACAACCACGGTATCGTTGAAAATGGTAAAGCCAAAATCATAGAGCAGGAAGGACGTTGCTTCCTTGCCCTGTTGCGAAATGGTGTAGGGCACGTTGGTGGTAAAATCGAGGCTGGCATCAATTTCACCACGCAAAAGCGGCGTCGGATCATAGGCATAAGGCACGATATTGACATCGGCCTTGTCAATGCCATTCATCTTGAGCATCGCCTCGACCGAAATCACATTCACCGGCGGCACGGCCAGTGTTTTGCCCACCAGGTCCGCCGGTTTGGTAATCGGGTTAGATTTCAGCGACACAATACCTATCGGGTTTTTCTGATATTGCGCGCCAATGATTTTAAAGGGCGCGCCCTGCTCGGCGATCGCCTTGATGGTGGTATCAGGGGTTGTCAGGGTTAAATCGGCGCGATTGGCAATGATCGTGCTTTCCGGGATCACATCCGGCCCACCGGAGTGATATTCCAGATCGAGGCCTTCATCCGCGTAATAGCCCTTGTCGATCGCCAGAAAATACCCCGAAAATTCGGCATCATTAATCCAGGATGCCTGCATGACAAAGGGGGATGCTGCCTGTGCGGCAAACGGCCGGAATGACACGGCCGATGCGGCAAGCCCTGCGGCGGCTGCTCCCAGAAAATGGCGACGATTCAAACGTAACGTCATCTAAAGTCTCCTTGATATGGCAATCAGGCCAGACCCTGAATGCGCTGAAGCTCCTGAAGGGGGGGCGTTTGCTCTATTTGTTTCGGGTCCAAAAGCGGCCATTTCACACCGCTGGGACGTTTGGCTCTGCGGCCAATTTCGTGCATGCAGGTAGGTGTCGCGATCTGGTCAACCAGAATGTCGGTTTCGGACGGTTGCAAATGGTCTTCAACCACCTGCACGTCATGAACAACGGCCATGACCGGGGTTTCCTCATCCACCAGGCCAAGGTCGGTAAACATGCCCCATTCCAGGTCAAAAAAACCGTGTCCTTTGCCAAAACGCACCCCGTTGACCGAAACTGCCGATGCCCCTGTGACCATAAAATCAAACCGCGACCGCCGGGCAATTTCCTCCAGCGTGATCGGGCGGCCAAAATGCTCCATGCCATCAAGCCAGGACGCATAGAGTTCGGCCCCTTTGGGCACCATCCCTGGCTCCATCAGCAGAAATCCGCGATAAATGCCGTATGTTGACATCACAAATGGTTTGCCATCCTCGATCATGCGGCGGCGCAAATCCGCCAGGCAATTATCAGGCGTGATAAAGGCAAATTCCGATTTTTGATAAGCTTCCTGTGCCACAACACGCGCGACGGCCGCCTCTGATCCTTCAAAATCCGGGATCACTTCGGCAAAATTCAAATGAAACCGTGTGTCCGGTCTGGCGACATCATGCAGCTTGGTCCATATTCTTTCGCGTATCACCTTGGAGGTTGACATTTTGCAATCCCGCATCGTTTCATAGGTTGGCGTTTCACTGTTTCAAAAATAAGAAACTGTTGTTTCAAACGTCAAGCAGATTTTGTCATGCCTCCAATCTCAAGAGACAAAAAATGGCCTCGCGACTGATCCTTAGAATTCATGAAAAACAGGCGAAACTGACCAGTGCGGAAAAGAAAATCGCCCAGGTCATTTTGGAAAATAACGATATTATTGAAACACATACGGCCACCGAGCTTGCCAATATGGCCCAGGTTTCAAAGGCAACCACGGCCCGTTTTTTCCGCACCCTTGGCTATGCCGATTTTGAAGAAGCCCGCCTGCAGGCGCGAGACGAGCGCAACCGCAAACAACCCTACCGTCAAACGGTTGTTTCAACCGCGCCCAACGTACTGGGACGCGCAATTGGCGATCATCTTGAGCTGGAATTGCGCAATTTAACCCGCAGTTTTGAAGAACTTAGCTCACATAAACTCATCGAAACCGCCGATATTTTATCGTCCGCGCCCCGGATATGGTTTCTGGGATTTGGGGCGGAAGATGGTGTCGCCCGAGTCGGCCGTGCCATGCTGTCACGTTTGCGCCATGATGTTCATTATATTTCCGGCATCGGCCAGGACTGGTCCAGCGACCTTGCAATGGCCGGTCCACGCGATGCGCTGATCCTTCTGACGCTCGATACCCGGCCCAAGATCATGCGTTCGATTATTTCCTATGCGCGCACTTCACGCATGCGGATAATCACCATTACCGAACATGGCTATGAACAGCAGGCCGCACGTTTTTCCGAGGTCGTCCTGCCCTGCCATGTTGCCAATTACGGCCTGCTGCCCACCCACGCCACCATGCTGTCCATGATCCGGCTGATTGGCATTACCTATGCCGGCAAACATCCCGAAGCCGTCAAACAACGTGCTGAAACCCTTGATGCCATCATCGAAGAACTCGACATGATGGAATAATGCGCGCCGCGCTGCAGATGAAACCGGGTACGGAATAACAGGTAAATTAAAAGGGCTGCCACCTTGGCAACCCTTTGAAAGATTTATCCACGCTTTTTCTTTTTGGCGTAGGGATTATCACTGCTGCGCAGGAAGATGCGGATCGGCACCCCCGGCATATCGAAATCCTCGCGCAATCCGTTAATCAGATAGCGGGTATAGCTTTCGGGCAGTTCCGCCGCCTTCGAGCAGTTGATAAAAAAGCTGGGCGGACGGGATTTCGCCTGGGTCATATAGCGCAAACGAATACGACGGCCCGAAATAACCGGCGGCAAATGGCGTTCGGTAATGGCTTCCAGCCAGCGGTTCAAATGCGACGTCGGGATACGGCGGCTCCAGATGTCATAAATATCGAGAACCGTGGGCATCAACCGGTCCGTTCCCCGCCCGGTCAGGGCGGAAAATGTCAGGATCGGAATGCCTTTCGCCTGGGCAAAGCTGCTATCAAGCTTGTCGCGCAGAGACTGCATCACCCCGGCCTTATCAACCACCGAATCCCATTTATTCACCGCAATGATCAGGGCGCGCCCTTCCTCAAGCACCATGCGGGCAATCGTCAAATCCTGCTTGTCGATGGTGTTGGTGGCATCGAGCATGATCACCACCACCTGGGCATACCGGATCACGCGCAGGGTATCGCCGACCGACAGTTTTTCAACCCGGTCATCAATCTTCTTTTTCCGGCGCATCCCGGCCGTATCAACAAGGCGGATCGGCCGCCCCTCATAAGACCAATCCACGGCGATGGCATCGCGCGTCAGGCCTGCCTGCGGGCCGGTCATCACCCGGTTTTCGCCCAAAAGCTGGTTCAAAAGTGTTGATTTACCCACATTCGGGCGGCCCACAATCGCTAACTGGATTTTGGAATTATCCCGATAAACGACAGGCTCTTCGCCCTCGTCCTCTTCAAACTCATCTTCATAGCTGATTTCAAAGGACGGGAATTTTTCCGGGCCTTCTGCCCCCCCCGCCTCGGCAGCAGCCTGCCAGGCCTCTTCCGCCTCATCATCGTCATCTTCAAAATCGGCATCAATGGCGGCAGTATCACCGCTCTGGCGTGCCTTGCGCTGTTTATCGCGATATTCTTCCCAATGCGGACGCATAATATCGATCAGCAATTCCATGCCAAGGCCATGCTCGGCCGAAATCGGCGCCACATCGCCAAGGCCAAGGCCATAGGCCTCATAAAGGCCCGGGTCCTGATCACGTCCTTCATGTTTATTGGCAATCACATAAACCGGTTTTTTACGCTTGCGCAGCCAATCGGCAAAATGATTGTCCAGCGGGGTCAACCCGGCGCGTGCATCAACCAGAAACAGGGCAAGGTCACATTCTTCAAACGCCATCTCGCTTTGCTGACGCATTTTTCCTTCGATGGAATCATCAAACGCCTCTTCAAGACCGGCCGTATCGATCACCTCAAAGTGCATATGGCCCAGCCGCGCCTTGCCATAGCGGCGGTCGCGCGTCACACCGGGCTGGTCATCCACAATCGCCAGCTTTTTGCCAACCAGGCGGTTAAACAGGGTCGATTTTCCAACATTCGGACGACCGATAATGGCTACTCTCAAGGACATCTGACGACAAACTCTTCATAAAAACGGCGATGTGCGCCACGATAAAACTATCGGTGGCGCACCCGCAAAAAACAGCGAAAGGCAAAGCCCTTCAAATCATATAATGGTCAAAACCCTAGCGATAGGCAACCAGCGTTGCATTCGCCGTCAGGAAATACAGCATATCCCCTGCAACCACGGGCGGCAATGTTACCGGGCCGGGCAGTGCATCAGTTCCAATGACTTTTCCGTCATAGGGCGAAATCGTTTCCACCTGGCCCTGCTGATTGCCAACAATCAAACGATCACCCGCCAGAACCGGCCCGGTCCAGACCATTGCCTCGCTTTTGTCCTCCGGATCCACATAACGCGGCAGGGTGGATACCCATTTAACCCGTCCCGACCGCCGCTGCAAGGCAATCAGGTCGTTGGTATTCGATAGCAGGAATACATAGTTGCCGGCCACCCAGGGGGACTGAATGCCCCCTTCTTCAAGTTCCCACAACCGCACACCAGTCCGAAGGTCAATCGCCACCGTCAGGCCAGAATTGCTGGTGGCAATCACAAGGTCCTTGTCAATCACCGGCAGGCCCCGAATATCGGCAATGGCCGAAACCGCATCGGTCCGCCCGGCAGATGCCAGCGTATCAGACCAGATCACCTGGCCGTTTTCCACGCGCAGGGCATAAAGCTCGCCGGTGCTATAGGCCGAAACCACAACTCCCTGGTCAACGGCCGGGCTGGCACCGCCAATAAAGGTCGCCCCTTCCGCTGCCCCGCGATGGTTCCACAAAACTTCGCCGCTACCGGCATTGAGGGCGACGGTCTGGTTATCCACCGTGATAACAAATACACGCCCGTCCTTGACCGTCGGTGCCGCACGCATTGGCGCGGTCAGGGTGGTGCGCCATTTAACGGCGGCTGTCGCCGCATCAATGGCAACAACCTCGGCAAAACCGGTGGTGGCATAAATCGTGCCACTGTCATAAGCCAGGCCAGATCCCAAAAGCGTACTGTCACGCTCTTCATCCGGGGCAATATCGACACTCCAGATCTGCTTGCCGGTTTTGGCACTGAAGGCACGTACATCGGCATCGGCATCAATGGTAAAAACCACACCCTTGGCGATCACCGGCGGGTTCAGCAACATATTGTCATCCAGCGACCCGTCACCGATGCTGCTGGACCATTGTTCCTTCATTGATGCACTATCAAAGGCAACATGCTGCAGGGAATGGCTGGGGATACCGCCATTTTGCGGCCAGTCAGCCTGAATATGGGGCTGGGGCAAAACAACCTTTTGGCCGGTCAGACCGGGATCAGGCTCGACCGTGCTTTGCAGCGACAGAACCGCCAGACGTTCGCCCGGAAGCGGTGGATCTTCCGATTCTCCCATCCAGCTTGAACAGCCGGAAACCAGAACGGCAAAGCCCATGACGCACAATACGGATTTAAAACGGTCCAGACGGTGTAATTGCAAAACCATATCCTTTTATCCTGTCCCGGCAGGTACCCCAAAAACGGGCAAACGCCCAAGGCACACGACACCACGGCAAATCAGGCTTTGATCGCCTTTAAAAGTTCATTGGCACGGCCGCGCATATCAGCCGGTGCCGTTTTATCATCGGCAAGTTCTGTCAGAAGCGATTTTGCCTCTTCCGTTTTGCCCGCTGCAATATCCAAAACCGCGATCATCTCGCGCGCAGAATGGTACCAGGTGTTTTCCGGCACCGCGATGGGCTCCAGACGTGCAATCAGCGCATCGGCATTCTGGGCACTGGCATTGTTCATCGCAATCTGAATAACGGCAAGGTCGCGATAAACCTGGTCAACATCCTTGTCTGCCGCAATCGCCTCAAGCTCCTTGATGGCCTTGTCGGTGTCATTCTGGCTTAAATAAATGCGCGCCTTCTGGAAATGGCCCAGGGCCACAAATCCGTCATCGCCTTTGGCAATGATGGTATCAAAGGCATCCAGTGCGGCCTGGCTTTTATCAGGCCCGGCATTGACCAGTTCCAGCGCATTGGCAAAACGCGTACCGTCCTCAACACGGGTGGAATGCTCATAAGTTTTCCAGCCCTCACGGCCTGCAACACCCAGAACGATAACGGCGGCAACAGCAATAATAACCTTGCCGTATTTGCGCCAGATGCGCTCTGCGCGCTCGCGCTTGAGGTCTTCTTCGACTTCCTGGAAAATATCGACCACGAAACCCGCTCCAATTCGATCAAAATAAAGCGGGCCACATGCCCGCCCGTCAGAATAAAATGACGGAAAGGATTTAACGCGCCACTGCCCAAGGGGTCAAGGGCGCTGCGCAGGTCGCATGCATTTTAACGTACTTTTCGCCTTACTTCGCTCAATTGTGATCCCGAATGGAGACTGCGGAGTTTCCCCGGCAATTTTTTCACCCTGATCACGCGTCCTGAAAACAGGCCTCAACCCATAAAATTCGGGTCCAGGCGAATTAAACCGCTCCACGCACGGCCAAAAACCACAAAACAACGGTTTCCATTATGACCGGCGCACTTCGCTACGGTACATTAATAAACCGGCACGAAACTTGCTTTATTATTTGGCAGTTCTTGGGGAACAGACAATCGCAACCGTAACCGGGCAAAATTGGCCGGGCTACACAGGGATAAAACCGCATGAAGGCAAAATATCTGCACGCAAACCCGGCTGCATCGGGGCACACAGGCACCTTGCGCATGCTTGCAAAACATATGCGGGGTTTTACCATTGCAGGGGCAATGCTGTTTTCCCTGTCTGGCTGTTCGGGTATGGACAGCACGGTGGCATCGGCAACCGGCACGGACCTTCTGAGCGCAACACAATGGTACGTGGCGCTTGATGTCGTCTCGATCATCAATACCGACAAAACCATCGCCGATCACGTCATTTCCATGTCCACGGGGCGCGATTGTTCCACCGTTCGTTCCAGCATGGGCGAACCCTATTGCAAAACCGATCCAATCCCCGAACCGCCACTTTATTGTTATCGCACGCTGGCATCGGTCAATTGCTATGCGACACCGGACCCGTATAACACCGGAAAACGCCCGATTGACTGGCCCCCTACCCGGGGCCGCAGCCTCTAGGCACGTCTTGCCTTTTTTCAAGCAGTTATGGCATGTCACACAGCGCGGCAGACCCAAAAATCCGCCGCCCCACACCTTCCCCCGTAACCAGAAATTTACTGCCCGCCCGGCCATTGCGGCTTGAGAGGGTGCCCAAAGCGCGTTAGGCTGTAGGCCATATATTAAGGTAAAACAGATGGCCCTTTCCACAGCCCGGAGAACGGCATGGGAACTCTTTTGAATCTGGCGCAATACCGCAAGGGTAAAACTTTTGTCCATTTCAATCGGGCTGAACTGCAAAAACTGATGAATATTTATTCCCGCCAGGTTGCCGGTGGAGCATGGCGGGATTATGCAATTGACCAGCTTGATGGCATGGCAATGTTTTCCATGTTTCGCTCCACCCATGAAAGCCCGCTTTTTGCCGTGATCAAACTGCCCGCCGATCAAAAAAATGCCGGTCGCTATCTCGCCCTGCACAGTGGCGTAAAAATCAAACAAAGCTCACAGTTGGAAACCATCCTTGAAGCCATTGAAAAGCGCGCCAGCAAGGTTGTTCCGCTGTTTAAAAATCGCTAACGAAAGCCGGTCTTTTTAATGTTGCCCTTCCGCACCAACTGCCCGCGCCCAACCCCCTTGCACAAGCTCCTTCATACGCGATTATTGGCCCCCATGATCGCAGGGGGGCTGATCCTGCTTGGCAATATGCCTGCCCGTGCAGATTACAAATCGGGCTATCTGGCCTATCAGGCCGGAAATTACCACGCGGCCTTGCAGGAATGGCAGGATGTCGCCAATAGCGACCCACGTGCCGCCTATGCAATGGGGCTGATTTATTATCGCGGCAATCTCGGTCGCACCGATTATGACAGTGCCGCCAAATGGTTTGGCATTGCCGCACGGGCCAACCATGCCAACGCCCTTTATTATATGGGGCTTCTGTCTTTGAATGGCTGGGGTGTACCCTATGATCAGTTCAAGGCAACCGATTTTTTCAAACGGTCCCTTGATGCCGATCCCGACAATGCCGATGCCGCCTTTTTGCTGGCCCAGCAATATATGCACGGGCGCGGTGCCATGCAAAACTATGTCGATGCCGCCCACTATTACCTCAAGGCTGCGCAACTGGGCCTTCCCGCCGGGCAATATATGATCGGTGCGATGTATGAACGGGGCTGGGGTGTGAACCGGAACCTGGCAGAGGCCTACTACTGGCTGCGCCTGTCTGCCTTAAATCCCATCACAACACCACCGGGAACGGAGCTTGACGCCGACCCCGGCAAGGCCGTTGCCCTGCTGGAACAAAAGCTGCGCCCCGAGGAAATCCGCCGGGTGGAAAACCGCCTTGGCACCCGCATCAATTAGCGTACGTCATTCCCTTGGGACAGCCCCGAAAACAGCAAAAAGGCCTTCGCGATTATCTCGCAAAGGCCCTGATAGCTAAGCGACATAAGGCACTTTAATCAGCTAAATGCCTCATCCCAGGTGCCCCGCGTGGCCGCCTTGGAATATTCGGTCGCCCGGTTTTCAAAGAAATTGGTGTGTTCCACCGCATTTAGCATCGCATCCATCCACGGCAGCGGATTTTCGGCAATGTGATAGGTCGGCTCCAGCCCAAGCTGGGTCAAACGGCGATCGGCAATATAGCGGATATATTGCTTGATATCTTCGGGCGTCAGGCCCTCAACCGCGCCAGCCTCGAATGCCAGATCAATGAACGCATCTTCGTGAGTGACAATCGTCTGGCAGGCTTCAAGCAAATCGGCCCGCATTTCGTCATCCCAAATCTGCGGGTTTTCGCGGGTAAAGGTTTTGAACAGACGAATGACGCTTTCGCAATGCAGGCTTTCATCACGCACCGACCATGTCACGATCTGGCCCATGCCCTTCATCTTGTTAAAGCGCGGGAAGTTCATCAGCATGGCAAAGGATGCAAAAAGCTGCAGGCCTTCGGTAAAGGCCCCAAATACCGCCAGCGTCTTTGCCATTTTGCGCATGCCGTCTTCGGTCAGGCGCAAATCGCCGCGTTCGTCGGTATATTCATCTTCGGGGGCAATACCCCAAATCTGCATGTAATCGTATTTGTCCTTCATTTCCTTGTACTGGAAGAAGGCTTCATACTCTGCCTCGGGCATACCGATGGTATCAAGCAGGTGCGAATAAGCCGCCACATGGATGGTTTCCATGTTGGAAAACGCGGCCAACATCATCTGCACTTCGGTCGGTTTGAACACGCGGGTGTAATGCCGCATATAGCAGTTATTCACCTCGATATCCGACTGGGTAAAAAACCGGAAAATCTGGGTTAACAGGTTTCGTTCCGCATCGGTAATCGTGTGGTTCCAGTCCTTGACGTCATCGGCCAGCGGCACTTCTTCCGGCAGCCAGTGAATCTGCTGCTGGGTCAGCCAGGCTTCATAGGCCCAGGGGTAGCGAAACGGCTTATAGACCGGGTTTTCGGTCAGAAGGTCCATCGTCTTTTCTTCAGTCATCTCAATCTCTCTTCCGCCGAAAACTTACTGGCACGCCAGGCATTCTTCATATTCGGTTTGCGATCCGCCGTCCTGGGCAGCAACCGCACTTCCTGCGGCCCGCGCTGCGGCCAGCACGGCATCGATATCCAGCTCGGCTGCTTTTTCCTTGCGCGGCACATTGGCCACAACTTCGGCCCGCTGGATCGATTTTGACCGGCAGTAATACAGGCTTTTGACACCCTTCTTCCATGCCTGGAAATGGATCTGGTGCAAATCGCGCTTATGCACATTTGATGGCAGGAAGATGTTTAACGACTGCGCCTGATCAATCTTGGACGCGCGATCCCCCGCCAGTTCGATCAGCCAGCGCTGGTCAATTTCAAACGCGGTTTTGAAAATGTCCTTTTCCAGATCGGACAGAAAATCCAGATGCTGCACCGACCCTTCATTGACCGTGATCGAGGTCCAGACCTGTTCGTTATTCTGGCCTTTTTCCTCAAGAATTTGTGCGAGATATTTGTTGCGCACGTTAAACGAGCCCGACAGCGTTTTGTGAGTATAGGAATTGGCCGCCATCGGTTCGATCCCCGGCGACGCCCCGCCACAAATGATCGAGATCGAGGCCGTCGGTGCAATTGCGGTTTTGTTGGAAAAACGCGCCTTCATACCATATTCCTGCGCATCCGGGCAGGAGCCCCGCTCCTCTGCCAGCTTTTCCGATGCCGCATCAGCCTGCTTTTGCACATGATCAAAAATCTGGTTGTTCCAGACCTTGCTCATCACGCCTTCAATGGGAATGCCCTGTGACTGCAGGAAGGAATGGAAACCCATCACACCCAGGCCAACCGAACGTTCGCGCATCGCGGAATATTTCGCACGTGCCATGCTGTCAGGCGCATTTTCAATAAAATCTTCCAGAACATTATCGAGGAAGCGCAACACATCTTCGATGAATTGCGGATCATCCTTCCAGGTCAGATAATGTTCAAGGTTCAGCGACGACAGGCAGCACACCGCCGTGCGATCCCCCCCATGCTGGTCGCGGCCGGTCGGCAATGTGATTTCAGCACACAGGTTCGATGTTTTAACGCTCAGCCCCGCCATTTTGTGATGCTGCGGCACCGCACGGTTCACCGTATCGATAAACAGCATATAGGGTTCGCCGGTTTCCACCCGCGAGGTCAGCAAACGGATCCACAGTGAACGGGCCGAAACCTTGCGCACGACATGTCCGTCCTTGGGCGATGTCAGGGCCCATTCCTCGTCATTTTCCACCGCACGCATGAAGGCATCCGAAATGGCGACCCCCTGATGCAGGTTCGGGGTTTTACGGTTCGGGTCCCCGCCGGTCGGGCGGCGCATTTCAGCAAATTCTTCAATTTCCGGGTGGCTGACCGGCAGGTAAACCGCCGCCGACCCGCGCCGCAGCGACCCCTGGCTGATCGCCAGCGTCAGGCTGTCCATTACGCGGATAAAGGGCACAACACCCGATGTTTTGCCGTTCTTGCCAACTTTTTCACCGATGGACCGCAAATTCCCCCAATAGGAACCGATGCCGCCACCACGCGCCGCCAGCCACACATTTTCCGTCCACAAATCCACAATGCCGGAAAGATTATCGTCTGCTTCGTTCAAAAAGCACGAAATTGGCAGGCCACGGCTCGTGCCACCGTTGGACAAAATCGGCGTTGCCGGCATGAACCAGTGCTTGGAAATATAGTCATAGATGCGCTGCGCATGATCGGCATCGTCACCATAATAGCTGGCAACGCGGGCAAACAGATCCTGGTAGCTTTCTCCGGGCATCAGGTAACGGTCGGTCAGGACGGCCTTGCCAAAATCGGTGAGCAATTCGTCACGTGTACGGTCAACAATAACCCGCGCGCCTTTTTCATGCTGCACGACATCTAGCATTTTCATGCTGGTATCCCTCAAACTATGGTTTTACCGGTCATTACCGATACGTCGTCAAAAACTTTCACGACGGGACACACCGCCCACCTTGATCACACAAAACAACCCCGTATCCGCGCATATATCACGCGAACAACAAGCTGTTCAGACCGGATCTGGTGGTGTCTTACGGGTGTGTTCCCGTGTCCCTTTTTATTTGCGGGGCAAGTATATGCCTGTTCCTGATCGGTTTGAAAACACTATATCTGGTATTGACGGCGAATTTTTTATCCATCGATTGTATCAATTTTATTGCAAGCCGGGATATTCAATGATTCGCAAACGATCGGCGCAGCCAGCCCGAAACCGTCAAGAAAAACATCTGAAAGCCATCAAGGCCGCTTTTGACCCTATTCAGGACCGTAAAATGACCCTACCTGCAACCAGCAGGTTATCTCCGGGCACAAAAGTCCCTGTTTCCGGCAACATTTCCAGTTCGATTCGAGCCATTCCAAAAATCGCCCAAAACAAAAGGGAGCCCGCAAATGGGGCTCCCCTGATCCGTCCGGCGCCTGTCACAAACCCCTAAAGACCTTCTGACAGACGAACCGGTACAGGCCCTAGTTTTTCTGATCAGGCAATTTATAAGCCATCACATAGTCACCGGGTTTGGTACCGATAGAGCCATGACCACCGGCCACAATCACAACATATTGTGTGCCGTCATCGGTGGTATAGGTCATCGGGGTGGATTGCCCGCCTGCGGGAAGGCGTGTTTCCCACAATTGTTTCCCGGTGGTCAGGTCATAGGCGCGGAAATAATCATCCACGGCCGCCCCCAAAAAGGCCACGCCGCCTGCCGTAATCATCGGCCCGCCGATGCCGGGCACACCCAGTTTGATTTTCAGCGGCAGGGGTGTCATGTCGTAAACGGTACCGTTTTTATGCTTGTAGGCAATTTTGCCATCGCGCAAATCGGCCCCGGCAACATAACCCCAAGGCGGGGACTGGCAGGGAATACCAAGTGGCGAGAGGAACGGCCCCATGCTGACGGCATAAGGTGCGCCTTCATTTTGGTTAATGCCCATTTCACTGGCTTTTTTTGATCCCTGAGGCGGCACTTCGTCTCGCGGGATCAGCTTGGAGGTAAAGGCCAGATAGGTCGGCATGCCAAACATCACCTGGCGTTTGGGGTCCACGGCAACGCTACCCCAGTTAAAGGTGCCAAAATTACCCGGATAAATCAGCGACCCCTGAAGGGAGGGCGGCGTATAGCGCCCTTCATATTTCAGTTTGTGGAACTGAATTCGGCAGGCCAACTGGTCAAACAGGGTAATGCCCCACATATCATGCCCGGTCAGTTTTTCCGGCATAAAGGTCAGGTCTGATACCGGCTGGGTCGGTGCCGTATGATCCTCGGGGATCGCGCCCCCCGGGGCCGGTTTTTCGCGCACTTTAATAAGCGGTTCGCCAGTACGACGATCCAGCACATAGATATCACCCTGCTTGGTCGGCCCAACCAGGGCCGGGGTTTCATTGCCCATTTCATCGGAGATATTTACCAAAACCGGCTGGGCCGGCACATCCATATCCCACAAGTCATGATGCACGGTCTGGCGCACCCACTGCACCTGCCCGGTCTTAATGCTTAAGGCCACAATCGAGGATGAATATTTCTCGACACTCGCACTCCGGTTCATCCCCAACTGGTCGGGCACCTGATTGCCCAGCGGGATGTAAACCATGCCCAGTTCTTCATCGACGGAAAATACCGACCAGCTATTGGGCGAATTGGTGGTGTAGGTTTCGCCATCTTTTAATGGTTCGGTTTCTGTCGGATTGCCGGAATCCCAATTCCACAACAATTCGCCCGTATGTATATCAAAGGCACGAATAACACCCGACTGTTCCTTGGTCGAATAATTGTCATTCACTGCCCCGCCAATAATGATCTTGCCATCAACAGCAACCGGCGGTGATGTGGAATAATAATAGCCCGACGGCTTGTGCGGCATATTCTGCTCAAGATGCAGGGTGCCATTATCGGCAAAGCTTTCGCAAATGCTGCCATCCTTTGCATCCAGCGCAATCAGGCGGGCGTCAGACGTCGGCAGATAAATCCGTTTGGCACAATGATCCCCGGCTTGGGCATTTTGATCGGCGTAATAGGTCACACCCCGGCAGGTTTGATGCTGCCGGTCGGAATTCATGCCAACCTTGGGGTCAAATTTCCATTTTTCGGTGCCGGTTTTGGCATCAATCGCCACAGCCCAACTGTGCGGTGTACAAAGATAAAGGGTATCATCCACCTTAAGCGGCGTCACCTGATAGGTGGTTTCGGGCACGTCTTCGGAACGACGCACATCACCGGTCTGATACCGCCAGGCTTCCGTCAAATCAGCCACATTACTGACATTGACCTGATCCAGCGGCGAATAACGCTGGCCATATTGGGTACGTCCATATTGATGCCAGTCGCCCGCAGGCATGGCATTGCCCATATCGGGGTTTTCGACCACCGCCGTGTCATTAAGCCGGCCTTTAATGGCGGTTGGGTCATTCATCATGCCCGCCACAGCCACCACAACCGTCACGACGACAGCCATGCTCAGGCCAAAGCCATTGGGTGTTTTGGCGTCCGGCGCGCACGGCGCCAGCCCACGACGCACCCAAGGCGTTAACAACCACAAACCCAGCACTACCGGCACACCGCCCCGCGGGGCAAGCTGCCACCAGTCCAGGCCCACTTCCCACAGGGCCCAAACCAGACTAACGATCAAAAAAGCCGCATAAAACCAAAGCACAATCGGTTTACGGCGGTGCAACAGCCACGCGGCGATCAAAAAGGCGATACCGGCAATGGCATAATACCAGCTTCCGCCCAGCACGATCAGCCATGCGCCACCAGCGGCAAGCACGGCACCGATCAATGCAAAGACGACAACGCTCAGCAGATTAACCATCTTCTGTCCCATTTCGTTTTGCAATTGGGCAACGGTTTAAGGATGTAATCCGGCCCCTTTCCTCAGGGGCTACACAGCAAACATGAAATAACCGTCGCACACATCAAGGGCACATTTTATCTGCCCGTTCCCGTTGGCGCACAGAAGGCGGAAAACCTCTCCCCGCACCAAAGAACCAGGCAGATAGAATGCGTTTAATTCCCAAACGCGACATCAGCGCGCCGGGTTCCATGACGATTGCGGAAATAAAAAACCCTGCCAGGGTGGCAGGGTCACAAACGCACACTGGCAATGGGAAGAAACCCGTTAATGATGGGTTTCAATCACCATGCCCGATTTGATCACTTCGGTAATTGTCACCCCCAGGCGGTCATCCACCACCACCAGTTCACCGCGTGCCACCAACCGGTTATTAACATAAATGTCAACCGGTTCACCTACCTTGCGATCCAGCTCCAGCACAGCCCCCCGGGTCAGGCGCATTAATTGCGCCACCTGAATCTGGCTTTTGCCGATCACGGTCGAAACACGCACCGGAATATCATAAGCCGCGCCAATTTCGCTTTCGCCATAGCGTTTTTCGTAAGGGTCTTTGTCACTATCGGCCATATCTACCAGCGATCCTGCAAAACGGGTTTGAACGGATTTCCTCCGTTGAAACGAAATTATAGCCTATCTCTGAAAATTTGATTAGCAAGCAATTTTCAAAACTACGCTAGATTTATGTATAATGATCCACTAAACGAAACAGCTTGAAGTTCTTCCAAAGACGTAATTGATGAAAACAGGATGACCATGTCCCAGGATCGCCAATGGGTGGCCGATGCCATCGCCCGGATCGAAGCCGATTTCACCCGCTCCGCCGATACCCATCTGATCAAGCTTGATCTGCCACAGCTTGACGGTATTGGTCTCTATCTCAAGGATGAATCAACCCACCCCA
Organism: Thalassospira profundimaris; assembly: GCF_003326755.1. Classification (GTDB taxonomy): domain Bacteria; phylum Pseudomonadota; class Alphaproteobacteria; order Rhodospirillales; family Thalassospiraceae; genus Thalassospira; species Thalassospira profundimaris_B. The sequence continues at coordinate 145,463 of NZ_JPWH01000002.1, read as the reverse complement.
GCGGCAGCCTGAAACACCGCCTGGCACGGTCGCTGTTTTTATATGGCCTTTGCAATGGCTGGATCACCAAAGACACCCCGATTATCGAGGCATCAAGTGGCTCTACCGCCGTATCCGAGGCCTATTTTGCCCGTCTGCTCGGCCTGCGCTTTATTGCCGTCATGCCCAAAACCACATCACCGCAGAAAATTGCCAAAATCACCTTTTATGGCGGCGAATGCCACCTGGTGGATAATGGCAGTATGATTTACGATGAATCCCATCGTCTGGCGCGCGAATTGAACGGCCATTACATGGACCAGTTCACCTATGCCGAACGCGCCACCGACTGGCGCGGCAACAACAATATCGCCGAAAGCATCTTTGAACAGCTTGCCCGCGAACCTCACCCCACCCCACGCTGGATTGTGGTCGGCGCTGGTACAGGCGGCACATCATCGACCATTGGCCGCTTCATCCGCTATGGCAAGGTTCTGGCAAATGGCTGCGAACTCTGTGTCGCCGACCCGGAAAATTCGGTTTTCTACGATGCCTATGCCAAAGGCGACACATCCATTACCGGGACGTGTGGTTCGCGGGTTGAAGGCATTGGCCGCCCGCGCGTTGAACCCAGCTTCAACCCCACTGTGGTCGATCACATGATGCGCATTCCCGATGCCGCAAGCTTTGCCGCCCTGCCCTATCTGGAAAAACATCTTGGCCGTCGCTGTGGCGGGTCAACCGGCACCAACCTTGTTGCAACCCTGACCCTGATCAGCGAGATGAAAAAAGCCGGAGAAACCGGCTCAGTCGTGACATTGTTATGCGATGGCGGGGATCGTTATCGCGATACCTATTACAACCCGCAATGGATCAAAGATCAGGGCATTGACCTTGCCCCGTGGCAGGCTGCCTTTGACCGGTTTGATGAAACCGGCATTTTTGACGTCAAGCTGGACCGTCACAGCGCCTGATTGCGGCCCTTCTGCCGCGCGACTGATATCAAAAAACGGGCGGGGATTTCCCCGCCCGCCTTTATTTCCGCAGTGTCAGCGTCTATCAGGCACCGGCAACCGTAATTTTACGCGGTTCCGGCTTTTGCTCTGCAACCTTAGGCAGAGAAAGCGTCAGAACACCATTTTTGAACGTTGCCGAAATATTGTCCGCATCGATATTGTCGGGCAGACGGAAAGACCGGGTAAAGCTGCCATAGCTGCGTTCAATCACGCGGGCACCTTCTTTGCTTTCGCGGGTCGATTTCTTTTCCCCCTTGATGGTCAAAACGCCTTCAAGAACGGAAACATCAACGTCATCCTGCTCGACACCGGGCAATTCGGCACTCAACTCAATTGCCGTGTCATCTTCGTGAATATCGATGCGCGGATTGAGCATTCTTGCGGTTTCGGCCACTTCCCCGTCTCCACGGTCTGCCGACGAAGCAAGTCCGCCAAAGGGCAGGAACGAGCCAAGCACCCGATCAATATCGCGTGTCAGCACACCAAAAGGATCGACGAATGTGGGGACATTTGCCGAACGACGGGAACCACCATTGTAATTCATAAGACCAGTCATAATCACTCTCCATACAAGACGAGCATTCTTGCGCTTTTTGGTCCAGTCAGGCTGCAACCTTTGCGCGATCAAGGCCACCTTGGCCTTTCAAACCAGAAGATAGATGGCATTTTTTCTTTCGCAAGGGGCGGACGCATTTTTTTGCGCGTTTTACAACGGTCTTGTCACACAAAATCGTGTCCGCCCGGTTTTCACGAAACACATTGGCGACGCAATAAAACCCTGTTTAAGATGCCGGCCATATGTCGCGCTTTCTTGCGCCCTCCCCTTATACAGGATGACCTTATGAGCAAACTTTTCTCGTCCCTTGCATTGGGACAGTTGAATCTGCAAAACCGCATCATCATCGCACCCATGTGCCAATATAGTGCGGATAACGGCAAAGCGACCGACTGGCACACCATTCATCTGGGCAATCTGGCCCTGTCGGGTGCGGGCCTTCTGATTATCGAGGCAACTGCCGTCACCCCCGAAGGACGCATTTCCTATGGCGACCTGGGCCTGTGGGATACCGAAACCGAAGAGGCCCTTGGCACGACCCTGCGTGCCATTCGCGCCCATTCCCCCATGCCGATTGGCCTTCAGCTTGCCCATGCCGGACGCAAGGCCAGCACTGCAAAACCCTGGGATGGTGGTGCAGCACTGTCCCCGGATGATGAAAATGGCTGGCAGGTCGTCGCCCCATCCGACATTCCGTTTCTTCCGGGCAACCCCACGCCCGAGAGCCTGACCATCGACGGCATCGAAGACATCAAACAGGCCTTTGTCGATGCCACCCACCGGGCGGCACGCCTGGGTATTGATGTGATCGAACTGCATGGCGCACATGGCTATCTGGTGCATCAGTTCCTTTCGCCCCTATCAAACCAGCGCGATGATGACTATGGCGGCAGCCATGAAAACCGCATGCGGCTTGGCCTGGAAATTTTTGAAGCCGTGCGCGATGCCTTTCCGACGGAAAAACCGGTGGGTTTTCGCATTTCGGCAAGCGACTGGGTTGAAGGTGGCTGGGACCTGGATCAAAGCCTGACCTTTGCCCGCGAACTGGAAAAACGGGGCTGCGACTTTATCCATGTCAGCTCCGGCGGCCTGCATCCGGACCAGAACATTCCCGTCGGCCCCAATTATCAGGTGCCATTTGCCCACCGCATCAAGGCCGAAACCGGCCTGACCACCATTGCCGTTGGCCTGATCACCGAACCCGAACAGGCCGAAGCCATTATCGGCACCGGCCAGGCCGATGCCGTCGCCCTGGCGCGTGGCATTCTGTATGACCCGCGCTGGCCGTGGCACGCTGCGGCCAAACTGGGTGCTACTGTCACACCTGCCAACCAGTATTTGCGCTGCCAGCCACACACGTTAAAAGAACTCTTCAAATAAACTTTTATGCGGCCCGGTGGCTTTTGTCCCCGGGCCGTTTTTATCTGAAACGGTCTGGTCATCCTTCTTTATACCGCCAGTCATCGAGTCGACTAAATAACTGCAATAAAACCCTTTTTTCAACGATTTGAACCATCCACAGCGATGTGGAATAATAATATTCTCTCGCCTAAAATCCGGCTCCCAATAGCATTTTCCAAACCACCGATTTGCAGTGTGATCTATATGACACCAAAGAGTTTGACCGCAATGGCGTGAAAGCGCTACGCTGTTTTCACATCAATTTTGGTGTACTTATTTGACATCGTCTGTGCAAATGCAGAGTGACAAAACTTCTAAAAGCCACCAGTTCTGCACGCCGTCCCCCAGATGAAGGAAACCCCATGAAAGCGCTTACATATCAAGGTCCGGGCAAAAAAGGCTGGGTTGAAAAAGAAAAACCCGGCATTCAAAAGCCGACTGATGTGATCGTCAAAATCACCAAAACCACGATTTGCGGAACCGATCTGCATATTCTCAAAGGTGACGTGCCTGCCGTAACCGAAGGACGTACTCTGGGCCACGAAGGGGTTGGCGTTGTTGAAGAAGTCGGCTCTGCAGTGCGCAACTTCAAAAAGGGCGATGCCGTTCTGATTTCCTGCATCACATCTTGCGGCTCCTGCCCGAATTGCAAACGTCAGCTTTATTCCCATTGCTCCGATGGGGGCTGGATTCTGGGTCACCTGATTGATGGCACCCAGGCCGAATATGTGCGCATTCCGCATGGCGATAACTCGCTTTATCCCATTCCCGAAGGCGCGGACGAAGAGGCACTGGTCATGCTGTCCGACATCCTGCCGACCGGGTTTGAAATTGGCGTATTGGCCGGTCAGGTCAAACCGGGCGACAGCATCGCCATTGTTGGCGCCGGTCCGGTCGGTATGGCGGTTTTGCTGACCGCACAGTTCTATTCGCCCGGCCGCATCATCATGATTGATACCGACGAGGCCCGCCTGGAAATGGCCCGCCAATTTGGTGCAACCGACACCCTGACTGTTGGCAAGGATGATGTCATTGCTTCGGTCATGGACATGACTGATGGCCTGGGCGTTGATGTTGCCATCGAGGCCGTTGGCGTCCCGGCAACCTTCGATACCTGCCAGAAAATCGTTTCAGCAGGCGGAAACATCGCCAATGTCGGTGTTCACGGCACCGCCGTGGACCTGCATATCGAAGAACTTTGGATTAAAAACATCAATATCTCGATGGGTCTGGTCAATACCAACACCACCCCGATGCTGATGAAAACCCTGCAATCGGGCAAGGTCAAACCCGAACAACTGATTACGCACCGTTTCAAACTGGGCGAAATCGAACAGGCCTATGAAGTCTTTGGCAACGCATCACGCGAAAAGGCCATGAAGGTTATTCTGACCCAATGACCGCCGCAACCGCCATTTGCGCGGGGTAATCCAGGCATCATATCATGTGACAAAGGGCGCATTCTGACCAAAGGATGCGCCCTTCTTCCTGCCACTCTCTCGCCGCACAGCTTCATATTGATCCTTCATACGAAAAGGGCCCCGCATTTCTGCGAGGCCCCTTCCTAACCGTAAGGTTGCTTGGTCGGTTTGGCTTAGAAGCCCATACCGCCCATGCCACCCATACCGCCCATGCCACCCATGTCAGGTGCGCCACCGGCAGCTTTTTCTTCCGGCTTTTCAGCGATCATGCATTCGGTGGTGATCAGCAGGCCAGCAACCGAAGCGGCATCCTGAAGGGCAGTACGCACAACCTTGGCCGGGTCGATGATGCCGGCTTTAACCAGGTTGGTGTATTCGCTCTTCTGGGCGTCGAAACCGTATTCAACGTCGTCCTGTTCCAGCAGCTTGCCAGCAACAACAGCACCGTCAACACCGGCATTCTGTGCGATCTGGCGGACCGGAGCCTGCAGAGCGCGACGAACGATGTCGATACCGATGGTCTGGTCGTGGTTTGCACCTTCCAGGCCGTCAAGCGCGCGGGTTGCGTACAGCAGCGCCGTACCACCACCCGCAACGATGCCTTCTTCAACAGCAGCGCGGGTTGCGTGCAGGGCATCGTCAACGCGGTCTTTACGTTCTTTCACTTCGATTTCCGAAGCACCACCGATCTTGATCACGGCAACACCGCCAGCGAGTTTCGCCAGACGTTCCTGCAGTTTTTCACGATCGTAATCCGAGGTGGTTTCTTCGATCTGGGCACGGATCTGGCCAACGCGGGCTTCAATCTGCGACTTTTCGCCAGCACCGTCAACGATGGTGGTTTCTTCTTTGGTGATCGTAACCGATTTGGCAGTGCCGAGCATGTCAAGGGTGACATTCTCAAGCTTGATGCCGAGGTCTTCGGAAACAACCTGGCCACCGGTAAGGATGGCGATGTCTTCAAGCATGGCTTTACGACGATCACCAAAGCCCGGAGCTTTAACAGCAGCAATCTTCAGACCGCCGCGCAGCTTGTTGACAACCAGGGTTGCCAGGGCTTCGCCTTCAACGTCTTCTGCAATGATCAGCAGCGGCTTGCCGGACTGTACAACGGCTTCAAGCAGCGGCAGCATCGGCTGGAGCGAAGAAACCTTTTTGTCGAACAGCAGGACATACGGATTGTCGAGTTCGGCAACCATCTTTTCCGGATTGGTCACGAAATACGGCGACAGGTAGCCGCGGTCAAACTGCATGCCTTCGACAACGTCGAGTTCGGTGTGCAGGCCTTTGGCTTCTTCAACGGTGATAACGCCTTCGTTACCAACCTTTTCCATGGCTTCGGCAATCATGTCGCCGACTTCACGGTCGCCATTGGCAGAAATGTTGCCAACCTGGGCGATTTCGTCTTTGCCCGAAACCTTGCGCGCACGGCTTTTAACCGCATCAATAACCTTGCCGGTTGCAAGATCAATACCGCGTTTCAGGTCCATCGGGTTCATGCCGGCAGCAACAGCCTTGTTGCCTTCACGCACGATCGCCTGCGCCAGAACGGTCGCGGTGGTGGTGCCGTCACCAGCCAGATCGGCGGTTTTGGAAGCCACTTCGCGCAGCATCTGTGCGCCCATGTTTTCAAACTTGTCCGACAGTTCGATTTCCTTGGCAACCGAAACGCCGTCTTTGGTCACGCGCGGTGCGCCAAAGGACTTGTCGATAACAACATTACGGCCTTTCGGGCCCAGCGTTACCTTGACAGCGTCAGCAAGGATATCAACACCGCGCAGCATCTTGGCACGGGCGTCAGTCGAGAATTTTACGTCTTTAGCAGCCATTATATTCTTTCCTCTCTATGAGACGGATGAACATCAAACCTTCATCACCCAATTGGGCTGACTTAGGCCAGAATACCCATAATGTCGGATTCTTTCATGATCAGCAGTTCTTCGCCGTCAAGCTTGACTTCGGTGCCCGACCATTTGCCGAACAGAACTTTGTCACCAGCTTTAACGTCAAGGGCGACGAGCGAACCGTCTTCCTTGCGAACACCTGAGCCAACCGCGACAACTTCACCTTCCTGAGGCTTTTCTTTCGCGGTATCCGGAATAATGATGCCACCGGCAGTCTTGGTGTCAGATTCGACGCGACGTACCAGTACACGATCATGTAACGGACGGAACTTCATTTTCGACAACTCCGTTTGATAAGCTAAGGCTCAAATTGTTTACGACACTAACCGGGACGAGCCATGTTAGCACTCACCCCCGGCGAGTGCTAACAGCATGTATGGGAATGGGTGGAAATTGTCAACACCCCAAAGGGACAGGTCGCAAAAAAGTCATATTTCCTGCCAGTTTACCGGCATGGCACACGCTAGCCTCCCGGCCCTATGACACAGGTAAATCACGGACACAACCCTTTAAAATTCCGGCTCGTCCCTTGCACTCTGGCGAAAATAATCCACGGGCATCGGGCCAAAACGGTTGGGGCCAAGCCGGGTTGGCTTGCACCACCAGACAATCAGCACGATTATACCAATTAACGGAATCATCATCAGCAGCATCCACCAGCCGGAACGATCAATATCGTGCAGGCGTCGCACCCCTACCGCCAATGACGGCACAAGCACAACCAGGCTGAAGAGGGAACTTAGCGGGCCGGAATCATATGACCAGCCAAACACCTGGGAATCGATAACCGACAGCACGATCCCGCCGACCGAGCAAAAAAGCTGCCACCACCAAAAAGCCGACCGCGACGACCGGTCCCGAAAATTAACGTAATTATTGAATCCTGAACGGATTGCTTCACCGAAATTCATCTGCCGCCCCCGCAAAATAAAACCCACAAATCATACCCACAACGTGATGACCACGCCACTCCCAGGCCGAAAAACCCCGCAATCGATGCCTATTTGCTTCATTGCCACACACGATGACCAAACAAAACCGGCACAGCGGCCATGTGCCATCTGTGCCGGTTATCAAACACGATCCTGCAACGCCCCTTAACAGGCATTGTTCCTATGGCACTGAAATGCGCACTGAAGGATCAATATCAGCACTTTCAAAGCCTGATATTCAGCACCCACAATCAGAATTCGGACATTACAGATACCAAATTCTGCCGGGTATCAATGTCAATCGTCGCATTCGGCAACGCAACCGCAGTCACCTTCCGCCCCGAATGATTAACCAGTTTTTTTGCTCCTGTTGCGCCATCAAGCTTGGCAAGGTCATCCCACATTGACCGGGGAAATATGGCAGGCACCCCCAATCCATCGGGATATGCCGTCGCGACAATCGATGATCCATCAAAGGCGGCAACGAGTTTACGATAATCAGCTTCTTTCAGGCAAATCTGATCGCAAACCGCAATCATAGCCCCGTCAAATTCCGTTGTATGATTTTTTATGGCATGAATACCGGCGACAATTGATGTGCCCATGCCCTGCGACCATTCGAGATTGACGATGACCATCGCGACATCGGCAATATGCGGGGCAATTTCATTGTGATACGCGCCAAGAACCACAAAAGGCCTGTCTGTACAGGCTCCGCCAACTGCATCAATGGCATGGCGCAACAGCGACTTTCCCGAAATTTCAGCAAGCTGCTTGCGCCCGCCAAAGCGCCTGCTTTCCCCGGCGGCCAAAATGATCCCGCCAATTTGCGTCATTCCGCGACCTGCGCCAAATGCAGGCCTGTTTCCTTGTAAAGGACCTGATGGATGCCCGACAGAATGGAAAGCGCAATGCTTTCAGGAAGCTGACCACCGATATCAAGCCCTGCCGGGCTGGAAACCGGAAACGGCAGCTTCTGATCACCAAGACCTGCGTGATCCAACACATTGGCAAACCGATGACGCGGCCCTAACGAGGAAAGATGCCGTATCCGGGTTTTACTCATTTCCCTTAGGGCATCGCCATCAATTGATACACTATGGGCCATCAAAATGGCCGCATCAACCTTGTGCTCCTCAACATAACTGGCAAGCTGCGACATATCGCGCATGATATGACCCACATTGGGAAAATGCTCCGCACGGGCATTGGCCGGGCGCGGGTCTGCCAATGTCACCTGCCAACCCATTTCCCGGGCAATATTGACAACCGGGCGTGCATCCGCCCCGCCCCCCACAATCAGGATATGCGGCTCTGGCCGGACCGGCGTCACCAGCCAGTCGTCTCCAGCTTGATCGCGCTGTGTAACGGCAATCTGCTGGCCCGGCAAAACCCGGTCATCAAGGACAAAATTTGCCTTCACCCCGCCAATTTTCTGGCGGTAATACCCGGTCTGACGTGCCCGCAATGCCGCGCGAAGATCCCCTAGCCCCAAATCATTTTCCGGGCTCAAAGGCTGGAGCATGATATAAACCTTGCCGCCACATCCGACTCCAAGCTTGAAAAAGACGTCATCTTCATCATTTCCGTCATATTCAAGCATAACGACATTGCCGGTCATCATCGCCTTGCGCGCATTGCGCACAATATCGGCCTCAAGGCATCCGCCGCTCAGCAGGCCATATTGCCGACCACGACCATCAATCAGCATCATCGCCCCGGCCTTGCGATAGGCTGAACCCTCGGTACGGTAAACCGTACCGAGAACCCATTCCGTCTTGGTTCGACCGGACCACCAAATATTTAGCATTTCAGAGAGTTGATGGCTCATTTCCGGTTTTCCTCGCGATACATTACGGGATGCACAAACAGATAGGCGATCGACATAACGCTATCCGTTCAGCGCATCTGCAGAATGATCACATCGATGCTGGCCGGATCGGTATGACTTCTGAGTTTTGCAACCTCTTCTGCCGTCACTGCGTCGCCGGTATTCCCCCAGGCAGAGCGGGCATAGGTCAGAACATCCGCCATCTGCTGATCCGAAAGATGCTCGCGATAGGGCGGCATCCGATAGGCATCGGGTACACCATTGGAAACAACACGCATGGACCCGTTCAGCGTCACATTGATGGCCGATTCCGCTTGGGGTGTCAGCATGGAAGACACACCCGCCAGCGGCGGAATCCACTCGTTCTTGCCCCGGCCATCCCGGCCATGACAGAACGCACAATTCGCGGCATAAGTCCGTGCGCCGGGCACGTTGTCTGCCACATCCTTTGACAGATCATCCGCCGTTGCCGGATCATAGGACCAGGCGACATCGGTGCTTTCCGCATTTGCAGGCAACGACTTCAAATAATGTGCGATCGACTTGAGGTCATTGTCAGTCATGAACTGGGTAGAGTTGTTGAACGCCTCCACCATCGAACCAAACACGACCCCATGCTGGTTCCGTCCGTTTTTCAGATAGGCGTAAATATCGTCCTCGCTCCAGCGACCCAGGCCGACATTCGGATCGTTGCGAAGACTGGGCGCATACCAGCCGTCCAAAACCGCACCGGAAAGATATTCCGGCCCGCTTTCATCCAGCGCCTTTTCATTCATCACCACACCGCGCGGTGTATGACAACTGCCGCAATGGCCTGGCCCCTGCACCAGATAGGCCCCACGGTTCCACATCTCGTCTTTGGATGTTTTGGCCTGATAAACACCGCCATCCGTAAAGACAACATTCCAAAATGCCAGCGGCCAGCGCATGTTCAAAGGCCATTCAATTTCACTGGCTTTATTGGCCTGCACAACCGGTTCAACATCCGACATAAAATAGGCATACAATGCCTTGACGTCGTCGTCGGACATTTTTTCATATGACGGATAGGGCATTGCCGGATAAAGGCGATGCCCATCCGCAGCAACACCATGCCGGATCGCACGGTCAAAATCGGCAAGACTATAATTGCCGATGCCGGTTTCAGGATCGGGCGTGATATTGGTCGTAAAAATCGCCCCCAGCGGCGTCCCCATTTTAAGGCCGCCGGCAAATGGTTTGCCCTCTGGTGTGGTATGGCAGGCCACGCAATCGGCCAGGCGTGCGACATATTCACCGTGCGCCAGAAGATCATCCGAAGGTGCCCCGGACGCCGCTACAGCATCAAAGGACGATGATGGCGCACGTGTCGCGATCCATGCCGCACCGGCAGCGCCGACAACAATAACACCCAAAACAGTCAACAGAGACTTTTTCAACGGAAACCCCGTTCTTTCAAACGTTTAAGCGATGAATAAACACACAGCGGATCAATCGAAAGGCTGGCGGTCACACCGCAATGTAACCGCCCTGATCGCTGCTTCACGTGCCGGGCGATCTCAACTTTCCAAACGCAGCTTGCGCAGCGGCATTTCGCGCACCCGCTGGCCCGTCAGGGTCGATACAGCATTGGCAACTGCGGGCAGAACGGGAGGCAGACCAGGTTCGCCAACACCGCCCATTTTCGCACCGCTTTCAACAACACGTACATGGACATTCGGCATCTGATCCGGCCGCAGAATGGGATAAAGGTCATAATTGCGTGCGGCCGGTTCACCTTTCTCGTAGATGACCTCTTCCATCAGAATCTGTGACAGACCCAGCGCCGCTGCCGATTTTACCTGTGCTTCGATAATGGCGGGATTAACAATACTGCCCGGATCAATGGCCTCCCAGATGTCATGGACAATCACCTGCCCATTTTTCATCGAAACCTCGGCAATCGCTGCGGTTTCGCTGCCAAAAGGCGAGGCCATCCCCACACCGCGCGCACGCGTCGTGCCATCCTCAGCCGTAAACGGACCACGTTTCCAACCGCCAGAAAGCTCCCCAACCGCTTTTAGAAGATGGGTCAGACGTTTATTGTCCTTTAGCAGCTTCAGCCGCAACTCATAAGGATCCTGTGACCCTTTGTCGGCCAGTTCATCAAGAAATGTTTCATAGAAGAAATCATTCATGGAATGCCCGACAGAACGCCAATAAGCCAGCATCGCCGGTGTCTTCACATAGACCTGGGCAATCCGGCGATCGGCAATCGCGTAAGTCTTGCCGGTCAGGCCCTCCAGCGCCAAGGGGTCCAGAGAATCCGGATTGTGCCCGGTCAGGCTTTCTGTTGGCCCTTCAGTCGCGCTGATCGCCTCGATTGCAACCGGCATGCCATCCGCGTCCAGACCACCCCGGAAACGCACCGCTGCCATCGGCCGCAACGGATCGCGCAGAAATTCCTCTTCCCGGCTCCAGATCACCTTGACAGGACGCCCCACTTCCTTTGCCAGTTGAATGGCCTGCGGAAACGGATTGGCTTCGGGATAAAGAAAATGACGGCCAAAAAATCCGCCTAACATCGGCGAATGAATATTGATCTGCGATGCTTCCAGCCCGGTTATTTTGGCAATGGTTGACTGAAACTGCTCCGGTGCCTGATTGGGCATCCAAATATCCAGCGACCCGTCCTCGTTAAACCGTGCCAGGGTCGAAGGCGGCTCTAGCTGCCCATGATGCAAAAACTGGTTGCGATAGGTTGCCTCGACAACGGTTGCGGCATCTGAAAGGGCGGAATTGACATCCCCCTCCTCTTCGGCGGTTATGCCTTTGCTTTCTTCATTGGCCAGGCGGTCGGAAAAAGCCGCACTTGAGAAATCATCCGGCATATAACGGTATTTGGCGTCTTTATCATCGCGCTTGACCCATTCAACCTGAAGAGCCTCTGCCGCGATCTTGGCATTCCACCAGCGTTCGGCCACCACCGCCACCGCACCGGGCAGGCGATGCACCGACATGACACCCTTCATGGCGCTGACATCGGCTTCGTTCAAAATGCGCCCTACATCCAGACCAAGGCGCGGCGCATGTTGAACCGCAGCCTGTACCATGCCCTCAACGGTACAATCGATTGAATAAATCGCCTTGCCCGTTGACTTGTCCAAAATATCCAAACGTTTTAGCGGCTTGCCAATCCAGCGGAATGTAGATGGATCACGCAGTTCAACAGAATTCCCATCCGGCACCGACAGATCAAGCGCATCCTTGGCGAGACTGCCATAGGATACTTTCTCGCCCGAACTGGTGTTGATCACGTATCCCGGTTCGGTCTTGAGCTGAGCGATCGGGACATTCAGGCGACCGGCGGCGGCCTGAAGCAACATGAGGCGCGCCGAGGCCCCCAACTTGCGCATGGTCGAATAACTCGAACGCACCGAATTGCTGCCGCCGGTGATTCGAATCTTGTTATTGATTAACAGATAATCCGAGCCGGCCGGCGCGACCTCCACCACAAAACTTTCCGGGTCGGCGTCAAGTTCCTCGCCAACAATCTGCGCCATTGCGGTGAAAACACCCTGCCCGCCTTCAACAAACGGGCTTTGCAAGCGAATGGTATTGTCAGGACGGATTTCAAGAAATGCCGGGACACGTGTGCCCGGGGTAATCTGTTCACTGCCCTGGGCAGCACGCGCCGGGCCTATCGGCAACCCGAAACCAAGAACAAGGGCCCCCGCGGTGGCACCGGCAGATGCCAACAGAAAACGACGACGCGAAATATTCACAGGTGCGCCCGATGGAAAATCTTCCCGGGTCACAGGACGGTTGTCTTTATTGTTTGTCATCATGCACCGCCTTTTTCACCAGCCAGGTCTTTGACCGCGGCATGGATGGCATTGTAGGTGCCACAACGACACAGATTGACCATCGCCGCAGCGACATCATCTTCGGTCGGGTTTTGAGTTTCCCTGAGCAGCGCGGTTGCCGCCATTACCTGCCCGGACTGGCAATAACCACACTGGGGAACCTGGTATTCAACCCATTTCTCAACGACACGTTTACCAACAGGGTCGTTTTCTATGGCCTCAATGGTCGTAATCTCGCGCCCTTCAACACTGTCAATCGGGGTGACACAGGACCGGGTGACAACACCGTCCACCATGACCGAGCACGCACCGCATTGCGCCAGTCCACAGCCATATTTGGTGCCGGTTAAGCCAAGATTGTCACGAATGACCCAAAGCAGCGGTGTATCACCATCCGCCTCAACGTCATGAACTTCATTATTGATGGATAATTTCATCGAACTCTCTCTCGGTTCGGCATCGCGACGGGAAAAATCGCTCAATTGCCGTTTATCCGTCACTTTACCAAGACGGCTATTTTGTACCGATTATCACGGCTCATTTGTAATTATTCAAAACAATTAATCAGAATCCCAAGAAAGCTTTAAACGCGACACCACCCACAAAGTTCCTGATCTTGGTCAGGAGCCCGAGATCAGTCATTCAGAACCGTGAACAGAACGTTTTGCGCCACAAAACATCGCACAAAATTTTCCGCCAAATAAAATCAGGCGTTTCTCTCCATTTGGGAAAGAAACGCCTTTTAGAACAACGGCCTGCATCATAGGCAAAATATCAAATTGCGTGTATTTTGCGCCGAACGACGGAGCCTTCGGGGTAAATAACTATTCCACCGTCACCGATTTCGCCAGGTTGCGTGGCTGGTCCACATCCGTGCCCTTGTGCACGGCAACATGGTAGGCCAGCATCTGCACCGGGATGGTATAAAGGATGGGGGCGGCAAAATCGGCCACAGCCGGGATTTCCACCGTGGCGGATGCCATATCGCCAATGGTTTCCAGCCCCTTGGCATCGGACAGGAAAATCACCCGGCCCCCGCGCGCGGCGGCTTCCTGCATGTTCGATACGGTTTTCTCAAACAGGTCATCAGATGGCGCAATCACGATAATCGGCACCAACGGATCAATCAGGGCAATCGGCCCGTGCTTCATTTCGCCTGCCGCATATCCTTCGGCATGGATATAGGAAATTTCCTTAAGCTTTAACGCCCCTTCCAACGCGATCGGATAGCCCAGACCACGCCCGATATAGAGCACATCACGGGCATCGGCGATATTGACAGCCAGTTTGCGGATTTCTTCGTCATGATGCAAAATTTCGGCAACCTGTTTAGGCAGAACGGTCAATGCCCCGACAATACCAGCCTCGTCATTGGCCGAGAGAGTACCGTTTTCGCGCCCAATCGTGACGGCCAGGCAAGCCAGCACCGTTAGCTGGGTGGTAAAGGCCTTGGTCGAGGCCACACCAATTTCCGGCCCGGCATAGGTTTGCAGGACAACATCGCTTTCCCGCGCAATGGTGCTTTCGGCCACGTTCACCAGCGACAAAATCTTCTGCCCCTGTGATTTGGCATAGCGCAACGCCGCCAGCGTATCGGCCGTTTCGCCCGATTGCGAAATAAACAGGGCAATACCGCCTTTGGGCATCGGCGGGCAGCGATAGCGAAATTCGGATGCCACATCCACATCCACGCCCAGCCCGGCATAACGCTCGATCCAGTGTTTGGCGACCAGCCCGGCATAAAAGGATGTGCCACAGGCGACAATCGTCAGGCGCGAGGCATCGCCAATGTTAAACGGCATCTCGGGCAGCTTGATGCTGCGGGTGGCCGGGTTGATGAAGGAATGCAGCGTATCGCCAATCACGGCAGGCTGTTCAAAAATTTCCTTCTGCATGAAATGGTTATAGTTGCCCTTGCCGGTCATGGCACCGGAAACGGCCGACATTTTGGTTTCGCGAATGACATCATTATCATGCTCGTCCCGGACCTGCAGGCCATCACAGCGCAATTCCACCCAGTCGCCTTCCTCAAGATAAATCAGGCGGTTGGTCAGATGTGAAAGTGCCAACGCATCCGACCCCAGATACATCTCGCCCTCGCCCAGCCCAACGGCAAGCGGCGTTCCGCGGCGGGCCCCGAAAATCACATCATGCTGCCCGGCAATCATGATCACCAGGGAAAAGGCCCCCTCGATACGATGCAGCGTTTCCTGCACCGCTTCACGCGGCGTTTTGCCCTGATCAAGAAAATCCGATACCAGATGCACGACGACTTCGGTATCGGTGTCGGATGCAAAAACACGGCCCCTGGCGGTCAATTCCTTTTTCAGGGAACGGAAATTTTCGATAATGCCATTGTGGACAACCGCAACCTTGCCGTCCGTATGCGGATGGGCATTGTTTTCCGTCGGTACCCCGTGGGTGGCCCAGCGGGTGTGACCAATGCCAACATCGCCTGCAAGCGGGCTGTCCTTTAATCGTTCCGCCAGATTAACCAGCTTGCCCTCGGCGCGGCGGCGGTCAATTTTACCATTGACCAGGGTCGCGATCCCGGCGGAATCATAGCCCCGATATTCAAGGCGTTTTAACCCTTCAAGAATACGTTCGCTCACGCTGTCTTTGCCAATAATCCCGATAATACCGCACATATGCCGTTCATTCCCCTAAATAATACCGATCAACGCCAGCCAAAGGCGGCGGTCGCCTGTTATTTCGTCCAATAATCTCATAATCCGCCGGGCACCATTATGCCTTGCCGGTCAGGGCGCGCATTTTCTCGCGAAATTTTGCGGCCCAGCCCGGTTTTTCGGTTTTTTCCGCCCGGACCAGCACCAACGCATCCACTGCAACCTCGCCACCCAGCGTGCTGCCTGCTGCGACAATCGCGCCATCGCCAATCGTTACCGGGGCCACCAATGCACTGTTGGACCCCACAAACGCCCCCGCACCAATATCGGTGCGGTATTTCTGGAAACCGTCATAATTACACGTAATGGTGCCCGCCCCGATATTGGCCTTGGCCCCTACCCGGGCATCGCCAATATAGGACAGATGATTAACCTTGGCCCCGTTTTCGATGCTGGCCTTTTTGACCTCAACAAAATTGCCAATGCGGGCCCCCTCGCCAATTTCCGCACCGGGGCGCAATCGGGCATAGGGGCCAATATCGGCACCGGCGGCAATATCGCATCCTTCAAGATGGCTAAATGCCTTGATCGTTACATTATCGCCAATCGACACATCGGGGCCACATACCACATTGGGTTCAATCACCACATCACGGCCAATCTTGGTATCGGCACATAAAAACACCGATGACGGGTCCACCAGGGTTGCGCCATTGCTCATCGCGGCCTCGCGCAGGCGGGTTTGCATAAGCTGTTCGGCAACCGCAAGCTGGGCACGGGAATTTACGCCCAGGGTTTCTTCCTCCGCCACTTCCACCGCCACGCAGCTCCGGCCCCGATCCCGCGCTACGGTCACGGCATCGGTCAAATAATATTCGCCCTTGGCATTGTTGTTTTTAATCGCATCCAGCAAATCCACCATGCCTTCGGCGGCAAAGCACATCACACCGGAATTGCAAAAATCAATCCGGCGTTCGATTTCGGTGCATTCCTTGTCTTCAATAATCGCCAGCAGTTCACCGGTATAAGGGTCGGTCGACAGGCGGCCATAACCGCTAGGGTCATCCGGGGTAAAACCCAAAACCGCCACCGCATGTGCCCCCTCGCGCCGGGCCGCAATCAGCCGCTCCAGCGTTGCCGTGGTAAAAAGCGGGCTATCGCCATACAGCACCAGCACATCGCCTGTCGCCTCTTCCAGCGCATTGCGTGCGGCCAGCACGGCATGGGCAGTACCCAGACGGTCGGTCTGTTCAAATGTCGGGTGTGGTGCCACGGCCTTTTCAAGGGCGGGCATATCGGGCCCCACGACCACCAGTGTCTGTTCGGCATTCAGGGCATCGGCCGCATCAATCACATGGTTGACCATCGGTTTTCCGGCAATTTTGTGCAAAACCTTGGGATGCGCACTTTTCATCCGCGTTCCCATACCGGCTGCAAGGACAACCACACTCAATGATCCTGACATTTAAAATTCCTTGTTTCCGCACACAAATTACACCCGCCAGCCGGGCCGAACCTGAAAAGCACTGCATTGCAATGCAGCACTCCTAACGCAATTTGGCGCAATGCAAAAGCCCCGCCTGAATCACGTTTTGTAACCTGATGTTAGCAGATGTTACAGATTGTTAATGCGCCTTGTTATTGTTGCCAGGGTTGCTACATTCTGCCAGCACCATTCAGTGTTTTTATCATGACAAATTTCAGGGAATCGCCCATGACCCGTTTCATTCTTTTTGACCTTGACGGTACCCTGATTGATGGCGTGGATGATCTGGTCATGGCAATGAACCAGCTTTTGGCACAGCACGCCCTACCGGGCCTGACACGTGCCGAACTGGAACCGATGCTGGGCGACGGCGCACGCATGTTAACAAAGCGCGCCTTTGCGGCCCGCAATCAATCGCTGGCAGGCGATGCACTGGAAGCCGCCTATAACAAATTTGTATCGCTTTACGAGGCAACGGCCTACCGCGATACATATTTGTACCAGGATGCCGAAGCCACCCTGCGCCAATTGCATCAGGAAGGCTGGAAAATTGGCCTGGCGTCGAACAAGCCAACCAAACCCTGCCGCGAGATCCTGTCCATATTGCGCATTGATGACCTGTTTGGCGTGATTGCCGGAGGTGATGCCACTGATGTGCGCAAACCCGATGGCGGGCATTTGGCCTTTTCCCTGGATAAAATGGGATATAACGCCGCCCGCGGCGATTTTGCCGTGATGGTGGGCGACCATGCCAACGACATCAATGCCGCACGCGCCATCAATATCGCCGCCATCGCCGTTGCCTTCGAGGTCGATGACAGCAAGGCACATAGCCTGGGCGCAGACGCGGTTTTAACCCGTTTTTCGCAACTGCCCGATGCCTTGAAAAAAATTGCCTGAAAAGGCCGCTTGACACCCCCGGCAACGCCGCTTATAACCCGCGCCACTGATCGGCGAAGCCTTGGTTATTAAAGGGCGATTTGCCGCTTGGGGCGTATAGCTCAGTTGGTTAGAGCGCTGCCTTCACACGGCAGAGGTCACAAGTTCGAATCTTGTTACGCCCACCATTTCCCTCATCATGATATTATTGGTGGCACACCAAAGCGCCTGCGATTGTGCATGAATATGCTGCGCAGCATTTTGCCGTGTCCGCCGCTACCCAAAACAGCCCATCACGTAAAACAGGCTGCCCCAAACGGAACAGCCTGCATTGTTATATTCATGTCGTCAGACAGGGCTGGGTCAATGGCTGTCCTTGGGAATCTCCTTGCCGCGACCGCCCAGCAGGAAGTCAAAATCGGCCCCTTTATCCGCGCCAATGACGTGGCTGTAATAAAGCGAGGCATAACCGCTTTGCGGCACGGGTACGATGGTTTCCCAGGCGGCAAGGCGACGGGCGATTTCGTCATCTGGCACATCAAGGTGCAAACGGCGGTTGGGCACGTCAAGCTCGATCATGTCGCCATTTTGCACAATCGCCAGCGGGCCACCGGCGGCGGCTTCGGGGGATGTGTGCAACACAACGGTACCATAGGCCGTGCCGCTCATGCGGGCATCGGAAATACGCACCATATCGGTAATGCCCTTGCGCAATACCTTGGGCGGCAGGCCCATATTGCCCACCTCGGCCATGCCGGGATAACCCTTGGGACCGCAATTTTTAAGGACCATGACGCAGTTTTCGTCGATATCCAGGCTTTCGTCGTTAATCTTGGCCTTGTAATCGTCGATATCTTCAAACACTACGGCCCGGCCACGATGCGTCATCAAATGTTCCGATGCCGCCGAAGGTTTAAGCACCGCGCCATTCGGGGCCAGGTTGCCCTTGACCACGGCAATGCCGCCATGCTGGGTCAATGCCTTTTCAAACGGCAAAATAACATCGTCATTCCAGTTACGGACTCCCGATACCTGGTCCCACATGGTATCGCCCGAAACCGTGATGGCGTCCTTGTGAATATGCCCTGCTTCGGCCAATGCCTTGATCACAACCGGCAGGCCACCGGCATAGAAGAATTCTTCCATCAGATATTTGCCCGAGGGCTGCAAATTAACGATGGTCGGAATATCACGTCCCAAACGGTCCCAGTCATCAAGCGTCAGATCAACGCCCAAACGCCCGGCAATGGCAAGCAGATGGATCACCGCATTGGTTGACCCGCCAATCGCCCCATTAACACGAATGGCATTTTCAAAGGCCTGCTTGGTCATCACGTCAGATGGTTTCAAATCATCCTTGACCATTTGCACGATACGGCGGCCGGTCAAATGCGCCATCACACGGCGGCGGCTATCAACGGCCGGAATGGCCGCATTGCCCGAAAGCGCCATGCCCAAGGCCTCCGCCATGCTCGCCATGCTCGAGGCCGTGCCCATCGTATTGCACGACCCGGGCGAACGCGACATGGCAATTTCGGCTTCCAGGAAATCCTCGGTGCTGATTTTACCGGCCTTGCGATCCTCCGACAGCTGCCACAGCGATGTGCCCGAGCCAATATCCTGCCCGCGCCATTTACCATTCAGCATCGGCCCGCCAGTCACAACAATCGCAGGAATATCCACGCTTGATGCGCCCATCAAAAGGGCTGGGGTGGTTTTATCACAGCCCACCATCAACACCACGCCATCCAGCGGGGTGCCACGCAGGGCTTCTTCCACATCCATCGCGCACAGGTTACGAAACATCATGGCGGTGGGGCGCAATGTGCTTTCACCCGGCGAAAATACCGGAAATTCCAGCGGCAAACCGCCTGCTTCGTAAATGCCGTGTTTGACGCGTTCGGCCAGGTCGCGCAAATGCGCATTACACGGGGTCAATTGCGACCAGGTATTGCAAATACCAATGACCGGTCGGCCATCAAACAAGTCGGCAGGCAATCCCTGGTTTTTCATCCAGCTACGATGATAGATATTATCCTTGCTGGTGCCACCGAACCAGCCTTGCGAGCGCAATTTACGCGGCCAGGCTGCGGGTTTGAAGGTGCTCATGCCCGGTCTCCTGAGTTAGTGGAAAACACCGGCATATCCGTGCCGGTGGCCCGGGCACGCAATGTGCCCGGCAAAGAAGTCAAACGGTATAAAAACCCTGCCCCGTGCGTTGCGGGATAACAGGCAAAAATCGGCTTTTGCCCGGTTTTTGGTCCGTTTTGTATTTTGGTCAATTTCTTAGGCCTTGTTTTTGTTATAGACATCGAAAATCACAGCGGCGAGCAACACCAGGCCCTTAATCACCTGTTGCCAGTCAATCCCGACACCGACAATCGACATCCCGTTATTCATGACACCCATGATCAGGGCACCAACGACAGCGCCGATAATTTTACCGACCCCGCCAGACATGGACGCGCCACCAATAAAGACAGCCGCGATCACATCAAGCTCGAAGGCAATCCCCGCTTTCGGGGTTGCCGTATTCAGACGGGCCGCAAAAACCAGCCCGGCCAGTCCGGCCAGCATCCCCATATTGGCAAAGGTCAAAAAGGCCAGACGGCGGGTATTGATGCCCGAAAGCTGGGCAGCCTTTTCATTGCCCCCCATCGCATAAATGCGCCGGCCAATCGTGGTGCTGTTGGTAATAAAGGTGAAAATCGCGATCAGAACCGCCATCACGATCAGCACATTGGGCAAACCACGATAGGTGGACAGCAAAAACGCAATGTAAAGAATGGCAAGACCGGCAATCGCATGCTTGGCAGCGAAAAACGCCATCGGTTCTTCAACAGCGGCAAAGCGCGCCTGCTTGGCACGGGATCGCAAACCAAGCACGGGCAGAATGACGGCCACGGCAATACCGATTACCATCGAAAAAACATTAAAGCGCCCGTCGATCATGCCGCTAAATATGTCCGGCACAAAGCCCGATGACATTAACTGAAAGTTTTCCGGAAACGGTCCAACGGATGCCCCGCCCAACAGGGTCAGGGTCAGACCACGAAAAACCAGCATCCCCGCCAAAGTCACAATGAAGGACGGAATACGCCAATACGCCACCCAGTACCCCTGGGCACAGCCGATCAGCGCGCCGACAATCAGACAGGCAGGGACAACAATGATGGTTGGCAAGCCCCATTGCACGGCCATCACGGCAGCCAGCGCCCCGATAAAGCCCACAACCGAGCCCACCGACAGGTCAATATTGCCGCCAACAATGACCAGCAACATGCCAACAGCCATGATGATGACATAGCTGTTTTGCAGGAAAAGATTGGTCAGATTGACCGGCCTCATCAAAACGCCGTCGGTCAGATACTGAAAAAACGCCATGATCGCGACAAGCGCCAGAACCATACCGTATTCGCGGGTATGCGTCCGAAGATAATAACCGATATTTTTGCTGGAAGTCTCACTCATTGGTCCGTCCTCACCCCTTCAGGATCATGCGCATGATCTTTTCCTGGCTGGCTTCGCTTGCGGCCAGTTGCCCCTTCATTTCGCCCTCATTCATCACGTAAATGCGGTCGCACATGCCCAGAAGTTCCGGCATCTCCGACGAGATCATGATGACCCCTTTGCCGTCGGCCGCCAGTTGATTGATAATGGAATAAATCTCGTATTTCGCCCCGACATCAATACCGCGCGTCGGCTCGTCCAGGATCAAAACTTCAGGTCCGGCAAACAGCCATTTTGACAGAACCACCTTTTGCTGGTTCCCACCCGAAAGATTGACAACCTTTTGCGCGACATTGGGGGTGCGAATATTGATTTTCTTGCGGTAATCCTCGGCCACACCGCGTTCGGCACCGTCATTTAAAACACCGTGTTCCGATACACCGGGCAAATTGGCCAGCGTAATGTTGGTGGTGATGCTTTCATCCAGGATCAGGCCCATTTCCTTGCGGTCTTCAGTGACATAGGCCAAACCGGCAGCAATCGCGCGCTCAACCGTTGACACATCGACCGGCTTGCCGTGCATCAAAACTTCGCCGCTGATATTAAGACCATAAGAACGGCCAAAAATACTCATGGCAAGTTCGGTGCGCCCGGCCCCCATCAGGCCCGCAATACCGACAACCTCGCCTGCCGCCACATCGATATTGACGTTTTTGATCAGTTGCTGGGTGGGATGCAGCGGGTGATAGCACGACCAGTTGCGCACCTCCATGATCGTCCCGCCAATATTCGGCGTCCGTTCAGGATAGCGGTGCGCCATATCGCGCCCGACCATATCCTTGACTATGTCGTCCTCGCTGATCTGCCCCTCATGGCAATCAAGTGTCGAAACCGCCCTGCCATCGCGAATGACGGTAATGCGGTCCGCCACCCGGCTGATTTCATTGAGCTTGTGCGAAATCAGGATCGAGGTAATGCCCTGCTTGCGAAACTCGATCAAAAGATCCAGCAGCTTCTGGCTGTCATTTTCCTGCAAGCTTGATGTTGGCTCGTCGAGAATCAGAAGTTTCACTTCCTTGGACAGGGCCTTGGCAATTTCCACCAGTTGTTGCTTGCCCACACCAATATTCGTCACCAGCGTATTGGGCGCTTCGCGCAGGCCAACCTTTGCCAAAAGCTCCGTTGTCCGGGCAAATGTCTTGGGCCAGTTGATAACGCCATTTTCCGACAGTTCATTGCCCAGAAAAATATTTTCCGCAATCGAAAGCAACGGCACCAGGGCCAGTTCCTGGTGAATAATGATAATGCCGCGATCCTCGCTATCGCGAATGTCACGAAAAGACTGAATTTGATCATCAAACAGAATATCGCCTTCATAGGTGCCGTGCGGATAAACTCCGCTCAGGACCTTCATCAGGGTCGACTTACCTGCACCATTCTCGCCACACAGGGCATGGATTTCGCCCCGTCGCACCTTCAGGTTCACATCATCAAGCGCCTTCACACCGGGGAAGGTCTTTGTGATATTGCGCATCTCCAGGATGGTATCCATCCGGTCCTCCCGCATGCCGGGCTGTACCCGGCTCCCTTTTCAAAACGCGACCCGCAATTTCATGTTTGCGCGCCTGTTGCCGCCTGCTTTATCCGGCAGCTTTGGGTTCATTGACAAAAACGGGCGGCGTATCGTCACCGCCCGTCTCCAACATCATGCCGAAGGCACTTAATTCTTGATCTGGTCCATCGTGTAGTAACCCGAACCGACCAGCACGCCTTCCCAGTTGCTTTTGTCAACCAGGACCGGCTCCAGCAGATAAGACGGCACAACCTTCACACCATTGTCATAGGTTTTGGTGTCATTCACGGTCGGCTCTTTGCCCGCCAGCACGTCATTGACCATGTTTACAGTCACACGCGCCAGTTCGCGGGTATCCTTGAAAACGGTGGAATATTGTTCCCCGGCCAGGATCGATTTGACCGACGGCAATTCGGCATCCTGCCCGGTCACGATCGGCATTTTCATATCGCCAGAACCATAACCAACGCCCTTGAGCGAGGACAGAATACCAATCGACAGCCCGTCATAAGGGGAAAGAACACCATCCACCTTGGCATCGGTGTAATAGGCCGAAAGCAGGTTATCCATACGGGCCTGGGCAACCGCACCGTCCCAGCGCAGGGTCCCTACCTTGTCCATGCCCATCTGGCCGGATTTGATCACGATGGTGCCATTATCAATCATCGGCTGAAGCACCGACATCGCGCCATTATAGAAGAAATAGGCATTGTTATCATCGGGCGAGCCGCCAAACAGTTCAACATTATAGGGGCCGTCACCCTGCGATGCGAGACCATCAAGCAGCGAGTTCGCCTGCAAGACGCCAACCTTGAAATTGTCAAACGTGGAATAATAATCGACATCGCCGCTATCACGGATCAAACGGTCATAGGCAAAAACCTTGATCCCGGCGGCCTTGGCATTTGCCAGCGCATTCGACAGGGTGGATCCGTCAATCGCGGCAATCACCAGGACATCAACGCCCTTCACAATCATGTTTTCAATTTGGGAAAGCTGATTGGGAATATCGTCTTCGGCATATTGAAGGTCGGTTTTATAACCGGCTTCTTCAAACTGCTTGACCATCGAATCGCCATCCGAAATCCAGCGGGCGGATGATTTGGTCGGCATGGCAATCCCGACAAAGCCCTTATCGGCAGCAAAAGCAGCAGACATGCCAAAACCACCCGGCATGGCCGGGGCAAAGGTTGCGGCTGCGCCAAAGGCAATGCCGGCCAAAACGGCACTCAGACGTTTCATTATATTTTCTCCCTAATTACGCGGCGACGCGCAGCACTTCCCGTAAAAAAGGGTCCCTTATGCCGTTTCAATCACGTCGCGTTATCCTTCATCGCAAGCGCCATTTTTTCATGACACCGGACGCGCAATATTCGGTCGCTTTGTCATAACATTCAAATAATGAAAACTGAATTTTACATATCAAAATTGATATATTACAGTTTGTCGGCACTCTGCATTTGTCATTCCGGGATCTGATACATGTCGCACACCCCCAGCCAGCCTGAAATGACACCGGCACAAACCCTGCTTTCGGGGACGGGCAACCTGTTTAAGCGCGGCCTTAAAATCAGCCATTTACGGATGATTGTGGCAATGGAGGAAACCGGCCAGATCAGCCTTGCCGCCGCCATGCTGAAAACATCGCAACCCGCCGCATCGCGCCTGTTATCGGAAATGGAGGATATGTTGGGGACCCGCCTGTGCGAACGCGGCGCGCGCGGTGTTGACATGACCAGTGCGGGACGTGCCCTGGCCCAGCGGGCACGCACCATGCTCATTGAAATGCGCGAGGCCGAACGCGAAATCGAGGATATTAAGAATGGCGGTGGTACCGTTTTCATTGGGGCGGTCACAGCCGCAGCCGTTGATCTGGTGGTACCAGTCGTGCGCGATATTCAGTCGCGCAATGCCCGGTTCGAAGCCCAGGTTGCCATCGGCCCATCGCATATCCTGATCAAAAGCCTGCTGGCCGGGGAATATGACTTTATCATCGGGCGCGTGCCGCAGGATGTGGACCCGCGCCTTTTCAATATCTGGCAAATTCGCAGCGAAAAAATCCGCTTGCTGGTCCGCAAGGGCCACCCCCTTTTGGCCCATAACCCGGTCACGCTGGCGCAGCTTGCCCGCTATGAATGGATTTTACCCCCGTCAGGCAACCTGATGCGCCGCACGATCGAGGATGTTTTTATCGCCCAAAACCTGCCGCTGCCGCCTTCGGGGCTGAACACGGCGTCGCTGTTGGTCACACTGGCCGCCATCATGGAAAGCGATGCCATTGCCCCAATGGCCGAAGAGGTAACATCCCT
This sequence comes from Thalassospira profundimaris, assembly GCF_003326755.1. Taxonomy (GTDB): domain Bacteria; phylum Pseudomonadota; class Alphaproteobacteria; order Rhodospirillales; family Thalassospiraceae; genus Thalassospira; species Thalassospira profundimaris_B. The sequence goes on along the minus strand of NZ_JPWH01000002.1, from coordinate 120,275 downwards.
GTTGGCGCGCGGCGGCGCCATTACCGAAATGCCGCTGACAGAAGCCATCGAAATCAAACCCTACTGTCTGCTCACGGCTGCGGGCCATCGCCTTTCGCCCTCGGCACAAATGATATCGGACCATATCCTGGCCCGCATCAAAGATAACAAACAGGCCCTTGGCACAACCGGCCTTTAACCTGCCTTCTGCTTGAACATCCGAATATTGCCGCTTCAGAAAAATAACATCGCCCCAAAGTCACGCTCCGAGCTTGTCGGCAAGGATCCAAACCGGTATAATTGCGGTCTCTCCCCCGTTTATAAAAGCAATATGCGCAAAAAGGTTTGGCGCATACGCAACAGGTATGTTCAGACGATAAATCACCGTCTGCAACCTGCTACCAACCTTCCATTTTCCATTACATTCCCTGATGGTGGCCCGGCTTTATGGGGCCAGAAAGCTGCATGCTGAAAAACAGCGCCACAGGGACCCGTTTACGCAGGAAATCCCATGTCAGTATCTTCCCCGGAAAACCTTGTGGTTCTGACCGGTGGTCCCGGTGCCGGTAAAACCACACTGATCAATTACCTGAACCGGCTTGGGTATAAAACCAGCCCGGAAGTCGCCCGAAATGTTATTGAAACCCAGCAAAAACACGGTGGCACCGCCCTGCCCTGGCAGGACAACGAAGCCTATTGCCAGCTTATGACAGATGGCTCCATTCGTGCCTGGCAGGACGGCATGGCCCTGGCACCGGCACCCGTTTTTTTTGACCGGGGCCTGCCCGATGTGCTGACCCATCGCCGGTTATACAAACTGGCCAAAGACAGCGCCCTGATACGCGCCATAGAAACCTGTCGTTACCGGCAAACCGTTTTCATATTACCGCCCTGGCCTGAAATCTATCACACCGATGGTGCCAGAAAACAAAACTTTGCCGAGGCCACCAGAACCTATGACGTTTTGTACCAAACCTATCTAGACTGCGGCTACACCCCCGTCGAAATCGCCAAAGGCCCGGTTGAGCAGCGAGCGGAACACATATTAACCCTGCTATCACAATGACCGTTTAAACACCCAGACACGAAAACGGACCGGCTGCGCATTTGGCAGATCACTCTGATGCGTTTGCCAGCCGCATATGCAAAATCGGAAACGGATTGCCCTCGCCATCCGTTTCCGAACGGCCAAAAACAACAAAGCCCATGCGTTGATAAAAACCAACCGCATCGGGATTTTGTTCGTTCACATCAACATCGGTTATCCCGTGTGTTGTTATGGCATCGATCACCAATGCACGGCCAATGCCCTGCCCCATCCTGGTCGGATCCACAAACAACATTTCGATACGCTGTTTGGCAATGCCGATAAAACCGGTAATGGCCCCGTTTTCATCCCGGGTGCAAAACAGGTCAACGGCATCAAAATACGGATCAAGGATCAGATCGCGCAAACGCAGAATGTCCTTTTCAACCAGAAAGGCATGTGTGGCGCGCACCGACCTTTCCCATAATAAAATCAGCTCGTTATAGTCCCGGGGACCGGTTCGTGAAATCAGCATATTGACAGCCTTTATCCTTCCCATTAATGCCCGGCCTCTCTTTATCGCACAGGGTGCCTTTTCTCGATAAAAATCTTTATTCACGCCATCAGCTTGCCGCAAAGCGCCGCCATATGAGGCCGCCCCGAGTACAGAATACGAACAAGAATGCAATTGCCTTATCCAACCAACCTAGTTGTCATCACCGGGGGCCCCGGTGCCGGCAAAACCACCCTGATCAACTATTTAAATGAACGGGGTTATGAAACCAGCCCGGAGATAGCCCGAAACGTTATTGAAACCCAGCAGGAACGCGGCGGCACGGCCCTGCCCTGGCAGGATAACGATGCCTATTGCAGGCTGATGACCAGGGGGTCCATTCGCGCTTGGCAGGATGGCATGGCACAGGACCCGTTACCGGTATTTTTTGACAGCGGATTGCCCGATACCCTGGCCCATCGACGGGTCGCCAAGCTGCCCGAGGACAATGCCCTCATACAGGCCATTGAAACCTATCGCTACCGAAGGACAGTTTTCATCCTGCCGCCCTGGGCCGAAATCTACAAAAACGACAATCGGCGAACACAAACCTTCGCCGAAGCCGTCAAGACATATGTGATTTTGTACCGCACCTATCTTGAATGTGGCTATGACCCCATCGAAATACGCAAAGGCCCGGTCGAACAACGGGCTGCACAAATACTGGCACGGCTAAAGCTGTGACCCGTCAAAAACAAAAACCGAACAAACGAGCAAACCATGAAGAAACCCATCTGCCGCGCGATCATTGCGGCAGCCCTTGGCCTTGGCAGCATTCTGGCTGCCAGGGCCCACGCCGCCTGCTATGACTGGCCGTTACGCCAGCGGGGCGGCGAATATGCCTATGATGGCGATACCATTTATGTGCATATCCCCGGCCTGCCCGACGAAATCGCCCGAATGTCGGTTCGGGTGCGCGGGGTGGACACCCCCGAAATTCGCGGCAAATGCACCAGCGAAAAGGAACTGGCCAACAAGGCACGGGATTATGCCCGCAAAAGCCTGAAACAGGCCCGAAAGGTGGAATTTTGCAACCCCGAATGGGGCCGGTATGGCGGACGCGTTGTGGCATCGGTCCGCATTGACGGTCGTGCGCTGGACCAGGATTTGATCAAGGCCGGTCTTGCCCGCCCCTATGATGGCAAAACCAAACGGGCCCCGTGGTGCGGTTAACCCGGCAAACAAAACCCGGCGATACTAAATGCACCGCCGGGTTTTCTGTTGCCTGCTCGCAAAAGCGGAATATCAAAAATTACCCGGTGCGCATTGCAGGCAGGTCAGGCCCAGATCCCGCCATTTATCCACCACTGACTGCCGATCATCCACCACAAGCCAGGGGGCAAAACCATCCGCCCTGATCTGATGCAACAAATCTTCTTTCACATCCTCGTCACTGCGATGATCAGCATCCGCCGGACGCAAATAAACGCCATCAAACGGTATTTCATGTGCCGTTAGCCAAGCTTCCGTGCGCGCCCGCCAGCCTTCGGGCCGCCCCGTACAAATGACAATCGCCTGCCCCGTGCCATGCAAAATGCGCAGCAGGCGTTCAATATCGGCCACCGGTGCCGTGTGATCCATCGCATCAAAAAAGGCGTCCCAGTGTTTCACCGGGCCATGCACCAAATGTCCCAGCACATCGGCATCAAATTCGGCCAATGTACCATCCACATCAAACACCACCGCAGCGCGGGGTGATGTTTCTGGTCCCGGCTTATCCATAAGGCTTTGTGTCATTGTGCATTTTCCAAGGGGTTATCGTGTTCCCGCGCGCCAAGCTGCTGATATTCCCAACGGCCCTCAACGGGGATAAAAAGAAAGGGCGTTGCATTCAAAATGCGCGGGCCATCGGCAGCAAAGCCGGTTAAATGCAAAATGCAGCGCATCACTCCGGAATGCGCCACAATCAGGGTATGCCCCTGTTTGGCATCGTGGTCCGCCAGCGCGATCTTCAGCGCATTGCACACCCGTTTGCACATATCGTTAAACGGCTCACCGGCGGGTGGTGTTTCATATCGGGTACAAATTTCCGTTACCGGACGCCCTTCCAGGTCGCCCCAATGCCGTTCACGCAAGCCGGGCAGCAGGGTTGGCACCATGCCGGGCATTGCCAATTCAGCGGTATGGCGCGCCCGCTGTTGCGGGCTTGCAAAAACGGCCCGCCACGGCCATTCCGCCAGCAAGGGTGCTGCGGCCCTGGCCTGTTTTTCGCCTGTTGCATTCAGGGGAACTTCGGTAGAACCGGCAATAACGCCCGTTCGGTTGGCTTCTGTTTCGCCGTGTCGCATAAAAACAAACGGCACAGCAGGCATATCATAATGCCAATAGGGAAAAATCATCCGTCACGCCTTAAAGATAAAACCGGTCCGATAGCTGTAACCGGCCTTCAAACCCTTCCACAAGGCCGAATTCCTCGGGCTGGGTGCAAAATAGCGGCACAATCTGCAACACATGGCAGGACTGTGCCAGTTCCACCACATCACTTAACCGAGGATGCACATTCCAGCGGTGAAACTCGCCTTTCCCCTCGCTGACAAAGCGCCGCGCCGTTTCAGACATATGGCCGGTATAAAAGATTTTCGCATCCCGGCCCAGGCGGTCCTGCGCCTGCCATTTACGGCTGATCTCGCCCGCCGCCCCCTTGGTCCCGCAGGGCGAATGGCACAATAACAGCCGGGCATCGGGGTTGAATTCGCGCGCCTTTGCCGTAAGGCGGCGCAAATCGGCAATGGCTTCATCACACACAAAATCGCGCCCGCCCGGTGCCAGAACCCGCTGCACCCGGCCAAAACACCGCATATCCATTGTCCAGTCGGTCAAACCATGCCGTTCAAACAGCAGGGCCATTTCGGCGGCCCGGCCGCTGGGCGGGACGGGAAACAGGATTTGCCCGTCAAACCCGGCAACTGCCCGCAACAGCCCGTCTATCCGCTCACGTTGCGAGACATTATACATGCCATAGGATGCGTCACACAAAACCGTCGCCGCATCGGGTGCGGGATCATATAAAAAATAATCCGATTCCGTACTGATATCGCCGGTATAAAGCACCCCGCCCGCCAAATCGAAATGCAGCCACACCCCGCCAAAGGCATGGCCGGTGCGCCCGGTCGTAACCGTCACCCCATCAACCTGAATTTCACCAAAGGCGGGCAAAATATTCACATCCGCCCCGGATGGCAGCGATTTTGCCGTAATCGCCGTGCAATAAATCGGCAAACCGGCCTCGATGGCATAATGTGCCGCGCCGATATGATCAATATGGTCATGGGTAATGAAAACGGCGTTAACTTTGGTCAGCCAGGCCGGATCAAAGCCCGGTTCGTTTTCCAGGCCATCACCACAATCGAGCAGCCAGCGCCGGTTCAAAAAATCCAGCCGGATGCAAGCCGGGGCCTTTTCGCCCAGCCCCGATAAAACACGAATGCCCGCCGCCATTATGCTGCCTCCTGGCGCGAAAAAACCCAGCCATCGCGCACGGAAAGCGAAATATTCTCGCCAATGCGGGCACGCAGGTCACTATAGACCGGCAGGGCATGACCATTGGCAAGGCGGACCGCCAAACGAAACCGCCCCCCCAGATACACACAATCCTCGACTTTCCCGGCAAGTGTTCCGTGGCCGTCCACCCGAATGTCTTCCGGCCTCAGGCACAGGCCCAGCGCATCATTTGCACCTGTCTGGCTGGCAACACGTGCGCAGATACGCGCCGAAATATCGGCATCGCCCAACCGCACGGCACAGCGGCCATTGTTCTGCAGGGTAATATCCCCCACCGGCAACACCGCCCCGGCCCCGACAAAGCCGGCCACCATCTGGTCACTGGGTTCGCGATACAGGGTTTCGGGGGCCGCCATCTGGCGAATATGCCCGCGATCCATCACCGCAATCCGGTCGGCCATCGCCATCGCCTCGGCCTGGTCATGGGTCACATAAATCATGGTGGCACCGGTACGACGGTGAAAATCCAGGAAGGCCTCCTGCATGGTTTCACGCAAATGCACATCCAGGTTGGCCAGCGGTTCATCAAGCAGCACCGCCCGCGGTTCCATCACCAGGCAGCGTGCCAGGGCAACACGCTGGCGCTGCCCGCCGCTCAGTTCCGATGGCGAGCGATCAGCGTAATTTTCCAGCGATACAATCGACAGCGCCTCGCGAATGCGCCGGTCGCGTTCCGCCCGCAACATTTTGCGCACTTCCAGCGGATAGCCCACATTGCGCGCCACCGACATATGCGGCCATAGGGCATAGGACTGAAACACAATACCCAAATTGCGGTCTTCGGGGGCGACCATCTGGCGCGATACCCCATCGGCCACCACCTGCCCGGCCAGCGAAATGGTGCCCTCATCGGGCTCTTCAAACCCGGCCAGCAACCGCAACAAGGTGGTTTTGCCACAGCCTGACGGCCCCAAAAGGGCAACAAATTCACCATCTGCAATATCAAGCGAGACATTATTGACCGCCCGATAATCGCCAAACTGTTTGGTAATGTTGCGCAAATTTATGACTGCCACGGTATCACTCCCTTGGGCAGATGACGCGAGGCCAGTTGAAAACCGGTCATCAGGGCCACAACAACCCCCACCACCAGCACGGCCACCGCCGATGCCAGGACGCTATCGCCACTGTCATCAAGGTTGAAAATCAAAACACCCAGCGTTTCATTGCCCGCCGACCACAAAAGGGCCGATACGGTCAATTCGTTAAATGCGGTCAAAAATACCAGCAATGCCCCCGCCGCTGCCGCCGGGGCGGCCAAGGGCAGCAAAATATCGCGCAACCGTCGGCCAATCCCGGCCCCACAGGCCTGGGCGGCTTCTTCCAATGCGGGGTCAAGCTGCATGAAACTGTTCATCACGGGGCGAAGGGCAATGATCAAAAAGCGCGCCAGATAGGCGACAAAGATAATCGCCAGCGTGCCATACAGGCTGATATCCAGCACCGGAATACGAATGAACAGCAGGATACAGGCAATCGCCAGCACCACACCGGGCAAGGCATAGGGAATTTCAACCAGCAAATTGACCAGTTTGGTCAGACGCGACGGACGGCGCACAATCACATAGGCCAGTGGCAAACACATGCCGACCAGCACAATTGCCGCCCCAACCGACAATAACAGGCTGTTGTGAAACGCCCGGATGGTGGCGGGTTGCACAAACAGCACTTGGTAAAAGGCATCAAAACTGAAATTGTCAAAGCCCAGCCGCACGCCAAAAGCCGGCACCAGCGACGTTGCCACCAGCGCCATTAAAGGCACCACCAAAATGGCAACCAGCACCGCCCACAACAAAATTTCAATAACGATACGCCGTGCCCCCAGGCGAATATCAAGCGGGCGGCCAACAACCCCCATCAGGCGATAGTCACGTTTGCCCAGCAAATGGTGATGCAACAACACGCCGATAACGGCAATCACGCCAATCAGCATTGCCAGCACCGATACCTCGCCCAAGGCGGCGGGGCCAAAGCTGGATAATTTGCGATAAATCAGGGTTGGCAGCGTAATATAATTGCCGGGAATCCCCAGCATTGCCTGTATGCCAAAATTCCCCAATGCGGTGACAAAGGCCATTGCCGTGCCCGCAATCAGGCCGGGGCTGGTTAAAGGCAAAATCACCTGCCACCACAAACGCCCGCCACGCGCCCCGGCAAGCCGTGCGGCTTCCACCTGTTCGCGCGGCAACAGGCGCAAATTGGCCCGCAGGGTTAAGAACACGATCGAGGCATGCTGAATACCCAAAAGCAGGGCAATCCCCTCTGCCGAATACAATGGCTGGGGGGAACCCAACGCCGGGGCCATGCCTATGGCGTTTAACAGCGCACTGCTGGGCCCGGTCAATTGCACCCAGGCAAGGGCGGTAATTTGCGGCGGGATCATCATCGGAATCATGAAGCAAAAAACCAGCGCCGCTTTTGCCCGAATATCGGTTAGCGCCACCAGAAAGGCAAATGCACCGCCAATCAGCACGGAAATAACCGTGCCCAATGCCGCCGTATAAAGGCTATGTGCTGTTGCCCGCCATGTCTGGCTGCTTTCCATAACGTCACGCACATAATCCAGACTGGGCATACCCTGCACAAACAGCCCCTCTGCCGCCAAACGCAGCATCGGCAAAACCGAAATGAAAATAACCGGCACAAACAACAAAGGCAGCAACCGGTCCGAAAACCGGTTGCCTCCCATATTACCGCCAGATGTTGCCAGCCAGCGTTCAACAGCCTGCATTATTCGGCCCCAAACATCTCGGCGAACTTTTTCTTGTTCGCATCGGCATTTTTCAGGGCAACCGCCGGGTCAAACGTCATCAGCTTGATATCCTTGCGCGCCGGGAAGCCCGCGGGCGGGTCCATATCATTACGCGCCGGGATATATCCCATTTCCCGAACCAGCTTCTGGCCCTTTTCCGACAGCACGAAATCGACAAATTTGTGCGCGGCATCAACGTTTTTGGCCGTTTTCATAATGGCGACCGGCTCGGTCACATATGTCACACCTTCACTGGGAAAGACAAAATCCACCGGCGACCCTTCGGCCTTACCGCGCAGGGCCAGAAAATCGACAACCATGCCAAAGGGTTTTTCCCCGGAGGCCACCGCCTTGAAGGTACCGCCATTCCCGCCCTGGGCACGGGCCTTGTTATCCGCCAGGGCCTGATAATAATCCCAGCCCAGATCCGGGTTTTGCGTCATCGTTGAAAGGGTAATCAGCGCCGCCCCCGAATAGAGCGGGCTCGGCATCACGATCTGGTTTTTCAGGGCCGGGTCGGCAAGGTCTTTCCAAGAGGTCGGCTTCTTGGAAACACCGGTATTGTAAACGATGCCGGTGGTGATCAGTTTGGTGGAATAATAATAGCCATCGGCATCATACAGGGCCGGGTCATAGGCCTTGGCTTCGGGCGATTTATAGGCCTGAAGCTGCCCTTCCTGTTTCATGCCCTCAAGGGTTACGGTATCGGCAATCAGCAACACGTCAGGGCGCGGGTCGCCCGCGGCAATTTCGGCCCCCAGTTTTGCCATCAGCTTGGTGGTGCCATCGCGCACCCAGTCGACTTCGACATCCGGGTAGGCGGCCTTGAAGGCATCAACGGTGGTTTGCGCATCCTGGTTGGGCTGGCTGGTATATAAAACCAGCTTTTCGGCAGCCTGCCCCAAAACCGGCATCATCATTGTGGCCGATGCCACGGCAGCAAGAAGCACGTTACGCATTCTAAAAATCCCCTGAAACGGTGAAACGCAATAAGGTTTCGTACGAAAACAACGTGAGGGGGACGCTACCGATATTTCGATAACAGTTGTGTGACAAAGCAAAGAATTAAATGTTTCAGCCGTGTTTTCGGGGTTCTCAGTCGGTTTTTCACATCGCTATAATTACCTTAAAGCGAAAAATGACTTTCGTACGAAATCAAAAAAGGCTTGCCGATGCCCCGTGCCGTTCCCATTGAAAATCGCCGCGACCGCATTGTCGCCCTGGTCAAAAGCTGTGGCTTCATGGCCGTCGAGGAACTGGCACGACGCTTTGACGTTTCGGTTCAAACCATCCGCACCGATCTTCGCGACCTTCAGGAACAGGGACGGATTTTTCGCCGTCATGGCAAGGCAGGCCCGGCCCCCACACCGGACAATACAAGTTACGAAAATCGCGAGGTCTGGAATCGCAACGGCAAGCGTGCCCTGGCGACACAACTGACAAACCTGATCCCGGAAGGCTGCACCATCGCCATTGGCACCGGCACAACAGCCGAACTGGCCGCCCAAAGCCTGTCACAGCATCGCAATTTAACGGTGCTGACCAACAATATTCATGTTGTCCTGACGCTGCAAAACGCCCCGGGTGTGACCCTGCGGTTGTCCGGCGGGACGGTGCGCACCCGCGATCTCGATGTGATTGGCGCGGACAGTGCCGATTTTTTTGGCTGCTATCATGCCGAATTTGGCATTGTAAGCGTCGGCGGCATGACACCGGAGGGCGATTTAATGGATTTCAACATGGATGAAGTGCGCGCCCGCCGTGCGCTGGTGCAATGCTGTGATCACGCCATCCTGCTTGTCGATGATCGCAAAATCGGCCGCAACGCGCTCTGCCGCGATGGTCATGCAGGCGATTTCAAAACCGTTATCCTCAATTCACCACCATCCGATGCCCTGCAAAAAAGGCTGGTACAAAACCGCACCAGCCTGATCATTGCCTCATAAACATCCCACCCGAAACATGCTCAGGCAGCTTCGTGGATCATTTCCTTGGAAACGGTCAAGTCGCGCTCAATATGCAGGCACTGATTGGGATCCACCGCAATCCAGCTGGCACTTTCGGTGTCAAGCGGCTCGGACACCACAATCACCTGACTGCCACGCTTGCGGTAATATAATGACGGCGGCTTGTCGTCACTGGCATAACGCACGGCGCACAAATTCTCTCCGTCACTCAAACATGCCGTGAAACGGAATGGCGCGGTAATATCATGGCGGTGCATTGCCGATTCCACAGTTTCAATCGCCTTGCGAATGGCACGCCGGGCATCATTTTCCAGTCCGAAGCTCAGCATTAAATAGAATATCAGCTCGCTATCGGTCGTACCCTGGCGCGAACAATAATATTTATCGTCAATCAAGGCCTCCAGCTCGCGGCGCACCAGTTTATAATCGCCAATTTGCCCGTTGTGCATAAACAGATATTTATCAAACGCAAAGGGATGGCAATTTGACCGGCTGGTCCCCGTTCCGGTCGAAGCACGAACATGGGCAAAAAACAGGCCGGATTCAATATTGTGCGCAATGGATTGCAGGTTGGCATCGTTCCAGGCAGGCAAAATTTCGCGATACAGACCCGGCGTGCTGCGATGCCCATACCAGCCAATGCCAAACCCGTCACCATTGGTCGGTGTTTTGGCTTCCTCGGCGTGCAGGCTTTGTGCCACCAACGAATGTTTGGGCTCAAAAACCAGACTATCAAGGTAGACGGGTTCCCCGATATAACTCAACCACCGGCACATCTCTTCTCTCTCCCCGATTTTACCTGAAAATATCAGGATCAGGACGCTATCTATGCCGCCAAACTACAGTACGGTCAATGTTCTATAGCGGTTTTAAAAGTTGAACACCCCGCATGGCTGTTATGCCGAAAATCATCGCTAACAGCACATAACCAACAGCATCAATCAGGAATGTGACAGTCGGTTAACCTGCTTTCTCATGATAAATGGTCGCGCAAGAAATATCCCCAGCATGAACCAAAACACACGCTGATACACAAGCTCATGCGCCATCCCCATAATAGCGGCATTCGACATAATCAGCAGTAATCCACATTGATAGGGATCCTTACGCCATTGCATTTTCCGAAACGTACGAACACACCACATAATTGGTGGAACAAATATAGCAACGAACCCGACAATGCCCATTTCGGCCAACACCCATAAAAATGAGTTATGGATAATCAAGGCGCGCTCCGACAATGGTAGATTAAGCTCTACCTGGCTTTTATAAAATGCCCCAAGCCCTGCACCCAGCAACGGGTGAGATATAAACATTTTCCAACCTTCGACCATACTAAGAATACGGTCACTTTGAACCGTCGAAAAATCATCTGGACGTGTAATAATTTGCAGATCACCCGCACCCACATTAACAATAAATATTATCACCTCGTTCAAGGTAAAAATCATAACAAGATAGAGCCCGCCACAAACAATAGTTCTGATCGTCTTGCGGGCATCAAACATGAGAAATATCGCCAGGAAAACCGCAACGGAGCCGAATGCTGCGCGAGACCCCGTCAAATACAAAAGAGCAAATATCAACCCGGGAATGGCGGCATCTCGCCAGGCTTTCAGACCTGTCCAATGACGAGAACCGAGAAACAAAAACGGCAAAGGCAGAACAGACAGCAAGAAGAACGCATAACTATTTGGATTTGCCAAAAACCCGGACCAGCGCGGCCCGGCCCAGTTTAATGCGACTAAAGCGTCTCTTCCTAAAATCATCCGCAGAATATATTCAAATACAAAAATCAAAATCGCAGAAGAGACCACGGCTTTTGCAACAGCTCTTGCACCGAATTCCCCCCATAAAGCCGTCAAAAAAGCGCCAACGACGATGTAAGAAAACAGAATTCCGATACCGATCAATCGATTATAAAAAGCCCATGACAGGAAGCCAAACTGCACGTAACCGATCAGAAAACTCAGCAACACAACAGCTGCAGATCCCAAAAGCCACCAGTTAACATAATGATTGCGCCAAATATCACGCCATGCACGTCGCTGTATGATAACAAAAATAAATGTCATCCCTGCGACAATAGCCAACGGATCCGCCAAGTTAACCGTAACTTTGCCAGACGCAATCGGGATGGGCAATTGCACCATCATCAAAACAACGACAACGGGAGCAACAATCCAGCCAAGCAACAAAATCAACCTGCGGCTATATCCAGTACGTGAACGCGCCCTTGCAAGCTGCAACTCCTGATCTGGAAAACATCGCTTGGCAGCCCATATACCGCAAACATTTAACGCCAAAGCAATCAACGACAACAAGCCGACACCGATACCTGCTCCAACCCCGAGAGCAGGAGAAATATTCGCAGCACCAAATGCAAACCCGGCAGATACTTCGCGAATACCCCAGCCGCCAAAACTTATAGGGAAAGAGGCCCCAAGCATTGTAAGCAATGTTGCAAATATTGCCTTTGCAGAAAACACGTCCACTCCGGCCATACCAACAATCAAAGCAAGGTATGCTCCAAGCATCAACAAATGCATAATAAAAATAACGAAAATAATTAAAAAAAACTTACGACCGAATCCACTTGAAAAAACAAGCCTCAATTCAGCCCTTTGCCTTCCTGATAGTTGAAAAAAATACACAAAAATCAGGCTAGACAAGACAAAAGCACCCATAGAAGAAAGCATTACGCCAGGCGCATAATCGAAACTAACTCTACCGACAACGAAAAAGACCGCCGACAATGATGCTATTAACAAAACAGCAAGGGAAAAAATTCTTTCCAAGGCAGTTACAATAACTGCAGAGTCCGCGTCGGAAATATCTTTCACGAGTAGCGTCCGCGACACGCTCTGCCCAAAAAAGTTAAAAAAAGCCATACCAGCCAACAAAGAATATATATTTACAGCATGGGATCTCTGAAAACCAATCCTTTGCCCAAAAGTTCTCAAGAAAATTTCAAACCGAAAACTACTTAATATTTGATTAGATAAAACAAAAAACAGAGACAGCAAAACCCAATATATGTTTACCCCATAAAGATAGGAGAATGATTCCCGGACATTTACAAACGCAACCAGCACAAGCAGAGTAAACAGAACCGTCGCAATTTTTACATATCTTGCCAAATTACACCTTCAAGCGATCAAATCATTAAAAAAAATCAATCGTCTTTTAAGCAAAAATCGCTACCTGACGCGGAAGCAACCTACTGCTCGACATTATTATCTTTCACAACCGGCACGAAAATTTTAAAGTTCCAATCAGATTTCGCTCCATTGCGAAAATACAACCCATCAAAACCAAGCTCCGGCGACCTGACAAAGGCTATCCTTATTACGCAGAACTCAATCGATAACTTTAGTTATGAGTTAATCAGCTAATATCGACACTTTTGCGGCAATGTTTACCACCCTTCTTGTCACAAGAACAGACATCAACCAAGTTACATCTCACTCCGGCCAGCAGAACGACGTTGTCCGTGCCCCTACTCCAGAGGTGTGCTCAACTGATACTGTCGTGTCGAACAATTTGCGCAGTCATCAACAGCACCAATCTGGAAAAACGAACTGAACCAGGTTTCACCCCGATCTGTTAACACAATTTCGCTTTGTTGATGAAAACCCAAATAAAGCACTTGCCATCCTGTCGGTTTATCCGTATTTTCCGCGCCACAAAATGAGTCGTGCTGGTGTAGCTCAGCTGGTAGAGCGGCGCATTCGTAATGCGTAGGTCGTAGGTTCAAATCCTATCACCAGCACCATTTTGATCTTCAAAAACCCGTCAATGCCGGCTTGCCGCGCAAAGACGGGTTTTTTGTTTCTGATATTTGCGAAAAATACGCAAATCCGCTCGACATGACACACCAGCGCGAACGGATTATGCTTCCGGCCCTTCCCTGCAGCGCAGTATATGGCGATCACGGCGATACACGTCACATTACGCTCTTGCCCGTGCCTCCCCGCGTCATCCGCCCTTAAAGGCTGCACAGCCGCTCATTGCTGGCGGGCTGTCCAGTTGCCAACCTATCAAAAAAAGTTTTCACAAATCGCGGTGCGAGACGTCATCAGCACAAGCACGCTATTGAAGGCACTTTTCGGCTACTCTGAAATGTTACCCCGAAGCTGCACCTCTCCGGAAACGAGAAACATTGCAATCGAAACGCATCGATCGATACACCACCTAGCAATCAGAAATAGAGTCGCGCCTGCACAAGCAAACGAACTTGCCGCCGCCAATTCCCTCCCCCACCGGACCGGCCCTATCTGCTTAAAAAATCGATAATTAGACAACCATAACGTGCATTATATAAAAAATATCACAATTTAAGTAGTGCCACGTCATACTTGAAGACGAACACATAGACAATTTTAAGTTGTGTTCAGAATCAGGGGAGATTTGTGGTGGGAAATATTTATCGCAATAAAATCAACATTAACCAGGCAGGAAAAGAAACATCCCTTCATTACATTTTACCTGCACGCCAGTTGCACTCCGCCCTGAATGCAACCAATGAGGGGCATCCCTGCATCACATCGGCCCAGATGCAATCGCATTCGCTTTTTGCCGTCTGGCGCAGCATTGCAGACAATAAAGATACCCCCAAACCAGCCATAAATGCGAAAGAGCCCCCGACACGCCCATGCGAGACGTTCCATCGCGATATTACGTCCGCGGCCACAACAAACACCGGGTGCCAAACGGTTATACCACCCCAAACAATCGCTGAGCCGACATTGCCAGCGTATCTCTTCGCACCTCTCCCCCCTGAAAAGTCCACAGACAGAGACGGCCTGGATACAACACCACCCGACATACAGGCCAATAGCTGGGCCCTGCCGCAAAACAGGCACATGTCGGCCGGCCAGTTCGATGCCAATTGGCAATATCAACGTCCCTGTGCGGTTGATAATCATCCCTTTTCCACCGCAATCAGCCCGGGCCTGCTGCCACATCCATCTGACAGAAGATATAAATCTGGATCAAAACCTTCTATTCCAGCCACGCCAGACACCCCCACAAGGCTGTTGGCCGGTCCAGAAGCCAGCAAATCAGCAGAACACGCCGATGCACAGCCAGATCATGCTCCCCAAAACTATGCCGCAACAATGGCGCCAAATTTCTGGCCTTTGTGGATTGCCCAGCGCGACAACCTGCTACGCCAATGCCTGAAACTGATGTCGGGGAACATGGATGATGCGCAAGATGCTCTTTCCGAAGCGATGATCAAGGCATCGGTGAAATTTGAAGACTCGATGGATGAGATCCGCAACCACCGTGCCTGGCTGTCACGCATTGTGCACAATGCCTGCATCGATTTGCACCGCCAAAACCGTCGCAAAGCCGAATATCATGAAGACGCGCATAATAGCGAAGATGACTCCCTGCCCAGCATCTCGCGCCGGGACGTCGCAACACCGGAACAGAATGCCCTGACCGGCGAAATGTTCGACAATCTGGAACGCGCCCTATCCGATCTGCCGGAAAAACTGCGCCGTCCGTTGTTAATGCGCTGCGTGCAAGATCAGACCTATGACGAAATTGCCGAAAATCTGGGCCTGACCAATTGCGCCGTGCGTAAACGGGTGCAGCTTGCCCGTGATCATTTGAAAGGATGCGATATACGCTAAAAGGTTGTCGCCCCGACACATCACACGGACAAACCGCAAAAACACACAAAATAAGTGGCGGCAGGTTGCCCCGCCGCCATTTATTTAACACATGTCAACTTTGCTTGAGGGATAGTGTCGGTCAACCGGCACGCAAAAGCTCCAACCGCTGGCACGCCTCGCTAAAATCAGGAGCATAGAGGCTTAGCCGTGTACCGGTACCCTGCAATTCATACTCGCCAATATTCTCGGTAGGGCAGGAAATAAATCTTGCGACAGGTGCGCTCACCAAAACCCGCTTGCCAAGCTGCTTGGTCAGTTTTTCAATGCGCGAGGCCTCGTTCGCGGCACGCCCAACCACGGTAAAGTCCACACGTTCCTGCACGCCGACATTGCCATAAACAACATCACCAACGTGCATTCCCAGGCCATAGTCAAATTCGGGCAAATCTTTTTCCGCCCGGTTGCGATTAAGGGTTTCAATATTCATCTGGGCTTCGGCCGCGGCATACAGGGCCGCATGACAGGCCTGCTCCAGATCCCCTTCGTCATCGCGGATCGGAAAAATCGCCAGGGTGGCATCCCCGATATAGCGTAACACCTGCCCGCCATGCCGCAAAACAGCACCCGCCGTTGCCGCAAAAAAGGCGTTCATCTGCTCCAAAAACGCATCATCACCCACATGGGCGGCCATTGCCGTTGAATTGCGCATGTCCGAAAACCAGATGACGGCCCGGGTTTTGGTGCTGTCACCCAGTTTGATCTGACCATTACGCACCCGATGCCCGGCATCCGACCCCAAATAGGTTTCCAGTATGGTTTTGGTTTCATCGTGCATTATGCGCATTTTGCACGTCACGGCAAAACGGCGCTGAATGGCGGAAAGAATAGCCAAATCTTCGTCGGTAAAACCACTGGGACGACTGGTCAAATAGGTCATGAAAATCCGGTTTTCGCCCAGTTCGCTATCCCGGTCCGTCACAAAGGGCGTCACCAGTGCCAGATAATCCGTGCCGTTTTGCTCCCGAAATGTCTTCAAAACCGGAAAATCAAGAATCGCGCCGGGGCCGATCAAATGACGGCGCAGAAACGTCACGCCATTTTCGATCATCCATTTCATCGGGCTGGCATTCCAGTCCGGATTGTTTTCACGCACCCCCAAATGAAACGAGCGTGCAACCTGCCCGTTTGGCTTGGACCAGATATAACTAACCCCTTCATACAGCGGATGAAGGGTTTTAAAACCGACCATAACGCGGTCAATCGGCAATCCGGCGGCCACCAGCCGCGACACCATACCTGAAATCACCTCGTCAATATCGGTATCCTGCAAGGCGCTTTCCATAAGCCAGTCATTGACTGACCGCACAAATCCACCGCCCGAAAGGGCCGAATTTGTTCCGGGTAATGCGGTCACATTCCCTGGCTGTTTGCTCTGCTGCGCCATTCGCACGCTCCGTCCTGCTTGTTTTCATTTTTGTTACACTGGTTAAATGGTCGAAACACCCCAAAGCGCAATCAAAAATTCAAAAAAGAATAGCTGCCATGCGAAACCGGAAAACCCCGATCCTTAAACCGGAGCAGGCAGATAAATCCGGGCCCTCAAACCACCCTGCGGCGCATCTTCCAGATAGATTTCGCCACCATGTGCACGAATGGCGGTACGGGCAATGGCCAAACCCAAACCAATCCCCCCGGTTTCCTGATTGCGCGATTGCTCCAACCTGAAAAACGGCTCAAATACCCGGTCACGCTGATCAACAGGGATACCCGGCCCGTCGTCACTGACATCAATCCACAGGCCACCATCATCGGCCCGTGTCACGGTTACAAAAACATTTTCACCGTAGGCCAGGCCATTCGCCAGCAGGTTGCCCAAGGCCCGCTTGATCGACAGGGGTCGGCAGGCATAGGAAAAATGTTCAAGTCTGGTTTCAAATGTAACCGGATGTCCGGTTTCTTCAAGGTCGGCACAACTGGCCTCCACAAGGGCGACCACATCAATCTTGCGGGTTTTCTCGTCTGCTGTTTCTTCGCGGGCAAATGTCATGGCGGCCGCCACCATTTGCTCCATCTCGTTTAACGTTTCGATAATCTTACGCCGATTTTCCGGATCTTCAACAAATTCGGCCCGCAGGCGCAAACTGGTAATGGGTGTCCGCAGATCATGTGAAATCGCGGCCAGCATCCGGGTGCGGTCTTCAACAAAACGCCGCAAACGCGCGGTCATGCGGTTAAAGGCCCGCGCCGCATGACGAATTTCAAGCGGCCCGCTTTCCGAAACCGGTTCGGGGAAATCCCCGCGCCCCACCCGGTCGGCGGCAACAGCCAGCGCCTTCCACGGCCGGGTTATCCGCCGGGCAACAAAAAACGCGATAATGCCAATCAGGATGGCCGATAATCCCACCCGCAGCAAACTCTGAAAAACAACCCAGGGCGGCGGCGAAAAATTATTAATGCGCGCATCAAGCCACGCTACTGGCGTGCTTGTTTTTGTCAAAAGATGCGGCGGCAGGGCAAATTCGCCACGCATTTCCGCCGGTGCTCCGTCCCTATCCTGCGCCACATCGGGAACAGGCGGTGACACAGGCAAGGGGCGGGCTGCGGTGCTGGCAGCCGGGCGACCGGCGCCACCATCGGGCGCTGTGTCCTTTGGTGCAGGTGACACAGGCGGCGGGGGAGGCCCACCAAAAACCGGCACGGCAACGCCCATAACCGGCGGACCATCACAAGAAATATTGCCAAAAAAACGATGCGGTTTGCGCTTCAGATCGCCGTCATTATCCTTGTGATGCCGGTCGCGTTTGTCTTGCAAGTCGTGCTGGCGTTTTTCTTCCTTGTCGCGTTCACGCCGACACTCATTTTCTGATAAAAAACTGACCTGGGCCGATACCGGCGGATTTCCCAGTGACGCGTTGATCCGCTCTGTCAGCAAGCGCGTCACATCGGATGTTTCACCATAATCCACCGGCGTATTGAGCAACCGCAACTGAATTTGCGGGCTTTGCGCCACGCGCAATACATCGCGCCAGTTTTCGCGCGGGGTGGTTGATAAAATGCGCGAAATCGCTGCCACACGCGCCAGCGCGCCGCCACGCCGTTCCGACAATACCGCATCCTGGCGTTCCTCGGCCAGCAACACGGCCAAGACCACATGGGTCAATACAACCGCGCCCAGTAATAACGCAATCAACTGGGCAGCCAGCGTTCGTGGCCACAGGCGCACCCAAAAATGCTTCATTGCGATACCGCATCCACGGTTAACATATAGCCCCCGCCCCAAACGGTTTTGATGATCACGGGGTTTTTCGGGTCCGGCTCGATCTTCTTGCGCAGACGACTGACCTGGTTATCAATGCTGCGATCAAAGGGGGCGGCTTCACGCCCCTTGGTAATATCAAGCAATTGGTCACGGGTTAACACCATGCGCGGATGTTCTACAAACGCATTTAACAGGGCAAACTCACCCGCACTTAACGGCATGACCATATCTTCATCATTGCGCAATTCATGCCGGTTGCGATCCAGGATCCAGCGATCAAAAACCACTTCGCCACCCGCAAGCGGCCGTTTGCGCCCGGTTGGCAGGCTTTGCGCCCGGCGCAACACCGCCTTGATGCGTGCCAGAAGCTCGCGCGGGTTAAACGGCTTTGCCAAATAATCATCCGCCCCCATTTCAAGACCAACGATACGATCGGTTTCCTCGCCCAGGGCGGTAAGCATAATCACGGGAATATCCTGGCTTTCGCGCAGCCAGCGGCACAAACTCAGCCCGTCCTCACCGGGCATCATCACATCAAGCACCACAAGATCCGGCATAATCTCGTCGGCCAGCAATTTGCGCATTTCACGGCCATCCGCCGCCAGACTGACGCGATAGCCATGCTGGCGCAAATAACGACCGATCAGGTCACGAATATCACGATGATCGTCGACAACCAGAATATGTGCCGTATCCGACATGCGGTTCTGTCCTGCTGTTGGTGGCATGATGGTTACAAACTTAGCGCAACAGGCGCTTTGGCGATAACTGCCAATTTGTATCAGACTGTCGCAAAACCGGAAACTGCGACAGTCTGCGACCATTTTCCCCGCCCGCCGGGATCATTTCGCGACAAATTTACGCTTAGATGTCCTTGTCAAACGGTTCCCCCAACCCACGAGGATAACATGAACACGACCCGCAAACTGATGATGACTGCTGCCATTATCGCCACCACACTGGGTGTTGTGCCGGCCGTATCGGCCCTGGCACAAACCCGCCCCGATGAAATGCGCCGCGATTTCCGCGATGGCGTGCCTGGTGACTGCCAGGGTGGCAAATTTCATCATGGTGGATATGACAGACAAAAAGGCCCGGATGGCCGCCCCGGCCCCAAACAGGCAATGAGGATGCGCAACACGCCACTGACAACCGACGAAGCCCGCCTGCTTGTTGATGCCATGCTGCTGCGTCACGGCAATATTGACCTTAAAACCGGAGTGGCGAAAACCAGCCAGAATGGCCGGGAAATTACCCTTCCGCTGCTCAATGCCAATGGCGATTTGGTCGAAAATATCACAATGGATGCCTATAGCGGGCACCCCGCACGCAAGGAATTTCGCGAATTGCGCCGCATGATCGGCAAACCCGACCGCCAGGACCGTTTTGATCGCAAATATAATGCCGCGCAAATGAATACCCTGGTCCAGGCCACCATTATCATGCGGGGCAACGGAAATTTGACCCTGAACAAGCTGACCCAAACCGACCGGGGCACCTATATGGCGACCATTACCAACAAAAAGGGGGATATTGTGCGCGAAGTGGAACTCAGCAGTGTCACCGCCCGCCCGATTGATGGTGGTCCTATTTTCGGGCCGGGATTTGGACCCGGCACTGGTCCGCAGAATGCTCCCCGTCAGGGACCGGCTGCAGGACCAAACCCAATGTAAAAAACGCGCCACAGTAAAATCCCGTTCGGTTTTTACTCAGGCTGCATATTACCCCACCAACGATCTCTAATCTTTCCTTTAAATGGCTCCGTCAATAGCGGGGCCATTTTTACACCCCTCATCCCAGCGGGTGTTGACGGGCGGGGAATTTTGGCTAATCCTCTCTTTTTTATAGGATAAAACCATGACAGCCACCGAAATCAGCGCCCACCCCAGAAGCGCATTGCTGGATGATATTCCGGCCATCACTGCCCTTTGGCAGGAAACCGGTCTGTATCGCCCCTACAATCCACCCGCCTGGGACATTTCCTTTGCCATCAGCGCGGACAATGCCACCCTGCTGGTATGGGAAGACGTCAATGGCGTGATTGTTGGCACCGTAATGATGGGCCATGACGGCCATCGCGGTTGGATTTATTATCTGGCGGTGGCAAAATGCCACCAGAAAAGCGGCCTGGGTCGCCGCCTGATGCGCCAGGGCGAAAACTGGCTGCGCGAACATGGTGTCTGGCGCATGCAGCTTATGGTGCGTTCAGAAAACGGCAAGGTGCAGGATTTCTACAAACATCTGGGCTATCGCGCCCTTGATGTCACCGTCATGCAAAAGGATATCGACACCGCCCCGGCAGAACGCGGCGACGCCTTTGCCCCGCCAACCGCCAAAGCCGGAGAATGAAGGCACCGCGAACGAGGCCAATCACGCTATTTCACCCCATCCGTGCTGTTTGTTGCCGCCGGACCGGAAAGACTGGCGGCATTTTGCGCCAAATGCAGGGTGTTACGCGCAATGCGCCGGGTGCGGGTAAACAAACGGTGGATGCGTTCAATCACCGAAATTTCCAGTCGGTAAAGTTTCACATCCTCGGCACTATTGCCGACCTTTTCGGCAATCGCCAATTGCAACTGGTCCAGTCGGGCGCTAAAGGCGGCTTTCCCGGCGATCAGGGCTTCGGCACGGGCCCCGTCTTCGTCTGCCAGGGCGCGCAAAGATGCCTGCAACGCCGTTTCCGCATCCCGATACAGTCCCAACAGGGCATCGGTCGTTTCATTGTCCGGTTCCCGGCCCAGGCGGGTCAGGCGGGTAAACAGCTCGACCAGTTCCTTGCTGACAATATCACCAATGGCTTCCAGGTTATTGGCAACCGCCACCAGTTCCTCTAGCCTGGCGCGGTCGGTTGGTGCTGCATCCTGGTGGCGCAGGCGCGCGGCATAGGCAACAATCGCCTCTTGCAGGCCATCCACCCCGTCATCCTGCGCAGCAATCCCCTGCAAGTGGCGCGGATCATGCTGGACCAGGCAATGATGGCCCTGCTTTGCCATTGCCCGAACAATTTCGCCCATATGCAGCACTTCCTGTTTCATCACCACCAGGGCCGCTGCCGGGGTATGGATCATATCGTTATTGAGGTATTTGGGGCGCATATCGGCAATCGCCCCGGCATCCTTGCGGTCAGGTACCAGGCGGTTGATCAGACGTGCAATCAGCGGCACAAAACCAACCATAAGCACAACATTGAGAATGTTGAAAATGCTATGCGCATTTGCAATTTCACGGGCAATATCAGCCTTGCCCGTGCCGCTGTAATTCGGGGTAATATCGTGCACAATGTCGGCCAGGACCGGAATAAACGGCAACCAGATCAGAACACCAAAAACGTTAAAGAAAACATGGGCCACCGCCGTGCGCAAGGCGTCGCGGTTTTTGCCAATCGTGCCCAAAAGGGCGGTGACACAGGTGCCGATATTGGCCCCGAAAATAAGGGCAATGCCCGCATCCAGCCCCAACAGGCCCTGCCCGGCCAGCACAATGACAATCCCGGTTGTCGCCGCACTGGACTGCACCAGGGCAGTAAAAAGCGCGGCAATGGCAATACCCAGTACGGGATTGGTCATTTGTGCCATTACGGCAATGAACGGTTCATAATGGCGCAACGGTTCCATCGCATCGCCCATCATGCCCATACCAAAAAACAACAACCCCAGGCCCAGCACCGCCCGGCCCATTTGCGACCATCGTTCAATCGAAATAAAAAACATCGCGGCAAAACCGGCCGCAATCAAAACCGGCGCAATCGCATTAATCTGAAACGCAATGATCTGTGCCGTTAACGTACTGCCAATATTGGCCCCCATGATGACGGCAATCGACTGGGTCAGGGTCATCAAACCGGCCGAAACAAACCCCACCACCAAAACCGTTGTCACCGAGGAGGATTGCAACAAAGCCGTAATCACCGCGCCGGAAAACACGGCAACAAAACGGTTGCGCGTCATTTTGCCCAAAAACAGCCGCAACTTGGACCCGGCGAGCACGCGCAACGCCCCGGCAAGATGGTCCATGCCATATAAAAACAGCGCCAGCCCGCCCAGCAATTGAATGGTCATCCAGCCTGTACGCAGGGTTTCGGTTTTGGGTGCCACCACGTCACCGGCCCCCGTCACACCGGTCGCCGCATCCGGCACCACGGCCAGGACCTGCCCCACAGGCACAAGGAAAAAGACCGCCACCAGCAGCGCACCTATCACCGAATACCGGACCGCAAATTTGCCAGGCATTTACACCATCCAAAAAATAAAACAGGCAACCACCTTATAGATGTGGCTGCCTGTTCCGTTTGGAATAGATCAAATGCCGTGCGAAATATATTTCGCTGTCATCACCTTACTGGATCGCCTTACTGGGCGGCACGCATTCCCATATGTTCCTGGGCCAGACGATGCCGAAGCGCCGCGATCTCATCCGCGCTCAGACGCAATCCCAGCTTGGAGCGCCGCCAGATCACATCTTCCACATCATGCGCCCATTCGTGATCGATCAGATAGCGCAATTCGGCTTCGTACAAATCATGCCCGTAACACTGGCCCAAATCCGCCAGCGATTTGGCATTGTGCAAAATTTTCTCAACCCGGCTGCCATAGGCGCGCAACAAACGATGCAGCGTGGCTTCTGGCATCCAGTCATAACGTTGCCCATAATGCTTCAGGGCGGCATCAAAATCCCCGCCTGGCAATTCACCACCGGGCAATGGCGCATCGGCCGTCCAGGCATGGTCATCACGTGTCAGTTTGCGGCAAATGATTTGCAGGGCATGTTCCGCCAGCTTGCGATAGGTGGTGATTTTACCGCCAAAAACATTCAATAGCGGGGCTTTGTCCCCGGCATCATCCAGCTTCAGGGTATAATCCCGCGATACTTTGGAGGCATTTTCGCTTTCGCCGCCATAAAGCGGCCGCACGCCGGAATAGCTCCAGACGACAGTATCTGGCGTTACCGGGGTTTTAAAATAGCTGCTGGCAAGCTCGCACAGATAGGAAATTTCACCTTCGTCAATTTTCACCTGTGCCGGGTCGCCCTTGTAATCGACATCGGTGGTGCCGATCAGCGTAAAGTCATGCTGATAGGGAATGGCAAACACAATCCGGCCATCCGGGTTCTGGAAAATATAGCATTTATCGTGATCAAACAGCTTGGGCACGACAATGTGGCTGCCTTTGACCAAGCGGATCGAGGCCCGCTGTGTCGCATCCACCGTGCCATTTTCCGGGTCAATCAACCGCGCACACCACGGCCCGGCGGCATTGACCACCATTTTGCCCCGCACCTTGCGGGTTGCGCCGCTATCCTTGGCGCGCAAGGTGACATCCCAGCCATCCGCACTTCGCTGTGCACCGACACATTCGGTGCGGGTTAAAATTTCGGCACCACGTTCCTTGGCGTCCATCGCGTTTAACACCACCAGACGGGCATCATCCACCCAGCAATCGGAATAAACAAAGCCCTTGCGCAAATCACCGCGCAACGGCTGCCCGGCCTCGTGGCTGGCAAGATTGATGCCTTCGCTGGCGGGCAGTTTTTTACGACCGCCCAAATGATCATATAAAAACAGGCCCAGCCGGATCATCCATGTCGGACGCAACCCCGGCACATGCGGCAACACAAAACGCAACGGCCAAATGATATGCGGCGCATTGCCCCATAAAACTTCGCGCTCTTTCAGGGCTTCGCGCACCAGCCGGAACTCATAATGCTCCAGATAGCGCAAACCACCATGAATAAGCTTGGTACTGGCCGAGGACGTCGCACTGGCAAGGTCATTCATTTCGCATAATAACACGCGCAACCCGCGCCCGGCGGCGTCGCGGGCGATCCCGGTGCCGTTAATACCGCCACCAATCACCACCAGATCATAATCACCCTGATCCCGGGCCGGATTTTCCAACTGTGTTTCCGGATTTTGTGATGCGCCTGACATAATCCTGACCTTCTCGAATTTCGTGAATGACCGTTATTTAGTTCATTTGCGAAAATTTTTCAAGCGATCAATCTTCAAATTTTGAACACATTCCAACAAAATCCGACATCCGGCACCCCAAACGCGCCCGCATCAAAGCCATGAGATGGCAAGATCAAAATTCCCGAAGCCAATGAATTACCAAGGCTTTTAGCAGACTAAGATGCCGCGTCTACCAATAGCGGACATCACATAAAAATGTAACATTGCGAAAATAATGGCTCAAATCACAAAAAAGGCGCTGTGCGATACACCGCAACAGCGCCTCAAAAACACAACCACAAATGCCGGGTTACGACAGCCACCGCTGCTGCCAGGCCGACAGCATCAAAACGGACCATAATTTATGCGCATTATTGGTGCGGCCCGCCTGATGATCCTTCATCGCCGTTTCCACAACAGCACGATCCAAACCAAAATCCTCATACAGGGCGGACCGCGCCAACAAATCCTGCGCCCAGTCACGTAATGGTCCGCGCAACCAGTCCGCCAGGGGCACACCAAAACCGGTTTTGGGCCGATTGATCAATTCATCGGGCACATATTTTTGCAAAATGCGGCGCAAGGCGATTTTGCCGGTCCCGTCGTGAATTTTCAAATGTGCCGGCAACCGCCAGCCAAATTCGATCACGCGATGGTCGATCAGGGGCACACGCACCTCCAGCGATGCCGCCATCGAGGCGCGGTCCACCTTGGTCAACACATCATCAACCATATACATCATCGTATCCATGACCTGCATGGCCGAGATGTAATCAAGGTTGCGATTGCGCGAAAACTTTTCGCCCGGCACATGAAAAACCGGTGCCTTTTCATCGCCCCGCCCGTGCGGACGAAGTGTTTTGGGGTCCCACAATTCCAAAAGCGCAACGTAACGGTCAATATCATCGCGGATGGCCAAAAGCGGCGCGACCTTGTGAATTTTATCGCCAATGGTGCCGGTTTTACCGCCGACCGGCAGCACCGAACAAACCCGGTCCCACTGCCGGGGCGACAGCACTGTCAGGGCGCTGGCAATATGCGATGCCCCAAACGGGATCATATCGGTCATTCGCGCCACGTTTTTTGCCCATAAATAGCGGTTATAACCCCCAAATGTTTCATCGCCGCCATCGCCAGACAGGGCAACCGTGACATCCTTGCGTGTCAATGACGACATCAGGGCTGTGGGAATGCCCGAACTGTCAAAAAACGGCTCGTCATACATATCTGCCAGTTTGGGTACGACATCCAGGGCATCCTGAGCGGTGACATAAAGCTCGGTATGGTCTGTTCCCAGATGTTTTGCCACCGCTCCGGCAAAGGCGGCCTCGTTAAACGCCTGATCTTCAAAACCGATGGAATAGGTTTTCACCGGTTTGGACGCGACCGACTGCATCAGGGCCACGACGGTGGAAGAATCAATCCCGCCCGACAAAAACGCGCCCAGCGGCACATCGGCGACCATGCGGCGCTCCACCGCATCACGCAGCAAATCCTCCAGCGCATCAATGGCACTGGCATCATCACCGGCCCAGCGATTATTGCGGCCATTTAAAACAACGTCTTCCATCGACCAGTAAATGGAGTCACGAATTTGGCCTTCGGCATCAATTTCAATCATATGACCGGGGCGCACCTGCCGGGTTTTACGATAAATCGACTGCCCCGACGGCACATAGCCAAAGCGCAAATAATTATCCAGCGCGCCGCTATCCACCTCGCGCGGGCAAACCCCACCCGCCACCAGGGCCTTTAATTCCGATGCAAAGGCAAATCGCCCGTCATGATGGGTCCAGTAAAGCGGTTTGATGCCCAACCGGTCACGCACCATAACCATCCGGTGCAATTTTTTGTCCCACAACACAATGGCAAACATGCCAATCAGCAGCTTCAGGGTTTCGGCAATCCCCCAATGGGCAAAGGCCTCAAGAATGACTTCACTGTCGGAATGGCCGCGCCAGGCAATGTTGTATCGTGCCAGTTTGGCGCGCAGGTCTTCGGCATTATAAATTTCACCGTTATAGACCATGACATAACGGCCATCGGCCGATGGCATGGGCTGTTTACCGGCATCGCTCAAGTCAATAATGGCAAGGCGGCGCTGGCCCAGGGCGACACCGGTGGCATCATCGACCCACACATCACCACCATCCGGGCCGCGATGCAGCAAGGCGGCGTTCATCGCCGTCACAATCGCGGCGTTGTTACGCTGCCCGGTCTGTTTTGGTGTCCATAGTCCGGTAATGCCGCACATGGCAATCCTCTAAAGCCCTGATATTAGCGCCCGTCATCACGATACGTTCCGGGTCTGCTCCGGTAATAGCGAACGGCAAAGGTTGCGACAATCGAAATCGGCAACTTTTCTTTTTGCCCGGCTTGCGGCATAACGGAGCCATGTTGAAACTTGACCGAATTTTCATTCGCATCCTGCAAATATTGCAAACCCAGGGCCGGATATCGAACCTCGATTTATCCGAGGCAGTCAATCTGTCGCCCTCTCCCTGCCTGGAACGGGTGCGCAAGCTCGAAGAAAGCGGCCTGATTTCACATTATATTGCCGATATTGACCTTGATAAAATCGGCCCCAACCTGCATGTGGTGGCCGAAATCACACTGGGCAGTCATCTGGTCGAGGATTTCAGGCAATTTGAAACCGCCATCGCCGAATTTGACGAAGTGATTTCGTGTTATAAAATCGCCGGACCGTTCGATTATACACTCGATATGATCTGCCGCGATATTCCGCATTTCAACAGCATCAAAGAAAGACTGCTGACAGCCAGTATCGGCATCGAAACCTTTCGCGGTCATATCGTCATGGAACGTACCAAGGGCTTTGCCGGCTATCCGCTTGAAAGCCTGACCGCACCAACCCCGCTGCGCGGCAAGCTGTCAGACGGGTAAACACCCTCGCAGGCAAACGGTCAATTTGCCGATGTGTCGCCCGTACAAACGGCCACACCTGTATCCGTGTCGTTCTTGCCGACCCGCCGGATGCCAAATTTCTCCATTTTGCGATAAAGCGTATTGCGACTGACGCCCAGCATCCGTGCTGTTTTGCTGACATGCCAATGATGCCGGGCAAGGGCCGTTTGCAGTGCATCGCGCTCTGCCTGCCAAAGCGGATTTTGCGCGCATGTCGATGCGGGCTGCTGGTGCATTGTCACAACGAGCTGCATCTCGTCGGGCAAATGGGCTGCACGAATAATGCCATCCTCGGCAAAAACACAGGCATATTGCAACACATTGACCAGTTCACGCACATTGCCCGGCCAGTGATGCTGGCGCAGAATTTCCATTGTTGCATCATCACAGTGCACAGGCTGCCCCTTGGCAAAATCCGCCAGCAGGCGAGCAACAAGATCCTTCAGATCCGCCCGGTCGCGCAAGGCGGGCAAGGCCAGACGCGCCCCCTTGATACGATAGAGCAAATCTTCACGGAAATTGCCTTTGGCAACGGCAGCCGCCAAATCGACGTTCGAGGCACAAATCAGGCGAAAATCTACCGGCACCGATTTGGTGCTGCCCAGCGGCTCGACCCGTCTTTGCTCCAGAACACGCAACAACCGGCCCTGAATGCCAATCGGCATATCGCCGATTTCATCCAAAAACAGCGTCCCGCCATCGGCCTGTTTGATGCGCCCGCCAAATCCGTCGCGAGCCGCCCCGGTAAAGGCCCCGCTGGCATGACCAAACAATTCGCTTTCAATCAGGCTTTCTGGCAGGGCCGCACAGTTAATGGCAACAAACGGTTTTTGCGCCCCGACCGCCTGGTTGTGAATGGCCCGCGCCATATGCTCCTTGCCGCTGCCGGTTTCACCCGACATCAGCAGGTTAATCTCGCCTGCCAGCAACTTGCACCCCATCTGGAACAATCGCCGCAAGGCCGGGTCCTGATCCGGAATATCAACATCCTGATCGTGTGGCTTGGGCACGACGGACGCAATGCCGGGCGTATAAAACTGGCGGCGCTGTTTTTCGGGCAGGGTCAATTGCCCGAACATCACACCACCCCCACCCAGTGGCACGGCCTGTGTTGTGCTGTTTTTGTCGTTACCTGTGCCGGTCGCCAGCATCCGCGACATCAAACTGTCCAGGTCGGTTCCCAGCAGCGAGGTAATATGACTGGCACCACCCTGGGCCGACAACAACCGCCGCGCCAGCGCCGTACTGCCCGCCACACTGCCATCCGGGCGAATGGCCAGCAGCGCATCCCGCGCGCTGCCGACATGGCTGGCATCCGGGTGCAAATGCAAAATGACATTGCCTGCGCATTCCTCGAAAAACAGAATGCGTTCCAGGGCATCGGCATAATCGGCAACAAGGCTGCGTACGCGCAAACAATCCTCGCGGCGGATATCATTGCGCACCGCCGACACATCCAGCACCGAACACACCCGGCCTTCCGGGTCAAAAACCGGGGCTGCGGTGCAGGTCAAACCGGCATGCTGGGTTAAAAAATGTTCGTCTTTATGAATGGTAATCGCCCGCCCCTCGACCAGGCAGGTGCCGATGCCATTCGTTCCTTCGCGTTCCTCGCTCCAGACCGCACCGGCCAGAAGCCCGTTGGCCCGAAAAGAGGGCAGCATGGACTGAGCTGCCACACTGTCGAGAATAACGCCATCATGGTCGGTCAAAAAAACCGCATAACCGGCGGTATCAATCTGACGATAGAGGGTGCGCACCGTATCATGGGCATGGTGGAACAACCGGCCACTACGATCCCGACGCTGGCGGGTCTGGCTTTCGGAAATGATTTCGGGGCGTCGGGCTGTTTCGTGAACAAGACCGAACTGATCATGGCAGCGCTGCCACGATTCAAGGACGGCGCGGTTCTGGGCAACACCACTAAGTTGCAAGGCAGCCTCGATCCGTCCACCGGCATGGCTTCCAGACATCAGACGTTCCTTTTTCCTGTGCCGGTTGTTTTGGGGGGCCTTGTTGTTTTCTGGCCTGCACTGCGTAGGAACAGCACACCGGTCACAAACAAATCCTATCAAAGCACAGGACAGAGACCAACCAGTTTCCTCCATCTTCAACCAAGGTCGTAAATATGTATCAAAAACGGGACATTTTGTTTCACATGTCCCAAACACAGAACAACCGGGACAAGCCCGAAAACAGCAGCAACATGAACATAAGAAATTGATAAATAATAATTTTATCAAGACACCTTCGCAACCAGGCAATCTGGCACAGCCTTTGCCAATGTAAATGTGGATAAATTCAAAAAAGTGGCAAATCGCCCCCCATCACGGAGGATAAGTTCAGATGATCTACAAAAATCCCGGCGATTCCGGCAGCGTTGTTTCCTTCAAGTCGCGCTATGAAAACTTCATCGGCGGCGAATGGGTTGCACCGGCCAAGGGCCGTTATTTCGAGAATGTCTCGCCGGTCAATGGCAAAGTATTTTGTGAAGTCGCCCGCTCCAGCGAGGAAGACATCAACAAGGCCATTGATGCCGCCGAAGCCGTTGCGGACAAATGGGGTAAAACCTCGGTCACGGAACGGGCCAATATCCTCAATAAAATTGCCGACCGCATGGAACAGAACCTGGAAATGCTGGCGGTCGCCGAAACCTGGGACAACGGCAAGGCCGTGCGTGAAACGCTGGCAGCCGACATTCCGCTCGCAATTGATCATTTCCGCTATTTTGCCGGTGCCATCCGTGCGCAGGAAGGCTCGCTTGGCGAAATTGATGACGATACCGTTGCCTATCATTTCCATGAACCGCTGGGCGTTGTCGGTCAGATCATTCCCTGGAACTTCCCGATCCTGATGGCGGTCTGGAAACTGGCCCCGGCCCTTGCGGCAGGTAACTGCGTGGTTCTCAAACCGGCCGAACAAACCCCGGCATCCATCTCTGTGCTGATGGACCTGATCGGCGATCTTCTGCCCGCCGGTGTGGTCAATGTGGTGCAGGGCTTTGGCGTCGAAGCTGGCAAACCGCTGGCACAAAGCAACCGCATTGCCAAAATCGCCTTCACCGGCGAAACCACCACTGGCCGCCTGATCATGCAATATGCCAGTGAAAACATTATTCCGGTCACACTGGAACTGGGCGGCAAATCGCCCAACATTTTCTTTGCCGACGTGATGGCACAGGATGATGACTTCCGCCAGAAAGCCGCCGAAGGCATGACGATGTTTGCCCTTAACCAGGGTGAAGTCTGCACCTGCCCGTCGCGCGCACTTGTCGAAGAAAGCATCTATGACAAATTCATCGACAATGTGCTCTCGCGTGTTGCGAAGATCAAACAGGGCAACCCGCTTGATACCGATACCATGATCGGTGCACAGGCTTCATCCGAGCAGATGGAAAAGATCCTGTCCTATCTCGACATTGGCAAACAGGAAAATGCCGAAGTCCTTTGTGGTGGCAACAAGGCGGAACTGGAAGGCGACCTGGCTGGCGGTTTCTATATTCAGCCGACCATTTTCAAAGGCCACAACAAGATGCGCATCTTCCAGGAAGAAATCTTTGGCCCGGTGGTTTCTGTCACCACCTTCAAAGACGAAGCCGAAGCCATGCACATTGCCAATGACACGCTTTATGGCCTGGGTGCCGGTGTCTGGACCCGCGATGCCAACCGTGCCTATCGTTTTGGCCGCGCCATAAAGGCCGGTCGCGTCTGGACCAACTGCTATCACCTCTATCCGGCCCATGCGGCCTTTGGCGGTTACAAGCAGTCGGGCATCGGGCGTGAAAACCACAAGATGATGCTCAACCACTATCAGCAGACCAAAAACCTTCTGGTCAGCTATAACCCCAAACCGATGGGCTTCTTCTGATTTCTCCCCGGATGGTGGCCGGGCCCCTGCTTGCAGGGGTCTGGCGGCCTTCTTATCGCAGGAGCAGAAAATGACCACGAAACCCGCGGCCAAAAGCGACAGCGACGGAAAAATACCGGACCGCGTGACCGCAACCGACGCCGCCCTTAACCTGATCCGCACCCTAAAGGACATTCACGGCCCGGTGATGTTTCACCAGTCTGGCGGATGTTGCGATGGCAGCGCACCCATGTGTTTTGCACAGGGTGATTTCAAAACCGGCGCACAGGATGTGCTGTTGGGCGAAATTGAAGGCAGCCCGTTTTACATCGGCAAGGCGCAATATGAATATTGGCGTCATACGCAGCTGATTATTGATGTTGTCGATGGACGTGGCGGGATGTTTTCGCTTGAAGGGCCGGAAGGCAAAAGATTTCTCACCCGTTCACGTGTTTTCACCGATGCCGAATGGGCCGCATTAAAGGACGCCGAAGACACTAAAGACACCGAATAACCCTATACCTCCCGTTTCCGTTCTGCCGAACTGGAAAATGGCAGAACAGAACGTAACCGGTCTTTACCCCGATCCGGTTTTCTGTAGCGCGCTTTCTTGCCTCCTGTCCGTGGCGGGAAGTTCTCCCCGCCACTGCAGATATGTCAGCGCAGACGTTCTGTTTTGCAAACTTGTCCGCCGATCTTCCCGGGTCCGGCGGACTTTTTTTTGCCGACAGCCTTTCGCCCGGCATTAGGCAATCTGCAAAATGGCCAGCAAACCAAAGGCCGCCATCGACAAACATACCAGCGACAGCTTTGCCGCAAAAATCACTTTGCCACCGGCATTCATCACATTACGCACATCCACACTTAACCCAAGGGCGGCCATCGCCATAACCGTCAGGATCGAGGATAGATGCTGCATCGGGATTACGACCGCGTCGGGGAGCAAATTCATCGAGCGCAAGGCCATCATGGCCAGAAAGCCAACAATGAACCACGGCAGCAATTTGCCAATCGGCAGGCCCGCCCCACGCCCGGCCCTGACCGCCTGTTCGCCAGCGATCATGCCATTTGCATCCGGGTTGTTTTTACGCGCGATGCGCCGTGCGCCCAAACCCAGCGTGCAAATCACCGGCCCCAGCATCAAAACCCGCACCAGTTTCACCAATGTGCCAATCTGGGTGGCGACCAGCCCGGCGGGGGCCGTTGCCGCCAAAACCTGGGGCACGGCATAAACGGTTAGCCCGGCGAAAATACCATATTGCGTCGAAGACATGCCCAGTGCCGCCTGCAAAAATGGCAAAACCAGCACAAAAACCACCCCCAGAACGGCGGTAAAGGCAATGGATGCCGCCACATCTTCGGCATCGGCGTCAATCACCGGGGCGGTGGCGGCAATGGCGGAATTCCCGCAAATCGAATTGCCACAGGCCACCAAAATCGCCAACCGGTTGGGCAGGCCCAGCAAACGGCCAATCGTGTAACTGACAGCCAGGCTCAGGCACACGACCAATACAATTCCACCCACCAGATAAAGCCCAGCTCCGGCCAGCGCATTGATGCTAATGGAGGCGCCGAGCAGCACAATCGCCACTTCCAGAATGGTTTTGGCACTGAAATTGACCCCGGCATCAAATTTGTCGGGCAAACCAAAAATACTGCGATAGGCCGTGCCCAGCACAATCGCCAGTACCAGCCCCTCGATCCAGGGATGTCCAAACAGGTGCGATTGTGCCTTTTCTCCCAATTGTGCCACCAGGGAAATCACCGTCGTTAAGGCAAGACCGGGCAGCAGACATTTGATACGATCGAAAATGAACATGGTGGCACCTGTAGAATTATGACAGGCGGAATTTCACATTTTACACAGTTCGCTTCCATCGAATAATATAAGATAAATCATTCGGTATTATTTGATGATTGGAACGCCATCATGACATTCGAGCAACTGCGCATCTTTGTCGCCGTCGCCCAGCGCGAACATCTGACCCGTGCGGCCGAAATCATCAATCTCACGCCGTCTGCCGTTAGTGCCGCGATCAAAAACCTTGAAACCTATTACGGGGTGGAGCTGTTTCACCGGGTTGGACGGCGGATCGAACTGACCGCAACGGGGCGGATTTTTCTTGATGAAGCCAGGGCGACCCTGGCCCGCGCCCGGGCCGCCGAACTGACCCTGGCCGAACTGGGCGGGCTTCAGCGTGGCACGCTTAATGTCGCGGCCAGCCAAACCATCGCCAGCTATTGGCTGCCGCCAGTCCTCATGCGATTTCACGACCAGTATCCGCGCATTGAAATCAATCTTGCCATCGGCAATACCCGCAATGTCAGCGATGCCATCCTTAATGGCACATCCGATCTGGGCTTTATCGAAGGCGAAATTGATGAACCGGCCCTTTTGATGCGCGAAATTGCCAAGGATGCCCTGATGGTCATCGTTGCGCCCAACCATGACTGGGCCCACGGTCACCCGCTGACATTTGCCGATCTTGTCACACAAACCAGCTGGGTTTTGCGCGAAACCGGGTCTGGCACCCGTTCCGAATTTGAAAATGCCCTGCGCCGCGAAGGCGTATCCCCAGCAGACCTTAATATCGTCATGACCTTCCCGTCCAATGAGTCAGTCATATCGGCAGCAGCGGCGGGCAATGCCGCGGCTGTGGTTTCCAGCAGTGTGGCCCTACCCTTCATCGAACAGGGCCGCCTCTGTGCCGCCAACATCACCCTGCCCGAACGTTCCTTCATGATGCTGCATCACAAGGAACGCCATCACAGCCGGGCGGCGAGTGTGCTGGCCGATATTGCCCTGACGGAAAAGTAAATGCTTGCTTGTTTTCTTAAAACACGCGCCACACGGCCCCGCCCGAGAAGACAACACAAACGCGGGGCCATCAAGCAATCTGGCTAATCAGAATTGAGCCGTTTGTGCAGCCGAATGCCCTTTTGAAGCCTCCGAATCCGGATCGGCAGCCTGATCCGGCGTCAAATCAGCGATGACCTTTTCGTTCATCAGATAGGCGCGGCACAAAATGACCGTTAAAAGCGCAAGCTCAAAAACCCGGATGATCGAGGAGATCACCATCAAAGCAATATACATCGGCATACGCCAAAAATGCACCGCCTGCAGTGCTGCATCCTCCAGCAGCATATTCATATAAACCAACATCGCCCCCGAACTGATCAGCGCAAGCAGACAGGGCAGAAACAAAATGCGCAAAGTAGTTTCCACAGCATTTATTTTTCCGCGAATGAAGGCTTCCCGAATGCTGGCATACTTGCCTTCAATGGCAGCGGGTAACATGGTCCCGATCCGCGTCAGCACATTTGAGACCGCAGCAAAAACAACAAAACAGCACAGGAAAAGAGCAAAATAACTCGTGGTTAAGGCGTTACCGGCCACAAGGGCAAACGCAAAGACTACCAGAACCAGAACAAGGCAGCATAACAGCGTGACAAACAACAAACGCCACGCAAAGCTGAAAACCGCACGGCCCCCATGCCACCGCTTTATGGTACCATATTTCTCGGACGAGACAATCGTACCGTGAAACACAAACAACACAATGCCAGCCATCACCGCACTCGTCAGGATCGTGACGCTTGCGCCATCCCTGCCGAGGGTTTCGCTGAAAACCTGGTCTATACCAACAAGAAAAATCACAAATAGCACGGACAGAACAATATTCTGGCGTATTACGAACAAGGCTTCCGCGAACAAATTTCGCTTGAACCTGGCGTTCTCATAGGAAGTCGTCTGCAACATTTCAGTTGCAGGGCTTTGTTTCTGATCAGTCATTTCAACTCGTGTCCGTCAATTACGGGAAATATTTTTATTGTTGCAATAATGACCAGACATACCAGAGCAGACAACCCTTCAACGACCAATTCCACCAAAGCAATTGATTAAAGAAAACAACACAATCGAGATTTAAATATAAACTTTTACCCGATTAATCCCCCGAAAGAATAGTGGATCACTTTACCGAAGCGAAAATCAGAAATAAAAAAGCAAACGGGCCGCGCAAAGCAGCCCGTTTGTCAAAAAAGATGCCGACTGTCAGGCAGCCACGACCGGTTTGCGCAAACGCGCGCCAACCGTCATCGCCAGACCGGCAACAACCATCACAAATGACAGCGCCAGTATAATCCAGCCGGTTTGTGCCGGGCTGGCAGCAAGACCAACAATCAGCCCGGAAAGCGGCAGGCTGAGACTGTTAAACAAAATCACCACACCGGTTGTTTTGCCAAGGTCACGCGCCGGAATCATGCGCTGGCGGGCCGTGCGGATATAGACCGCATACATGCCATCAAAACCAAGGATCAGCACAAAACCCAGCGCATAAATCCAGTAATTGGGGCTAAGGGCCGTCACGATCCCCCCCACAATCACCATCACATAGCCAATGGTCCCCAAACGGCCAATGCCGATATTGGTCATCGCGATCAGCAAAAGCACAGAAACCGTTGCCAATGCGCCCATTGTCTGTAACAGCGCATAATAATTGCCCGGCAATTCAAACAGGCCCGTCACAACCGCCGCCGAGGTTGCCAGTGTGGCCCCAAAAACCAGATTGATCGCCGCTGTCAAAATCACCAAACGGCGCAAACCCGGCAAATACATCACGTGATGAAATGCCACGCGCAGCGGAGCCATAAAGGGGGTTGTGGTCACTTCAGGCTCAATCAATTCAATGGTATTGATCCGCCGCCAGACCATCATCGCCGCCTCGCCCAGCATAAACAGCACCGCCGCGCCGCCAACAACAACCTGCCAGTTGCTGATGCCAAAAATCGTCGCTGCTGCCAGCGGGCCAATGATGATGCTGCACTGATCCACCGTTTGCGCCAGGGACTGCACCCGATCAAACCGGGCAGTGGCAAAAATTTGCGGCAACATCACTTCGCGCGCCATAAAGCCCTGGCTTGCCAAAACCCCACACAGGGCAGAAATCATCACCACCCACACCGGGTTGGGATATAGCGCAAAACCTGCCAGCCCCAGGACCGCAATGGCCGCCCGCCCAAGCTGGGTGATGCGGATCAGGCGAATGGGGGAAACACGATCAGACAAAATACCGCAAAAGGGATAGCACAGGATGCGCGGCAGAGTTTCCACCGCATAGGCCAACCCGGAAAGAGCAACGCTTTCGGTCGTCTGGTACACGACCAACGGCACAATAAACAGCAAAAACTGATCGCCCAGACGGGCAGAAAACATCGAGGCAAAAAACAGCCGGGCATTAAGCGACATGGGGCGGAACTTTCGCGGGAACGGCGTGGTGGCGCCAATAAGGATAAATTGACGATATACCCGTTCTGCGTGCCGTCAATGAAATCAGCAGCGTGAAAAAGGCCGCCCTGCCATGCGTTTAGCGCGCATATTCAAACGGGTATACCCCGCCAATCCAACGAATACACACCCCGCTGGCACGCCGTTTTCCCAGCCAGAACAGCACATCACCACTAAATACATGAAAAACATGTGTTATCAGGAAAGCAGCCTGATCAACATGTGGCGAACATGGTCCTGCCCGCCAAAAAACACGGCCAAAATGCGGACATGCTTACTGGCTTCATTGATGTCAAGTCAGCATAGACCAAGCTGTTTCCATACGGCTGCACATAACCTCGGACCAAACTCAATACTGATTATGGACCCGCTTAATCAGGGCCGCCAAACGCTCGATGCCAGATCGAATGCGTTCGGGCTTTTCTGTTGCAAAGCTCAATCGGGCCGTATTGCTCCCGGAATGATCGCAGAAAAAGGCCTGTCCTGGCACGAAGGCGACTTTGGCGTCGTCCAGGGCCACTTCCAGCAATTTACGACTGTCGATATGGTCGGGCAAAGTTAACCATATAAACATGCCGCCTTCCGGGCGCGTATAGCTGACACCTTCGGGCATAAAATCATCCAGGGCTTTCAGCATGGTATCGCGTTTATGGCGATAGGCATCACGCAAACCTTCAATATGCCCCGGAAACAACCGGCGTGCCGCACGCAATGCCGCTTCCTGGTTCACGGTTGAAACATGCAAGTCCCCTGCCTGTTTCATCAAAACCAGCCGTTCAATCACCGGACGCGGGGCCGTGACCCAGCCAATACGCAAGGCCGGGGCCAGGGTTTTGGAAAAAGTCCCCAACTGAATGACACAACCGGCATTGGGATCGCCCTGTGTTTCATCCAGCGCCAGCAAAGATGGCAATTGCGTGCCGTCATAAGAAAGTTTGCAATAGGCGGCATCTTCCAGAATAACAGCGCCGTAATTACGTGCTACTTCAAGCACCGCCAAGCGTCGCTCCAGCGAATAGGACCGCCCGGTGGGGTTTTGAAAATCCGGTGCCAGATAGGCCACGCGCGTCCCCTTGGCAAAGGCGGCCTCAAGCTGCTCGATCACCGGGCCATCCGCATCCATATCCACCCCGACATAGTCCGGGCGGCGCATGGAAAAGGCCTGCATTGCACCCAGATAGGTCGGTTTTTCCACCACAATTTCGCGGCCCGATTCCAGCAGTAAACGGCCGAGCATATCCAGGCCCTGCTGCGCGCCACAGGTGATCAGGATATTGTCGATGTCACGTTTTGCGCCACTGGCCGCCAGGTCATCGGCAATCCACTGGCGCAATGCGGGCAACCCCTCGCTGATCGAATATTGCAGGCTGCGGCGACCGGCGGCGTCATCGGCCATCAGGTCCTGGTAAACGGTGTTAAAATCATCCAGCGGGAACAATGCAGGGTCCGGCACCCCACCAGCAAACGAGGTAATTTCCGGCCGTTCGGCAACCTTCAACAGATCCCGAATTTCCGATGCCGTCAGGGCGCGGGCATCCCGCACGATCAAATCATTCCACTGGAGGGTCATTGCGCTTCTCTTTAGGTCAGGTTCGCTGTCCTTATTAAGCAAGCAACACTGACCTAAATCAACATTATTTTTCGAGGAGTCCGTTTTTTGAAATAAAATTACCAAACGATCTCTATTCAAACCGAAATCGCGGATGGTGAACCAACGGCCTGCTCCGGCCTGCTTTTTGCAATCGCATTCTTTTTTTCCGCATTAATACTGGCTACAATGGGCGCACCTTACGAAATGGGCCATAATGATAAAAATAGACGCGATCCACCTTAAAATCCTGCGTGCCTTGCAAACCAATGCCAAGCTGACCAATCTGGCCCTGTCAAAGCTGGTGGGGTTAAGCCCCAGCCCCTGCCTGGACCGGGTCAAAAAGCTGGAACGCGAAAAGGTGATCCGACATTATCGCGCGGTGATAGATCTGGAAAAGCTGTGCCCGCATGTGCGCGTCTTTGCCGAAATTACCCTCGAAGGCAAAAAGGCGGATGACTACGAAAAATTTGCCAATGCCATCCACAACATCCCCGAGGTCGTCGCCGGATACCGTATTTCCGGCCCCTATGACTATATGCTCAGCCTCGTCTGCCGCGATGTGCAGCATTATCATGCCCTGTCAGAAGACATGATTTACGGCAATCTGGGCATCACCAAATTCATTGGTCACGTTGCCCTGGCCCAGACCAAAGCCTTCAGGGGTTTTCCAGTTTAATTGCCTGACACCACAATCACCCACCGCATTCAGGCCGTTTAATTGCACAAATAAAAACTGGAATTCGCCACAGAGACAACAAAATTACTGTGAATTCTCAAATGGCGCTTGCATCGGAACACATTCCGTATTACCCGGTTTACAGAAGTGAAATTAATTCAATAACACTTTAATAGTGTTATTTACCGTCAGGAAAGACAATGCAGCCTAATCTGACCCATCTCCGCCAGCTAGAGGCCGAGAGCATTCATATCATCCGCGAGGTGGCCGCGTCCTTTGAACGCCCGGTGATGCTTTATTCCATCGGCAAGGATTCATCGGTTCTGCTGCACCTGGCCCGCAAGGCGTTTTATCCGGCCCCGCCGCCCTTTCCCCTGATGCACGTTGATACGACCTGGAAATTCCGCGAAATGATCGAATTTCGCGACCGGGTGGCAAAGGAATATGGCTT
The DNA here is from genome assembly GCF_003326755.1 of Thalassospira profundimaris. Taxonomy (GTDB): domain Bacteria; phylum Pseudomonadota; class Alphaproteobacteria; order Rhodospirillales; family Thalassospiraceae; genus Thalassospira; species Thalassospira profundimaris_B. The sequence goes on along the minus strand of NZ_JPWH01000002.1, from coordinate 80,890 downwards.
CGAGCTGATTGTTCACATCAATCAAGAAGGCGTGAAACAGGGCGTCGGCCCGTTTACGCATGGCTCAAGCGTGCATACCGACATTATGAAAACCCAGTCCCTCAAACAGGCGCTCAACAAATACAAGTTTGATGCCGCCTTTGGTGGCGCACGCCGGGACGAGGAAAAGGCCCGTGCCAAGGAACGTGTTTTCTCTTTCCGGACCGAAACCCACCGCTGGGACCCGAAAAACCAGCGCCCGGAACTGTGGAATATCTACAATTCCCGCATCAACAAGGGCGAAAGCATCCGTGCCTTTCCGATCTCGAACTGGACGGAACTGGACATCTGGCAATATATCTATCTCGAACAAATCCCGATTGTACCGCTTTATTACGCGGCCAAACGCCCGGTTGTTGAGCGCGATGGCACCCTGATCATGGTCGATGATGACCGCATGCCGCTGCGTGAGGGCGAAGTGCCGGAAATGAAATCGGTCCGCTTCCGTACTCTTGGCTGTTATCCGCTAACAGGCGCTGTCGAGTCCGAGGCCGCAACCCTGCCCGAAATCATTCAGGAAATGCTGCTGACCCGGTCCAGCGAACGTCAGGGTCGTATGATTGACCATGACGAAGCCGGTTCAATGGAAAAGAAAAAGCAGGAAGGCTACTTCTAATGGCACACAAGTCTGATCTGATTGCCGATGATATTCTGGGCTATCTCAAGGCCCAGGAAGAAAAAAGCCTGCTGCGTTTCATCACCTGCGGCAGCGTGGATGATGGCAAAAGCACCCTGATTGGCCGCCTGTTATGGGATTCCAAACTGATCTTTGAAGACCAGCTTGCTGCCTTGGAAGTGGATTCCCGCAAGGTTGGCACCCAGAATGGCGAAATTGATTTCGCCCTGCTGCTTGATGGTTTGCAGGCCGAACGCGAACAGGGTATCACCATTGATGTGGCCTATCGCTTTTTCTCGACCGACAAGCGCAAATTCATCGTTGCCGATACCCCCGGCCACGAACAATATACCCGCAACATGGCCACCGGCGCCTCGACCGCCGATGTCGCCATCATCCTGATCGATGCACGCAAGGGCATCCTGACGCAAACCCGCCGCCACAGCTTTATTACCTCCCTGCTGGGTATTCGCAATGTGGTGTTGGCCGTCAACAAAATGGATCTGGTCAATTATGATCAGGCCACGTTTGATCAAATCGTTGCCGATTATCAGGAATTCGCCAAACAGCTGAATTACCATTCCATTCAGGCGATCCCGATTTCCGCCCTGCGCGGTGACAACATCATTGAATCCAGCCCTAATACCGCCTGGTATGAGGGCCCCACCCTGCTGGCACACCTTGAAACGGTTGAAGTAGAGCAGGAAGCGATTGAAAAGCCCTTCCGTCTGCCAGTTCAATGGGTCAACCGCCCCAATCTCGATTTCCGTGGTTTTTCCGGCACGGTATCGTCGGGCATGGTCAAGCCGGGTGACGCGATTGTGGTTTCCTCCTCGGGCCAGACCAGCAAGGTCAGGGAAATCGTCACCTATGATGGCAATCTGGACCAGGCGATTGCCGGACAGGCCATTACCCTCACACTGGAAGACGAAATTGACATTTCCCGGGGCGATGTTCTGGCTGCCGCCGATGCCCGCACCGACTATGCTGACCAGTTTGAAGCCAAAATCATCTGGATGCACGAAGACCAGATGCTGCCAGGTCGCCCCTATCTGATCAAGATGGGCGGGCAGATTTCGGGCGCTCAGATCAGCACGCTTAAATACAAGGTCAATGTCAATACGCTCGAACATATCGCCGGTAAAACGCTGGAACTGAACGAAGTTGGCATTGCCAATATCGCGGCAGACCGTGCACTTGCCTTTGACCCCTATGACGATAACCGCCATACGGGGCGCTTCATCATCATTGACCGCTATACCAACGCCACCGTTGGGGCGGGCATGGTCAACCATTCCCTGCGCCGTGCGACCAATATCAAATGGCAGGAAATGGACATCAACAAACAGGCCCGCGCCACCCAGAAGGGCCAGAAATCGGCTGTTCTGTGGTTTACCGGCCTGTCAGGTGCGGGCAAATCGACCATTGCCAACCTGGTTGAAAAGAAACTCAACGCCCTTGGCAAACATACCTACAGCCTGGATGGCGACAATGTCCGTCATGGCCTGAACAAGGATCTTGGCTTTACCGATGCCGACCGGGTGGAAAATATCCGCCGTGTGGGCGAAACGGCCAAGCTGTTTGTTGATGCCGGACTGATCACGCTGGTCTCCTTCATTTCACCCTTCAAAAGCGAACGACAAATGGCCCGCAGCCTGCTGGAGGACGGTGAATTCATCGAAGTCTTCATCAATACCCCGCTGGAAGTTTGTGAAGAACGCGATGTAAAGGGCCTGTATAAAAAGGCCCGCGAAGGCAAAATCGCCAACTTCACCGGGATCGACAGCCCCTATGAGGCCCCGGAAAACCCGGAAATCACGGTCAATACCTCGGACCAGTCCGCCGAGGACGCCGCTGAAATGGTTGTCAGCAAACTCGAGGAATTTGGCATCCTCGCAGCCTGGTTCCCCGAAATCTGACCAAGACGCAACCTGCTTGCAAAAACACCCGGCAATGAATTTTGCCGGGTGTTTTTTTGTATTATACGCTTGGCAACCACTCCTTCGTAACTTCCAGCCAGCATAAATTTGCGCGCTCAACGCGCACCTTATCGCACCGGACGCGCAAATATGATAAAGTGGCAGAGATTACAAAGGAGCCTGGCAATGACTGCCTCGAACAGAAAAATGGTCAAACGCCTTAACGCAACATTGCCTGACCCATTGGCAATTTATGTTGCGGAAATGACCGGCAAAGACGCCCTTTACGAAACACCCAGCGAATTTATCCGCGATCTGGTGCGCCGACACATGGAAAAAACGCAAGATCAGGAACGTGCCAACATTCATGCACAGCTGAAACGGTCTTTGCATGAAAATGATTATTCTGACTGGACGGATAACGACCTTGCTGACGCCCGCAAAATCGCAATTGAATAGTTTTTCATGCCCCGGATCGTCCGAAGTGCTGCATTCAAACGCCAGCTTATTGATTTGACGGCCGACTATCGCGCACGGGCGGGCTCGAACATCGCGCTTAAATTCGTCGATCAGGTCGATAGCGCCATTGCCTTCATCGCGACAAAGCCGCTGGCCTGCCCGATCTATACCCGGATTGAACACAAAGATTTCCGGAAATGGAGCCTGCAGGATTTTCCGACCTCAATCTTCTTCCGGTTTGAAAGTCAGGATACAATCATCCTCGAGGCTTTATACGCCCACCGAATGAACATTTCCGCTCGACTTTCGAAATCATAAGATAACCAGACGATTTAGCATTTCACGCTTAAGCCCGTTTCGACCGCTTCCCAACCTCAAGCGCCTGATCCAGCATCGGCTGGCACCGAGAAATATCAAAGCGCAAACCGGTTTTACGCGCATCGGCAAACAGGCCGCGCAACACATCGTCACTTGCCGGTTCCGCCAGTGCGCCAAATTCGTTTTGCAAAAAGGCATGATAAGGGTCCGGCAGCGGGTCGCCGTAATTTTTGCGATTAAACAGGTATGTTTCCGCCAGTTTGAAGTTCTGTTCCATGTTACGATAGAGGATGGTCTGGTAATTGGCCTGTAATTCCACCTCGCCATAGCGATTAACAAAAACGATGGGGAACATTACGGCCAGTTCGGGCAGATACCGGTTTGGATAAACCTTGCCGCCCCAATAGACCTCCGCCAGTTTGGCGTATTTGGCATAATCGCGAATGGCATAAAAACCGGATTTCACCCAGGGCAGAATTTCCACCTGCGGCTTGCTGGGATTGACCGTATCATTGGCAACATCGACATAAAGGCTGCCAAACTGAAAGGCATTCTGAAAATAGCTGTTGCGCAAATTACCCCACACCCGTTTGGCAATCCCCCCATTGAGGCAAAATTCACGCAGGGCCTGCATGGCCGGTGTGGTTGGCTGCTGGATCTGCTGTTGCAACAGGTTTTGCACCCCCTTGCTGATTTCCAGACAATAGCCCTTGGGATAGGTCCGGCGCGGGTTATTTGTTACCTCGGCAGAATGGCGATAGGCCGCGTCAAAGGCCGAACGCAATTGCCGCAAATCGGCATGAAGCGCATCCAGATGCGGCAATAGCCAGCTTTTGGTCAGTTTGGTCTGACGCAAGGTTATCTCGACGGGGGTTTCCTCGTTCGCCCGGTTTGTGATTTCCTCAAGTGTCAGAATATCCGGCATTTACAGACCTTTTGATGTTGCCGATCGCCCGTCATCACCATACACCGCCCGCGCCAAAGCTTCATGGAAAAATACGCCTTCAGGTGCACGCGGCCTTCTGTCAATGCTGACGCAAAAAATTCATCCATAATGAAAACCGCGAATTTCCGGGTGACACACGTCACAATACAGCCAATGTGGTTTGACCCGTCGCAAGGTTTTTATTGCATCACCACGGCGGAATCCCCATGTTCAGATAAACCTTTTGGACAGGGTCCAATATCGAAACGTCAGGATCGCGCACGAAACACTGTTACCCCGGCACCTTGTGCCTTCCGGTAAATGCTTAACCGGCATTTCAAGGCTAAAAAAGCCTTCAGGCGACACCGCCTTGTGGATGCGATCCCTAACCGGCCCGGACAACCGGCCCCGTATCTTCCTGAACGACAGAACTGGAACTTCATATAATGCCTTTGACGACCGTCCCCCCGGCACCCGAAGCAAACCGGCACCATGATGATATCATCTATCCGGCCCTGATCCCGTTTTCACTGGTGCATTTGGCCTGTTTTGCCGCGATCTGGACGGGCATTACCTGGCAGGCCGCCATTTTGGGTGTTGTACTTTATGTTGTACGCATGTTCGGGGTTACAGGCGGGTATCATCGCTATTTTTCCCATCGCGCCTTTGCCACCAGCCGTTTTTTCCAGTTCGTTCTGGCGTTTCTTGCGCAAAGCAGTGCACAAAAAAGTGTGATCTGGTGGGCCGCCAAGCACCGCCATCACCACAAATATTCCGATACCGAAAACGATGTGCATTCCCCACGCCATCGCGGCTTTCTTTACAGCCATGTCGGTTGGATCTTTGCCCGCCAGCATGACCAGGCCGACCTTTCCACCGTGGGCGATTTAACCCGCTATCGCGAACTGATGTGGCTGCATAAATTTGAAACTGCCCCAGCGATTATTCTGGCGGTGGCCTGTTTCCTGATTGCGGGCTGGTCGGGCCTTGTCGTGGGCTTTTTCTGGAGCACGGTGGCCTGTTATCACGGCACATTTGGCATTAATTCGCTGGCCCATGTCAGCGGGCGCAAACGCTATGTAACCGGCGATGATTCGCGCAATAACTGGCTGCTGGCAATTGTGACAATGGGCGAAGGCTGGCACAACAACCACCACGCCTATCAAAGCAGTGCGCGCCAGGGTTTTCGCTGGTGGGAATATGACCCGACCTATTACATCCTGTGTGTTCTGTCCTGGTTGGGGTTGGTCCGCGATTTGAAACAGCCGCCCAAGCAGGTTTTGCGCAATGAACAGCGCCTGGGCACCAAGGTGATCAACCGGGCTGCCGAGCAGCTTGCCGCCCGCTTTGACCCGGACCGCATTGCCAAGGCGATTAGCACCAATCTGCACGGCCCGGACCTGCAAAATCTTCACGACATACTGACAAATGCCCGCCATCGCACTGGCGATGCCCTTTCGGCGTTCCATTTGCCACACCTGCCCAGCCGTGATGAATTTATGGCAACCGCCCGGCAGATGTTTGCCAAGACCCGCTCGCTTGATGACATTATCGACCGCGCCTATGACTATTTTCTGGCCTCGGTTGGCAGCCGGTTAACACCCGCACCGGCGGCATCAGCAGGTTAAGACAAGGCTTCACCAACAAATACCCCCCGACGGCCCGGCCTGTCGGGGGGTTGTTTGCAGCACCATGCAGCTCACATTGTGTTCAAAAACCGTTCCATCCCATCCATCGCCTGATGGATACGGTCTTCCGATACCGCATAACAGGCCCGGATAAACCCCGCCCCCTCGGGGCCAAAGGCCTCGCCCGGGGCCAGGCCAATACCCTGTTCACCCAATAACTTCTTGGCAAAACCCAGCGTATCGGTAACGCCGTCTATATGGAAAAAGGCGTAAAAGGCCGCATCGGCGGCGGGTAACATCACGCGCGGCATGGCCGACAAACGATCCACCAGCACCTGGCGCGACCGGGCATAACACGCCCGTGCCGTGGCAACAAAGTCCTCGCCCTCGCGCAGGGCGACAATCCCGGCCTGCTGGATAAAGCCCGCCGGGCAGGACACGTTAAATTCCATCAGTTTTTCAAGTTCAATACAGGCTGCCCTGGACGCGGTAATCCATCCCAACCGCCAGCCGGTCATCGCCCACGCCTTGGAAAAACTGTTGATCACCATAATCCGGCGGTCTTCGCGCAGAAAGGGCACAAAGGACGGCGCATAATCCTGCCCGTTATAAACCAGACGGGCATAAACCTCGTCGGCAATAATCCAGATGCCGCGTTCTTCGGCAAAGGCCACAAGTTTTGCCTGATCCCCTTCCGACATCATCCACCCGGTCGGATTATTCGGCGTGTTAAGCAAAATCACCTTTGTTGACGGGCGACAGGCATCAAACAAAGCCTGAAGGTCAAGCTGCCAGCCTGCCTTTGCGTCGGCCTGCAACGGCACCGTTGTGACCGAAGCGCCCAAAACCCGCGGAATGGCAACAAGATTGGGCCAGATCGGTGCGGTTGTGACCAAATGGTCCCCCGCGCCCAACACCGCCTGTAATGCCACCATGATCGCATTGAGGCCCGAAACCGTCACAATCACATTATCAGGCAACAGTGCGGTGCCATACAAACCGTTCATATAGTCGCTCAAAGCCGTACGGAGCGGGGCAATACCGGCATTGGGCTGATAAAACGTATCACCCGCTGCCAGGGCATCCATCGCAGCGCGGCAAATAAATTCCGGCGTTGGCTGGTCAGGTTCGCCAAACCACAGCGGCACCACATCATCCCGTCCCATGCCCAAATGGGCCACCTCGCGAATTTGCGAGGGTGCAATATCGCGCACAACAGAACGGATACCCTCAGAGACAAAAGAATTGCTGCTGGCAAAGCCGGTTTCGCGCATGACATTGATCCCGCTTTTGAAATGGATGCTCAACCCGGAAGCGTGGAATTAATTGCCGCAGACGTCAACCATTGCGCTAACACGGCCCAAATAATGTCGCAAAATTATAAAACCGGCCCCATCGTTTTTGTGGCACCCATTCGTTTTGCACATAGCGCGCCTGTGTATGCCATGATTGACATTTTATTTTCGGTAAATGAATAATCAATCACACTGTTTTTAGTGGATAAATAACCCCATACAATTGGATCATGCCTTCATGAATAACATCCCTGCGCGCCAAACCTCTGGCTGGACCCTGTTTTTGCCCAAACTGGTCACTGTCTTTCGCGAGGGTTATTCACTGGCAAATCTGCGCCAGGATGCCATTTCGGGCATGACGGTGGCGGTTGTTGCCCTGCCGCTGTCAATGGCGCTTGCCATCGCCAGCGGGGCCACACCGGACAAGGGGCTGGTCACAGCCATCATCGCCGGTTTTTTCATATCCGCCCTGGGCGGCAGCCGCTTTCAAATTGGCGGGCCAACCGGTGCCTTTGTCGTGGTGGTGTTTAATGTCATCGCCCAATATGGCTATGACGGATTAATTCTGGCAACGCTGATGGCGGGCATCATGCTGATCATTGCCGGGCTGGCGCGCTTTGGCACCTGGATCAAATATATCCCCGAACCTGTGGTAACGGGTTTTACCTCCGGCATTGCCGTGATCATTTTCACCAGCCAGATCAAGGATCTGTTCGGCCTTAAAATGGCGGAAATGCCTGCCGAGTTTATCGCCAAGATCGAGGCCCTGTGGCAGGCCCGTGCAACCCTGGACCCGGTCAATCTTGTAATTGCGCTGGGCGCGCTGGCCGTGATCATCATCGCCCGGCGTACCGCACCCAAATTGCCCAGTTTCCTGATTGCGGTGGCCCTGGCATCGCTGGTTGTTGCCATTGGCAATTTGCCCATTGATACGATCGGTTCGCGTTTTGGCGGCATTTCGGCGGACATCGGCCTGCCCGCCCTGCCCGATGTTTCAATGGCGCGCATCATGCAACTGATGCCCAGCGCCTTCACCATCGCCTTTCTCGCCGGGATCGAAAGCCTGCTATCGGCCATGGTGGCCGATGGCATGACGGGGCGGCGCCATCGTTCCAACTGCGAACTGGTGGCGCAAGGTGTTGCCAATCTGGCATCCGGGCTGTTTGGCGGTCTTCCGGCCACCGGGGCGATTGCCCGGACGGCCACCAACATTCGCTCTGGCGCAAAATCACCGGTATCGGGCATGCTGCATGCGGTTTTCCTGCTGATTTTCATGCTGTTGCTGGCGCCCCTGGCCAATTACATTCCGCTGGCCGCCCTTGCCGCCGTGCTGATGGTTGTCGCCTGGAATATGAGCGAGATGGACCGCTTTGCCCGCCTTTTGCGCGGCCCGCTGGGCGACCGGCTGGTGCTGATCGTGACCTTTGGGCTGACCGTGATGGTTGATTTGACAGTTGCCATTCAGGCCGGTGTCGTGCTGGCCGCCATTCTGTTCATGCACCGCATGTCGGAAAGTGTGACCATTGCCCAAACACCTGCTGGCAATGGCAATGGCAATAGCAACGGAACCAGCGGCGGAAAACCGAGCCCCAAAAACCGCCCGTCCGGCTCCGCCCCGTTAATCCGCCAGGACCAGCCCGATGGCCTGCCCGATAACCCGATCATCCGTGATGGCATCCCGGATAATCTTGAAATCTATCGCCTGTCGGGACCGTTGTTTTTTGGCGTCGCCAACCGCCTGACCGATGTGATCGACAGTGTGGCCGGTTATCCGCGCGATTTTATCCTGTGCATGGATGACGTGCCGATGATTGATGCCAGCGGTGCCTCGCGGATCGAGCATTTCATCACAACCTGCCAGCGGCATGGCACACGACTGTTTCTGGTCGGCCTGCAATCTCAACCGCAAAAGGTGCTGACGGGCATGGGTATCCTTGATCGCAACGCCCTGCATGTTGAAACCGACATTACCACTGCCCTGCAAAAAATCACGCCGACCGCCTGAACGCAAAAACCCGCGCGCACAGGAACCTGCCGTTCCCCTGAAACGGCCCAATCGACGGATATAAAAAAAACGCACTGGCGGCATTTTGGAAACCATTTGCCGCCAGAAGCGTTAAACGTCAATAATACTTACCTGCCTGGGTCACAAGAACCAGGCCTTTGTCCCGTTTGACATCGTTGATCGGGGGAAGGGGCCAGATGGCAGGGCATCAAATTCCGTTCGCAAACGGTCATTCAGGGGGTATATCCATGTCCGACAGAGACGTCGTGATTTCCGCACGCGCGGTCAGCAAACGGTTCGGGAGCGGCCCAAATGCTGTCCTGGCGCTTGATGACGTATCGGTTGATATTTACCAAAACGAATTTTTCACCATGCTGGGCCCGTCTGGCTGCGGCAAAACCACGCTATTGCGCCTGATTGGCGGGTTCGAGCAGGCAAGCAGCGGTGAAATTGCCCTTGAAGGCAAAGCCCTGAATAATCTGCCCCCGTTCAAACGGCCCATCAATACGGTGTTTCAGTCCTATGCCCTGTTTCCGCATTTAACCGTGCGCGAAAACGTGACATTCGGCCTTGAGATGCAAAACATGCCCAAGCGCGATGCCAACTGCCGCGCCGATGAAATGCTGGAACTGGTACGCCTTGCCGAATTTGGCGACCGCCAGCCCAGCCAGCTTTCGGGCGGGCAACAGCAGCGTATTGCGCTCGCCCGGGCACTTGCACCCGCCCCCAAGGTTTTGTTGCTTGATGAACCGCTTTCGGCCCTTGATCTCAAGCTCCGCAAGGAAATGCAGATCGAACTCAAACGCCTGCAAACCGAAACCGGCATTACCTTTATCTTCGTCACCCACGATCAGGAAGAAGCCCTGGCAATGTCGGACCGCATCGCGGTGATGAAATCGGGCAAAATCCTGCAAATCGGCACCCCGCGCGACATTTACGAAACACCCACCCACCGCTTTGTTGCCGATTTCATTGGCGACAGCAATTTCCTGCAAGGCGACATTCACCAAAATGGCAACGATGCCAACAATACCATCCTTGCCCTGCCCGGCGGGCAAACCATCAGCCTGGCCGGGGTGGCCGAAAACCCGTCACGATCCGCTCAACAAACCAGCGCAACCATTGCCATCCGCCCCGAACGCATCATTCTCGCACCACAGGGCAGCAGCGAAACCGCGTTGCGTGGCACAATTGACGATGTGGTTTATTTTGGCACCGATACCACCTATCACATTCGCCTGGATGACCAGACACGCCTGTTAACCCGCGTGCAAAACCGCGACGGGGCCACCATGCCCTTTGCCCGGGGGGATGATGTGGATGTCACCCTTCCGGCCGCCGCCATCCGTGTTTTGGTGGATTAAGCCAATGGAATTTTTTACCCGACACAAACGTTTTTGGCTGATCGCCCCGGCAGTGGTCTATATCGGCTTTTTCATGGGCCTGCCGCTTTTGCAAATGGCCTATGTTTCCATTCTCGAACGCGGCACAAATGGCGGGGTAAATTGGGGCAGTCTATCCTTTGATGCCTATATCTCGTTCATCTTTGACCGCGATCTGATGGACAATCTGATCATCAATACCGACTATCTGCAAATCTTCCTGCGATCTTTCGAGCTATCGGCCCTGACCACCGTTCTGGCGCTGATCCTGGGGTTCCCGACCGCCTTTTACATTGCCATGCAGCCGCAAAGCCGGCGCAACATGTTCATCTTTCTGGTTACAATCCCGTTCTGGACCAACATTCTGGTGCGCAACTATGCCTGGATGCTGCTGTTGCGCAATGGCGGGCTGATTGACAATTTGCTCAATACCATTGGCTTGGACACCGGCGGGCTGGACCTGCTTTATACCCCCTATGCCGTTTCCATCGGTTTGACCTACACCTACCTGCCTTTCATGGTGCTGCCGATTTATGCCAGCCTGGAAAAACTCGATCACCGATTGATCGAGGCGGCCTTTGACCTGGGGGCCAATAAACGCAAGGCCATGACCCGCATCATCCTGCCGCTGGCAACACCGGGCATTATTGCGGGGTCCATTCTGGTTTTCATTCCCTGCCTGGGTGCCTATGTAACGCCAGAGCTTCTGGGGGGTGGCAAATTCATGATGATCGCCAATCTGATCGGCAGCCAGTTTGGCGCCGCCCGCAACTGGCCCTTTGGCGCGGCATTGGGCTTTGTCCTGCTGGCCCTGGTGCTGATCGCGATGATGGTCTATTCGCTTAAATTCAAGAAACTGCCGGAGAACGCATCATGAAAATTGATCGCACCAACCCGATCTGGCGGTTTCACGGCATTACGCCAATGGCGATTTTCTTTTTCGCCTATCTGTATTTGCCCATCATTGTGCTGCTGGTTCTTTCGTTTAACGAAAACCGCCTTGCCACCATCTGGACCGGTTTTTCCACCCAATGGTACAGCGTGGTGCTGGATAATTCCGACATGCTGCGCGCAGCACAAAACTCGCTGGTGATCGGCCTGTCAGCCACCGTCATTGCCACCATTGCCGCAACCCTGGCTGCAATGGGCATGGCCCGCGGGCGGTTTCGCGGCGAAAGCGGCGTTGCCGCCATGCTGACCTTGCCCCTGCTGGTGCCCGAAATCGTCACCGCGATTGCCACCTTGCTGTTTTTCATCGTCATTGGTGTCAAACTGGGGTTAATCAGCATCATCGCCGCCCATACCGTATTTTGCATTCCCTTTGCCTATCTGCCCATCCGTGCCCGGCTGGACGGCATGGACCCTGCCTTAATCGAGGCGGCAAACGACCTTTATGCCAATGAATGGCAGGCTTTCAAGCGTGTGACGTTTCCACTGTTATGGCCAGGCATTCTATCGGGTGCGATGCTGTCCTTCATTATTTCGCTGGATGATTTCGTCATTTCCTATTTCGTTGGCGGTGCCGGGTCCACCACCCTGCCGATCTATATTTTTGGCATGATCCGCATTGGCATCACACCCGAGGTCAATGCCATTTCCGCGCTGATGCTGATCATATCCATCATTTTTGTCAGCATCTCGTTTTTGATCGACCGTATCCGTTACTGAGACGTTATCGGGTCATATCATCCGAATTGAGGGGCATGTGGTTGGGGGACGGGCCACATGCCAAACCATAAATCAGACCGTCCAATCAGGGAGCTTTAAGATGAAACTGCGTTCTATTCTTCTTGGCGCATCCGCCTTTGCCCTTTTAAGCCTGGGTGCCGGGGCCGCCAAAGCCGATGGCGAGCTGTTTTTCTATAACTGGTCAAACTATTTCCCGCCGGAACTGTTTGACAAATTTGAAAAGGAAACCGGCATCAAGGTGACGCTGGATGTCTATGATTCCAACGAAACCATGCTGGCAAAACTGCAGGCCGGGGCATCGGGTTACGATATTGTTGTCGCATCCGATTATATGGTCGATGTCATGATCAAGGAAAAGCTGGCAACCGAATTTGATGCCAAGAGCCTTGAGAATTTCAAAAATGTCGCCAAACCGCACGACACCATGAAATACGACCCGGATCGCAAATATTCGGTCACATATTTGTGGGGCACAACCGGCTTTACCTATGATTCCGATGTCGCCAAGGAAAAGCTGGACGATAGCTGGAAAGAATTTTTTGAACCGCGCCCCGAATTCCAGGGCAAAATTGGCGCGCTGAATGACGAAGTCGAAATGTATGCCGCGGCCGCCTATTATGCCGGGGTGGATAAATGCACCGAAGACCCCAAAGAAGCACAAAAGATCCTCGATATTCTGCAAAAGCAGAAACCCTATGTCGCGGTTTACAGTTCCGAAGGCACAATTGACCGCATGGCGGCCAAGGAAGTTGCCATGCACATGCAATGGAACGGCGCATCGCACCGCACCAAGGAAAGCCTGCCCAGTGCCGTTTTTGTCTATCCCAGGGAAGGGCTGAGCTTTTGGTCCGATCACTTCATCATTCCCAAAGGTTCCCCGCACTTTGAAAATGCCAAAACCTTTATCAACTGGATGATGCAGCCCGAAAATGCCGCTGCCGCCTCCAACTATGCCGGTTACATGAATGCGATCAAAGGGTCGGATGCCTATCTTGATGAATCCCTCAAGACCGACCCGGCCGTTAACATGCCGGAAAAATATGCGGATCGGCTGGTGCCGGGCAAAAACTGTTCGGAAAAGGCGCGCGACTTGCGCAACCGCGTCTGGACCAAGCTGAAAAGCTGATCCATCCTGTTAACATAACGGACATAACACTGAATTCACCGGCAGCCGGTATCTGATACTGAAGTCAGACTTCCGGCTGCCTGTTTCCCCCACCTGTAATTTGGGGACGTCACCATGACCAAAGACCTGACAGAAACCGTCAATATCGCCTTGTGGGCCACCAATCTGGGGGTTGCCGTTTCCGGCATTTCTGACTGGATCGCCCATATTGACCAACAAATGAAACAGGCCCGTGCTGACGGGGCCGATATTTTTGTCATGCCCGAATATGCCAGCGAACAATGGCTGGCTTTCAAGCCCCACGGCCTGCAACCGAACGAGGAAATCGCCTGGATGGCCGAACAGGCCCCCGCCATTATTGACGGCGCAACCAACCTTGCCATTCGCCACGACATGATGCTGGTGGCTGGCTCCATGCCCTGGCATATCGGTGATGATCCAAGGCGTGGCCAAACCAACCGCGCCCTGGCCTTCCTGCCCGATGGCAAAATGATTGCCCAGGACAAACTCAGCCTCACACCCGGCGAACAGGAACCCGATAACTGGAACCTGACACCGGGCAAGAAACTGTCTGTCATTGAATGGCGCGGATTGCGCATCGCCATTCTGATTTGCCTGGATATCGAAATGCCGGCCCTGTCCTGCCTGCTGGCAAAGCAAAATCTGGACCTTGTGCTGGTGCCCTCCATGACCAGCAAGGCATCGGGCTATCATCGCGTGTTTGGCTGTGCCAAGGCCCGTGCGGTGGAATTGATGTGCACCATTGCCGCCTGTGGCACCACGGGGACGGCCATCAACACAACCCAAAACCCCACCAATTACAGCGGCTGTGCGGTTTACATCCCGTGCGAGCCCGATTTGGGCCATAATGGCATTTTCGCCATGACCACGCCCGATGGCGGCGATGGGGGCGACGGCCCCGTCCTGCTGGCCCGTGATGTGCCAGTGGGTAAAATCCGCCAGTTGCGTGCGGGCGATGCCGAAGTCTGGCCCGGCAACTGGTCCGCAAGCGGAATAGAGGTCGCACAGGCCTGAATTTAATGGGGTCAGTTACGCCGTGGGGTGTGCACACACGCCCCGCCCCGTAATTGGCCCCATGTAATTTATTAAACTGGCCCTTCGCATGGGGCCGATTTCACCTCACCTTGGCCGAATTGCGTATCATCAAGGATCAAGACCATGACCACCACGCCCCGATACAACCAGTTCGACCAGCCCATTGGCCGCCCTGTTGAAAACTGGAAACCCGCCACCCTGCCACCTTATACAGCCATGACGGGCACCCACTGCCGGGTTGAACCGATTGACCCCGCCAGGCATACCAATGACCTGTTTGAAGGCAACCGGGTGGCCGCGACGGGTGAACGCTTCACCTATCTTCCCTACGACGCATTCGAGGATGTTGAAACCTATCAAACCTGGCTTGATAACATGCGCGGACCGGACCCGATGCTGCACGCCATTATCGACCTTGCCACGGACAAGGCCGTCGGCATTGCGGCATTTCTGCGCCCGGACACCACACATGGCACGATTGAAGTGGGCCATATCAACTATACTCCGGCCCTGTCGCACACCATCGCCGGGACCGAGGCGATGTATCTGATGATGAAACGCGCCTTCGACGAGCTGGGCTATCGCCGCTACGAATGGAAATGCGACGATCAGAATGCCCCGTCGCGCACGGCCGCAACGCGCTATGGCTTTGTCTATGAAGGCACCTTCCGCCAGCATATGGTTTACAAGGGCCGCAACCGTGATTCAGCATGGTTTTCCATTCTCGATCAGGAATGGCCGCTGGTTCGCGCCGCATTTGAAACCTGGCTGAACCCCGAAAATTTCGATGCCAATGGCAAGCAGGTCAAAAGCCTGCAAACCCTGCGCACGGAACTTGCTGAACATCAGGGCTGAGACAAATCCGCACTTTGCAGCAGCACAAAACGTCGCAAAAAGTCCCCAAACGTCGCCCCATCGGGCGGCGTTTTTTAGGGGTGGGGTGCCCGTGACATTCTGGTGATTATGAAATTGGGGCAAGTCAGGTTATAACAAAACAACGCCTTAACCCCGGAGCCCCGAATGTTTGATTCCCGCCTGCGCCCATTGATCGACCCACCCTTAAACGCGGTGGCACGGCGGCTGTCGGGCAGCGGCATTACACCAAACATGGTGACGGCCCTGGGGTTTCTTCTGGGCCTGATGGCGGCCTTTGCCCTAGCGATCAACCTTTATGATGTCGCGGCGGGCCTGATCATCCTGAGCCGCCTGGCCGATGGCATGGACGGGGCCATTGCCCGCCATGCCACCCCGCGCAGCCGCCACCCCAACGCCAAAACACAGGAAAGCGACATTGGCGGCTATTACGATATTGTCGCCGATTTCCTGTTTTATTCGGGCATGGTGCTGGCCTTTGCCATTGGCCGTCCGCAGGATGCGTTAATGGCGGCGTTCCTGATTTTCTGTTTTGTCGGGACCGGCAGCAGCTTTCTCGCCTATGCCATTATCGCCGCCAAACGCGGGGATAATCACGAAAAACAGGGCAAAAAAAGCTTCTATTACTTAACCGGCATTACCGAAGGCAGCGAAACCATTGCCATACTCCTGGCTTTTTGTGTTTTCCCGCACTATTTCCAGCCCATCGCCGCCATTTTCGGCACACTCTGCCTCGTTACCACCTTTGGCCGGGTGCTGCAGGCCCGCCGCGATTTTGGCTGACGGTGGCAAAGGCTGCCGCCGTCCCCGTCAAAACCGGAACAGCGGCAACATATCGATCAATGATCGGATTCTTCCACAAAATGCTCCGCAAGGCCGGTATCATATTCCAGGCCTTCGGCTGTCAGAACGATGGATGTCGGGTACCCTTCGCGCGCCAGCCCCTTGCGGGCCAGTGCCACCCAGACTGACGGGTTGTTAAACCCGCTGGCATCACGGGCCGACACCACAAAGGCGCCAACATGCACATGGTCGCCATGCCCGTGCGGCAGGCGATGGATGGTGGCATCACCGGTTTCGGGGTCAATGCTACCGGAATTCGGGTCTTTGGCCAAAATCTGGGCCAGCGCCAGGGTGCGGGTTTGCAGGGCATTAAGTTTCTTGGGGTTGGCTTTTTGTACCGCCATTGCTGTGTCCTTGGCAAAAGAGTTGATTTTATCGCCTGACTTAGCCGCAAACGCAGCCCCGCATCAAGCCCGATTTTACGATGGGAAACAGGCCACCAACTGTTTGCGCAATTTACGGTCACGCTTTAAATGCCATTCGCGGCTCATGGCCTGTCCGAAGGTGCGAAAACGTTCCATATAAACCACTTCCCAGTGGCGTCCACGGGTGGATTTGGCCCCCTTGCCGCTGTTATGGGCGGCAAGGCGGGCCTCAACATCGGTGGACCATCCAACATAGGTGCGCGGGCTGGCACTGCCGGTTTCCCGCAACACATACACAAAGGTCCAGTTTGCCATTCCGGCCCTCAGCCCATTGTGGAGTTGAACGCGCCACCATCAAGCAGCAGGTTCTGACCAATCATGAAGCTGGCATATTCGCTGCACATAAATGCACAGGTTGCCCCGAAATTGATCGGATCGCCAAATTTACCAGTCGGCAGCGACGCCTGGGCACGATTGCGGGCTTCATCCATCGAAATGTTTTCCGCCTTGGCCCGGTTGCCCATCAGGGCATTGATGCGGTCCGTATCATGCTGGCCGGGCAACAGATTGTTGATGACAACGCCATCCTTTGCCACCTGGCGCGCCGTCCCGGCAATAAAACCGGTCAGCCCGGCACGTGCCGCGTTGGACAGGCCCAATTGCGGGATCGGCGATTTGACCGAGCCAGAGGTGATATTGACAATCCGGCCCCATTTACGCGCAATCATGCCCGGCAGAACCGCCGTGGTCAGCAAAATCGGGGTTAGCATATTGGACTGAATCGCCGCCTGCCATTCATCCTGCCCCCAGTCTGACCAAACACCCGGGGGCGGACCACCGGCATTATTGACCAGAATATCCGGCTCCGGGCAGGCCGCCAGAACCGCATTGCGACCTTCCTCGGTCGTAATATCGGCGGCGACAATCTGCACATTTACGCCAAATGTATCGCGAATATAGCCAGCGGTTTCTTCCAGCGGGCCTTCGCTGCGGGCATTTAGCGTCAAATCAACACCAGCTTCGGCCAGTTTAATGGCGCAGCCCCGTCCAAGCCCCTTGGACGACGCACATACAATGGCCTTGCGGCCCTTAATTCCCAGATCCAATGGATCCTCCCATGAATGGTCGGTTTATCAATGGCGCCAAGATAGCCTGCCCGCCGATCTGGCGTCAAAGATCAATGACAACCGCGATAAACCGCATCATAGGTATACACATAATCCATCGCCCGGCGGCCCACTTCATCGGCACTCATGCCTGGTTTATAAATGCCCGATCCCAGGCCAAACCCGTTACAGCCTGCCTTGGCAAAACTTTCAAAATCAATCGGCTCCACCCCGCCCACGGCAAAAACCGGCAGTGTTTTGGGCAAAACAGCACGCATCGCACCAATGCCTTGCGCGCCAACCTGGCTGGCGGGGAAAATTTTCAGGCCACACGCCCCCGCCTTGATCGCGGCAAAGCATTCCGTCGGCGTCATCACACCGGGCCAGGACCCCATGCCATGTTCGCGGGTGCGCTTGATGACATCCGTATCGCAGTTTGGTGATACAACAAATTCCGCATCGATCTCTTTTAAACGGTCTACATCTTCGACCGTCAATACGGTTCCGGCGCCAATTTTGGCCTTGTCCCCAACCGCCTTTTTCATCGCGGGAATCGCTTCAAACGGATCAGGGGAATTTAGCGGAATTTCAATCAGGGTAATACCCGCCTCCACCAGTGCCCTAGCAATATCGCCTGCCTCGGAAGAATGCACGCCGCGCAAAATAGCAATCAGATTACGATGTGACATCACATGATCCTTTCCGGTCTCAACGTTTCCTTGCGGGCCGATTTATGATTTGGTTAAAGCGGCATGGGCCCGGCGCAACCCACCCAGGGTCGCAGATTCCGCATCAATAATTTCAGCATCAAAATCATGAACGTGCAAGGCCTGCCGGTAAAGGGAGGCAAGTTTACCTGCACCAATCAATGCAATGCTTTCGTCCCTTCCCAATCGGGCCATGATATCGGCAATTTCACTGCCAATCACATAGCCCGACAAAATGGCCGCCCCCGCCCCGGCCTGTTGGCCGTCAGGCGACACCAGACCACCGGCACGAATGCCAAACAGGCAATGCAATAACTCTTTTGGTTTTACCGAGATATGCCGAATGGCGTTTTCAAAGGCTGCCGCATCATCCGCGCCCTGCATCGAATGGCGCAGAATGGATTGCTGCGATAACAGGGCAAAAACCTCGCCACTCATATAAGTACGAAAACCGGAAATGGTGCCATTGGCAATGCGCGCCCATTTACTATGCGTCCCTGGCAAACAGACCCACCCGGCAAAATCCGGATGATCAGCCATAAAACCGACCAGCTGGGTTTCCTCGCCGCGCATCACATCGGGGTCATCGACCTGGCACAAACCGGGCAGAATATGCACATCCAGCCCCGCCTGCTTCAAAACAGGCTTTACCGCCCCCGCCGCCAGCGTTTCGGGGCGGGCCGGAACCGTGGCATAAGGGGCCTCGCACCAGCCCTGTTTTGCCCCGGCCATGCCACATACAATGACGGAAATGGAATTATCGTCCGACAACGTATCGGGCAGCCAGCCCGCAACCAGGTCACGCAGCACCGTTTCAAAGCCGCCATCATTGATTTTGTTCAGGCCAAGGTCAGATTCGGCACGCGCCAAAATACCGTCATCGGCATCCATCGCCCACAGACGAAGATTGGATGTTCCCCAGTCAACCGCGACCCAGCCAAGGCGCGAAGCAATATCCGTTTGCGACAAAGCCACCTGTACCTGCCCTAAATATTTGATGGTGCTGTTTATTTCCTCATACGATTAAACCTGATTGTTCTGCTTGTACATCCCGGATTTCAAATCCGTCACCGCCAACAGGCAAAACTACAGACTTTTGACCAACGCAATCAGGTCATCTTCAACCTCGATGCCCTCGTTGGCAGCCTTGTCGCGCAGCGCCTGCCCGCGCCGCCCCGGCAGGCGTACGGCCGAGTCCAGGGCAATTTCCTCCGCCAGATCATAAATGCGTTCTAACGGATTAAATCCTGGCGCCGTATTTTTGGGGTCTATGGCAATAATGGTTTGTCCCAATGCCGGTGGTGCGCCCTTGTCATCAAAAAGCGACGTTGCCTCGTGCGAAAAATGCGCCGCACTTAACCCCGCTGCCAGAATTTCCACCATCAGCGCCAACGCCGCCCCCTTGGCATCGCCGGTCGGGATCATGGTGCCCTCCATTGCCGCACTGGCATCGGTCGTCGGGTTGCCATCGCGATCCAGCGCCCAGCCTTCGGGAATATTCACCCCTTTCTGGCGGGCCGCCATGATTTTACCGCGCGCCACCTTGGACAGCGCCATATCCACCACAATCGGGCCCTTGCCCTGCACCGGGGCGGCAAAGGCCAGCGGGTTTGTGCCATATATCGGCCGCACACCGCCCCACGGTGCCATCGCAGCAGGGGCATTTGCCACCATGATGGCAAGCAGGCCCTGTTGGGCGAAACGTTCCACCGTCAGGCCCATCACCCCGGCATGATGCGACCGGCGAATGGTTGCCATTGCAATGCCTTGCGCACGCGCCATACCGGGCAATTCGGCAACGGCAAGATCAATCGCCGGATACGCATAGCCATGTGCCGCATCAATGGCGAGAATCCCCGGTGCCGGGCGGCTAAAACTTGGTGTGACCTGCCCGTCCACCTTCCCGCTGCGGGCCTGGGTGGCATAGGCCTCGACCCGGCGAAAACCATGCCCGCCCTGCCCCGATGCTTCGGCCGCGACCAGTGCGGTGGCAACGGAGGCGGCATTTTCAGCCGACACGTTATTACGAACAAGGGCGTCAATAATCAATTGACGGGAATCGGACAAAGACAAAAGCATCGGCAATACCTGATATATAAAACAACGTGCCTTCCGCACCCCGGCAGTTTAAACCGGTATTTACTTGGGATGCTTGTGTTTTTTTGGGGTGCGCAGCGCATACCATGCCCCGACGGCAACCATAAGCGCCAATGAAAACCAGGTAATCGCATAAACCAGATGGCTGTTGTGAAACCGGATCTGGGTTAATCCGCCAATCGGCAAACCACCCGGGTTTTTCTGCGCATCCGCATCAATGAAATAAGGCGCAACCTGGTTGGCATCCAGGCCATCATGTTCGGCCATCGCCTTGACATCGCGCGAATACCAGCGGTTTTCCGCCGGCACATTATCCCGCAAAAAGGTGCCGCCCGGTTCATCCATGCGCAATAATCCATTCACGGTAACAACACCTTCGACTTGCCCCTGAGCACGGATTGACGGGTCTTTGTGGTCGGTGGGCACAAAGCCCCGATTGATCATGATAATCGCCCCTGAATCCGCCCGCACCAGCGGCGTCATCACCCAGTACCCGGCCCCGTAATCGGTCGAGGTATAAACCAGCGTTTCCTCGTTATTCAGAAACGTGCCTGTTACCGAGACATGCCGATATTCGTCATCCTTGCGATTAACGCCGGACCATTCGGCCTGATGCGGGGCCGGTTTTACCGGGGCACTAACACGGGTTGTCACCCGTTCAATCAGGTCAAGTTTCCAGGCACGCCGTTCGATCTGCCAAATCCCCAGGGCCACAAAGCCGCAAAACAGGAGGATGGCAATGATCGCAAGAATAATCCGTGTCACCATCGAGCGCGGGTGGCCGGAGGTATGTGCATCGGAAGAAACGGGCTGTGTCATCAAACTTGCTTTCACGAAAAGGGCGAAACGCCATTACAGACAGAAAAAAGGCGCGCCAGGTTTCCCCGCCGCGCCTTTCAATCATCATATCCGGCCCATTACGGCATGGATTTCATCATGCTTTCGGACATTTGCGGCATCATGTTGGTATTGAGGTGATACATGACCCACAAAGCACCACTAATCGCAATGGCAACAATCACGATGGTAAAAATCAGCGCCAGCATGTTCCAGCCGCCTTCCGATTTGGTGTTCATATGCAGGAAATAGATCATGTGAACCACAATCTGAATCACGGCAAGGCCCATCACGGCAATGGCGGTTGCGGTGTTGCTTGAAAGCACATCCGCCATCACCAGCCAGAACGGAATGGCTGTCAGGATGACCGACAGGATAAAACCGGTCATGTATCCTTTGAAGGAACCGTGGGCGGCACCATCATGGCCATGATCATGCCCGTGGGAATGGTCATTCGCGTGCGAGGTCATCCCAGAACTCCCATCAGATAAACAAAGGAAAACACACCAATCCAGATCACGTCCAGGAAGTGCCAGAACAGGCTAAGGCACATCAGGCGACGCTTGTTGGCTTCACCCAGGCCATATTTGCCAACCTGGACCATCAGCGTGATCAGCCAGATGATACCACAGGTCACGTGCAGACCGTGGGTTCCGACCAGTGTGAAGAACGAGGTCAAAAAGCCACTGCGCTGCGGACCGGCCCCTTCGGCAATCAGATGGGCAAACTCGTAAAGCTCAAGACCAACGAAGGCAACACCGAACAAACCGGTAACTGCCAGCCAGCCCAGGGTGCCCCGAAGATTGTTCTTGTCCATCGCCAACATGGCAAAGCCATAGGTGATCGACGAAAACAGCAGCATCGAGGTATTGACCGCGACCAGCGGCAGATCAAACAGATCCTGCGGGCCGGGGCCACCTGCATAATTGCGGCCAAGAACACCATGCGTTGCAAACAGGACCGCAAAGATGAGGCAGTCGCTCATCAGATAGATCCAGAATCCAAGCATGGTGCTGCTTGGTGCGTGCGGTTCTTCCTTTGCCAGGAAAACCGGGGTCTCCGTATTATTCACGGCAGATTGCGTAGCCATTATCGAGTTCTCACGCCTTTTTTGCCAGAAGCCGGGTTCGTGCGTCTTCGGTCTTCACAACCTGCTCTTTCGGAATATGGAAATCGCGGTCATAGTTGAACGAATGCCCGATAGCGACAGCAACCATCGCAACAAAAGCGACAATGGCAAGCCACCAGATATACCAGATCATCGCAAAGCCAAAGACAATTGCCAGACCTGCCAGGATCGCACCGGCACCGGTACTTTTGGGCATGTGAATGGGCTTGAAGCCTTCGGTCGGACGGGTAAAGCCGCGCTGCTTCATATCCCACCACGCATCGTGGTCATAGACAACCGGGGTAAACGCAAAGTTATATTCCGGCGGCGGCGAGGATGTGGACCATTCCAGCGTGCGTGCATCCCACGGATCACCGGTCACATCGCGCAGTTTTTCGCGGTTCTTGATGCTGACAAAAAGCTGCATCAGGAACGAGCCGATACCAACCGCAATCAGAACCGCACCAAAAGCGGCAATGATGAACCAGATATGAAGCGAAGGATCGTCAAAATGGTTCAGGCGGCGGGTAACGCCCATCAGGCCCAGCACATAAAGCGGCATGAAGGCGAAATAGAAGCCGATGAACCAGAACCAGAAGGACATTTTGCCCCAGAACGGATCAAGTTTGAAGCCAAACGCTTTGGGGAACCAGAAATTGATCCCGGCAAACACGCCAAACACAACGCCACCGATAATCACGTTATGGAAATGCGCAATCAGGAACAGGCTGTTATGCAAAACGAAGTCTGCAGGCGGCACGGCCAGAAGCACACCGGTCATCCCGCCGATCACGAAGGTCAGCATGAAACCGACCGTCCAGAGCATCGGCACGTCAAAACGGATGCGGCCCTTATACATGGTAAACAGCCAGTTGAACATTTTCGCACCCGTCGGGATGGAAATGATCATGGTGGTGATACCAAAGAACGCATTCACGCTGGCACCCGAGCCCATCGTAAAGAAGTGGTGCAGCCAGACCAGATAGGACAGGATGGTGATCACGACGGTTGCATAAACCATCGAGCTGTAACCAAACAGCCGCTTGCGACAGAAGGTCGAGACCACTTCGGAGAAAATGCCAAAGCAGGGCAGGATCAGGATGTAAACCTCGGGATGACCCCAGATCCAGATCAGGTTCACATACATCATCACGTTGCCGCCCATATCATTGGTAAAGAAATGGGTGCCGACATAACGATCAAGTGTCAGAAGTGCCAGAACGGCGGTCAAAACCGGGAACGAAGCCACGATCAGGATGTTGGTGCAAAGCGCGGTCCAGGAAAAGACCGGCATTTTCATCATCGACATGCCCGGGGCGCGCATTTTCACAATCGTTGCAATCAGGTTGACCCCTGATAACAGCGTACCAAGGCCCGCGATCTGCAAACCCCAGATATAATAGTCAACACCAACGCCGGGACTGTGAATAATGTCGGACACCGGCGGATATGCCAGCCAGCCGGTACGGGCAAATTCGCCGATAAACAGCGAAATCATGATTACAACGGCACCGGCGGTCGTCATCCAGAAGCTGAAATTGTTCAGAAACGGGAATGAAACGTCGCGTGCACCAATCTGTAACGGCACCACAAAGTTCATCAGACCGGTGACGAACGGCATGGCGACAAAAAAGATCATGATCACGCCATGCGCGGTAAAGATCTGGTCATAGTGATGGGGCGGCAGAAAACCCTCGTTTCCGCCAAAGGCCATCGCCTGCTGGGCACGCATCATCAGCGCATCGGCAAAACCGCGCAGCAGCATGATAACACCCAGGATCATATACATGATGCCGATCTTTTTATGATCGACAGACGTGACCCATTCGCGCCACAGATACCCCCATTTGCCAAAATAGGTGATACCACCGAGAACGACGAGACCACCGAATGCAACACCAATAAAGGTCACAATCAGGATAGGCTCGTGATACGGAATTGAATCAAGGGAAAGCCGACCAAAGATCAACTTTAACAGATCCGTGTTTGAAGACATCGGTTTACTCTTCTTTTCAGTGTGGCTGTGTCAGACACAGCCACCAAGGTCCGATAAAATCGGGATCACGTTTCGATCAGAGCTTCGCGGCCGGCATTTCCTTTTCGGATGCCGAAGCCGGGGAATACCCCTCTACCGAACAAATGCCGACTTCCGATCGTTCCAGCGAAGGAAACAGTTCGGCGTGTTCGTCATGGGACTTTCCACCTTTCTTGTCGCGCATGTGATCCATCATCATCATTTCATCCATGCACATTGTGCCAGCCTCGACACAACGGTTCAGAATGGCGTGATAAAGTTCCGGATCAACACTGTTATAATATTCGACCGGAACAGCCGTGCTCGGCTTTGCCAGGTCAAGATATTCGCTGCGCCCAAGCTCCGTCGCCCCGTCCGCTTTCACTTTGGCAACCCACTGATCGAAATCAGCCTGGCTCAGGCCATGAAACTTGAAGTGCATATCCGAAAAGCCATCGCCACTATAGTTGGCGGAAAAGCCCTTATAGACGCCTTCCTTGTTGATCACGGCATGAAGCTTGGTTTCCATTCCGGCCATCGAATAAATCTGGCCTGCCAGTGCGGGAATGTAGAACGAGTTCATGATCGAGTCCGAGGTGATCTTGAAATTGATCGGAACGTCCACCGGTGCGGCAAGTTCGTTAACCGTTGCGATACCCTGCTCGGGATAAATGAACAGCCATTTCCAGTTCAACGACACGACTTCCACCGTCAGGGGCTTCACGTCAGCCGCGATCGGGCGCTGTGCATCAATACGGTCAAGCGGACGATACGGATCAAGCTTGTGCGTGCTTACCCACGTCAACGCCCCCAGTGCGATGATGATCAGCAACGGCGCTGACCAAATGATAACTTCCAGCTTTGTCGAGTGATGCCATTCGGGATCATACTCGGCGTCTTTGTTCGATTGACGGTATTTCCATGCGAAAAACACCGTCAGTGCCATCACCGGAATGATGATCAGCAACATCAGAACAGTGGAAATAAGGATCAGGTCGCGTTGCTGCATTGCAACGTCACCCGAAGGCTGCATCACAACCAGATTGCATCCAGTCAGGAGAAGCATCAGAGGTGCAATGAGCAGGCCGCGTGAAAGTTTTAATGACATACGCTTGATCTTTTGATCAGTCTCAGGACGAGACCATTTACAAACAAAACAGCAACAGTCGCATTGCGCCCCGAAAGCCCCAATCACGTCTATTGCCTGTCGTTCCCGGATTCAGTTTCTAAAATGCGACAGCACCAGGCCGCCACATTTGACGAAAATATAGCTTGAAAAATTCAAACCGTTGCCCGGATTGCTACATCCAGCGGGCAATTTTGTCAACCCCGGCACCCCAGCTTTTCCGCCACATTTGCCATGATCGTGCGACATAAGTCACATTCCCAATTAAGAGGCGATTTGACAGCCATGATTTACAGGCTCATAGTTGTTTTAAGACCAATTCCAAATCTGGCTTTGACCCAACCATAACGGTCAGAAAACAAAGAGGGAGGGGTATATGAATTATCCCAGTCAGTCTTACGCAGCGGCCTCCTCGTCACAACTCGAAAGGGATGTCAGGCAGCTTTCCACGCGCAGACAGGTCGATCCGGGCAAAATCGCCCTGGGCGTCGTTATTGGTCGCACGTCGGAGTTTTTCGACTTTTTCACATATTGCATTGCAGCAGTAATTGTATTCCCCCGGCTGTTATTCCCGGGTTACGATCCGGTCACGGCAACACTGTATTCCTTCGCCATTTTTTCACTGGCTTTCATCGCGCGGCCTGCCGGGTCGCTGTTATTTATGGCAATTGACCGCAAACATGGTCGCGGCGCAAAACTCACGGTTGCCATGTTCCTGCTGGGTGGTTCCACCGTTGCCATTGCCTTTATCCCCAGCTATGCCAGTGCGGGCGCACTGGGTATTTATCTGTTATGTGCCTTCCGTTTTTGCCAGGGGCTGGCCCTGGGCGGGGCATGGGATGGGCTGGCTTCGCTACTTGCGCTCAATGCGCCCCAAAACCGCAAAGGCTGGTATGCGATGATGCCCCAGCTGGGCGCACCGGTCGGCTTTATTCTTGCAGCAGGGCTGTTTGCCTTTTTCCTCGGCACACTGAACGATAAAGACTTTATCGACTGGGGCTGGCGCTATGCTTTCTTTGTCGCCTTTGCCATCAATGTCGTCGCCCTGTTTGCCCGCCTGCGCCTGGTTGCCACCACCGAATTTGGCTCGCTCCTTGATAAAAACGAACTCCAGGCGGTTCGGGTGTCCGACACCTTCAAGATTCACGGCCGCACCATTCTTCTCGGTGCATTCCTGCCGCTGGCCAGCTATGCGCTGTTTCATCTGGTCACCGTGTTCCCGTTAAGCTGGGTCAACCTGTATACCGATCATTCCGTTGGCCGCTTCCTGCTGATCCAGCTCCTTGGCGCTGTCATCAGCATGGGGACCATTGCCGCATCGGGCATTATTGCCGACCGCATTGGTCGGCGCAAACTGCTGGGTATTGCAGCTGCCATCATCGGTGCTGGCAGTTTCGTTGCCCCCTTCCTGTATCAGGCCGGGGCCATTGGTGAAGACATTATCGTTCTGGGTGGCTTCGCCATTCTCGGCCTGTCCTTTGGTCAGGCTGCCGGGGCACTGGCATCAAACTTCCGCCAGCAATACCGCTATACCGGTTCTGCCATCACATCCGACCTCGCCTGGCTGATCGGCGCGGGCTTCGCCCCTCTGGTTGCCCTTTTCCTGTGCGAGGAATTTGGCCTGATCATGGTGGGTGCCTACTTGCTGTCGGGGGCGATCTGCACCCTTGTCGCCCTGTATTTCAACAAACAGATGGTTGAAACCCAGGCTGATTGATCCTTGCGGGGCTTTCCTGCAACAAAGAAAACGACCAGGGGCCGCCTTAACCGGGCGGCCCCTTATGATCTGGTCCTGTCAAACGGTATCAATAACCGTTCTCCCCGCGCCGGGCTGATCGGGTTAAACCTGCGCACGGATCATGCGACGCAGGCGAACCATCACGTCACGGTTGCTGGTTTCCATCTCTCCCAATGCCTTTAACGCCTCAGTATTGTTTCCAGCACGATAATGGCGCACGGCCTCGCGGGCATTGTCATGCACCCGACGATGCGGTTCTTCCATTGCGGCAAAGTCAGGCAAACGGGCAAACTGCTCCTGCCCGAGCACGCCATAGTACCATTGCCCGAGCCGACACTCCGTTTCTGGCGGAAAGTCATCCTCGGTCGCATCCGACAACCCCATGAAAACCCGGTATACCTCCAGCTTCAGTTCCAGCTCCTCCAGGTTTGCCAGTTCGATTTCACTTAACATTGCTGCCGTGGTCAGCACGCTCGCCGATTTCCGGGAAATTGCGACCATCCGCCCGGTTCGCGTCAAAAGGCAGGTTGCCTCATTCTTCAAGTGACTGGCGGCGCGGGCGTTTTCCTGCATATCTTCGTCCGTGGTGCCCGCCATTCTTTTAATTTGTCCGACCAGCGCGCCAATATCACGGGTCGCATTGGACGCTTCACCGGCAAGTGCGCGCACTTCGGTGGCGACAACAGCAAAACCGGCCCCTGCCTCGCCCGCGCGGGCTGCCTCAATACTCGCATTAAAAGCCAATAGCCGTGTTTGGCGCGACACATTATCGATCTGCGATAAAATACTGCCGATGCGATTGGCATCACCATTCAGTTCCGAGATGCGGTTTGACGCATCATCAACCTTGTCACTCATCGCGGCAATATGTCCAACCATGTCCGTCAAGCCCGCCTCACTGGCCTCGCTTTCGCTGCGTGTGTCACTATTTGCCCGGCTGTGATCGCCCAGAAGCGACGACAATTCGGCAAAAGATTCACGCACCGACACCAGCGAATGCCCAAAACCATCCAGGTTCTGAAACATGACTTTATAAAGATCGCGTTCCTGTTCCAGTTCGGCAATGCGAGCACGCAACCCCGCCTCGACGGATCGTTCGGCCTCACCAGGATCACCGCCATCACTGACATCCCCGCTATTTACCTCAGCCGCGACGTCGCCTGTCTTGCCCTCCCCCGTTTCCCGCTCCCGGCGAGAAGCCAGCAAATCCCTCAGGGGGCTGTCAGTGTTAAATTCAGAAACAGGACGAGAGTCAGCTTCTGCCTGAATGGTGTTGCGCAATCCATGAATGGTCATTTGCCGCCTCGCCAAGAAAGGTTCATCAAGAATGCCCGATATTTTTCGACCGTGACCGAAAACGGCATCCTTTTAACATATATATAAAATACATGTTAAAAGATAAATTGCATGGCAGGGCTGTCCTTTCCTGCATGGTTCGCTTTCATATTGCCTCATCTGCCCACCAGATGAAGCCAAACCTATTCCCGCGCTGGCGAAAACGGCATCATCCCGAGCATTTCGGCCATTTTCTCCTGGCGGGTCCCCAGCAAATCCTCCAAGGTAACATCGTCCAGCACGGCGTAGAATGCCTCTCTCGCCCGATGCAATACATGCTGCAAGCCACACGCCGCCTCGATCCGGCAGCACCCTGCACGGGCGGGGTCAAAACATTCAACAATGTGGCTGTCTTTTTCGGTATCGCGCACCACCGCGCCGACATTAATGTCCCGCGGCAACCGCGCCAGCGCCATGCCTCCGCCTTTGCCGCGCACGGTTTGGATGATCTGGCGTCGGGACAAATGATTGACAACCTTCATCAAATGATTGCGCGATATGCCATAGGCCTGTGCGATCTCGTCAATCGTTGCCAGCCCGTCGCGTTGCAAGGCCAAATACAGCAATGTCCGCAGGGTATAATCGCTAAAAACGGTTAAGCGCATGAGCAAGCCTTCATATTGGCGGTCCTGGCAGGCGGGCGATCCGGTAAGACCAACCGGACAAAACCAGCCCAAAAAACATATTTGAAATATATCTTATATCAGGTCATCCCAACAGGCGCTTTGTTGTTATTTCTGTCACGAACCATCCGAAGGCCGGTTGGCAGCGCGGAAAAAGTCGATTACCGCGCGCACCGCCGCCGGGGTTTGATGCTGGCGCGCATAATACAAATACCAGCCCGGAAATTGCGGGGAATATTTTTCAAGCAAGGGCACCAGCCTTCCGGCATCGATAAGGGGTTGCATCCATTGCGAGGACCAATAGGCAAAGGCAATGCCCGCCCCCTGGGCTGCGGCCTGCAACGCCGTATCACGATGCGAAACCATCAGCGATCCCTGAACCGCAACGCCAAACCACCGGCCGGCATCAAAAAATTCCCAGTTATAAATTTTGTCACTGCCCGGTTTGCGCCAGTTAATGCAGTTATGCGCCAGCAATTCTGCCGGTGTTTCCGGGGTGCCGTATCGGGCAAGATATTCGGGCGCGGCAACGGCAAGCTGGCGTAGATCCGGCCCCATTTTCACCGCCACCATATCCTGCTCCAAAAGCTCGCCCAGGGTGATGCCAACGTCAAAGCCATCGCCCACAATGTCGATGACCGCATCATTGATCCCCAGTTCCAAATGAATTTCCGGATATGCACGGGCAAAATCGCCCAGATGCGGTTCCACTAGGGATGCCAGTGCCAGTCGCGGCAGCACCATGCGCACCGTGCCCGAAACAGCGCCTTGCAAATTGCGCACCTCGCCCAGGGCGGCTTCCATTTCCCGCAGGGCCGGGCGAAAACGGTCAAACAGGCGCTGCCCGGCATGCGTTACCGACATGCTGCGCGTTGTGCGGATCAGCAATTGTGCACCAATACGCTCTTCAAACTGGCGGATGGTCTGGCTCAGAGTTGACGGCGAAATACGCAGTCTTGCAGCGGCCCGCGAAAAATTGCCTTCCTCGACAATGGCGACGAAGGCCCGCATATCGGAAAATTCACTACCCCGCATTATGCTGTAAAATCCAAATAGTATATTTGAATATTACAGCATATACCAAATAATTGCCGTTCACTAGCCTGCGATCCGTTCCCGGCCAGCACTGGACATTGCGTCCCCGAGCCTGGCCCTTCTGCTGAAAGGATCGCAAATGACAAAACATTCACCCCAGAAAACATTCCTGATCACCGGTGTCAGTTCCGGTTTTGGCAGGGCCTTTGCCACCGCCGCCCTGAATGACGGTCATACAGTCATTGGCACTGTCCGCAACGAAACCGCGCAAAAGGCGTTTGCCGATATGCACGAAAAGGCCCACGCCATTTTGCTGGACATTACGCAATTCGACGCCATTGGCCCGGCAATTGACGCGGCGCAGTCCAACATCGGGCCGATTGATGTGTTGGTCAATAATGCCGGTTACGGCCACGAAGGCATTCTTGAAGAAAGCCCGCTTGAAGAACTGATCGCGCAATTCAATGCCAATGTTTTTGGGGCGGTTGCCATGATCAAGGCCATCCTGCCCGCCATGCGCCAGCGCCGGTCCGGGCATATCATCAATATCACCTCGATGGGCGGTTTTATCACAATGCCGGGCATTTCCTATTATTGCGGGTCAAAGTTCGCCCTTGAAGGCATTTCCGAAACCCTCGCCAGCGAAGTCGCCCCGTTTGGCATTCATGTTACCGCCATTGCACCGGGGTCCTTCCGCACCGACTGGGCCGGGCGTTCAATGGTCCGGACACGTCGCAGCATCACCGATTATGACAGCCTGTTTGACCCCATCCGCGATGCCCGCAACCAGAAAAACGGCCACCAGGCCGGGAACCCGGCCAAGGCGGCACAGGCGCTTTTGCATATCATCGGGCTGCCAAACCCGCCGGTTCATCTGTTGTTGGGGGAAGATGCGCTTGACCTTGTCCGCACCAAAATGGCACGCCTTGACGATGAACTGTCCCAGTGGGAGGACATCACCCGCAGCACCGCCTTTGACATCGCATAAACCACATTAAAAACAGCCGGTTTTAATACGTCAAAATGCAAAAACGCCCCGCTTCTCGGCAGGGCGTTTTTTTGCGGCTTGCGCCTGTGGTCAAAGACCAAAAACTTTGGCACGCTCAAACAAGCGGCGGCAGGTCTTCTTCAAGGATCATGATCTGCAGGGAATAGCTGATTTCGCCTTCGTCTTCATCACGGTGCAAAACGCCCAGAAATTCGTCACCAATCCGCATTTCAACCGGCTGCCCCTTTGAACGCGGCGGATCAATGGCAATGCGGTTATTATCAAAGGTGCGACGCAGATAATTTGTTACCCGTGCAATTTCGGACGGTGTCATACTCGGCTTCCTTGTTTCCACTGTTGTCGTCAATGCGCGCGGGCGGCACAGCAAAACGCCGTTTTCCTGCCCCGGGGCGCAAAACGAAAAATCCCGTGCAGTTCCTTTCACAAACCGGGCCAACAAATCAAGCCCGTCCCTTGCAAAATGACCAACTTTTTTGCCCTGTTCCAGAAGAACCCTCACGATGTCCCGCGACAGAACTGTCAGAACAGATTAATTATAACGGCTTTGCTTCCCGTGCGATACCCGTGTCGGTCAAAGTTGGTTGCAAAGCACGCCCCTTATGGTTAAGTCGATACCATGACCCAGCAAACACACCCCCCTGCCTCGGGCAAGGACACAATGGATCCATCCGTGTCCAATGCCTCATATCCGGTTTTATACAGTTTTCGCCGCTGTCCCTATGCCATGCGGGCCCGTATGAGCCTGATGGCAGCCGACATTGATGTGGAACTGCGCGAAGTTGTCCTGCGCGACAAACCGGCAGCGATGCTTGAGGCATCCCCAAAAGGCACCGTTCCCGTACTGGTTTTGCCCGATAGCACGGTGATTGACGAAAGCCTGGAAATCATGGTCTGGGCGCTGGCCGAAAACGACCCGCATGAATGGCTGAACCCGGAAAGCGGCACACTTGACGACATGCTGGTTCTGATTGCGCAAAATGACGGCCCGTTCAAAACCAACCTGGACCGCTATAAATATGCCAGCCGCTACGAAGGGGCCGACCCGGACTTTCACCGTGAACAGGGCGAAAAAATTCTGAACCGGCTGGATGGCAGGCTTGCTGTCGGCAAATATCTGTTTGGAGCGCGCCCGGCCTTGGCCGATTTTGCCATCGCCCCCTTTATCCGCCAGTTTGCCCGCACCGACCAGGCACGCTTTGATGCCCTGCCCTTTGTCCATTTGCATCGCTGGCTGGAAACAATGTTGCAAAGCCCGTTTTTTAACGGTGTCATGGCAAAATATGCCCAATGGCATGACGGCGATAAACCGGTATTCTTAAAAGCTGCCGAGATAACCTGATCACATATTCAACCGCAAGCAGGCTGGTCAAGCCCCAACGCCTGTGGTAGCAACGCCTGCATTGAACAATTCCACCTTCGGGGACCCGGACGAATGGCCGATTATGATGTCAAGCCGTTGATCACTGCTGAGGAAATTGCCGCGAAAATCGACACGCTGGCAGCCCAGATCAACGAAAATTTCAAAGATACCCAAAAACTGATCGTGGTCGGCCTGCTGCGCGGATCATTCGTGTTTATCGCCGATCTGGCACGCAAACTGACCGTGCCCGTCGAGGTCGATTTCATGGTCGCATCCAGCTATGGCGACTCTACCGAAAGCTCGCGCAGTGTGCGCATCGTCAAGGATCTTGACGGGCAAATTCGGGGTAAGGATGTTTTGCTGGTCGAAGACATCATCGATACCGGCTACACCCTGTCCGAAGTCGTCCGCCTGCTGCAAACCCGCGATCCCAACCGGCTTGAAATCTGCACGCTGCTGAACAAGGCATCCCGCCGCGAAGTGGACATTCCCATTCATTATTGCGGTTTTGACATCCCTGACGAATTTGTCGTCGGATATGGCATTGACTACGCCCAGAACAATCGCAACCTGCCCTTTATCGGCACGGTGCATTTCCACGGCGAATAAACAACATTTTCCGCACACAACAAAACCGGCACAGCCTGGGCTGATTGCCGGTTTTTTGTTTTCATATCCTGAAGCTGGCCCGGGTTACATGCGGTCCTGGCCGGGATCGCGCGGGAAGGGGGTGGTTTGATTATTGTCGTGCAATATATCGTCAATTCCGTCCGTTTCCGGGGAATCCTGCATGTTCGCGGCACGCTCCATCGCGGCTTTCTGGGCCTTCTCGGCGCGCTCTAGGGCGTCGGCCACGGTTTGGCGACGGTCAAAAACACCCAGCCCGTCCAAATCGCGAAACAGGCTTTCAAACCCTTTATTCATCGCCGCTTTATTGCCCTGCCCGGTGGCAAAGCCGGTCCGGGCGGCATCGATCAGCAAATCCATGATCATGTCATCTTCGCTGCGCGGTGCGGCGGTGCCGGGTGTTTTTTGCTTTTCTCCGGTCTCATAGGCCGGGCTTTTGCCAAACCAGATGGCAATCGCCACCAGTGCCAGCACAATCAGCACCAAACCAACCGTAAGTGCCGACACCACCGGGCCAACATGGGCGGCAAGCCCCATATAAATGGATGCCAGAACAAACCCGGCCCCCACCAGCATCACAACACCAATCACGGCGATGGCCGCAAGCCTTGCGGCTGCGGCCTGCGCCATGTCACCGATTGCCTCGATGAGCTGATCAATCATCGTTGCAGCAGGCGGCCAATTAACAGGCCAATACCAAAGGTCGCTGCAACAGTAACCAGCGGACGTTCACGTACCTGCCCAACGGCAACCTCGCGGGCATGGTCAAACTGTTCACGGGCCTGACCGGACATTTCACGCACACGCTGTGCTGCTTCTGCCGCACGGCTTTCACCGTTTTCACGGGCCATCGTTTTCAGTGTTTTGGTCACTTCGGCCAGATCTTTGCGAAGGGTCTCAACCTCGGCCTGCAGCTTGGAAGCGTCAGTGCTCGTCTCGGCTTCATTCTTGGCCACCATCGGGACCTCCTTGTTTTGTTATGACCTGTTGTCTTTTACAACACTTCTCTAACGCAACAGCCCTGTGCCGGTTCCATCGCAAATGTGATGATTTGGTGGCAATCTCCCTGCGAGGTTCAATTGTAAAACAGCCTAAAACGGCAAACCGACATAATTTTCGGCAAGCACGGTTTTGCCAGCCTTCGATGACAGCATATAATCCAGTTCCGCCCGACGCATCCGGCCATCAAAAGTACCCTCATCACCAAAGCGATGCAGCATTGACGTCATCCACCAGGAAAAACGCTCGGATTTCCACACCCGTGCTGTCGCCTGTTGCGAATAATGTGCCAAGGGTCGTTCATCATTGTAGCAAAACCTGGCAATCAGCGCCTGTGACAGATAATGCACGTCACTCGCCGCCAGATTAAGCCCCTTGGCCCCGGTGGGCGGCACGATATGCGCCGCGTCCCCCGCCAAAAACAGTCTTCCGTGCGACATGGGCTCGGCAACAAAACTTCTTAGCGGCGCAATGCTTTTTTCAAATACCTCGCCTTCATTAACCAACTCGGCATCCCGCGGTCCAAGGCGCCGACGCAATTCGTTCCAGAACCGGTCATCGGACCAGTCTTCGATTCTTGCGTCACTGGGAACCTGAACATAATGGCGCACCACCGTTTCAGATCGCATCGAACACAGGGCAAATCCCCGTTGATGGCAGGCATAAATCAGTTCATCGGCCACCGGTTTGGCCTTTGCCAAAATCCCCAACCAGCCAAAGGGATAAACCCGTTCAAAGGTTTTCAGCCGGTTTTCCGGCATGGTGCGCCGCCCGACACCATGATACCCGTCACAGGCCGCGATATAATCACATGTCAGGCTGTGCTCGGCCCCATCCTTGACATAGCGAACCGTGGCACGGTCGCTTTCTATGTCATGCAGGCTGACGTCTTCGGCCTCGAAAACAATCTCGCCCCCCTGTTCCAGCCGTACGGCAATCAAATCCTTGGTCAGTTCGGTCTGACCATAAATCATCACCGTTTGCCCGCCGGTCAGCTCTTTCATATTGATATGATGGCGCTCGCCATCGACGCTAATGTAAATGCCATCATGCAAAATGCCCTCGGCATTCATCCGTTGATCAACGCCGATTTTGCGCATCAGGCCAACCGTCCCCATCTCCAGCACCCCGGCGCGAATGCGGCCTTCAACATGCTCGCGGCTTTTGCGCTCCAGAATGATGCTTTCGATACCACGGCGTTTTAACAGATGCGATAACAGCAAGCCTGCCGGGCCACTGCCGACAATAACAACGGGAACATACATGACGCTTTCCTGATGATCTTATTCTCATTCGGCCCAACATGGCCTTTGTTATGATCACAGAATACCGCGCCGCCCAGGCAGGATGAATGGACAAACCCGGAAAAGACAGGCACAAAACGAACATCTATAACCAAATGGCTATAAAGGAAGTTTGAATATTTATAAAATCAGGGCGAGGTGCCCAACACACCCCGCCCTGACGCGCTTCACCCCTGCCGACAGCACCTAAAAATGATGTTCGCGATGCTCAAACACCCAGCTTTCGGTTAACTGCCGGTCGCCGTCTTTCAGGCTGGCGCGCAAATTGACCGGGCCGTTGCCATCGGGAAAGACATCAAACACCAATCGCCAGTAATCCTGCCCGACCACGCGCAGACAATAGGCATTTTGAATCGCGGCATTGCTGGCCGATACATCCGCGGTAATCTTTTTATCCTCGGTTTTGTAACTGGCAAGATCGCCGCCAGCAAAATCGATGGCATATTTCAGGCCCGTATCCGGGCGTTTCTGCCCCGGCACCCCGGCGCGCCCGGTCCGGGTGGCAATGGTATGCCCCACATTGGCCGCCCCAAACATGTCCGCCTTCATCCAGTGCATCCGGTATTGCCAGGCACGTTCTTCCCCGGCGGGGATTTCCTCGTCCGTCGTCCAATAGGCCCCGATATTATCGTGGATTTCATCATCGGTCGGGATTTCCAAAAGCTGAACCATGCCCTTGTTCCAGTCGCCTTTGGGCTCAATCCACAAGGATGGCCGACGGTCATAAAACACGCCATCATCCTGATAATTGGCAAAGCTGCGATCGCGCTGCATCAGGCCAAAACCCTTGGGCGACTGATCGACAAAGCTGCTGGTGCGGGTGTGTTTGGGGTTGTCAAGCGGTCGCCACAAACGCTCGCCCGTTCCGGTCCATAGGGCAAGCCCGTCATTGTCATGAATTTCCGGCCGCCAATCCACCGCCTCGTCGCGGTTGGTTTCCGAAAACCAGAACATGCTGGTCAGCGGCGCAATCCCCAACCGGCGAATGGCCTGCCGGGTGAAAAAGCGCACCGTCACATCCATCACAATGTCGGTATCATTGGGCTTCTGACAGGCAATTTTCATCGCCCCGGTCAGGCTGGGGCTATCGAGCAGCGCATAAATATGCAGGCCGCCATCCTGGGCGGGTTCCAGCCAGAATTCGGTAAAACGGGGAAATTCCTCTGGCTGGTCATGCAGGACGATATTGACGGCAACGGCACGGGCCGACAAACCATATTGGTCCTGCGGCCCGGCACAACGAAAATAGGACGCGCCCATAAAGGCCAGCCAGTCGCGCGAATGGTCCTTTTCATAAAGGGCACGAAAACCACCCCATCCCGCGTCACCGGGCATATCACCCGCCTGAATATCGCCCTTATAAGTAAAGGCCGACGGGTCATATTCCACTTCCTGCGCCTGCCCGTTTTCCACTGTATAAAGGCGCACTTTTTCCTGAGTACCCCGGTTTTGATGAAAGGGCGCAATTGGCGGCACACCCTCCTGATGCAGCCACAAGGCCTTATCCGTATCAAACCGGATCTTTTGATAGGCATCATAATCAATACGCGAGAGCACATTTTTCAGGGCATCGGAAATTACCGGCGGCTGGTAAGGCTTTTTTGCCTGCTCACGCGCCCAGCCAATTACGCCCTCAAATGAAAACGGCTTTTTTTCACCGCGCGGCAGGCCGGTGCTGCGCTCTGCGGCAAAGGCGCGCGATACCCCGCCCGGGATCAAGCCCGCCGCGACCGCCGCCCCCATATAACCGATAAATTTGCGCCGTTCCGTATTCACGCCCATCATGCACCCTTCATCTTGCTATGCTATTTCCTGTTCCTGCATCGTCCGTTATTTGCCTTAAACCACAAAGGCTTACAACCACGCGTACCCCTCTGGCTGCACGATATGCCCGATAAAAATGGCAATGACAGGGCCAATATATTGATGGCTATTGGCTAACCGGAAAGATGGGCATCAATATCCATGCTACGATGTAAAACCCGCAGAACTAAAATACCCGCACCCCCCTGCTGCACATAAATAGTCAGGTGTTTTTCATAGGGAGAAATACGGACTGGCGGCACAAATTCGCTCCTTTCCGGGGCCATTTCCGGCATACCGGCCAAAATTGAGAATTTTTCATTCAGGCCATCTAAATACCGCCGCCGACGCCCCACTCCCCAGGTCTTTTGCGTATAGGCTGCGATATCCCGAATATCGTTATAAGCAGCCTTGCTCACCAAAAAACCCGGCACTAATCCACGTCCCCTTCGCGATCCAGATCCTGCTGCAAGGCTTCCATGCTAAAGTTTTCAACAATGCCGCTATTTACGCCTTCGGTAATCGCCATTTGCAGGGCCTGAAATTTTGCTTCACGTTCTTCAAGCACACGCAGTCCCGCCCGCACGACTTCGCTAACCGACCCAAACCGGCCAGAGGCCACCTGCGCCTCGACAAAACCGGTAAAATGATCACCCAAAGAAATACTGGTTGTTTTGGACATGACCTTATCCTCCATCATCTGCATGCGTTACCAATATATAGTAAAAATTGGTAACTTCAATTTTTACTCAGATCCGGAAAGTTCTCACCCGCGTGATTTGTTGCAAACTTGGTGCACAAAGGCCTCACAATGATCATTTTACAAACAACTTCAAAGTCACATAAAAATGTGCACAAAATTTAATCTTTCCGCTGTCGCCCAAACCCGCCCGGTGTGTTAAGATTCACAGCCAAGGCCAACAACATACTGTTTTCACAACATTTTGCGAGATAGATGCAGCATTTGACCGGACTTGTCGTTTTCACCGACCTGGATGGTACCTTTCTGGATCATGATGATTATTCATGGGAGGCCGCCCGCCCTGCCCTGGAGAGGTTGCGTGAAAATAACGTCCCGTTACTTGCCATTTCCTCCAAAACCCTGGCCGAACTGCATGGCCTCAATGACCGCCATCATCTGTTTGCCGGTTTGATTGGCGAAAATGGCGGCGTCCTTGAAATTGGGGGCGATTTGCGCCAGCCCGGACCAGCCACCCAAACCATCGACGATGCCCGCAGCGCCATTGCCAAGGCGGTGTCAGTGCCCGTTGCCAGCTTTCGCAGCAGCAGCACCGATCAAATTGCAACGGCAACCGGCCTTTCGCTCGGGGATGCCGCCCTTGCCGGGAACCGAAACTGCTCTGATCCGTTAATATGGCAACCAACCGAAAACGACATCACACTGGCCCGAAACATTGCCGGAGAATTTGGTCTGAAGCTGGTGAAAGGCGGGCGTTTTCACACTCTTTGTGGTGAAACAGACAAGGGGCGTGCCATGCAAACCGCCATTGCCCTGTTACAGGAACAACAAAAACTGCCGGCGCAACGTTCTGATATCACCAGCATCGCACTGGGGGATTCCCCCAATGATGCCGGGATGCTGGCCCAGGCCGACATTGCCGTGCAAATCCCGGTCAAACACGGTCCGGTCCCGACCCTTGATCTGGCGGGAAAAAGTGCTCTCCGCGCCCCGGCACCCGGACCCCAGGGCTGGAATATTTCGATTAATGCAATACTCGACGACTTGTCGCAAACGCCAACAGCAATAACAAAAGCGAGGTAAAAATGGCCGATTTTCATCAGGGTGGCCCCATCACAACCCTTCATTCCATCATTGATCGTGACCCGGAAGAACTCGCTTATGAAATGACGGCCTTTGCCCGGTCGCGCCGTCAGACCCTTATTTTACCGTGCCTGTATTCCGAACTGGAAACACCGGCCATGACCACCATCCTCGAAGGGTTGAAAAAGGCCACCTATATCGACCAGATCGTGGTGGGCCTGGACCGGGCCAACGAAACCCAATACGCCTATGCCCGCGACTTTTTCAAGGACCTGCCACAACGCACCCGCATCCTCTGGAACGATGGCCCGCGCCTGCGCGCGGTGCATGACCGGCTGGCAAATTATGACCTAGCCCGTTACGAGCCGGGCAAAGGCCGCAATGTGTGGTATTGCATGGGCTATACGCTCGCAACCGGGCGCAGTTCGGTGATTGGCATTCATGATTGCGACATCGCCACCTACACACCCGACCTTCCGGCGCGTCTGATGTATCCCATTGCCAACCCGGCCTTTAATTTCGCCTTTGCCAAGGGCTATTACGCCCGTGTCGCGGGCGGCACGCTTAAGGGCCGTGTGTGTCGCCTGTTTGTTACCCCGCTGATCCGCGCCCTTAAGCAGGTGGTCGGCAAAACCGACTTTTTGAATTATCTGGATTGTTTCCGTTATTCGCTGTCAGGTGAAATTGCCATTCGTACCGATGTGGCCTATGGGTTGCGGGTGGCATCGGACTGGGGGCTGGAAGTTTCAATGCTCTCGGAAATGTATCGCAATCATACCGTCCATCGTCTTGCCCAGGTCGATATTGCCGATATTTACGACCATAAACATCGCGAATTTGACCCGGCCGAAAAGGATGATGGCCTGTCACGCATGGCCAGCGACATTGCCAAATCGCTGTTTCGCAAACTGGCAACCCAGGGCACCGTTTTCTCGCATGAAACCTTCCGCACGCTCAAGGCCACCTATTATCGCATGGCGCTGGATTTAATCGAACAATACCGTGCCGACGCCCTGTTTAACGGCCTGAAAATCAATCGTGACGAGGAAGAAAAATGTGTCGAGGTTCTGTCCGAGGTGATCATCAATGCCGGGCAGCATTATCTGGAAAACCCGCTGGAAAGCCCGTTTATCCCAAGCTGGCAGCGCGTTGAAAGCGCGATGGACGATATTTTCGAGCAACTTTCCGCCGCCGTCGAAGATGACCTGAAAGACAGCGAAATTGGCAAATCCGCCTGAGTATTTGCCCACAATCCCCAAAACAGACAGGCCGGGCAGAAAATGCGCCCGGCCTGTTTGGCATTAAGAATAAAAAAACGTCAGACCGGCATGGCATCGCGGTAACGCTGCAACAACCGGCTTTCGGTGCGATGGCGACCATCCAGATTGGAAATCCAGACGATCTGATAGGGGGCCAGTGTCATGATGCCATCATAATCCGGGATCACCTTGCCCGAAATCAGGTCCTGCCAGCCTTCATTCATGATCAGATTGATGCGGGATAAATCAAGATCCTGGTCCTGTGCCGTCAGATTGAACACACAGAATATGCTTTGATCATTCAAATGGCTTTGCCGCCAGACACCCAACAATTCCGAGCCCAGATTAAGCGTATATTGCGTGGCATTGGGGTGAAAGGCCGGTTGCCCCTGACGGATCGACATAAGGGCACGAAGCTGGGCAAAGGCCTGTTGCGGCGTTCCGGGGGTTTCAAGGGCGGCTTCGGCCTCTGCCAATTGCCAGATTTTACGGTTCAGGCGGCGCGGAATGCCGGTTTGATCAAACCCTTTCTGATCATTTTCCGAGGCAAAAATCGACTGCACATAAATCGCCGGTATCCCCTCCAGCGACATGGCAATCGCCTGAGACATGATGAAGCGTTCCAGCCCGAAATTCCGATCACCGGCAAAACTTTCGGCCAGCATGCTAAACAAAGTCACATTCAACTCATAGGGGCGCTGCCCCCCGCCCGCGACGGAACGATAGCTGACCTCGCCGCCCATTTTGCGGGCATGTTCCGTCATTTGCGTAATATCGTCATCGGGCACGATATTTTCCGCCGGGCGCAGACCAATGCCGTCGTGGCTGGCGGTGAAATTAAAAAAGGTGCAGCCTGCCGGGGCGGGCGGCATCGCCATGATACATTTACGGATATAATCTGACCGCCCACTCAGCAGGGCATGCAAAATCACCGGCGGCAGGGAAAAATTGTAAATCAGGTGGGCTTCGTCCTGCTGGCCGAAATAGGACAGGTTTTCAACCATCGGCAGGTTGGTTTCGGTAATAAACACCAAATCCGGTGCCACCGCATTGGCCGCCAGGCGCAGGGCCTTGATGATTTTATGGGTCTGTTCGGCATTGATCGACGGGGTGCCCGCCTCTTTCCAGATAAAACCGATGGCATCAAGGCGAATAACGCTGACCCCGTGGCTGACATATTGCAGCACGATTTTCAGAATCTCGAAAAA
Organism: Thalassospira profundimaris; assembly: GCF_003326755.1. Lineage (GTDB taxonomy): Bacteria > Pseudomonadota > Alphaproteobacteria > Rhodospirillales > Thalassospiraceae > Thalassospira > Thalassospira profundimaris_B. The sequence continues at coordinate 39,274 of NZ_JPWH01000002.1, read as the reverse complement.
CACATCTGGGTTGCCATAATCCAGATCAACCTGGTCATAGCTGAAGGTACACCACACATTTTTACGGCCCAGCGCCGTTTCCACCGTGTTTAACAGCGGATGGCTGCGCGGGCGCACCACCTGGGAAATGTCATCGCCCTCATTGGCGGTTTTGATGTAATGCACCCCGGGTTCCTGCCCGGCCAGAAATTGCGCAAACCATTCATGCGAAGCGGAAATATGGTTCGCCACCAGATCGGCCATCACCTTGGCATGTCTGGAAAGGTCTTCAACATCCTCCCAGGTGCCCAGTTCGGGGCGCAGCATGGTAAAATCGGAAACGGAAAAACCATCATCCGAGGTAAAGGGATGAAACGGCAAAATGTGAATGCCCGGCAGCCAATCCTTCAGCCATTTCTGATGAAAATCACGCAGGGATTTCAGGCCCTGATAGCCATTGCGCGAAATGCTGTCGCCATAGGTGATCAAAAAGGCATCGCGCTGGTCCCATTTGCGCAGGGATTCTTCGGCCGGTTCGGGACCTTCGCCTTCAATCGGCAGGTCCAGGGTTTCAAACACCCGGCGCACCAGCAGGGCCGGGTCATGCTGTGGATACACATCGGCGAGCAAATTGCGCATTGCACTTGCAAAAGCGATCCGTCCAGACGTGCCAACAACCCGGTCCATTCGACCTCCTCAAAACAGGCGATACAATTTATTGAATCCAATCAAATAATTTTTCTGCCTATGATGCAAGCAGGTATTTGCCGCTGCCCGGCAAACAGACACGCATATCGCACATACCCTGCCCCCTGCTGAATAAAACAGGCACTTGCGTAAAACGGCCATAGCCCACCCGTCCCCGACTTGCCCCTAATAGGGCACGTGCTTCACGGCACGGCCCTATGCCCTGCTCCCCTCAAGGCGCAATCGCAATTTCCACCAGGGCATGGGTACCCGTTTCCTCGATATGGGCGATGGCGCGTTTCAGGGTGGCCGTCAGTTCGGCGGGATGTTCGACCTTTGCGCTCCAGGCGCGGCTGGCCGCCGCCACTTTGGTGAAATCCGGGCTGGGGGTTAACGATGTTAACGGCATTTGGTTGGCACGGGCGGCATAACCATCGGGGTACATGCCCGTAACCGATTGCCGCACCGCGCCCCATTCATTGTTGTTTAGTACCAAAATCAAAACCGGCAGGCGCAATGCCTCGGCAATTTGGTGGCAGGCTGTCGGATTGGCAAACATATAGGACCCATCCCCCATTGTCGCGATGACAAGGCGCTTGCGATCCGCCAGCGCAAAGCCCATTGCGGCAGGAAACGACCAGCCCAGCCCGCCTGAATGGGGTTCCTGATACCAGGCCTGGAAATTTTTCAGATCCATCGGTTCCAGCGGGCAGCCCAATTCGGAAAAAACGGTGGCCTTTTTCCCGACAATCACCTGTGAAAGACAGCGCGACACATAAGCCTTGCTCATGGGCATCTGTGCCCCATCCTCGGCGAGGTCTAGCGCCTTTTGCCGCAGGACGCGGTTTTGGGCGGCAATTTTTTCAAATCGTGCCTGGCAGGCATCCCGCACCCCTTCCAATAACGGATTCAGGGCCTCTGCCAACGCCATAATCACATCCGCCGTCTCACCCGCCAGCGATACATCCGCCGCAAAATGCCGGGCGGGAAACCGCGTATAAAGCGGATCCGGCCCAATCTGGATCATTTTGCAATCCTCAGGCAGGGCATGAATATCGGGCGACCAGGGTGCCAGACAATCCAGCACCACCACAATATCCGCATCCTTCAGGTAAACCGCCGGGTCCATACCACCAAACATCGGGTCGGTGGTGGCAAGGGCAAGCTGGATCGCCCAATACTGCACCACCGGAATACCCCAGTCATTTGCCAGTTGTGACAGGGCGGCAAAACCATCGGCACTGCCCGCCCCGCGCTGGGCAATGATGACGGGGCATTTTGCACGGGCCAGCATTTCGGCGGCCTGCTGCAAGGTCTCTGGATGCGGGGCGATGCGCACCGGCTCCATGCGCGAACGCGCATCAATACCCTCCTGCGGGCAGGTTTCACACAAAACCTCGCGCGGCAGGCTCATATAAACCGGGCCTTTGGGCTGCGAATTGGCAATGGCATAGGCACGGTCCACCATATCGGGCACCTGTTCGGGAAATTTCAGTTCGTAATCCCATTTCACCGCCTCGCGCACCAGGGCCGTTTGGTCGCGCATTTCCTGGCCCCAGCCAATCGGCACGGTCCGCGCCCCCAACCGGCCCTGCTCCATCACCGGGGTGCGGCCGGAAAATAACAGCATCGGCACATGTTCAGTGGCGGCATTGATCGCCCCGATCGCGCAATTGGCAAGGCCGACATTGGTATGCGCCATCACCGCCTGTGCCCGGCCCGTTGCCAGATAATACCCATAAGCCATCCCCATTGCCGCATTTTCATGCGGCATGATCAAGGCTTCGGGCAGGGGAATGTCCTTTGCGCTGGCCTCTGCCAGGCCTTCGATGATCGGCGGGAAATCGGTGCCGGAATTGGCAAAAATATAATCCACCCCCACCGCCTTCAGGCGCGCCAAAACCGCACCGCCAGCGGTTAAACCTGTTTCGGTTTTCTGATCCGACATGTTACCACCCTGCTTGATATTGCTATATTTGAAATATAATTTATAATATAGCATATTACGTGATGTTTCCGGGCGTCAAGCAACGGTGGGCATTGATCTGCACGTCTTGTCGCATCATCCGGCGCATAGGTGGTTTCCGGCAAATGTCTCACGTCATCCCAAACGCGAAAGGCCTCACATGTCCACACAGCTTAATGGTTCGGTCCTTCGCGCGTTTCGCATTCTCGACCTGTTTGCAGCCGGATACCGCGAATTGAGTGCAGGCGATGTTGCGCACGAGCTGAAAGTCAACCTGACGACCGCGCACCGTTTTTTGCATACCCTGGAACATGCCGGTGCCCTGCGCATGACGGCACGCGGGGTTTTCGCGCTAGGATATGTTTTTGCCGATCTGGGCGAAAAACTGGCCCGTGATGGCGGTGCCGCCCCCATCCTGCAACCCGTTCTGGATGATCTGGCGCGCACAACACACGAAGCCTGCATGGCAACGCGCTTTGATCAGGGCAGCGCCATGTGCATTGCCCGGTCCGTCCCTGAACGGGCGCTTTATGTCGATATTCGCGTTGGCACCCGGCTGGAGGCCCATTCTACCGCGCATGGCAAATTATGGCTGGCCTTCATGGAAAACGAAAAACGCGATACCTGGCTGGAAACCGCACAATTGCAGCATCGAACCGAAAATACCATCACCGGCAAACCAGCCCTGATCCAGGAACTGGACCATATTCGTGCCGAGGGTTTTGCCATCAACAATGCCGAATGCGACAACAATATTTATGCCATTGCCGTGCCGGTGTTTAACCATCACGGCAACATGGTCAGCGCCCTTTCCAGCTTTGGCAGCAACCGCATGATTGCACATCAACACCTTGCTGGCCTGCGAGAACATCTGCGGGATGCGGCACAGGCCGCGCAAACCGCCCTTTATGGCGCACAACCCGACGAAAGGACGAATTGACAAAAACCGGAACCGGCATAAATAAGAAAGCCGAACGCCCAAAACACCCGCCTGCCTACGCATTTTCCCCTAGCAGAGCAAACTTATTGCGCAAATCATCGCCGTTAACATTGCATCAAGACGCACCAGACGGCATAAAGCGAAACGAAGATGATCCGACCCGCAACACAGAAGGCCGTAATGACTCCATCCCCGTCAACGCTTTATCCCGACCGTTACGCCCTGTTTGACCGGGATAAATGGCAGACATTGGGGGAAGGCACCGCCTATCACCTAAGCCCGGACGACCTTGATGCACTGCGCGGCCTGAACGACCCGACCGACACCACCGATCTTGCCGAAATTTTTGCCCCGCTAGTGCATTTGATCCGCACCCATCGCAATCATCTGACCAGTCTTAAAACCGGTATGGGCGACCTTCTGGGAACCGCCCCGCGCAAAGCCCCCTACATTATCGGCGTTGCGGGCAGTGTCGCCGTGGGCAAAAGCACCTTTTGCCGTGTGTTGCGCCAGATGCTGGCCCAGGCCTTTGGGCCGGATGGCCGAGTGGATTTAATGTGTACGGACGGTTTTTTATGGCCGCTGGCCGACCTTGAGGAACGCGGCCTTCTGTCGCGCAAGGGATTTCCCGAAAGTTATGACCGCCGCGCCCTTCTGGAAACCCTGGAACGCATCAAGGACGGGGAAGACCATGTCGAAATCCCGGTCTATTCCCATGTGACCTATGATATTGACCCGGACCGCAAACAGGTGATCACCAGCCCGGATATTCTGATTGTCGAAGGGTTAAACGTGCTGGAAATCAGCACAACAGGCAACCCGGCGGCAGCCACCCATGCGGGTGACTATTTCGATTTCACGCTTTATCTGGATGCCGATGAAACCGACATTCGCACCTGGTATATCCACCGTTTCCTCACACTTAAAAACAGTGTGTTTCAAAACCCGGAATCCTATTTCCACCGCTATGCCCATTTGAATGACGACGAAGCACGCATTCTGGCTGGCGAAATATGGGCCAATATCAATGCCAAGGTTCTTGAGGAACATGTGGCCCCGTCACGGTTTCGCGCCGATGCCATATTATGCAAGGGCAAAGGCCACCGGGTGGAAAAGGTTGCCGTCCGCAAACCCTGACCGGCCATCTCAGCCCCGGCGCACTTCGCCGGGCGACGTCCCCGTCACCCGCTTGAACGCCCGGCTAAAGGCAGCGGCAGAGGCATACCCCAACCGGGAGGCCACGGCATCAACCGATAAATTGTCCTGGCGGATCCACTGGGTTGCCAGGCGCATGCGCAAATCCGCCACATAACGCAGCGGCGTCACCCCGGTCATGTCAAGAAACCGTTCGGCAAAAACCGACCGCGACGCCCCCATTTCGGCCGCCATCGACGCCACCGTCCAGTTGCGCCCCGGATCACGATGCAGTGCATTGATCACGCGCCCCAAACGCGGGTCCCGCAGGGCATCCACCCAGCCACTGGCATCGCCGCAGCCGCATTCGACCCAGCCCCGCACGATCGAGGCCGATACCACATCGGCCAGGCGGGTCACAATGGCACCATACCCCGCCCGTTCGCGCGATATTTCGCGTTCCATTGCTTCAAGCATCGGCAGAATTTCGGGGCTTTTGGCCAGCAATGTATCAACATGAATGATCTCGGGCATCATCGGGATCAGCATGCCCATGCTGCCAAGATCAAATTTCATGCAGCCACTAAAAAACAGACTGGAATCGCCGTTGGCCGCTTCCTGCTTGCAGGCATGAATGGCATCCACCTGGCGGCAAATTTCGACAGCCTGAAAACGGGTAATATCGAACGCCTCCAACTCGGGCGACGAAACCATTTCGTGGCGGCTGGCGCGCGGCAACAACACCGCATCCCCTGTTTCAAGCATACGTTGCGTGCCACTGTCACACCGCACATAAACCGGGCCGCGCACCACAAAATGAAATTGCGCACTGCCCGGTTCCGCGTCAAAACGCACGCCAAAAGGCGCTGTCATTTGCACACGGCGATAATGCAACCCCACCAGGCGCATGCCCAGCAGCAATTCGCTAATCATGTCACTTGCGCCGCGCCCCGGATCCATTGCGCGTAATTTCCCGGACGAATGATCAATCATTCAAGATTATCTGGCATAGATCGTCTGGAATTTCCAGCCTATTTTAGGGTCAATCCAAATATATCCTTATCGACGGGAAACACATTACCATGAACGATCACCCTTCAAGTGCCCCGGATACGCAGGGGCACAAGGCCCCGGCATGGGGCGCAGTTCTTTCCATGACACTGGGTGTTTTCGGCCTGGTCACGGCCGAATTCCTGCCTGCCAGCCTGCTAACCCCGATGGCACATGACCTTTCCATTTCCGAAGCTTTGGCCGGACAGGCAGTATCTGCCACCGCCATTGTCGCCATGATCACCTGTCTTCTCATCGCCACCCTCACACGCCGGTTTGATCGCCGCCATGTGTTGCTGGGATTTTCGGTCTTGCTGATCGCCTCGAACATTCTGGTCGCAATTGCCCCCAACCTGTCATTTTTGCTGATGGGGCGTGTTTTGCTGGGCATTGCGCTGGGCGGTTTCTGGACAATGGCGGCTGCCATCGTCATGCGGCTGGTGCCCGAACATCTGATTCCGCGTGCCCTGTCCATTCTGTTCAGTGGCGTTTCGGTTGCGACGGTTTTTGCCGCCCCTCTCGGCAGTTTTCTGGGTGATATTATTGGCTGGCGCAATATTTTCCTGCTCACCGCCGGGCTGGGTGTTGTGGTACTGGTCGCGCAATTTGCCACCCTGCCCCGGCTGGCACCGGTGGGCCATGCCAGCCTGCGCACGCTATTTAATGTCATGATGCGCCCGCGCATGCGCTTTGGCATGGTTCTCACCCTGCTGATTTTTACCGGCCATTTCGCCATGTTTACCTATGTGCGGCCTTTTCTGGAAAATGTCAGCGGCGTTGCGGTTTCGGGCATTTCCGGCATTTTACTGGGCTTTGGCATTGCCAATTTCATTGGCACCTACCTTGCCGGGGCGCTGATTGAACGCAGCCTGAAACTGACGCTCAGCATCATGCCCATCATCATGGGTCTGGCCGGATTGAGCCTGGCGACCCTTAAGGGCAGCAGCACAATTGGCGACAGCATCCTGATTGCCATTTGGGGCATGGCCTTTGCCGCCATGCCGGTAGGGTGGTCCACCTGGATCACGCGGACCGTTCCCGACGAGGCCGAAAGTGGCGGCGGGCTGCTGGTTGCCTCTATCCAGTTTGCCATTGCCCTTGGCGCGGCACTGGGTGGGGCAATTTACACGGCCAGTGGTGCCCTTGGCGTTTTTGGCCTGAGCGGCTGCCTGATGCTGGTGGCGGGAGCCGTGGTAACACTGCGTTTGCGCCCGGCCCCACAGGCAAGTGCACAAAACGAAGCATAAGTGCCAGGATTAAAAAAAATCCGGCCCCGTCGCAGGGGCCGGATTAGCGTAAAAATGGCCGATATCGCCAGCCAAAAGCAAAGCTTAGATCGTGCGCACCTTAACCGGGCGTTCCGCCTGAACTTTAAGACGATTGCGAATGGGGCGGCCAAAGGTTTCGGACGAAATTTCAAATTCGTCGCCATCCTGTGTTGTGACACCATCGGCAAAGCTAAGGGTTGCCGTGCCAAAATAATGGGCGTGAACATCCCCCGGGCGGCAGAACAGGTCATATTTGAAATGATGGTATTCCAGATTTTCCAGTGAATGGGACATGTTCTCTTCACCACTGACAAACTGTTTTTCCCAAATGACCTTGCCATCACGATAAATCCGCGATGTGCCCTCGACATGGGCAGGCAAATCACCCAGCAACAGTTCCGGCCCCAGGGCACAGGCCCGCAGTTTGGAATGCGCCAGATACAGGTAATTCTGCCGTTCCATCACATGGTCGGAAAATTCATTGCCGAGCGCAAAGCCCAAACGCACCGGTGTGCCCTGATCATCGACCAGGTAAATCGCGGCAATTTCCGGTTCTTCGCTGCCATCAAGGGCAAAGGACGGGCTGGGAATATCCGCCCCCGGCGCCACCACGACCGAACCATCGCCCTTATAAAACCATTCCGGCTGCACGCCCTTTTGGCCGGCGGCGGGTTTGCCGCCTTCCACACCCATGCGGAACATTTTCATGGAATCGGTTTCGTCGGCCTGCTTGTTGGCCGCCGTGTGCATATTGGCCCGCGCCGATGCCGACCCCAAATGCGTAAGGCCCGTACCCGTTACCAGAAAATGCGCCGGATCGGCATGGCTGATTGGCGGTAACAGCCGGTTTTCCGACGCAACGGCATCATAATCAAGGCGGGCATCGCCCTTGTGGTTTTCGGCAGCCGCAATCAGGCCAATACCCTCTGCCAAGGCCGATTTTGCCAACTCAACAATCGACGCCACCCCCTTGAGCGGTGCCAGCGTTTTGGCATTTTCCACGATGGCAACTGATGCTTTGCCGTCTGTATCAAGAAATTGAACCAGTCTCATTATCTTGCCCTGAATATATGTACAAAAAGCGGAACGTGAATGGCGCGGCATATCCCGGCAGGAATGCCCCGCACGCCCTTAAACCCAGCCACCATCGACGATGAAATTCTGCGATGTAATCATGCGGCTTTCATCGGATGCCAAAAACAGCGCCATGCGGGCGATGTCATCGGGCATAACCTTGTTTTTCAGGCACTGGCGTTCGGCAATTTCCTTTTCGGCGGCTTCATCGACCCACAGGTCAAGCTGACGCTGCGTCATCACCCAGCCCGGGACCAGCGTATTGACGCGGATGTTATCCTTGCCAAGGTCACGTGCCATGCCACGTGTCAACCCCTGTACCGCCGATTTGGCCGTGGTATAGCCGGGCATGCCCCCCTGGCCCATCATCCAGCTGACCGACCCGAAATTGACAATTGAACCGCCACCGGCCTCGATCATCATCGGGGCGATGGCCTGAATGGCAAAAAAGGCCGGGCGGATATTAATCGCCTGGCGCTGGTCCCAATATTCAACCGTGACATCCTGCCATTTATGGCGGGTATCATTGGCAACATTGTTCAGCAAAACCGAGATCGGGCCATTTTTTGCACTGGCATCCTTGACGGCCTGGCGCAGGGCCTCGATATCGGTCAGGTCACATTCGATAAAAAGCGGCGCATGGGCCGATTTCGCCGCCAGATTTTCCGCCAGCTTCTCGCCCTCTTCGCGCAGAATATCAACAAAGGCGACCTTCGCCCCCTGGTCACAAAAGGCTTCCACCAGGGCCATGCCAATGCCGGTTGCCCCACCGGTAATAAAAACCGAGGCATCCTTGAGGCTGGTATAATGGGTTGGTTTACGGTCGGCCATGATGGCGGTTTCTCCCTTGATCGGATCAGCAAATTTATCAATTTCAGCAGAAAGACGAAAACACGTTACCCGCGCCCCATGCAATTGCCCTGTCTTTACTATCGTATGAACCGAAAGACAGGTGGGACGATCAAAAATGACGCAAGAGTGATCGCGCCACATCACGTACCTGCAAGGGGTCTGTTGATGGTTCGCGCTTTTACAGATAACGTATTGTGCTTCCTCCTGACAGACAGGCACCTTGTGGTACCCTTATTCTTCATACCATAACAGTAATGGCCAATCGTGCCGAAACTGTCAAGACACCAGAGAATGGCGAAACCAAAAGATCACGCCTTTTACCGGAACAGCCAATCGGCTATAAGCCGGGTTCGATTTTCAGTTATTCAGGTTATTTGACACCTGCCGGGCGTAAAGCCGGTTGACCGAAACTGTTATTGCTGGTCATATATATTCATATCATATGAATAATGCACCCATGCCACGCCAATGGGACAAAACCGGACCACTTTGCATGTGGCCGCACGGGAACCAGAAAACATGTCGTCCATGTCCAGAACATATGCCAGGCGCAGCCTGCACAGCATTGTCGCCCACGATCTGGGACGGCGCATTGTCACCGGCCAGCTCACCCCTGGCGACAATCTGCCAACCGAAGCCCAATTAAGCGAAACGCTGGATGTCTCGCGCACGGCATTGCGCGAGGCGATCAAAATCCTGTCGGCCAAGGGCCTGATTGAAAGCCGCCCCAAGACCGGCACGCGTGTAAAGCCCCGGCATTTCTGGAACCTTCTGGATCCCGATGTTCTGTCCTGGCACTTTCCGGACCCGGACCCGGCCTTTTTATATGGCCTGTTTGAAACACGACTGATCATTGAACCCAATACCGCCGCAATGGCCGCCGAACGGCGCAGTGAAGAACAGCTTGAAACCATTCGCAAGGCCTATATCGGCATGGAACAGGCGGAACCTGGCACCGAGGCCGTTTACCTGACCGACCTTGAATTTCATCAGGCGATTCTGGACGCGTCGCAAAACGACTTCATGAAATCGCTGGGCATGTTGATTGAAAGTGCCCTGATCGGATCGTTTCGTATGTCAAGCGCGGGACCCAAGGCCCACGTGCATTCCCTGCCCAGCCACAAGGCCGTCTATCAGGCGATTGCCGATCGCGATCCCGACGAAGCCCGCAGTGTCATGCGCCAGTTATTGCGCCAGACCATGATGCAGTTGCGCGACGAGCTGGGCATGAAAGGCACGACGGACTGGGAACGCATTACCCTGTAACGATTTGGCCGGATCGCCAACCACATTATCATATTTCAAGCAATACGGGCCGCCTCGCAAAGGCGGCCCGATATTTTTGGCCGTGCAAATTCTAGCTCGCCCCGGCCCGCATCCCGGAAAAGGACCGGGTGATCAGGCGTTGCAGCACAATAAAGCCAAACAGCAAGCCACCAATGACGATTTTGGTCCACCAGCTATTGAGCGTGCCATCAAAGGCGATCAGGGTTTGAATGACCCCCATGATGATGCCGCCAAAGAAGGTGCCGGCAACAAAACCCATGCCCCCGGTCAGAAGGGTACCGCCAATGACAACCGCAGCAATGGCATCAAGCTCCACCCCGACAGCCGCCAGCGGATAGGCCGAGGCGGTGTAAAAGGCAAACACCACACCGGCCAGCGCACTGTAAACGCCACTAAGGGTATAGACCTGAATGATGGTGCGTTCGACCGGAATGCCCAGCAACTGGGCCGACTGCCGGTCGCCGCCAATGGCATACACATTGCGGCCAAAGCGGGTGTAATGGGCAATCACCAAACCGACCAGAACCGCCACCAGCATCACCATTGCCGAGGCACTGAGCCAGCCCCGCCCGGGCAGCGGAATGCGAAACCCGGCAAAGGCACTGACAAAATCGTGGCTGATGGGCACGGAATCCAGATTGATCAGGAAGCACATGCCGCGCAGAAAAAACATCCCCGCCAGCGTAATGATAAAGGGCTGAATATCGAACCGGGCGATGATAAAGCCCATGAAAGCGCCAAACAGCCCGCCAAACACCAGCGAGACGACAACCGCCACCAGCGGATGAATGCCAAAACCGGTGACAAGTTCGGCCATCAGCACCCCGACAAAGGCAATCATGGACCCCACCGAAAGGTCAATGCCGCCCGAGAGGATGACGAAGGTCATGCCAATCGCGGTAATGATCAAAAAGGCGTTGTCGGTTAAAAGATTGCCCAGAACATAGGTATCGCTAAAGGCGCGATATTCAAACATGCCGTACCCATACAGCAGCGCACAGACCGCCAGGGTTGCCAGCAACGGATAATAACGTTCATTAATCATTGCGGGTTCTCCTGCGCCAGAAACGGCCCATCATCTGCCGGGCCTTGGGGGCCTGCATCAGCAATACGACCATGACGACCGCCGCCTTGACGATCAGGGTATATTGCGATGGCAAACCCGAAAGCAAAATGCCGGTCCCCAGTGCCTGAATAATCAAAACACCAATCACCGTCAGCCCCAGGAAAAACCGGCCGCCCATCAGCGACCCGCCGCCGATCACAACCGCCAGAATGGCATCGAGCTCCAGCCACAAACCGGCATTGTTGGCATCCGCCCCGCGAATGTCAGCGGCAATGATGATGCCCGCCACCGCCGAACACAGCCCGGAAATAACATAGGCCAGCACCTTGATGCCGCGTGCATCAATCCCGGCCAGGCGGCTGGCGCGCGCATTGCCACCCACCGCCTCGACAAACAGGCCCAGCGCGGTTTTGCGCATGATCGCCCACAGACCGGCAATCACGATGGCAGCAATAATCACCCGCCAGGGAATGCCAAACAGATAACCACTGCCAATCGCCTCGAAAAACGGGCCGTGGAAGGTGACGATTTGGCCGCCGGTAATCATTTGCGCAATACCGCGCCCGGCAACCATCAAAATCAGGGTGGCGATAATCGGCTGGATATCAAGAAACGCCACCAAAATGCCGTTCCACAATCCACACAAAACGCCAGCCCCCAGGGCAGCGAGCACAATCACCAGCGGCGACAGGCTGGTATCGCGGATCAGCACCGCCATCACGGCACCGGAAATGGCAATGACCGACCCCACCGAAAGATCAATGCCGCGCGTGCCAATCACAATCGCCATGCCCACCGCGACCAGCGCGGTAGAGGCCCCGCGATGCACAATATCCACCAGCGAACCATATAAATGCCCGTCCACGACCTTGATGTCGAAAAAGCCCGGCGAGATCAGGCCATTCACAATAATGACCAGTACCAGCGCAATGACCGGCCCGAGCCATTGACGCGATGATAGCGCGATTGACCGTCCGTCCTTGCCGCCCTTTACACCTTTTCCGTCCGACTTTTTGGTATCTTGCAGTGTTGTCATCGTGCAATCGCCTCGATGATGTTGTTTTGGGTAATGTCCGCGCCGGAAAGCTCGCTTGCCAGTTCACGGTCGCGCAATACGGCAACACGGTCGGCAAAGGCCACAATTTCCTCAAGCTCTGATGACGCAACAAGCAAAGCCAGCCCCTCGTCACACAAATCGCGGATCAGTTTAATGATGTCGGCATGCGCGCCCACATCAATGCCGCGTGTGGGTTCATCCAAAATCAGGAAAACCGGTTTGGACACCAGCCAGCGCGCCAGAATAACCTTTTGCTGGTTCCCGCCCGAAAGTTGCCCAACGGGTTTTTCCCGGTCCGGCGTGGCAATGCCCAGCGCCTTGATCATCTCGTCGGCAAACTTGTCCTGCTCTGCCCGGGGAATGGGCCTGAGCCAGCCGCGCCGCCCCTGAAGGGCCAGGGCAATGTTTTCGCGCACGCCAAGTTCGGGGACGATGCCATCCTGTTTTCGGTCCTCCGGGCACAGGCCAAAGCCCGCCCGGATCGCCTGGCGCGGCGTGCGCAGCATAACCGGCTTTTCATCCATAAAAACCAGCCCGCTGTCAGCACGCTGTGCACCGAACACCAGTTCGGCAAGCTCTGTGCGGCCCGAACCAAGCAAACCGGCCAGACCGACAATCTCGCCACCGGAAAGCTCCAGCGACACGGGCTTAAGCACACGCTTTTTGCCGAGATTTTTGATCTGAATGTGGTTTTTGCGCCCGGTTGCTGTGGATTTGGCATGATGACGGTGCGAACTGACTTCGGCCAGCTCCCGACCCAGCATGTGATTGATCAGGTCAATTTGCGACAATGTCGCGGTGTCAAAAGTGCCCACCAGCCCGCCATTGCGCAAAATCGTGATGCGGTCGGTAATTTCATATACCTGGTCCAGGAAATGGGTGACAAATACAATTCCCAGCCCCTTGGCCTTGAGCGACCGCATGATGCCAAACAGCGTTTTAATCTCGTCCGCATCCAGCGATGCGGTCGGTTCATCCAGGATCAGAACCTTTGCATCCAGCGCAACGGCGCGCGCAATCGCCACCAGTTGCTGGATTGCCACCGAATAGGAACCAAGCGCCCGGTTGATATCGATATCCAGCCCCAGGGTTTTCAGCGCCTCGCGCGCATCCCCGGCCGTTTTCTTCCATGAAATCAGGCCGAATTTGCGGGTCTGGCGTTCAAGCATCAGGTTTTCCGCCACCGACAATGTCGGCACCAGATTGACTTCCTGAAACACCGTTGAAATACCCAGTTGCTGGGCCTCGCCCGGATGGCCGGGGTGAATTTCCCGCCCGTCAAGGGTGACGGTCCCCGCATCACGCGGATGCACCCCGGTAATAACCTTGATCAGGGTTGATTTTCCCGCACCATTTTCACCCAGCAATGCGTGAATTTCACCGGGCATCAGCGAAAAATCAACATTCTCAAGGGCCTTGACGCCAGGAAAGAATTTTCCCACACCGCGCGCAGACAGCACGGGTTGTGCCCTATCTGCCATATGATCCTCCCAGATCTGTGAACTGTTGCGCAAAAGGCGTGCCCCCGGTTTTTTCAAAGGACACGCCAATGCGTCAGCCATCAGGCCGGATGTTCTTCACCCGGCACGATCATTATTTGCCGCTGCGTTTTTTGTATTCTTCGGCGGCGGTATCAGGCAGGTAAAGCGGGCCATTGGCCTTAATCCATTTCGGCACTTCCTTGCCATCCATCGATGCCTTGATGGCATCAAAGGCTGGCGCGCCCAGATGCGGGTTTAGCTCGATCGAGGCATTGGTTTCACCATCGGCCATTGCCTTGAAAATATCGGGAACACCATCAATCGACACGATCAGGATGTCCTTGCCCGGTTCCAGACCGGCTTCCTTGATCGCCTGCACGGCACCCAGTGCCATGTCGTCATTATGGGCATAAAGCGCGCAAATGTTTTTGCCGCCATTTTCCGCCTTCAGGAAGCTTTCCATGACTTCCTTGCCGCCCGAACGGGTGAAATCGCCCGATTGCGAACGCAGGATTTTCATGTTGGGGAAGTTGGAAATAACGTTGCCAAAGCCTTCCTTGCGGTCAATCGCGGCCGAGGACCCGACCGTCCCCTGCAATTCAACCACGTCGCAATTGCCGCTGGTTTTAGCAGCCAGCCACGCCCCGGCAAGGGCCCCTTCCTCGACAAAGTCGGACGCCACCTTGGTCAGATAAAGCGACGGATCGGCGTCAACACCGCGGTCAATCAGCACCACGGGAATACCGGCATCCTTGGCTTCTTTCAAAACCTGGTCCCAGCCGGTTTCGACCACCGGGGCCAGCAAAATGCCATCCACACCCTGGGCGATAAAGGAGCGCACCGCCTTGATCTGGTTTTCCTGTTTTTGTTGCGCATCGGAAAATTTCAGATCAATGCCGCGTTTCTCTGCCTCGGCCTTAATCGACGCGGTTTCGGAAGTGCGCCAGCCGCTTTCCGACCCGATCTGGGAAAACCCGATAATCATTTCCGCCTGCGCGGCAAGCGACATTCCCATACCAATGCACATGGTTGCACCGGCAATCGCAAGCTTTCTAAGCCCTTTCATTCATTCCTCCCTGAATTGGCCTTTTCTCTAAAAGCCATATAGTATTACAATATGATTATCAGGAAGACAATGACATCAGCACCTGAGAATTAAAAAGCGCAGTTTTCTGCGATTTTTGCCAAACCCAAAAAACCGGGAAATGCCCTTATGACCTCGCAACACGCGCCAGAAACGCTCGTAACCCTAGAAAATCAAAAGATTCGCGTTCAATTTTGCCAGTACGGGGCCCGCATCATGTCTTTCGTTATAAAAGACGGCTCCCAAAAGGGCGCAAATATTGCCCTTGGATTTTCTACCATAGCGAATTATTCCCGCCATGACAGCTATATTGGTGCAACCTGCGGGCGATATGCCAACCGCATTGCAGGCGCACAATATCGCGATCAACAGGGCAACCCGGTGCAACTGGCCGCCAATGAGGGCGACAATCTGTTGCATGGTGGACCAGAGGGGTTTGATGCACGCATCTGGATGGTGATGGAACAAACGGCGCGCCATGTGGTCTTTGCCCTGTCATCGCCCGATGGAGACCAGGGTTTTCCCGGTGCCCTGCATTGCACGGTGCGTTATGAACTGGCCGGCAACAGCCTGCGCTGCGACATTTCCGCCACCTGTGACGCGCCGACCATCATCAATATGACCAATCACAGTTACTGGAACCTTTCGGGCCGGTTTGATGCCAGCGCGGCCGACCATGAATTGCAAATTCATGCCGACCAGTATCTGCCCATTGATGACAGCCTGATCCCCCTGCCCGGTCGCGCCGATGTGACCGGCACCACGTTTGATTTCCGCACCCCGCGTGCCATTGCCGCGCCCGAGGAATTACAGGCCGGTAAAATCATTGAATATGATCATAATTTCTGCCTGAGCGGGCGACGCGGCACCTTGCGCAAAATTGCCAGCCTGTTTCACGCTCCCAGCAATCGCCGCCTGACCCTTTCAAGCACCGAGGCAGGATTGCAGTTTTACCTGGCCCGTCATTTTACCGCTGACATGACAGCGCGGGACGGCACGCCCCTGCATCCACAATGCGCCATCGCGCTGGAGCCCCAAACCTTTCCCGACAGCCCCAACCGCGATGATTTTCCATCACCGTTCCTTAATCCCGGCGATACCTATTCGCATGTCATGGTATGGCAGATCGAAAGCTAGGTTGAAAAACGCTTTAACAGGCGGTCAAGGGCGAACCGGCCGCTGCCTGTTGCCAGCAAAACGATCAACAGAAAAATCCATAACAGCCGCTGGTCCACAATACCCGTCGCCTCCGTATCGAACAGCTCGCCCGACATCACCCCGTGGGCGTAAATATCAACCAGTGACTGGACAATAATAAAACCGATCATGCCCAGGGCAGAAAGGCGGGTAAATATCCCCAGCACAATCAGCACCGGCAGGGTAAACTCAGCCAGAGCACCTGCAATCACAATCAGATGCCACGGAAAAAAGGCAATTTCAGCCGGATTATAGGAATGGGCTTCTGCCACCGCCGGAATGATCTGGGCAAAGGCCCCCGGTCCGGGCATAAAAATGCCCAGCGGCCCCATACCGGGCTTGGTCATGGCGCTGTTTAAATAATAGGGCCACAACACCGCGGCAAAAACCAGACGTGCTGTCAATCCTCCCAGCCACATATCCCACTGAACACGAAATGTATCACCGCATTTGGCAATTTTTGCGGCCTGCCTTGAAATCACCTGCATGTTCAACCCCCGCCTTGCCCCAGGGTAAATGCGCCAAACATCCCTGATGCCAGCAATTGCGCGAAAACCGGGGTGACATCAAAATGGGTATCCTCGGCCAGTGCGGCTTCATAGGCCGCACCAACGCGTTGCCCCGCCAGCAATTGCCGGGCAAATTCCACCCCGGCCCCCTCAAGGCGAACCAGCTTTACAGTGTAATACGGGCGGGCGAGCAATACGGCCTCGGCCCGATAGAGAATTTGCGCCGGCCCGTTATTTTGCTGTTCCGCCTGCTGGCGGTCCGCCTGATTTGCCTGCCAAATGGCATGAATGGGAAATTGCGATGCCACCAGGCGCACCGCCGGATGCACGAAAAAACGCAGCAAGGCCAGCCGGTCTTCAAACCCGGCAAGAGACGCGGCCGTAATCGCGGAGGCATCCGCCGCGTGCAGGGCCTCCAGCCAGGCGCGTTCAAGACGGGCAATATCAGGCAGATAGGGCAAAGTTGCCACCACCGCATGGCCCGCCAGAAAGACCGAAAACCCCGCCCCATAAAGGGCAAGCGAGGGCGGGCGATGGTTTTCGGTGCGAATATAGTCACCCGCCAGCCGGTAAAAAAACGTATCCCCCACCAGTGATTTGACGACCGGATAAGCCGCTGCCAGGGCGTCCTGCAAACCGCGATGCACATTATTGCGGTATATGGCAAAACGGCGCGCGGCCCTGCCATCCAAACCCGCGGGATATGCCCTGGGGTCTTGATCCATCAGGGCTGCGCAAAAGGTTCGATGAAAACCATCTTCCGGACCAGACATAAAGTCCGTTTGTGGTAAATCACCAACATGCGCCGGGTTCGATGTCCTCATGATGCCGCCCTTTGCGAAAAGGTCGCGGCAGTAGCATCAAGGCCATCCAAAATCGCATTGGCCTGCCGGGCCTCGCGGGCAAGGGTGTGCCAGTCGGGCACGTCATTGTCCCATTCGATCAGGGTTGGCGTGGCACCAATACGTTCCACCAGCCGCCGGTAAAGCGCCCAGACCGGGTCTGACACCGGACGGGAATGGGTATCGATCAGCACGTTATCGCTGGTATCGGCATCCTGTTCGTGCCCGGCCAGGTGGATTTCACCAATCAAATCGGCAGGCAGCACATCAACATAATCCCGGCCATCAAAACCCAGATTATGGGCGCTGATGAAAATATTGTTCACATCAATCAACAGCCCACAGCCCGACTGCCGTGCCGCCTGAAGGATAAAGTCGGTCTCGGGCATCGAATTTTGCGGCAGGGCCAAATAGGATGTGGGATTTTCAATCAGGATCCGCTGGCCAATGGCATTTTGGACCTGGTCAATCGCATCGACAAGATGCCGAAGGGATGCCGTTGTTAATGGTGTTGGCAACAGATCGGCCAGATATTTGCCCTCATGGCCTGACCAGGCGATATGTTCGGAAACCTGCGCGGGCTCGAACCGGTCAACAAGTGCGCGCAAAGCGGCAAGATGGGCTTTGTCCAGCGGTTCCCATCCGCCAAGCGACAGACCAACCCCATGCAGGGAAATGTCGAATTTCTCGCGCAATTGCGACAGCATTTTAAGACGTGGTCCACCGGCCACCATGTAGTTTTCCGGATGGACTTCAAACCAGGAAACCGGGTCGGCATTTTCAAAAACGTCGCTGGCATGTTCAGCCTTGAAGCCAACACCGGCGCGCCGTGGCAAACCGGCCGATGGCGGGACATTTTTGAAAATACGGTTCTGCGGATGGTTCAGGTCGTTACAAGAGTTCAGATTTGTCTGCAATGCCGTCATAATGCGCCCCCGGCCCGGAATGAGAAAAAACCCGGTGCACCGAACAACCGGCGCACCGGGAAAGTGGCTTACATTTCCGGCAGATCGCGATCCAGCTTGGTCAGGCTACCATGAACCGTGCGGCCATCGGCCGTGGTGAAGGTCATTTCTTCACAGGTGCCCGCTGGAACCAGTTTCCAGGAGTTACCCTGATAATCAACCTTGGAGGTTCCGGCACAGGTTGTGCCCGGGCCCGCCGCACATTCGTTCTGACCGGCCAAAGAAACACCAAAGCATTTTTCCTGATCCCCCGCTGCCGATGCGTCGGCGGCGGCCATCGTCAACCCGGCCGAAAGTGCGGCTGCCAATACAAGTGCGTTCTTCATCTGCTTTTCCCTCATTTTAAAAGTCCCGAAGTTACCTGTCACAAGCGGTCTTTCCAATTCACTGTGACCCCCCGGTGATAGCAACCAAAAGGCACCCCGTCATCGCAACAAGCGCACACAGCGCATCAACACGGTGTGAGAATAATTCCCTTTAAATTCACGCCTTTGTGAGAGAAAACATCCAAAAACATGCCATCATGTTTTATCGCAGCGCGATAAAACCCAGTCATACCACCGCACAAAAATTCAATCCTGGATTGGTGCATCTGCCTTATCCTGCACGTATCGCAGCATCCCATTTTCACGCGGGGTGCGGCGACAATCTGGTTGCAAAAAGACATGGGAAATATTGGAATAATCGTTTTAAAACGGTTACTTCCAGCCCGCCAAAGGACTTTTCGGTGCCGTTGCTTCGCAGGGCGTTTTTGCCTGAAAATTCGTCTCAAATGTGCGACCACACATCCTGCATGATCGCCAAATCATGAACAGCATTTTGGTGATGCCATAACATCCGGCAGAAAGCTCACGACGGCGTTATCTACCTGTTAACGAAACCTGCCAATTTGCGGATGATGAAACACAGATTGCCCCCTGCCAGATTTGGCAATGACGACTTTGCCGTCACATCGCGCGATGCAAACGGGGCGACAACCAGCTTGGCCCGCGTTCGGATGCCATCGCCAGCCGCGATATCTATTTGGCCATCCAGGATGCCTGTCACCTGAGCCACGCATTTTAAATTTTGGACGCAAAAAGAAAAACAGTGCCGACGTTACCCGCCTTGCACTGTTTTTCTTCGACAGATTACCCTTCAGAACTAACCAAGGGAGAGCGCATCCGGAAGGGTTCGTACGGGATGATTTTATAATCCGCCCATATGGAAGGCCTTGGTTTCCAGATATTCCAGAATGCCTTCGCGCGCGCCCTCGCGGCCAAGGCCGGAGAATTTAACCCCGCCAAACGGGGCTTCGGCATGGGAAAGGGCACCGGTATTAAGGCCAACCAGCCCAAATTCAAGGCCATCATTAAACCTGAAGGCACGTGCCAGATCGGTGGTAAAGAAATAGGCCGCCAGGCCAAAGGGCGTGCCATTGGCAATTTCGAGGGCTTCTTCTTCGGTCTCGAATTTGAAAATCGGTGCTACCGGACCAAAGGTTTCCTCGGCGGCCAGTTTCATATCCGTGGTGGCCCCTTCCAGAACCATCGGATCGGCAAAACGGGCATCCAGGTCCCGCTTGGCTGTGACCCGTTTGGCCCCCTTGGCAAGGGCATCTTCAACATGGGAATTGATTTTGGCAATCGCAGCACTGTTGATCATGGGGCCGATGTCGATACCGGCATCCTCGCCCGCACCAACCTTCAGCGCATCCACCCGTTTTGCCAGTTTGGCGACAAATTCATCGTAAATACCCGCCTGAACCAGCATACGGTTGGCACACACACAGGTTTGCCCGCCATTGCGGAATTTCGATGCCATCGCGCCGTCGATCGCAACATCAATATCGGCATCATCAAACACCACAAACGGAGCATTACCGCCCAGTTCAAGCGACAGCTTCTTAAGCGTCGGGGCGCACTGTTCGGCCAAAAGCGCGCCGACACGGGTGGAGCCGGTAAAGGACAGCTTGCGCACGGTCTGGCTTTTCGTCAGCGTCGCGCCGATTTCTTCGGGACGCCCGGTTAATACGTTTAAAACCCCCTTGGGAATACCGGCCCGTTCGGCCAGCACACACAGGGCCAATGCCGAATAGGGCGTAAAGTCCGACGGTTTGATCACCATCGTGCAGCCCGCCGCCAGACCGGGGGCCACCTTGCGGGTGATCATGGCATTGGGGAAGTTCCAGGGCGTGATAATCGCACACACGCCCACCGGTTCCTTCATTGCCAAAATCTTCTTGCCCGGCACGGGGGATGGAATGATATGGCCTTCAATGCGGCGGGCTTCCTCGGCGAACCAGCGCACAAAGGAGGCACCATAGGCAATTTCGCCTTTGGCCTCGGCCAGAGGTTTGCCCTGTTCGGCGGTCAGAAGACGGGCAAGATCATCGGCATTTTCCAGCATCAGATCATGCCAGGCCATCAGCAAATCGGCGCGTTGCAAATGGGTCAGCGCCCGCCAGCCCTTCATGGCTTCTTCTGCCGCGGCAATCGCCATTTCGGTTTCGGCGGCCGTGCAATCGGGCATATGGCCCAGCACCAGGCCTGTTGCCGGATTAAGAACCTCCATGTCGTCACGCGTCAGCCATTCCCCATTGATATACGCGGCCTGACGAAACAGTTCGGTATCGTTAAGTTTCATCTCAGTTCTCCAATACGCCCAGAATTTTTGCTGTAATTTCGTCCGTCGTGTGTGATCCGGGGCGAATACCCACGCCCTGCCGGGTAGCATCTTCAATGGCGGCCAAAACCGCCTTTGCGGCCTCGGCCTCGCCAAGATGATCCAGCATCATCGCCGCCGACCAGATTGCGGCAATCGGGTTGGCAATATTCTGACCCGCAATATCCGGGGCGGAGCCATGAACCGGCTCGAACATCGACGGGCTGGAACGGTCCGGGTTGATATTGGCCGATGCGGCAAATCCAAGCCCGCCCTGAATGGCGGCCCCCAGGTCGGTCAGGATGTCGCCAAACAGGTTGGAGGCAACAACGACATCAAGCTGTTCGGGTGCCATCACCATTTTGGCCGCCATTGCATCAATGTGCATCTGGCTGACGGTAACATCGTCATATTCGGCAGCCAGTTCGCGGGTGACGTCATCCCAAAACACCATCGCATGTTTCTGGGCGTTGGATTTGGTCACGGATGTAAGGTGTTTGCGCCGTTTGCGCGCCTGCTCGAACCCGAAACGCAAAATGCGTTCAACCCCTTCGCGGGTGAAAATGGTGGTTTCAATGGCGACTTCGTTGCTTTTACCCTGATGGACACGCCCGCCAGCGCCCGAATATTCGCCTTCGGTATTTTCGCGAATGCACAAAATATCAAATGCCGATGCCTTTAGCGGCCCTTCAACCCTGTCAAGCAGGCGATGCGGGCGAATATTGGCATATTGATTAAATGCCTTGCGAATGGGTAACAGCAAACCATGCAGGGATACGGAATCCGGCACCGTTTTCGGCCATCCCACCGCGCCCAGCAAAATGGCATCAAACCCCCGCAGGGTTTCAATCCCGTCTTCGGGCATCATGGCCCCGGTTTCATGATAATATTCGCAAGACCAGGGAAACGTTTGCGGCGATAAACCAAAGCCGAAACGCGATGCGACCGTATTCAGCACTTTCATGGCAGCATCGGTCACATCAACCCCAATTCCGTCACCGGGGATCACGGCAAGCGCGTAATTTTTCATCTTAATATCCGCTCCAAGCGACATTACAAATCAATCAGTACCGATTTCGTGCGGCGATTGGCCCGATAGGCTTCGCGCCCCAGATCCTTGCCCATGCCCGATGCCTTCCAGCCACCGGTTGGCAAAATGTGATCGCGCGAGCGTCCATACCGGTTGACCCAGACGGTACCGGCTTCCAACTGGCGGGTCAGACGCAGGGCGCGGGACAAATCGCGGGTAAACAGGCCGGCACACAGCCCGTATGTCGCATGACGGGCAAGCGCCATTGCCTCTTCTTCGGTCTCGAAGGTTTGAAAGGTGGCAACCGGACCAAAGATTTCTTCCCGCACGGCCGGGTTGCTTTCATCCACGCCGCCAATCAGGGTGGGCTGATAATAACTCCCCTCGCGCTCAAACCGCGCGCCGCCGCACAAAATATGGGCCCCCTGATCCACAGATGCCTTGACGATACTGTCAATGCGCGACAATTGCGTTTCGGAAATGATCGGCGAAAAACCCGGCTTTTCCGCCAGGGTATCCGCAGGCTGATAGCATTTGAAGCGTTCGGCAAGTTTTTCAGCCAGTTCATCGGCAATTTCACGCGCAACGATTATGCGTGATCCTGCCACGCAAAACTGCCCGGCATTGGGGGTAATGCCGCGATCCAGGCATTCTGCCGCCAGGTCAATATCGGCATCGGCAAAAACAACCATCGGGCTTTTCCCGCCCAGTTCCAGGGTCATCGGTTTGATCCCGGTGCGGGCAATATTTTCCATAATCGCCCCGCCCGCACGGGTTGAACCGGTAAAGGAAACCTTGTCAATTCCCGGATGACCGGTAATGGCGGTCCCGGTAACGGGCCCGTCGCCCAGAACCACGTTAATCAGGCCCGCCGGAATCCCCGCCTGAACAGAGAGTTCGGCCATATACAGCGTCGAATAGGGGGTCATCTCCGAGGGTTTGATCACCACGGCATTTCCTGCGGCCAATGCAGGGCCCAGTTTCCAACCCGCCATCGAGATGGGAAAATTCCACGGCGTGATCGCCCCGACAACGCCATAGGGCGCATCTTCAATATAACCGAAATGACCATCGGAAACCGGCACCAGATTGCCACCTTCCTTATCGGCAAATTCGGCAAAAAACCGGATCTGTTCTGCCGTAACCAGAACATCGCCAACCCTGGCATCGGCAAGCGGACGCGAGGAAGAAACCGCCTCCAGGCGGGCCAGGGTTTCGGCATTTTCTTCCATCAGGCTGGCCCATCTATGCAATGCCTTCAGCCTGTCGCGCGGGGCCACTCCGCCCCAGCCGGATCGGGCAAGTGCCGCGCGCGCAGCGCACACGGCATCATCCACCATTGCGGCACCGGCACGGGGAATACCGCCAATGCGCTGGCCGGTCGACGGGGAAATAACATCGATCTCGGCGGCGGAATCGGCAGCATCGACATACCGGCCACCAATGAAATGCCCCGAAGGTAACGTGAGCTGTGCAGGATTGAAAACAGATGACATCGGGTCGCCTCATTGCTGAACTGATTGGAAAAATTATGGCGCAACGTCACACATGAAGGTGCCGAAAACCGCGCGCGTGCGGCAGATTCCACTGCCCGAAAACAACCGATGCCGCAGAAGATTGTGCATCGCCAGACGCAACCTGCCCGGTTTTCGGCCATGCACTTTCCCAAAACCGCTAGAACCCGGCGACTTTTCCCCACTGCGAATCATTAAACCGTTCAAGTTTATATTGCCGGGTTTCGGTAATCGGCTTGCGCGCCATCAGCATATCGGCAATCAGGTGCCCGACCCCCGGACCAATGCCAAATCCATGCCCCGAAAGGCCAGCAGCCAATGTCAGGCCCGGAATGGAAAGGTTGCTATCAATCACCGGCACACCGTCTGGCGTGCTGTCAATATACCCGGCCCACGCCGCCTGCACCGCGATATCTTCAAACGCGGGTATCAACTTGCGCGCATTTGCAAGGGTTTCGTTGATCAGGCGCTTGGACGGACGCGGATCAAGAATCCGGACACGTTCCATCGGGGTTTGTGCATCCAGGGACCATTTCTGACGCGTTTCAAAACCGGCATTCCATGCCTGTACTCCCCCCGGCGACAATACCCGCCAGCGTTTGGCAAACATGGGTAGAAAATGCTTCACCCCGAACATGGCACCGGGCGTAATATCAAGATTGGCGCGCCCGGAAATGGCCAGGGTATATGCCCCGTCACTGCGACGGGTTATGGAAACATCCTTTGTATGCAAGGCTGGCGGGATGCCCTTTGCCCCCGGTGCAACAGACATAATCGAGCTTCTGACACTTGCCTGCGGAAAGGAAATACCGGTCTGGTACAAAAAGCTCGACGCCCAGGCTCCCCCCGCCATCACCACCTGCGGGGTTTTGATGATACCCTTTTCCGTCACAACCCCCGAAACTTTGCCGCCACTTGTTTCGATACCACGGGCGGCACAGGATTGAATAACATGGCCCCCGTGTTTGACGACACCCTGGGCAATCAGCGGGGCGGCACTTGCCGGATCGGCAATACCATCGGTTGGCGACCAGACACCGCCCAGCCAGGTTTTACCGGTGGCCTGCCCGCGCTCGGTTGCTTCTTGGGAACTCAGGATTCGTGTATCAACGCCTTCGCCCCGGGCAAAGCGGCCCCATTTATCCCAGCCTTCGATCTCTGCCGGATTGTTCGACAAATATAACAACCCGCACCGCTGGAAACCTATCCCGGGGCCAAGATCGGCCATGATTTCTTCCCACAGGGCAAGGCTTTTGGTTGCCAGAGGCAATTCGCGGGCGTCGCGGTTTTGCTGGCGGCACCAGCCCCAGTTGCGGCTGGACTGTTCGGCGCCGACCCGCCCCTTTTCAAGCAGCACAACCCGCATTCCACTACGCGCCAGCCAATAAGCCGTACAGACGCCAACGATACCTGCACCAATAACCACACAGTCCGCGTCAGCAGGCAAATTTGAACTTGTCTCTATCTTCAACAATGGTGCTGGCATATATTTATCTCCTCTGCTGAGACGAAACATACACCGGCTTTTTCAGTCACCTATGCCGGATTGGCCATAAAAAACGGCATTTCCTGTCGAATAAAGTTGACTTGCATCTTGGGCTGGATTTTACAGAGACGTAATGATGACGACTATCAGGGAACCCTTAAATGACATCCGACTATAAGCTTGATCGGATTGATGTAAAAATTCTGTCTGAACTACAGAAGAATGGTCGCATAACGAACGTTGAGCTGGCTGAACTCGTTCACCTATCGCCGTCCCCCTGCCTTATGCGTGTGAAAAAACTGCAAAAGGCCGGCTATATTTCCGGGTATGCCGCACAAATCAATGTGGCAAAGCTGGGTGAAACACTCACGGTGTTTACCGAATTCACGCTCACAAACCACCACCAGATCGACTTTGCCCGCTTTCAGGATGCCCTGAAACAAATCGAAAGCTGCGTTGAATGTCATCTTATATCGGGTGGCTACGATTATCTGACAAAGTTCGTCACATCCGGGATCACCGAATATCAGGAAATCATTGAAATGCTGATCGACAAAAATGTCGGAATTGACAAGTATTTCAGTTATGTGGTGATCAAAAGCCCGATCGTCAGAAGCGAGATTCCCTTAACCAAACTGTTTGGCAAGCATCTGTGAAAAAAGCCCGGTATTTTTCGCCGGGCTTCTATCATCAATGTCTCAAGACGTTTCAGGTCAGCGATCAGCCATTTGTGCCGCAAAAACCGGATCGGCATCCACCCTGTCAAGCCAGCCGGTATCCAGTTTTGGGATCGATGAAATCAAAAGCTTGGAATACGGATGCTGTGCCTTTTGTGACATTTCGCTGGCAGGCAGGGCTTCAACGACTTCACCTTGCAGCATCACCAGAACATCATCACAAATGGCCTCGACGGTTGAAAGATCGTGGCTGATGAACATGTAGCTCAGGCTCAGTTCACGCTGCAATTCCTTGAGAAGGTCCAAAATCGCCGCCGCCACCACGGTATCAAGTGCCGAAGTGATTTCGTCACACAAAATGAGTTCCGGTTCGGCGGCAAGGGCACGGGCCAAATTGATCCTTTGTTTCTGCCCGCCCGAAAGTTCTTCGGGCAAACGATGGCGAATATTTGCCGGAAGCCGAACCATATCCAGAAGTTCGATCACCCGCCGTTCCTTTTTTGCCCCACGCAGACCGTGATAAAAAGCCAGCGGGCGCGCCAGAATGGATTCAATCGAATGCGCCGGATTAAGCGCCGTATCGGCAAGCTGGAAAACGATTTGATTCTTTTGTAGTTGCTCTTTGGTGCGATCCTTGATGCCCGCCCCAAGTTCCTTGCCATTAAACAGGGCATACCCCCGATAGGGTTTCAGGATGCCGGCAACCGCCCGGGCCAGTGTCGATTTTCCCGACCCGGATTCACCAATAACCCCCAGATTTCGTCCGCGCTCTAGTTTGAAGCTGACATCCTTAAGAACCTTTGCCACCGGTTCACCATCCTTGGTCGGACCATAACCGGCATACAGTTCGTGAACCTCCAGCAGGGGTTCTGCATCTGCTTCGCGCTGGCCCTGTGCAACATGGGTCGCGGGTTTAAAGGCGTTTAACAGGTCTTTGGTATAGTCATGCGCAGGTTCATTCAAGATCTGGTCAACATCCCCTTCCTCCTGAACTTCACCGCCCCGCAAAACGACAATCCGGTTGGCAACCTGCGCCACCACGGCAAGATCGTGGCTGACATAAACACCGGAAATGCCTTTTTTCGCCATCACGGACTTAAAGGCCCGCAAAACCTCGATCTGGGTGGTCACATCCAGTGCCGTTGTCGGTTCATCGAAAATCACCAGTTCAGGATCGCCGATCAGCGCCATTGCCGCCGAAAGACGCTGCAACTGCCCCCCGGAAACCTGATGCGGATACCGCTTGCCAATCGTTTCGGGATTGGGCAGCCCCAGGGCGCGAAACAGCTCGACGGCTTTTGTCTCAGCCTTGCTTCGGCTCATCAAATGATGAATTACCGTAATCTCGATCACCTGGTCGATAATCCGCTTGGACGGGTTAAAGGCCGCTGCAGCAGATTGTGGAACATAGGCAACACCTGTTCCGCGAAACGCTGCAAGCTGACGTGATGTCATGGACGTCACGGCATTGTCCCCGACACGAATGTCACCGCTGGCAATGTGGCATCCGGTGCGGGTATGGCCCATCAGGGACAAGGCGATCGTTGTTTTGCCCGAACCGGATTCCCCGATCAGCGCAACCATTTCACCAGGGGCAACATCAAATGAAACCCCTTTGATGATTTCAACCATGCGCCCGGAATCAGTCCTGGCGTTTACGTGTAAATCCTTGACGGAGACATGGGGTTTTTCAGTCATTTATTCGCTCCTGTCGCGGATTTTTGTCGGCAGATTATCGATGAACATATTCACCGAAATCGTCAGCGAGGCGATGGCAATTGACGGAAAGATCACCGCCGGTGCCCCAAAACTCAGCGCGCCAATATTTTCCCGAACCAGCGCGCCCCAGTCCGCATTTGGTGGCTGAACACCAAGGCCCAGGAAGGAAAGCCCCGAAAGAACCAGAACGATAAAGACAAAACGCAACCCCAAATCAGCCAGAACCGGCCCCAGGATATTGGGGAAGATCTCGCGGATAATAAGATAGGGCGTGTTTTCGCCACGCGCGCGGGCAACGGTAACAAAATCCATTGTATTGACATTCACCGCCAGTGCGCGGGCAAACCGGTAGGAGCCAGGCATATAATTGGCCGCCAGTGTCAAAATCAGCACCGGAATGGAGGACCCGACCGCCGCAACAACAACCAGACCAAACAACAGGGACGGAATACCGTTAATCGCATCTAACAGGCGCGACAGGATCATATCAAACCAGCCGCCAATAACGGCAGCAATCATGCCCAGAATCACCCCGATTGTGCAGGCGATCGTAACAGCGGCAAGCGAAATGCCAACCGTATAGCGCGCGCCTAGCAGAATACGCGAGAACATGTCGCGCCCCAGATAATCGGTTCCAAGCCAGAATTTTGACGTCATCGGACCAAAATAGTCCCAGTCAACGATTTCTCCGGGGGGATGGGGCGATATCCAGGGGCCCAGAATTGCAACAGCCAACCAGAACAGAATGATCCCCAGACCAATACGCCCGACAATATTAAAGGAATATCCCTTGCTTCGGGGCGCGGGTGACGAAGAGGCAATCGACATATCGGATTTCATCAGCGCAACCTCGGGTTCGACAAAATGGCAATCAGATCCGCCAGGGTAATCAGCGAGAGGTAGCTGACACAAAATAGCATCGCACAGGACTGGATCAGCGGCAGGTCGCGGGTTGACACCGCATCAACCATCAGCTTTGCCACACCGGGATAATTGAAAATCGTCTCGACGATGATCACGCCGCCAACCAGATAACTCAAAGACAGGGCAACGGCATTTGCGATGGGCCCCAGGGCATTGGGCAGCGCATGAACCAGCACCATGCGCGTGCGCGACGCCCCCTTTAGCAGGGCCATTTCCACATAGGGCGTGTTGATGGTTTCAATCACTGCCGCGCGCGTCATCCGGATCATTTGCGCGGAAACAACACATGACAGGGTAATAACCGGCATCGCATATGCCCGCAGCATATCGGAAAAAGAACCGACATCGGCGCCAAAGCTCAGGGCGGGCAACCAGTCCAGCCAGACGGCAAAAATAAGGACCGACAGGGTGGCAACCATGAATTCGGGCACGGAAATCACCGAGATCGTCAAAACAGAGACCATTCTGTCAAACGGGGAGTTACGCCACATCGCCGCCCCGATCCCCAGGAACAGCGAAACCGGTACAGAAACAAGCGTCGTCACACCGGCAAGTTTGAGCGAATTGGTCAAACGGCCATGAATCAGTTCCGCGATAGGCATGTTGTTGGCATAAGAAATACCAAGGTCGCCATGAGTAAGACCGATCAGCCAGAACAGAAACCGGTGAAATGCCGGTTCATTCAGGCCCATTGCCTCACGCAGTCCAGCCACCGCTTCGGGGGTTGCCGCCTGTCCCAGCAAAATCTGGGCAACGTCACCAGGCAGCAGTTCTGTCGCAAAGAAAACGGCAAATGACACGATGACAAGCGTCAACAAGGCAATCGCCAGTCGCTTTGAAACCTGAACCAGTAAATAGAGTGAGATAAACGATTGTCTCAAAGAGAACCCCCGTCGCAAAACTTTCCAGAAAAGAACTGCCTGCCCGGCTTGCACCTGGCAGGCAATTCCAGCAAATCAAAGGTTTATGACTTCAGCCAAACATATTCGGCAAAAGCATATCCCATCATGCCGCCAAGCGGGTTGGGCCGAAGACCTTCCACCTTGGAGGAAACGCCATCAACGTTCGACAGCCAGGCAGGAATAACCGTTCCCGCCTCTTTGGAAATCATTTCCTGCAATTCCCAGTAAATCGTCGAACGTTTGTCTTCATTCAGTTCGCCGCGTGCCTCGAGCACCATGCTATCGAATTTATCCGATTTGTAACGGCTTTCATTCCACGGCGCATTCGACATATAGAAAAGCGAGAAGAGGATATCGGGGGTCGGGCGCGGGTTGATGTTGCCGAAATGAATCGGAGATTTCAGCCAGTAATTTGACCAGTACCCGTCCGATGGCACCCGTTCGACTTTCAGCTTCATGCCGATCTCGGAACCAGCCTGCTGGATGACAGTGGCCATATCCACGGCCGAGTTTGCCGCATCAGACGTAACGATCGGAATTTCGGTACCAACAAGCCCGGCTTTTTTAAAGTGGAAAAGGGCTTTGTCCGGGTCGTAGGCACGCGGTTCCAGATTGAGATTATAATAACGGTTTGACGGCGGAATGGGCTGATCATTGGCGATTTCGCCCAAGCCACGCAGGACCGAATTCTTGATCATGTCGCGGTTGACAAGGTTTTTCATGCCTTCGACAAAATCAAAATGAGTGCCCGGATCCTGATCAAGGCGAATGTTCAAATCCGTATAGTTGCCCGAGGTCGAAATGGATGCCCGAACCGAATCATTACCGTCAAGCATGCGCATCGAACGCGGGTTTAAGTTGGCTGCAAGCTGAATATCCCCGGACAGCAAAGCGTTAATACGTGCGCTGTTGTCGGTGATGGCAAAAAACTCGAAGCTTTCAAGATAGGCTTTTTGCGGTTTGAAGTAGTTTTCATTGCGCACGCCAATCGACCGCACACCCGGTTCAAAGGTTTTGCAGGTAAATGGTCCGGTCCCGTTTGCCGTCGTAAAATCGGTCGTCCCGTCAGCCAGAATCATGAAATGATGCAGGGCGAGAATTGTCGGCAAATCGGCATTTGCAGCAAGCAAACCAATTTTGACCGTCAAGTCATCGACTTTTGAAATTTCAGTCATCTGCTCGGCAATGGAATGGGCTTTCGACCCGACCGATTTATCAAGATGACGTTTCAGAGAATAAACGACGTCATCCGCATTCAGCGTTTTGCCGTCATGAAACTCAACCCCGGACTTGAGTTTGATTTCCCAGGTCTTGGCGTCTTTGGTATCAATTTTGTCGGCCAGTTCCATCCTGACGATCCCTTTTTCATCAAGGAATGTCAGCCGGTTATAAAAAGCGCAACACCGCACATAGTCGGTTGCATTCGATGCCTTTGCCGGGTCAAGGGTGTCAGCCGTCGAAGATGACCAGCCCGCAGCGCGAATATGCCCGCCCGAAACCGGTGTTGCCGCCAGCGCATTGCCAGCCCGCAGTAAAATGGACCCGCCAGCAGCAGCACCCACGCCCGAAACCATCATGAATTTTAACAAATCGCGGCGTGATGCACCACGACGCAGCATGTCTTCAACCATCGAATCATCGCGGTTTGTCCAGTTTGTTGGTTTACTCATCGCTATATCCACCTTCCCTGATAAAAGATAAATGAGCCATCATGATCTTTTTGCCACGTATCAGCCCTGTTAACTTCATGCGCCAAAAGCTTCTTCGGCTGCTCTGGCCAGCTCGATCAGCGCATGAAAATGGTAATCGGGTTGCGTAAATTCGCTGGGTTCGATCGTGCCCCCATAGCCCTGTTGCCCGTGACGGCGTTCGATCCAGACGTTTGTCATCCCCAGTTCCCGGGAAATTCCAATGTCATGATGCTGGCTTTGCGCCGTATGCAAAATGTCGTCCCTGCTGCCACCCTCTTTTTCGACATAGTCAAAAACCTGATGAAAGAAGGCGGGGTCGGGCTTTTCCGTCCTGGTATCGTCCGTCGTAAAACCCGCCCAGAAGGGCGCGTTCAATTTATGTGCGTATTTGTCAAAAGCCCAGCGACGGGCATTGGTCATGGCAATCAGCTTGTAATGCTTTTTCAAAATCGCCATCGCCTCAATACTGTCGGCAAAGGGTTGTGCTTCTCCGACTGCATCGATCATTAACTGTCGGTATTCTTCCGTATCCGGAAGTGAAAATTTCTGAGCGATCCTTGAATAGCAACGACCAAGATCGTCCGGGAACAGTCCGGCATCAGGTTCGTAGCGGGCGTCCCGATAGACCGGCAACACCGCCTCGCCATCCAGGACCACACCTTCCCTGCGCGCAATTTTGGCAAGGCCATCCTTGATTGCTCCCTCGAAATCGATCAGCGTCCCGACAACATCGAAGGTTACATATCGAAATTCGGATAGAGGTTTGGTCGCAGCATCATTCACCATAGGGGAAACCCTCTCGCACCAGCACCGTTAAACCTGTATCAGACGGCAATGTCAGACTGGATCGTTTCGGGGGAAATCGGCGCAAACCGGCTGTTTACAATGTCTTTGGCTGAATGGATCAACCGCCGGACACCCCGACTTCCGCCTCCCTGCAATTTTTTCTTATCGTCAACTTTCTACCCAAAAGCCCTGCTCGAAACGCCGAAACATGGGGCAGGCGCAGAATATTGTTCTTTTTTCGTCGTCAAAGCGGCATATTTCACCACGCGGGCTGATCTTGACGCCTAGTAGCCCAAATTTTGATCAACCCGTCCCGGAATCTCTTCTCCGCCCCGGTCAGCCCTGATTACCGCAAGAACATGCCGTGCGCCTTGTTCATAATCGGTAACAGAACCAATATGTGGCGTAATGATAACCCGTGGATCCGACCAGGCCCAATGCCCCTTGGGCAAGGGTTCCGGGTTGGTCACATCCAGCATGGCGCTTTCGATCCGCCCGTTTTGCAGGGCAGTATGAAGGGCATCCATATCAAGCTCCGCACCGCGCCCGGCATGGACAAGCCGACTTCCCATCGGCAGTTTTTCAAAAAATGCGCCCGACATTAACCCGCGTGTCTGGTCGGTCAGGGGCAACAGACAAATCAAAAGATTGCTCTGGCCCAAAAACCGGTCGAGATCCCTTTCGCCGTAAACAGGCATTCCCGCAACAGAACGGCCCGAACGGCTCCAGCCACAGACATCAAAGCCAAGATCAATCAGTGTTCGGGCAACCGGCAGACCAACCCGCCCCGTGCCCATGATGCCAATACTGGTTTGACGCGTCGCAAGACCAGCATGCGCCTGCCATATTTCCCTGGTGGACTGTTCAATATAGGTTGGCATGCCGCGATGAAGCATCAGGGTTGCCATCACCACCCATTCCCGGACCATCCCGTCAATTTGCGAAGAAACAGTTCGTGACAACTGAACCCCGCCGGGCAGCGCGGGGATCTGATCGACCCCCGCCCCGATACTGATCACAACCCGCACATTGGGATAACGGGCAATATCAGCCGGTGGATACCAACAGGCAATATGCGTGATGGCGGCAGGATCCGTTACCGCCTCCTCGCCAATCACCATCTCCTCGCCGGCATCGGCAAAGATTTTTTGCCAGGCAACCGCCCGTTCCGGTGTTGATAGATACAACAGCGCCATCAGCGCATGGCCGCAATAATTTCCGGATCATCCAGCGTTACATCAAGCACGCGACGGGTCCGTTCGACGATCTGGTCAATTTCGTCATCGGTACAGCATAACGGCGGCGCATAGCCAAAAACACCCTGCGGGAATGACCGCACAATCAGGCCATGCTCCCAGGCCCGGTCCAACAGGCGGGTGGCAGGCTGGACTTCGGCGGGCAACGGGGTTTTCTTTTCCTTGTCGACCACAAGTTCAACGGCCGCCAGCATCCCGCGTCCACGCACATCCCCCACCAGCGGATGATCACGCAGACCTTCCAATCCGGCCATCAGGCGTTTCCCGGCCTCGATACCACGTTCAAACAACCCGCCCTCATAAAGCCTTAAAACCTCCAGAGCGACGGCGGCCGAAACCGGATGCGCCGAATAGGTAAAGCCATGTCCCACAGCCTTGGGACCTGCGCCCTGAGCAATCGTTTCATAAACACTGTCGGACATGAAGACGGCCCCCATCGGCGCATAGCCAGCGGTCAGGCCTTTGGCGACCGTCATCAGATCGGGCACAATATCCTCTTCAAGGCAGGCAAATATCGGGCCGGTACGGCCAAAGCCGGTAATAACCTCGTCAGCCACAAACAGGATGCCGTATTCAGCGCAGACATCGCGCATCGCCTTGACCCAGCCCGTGGGTGGCACCAGCACGCCGCCGGAACCCTGAATCGGTTCGGCATAGAATGCGGCCACACGATCCTCGCCAAGCTCGGCTATTTTTGCGCGTAATTCCGCAACGGAGGCTTCGATAATCGCCTGCGGGTCCGTGCCGACCGGATTGCGATAAACGTAATGCGATGAAATTTTATGTTGCCACGCATAAGGCGCGCCAAATCCGTCATGGAAAGCCGGAAGGGCCGTCAAGCCTGCACCCATCGTTGACGAACCATGATACCCCTGTTCAATCGAAATGAACTGGTCCCGGTTTGGCTGCCCCTTGGCATGCCAGTAATAGCGGATATAGCGGATTGTACTGTCAACCGCGTCCGATCCGCCGAGCGTAAAATAGATATGATTAAGGTCGCCCGGGGCACGATCGGCCAGTTCCGATGCCAGACGGATCGGTGCTTCGGCCCCGATGTCGAAATAACCGGTCGCATAGGGCAATTCGCGCATCTGGCGCGCGGCAGCCTCGACAATGCTGTCCTGACCATACCCGGTATTGACACACCACAAACCGGCAAAACCGTCAATCAATTCGCGCCCTTCGCTATCGCGAACAATCGCCCCCTTGGCCGATTTGAGAACGCGCACACCGCGGGCTTCATGGCCGCGAAATGATGAAACCGGGTGGACCAGATGCTGGCGATCCAGCTCAATCAAAGAATTGGTTAACATTGCAAACTCCAAATTTGCGATCAGCCAAGCGCCTGGGAAACCAGGGCATATGTTTTCACGTCTTGTGGATCACGTCGTTTTGCGGCGCGCGTCATGGACAGCCCGCCTCCCGCATGGGCAAGGCCCAATTTTTCAATAAAGCCGGACAATTCATATTCTGCGGGCACATCCAGGCGCAAAAACGCCCCTTCACATCGGACGGCTGCCGCGGAAATCAGGGTCTTGGCCGTTTCCGTGCTGTTGGCTACAATCGGGCCAACGACCTGGCCACGACCAAACCGGCGCAACATCGCAAAACCGCCATCGGCAATCAAAACGGTACCGCCTGCCAGGGCGATGCCTGCCAGCAACTTTGCGCGTGACATTCCTGATGCCGCCATATCCATCTGGCAAATTGCCTCCAGATCTGCCGCCATAGTGTCGGCATCTGCCTCACGCACCGTTTCATCCAAGGCGGGCACTGGGCCGACAATCCCCTGATGCTGCACAATGCGACCCTGCCCGACGAAGCCCATTTTCTCGTAAAGCGGGATACCGTCCTGGGTGGCGACAAGGCGCTGTTCACGGTCGCCGGCAATCGCGATGATTTTTTCCATCATCAAACGGCCAAGCCCCCGTCCGCGCATGCGACCATCAACAACGATCATATTCAATGTCGCAACATCACCAAACAGCGAGCAAAGCGATGTTCCCACAATTTCACCGTCATAAAGGGCGACAACCCCCTGGGAGACCGACAGGGTCAAGGCCCAGTCTTCCACCCGGTGAGGCCAGGATTCCGCCTGGGACAAACGCCACGCACCTTCAAGGTGATCGGTGGTAAAAGGAACGATCTCGACGCCCTCGGCACGTTTTTGCAAATGGGTTCGGTCTGTTGTCATTGTCCAGAAATTTCCATCGTCATTGTTTTTAGAAATTACATCCGATCAGGCAGCATGTTTGCTTTGATCGGGTGCTGCTGCGGCACTATTCATTGCAGCCCGGCATGATCACCGCATGATATGCCGTTCTCACACCGAAAGCCTGTTTCCCAGGGCCAGGATCATATCTGCCGTGGCCATCAATTCCGAAACGGTCAAATATTCCTCGGGTTTGTGGGCCCGGGAAATGTCACCCGGCCCGCATATGATGGCCGGAATACCGGCCGCCTGGAAAAGCCCCGCTTCCGATCCGTAGCTTACGGCAGCAAGAGGGGCATGCCCGGAAATGACTGTCATCAACTCCGCCAGCGCATGATCCTGCGGCAGGGCCAACGCCGGATAGGATGAAATCCATTGCGCGGCCAGCTTTGCAGGGCCCGCCAGATTTTCAGCTTCAATCACATCCAGAATCGGTGCGAACAGGGCCTTCGGGTCAATGCCGGCAATGGCCCGGCATTCCATTTGCACTTCCGCGTGGTCGGGAATGATATTCACCGCCTGCCCGCCCGCAATCGTTCCAACCTGCAGGCTGGAGCAAGACGGTGAAAAACGCGGGTCAAACGGCCCCTGTTCCAGCAATTTTGCCTGGTTTCGGGCTGCAACCAAAACCGGCAACATGGCGTGAATGGCGTTCACGCCCAAATCGGTGCGCGAACTGTGTCCTGAAATGCCTTGTGCCTCAACATGCAGGGCAGCCTTGCCTTTATGGGCCAGGACAGGCACCAGCCCCGATGGTTCGCCAATAATCGCCCCCAGGGGCGGAGCACACAGATCTGGCAGGGCGGAAATCATGTGCGGGACACCGCGACAACCAATTTCCTCGTCATAGGACAGGGCCAGATGAATGGGCGTTTCAGGCTTCATGGCGACGAGATTTGGCACCACTGCCAAAATGGCCGCGACATATCCTTTCATGTCACAGGTTCCACGGCCAATCAGCCGTCCGTCTTCATGCTGGCGCATGATGAACGGATCGGCCTGCCATTCCGGTTCGCCCGCCGGGACAACATCCACATGCCCCGACAGGATATAGCCGGGTTTTGACGGATCACCGATCGTGGCAAACAGATTTGACCGATTCCCTTCGGGCCCTGGCAGCACGTGAGTGACAACACCATGCGCCTTTAGATAGTCCGCGACAAATGCCATCAAATCCTGATTGCTCGTCCCCACGACCGTGGGAAAGGAAACGAGGCGATCGAGCATCTCGACCGGGGTCACATTCTGTCCAGTCATTTTCGGCCTCAGGATGCAATAACGAAAATTTTCCGAACGGTTTCAATCGTTCGCCACTGCCCGACAAAGCCCGGCTTCATGACAAAGCTCTCACCGGCTGAAAATCTGTGGCTCTCCCCGCCATCCTCGCTAATTTCGACCACCCCCGAAAGGATATGGCAAAACTCAAAGGTATCGCCCTTGATCGAAACAGTGGTACCCTGTGTTGCTTCCCAGATACCGCTTCTGATCTGCCCCCATTTGGCGACCTCGGCCAGGGCCGCATCAAGTTCCCAGGTTTTAAAATGAGGATTGCCTTCTATAAGACGTTCCGGCAAAGCCGCGTTTTCACGCGGGGCAAAAGAAGGCGCAACATCAAGCGGCACAAGTTTGCTCACGGTTTTAAATCCTCTATCCGGGAAAAGGCAGCCAATGCCGCCACACGATATGTTATCTGCGATCCCTATACCCTGCCCGAGCACCGGCAGTGACGCGCACCAAAGATTTTTCTTTTGCGGCATCGCGTGCCGTGCCGGTGTGAACAAACGCAATTTTCTGCTCTGGAAACGTCAAACGCGGCAATCACTGTCGCCGTAATGGGACAAGGATATTCACATCAATCTTTCAGGGAGTACAAAAATGACATTCCGCCCCAAATTCATTACTTTTGACTGCCACGGCACCATGATCAAATTTGATATGGCAGGTGCTGCCCGTGATCATTACGGGCATATGCTTTCGGCCGAACAAATGGATATTTTCATCGAGAACTTTTCGGCCTATCGCCTTGACGAAGTGCTCGGTGCCTGGAAGCCCTATGCCGAAATCGTCTATAATGCGCTGGAGCGGACATGCAAACGCAACAACATCGCCTTTGACCCGAAAATTGCCGAAGACATTTATAACCGTGTCCCGACCTGGGGTCCGCATCCTGATGTTCCGGCGGGTCTGGCCAAAATCGGCGATAAAATTCCGCTGGTTGCCCTGACCAATTCCATGAACGAACAGATCCCGCATAATATTGCCCGCCTGGGCACGCCGATTGCGCATGTTTTCACCGCCGAAAGTGCCGGTGCATACAAACCGCAAATGCAGGCCTTTGAATATATGTTCGACCAGCTCAATTGCGGGCCGGAAGATATTTTGCATGTATCCTCAAGCTTCCGTTATGACCTGATGACGGCCCATGACCTTGGCATTCGCAACAAAGTCTGGGTTAATCGCGGTCATGAACCGGCCAATCCCTATTATGGCTATACCGAAATTGCCGATGTCTCCGGTCTGGCCGCCGTCGTCGGACTGTAAGCCAGGAAACGTGCAATGAAATATGTGTCCTACTGGCATGACAGTTCCACCCCCTTTGCGCTCGGCCAAACCGGCCCTGTTGAGGGAAAGGTTGATGTTGCCGTCATTGGTGCGGGCTTCACCGGCCTCAATGCCGCACGAAAACTGGCGAAGGAAGGTGTAAATGTTGCCGTTCTTGAAGCCGGCCAGGTGGGCTCGGGTGGATCAGGGCGCAATGGGGGACACCTTAATAACGGTATTGCGCATGGTTATGCCGACGCCCAAAAACATCTGGGCGCAGATCGCGCAAAGACCCTTTACAAGGCCTATGATTCCTCGATCGACATGATCGAGGAACTCATCGCCGAAGAAAACATTGCCTGCGACTTCCGTCGTTCGGGCAAACTCAAACTGGCCTCAAAGGCCTCCCATGTGGCCGGGCTTAGGGCCAATTTCGAGTTGATTAACAAAGAAGTCGATCCGGATACCAAATGGATCGACAAAAACGATCTCGCATCCGAAATCGGCCCGCAAATTTTTCATGGCGGCATGCTTTATGAAAAATCGGCGATGATGCATATGGGCCGGTTTGTGAATGGCCTGGCTGACGCCGCCCATCGCCACGGTGCCAAAATATGGGAAAACGCCCCGCTTACCGGCCGGTCCCGAAATGGCAGCATGTGGGAACTGACAACAGCAAAAGGTAAAATTCTGGCCGATCGGGTTATCGTGGCAACAGGCGGCTATACCCGACGGGAAAAAAAAGCACCGCTTGGTTATTTCCGCAAACGGATCATTAGTGTCGGCTCCTTTATCATTGCCACCCGCCCGCTGACCGATGCAGAAATTGCCGCGACCGTGCCGGGCAACCGCACCTATGTGAATTCAATGAATATCGGCAATTACTTTCGCCTCTCTCCCGACAATCGGCTTATTTTTGGCGGCCGTGCCCGGTTTTCGGCGGTATCAGACCAGAAATCAGATGCCAAATCGGGCGACATTCTGCGTAGAAGCATGGTTGAAATCTTTCCGCATCTGGCACATGTCGATATTGATTATTGCTGGGGTGGCCTTGTTGGCATGACCCAGGACCGCTTCCCGCGGGCGGGTGAGGCCGATGGCATGATCTATGGCATGGGATATTCCGGCCACGGGGCACAAATGTCCACCCTGATCGGCCAAGTTCTCGCCGATCTGGCAATGGGGCGGAATGACACAAACCCGCTGGCAGATCTCGATTGGCCCGCCATTCCGTTCAATAGTGGAAAACCGTGGTTTCTGCCCCTTGTTGGCATGTGGTTTGGTCTCAAGGATCGACTGTCTTAATCTGAAGCGATTTGCCTTCAAGTGCACAAAAACAGCACCAAAACAAAGGCCTGGTCTCATCAAATCAGGCCTTTGTACATTAAGAGCAAGCCGGATGCTTCTTCGTGCTGTAAATGAGAAAAGGCCCGCAATCTGCGCGCGGCTTCGCCG
>NZ_JPWH01000019.1 GCF_003326755.1 Thalassospira profundimaris | reverse complement strand
CAGTTAAAGGTTAATGAGTTCTGACCCTAGATAATCTTGAAACCCTATTACCTTTTCCTCGATCATATCGTTCAACCCCTCCAGCGCCGCCATCACGGGCCGAATTTCGTTGTTGTGAAAAACCTCTGCGGCGTCCTGAATGCTGCCAAAGCCCCCGGCATTGACAGGAACGACGCCTAACAATTGTGGTGGCACCCGATGTGCGGCCAGAATGTCGTCGCGGGTGACGTTTTTCATCGATGAAAAGTCATCCTTTGCCGTGACTTCCGACATCGGGATGACCTGAATGCCTTCCTTTTTGCCGTTGGGCGCGTAATAGAACAGGTTACGGAAATTGCCCGGACCTTTGGCATTTTTCATCGCGTCACGCAGGGCATCAATATCCTCGGCATTGGCCGCCGCATCATTCACATACAGGATAAAACCCGCGTGACTGCCATTCAGGTAATATTTGCGGCGAAACAGTGTAGCCGCCTCGTTTAACCAGGCCGATTGCAAGGCCGATGTATAGGCGGGCAAACCATAGATTTCCTGATTGATATCGGGCTCTTGAAGGTGGGCAATGCTGCCCGGTTCAAATTCGTGTTCCTTGCCGTCAATCAACATGACATAGCGATTGTCTTTTTTGACCCGGGTCCAGCGGGCAAGAGCGGTCGTCACGTCCAGGAGTGTGCCCATGCGGGACCAGTGCAATTCGGCAAACAGATTGCCAAACACCAAATAGTCGGTCGCCATGCGCGTGAATTCGTGGCGTTTCAGGTATTTTGACGGGATGAAATGCGCGGCCAACTGATTAACCTTGAACCGGATCGCACTTTCATGATGCGGGTTGGAGGGCAGCGACCTTGCCAGCCCGTCAAAGCTGATAGGCGGTTCGTAATACGAACCGTTAAACGCCGAATGGAAATAGGACATTATATCGCGTTTGTTCAGCACCGGTTCAGGATCACCAAAGGTGAAAGCCTGGGCTTTGGGGGCCGGTTTTTCAGTGCGCTTTTTTGCCTGCGCCATTTAGCAAATCTCCACAATGGATCGCCGCTGGCTATCTGCGCCAACGGAAACCCCGGTTTCGTTAAAATCAAGGAAATCGATACGGTCAATCGCGTGCATAATTGACCAGGCCACATCGGCGTGGCCGGTTTCTTTGGAACGGGACGCGGCAAAGGTCATTTGCCCGCCAGATGCCGTGCTGGTTTTGCGGATCGACATGAAAGCCATACACACATCCGACCAGCCCAGATCGAATTGCAGCATTCCCTTGCTGATCAGATGCTTTGCCTTCAGAACCAGGCGGGTTTT
This sequence comes from Thalassospira profundimaris, assembly GCF_003326755.1. Taxonomy (GTDB): domain Bacteria; phylum Pseudomonadota; class Alphaproteobacteria; order Rhodospirillales; family Thalassospiraceae; genus Thalassospira; species Thalassospira profundimaris_B. Next base: position 84,251 of record NZ_JPWH01000019.1, on the reverse strand, counting down.
AACCTCGGCGGAATATTTGATTGGCACTGCCGCCGGGAAAAACGCCTGGACAAGCTGGAAAACACCACTGCCGATTTGCGTGGCATCGATGCCGATATGCTGAACATTGTATCGCTGGGTTAACCGGCGGATGATTTCGGCCTGCGCGGCCCAGTCCGAACCGGTGGCATTGATCTTTTCAACAACGCGATATTTGCCTTTGCTGTGTTGCGGCGGGGCCACCACCACAATCGATGCCTGGTCGCCGCCTTCGGACGGATCATAACCGATCCAGACCGGCAAATTACCCAGCGGGCGGTCGGCAAATGGGGCAAAGTCCTTTTCCCAGACTTCCCACGCATCGACCATGCACTTGCGCAATTCGTCAAACAGGAAGTAACTGGCGGTATCGTCCACCCATTCACACATGAACAGGTTGCGAAAATCCTGATCGTTGTATTCGCGCTTTAGCTGATCAATATCGAACAGATCGCAGCCGGATGCCACGGCATCCATGATCGTGACCATTTGGCGGAACTGCCCGTCTGGCCCGACTGCCCCGTGTTTCAGGGCTTCATGCGAAACATCGAACGTGGCGCGATCTGCCTTGGCCCTGCCCTTGTTAAAGGCTTCGCCGGACCAGAAGGCATTGGCATCGTGATTAATGGTGGATGGTGTTGAAAAGTAGGTTTTCCGCCATTTCTTGTGCGTCGCCATTGCCGAGGCGACCTTGCGGAATTCCAGAAATTTACTGATCCACGCATATTCATCGAGATACACATGACCATGATAGGACTGCGCGGTTTTGCTGTTAGTACCAAGGAAATACAGCGTTGCGCCGTTCCAAAGGACAATCGGGTCGCCCTTCAGCTCGACGTCGGTCACTTCGCGCACAAAATCAAGGATATATTGCTTGAAAACATGTGCCTGGGCCTTGGAGGCCGACAGGAAAATCTGATTATCGCCGGTCGTTATCGCATCAATTAACGCCTCGCGGGCAAAGTACCAGGTCGCCCCGATCTGGCGCGATTTCAGGATATTGCGTTCGCGGTATTTTTTCGCCGCTCCCCATTCGATCTGGTAGTCATACAAACCGTCCTCAAAGGCATTAACCAGCTTTTGAACCTGTTCTTCTGACAGGAAGTTTTTCTGTTTGCCCTTGGCCTTTTGTTTTTTGGCCTCGTTCCGGTTTTCGATCTTGGGGTTTAAGTCGGCCTCCTTTCCGGTGCGTTCGTATTTCTGTATGCGCGATGTCCGTTCCAACAGGATTCCGAGCTGGTCAATTTCCTTCAGGTCGGTTTCTGTTTTTTCTTCCTTGGCAATCAGGCGCAACAGACGGACATCAACGGCACTTTCCATTTTCACCACAAGCGGCGTTTCGTCCCATTTGTCGCGGCGTTTCCACGCATCAACGGTGCCATAGGGCACACCCAGCCGTTTGGCAATTTCGGCCACGCTATATGCCTGATGGTAAAGATTACGCGCTTCCATGCGCCTGCTTGCGTCGGTGTGTGTCATGCCCGCAGGTTACAGACACCGCGCCTTACAGCATTTGCAGGGTGGTTGTTTTGTCCGTTAACAACCACCGGGGATTTGATGTTTCCCCCCACTTGTCAGCAGCATTGGCGAACTTTGATGCCGTTCCCTGACAACAGAAGCTGAAGCGATGAAAACCAAATTTTTCCGTGTCGCGACTTCCGGCAAAACGATTGATGGCCGCGAAATCTCCCCCGAACAGATCAACCAGATGGCCGCAAACTATGACCCGGACAAATACGGGGCACGGATTAATTGCGAACACATCATGAGCCTGCGCCCCCAGGGTGAATTCCCCGCATATGGCGATGTTTTGGCCCTAAAAGCCGAAGACGACAAAGACGGCAACCGCGTTTTGCTGGCGCAAATCGATGCGACTGATGCTCTGGTCAAACTCAACAAGGCCCGCCAGAAAGTTTACTGGTCGATCGAGATGAACCCGAACTTTGCGGGTACCGGCGAGGCCTATTGCCAGGGACTTGCCATTACCGATAACCCGGCCTCGCTGGGTACGGAAATCATCAAATTTACCACCGAGAATTCCGGCAAGCTGCCCGAAAACCTCAAATCGCAAGCCGTCGAGGGCAACGCGATCGAGGCAGATGATGAACCCAAAGCCAAAGGCCTCGACCTGTTTGCCCGGGTAAAACAGATCCTTGCAGGCAAGGCAAAAGCCGACGACGCCAATTTCAGCCAGATCGAACAATCCACCCTTGCGATTGCAGAACAGGTCACGGCACTGGGCACCGAGCTAACCGGCAAGGTCAACACAAAGGACCATGAAGCCCTTCAGGCGGAAGTCACCAAGTTGAACCAGGTCATTACCGATCTGACGGAAAAGCTGTCGACCGAACCCGCCAGCCCGGGTCGCGCCAAAAGCACCGGTGCCGCATCCGAAAATATGACCGACTGCTGATCCGCAGCCTTCCAATCTTCTGTTACAGAACGGAATTCAGATGAAAAACAATACCCGTAACATGTTCAATGCCTATGCCGCGCATATCGCGCAACTGAACGGTATTGATGACGCCACCACCAAATTTTCTGTTGAACCGACCATTGAACAGAAAATGGAAGACCGCATTCAGGAACAGGCGGACTTCCTGCAGGAAATCAACATTGTTCCTGTTGATGAAATGTCCGGGGAAGTCATTGGTCTTGGCATCGACAACCCGGTCGCAAGCCGCACCGATACCACGAACAAGGATCGCAGTCCGCGCCCGGTAGGCAGCATGACGCGGCGCACCTATACCGCCAAGAAAACCGATTTCGATACCTATATCACCTATAAGCAGTTGGATACCTGGGCAAAATTCCCGGACTTTCAGCCGCGCCTGCGCAACAAGGTCATTGAACAGATTGCGCGTGACCGCATGATGATCGGCTTTAACGGCCTAACGGCAGAACCTGAAACTGATCTTGCGTCGAACCCGTTGCTTCAGGATGTTAATACCGGCTGGCTTCAGCACATTCGCAACGATGCGGGAGAGCGTGTCCTTGACGGCATCAAAGTTGGCGATGGTGGCGACTATAACAACATGGATGCCTTTGTGTTCGATGCAGTAAACGAACTGCTTGATCCCTGGTACCGCGACGATAGCGGTCTGGTTGCCATCACGGGTCGCGCCCTGCTTTCCGATAAATATCTGGGCCTGGTCAATGCCAATGACAAGCCGACGGAAAAAATCGCGCTACGCACCTTGATGTCAAATAAAACACTCGGCAATCTGCCGGGTATGGGGGTGCCGTTCTTCCCGTCACGGGGAATCCTGATTACCAAAATGTCGAACCTGTCGATCTACTGGCAGACCGGTTCGCGCCGTCGCCAGATTGCCGACAACCCGAAACGTGATCGCATTGAAGATTTCAATTCGGTCAACGAGGCCTATGTCGTCGAAGATTTTGGCGCGTGCGCCCTTCTCGACAACATCCTGTTGCCAGATGGTGCCGGGGGCTGGAAATAATGAAATCCCCTGCACGCAAACATTTTGAAACAACCCTTGCCGCAAAGCAGGCAGCCGCCCCGAGCGGGGCCGCCGCCGTCCCGGCAGAGGCTGGTATTGCGGCAAAATTTCGCGCCCTTCTCGCCAGCCATAAGGCAATCCTAAAAGCTATCCAAAGCAGAGTTGAAAAGGCAAACGTCAAGGCCGAGTTACTGCCGGAATATGACAGCTATATTGACGGGGTGATGACCGCGCAAGCTGGCGCACAGGATGATATTCTCGTCACGATCATGTTGTGGCGGCTTGATACTGGCGACATCAATGGTGCGCTTGAAATTGCCGCCTATGCCCTGGATTCCGGCATGACAATGCCAGAGGGCTTTAATCGCAATATCGCGACCACCATCCTTGATGAAATCGCGGACAACGAACCCGCGATCGAGCAATTGCCTGCCCTGCTTAACGCGATCGAACTGACAAACGGGTTTGATATGCCCGACGAAGTTCGCGCCAAAGCCCATAAAGCGGCGGGCACCCTGCTTGCGGACACCGATCCGGCCAGTGCGGTGAACCACCTTAAAACCGCCCTGCAATTCAATCCGAAATGCGGGGTTAAAACCCTGATCACGAAACTCGAAAAACTGATTGCTGACGCCGACACAAAACCGGCTGATGCCTGACCAGGTCCCCCCGGCGCGGCGGCGGCGCGAATGAAGGATCACAGATTTATCTGTTGCCCCTTATTTGGCCGTCGCCCGCCTCCCCTTTGAGCGGGCAGCGCCATGACCAGCTTCATCCCATCGGGCAACCCGAATACGAACAACAGCACGATCGAGAATGACGGATTTTTTCCCGACATCGATCTTGATGACATCCGCAACCGCACAGGCCTGACCGATATTTTTACCGACATGCAAATCGCGACAGCAACGCGGGACGCCATGATCGAAACGAATGCGGTTCTGTCACAGTGGCGCACTAGCCAAGTGGCCGACCGCCTTGCCGATGTGCCATGCGCAACATATGGCGATACACCTGAAAAGGTTCACCTGTATCTGACTGCGATTTCTGCCCGTGTACGATCTTTTATGGTCGATACGACACGCGACTATGACAGCACAAAATCCGGCCATGATCGCGCCGATGCCCTGGAGGCAACGTCTGATCGCTGGCTTCAGGCATGGAATGAGGCCTTGTCGCGTCTTATGGCCAGAAAGCGGACTGTCGTGGAATTGATCTGATGAAAACCGTTCGGGCACAGCAAAACGATACCGTTGATCTGATTGCCTTTCGCCATTTCGGCGACAGCACAATGGTTGAAGCCATTCTTGAGGCAAACCCGGGCTTGGCCCGTTTGGGCATTCATTTGCCCCACGGCACCGAAATCAACCTGCCAGACCGCAAAGTCACACCGTCGCGTGGCGTCAACCTATGGGATTGAAGATGGATAAAACGACGATCACCGCCTACGCGGCATCGGGGTCCGGCTTTCTGGTGGGGCTATCGACAAACGAAAAACTCGCAATGCTTTCTGCCGTGGTCGCCATCGGCACCTTTATCGTCAATTGGATTTACAAGCACCTGCATTACCGCCTGGCACTGAAGGCCGCGAACCTGAAAGCAGAAAGGAAAACGTGATGGATTTGATCATAGTGCTATCGATCCTGTTTAAATGCGCCTGCGCCATGATCGCATTTTTCGCAGCCCGCCTTTCCCTAAGCAGTCTCGACAAACGCACTCACTTTGATTTCAAATCATGGATTAGGCGAGCAGATGATCAGGCAATTTCTATTTATCTTGGCTGTCGTATTTTGGCCATTTGCATCCTGTTTGGCTGGGTCATTTCCTGATCAGTACGATAGTGATTTCAGGAAATCGACAGGGCGATACATGCCCGGCGTGGATTGGCGGCTGCTGAAATCCCAATGTTGGCAGGAATCACGATTTAAAACCGGGGCCATTTCGCCCGTTGGCGCTATGGGCCTTTGCCAATTCATGCCCGGTACTTGGGACCAGATTGCGGGCGAATTGGATTTTCCGGCCAATGCGTCTGCCTTCGCCCCTGAATTGTCGATCGAGGCGGCGGCCTACTACATGGGGCGGCTTAGGGCACAATGGTCTGCGCCGCGCCCCGAAACCGACAGGCACAGCCTGGCGCTGGCCAGTTACAATGGTGGCCTTGGCAACATTCTGGCAGCCCAGGCCAAATGCCAGGGCGCAAATGGCTATGAACAAATCATCACCTGCCTACCGCAAGTCACCGGCGCACACAGTCGCGAAACCATCAACTATGTCGATCACGTCTGGCGCTATTTCAAAATCATGTTGCTGGGGGACTGACCATGCCGGGGCTCGCAATTTTGCGATTAGCCGGTGCAAACTGGAAACTACTTGCCGGTGTCGCGCTGGCAACCACCATCGGTTTCCTGTGGTTGCGCCTTCAAACAGTCAATGCCCAGCTTGAAGCGAGACAAGCCGATGTGCGCGAACTTAGAACCATCAACCGGTCAAACGTTGCCGAAATCAGCCGATACGAAGCGGAAAAACGTCGTGCTGACGCTGCCATCATTGCCGAACAAATACGTCGCCAAAAAGTCACATCCCAGCTTGATGAATTACGCAGGGAAATTACCAGTGCGCCGCGCAATGGGTGTGTTGGCCCTGCTGTTCACGGGCTTATTGACAGCTTGCGCAACGCCGGTGCCGGTCACAAAGATCAAACTCGTTAAACAGAATATCCCCGTTGAACTAACCGCATGTGCGCCCCGGCCAGCCCTGCCGGAGCTACCCGTTACCGATGCCAAAGTCGCAAATCTTATCGTCAATCTGATTGAAGCGCACGACGACTGTTACGGCAAAATCCGGCGCATTCACGAATTACAGGAAGGCAGACATGCAAAAGCTGACTGACGCCCGAAACTTCCTGCTGAAATCGGGTCTGGGCATTAAGGCAAAGGAACTTTTGACCTTTGCTGAAAAAGGCACGGTTCGATGCCTACAGGGCGATAGCACAACAAACGCAAATTTCCAGATCAATTATGTCGCTCACCTGATCCTGACAGACTATGCCGGAAACCCCGAAGACCTGTTATTTTTGATGACCAAATGGGTCGATGAAAACTGCCCGGACCGCGACCAGGACGCCCTTGAATTTCATGTCGATATCATCAACACCAAGGCCGCAGATGTGTCGATCAAGGTCAATCTAAGCGAAACAACTGTTGTTGTGTTGGAAGACAACGGCACCCGATTGAATTACCAGCGCGATGCCGATGTCCGCGATATCGATATGGGCACCTATTTTCCCGGTCTGACGTAATGGCACAAGGCGAATTCAATGGCTTTGAAAGGTTTGATGCCTGGATAGAACAGGCCATAGCCTCATTGTCACCGGCAGGCCGCAAACGCCTGCTGCGCGACATTGCCCGGGAAATCCGCAAGCGCAACAAGCAACGCATTACCAAACAACAGGATCCCGAAGGAAAGCCCTGGGAACCGCGCAAACGCGACAGCGAAGGTAAAATACGCGGGGCGAAAAAAATGATGCTGGGTTTTCGCAAGGCGCGTCGCATGCAAATGACGGCCACACCGCAAGGCGCATCGGTAGGCTTTACCGGCAAAACCGCTGCAATCGCGGCGGTTCATCACTTTGGCTCGGTTGATTATGTCGAGGCAGGCGGCCCCCGCATCAAATATCCTGAACGCCCGTTACTTGGCATCTCAAGGGAAGATATGGCGATGATCCGCGACCGGCTGATTAACGAGATTGCCAGCGGGCACTAATCGCCAGTGGTTGTTTCATAATCATTCAACCAGTCGCACCATGACCACCCTTTGAAGCTGTGGTCATCATCGGCGCATGACAGAAAACGCCGAAATCCTGCGCATGATCCAGAATTTGATCGCTATCGGAACCATTACCGATGCAGATCACGCACGCGCATTGGTCAAGCTGGACGTAAATGGCAGAAAAAGCCAGTGGCTACCGGTGCCCGGCGTGATTGGTCAAAACCATCGTGGCACCAATCATTTGCGCCCCGGCACGCAAGTCGTTGTCGCATCTCCCAGCGGCGACCCATCTAACGGCGTCATCCTTCAGGTTCTTTATTCAGGCTCTCTCCCCAGCGTATCGACCGACGGCGCGGTCGATATCGTTCAGTGGGAGGACGGCACCATCGCCAAATACGACACCAACAGCAAAACCATGACCCTGAACAGCGTGGGTGATCTCGTATTAACGGCTTCCGGTGCCATCCGCATCAAGGCTGGCGGTAAGCTCTCGCTGGATGCCGAACATATCAGTGCGCTGGAGGATTCCTGATGCCCGCAGTGACACTGAAAGGCCACATGGGATCGGGCCACGGCTGTTGGCCGCCACGCCCAAATGTCGAGGGCGAAAGCCGTTTCACGGTGCGCGGTATCCCGGTTCATTGCCAAGGCCATGCCTGGGGGGCACATACCTGCCCGTCGATCCCCGAAACACACGCTTCTATTCTGGCCGCTGGTGCGCCCCGGTTTACCGTTGCCGGTCGCCAGATTGGCCGCATTGGCGATCCGGTTGCATGTGGTTCAACCGTTGCCCAGGGCGAAACCCGCTTCACGGTTGGGGGCTAAGACATGACCTATGGCATCAGCAACCTGACCAGCACGGCACTTACGAAACGCAATCATATCGGCCAGTCGGTTCGCGATATTCTGACCACACCTGTCGGCACCCGTGTGAAACGCCGCGAGTATGGGTCATATATTTATGATCTGATCGACAGCCCGGGCAACGCCACCGGGGCCAGCCAGCTTATTGCCGCGACCGCCGATGCAATTGAACGCTGGGAACCGCGCCTTGACCTGCAAAAGGTCTCTGTTTCCGTGGGATTTGATGGCAAAGCCGAAGTCGCACTTTCCAGCCATATCAAGGATGATGGTGAAGCTGTTACCTACGAAATCAAGGTAGGGGCAGCATCATGACAACACGCTTTGACGCCATTGATCTGGGCGCGCTTTCCGCCCCTGATATTGTCAAAACAATCGATTTTGAAACCATCCTTGCCGAACGCAAGGCGCGGGCAAAAGCCCTGTTTGACGCTGCCGGTATTTTACCGGACTGGGATTCCGAACTGGAATCCGATCCGGTGGTGAAACTGTTGGAAGAAGCGGCGCTGCGCGAAGTCATCCTGCGCCAGCGCATCAATGACGCGGCTCGCGCCTGCATGATCGCAACCGCCACAGGGACTGATCTCGATAATATCGGTGCGCGATATCATGTCGCCCGCCAAGTTATTACCCCCGCCGATAATACGGCTGTGCCCCCTGTGCCGGCCGTCATGGAAAAAGACGAAGCCTTCCGTATTCGTATCCTGCTGGCCTTTGAGGCCCTAAGCACGGCTGGCCCCATCGGCGCATATAAATATCACGCCCTTTCGGCGCATCCTGATGTTTACGACGTCGATATCGCCAGCCCCGAACCGGGCGTTGTTATTGTCACAGTCATGTCAAACAGCAATAACGGCATCCCGACCAATGAAGTCGTTGCCGCCGTTGATGATGCCCTGAACAACGAAGACGTTCGCCCCCTGACAGACAGGGTATCGGCCAAAGCCGCGACCACCATCAATTATAACGTTCGCGTTTTTCTTCAGGTCTATTCGGGGCCTGATGCCGAAGTCGTGCGCAAGGCGTCCGAAACCAGCCTGAACGCCTTTATCGTGTCACAACGAAAATTGGGCGAACCGGTTACGATCGATGGCTTGCACAAAGCCGCCCGTGTCGATGGCGTCCGCAAAGCCATCATCTATTACGGTGATGGCACCACTCCATTTACCGACATCGAACCGGCAAACGATCAATTCGCCTTTTGCATTGGCCTGACCGTCACTGTGCTGGAGGCGAAATGAGCCTTTTGCCCCCAAACGCGACCGACCTTGAAAGGGCCCTGGAAAAAACCACCAGCAATATCGACGATATCGATGTGCTGATTGATACGCTCTGGGATCCCTGGACCTGCCCTGCCGCTTTTCTGCCGTGGCTTGCCTGGTCCTTTTCCGTCGATACGTGGGATCCCGCCTGGCCCGAAATGGTCAAACGCCAGGTGATCGATGAAAGCTACGAAGTCCATCGCCGCAAAGGCACACGGGGGGCGGTCAAGCGCGCCCTGAAGGCTTTGAACCTTGATCCTGTCACGATCATTGAGTGGTTCGAGAAAAACGAACCAGGCCAGCCCTACACGTTTGAAATCGAATTCGGCTCCGGCGGCGGACTTTCTGCCGATGACCAGGACAAAATTTATCAAACAGTGATGGCCACCAAAAATGTGCGTAGCCACCTGGCCGACATTCGACACGCCATCGAACCGGCCAGCGCCTTGGGAATCACCTGTGCCGCCAGCGCCTACACCATCACCGACGCGGCGCTGGATTGTACCGGTACATCGGCAGTCAGTAACGCCGCCGTTGCTGGCGTGGCCTGTGTCTTTCGCACTGCTACCATCGACATGAGGATCGATTAAATGAGCGAACTGTCGCTATCCCCTGTTCTAACATCCGCAGGCCTTGCCGCTGTCGCTGCCGCTCATGGGCAAGGGTTACAGGCGAAAATTACGCATATTGCCCTTGGCGATGGTGGTTATGCCGTCCGCGATGCCAGTGATGCACCGCTGGCTGCCGCCCAGGCCCTCACCGTTATGCAGTCAGAACAGGTGCGCGTCGGCGTTTATGCCGGTGCCATCCCCGGCCCGCAACAGATCGTAGTCGAAGCGCGCATCGATGCAGGCAAACCCAATTTCTGGGTTAAGGAAGTGGGCTTTTTTCTGGAAGACGGAACGCTGTTTGCAATCTGGTCCAGCAATACCCTCAATCTGGGCTTTCGTGGCGACCTGGTGCCGTGGGTGTTTCGCTTTGCCCTAGCCTGGACGCAATTGCCAGAAAACGCCGTCACGGTCGAATTTTCAGGCGATGCTGGCTATTCCGACTTGTGGGGCCGTCTGAATGACCACATCACGTCGAAAGACCCACATCCCTCCCAGATCGAACCGGCCTTTCGCACCGATTGCGACCCCTGCATGCTTGAATTTGCGGAGCCGGGTGAAAACCTGCCTGCTCCGTTTGTGTTTTCGCGGGGCGGTAAAGGCATTGGCTTTAATTCACTTGGTCAATACACAATGGTCGAAAGTGGCACGCAGCGTGATTGGTTCGACCCGGAAACCCAAGAATATAAGGGGAAATTGACCTTACCGGCTTACGGCAGTTCATGCGCGAACTGGAACGCAACCCCAACAGATTTAACCGGTATTCAAGGGCCTTACGGCGACGCAAAGGCCGTGCTTACTGTCGTTGATGACACCAAGGAACTTGGCAAAGTTCACATCCTGAAACAGTTGCTACACGAAGGCACCTTAAACGGGAATGTTTTCAAGCTTGATAATAGCTTGGGGACCAAATCTACATACGTCACAGTAATCGGCAACACCAGTAGTCCCGGTTCAATTTCCACTATCTCCGCCTGGTGCCGCACCGACAACGGCGGTGTCATTGATATGGCTGGCGGTTTTGGTGGGCAAACGTTTTCTAATACCAGTTATGAGCGCATCCATAAAACCGTGGACATGCCCGATGGTGTCTCGGCGCGGTTAGCCGTGGTAGCTGATCCAGGCGCAACCGTTTGGTTCATCCTTAATCAGTGTGAAGTCAGCCCGGCCCCGTCATTTGTCCCTGTTATTACGCAGGGCGCGGCTGCTGTAACCGTATCTGACGTTCTAACCATCGGGCCGGTTGAAGCCGATACCGTTTTTGAACAGGATTTCACCGCCTCCATTAGTGGGATTTCACCAGTCAACGATGGTGTAATTTCACAAGACGCAACACACGGCCTTGTGGTCTCCAGTCCGACCACAGGTGCAGTAATCGCAGCAATGGATGTGCCATCGTCATGGCAAGGCAAGCGGTTCAGATTGTTGTTTCATGCTGTCAACGGCTATACGCGAACATTCTATTTTATTGGGACTGGTGGTGTTTCTTTGGGGTTACGTCAAATCAACCCCGGTTTCGCTGGCGACATCACTATCCCCCACGGGGCGCTTGAATTGCATATGCGTGCTGACAGCGTACCTTCAAATACCGATGTTTATTGGTCAGACCTGAAACTTACCGAACTGATCCCGTTTGAAGGCTGGGATAGCGATGCTGACGGCCACACGATCCTGCTCGATACGCAAAATCTCTTTGAAGGTACTAACGGCGTCATAACCGAACTTTTCAGAGTTTCTGATGGCACATTAAACAATTATCTCATCGTATACCAGGCGGCGAATAACGGCCAAATGAGCTTAGCCTATAGAGGTAATGGTACCACCGGCACGTCTCTTTTGATCGCGCAAACTGGTCCGACGGACGTACTAACCGCGCTTGCATTTGATATGGCAAATATAAGGTTTAAAAAGACCGGGGCCACATCGGTTGGTGGAAGTCCTGTCGTGATGCCAGAGGGTCTGAGTCAAATAAAATTTGGCACCTCCCTGTTAAAGAGGTTTGCCGTCTACACCCGCTATCTCCCTGAAGCTGACGTAAACGCGATGGTGCAAAAATGATGCAACCCATGAATCACGACCTGTGCCTTGTTGCAGCCAGCGAGGCGGCAATGATTGCCGCCTTGTCCACCACCGTTACCAATGAACAGACCGGCGAAACCCAGTCAAACAACGTGTTTCATGACGGGAAAAACTGGATTAGTGCAACCCACGACTGGCAGTTAGTACCAATTGGCAAGCTGCAAACCACCGTCCCGGTTATGGATGCAGAGGGTAAATTGATTACCCCTCCCGAATTCGATGATCGCTTTCACATGAACATTCTGTGCAACGACGCGGTGTTTGAATCCTTGCAGGCATTCGACCAGGTGCATTTTGAAACAACGGGCAAACGCCTGATCATTGAACCGACGAACCGCAAAGTGGTGTGGGCGAAATGAGTGATAAGAACAAGGCGATGGATCAGGTCTGGCGCACCGTTAATTTCATCCGAAAATCCTTTCGTTTGCGCCCCCGTCATATTGACCAGGCGGACGTCGAGGCATTGCGTGACAAGCTTGGGGTAAGCCCGGATGCGCCTTATGACATTCCGTTCAATGCCGGGTTTGACCCGGATACCCAGCCAACCGACCTTGAAATCAAAACGCACGGCACTGTTATTGCGTCCCGCGACATCACCCCGCAAACCATCGTCGCACGGATTGAAACCGTACCTTCAGGTGCGCCGGTGGTTTTTGACATTCGGGTTAATGGCGCATCCATTTGCGCTGTTAAACCATCTTTTGCAGCCGACAGCAGCGTTTTGAACGCCGGGACACTGGTTGCCAATCCATCGATCAAACAGGGCGATGCCGTGTCGCTGGTTGTTACCGGCATTGGGATCGATCCGGTCGGGGCGGGCTTGCGCGTTGGTTTAAAAGGGCGGGCCGCGTGATGCTATATGCCTCGCCACAAACGCTTGCAAACCTGCAAGCCAGGGACGTGCTGATCAGTGTTGATCAGTACAATGTCATCCTGACCGATCTGGCCCGGGACAATGGGTGGAATGGTACGAGCCGCTATTTTGGCCGGTTCATTGTCATGCCGGGCATCAAGATTGGATCAACAACGGCTTACCCCGCCGTTGCCCTGAAAACCGGGGCTTTTCCGGCTGGTTCGAAGATCAGCCTGTTGATTTCAGCCGGGGCTTATGTCGTTGGGGCTGGCGGTAATTTCGCTGAACGATCCAGCGGCGTGGTTAATAGCGGCGGCCATGCGATCGAGGCTGCAAGCGCCATTACCATCGACAACCAGGGCGTCATCGGTGGTGGTGGCGGCGTTGGTGGGAACTCGGTTTATGTCGGCGGCGGCGGCGGCGCGGGATTCCTACCTGGGCCGGGAGCGGCTGAACAAACATCCGGCTCGCCTGGCACCCTGACAACCGGTGGCGCTGGCGCTGGCAATGCCGGACGCGGGGGCGATCTGGGCAAGAACGGATCACCCGGCGACCGGGGGGCTTATGGCCTAGCGGGCAAAGCCATCATCGGAAACGTCAACATCACATGGATTAACCAGGGCGACATTCGTGGCGCTATTACGTGAGGGCTGAAATGAACAAAAAACACTATGCCGTGGTAGTCAACAATGCCGTAATCCGCGAGGAAATCGCTGGCTTTGAAACACCTATCAACGAATTGCCCCGTGATGAAGCTGGCGCACTGCTACGCCGCCCGCTAACGGTCGATGAGAGCTTTCCCGAGGATTACGACGACGATTTTGATACACTGGCTTGGGTCTATGACATCGAGGCGGAAAGTGTGCATCGCCGCTATGAAGTCGCCCCGCGTGATATTGATGGCGTGGCCGCACGGCTGAAAACCCGGATTGATGCCATCCGCGACCAGATGCTGGCGAACGGCTTTACATATGATGGCCATCGTTATCAAGCGGATGCCGCCAGCATGACCCGCATCAATACGAACGCCATCAAGGCCATGAAAGCGCAGGCCGATGCAGGTGCATTTGAAATGGACTGGATCGATGCGGACAACCAGCCGGTGGCCCTGGATGCGACCCAGATGATCGCGCTTAACGATGCGGCCAGCGTGTTTTCCGACGACATCATCAAACAGGCCCGCGCCCATAAGGACGCGATTATCGCCCTGACCGATAGCAACGATGCCGCCGGTTTGCGTGCCTATGCCATCACGTTTTCCTGACCCCGCCCCTAACCCGGAGATTTATAATGGCCACCGATTACCATCATGGTGTGCGCGTCATCGAAGTATCCGATGGCACCCGACCAATCCGCACAATTGAAACTGCCGTTATTGGTGTTGTTTGCACCGGCGAAACCGCCGATGCCGATACATTCCCGCTCAACCGCCCTGCTTTGATCACTGATATCAACAACGGGATCAGTGCGGCCGGGACAACCGGCACCCTGCCCTATGCGCTTGATGCGATCAAAGATCATGGCAACCCGCTGACGGTTGTCGTGCGCGTTCCTGAAGGCGCAGACGAAGCCGAAACCACATCAAACCTGATTGGTGGTGTTGTGAACGGCAAAAAGACCGGCATGCAGGCCCTGACCGCCGCCAAGCCGCTGCTAGGTGTGCAGCCCCGCATTCTTGGCGTGCCCGGGCTGGATAATGAAAATGTCACTGCCGAACTGGTCTCGATCGCGCAACTGACCCGGTCCTTTGCTTATGCGTCCTGCTATGGCTGCGAAACCATCGAGGAAGCCATTGCCTACCGTGACGGTTTCGGTGCGCGTGAACTGATGTTGATCTGGCCCGATTTCGTAAACTGGGACACGCAGGCGAACGCCGAACGCAACGCTTATGCGACCGCTCGCGCCCTTGGCCTTCGCGCCCAGATCGATGAGGATATCGGCTGGCACAAAACACTATCAAACGTGCCGGTTAATGGCGTTTCGGGTATCAACAAAGACGTATACTGGGATCTGCAAAGCCCCGCGACCGATGCCGGGGTATTGAATGCCAAAGATGTAACCACCCTGATCAACAATAAAGGCTATCGTTTTTGGGGCTCCCGCACTTGCAGCGCCGATCCGTTGTTTGCCTTTGAAAACTATACCCGCACCGCCCAGGTGCTGGCCGACACGATGGCCGAGGCGCACTTTTGGGCCGTGGATAAACCCATGAACCCAACACTGGTGCGCGACATCATTGACGGGGTGAATGCCAAATTCCGCGATCTGGTCGCGCGTGGCTACCTGATTGGTGGTGAAGCCTGGTTTGATCCGGCAAAGAACAGCAAGGAAAACCTGAAGGCTGGCAAGCTGATGATTTCCTACGACTATACGCCGGTACCGCCGCTCGAAAACCTGATGTTTGAACAGAAGATCACCGATGATTACCTGGTGGACTTCGCAACGATGGTGGCGGCGGCTTAATCGCCTTTCCGATAATCAGTAACCTGTACAAAAGGAGATGGCGGAATGCTGCCGAAAAGTATCAAGAACTTTAACGTTTTCATTGATGGCGTGGGCTATGCCGGTAAAGCCGAGGAAGTCGTAACCCCGGCACTTGAACGGGTAACGGAATCCTATCGCGGCGGCGGAATGCTGGGTGAAGTTGAACTCGACCTTGGCATCGAGGCGATGAAAATCGAATTCACGCTCGCCGAATTCAGCACCGACGTTATCAAACAGTTTGGCATTGCTGATGCGTCGGGCATTGGTGTGCGCCTGCTGGCCGCCGCCAAGGCCGACGATGCCGACAGCACCGTAGACGCGATTGAAATTTCGGTCCGGGGCCGTTTCAAGAAAAGCGACATGGGCTCGCTGAAAGCCGGTGAAATGGCAAAAATGAAGGTCGAAATGCCGATCACCTATCTGACATACAGTGTCAATGGCGACGTGATTGTCGAGATCGACATGATCAACGGCATTGAAAAAATCAATGGTGAAGACCGGCAAGCGAAACTGCGCCAGGCGCTGGGCCTGACCGCATAACACAAGATCAATCCTGATCAAGAGGCAGCGCCGGGGGGCATTCCTGCTTTTTCTTGAAAGGGACCAACATGACCAAGAAAACCAACGACGTTGCCGCAGTTAGCAACAGCGCCATCAATGCCAGCTTTGACCTGGCCCTTAAATCACCCCTGCCCTATGGCACCGACAAGACGCTGGATAAAATCACTGTGCGCCGCCCGCTAAGTGGCGATCTGCGCGGCGTCAAGCTGACCCAGCTTGCCGAACTGGACACCAATGTCCTGTTTATCCTGCTGCCCCGCATTACCATGCCTGCCATCAATGAAAGCCATGTTCAGCAACTTGATGCCCGTGATGCGCTCGCGATCATGCAGGAAATCAGCGTAAATTTTTTTACCGAGTAGCGGTCCCTGACGACATTCCCACGGCGTGGGGCATCATCATGAAGGCGTTCCCGGGATCCTTTCCGCCAAACGTCTTTAACAGCCTAAGTCTTGAAGAGCTGGTCGAAACCTATGAATTGGCCGTGCAATTCCTTCAGATGGAAGCCGATGCCCTGCGCCAGCAATAACCTTCCCTGATACCCGACAGGAATCGCATGGCTGATTTAAAACTCAATATCCTGATGCAGGCAGCGGATAAGGTCACGGCACCTTTCCGACGAATGCGCCAATCGACCGATCAGTTGAGAAACCAGCTTGGTGAAGCCGCCAGCCGGGTGCGAGACCTTGAACGGGTATCAGGGAACATCCAGTCTTTCCGCGATTTAAAGGCCGCTGCCCGGCAAAATGCAACGGCCCTTGCGGCGGCAGAAAACCGCGCCCAGCAATTGGGCCAACAGATTGCATCAACCGATAGGGTCACACGAAAGATGCGGGCGGAATTCAACGCCGCCCGAAAGGAAGTCGCACGCCTAAGACAGGCCGAAACAACCACTTCCGCCGCAACCGCCGAAATGCGCGAAAGACTGCGATCTGCCGGGATCGATACCCGGCGCCTCTCCTCGGCACAGCGCCAACTTAGGGGCGACCTTGATGCAGCACGACGGGCGGCAGAACAACAAAGCCAAGCACTGGAACAGGCAAGACGGCGAACGAACCAACTGGCCGCAGCCCGATCCAGAATGCAGAGAACCATGCAACTGCAAGCGAACATGGCAATGGGCGGCGCGGCTGGCATGGCTGTCGGCGGCGGTGCCCTTGCCCTTGGCAGTCGCATGGCGGGTGCCGGGATAGACTTTGGCGAACAAATGTCCGCTGTCGGTGCGATTGCCCGCCTCGATCAAACATCCGAAGCAATGGCGGCGTTACGCCAGCAAGCAAAGGAACTGGGCGCGACCACCAGCTTTTCCGCCTCCGAAGCTGCATCCGGTATGCAATTTCTGGCTATGGCCGGATTTGATGCCAACGAAGTTTTGCAAACAATGCCCGGTATGCTTGATCTGGCAAAGGCCGGGGCCACGGACTTGGCAACAACTGCGGACATTGCGTCAAACGTGCTTTCTGGCTTTGGTATGAAAGCCAGCGAAATGGGGCGGCTGGGCGACATTATGACGGCCACCTTTACGCGATCCAACGTGGACTTGACCATGTTGGGCGAAACCATGAAATACACCGCCCCCATTGCCAAAGAGTTCGGCGCGTCTGTCGAGGACGTTGCGGCTATGTCGGGGATGCTTGGCAATGTCGGCATTCAGGGCAGCATGGCTGGCACGGCCCTGCGATCCCTGTTTTCGCGTATGTCCAAGCCACCAACAGAAGCCGCAGCGGCCATGAAAGAACTGGGCGTTTCCACAATGGATGCCAACGGCAACGCACGGGACATGGTTGCAATTCTGGCCGATGTGGCCAAGTCAACGGAAGGTATGGGAAGCGCCCAGCGCCTGGCACAATTAACCGCCATTGCCGGGCAGGAAGCCGGGGCGGCCTTTGCCACCCTGATTGATCAGGGCGGATCAGGCGCAATCACCCAGTTCATCGACATTCTGAACAATTCAATGGGCGAAACCACCCGCGTTGCCAAACAGATGGGCGATAACGCGGCGGGCGACATCAAATCGTTTTGGTCGGCTGTCGAGGGCATGAATATCGCCTTGACCGATACCAATGATGCCCCTTTGCGGTCGCTTATCCAGTCCGCCACCGGCGTTGTCCGCTCCGTTACCAGTTGGGTCCAGGAAAACCCGGTGCTTGCCAGTACGCTGGTCAAGGTTGCTGCCGGTGTGGCCGGGCTGATTTTTGTTGGCGGTATATTGGCAACAACAGTGGCAGGCTTACTCGGCCCGTTTGCAATGGCAAGGTTTGCGATGACGGCCCTGGGTATTCAGTCCGGTCTATTAGGGGGTGGCTTTGGCATTGTGAGCAAGGGTATCGGCCTTGTCGCGTCGGTCGCAAAGGTTGCCTTCCCAATCGTAACCGGCGGATTGCGGGCAATGGCCGTCGCGGCAATGGCAAACCCGCTTATTGCCATCATTGGCGGCATTGCCATCGCGGCAACGCTGATTTTCACTTATTGGGAACCGATCAAAACATTCTTTGTCAATTTATGGGACAGCATCACCAGTAAGTTTTCAGGAACGTGGGAAACCATCAAAACCTTGCTGTCATTCACCCCCATTGGCCTGATCGCGACAAACTGGGGGGCGATCATGGATTTTTTCATTAATCTTTGGGATTCCGTGTTGGGCGGAGCCAAAGCCGCCTTTGACTGGATAGGCGAGAAAATCGGCTGGATATCCGAGCTGTTTGGCGATGGCAAAAAGACGATCGAGGTAAAAGGCACCGGACCACAGGCCCCCAAAAACGTGCGCAATATGCGAACCAACCCGGTTCGCACGATGGCCGTTGCCCCGGTTGCCGCTGCCATTGCCACTGGCCCCGCCGGGGCCTCGGCACAAACAACGCCGGTGCCAACGTCACAGGATAGCTATCAGATCATCATCAATCCCCCCGCTGGCAGCGACGAAAAAGCCATCGCCGCCGAAGTCCGACGCCAGATCGAAGAATTTGAACGGCGCAAGCAGGCCCGCGCCCGCACCGCCATGATCGACAGGACCAACTGATATGCTGCTATCCCTTGGCATGTTTAGCTTTCACCTGCGCACTGTGCCCTATGAGACATTAAAGCGCACAACGGAATACCGCTGGTCGGCCAGCAACCGTTTTGGCAAGGCACCCGCGCATCAATTCCTTGGCCCGGGCGAAGACGAATTAACCATAGATGGAACGTTGATGCCGGAATTGACCGGCGGGCCATCCCACATCGATAAATTGCGCGAAATGGCCGCAGGCGGAAAGGCATGGATTTTAACGGCCGGCAATGGCGATGTGCTGGGCAAATGGTTCATTGCCAAGATCGATGACAACCGGTCGCACTTTGTTTCCAACGGTCTGGCGCGAAAAATCGAATTCACCATCGCCCTTAAACGCTATGGCAATGACGACAACGAACAGCTTGGCAAACTGATGGACAGCAAACCATGACCCCGGCCTATCAAATCATTGCCGACAACATCGATGTGACCGCCACACTGGCGAAATATCTAAACAGTCTGCGCATCGTCGACAAAACCGGCATCGAGGCCGATGAATGCGAAATCGAACTGTGTGCGCCTGAAGAAACCATTCACCTGCCCCGGCGCGGCGTGCGCCTTCAGGTTTTGATCGGCTATGACGGCAACCTTGTCGATAAAGGCACCTTCATTGTTGACCAGGTCGGTGAAAGCGGCCCGCCCGACCGCATCACGATTTCAGGCTGCAGTGCCGATTTCCAAGGGGCCTTCAAGGTCCAGCGCGAGGAATCCTATAGCGATAAGACCCTAGGCGAAATCCTGACCACAATTGCCAAAAGGCAAAACCTTATCCCCGCGATCGAGGATGGCCTAAGCGCGATTGTGATCAGCCATATCGACCAGACCAACGAAAGCGACCTGAATTTCCTCACCAGGCTTGGCAAGGATTACGATGCCATTGCCACGGTCAAGGCAGGCCGTTTGCTGTTCACGCCGGTCGGTTACACCAAAACAATAAGCGGCATCGCCCTGCCAACCGCCAAAATCAGCCGGTCAGACAACGTTAGCCATCGTTTCGAGATTAGCGACCGCGAAAGCACCTACACCGGCGTGCGGGCCAAATGGCGCGATCAGGCAGCCAACAAAACCCGTTATTCAACAGCGGGCGAAGGCGAAAACTGGAAAACCCTGAAACGCGATTTTCCCAATGCCATCACGGCTTATCATTCCGCCCGGGCCGAATGGGCACGGATGCAACGCGGCCAGCAATCCATCAACCTGCAACTGGCAAACGGAAACCCCGTCATTCATGCGGGCCAGCCCTTAGAACTTCAGGGCTGGCGACAAGAGATTACAGTGGTCAAATGGATAACAGGGGAAGTCACACACGAACTGTCAGACGGCGGTTTTACTACATCATTTAATGCTGAAGATCGCACTATTTGATGAAGCACTATTCCACTTTTTCCACAACTTCATTTGTGTGAATTAGCTGAAACTTCTTGCCTTCATCAAGCAGGTTTGCATCTTGACCACATTCAGTCACAAAGTCGATTGCACCTTTGAAGTCCTTTCGCGTGCCGCTGATATTACTGTAGTGAATTATGCGTGTCCGTTTTAGCATCCGGTATTTATTCTCCGTTGCATGGCACTCATACATACCCAAATCTTCTATTTCAAAATCTGCCATTTAAATCCACCTCATCCCAAATATTCCCTCCCAAAAAACAGCAAAATTTATTCAAAACGAATAAAAAAACACCTGCCCGGCCATCAAAAAAGCCCGGGATTAGCCATCGCAACCCAAGTGAAGATTGCCAAAAAAAAGACGGCGGACAGGAGGACGTAAAGCACGTAACTTTTCTTGACCGGTTTGGTCTGGCTGATAAGAGACATTGCGCGATCCCAGGACTGGCGACCGCGCTGTGTTGTAAAAACATTCGCACGACGCATTCTAACTACCATATTCGATACACCGGTCTCCGTACGGAGCGGGGCTGGACGGCTTACGGGAAAAAGCCACATGTCTGGTAGTGCAACGTCCCTTGCACGAAGTCGGTGGGTTGTCCCGCCCACCGGCTGCCCGTTTATTTAAAAAACTGAAATACCCGTGCAACGTCAAGCTGCAATTCGCGATTTTTCAAAACCCTATCCCGAATAGGGATAGCTCGCCTGCTCAAAGGGCGAGGCGCATTAAACCCATCAATTCCGATAGATTAAGACGGCCATTGTGGTCCCGCAGCTTATCGGGCTCGGCTTCCAGGGCATCATAGACGGCAAAGCACAATTGCGCTTTCACACCCGGATCAACCTTACGGCGATTTGCCGCCATAAACTCGTCCACGGCAACCATCACATCAGCCATCAGAGCACGGTTAAAATCGGGAAAAGAAAACAAAGAGTTCGGGGTTTCGCCCAGCGTATTGCATAACCGGATCAAGGCAGAAAAGTCCGGTTCGCGGCGGTCCTTTTCATAACCGTACAGGGTTTGTGCGCTCGACAGCCCGGCGGCATTTGCCGCAGCCTCACCAGACATACGGAGCCTTTCTCGCGCCTCGCGCAATTTTTTTCCTATTTTCGGCTCACCTTGCAAATCGCAGCATTCCTCTGTTTTTTCCCACATAACCCGACCTTTCCCTTATCGACCACCAACAAAACGCGCTTGTATTTATTATTCATTTTGAATAATAGTTGAATTATTCCTATACACCACCTAGGGGCGAATTACCGTGGCCGTCGCTAATGCTATCGAACAGGAAAACTTCGGAGAGGCTCACTCGGCTATTCTTCGCAGATATGTTGGGGATGGCCGCCGCCACGACAATGGCCTGCGCCTTCAATTGTCGGACCTGGCTGAAAAAACACCGTTCAATCCGCGCACTTTGAAGTCATGGAAAAACGGGGCAACCTGCCCCAATCTGTCGGACTGGCGGCACCTTGCCAGCGCCTTGGGGCCACATTACGTCAACGACGTTTTGCGCCATGCCGGGTTTGGCAATGCCACCCCGCTACAGTTTTCCGCTGCAACCACCATCAATGGCAACCACGCGCAGTTTGAACTGGCCCAGCGCATGGCATCGCTTTCATCCGCAATGCTAGACGGACATATCGACCGGATCGAACGAAATCAGTTGATCCCGGAATTTGAACACCTCGTTTCCCTTTTGAACCTGTTTGTCTAGGGCCTGAAACAGGCCCCGGGCAAAGCGCCGGGGGGCGCATCAGCAACCATCACAAAGGATTAAACGATGTCAGCCCTTGGCAACAATTCCATGAAGTGCCCGCATTGCGGGTCTGCATGCGGCACCGTAAAAACCCGGCAAGTCACCAGCCTGTATCGGGAAATAACCCTGTCCTGCAAAAACCCCGACTGCCTGCACGTCTTTATCGCCGATATGACCGCGATCCGCACATTACGGCAAAGCCTGAAACCGGCACCGGGCATCAACCTTGCCTACAGCACCAGCCTATCGCCGGTGTCAGCATAATCAACAAAACAGGGGGGGGGAGCCACTATGAGACAGAGCACAAAAACGGCGTGTATCAATCCACAAACGGGACCCACGCAGTCTATCCGATCAAGACTTATCGTTCTGAATATACGATGCCATGTCTTCAGTAATGTCAGCCATTGTGCCAACAGCCGTCAGCAAAGCCTCAACTTGCGCAACAAAATCAAACCGCTCGTCATCACTGAACTTCGACCAATCCCGAGATTTACAAAAAGCTCTAACGCCAATGATCCGCTTATAGATGTCTTCCCGCAAAGCACTAAGCGACACTATTCTGGAAACGCACCAATCAGGTGTATACGCATCAACTGGAATAGCATCCAACTGCGCTGTCAATCGCGTCAAACTTGCTTCAATGAACTCGATGTAACCAGAGACCTCCTCGAGCATATTAAAAAAAGTTTTGTAGCTAATACTCCTACGCCTCCAAGTGATCTCACGGCATTGCGCAATCATCCCCAGCCTGCCCGGCGCATCAGACTGCTTCAAGTCTGGAATATTGGAAAAGTCTGGACCGTCATTCACCTTTATTGCGTAACTTATGCTGTTGCATACCGTTGCAATCAATGTTTTGCGCTGTCTCCTCGCTTCTCGAATATCCAAGTGCCTTTGAGCCATAAAAAGGCCAATACCAACTGCTCCGCCAATCACCCCACCAAGGAACGATCCCCAGTCAAACTTCAAGCTCTCAGGAAACCACTCAATAATTCGGTCGTAACCCAGCACGTCCGTTACAAAAATCGGTGCTGTGACCGCCCCCAGAACTGTGCCGCAAGCGAGCAACAAAGGCGCACTAATTCTCTTCATCTAATTCCCATATCTTTAGGCCATTTGACTCATTGCCCCGTTAGCAGCAGCAAAAACTCACAGCAGAACGAACAAAATAATAATCAGAAAGATAGCCGCCAAAAGAACCCGACCAATGAGAAGGGTTCTTTGATCGGGTTCTTTGCGGTGTTTAGCTTCAGTGCGTTCACTTGCAACCTCGGCATTTCGTTCGGCAATGCGGGCATTAAATGCTCCCCGATCAACGTCACGCTTCCGTTTAGGTGTGGTCTGGACATTTATTGTCCTCCTGGGAGCAATTATCCCCGGAAAAACAGACGCTGGATCACGCACTTCGCCAGCATCATCAATTATCGCCTCTATTCGATGGAGGCTAAAACTGCGCATATCCCTTCGCACCCAGCAATACGCCCACAACAGACCTTCCTTAAATCCTCTTGCTGTTACCCAACGACGGGACTTTTGGCCCGTACTATCAACATAGTCGATCCCGAAAGCGACACCCTCAATTTCGCTAGGCACGGCGTCGAACGAGAGCAAAGCAGGCTTCCCCTTAGCCTGTGCTTCCCGGATCAACGCCTTGTAACCATCAGACATATCCCAAATTCCCCTAGAAAAAACCTGTCCAATCCAATCTTTTTGCCCGCACAGGATGAGTCAAGAAAAACGGCCACAACCTATCCACAATGGGGATACCTGGATAGGTTGACGACGGAAAACACCGGGCGTATGGTTCATCCTATCGGCGGGATAAATCCGCCGTGGGGGAGTAGAAACCCTCTGTTCCTGACGGCCAGCCGTCACGTAAGTTACGGCTATTTTTGTGCCCGGAGTCCCGGTGCACATTCTCGCTTATGGCGGGAGGGCGGTGAATACAAGACCCGAAAGGGGAATAAACCCGCCTGCCTCAGGACAGGTTTCTACCCTCCCGCCACCAGCGCGGTCGTAGAAAGCCGCAATGGTGGTGTTGTGAAACGCTATCCTGAGGGCTTCTGATATGACCGACAAATCTATCTCCTTTGACCAGCTCGAAACGGTTGAACAAGCAGCGATGCTGCTCAATCAGTTCTATGACAGCTTTGAGGGCATCGCGCTGTTGCTTGAAGCTGGGCACAAAGAACAGGCCACCGGCATTGCCCGCATGGCCTGCACCGCCTGCCTTATGGTCACTCCCCCGCTTGAAAACACCATCGCCGAGCTTGACGGCCCTGTTGATACAAACCAGCGCCAGCCCAACGACTGGCCGCAAATCAACGGAGGCAAATGACATGCTGTTTAACAACACACAGGCTGTCGTAAGCCAGGCCTGCCGCCTTGCCGCCGATACATATGCTTATCAGGCGCTTGAATATGCCGGTGCCGCCGTTTCCTGCCGCAAAACCATCGAACTGATCCTTGATTGCATCGAAATCGGTCAGTTGGGCAATGACGCCGAAACCTTTCTGAACATGGCGGCGGTTTACGAACCGAAATACCGCCACGGTCTGGATTTCTGCCTTGATGTGCTTTCTCAAATCAAGGGAGGGCACTGATATGGACAAAGCCAGCGAAAAGGCCCTGGCGGATGTTAACCGCGTTCTTAGCCTGGACCTGAAACAGGCCGAACCTTGGGCACTGGTCGCGATTTGCGTTGCAGAAATTGAAAACCAAAACGGCCAGACGAAAGCCCTGAAATTGGCCCTGCTTGACCTGATTGGCACATCAGCCACGCCGGACGCCAAACAACACCCAACGATTGCCGCCGCCTATGAACGCGCTATCAATCAGGCGCGGGCCATCATCATCAAGACAGGGGGCATATCATGACCCCGACCAGCTCTGGAATGTCCCGGCAGGACGTATCGAACGCGGCCTTTACCTGGGCAGCGTTTGGCGCGGCGGAATCCCTTTTGCATGGTTTGGCGCGTAACCCGAATAACGGGCAGCAATGTGCGCGCTACCTGCTTGATTTTGTGATCGAGGGCGGCATTGCTTTGCCGCCCCGGCACTTCATCGACAAAACCGTCGATCTTTATCCGTGGCTTGCACCGCAAAAAGAACGCGCCCTGCGCCTTTTGACCACCCTGCAGAATGAGCGCGATCAACATGCGTGAAATGACCGACGACGTAAGGCAAGAAGTCGTTTCGCGCCTGAAGGCCGACTATGGCTTCAACCAGGTTCATGACTGGTTGCGGCAAGGGCGCTGCCCTGCCTGTAACCGGCGTGAAATGTTTGTCAAAATATCCAGCCCGTGGGTGATTAAATGTGGCCGTGAAAACAAATGCGGCCACACCGCCCATGTCAAAGACCTGTATCCCGATGCGTTTGGCAAATTCAACGAACGCTATCCGGCCACCACCGAAGACCCAAACCGTACCGCCGACCGATATATGGATTTTGTGCGCGGGCTTAACCCGGCCAAAACAAAGGGCTGGTACCGGCAGGGCGAATTTTACCACGCATGGGGCGACCGCAAAACCGCGACCGTGGTTTTCGACATTAGCCGCGGCGAAAACATTTTCATGGAACGGTTGATTGAAACCGTCCGTATTACCGACCCGAAAACCAAAAAGGTCGATGACCGCCGCGCCAATTTTGGCAGCACCCCGTATAAGGGCCGGTGGTGGGTGCCGCCCGGGCAAACCATCGAGGATGGCGACGAGCTTTGGATTGTCGAGGGCTGCATCGATGCGGCCACCCTTGCCGTTCATGGCAAAAAGGCCGCCGCTATCCTGTCGGCCTATAATGTGCCCGACAAGGAACTGGAAAAGCTGAAGGGTAAATCGATCACCCTGGTATGGGCGATGGATAACGACCCGGCGGGCAAACGGCACATTCGCAAATGTATTGCTCATGTCGATAAAAACTATCTGACCTTCACCAACAAGGCCGCGCTGATCCCACAACAGGATCGCAAAAAAACAGACTGGAACGACGCCCATCTTGCCAATGCCCTGAATGACCGGGACTTTGAACGGTATCGGTTTCATGGCGATTTGTTGCTGGCAAAAACGCCAATGGAAAAAGCGTTACTGATTTGGGAACGCTATAAAAGCCGCAGTTTCGCGGTTGAGTTCGACACCCGGACCTACTGGTTTTCGGTCATTGCCGAAGTTTACAACGCACAGATGACATCGGCGGCAGAGCGTGGCATGAGCCGCGAGGAAGCCGAACCGGAAGCCGTGCGCAAGGCATCACGCCTGGAAGAGATTGCAAACTGCACCTTTAAATTCCTGTATTTTCAACAGGACAAGCAAACCGACGATAGCTGGTATTATACCCGCGTCGAATTTCCGCATGGTCGGCATACGATCAAAAACACCTTTTCCGGGGGCCAGGTCGCAACGGCCAGCGAGTTCAAAAAGCGACTTCTCTCGATCGCCCCTGGTGCGCTTTATGCTGGCAATTCGCAGCAGCTTAACTGGCTGGTGAAACACTACCTGGACAACATCAAGATCGTCGAAACGACCGATTTCATTGGTTATTCCAAAGAACACGGCATCTATGTTTTCAATGACCGGGCCGTTGCGGCCGGCAAGGTTATCGAGATCAACGACGAAGATTTTTTTGAAGTCGGCAAAACCTCGATCAAGTCCCTTAACCAGTCCCTGCAACTCCACATAGGCAATGCGACCGACTATGACGATAAATGGCTCGGCATGGTTTATTCGGCCTATGGTGCCAAAGGGCTGATCGCGACCGCGTTCTTTCTGGGTAGCCTGTTTGCCGAACAGATCAGGGGAAAGCAAAAATCCTATCCGTTCCTTGAAATTGTGGGCGAAGCCGGGGCGGGTAAATCCACCCTGATCGAATTTTTATGGAAGTTGGTCGGGCGGTCTGACTACGAGGGCTTTGACCCCAACAAATCTACCCTTGCCGCCCGGGCGCGTATTTTTTCACAGGTTTCAAACCTGCCGATCTGCCTGATTGAAAGCGACCGCGAAGACAGCGCCAAGGCCAGGCAATTCGATTGGGACGAACTGAAAACAGCCTATAACGGGCGGGCCAGCCGGGCGCGTGGTGTGAAAAATGGTGGTAACGAAACCAGTGAACCACCCTTTCGCGGATCCGTTGTGATCAGCCAGAATGCCGCCGTAAATGCGTCCGAAGCCATCATGCAGCGCATCATTCACACCCATTTCGATACCAGCGGCCACACACCGGCATCTAAAATCGCCGCTGACGCGCTTGCCGCCATGCCGGTAGAGAATGCCAGCTTTTTCCTGATCAAGGCTGTTACCCGGGAAAAACAGATACTGGACGCGGTTTTTAACCGCACTGCCCATTGGGAAACCGAATTAATGCGGTTTCCCGATATCCGGTCAAACCGTATCGCCAAAAACCACGCCCAACTAATCAGCCTGGTCGAAGCATTGGCCGAACTGACCAACATGCCCAAGGCATGGCACCAAGATGCAATAGACGAATTAAAACTTGCCGCTGTTAACCGGCAAAGGGCCATTTCCGCCGATCACCCGGCGATCGAGGAATTTTGGGAGGCTTATGACTTCCTGGGCGATGAAAAGCTGAACCATGCGATGCACCTTGAAAACACCATCGCGATCAATCTCAACCACATGCAGTCAGTCGCCCATCACAACAACCAGCAAATCCCGCCTCTGCAGGACTTGAAAAAACTGCTGCGCCAATCCCGCTCACGCAGCTTCCGCGAAATCAAGGCGGTGCGCAGCCACAACAAGGCCTTTTCAAACAAAACCGTCAAATGCTGGATATTCAACAGGGAGGGGAAATCGTGACGATCGGCAGACCAATTAATTATTTTGGAACTAAAGACAGACTGGCGAAGAGGATCATTAGCCTTGTGCCGCCAGAATGTGACACATGGGTAGACCTGTTTTGCGGATCTGCAATCGTCACACTTAGAAAGCCGCGCCATAAGCGAGAAGTAATCAATGACATCAATGGTGAGATTGTAAATCTGTTTTCCGTACTGCGGAACACGAAGCAATTAACCCAACTCATGAAGTTTGTTGAACTGACACCTTACGCACAGGATGAATTAAATCGCGCCCAATCCAGTGAGACACCAAGCGATCCTGTAGAACGCGCATGGCACTTCCTGATTGTTAGCTGGATGGGCCGCGCTGGTAGCAATGCACACCGCACAGGTTTTCGGTGGTCAAAAGGGCAAACAACTGCCCCTGAATTATCTTGGTGCAAATTGCCGGAACGACTGGTGTCGGTCGCCAATCGATTGCGTGGAGTATGCGTTAGGTCGGTACCAGCCTTAAAGCTGATCGACAGTTACGATGTTGGTAACTGTATTCTCTATGTCGATCCACCTTATCCGGGTCCAGTTGGGCGCCGCTACAAACACAAAATGAACGACGACGAACACAAAAAATTGGCCGAGAGACTGGCGCAATGTAAAGCCCGCGTCATCCTAAGCATGAACCCGGACACAATTTATTCTGAAATTTTGAAAGATTGGCAGGTGCATCGAGTAAATGTGACCGGAGGCGGCACCAACACCAAACAAGAGCTTATCCTTACAAATTACACTGCTCCTTATCCACTGGCAACCGCCCCCAAAGCAGTCAAGTTTGACGTGCAGGCAATGAATTGCCTTTTTAACGAGAGTGGTCATCATGAATGCAGTTAGACCCCTCGATGATCATTATCGTTCAGCACCGGAAACTTTTCGCGCCCTGGCAACGGTCGAGAGCTTTCCCGGTGGTTTGCACGAATTTTGCGCGGGCGACGGAATCCTGGCAGCTACCGCAGCCGACATCCTTGGCCATAAGAATGTTGTCGCCAGTACCATCGGACGCCAACACGGCAAAAAGGTCTATTACCCCGTAACAGGACAAACAGACTTCCTAAAGCTGAAAACGCTATGGAAACCCAACCTTGTCACCAATCCCCCCTATGGGCGACTGAATGGCAAACAATTAGGCAAAGCCCGGGCGGCAACAACCATTATTCGGCACGGCATCGATCTGCTGACACAGGCTGGCCCCCTTGGCGGCAAATTATGCTGCCTGCTGGATTTGCGTTACCTGCTTTCTGAAGATCGCAATCTTAATGACGGTCTGTTTACTAAATGCCCGCCTGTTCGCATTCATGCGTTTCTCGATCGCGTGACAATGTACCCCGCGACATACGACGAGGAAATGACACGGGGAAAGCAGGCCTTCGCCTGGTTCGTATGGGAATGGCCATTTGTCCGCCCCGGGCATACACCGGCCATCACATCGCGCCTTTCCAGCAAACCATTCCGGGATCCTTCTGACGCCAAGCGGTTCGATCTCGGGAAAATCGTGTCGTCAAAAACAAAGGTTATGGAGGCTGCCGAATGAAGGGATGCCCCATTTCAAACCCCTGCCCGCTGGCCGTTGATCCAAACGCGATCGAGGTTGACCGGGGCACATGCCCCCGATGCCGGCGAACGTTTCATAGCGCAAAAAACTATCGAGAGATTCCGCCCACACTTCTCGAACTGGCGATCATCGAGGCCCAAAACAAGGCAAATTCCAAAGCAGGAACCAAATCATGACGCGGCGCGCCACGGTAACGGAAACGGAGTTAAAGCGGGCTCTCAAAGCCGCCATAGAACGCGGTCTCACGGTTTCGGAAATCATCGTGACTGCCGAAGGCGTGCGGCTCAAACTTGGATCAGTTGACGAAAAACAAAAGCCAGTTGAAGATAAGGCACCGTTAGCATGGCCGAAGAGAACCAGTTGAAACTTAATCTGCCTGGACTGATTTGCGAAAAACTTCCGTCTGGCAACGAACGCTATCGCGTCCGGGTGGAAGGATCACCGTCTCGCAGGATTCGGCTGAACATCCAGCCCGATCACAAGCTGTTTATGGAACATTATCATGCAGCACGGGTGGGCATTCAACTTGCACCAGAACTGGCAACGCCAGCGGATCGCTTTATTCGGGAGAGCTTGGACTGGCTGGTCTCAAAATATCTTGATGCCCTTCAGGCCAAAGTCGATGCCAAACTGGCGTCCCCTTTGACTATGATGCAGCGGCGCGGATTGCTGTTAGAACTCTGCAATCGCATGACTGACGATGGCAACCGCTTTGGCAATTGCCATATGCTGATACCAACATCGGAGATTTATAAGGTTCATGAGGCTCTCGGAACGACACCGGGCAAGGCCGACAACCTTCTGAAATCAATCAAGGCCATGTATCGCTGGTCGAACCGAACCGGAATCACACATATCAATCCGGCGGAAGGGGTGGAGCGATACAACATCAACCGGGGCGGTGCCACGCCTTGGTCGGTCGAAGACCTCAAGCAATACCGATCAGTTCATAAGCCAGGCACAAATGCCCACCTGTGTATCACCCTGTTTATGTTTACCGCCTGTCGCATCAGTGACGCCTACCGCTTGGGCCGGGAACACGAATTTAACCGCGACGGAATGCTCGGGCTCGGATGGCAACCAAAAAAGAAAGGCTCCAAATACGTTGCGATCCCGATGCTTCCCCCATTGGTGAAGGCGACACGCGCCCCCACTGTTCAAGGTCAGACTTACTTGCTGACCGAATATGGCCAGCCATTCAAATCAGAAAAAGGATTAGCCAACAGGTTCAAGAAGTGGTGCCTTGAGGCTGGGCTTCCAGATCGCACCAGTCACGGCATTCGCAAAGCGGCCGGCAAGCTGTTGACGGAAATGGGATGCACACAATACCAGGTGATGGCCATTCACGGCCACGCTGTCGCGCAAACATCCGAAGTCTATACAAAGGATGCCGACCGGTGGCTTTTGGCAAAGGAAGCCATGCAGCGCCTAAAGCATGTTGAATGGTAAGATCAAAACCAAGAAACAAGGCACCGGCCATTGTCATTTGGCCGGTTTTTTTGTGCCTGAAATCAGCAAATATTACCCCGGTGAAAGGCCAATGTGTCCCACGCGGTGTTTCAACGTGGGACACATTTCCAATAAATCATTGAAAAACATATGTTTTATTGGGTGTTTGGTAGGCCCGGAGGGACTTGAACCCCCAACCAGACCGTTATGAGCGGTCGGCTCTAACCAATTGAGCTACGGGCCCCCAAGACAAAAGTCCGGGTAAAGAAAAGACCGCATCGATGTTTCGATGCGGTCCCGAAAACTAGCGATTTTGGCGCAAAGGTCAAGCCCCGTATCGCCGTGTTTCTGCTTTAATAATCCAGGAACGAGCGCAGCTTGCGCGAACGTGACGGATGTTTAAGCTTGCGCAGGGCCTTGGCCTCGATCTGGCGGATACGTTCACGTGTCACCGAAAACTGCTGGCCGACTTCTTCAAGCGTGTGGTCGGTATTCATGCCGATACCAAAACGCATACGCAGAACACGCTCTTCACGCGGCGTGAGCGATGCCAGAACCCGGGTGGTGGTTTCACGCAGATTGGCCTGGATCGCGGCATCAAGCGGCTGAACGGCGTTTTTATCCTCGATGAAATCGCCAAGATGGCTGTCTTCCTCGTCCCCGATCGGGGTTTCAAGGGAGATCGGCTCTTTGGCGATCTTGAGAACCTTGCGCACTTTTTCAAGCGGCATTTGCAGTTTTTCGGCCAGTTCTTCCGGGGTTGGTTCGCGACCGATTTCATGCAGCATCTGGCGCGAGGTCCGCACCAGTTTATTGATGGTTTCGATCATGTGGACCGGAATACGAATGGTCCGGGCCTGGTCGGCAATCGAACGGGTGATCGCCTGACGAATCCACCAGGTTGCATAGGTCGAGAATTTGTAACCACGGCGATATTCAAATTTATCGACGGCCTTCATCAGGCCGATATTGCCTTCCTGAATCAGATCAAGGAACTGCAAACCACGGTTGGTATATTTTTTGGCAATCGAAATCACGAGACGCAGATTGGCCTCGATCATTTCCTTTTTCGCGCGTGCCGCTTCGCGTTCGCCTTTATTGACCACGCCATAAACACGGCGGAATTCGCCAATTGGCAAACCGACTTCAGCGGACACGCCGCCAATACCCTCACGCAGCTGGGCGATTTCATCGGGGTAACGTTCAACAAACAGCTTCCAGCCCTTGCCCGAAAGCGCACCAACACGTTCCATCCAGTTCGGGTCAAGCTCGTTGCCCTGATACTGTTTGACGAAATCCGGACGTTTGATCTTGCAGCGGTCCGCATAGCGCAGAAGCTTGCCTTCCAGGCCAAGAAGACGATTGTTAAGCCCCGTCAGATGGTCCAGCAGTTCTTCAATACGGAAGTTGTTCAAATGAACATCTTCCATCAGATCAACCATTTCCTGCTTGAGCTTGCCATACCGCTTTTCGGTGGCCGCCGGAACGGTTTCACCCTTGTTCATGGCCGCAAGGCGCTGTTCCTGGGCCTTGTGGAGTTTTTCATAGGTCTTGGCGATTTTCTCGAATTTCTCAAGAACCTGCTCGGTCAGTTCCTCTTCCATTTTGGAAAGGGAAACGTTGACCTGTTCGTTCTCGTCATCTTCGTCGTCGTCTTCGCCGGAACCTTCTTCGCCGTCCCCGTCTTCTTCGTCATCATCATCCTCGTCGTCTTCGTCGTCCGAGGAAACCTTGCGCTCACGCGCCGGAGATGCCGAGAGGGGCTGCTCGGGGGATTCAACTTCTTTCTCGTCGTCTTCCTCTTCATCATCAGAAGATTCAAGCGGCGAGAAGACGGCTTCGACATCATCCTCGTCGTCGCCTTCACCCTCTTCACCAATTGCGGCGGCATCCGGGCCCCCGCCATAGGTGGTTTCAAGGTCGATCACATCGCGCAACAGAAGCTTGCCTTCCTGCAACTGGTCGTGCCAGTTGACAATGGCCTGAATGGTCAGCGGGCTTTCGCAAATCCCGCCAATCATCATTTCCCGGCCTGCCTCGATACGCTTGGCAATGGCAATTTCGCCTTCGCGCGACAAAAGCTCGACACTGCCCATTTCACGCAGATACATGCGCACCGGGTCATCGGTCCGGCCCACGTCATCTTCGGAAATGTTGCCTTTGGCATCAGCATCGGTGTCATCATCAGCCGAATCGCTGTCTTCACTCTCTTCATTCTCGACAACGTTAATGCCCATCTCGTTGAGATTGGTCATCACGTCTTCGATCTGTTCAGAGGAAAAATGCTCTGACGGCAGGGCAGCATTAAGCTCGTCAACGGTAATGTGACCCTGCTCTTTGCCCTTGGCTATCAGCTTCTTGATCGCTGTTTTATAAGTATCGAGAAGAGGTCCGTCTGCGTTATCAGAAGAGGTCTTTTTCTCTTCGGCGCTCGAAGTCTTAGACGACATCTATTCCCCGTTTCCCGCTTTGGCACAATCGCGCCACGTTATCCCGCACGCTGCCCAGGGCAGCGCAAATCACAAATAGCCCGAACCCTGATCCCGCAAAATCGCAATGATCAGTCGTCGAGCTTGAACACATTTTCCCGGCGCCGGGCCAGATCATCGCGGCGATGCGAAAATCTTTCCCATTCTTCATCGCTGACATCTGCTGCCAACTGTCGGACGGCATATTTTGCCTCTTCGTCCGCCAGGGAGCTTACAGCCATCGAAAAAACCTGTTCCCAACCCGCAAGGGCCCGCGTAAGCGGCGTTTCGGGCCTGGCAAAGGCAGCATGAGCCATAACGTCGCTCTCAACCGCCCGCAAGACTGTTTCCGACAGCCCGTCGCGCTTCAAGTGGCCCTTAAGTGTTTCAGAGTCAAGTCCAGGATCACCATCAAGCAGCTTTAAGACTGCACGCCGCAAAATGTCAAGGTCGGAGTCCACACAAACGTAAACACCCAGCCTTTCACCGATATGATCAAGCAATGCCGGATGATTGATCAATGTAGCAACAAGGATACGATCCTGCACAAGCCGTCGGTTTCCCGTTGCCGGCCGCGCCATCCCCGGCACTGCTTTACCGGCTGGTTCCCAGACATAGTTTTTATTTCCGCGTTTGCCATAGCTGGCGGATTTTTTATTTCCACCCCGCTGAGGTCGCGGTGCACTGTCCCGAGTCCCGCGAAACAGTTTAAAGGTACGATCACGAAACATGGACTGATATTGATGGCGCACCGCCTCGTCGCCAATTACGGCAATGCGCGCGCCAATCGCTGCTTCCAGAGCCGCCCGGCGCTCTGGCGTATCAATCGGCCTGCCTGCCGTATCAAGCCGCCAGACCAGTTCGGCCAGCGGCACCGCCTGGTCCAGGATTTTACGAAACCGCGTCATGCCATCCCCCGCCCGCATCAGACTATCGGGGTCCTCGCCCTCTGGCAGAATGGAAAACAGCAATGATTTTCCCGGTCGCAAAACCGGCAGGGCCCGTTCGGCGGCACGCACGGCAGCACGCTTGCCCGCCGCGTCCCCGTCCAGGCACAGGATCGGCTCGTTGGTCATTTTCCAAAGCTCGCCAATCTGTTCTTCTGTCACCGCCGTACCCAGCGGTGCCACCGCCCCGCGATAACCCGCGCGATGCAGGGCAATCACATCCATATAGCCTTCGGTGACAATAATTTCCGCGCCATGCTGCGATGCCTCGCGCGCCTGCGGCAGACCATATAGCAACTGACCCTTGTGAAATAACGGGGTATCGGGACTGTTCAGGTATTTCGGTTTGGCATCGCCCATCACCCGCCCGCCAAACGCCACCACCCGGCCCCGGCGATCCAGGATCGGAAACATCACCCGGCCGCGAAACCGGTCATAGCTTTGCCGGTTTTGATCTTCGGGCTCGATCAAAAGCCCCGCCTCGATCATGGTGCGTTCGTCAATATCCTCGCGCTTAAGCGCTGCCTTTAACGCGGCACGATTATCGGGCGCATAGCCCAGACGAAATTCACTGATGGTTTTGTCATCCAGGCCACGCCGATGAAAATAATCCAGCCCCTCGCGCCCTTCGGGCATCCGCAAGTTGCGTTCAAAAAAAACGCAGGCGGCTTCCATGACTTCATAAAGCGTTTTGGCCTTTTTCTCGCGCTCCTGCGCCTCGCGCGAGGGTTTGGGCACATCCATGCCCACCTGGTTGGCCAGCACCTCAACCGCCTCGACAAAGGTCAGGCCCCTTGTATTCATCACAAAGCTGATGACATCGCCATGCGCGCCACAGCCAAAGCAATGATAGAATCCCTTTTGTTCATTCACGGTAAAAGAGGGAGATTTTTCGTTATGAAACGGGCACAGCCCGGAATATTCCCGGCCGCGTTTGATCAGCTTCACCGATGATCCGACCACATCTGCCAGACCAACGCGCGCCCGCAGATCGTCAAGAAACGACTGGGGAAAGCTCATAACGTGCCCATCCGTGAAAGGTTACAGCCAAAAGAAAAAAAGAATGTGATCAATTGTAAAGTTTAAGCATGAGAAAAGCCGGACGCAAGGCATCCGGCTGATCATCGCATCAATAAAGGCTGTTTGGTTAACCCAGCAGTCTTTTGGCGACCACACCGGCTTTGCCAAAATCCATGCAGCCATTGTATTTTTCGCGAAGGGCGGCCATCGTGCGCCCCATATCCTTCAGACAGGTCGCGCCCATATCGGAAACCGTCTCCTTGACGGCGGCCTCAATTTCCGCCTCATCCATCTGGCGCGGCAGGAACCGTTCGATCACATCAATTTCAGATGCCTCCTGGGCGGCCAGCTCCGGCCGGTTGCCCTTGGTATACATCTCGATGCTTTCACGGCGCTGCTTGACCATCGACATCAGCAGGCTCTGAATCTCGGCGTCCGAAATGCCATCGGTATTGCCCTCGCCGCGTGCGGCAATATCGCGCTCCTTGAGGGCAGCGAGAATAAGGCGGATTGTCGTCACCGAAACGGCGTCTTTTGACAGGACGGCTTTTTTCAAAGCATCATTAAGCTGCGCTCGCAGCATGGCGTATCTCTGATTCTGTGGAAGAAAGGAGTGAACATACCCCAAAAGGACAGTAAGAGCAAAGAAAACATACCAACCTAATCCATTGATAAAAAACAATAAATAAAAGTTTTGATCGGTTCTTGACAGCGTGATTTCCTTCCCGTAGACATCCGCCAATTTGCCCGACGGGATACAAGCCGATCTCGCCTAAAGTATAAAGTGCCGACGTCCGGTTGGTTGCAGCACTTTTATGCTGGGTTTTTGCGCGTATCTGCATGGCTGCCATGAGGGTAGTCAGGGCTGTTTTATCGGCTTGCCGGTAAGTTTATATACTATACAAAGACTCCGTGTCTCACCGTGGATAGATCGAAAGGACATTCGCCAATGTCAGCGCCCACGCACACCCCGCCTCCTGGTGCCACTGCCGTTCTGGTTCTTGCCGATGGTTCGGTTTTCTGGGGACGCGGTATCGGCGCCCGAGGCGAGGTAGTTGGTGAAGTTTGCTTCAACACCTCGATCACCGGTTATCAGGAAATCATGACTGACCCTTCCTATGCCGGTCAGATGATCACCTTTACCTTCCCGCATATCGGCAATGTCGGGGTGAATGACGAAGACATCGAAAACGCCAGCCCGGTCGCCCTTGGCTGCATCCTGCGCCAGGATATTACCGAGCCGTCAAATTTTCGCGCCAGCGGCCATTTCAACGACTGGCTGGCAAAAAATGGCCGTGTTGGCATTAGCGGGGTCGATACCCGCCGCCTGACCAAACGCATCCGTAACGAAGGTGCCCCCAATGGCGTGATCTGCCACAACCCGGATGGCACCTTTGACGTGGACGCGCTGATTGCCAAGGCCAATCTGTGGCCCGGCCTTGAAGGCATGGACCTTGCCAGGGACAACAGTTGCACCGAAGGCTATGAATGGGAAGACACCCTGTGGTCGCGCACCGGCGGGTATGGCAAGCTTGGCAATGCCAAACACCATGTTGTCGCCATAGATTACGGAATAAAGCGCAACATCCTGCGCAACCTGGCCTCCCAGGATTGCAAGGTTTCGGTGGTGCCAGCCACAACCGGGGCCGATGAAATTCTGGCGATGAACCCGGATGGCATTTTCCTGTCCAACGGCCCTGGCGACCCGGCGGCAACCGGCGAATATGCCGTACCGACCATCAAAAAACTGATCGATAGCGGCAAGCCGGTTTTCGGCATTTGCCTGGGTCATCAGATGATGGCGCTGGCCCTGGGTGCCAAGACCAAGAAAATGGAAGTCGGCCATCGTGGTGCGAACCATCCGGTCAAGGATACCACGACCGGTGTGGTTGAAATCACCAGCCAGAATCACGGCTTTGTTGTTGACAAGGACACCCTGCCCGACAATGTCGAAGCCACGCACTTTTCGCTGTTTGATGGATCGCTTGCCGGTCTGCGCGTCAAGGACAAGCCTGCCTTTGCCGTGCAGTACCACCCCGAAGCATCCCCCGGCCCGCATGACAGCCACTATTTGTTCAAACGTTTCGTCAGTCTGATTGAAGACGCGAAATCCTGATCATTGCTGAGAACAGCGACCTAACGGACATTCATGATGCGGCCTGCGCCAGATGCGCGGCCGCAACGCCAAAAGCGGAAAAAGACATGCCGAAACGTACAGACATCAAATCAATTCTTATTATCGGTGCCGGCCCGATCGTGATTGGCCAGGCTTGCGAGTTCGACTATTCCGGGGCACAGGCCTGCAAGGCGCTCAAGGAAGAGGGCTATCGCGTCATTCTGGTCAATTCCAACCCGGCGACCATCATGACCGACCCCAACCTGGCCGATGCCACCTATATCGAGCCGATCACCCCGGAAATGGTCGCCAAGATCATTGAAAAGGAACGCCCCGATGTGCTGCTGCCGACAATGGGCGGCCAGACGGCGCTTAACACCGCGCTGAAGCTTTCCGATGATGGCACCCTGGAAAAATACGGCGTTGAAATGATCGGCGCGCGCAAGGACGTGATCCGCAAGGCCGAAGACCGCCTGTTGTTCCGCGATGCGATGGACAAAATCGGCCTGGAAAGCGCGCGTTCCGCCCTGGTGCGGACCTTTGAAGAAGCCGTTGAAGCGGTTGAACATACCGGCCTTCCGGCCATCATCCGCCCCAGCTACACGCTCGGTGGTGAAGGCGGCGGGATTGCCTATAATCGCGAAGAATTTGAACAGATCGTGCGTAACGGCCTCGCCATTTCGCCCAGCCACGAAGTGCTGATCGAGGAATCGATCCTCGGCTGGAAAGAATATGAAATGGAAGTTGTCCGTGACCACGCGGATAACTGCATCATCATCTGTTCGATCGAAAACGTCGATCCGATGGGCATTCACACGGGCGATTCAATCACGGTGGCCCCGGCCCTGACCCTGACGGATAAAGAATACCAGATCATGCGTGACGCCTCCCTGGCGGTTCTGCGCGAAATTGGCGTTGATACCGGCGGGTCGAACGTGCAGTTTGCCGTCAACCCGGATGATGGCCGCCTGATCGTGATCGAAATGAACCCGCGTGTGTCGCGGTCCTCCGCCCTGGCATCGAAGGCCACCGGCTTCCCTATTGCCAAAATCGCGGCCAAACTGGCGGTTGGCTATACGCTGGACGAGCTTGATAACGACATTACCGGCGTCACCCCGGCCTCGTTCGAGCCGACCATCGACTATGTTGTCACCAAAATCCCGCGTTTCACCTTCGAGAAATTCCCCGGTGCGCAGGCCCTGCTGGGCACGGCGATGAAATCGGTGGGTGAAGCCATGTCGATTGGCGGCTGCTTTGCCGAAAGCCTGCAAAAAGGCCTACGCTCGATGGAAACCGGCCTGACCGGCCTGAACGAAGTCAAAATCGAAGGCGCGCCGGACAAGGCCGCCATTCGCGCCAAGCTGACCCAGCCGATCCCCTTCCGCATTCTTTATGCCGCCCAGGCGTTCCGTCATGGCATGACGCTTGAGGAAATCCAGTCAGCCACCAAGTTTGACCCCTGGTATCTGCGCCAGCTTGAAATGCTGGTGGACGAAGAAGAAAAAATTCGCGCGAACGGCCTGCCTGAAAGCAAAAACGAACTGCTGCGCCTCAAAAAGCTGGGCTTTTCCGATGCGCGCCTGGCCGAGCTTGCCGGCAAGGAAGAAGATGACGTCCGCGCCATTCGGCAGGGTTATGGCCTGCGCCCGGTTTACAAGCGCATCGACACCTGTGCGGCGGAATTCCCCTCGCGTACGTCCTATATGTATTCGATCTATGAGGGGGACAATTTCAACGAACCCGAAAACGAAGCCGAAGTGACCGACCGCAAGAAGGTGATTATCCTTGGCGGCGGCCCGAACCGGATTGGTCAGGGTATCGAGTTCGATTATTGCTGTGTCCATGCGGCCTACGCGCTGCGCGAAGTCGGCATCGAAGCCATCATGGTCAATTGCAACCCGGAAACGGTTTCAACCGACTATGACACGTCGGACCGCCTGTATTTTGAACCGCTGACCGCCGAAGACGTGATCGAGCTGTGCCAGCTTGAACAGTCCAAAGGCGAGCTTCTGGGCGTAATCGTTCAGTATGGCGGCCAGACCCCGCTGAAACTTTCCGCGGCCCTGGAAAATGCGGGTATTCCGATTTTGGGGACCAGCCCGGACAGCATCGACCTGGCCGAAGACCGCGACCGTTTCCAGGAACTGATCAACAAGCTGGGCCTCAAACAGCCTGCCAACGGCATTGCCCGTTCGGTTGATCAGGCGGTCGCGATTGCCGAAGGCATTGGCTACCCGGTTGTCATCCGCCCCAGCTATGTTTTGGGGGGCCGGGCAATGGAAATTGTCCACACCACCGAAGATCTGCTGCGCTATATGGCAGAGGCCGTGCAGGTTTCAGGCAAAAGCCCGGTTCTGATCGACAGCTTCCTGCTTGACGCCATCGAAATTGATGCCGATGCGGTATCGGACGGCGAAAATGTCTTTGTCGCCGGGATTATGCAGCATATCGAGGAAGCGGGTATTCACTCCGGTGACTCTGCCTGCTCGCTGCCGCCCTATTCACTGGGGCAGGACATGATTGACCGCCTGAAGGCCCAGACCATTCAACTTGCCAAGGCATTGAATGTGGTTGGCCTGATGAATGTGCAATATGCCATCAAGGGCGATGTGATCTACCTCATAGAGGTCAACCCGCGTGCATCGCGGACAGTTCCGTTTGTTGCCAAGGCCACCGGCAACCCGATTGCCAAAATCGGTGCCCGGATCATGGCTGGCGAGAAACTCGGTGATTTCAAGCTTAATCACGGCCCGTTCAAGCACATCGCGGTCAAGGAAGCCGTCCTGCCATTTAACCGCTTCCCGGGCGTTGATACGCTGTTGGGCCCGGAAATGCGCTCAACCGGCGAGGTGATGGGCCTTGATACCGATTTTGGCCGTGCCTTTGCCAAGGCCCAGATGGCGGCGGGTCAAAAGCTGCCGCGTGAAGGCAAAATCTTCATTTCGGTCAAAAATTACGACAAACCGGCTGTCATCGAACTGGCCCGCGATGCCATCGCGCTTGGCTTCTCGATTGTTGCAACCCGTGGTACTGCCGAGACCCTGAAAAAAGAAGGGCTGGACGTTACCCCGGTCAATAAGGTACAGGAAGGTCGTCCCCATATTGTGGATATGATGAAGAACGGCGATATCAACCTGGTGTTTAACACCACGGAAAGCAAACAGGCTGTGGTCGACAGTTTCTCGATCCGTCGCACGGCGCTGACCAACGATATCCCCTACTACACAACCATTGCCGGGGCCCGTGCAACCTTGCGGGCGATCGACAACCTGAAACGCGGGGCGCTTGCAGTGCAGCCCGTTCAGGCATATCTTGGGGATGACTACTAGGGTTAACGGCTTCTACCGTAACCAGAAGTAAACGAGTTTAAACCGCCCGGCGGTCCAGGCCGGGCGGTTGATTTTGTAATGTCGACTTGTAACGAATAGGCTGTGAGCGCGATGGAAAAAGTACCAATGACCCCGCAAGGGCATCAGCGCCTCGAAGAAGAACTGAAGCACCGTAAAACGGTTGAACGCCCTGAGATCATCAAGGCGATTGCCGATGCGCGTGAACATGGTGATTTGTCGGAAAATGCCGAATATCATGCGGCACGCGAACGCCAGAGCTTCTCTGAAGGGCGCATTGCCGAGCTTGAAGATGTTCTGAGCCGCGCCGAAGTCATCGACGTGCCCTCTCTGGCAGGAAATGTCGTTAAATTCGGCGCCACCGTCGAGCTTGTCGACGAAGATACAGACGAAGAAACCACCTATCAGATTGTTGGCCCCATCGAAGCCGACATCAATAAAGGCCGGATCTCCACCACATCCCCGATTGGCCGTGCGCTGATTGGCAAAGCGGTTGGCGATTCCGTGGAAGTCACCGTTCCCGGTGGCACCAAGGCCTATGAAATTCTGAAGGTCGAATTCGTCTGATCACACCGATCATACGGTTATGGAACGGCCCGCTAACATCGGGCCGTTTTTTATGCCTGCATCGTGGCCGTGACTGGAAAACAATTTATCAAAAGCCCCGGATCATGCAGCCAGATAACGACATCCTCATCAGGGCCGCCACCCCACAGGACTGCGACAAGGTTGTCGCCCTGTCCAACGCCCTGCATGTCGAGCTTGATGGTGACGAACCGTCCCATACATGCGACAGCATCCATGCCATGATGTTTGGCCCCAACGCCATGATCAAAAGCCTGATGGCCTGGCATGGCAAAAATGCTGCAGGGCAGGTGGTTTTTCAGCCTTTTTACAACCCGGATTATTCAAAACCCGGTCTGTGGATGTCGGAACTCTATGTGACGCCCGATATGCGCGCCCAAAAAATCGGCCAAAAGCTGATGGCGGCCCTGGCACATTATGCCAGGCAAAATGACTATGTTTCGATCTGGTGGTCGGTTTTGCTGCGCAATGAAGGTGCCTGTCGCTTTTATGAAAGGCTGGGCGCACGGAATTCAGGCGCGATGCAATACGAAATGGATGGCTGCGCCTTGGCAAACCTTGCCTTGTAAAGTCGCAATCATCCGCAGCGGCAGTTACCAAACAGCAAAATGCCGGGAACATGCCCGGCATTTCGTCCATGTAATGCGATACAGGGTCATCCCGCTGGCGGATCAATCCTCGACATCAATATCGATCGGCACACCCGGGACATTTTTGGCAGTGCGAATCGACAGGGCCGACTTCACGTGATTGACGTTTTCAGCAACGGTCAGTTCGGTGGTCAGGAATTTCTGATATTCGTCCCAGCTATGGGAAACGATTTTCAAAAGAAAATCCATATCCCCCGCCACCATGTGGCATTCGCGCACTTCGGGCCATCCGGTTGCGCGTTTTTCAAAGGCGCGCAAGTCATGTTCCGCCTGGCTGGCAAGGCCCACCAGGGCAAAAACGGTGACGTTATAGCCAAGCGCCTGTGAATCAACATCGGCATGATAGCCCTGGATAAACCCGGCTTCTTCCAGTGCGCGAACACGGCGAAGACAGGGCGGGGCCGAAATACCGGCACGGCGTGCCAGCTCGACATTGGTCATCCGGCCATCTTCCTGTAGATCGCGCAAAATTCTGCGGTCGATCTTGTCGAGTTTGACCCGTTGCATCTATTCCTCGATTCTGTGCGCTGATACACCCCGAACGAAACAATATTACAGCGGGGCCAATGGCTGGCAATAATATATTCGGGTTGATTTTGCAACTTTCCGCAAACGTAAAGCAAATGCCACGCACGAAAATAATAAACTTTTCGTTCTAAACCCGCCCACAACAAAACCTTCCTGCCTGCCCCCTGCGCAATGGCATGGCAGCCATCTGCCTTAGGGCGCAAAAAAGCCCGTTCTGGTGTGTTCCGGCTGTTGCACAAGCCAGCCTTCCTCCATATGTTCGT
This sequence comes from Thalassospira profundimaris, assembly GCF_003326755.1. Lineage (GTDB taxonomy): Bacteria > Pseudomonadota > Alphaproteobacteria > Rhodospirillales > Thalassospiraceae > Thalassospira > Thalassospira profundimaris_B. The sequence continues at coordinate 41,336 of NZ_JPWH01000019.1, read as the reverse complement.
TTCCCAATTCCAAATCGTGTTTCACAACATCTGGCAATGGCGAATCTCATATGGCCCAGGAACATCACGTAAACGTCCTTATCATCGGGTCCGGCCCGGCCGGTTATACCGCTGCAATCTATGCCGCCCGCGCAAACCTTGCGCCCATGATGGTGATGGGGCTGCAACCCGGCGGCCAGTTAACCATTACCACCGATGTTGAAAACTATCCCGGCTTTGCCGATGTCATCCAGGGTCCGTGGCTGATGGACCAGATGAAGGCCCAGGCCGAACATGTCGGCACCACGATGGTGCATGACCTGATTATCGATGTCGATTTCACCAAGCGTCCCTTTGTCTGCAAGGGCGATTCCGGTGCCACCTATATCGCCGATAGCGTCATCATCTCGACCGGGGCACAGGCCCGCTGGCTTGGCCTGCCGGGCGAGGAAAAGTTTAACGGGCGCGGGGTTTCCGCCTGTGCGACCTGCGACGGGTTCTTTTATCGCAACAAGCCGGTCACGGTGGTGGGCGGCGGCAATACCGCGGTTGAAGAGGCCCTGTATCTGGCCGGAATATGCAGCAAGGTCACACTGATCCATCGCCGCGATGAACTGCGCGCCGAAAAGATGCTCCAGGAACGCCTGTTCAAACACGAAAAGATCGACGTGGTCTGGGACAGCGTGATCGAGGACATTCTGGGGGGTGACGGACCAATGGACGGTGTCGAGGCCGTGAAGGTTCGCAATGTGAAATCGGGCGAAACCATGGACATTCCCTGTGACGGTTTCTTTGTTGCCATCGGCCATGATCCGGCCACCAAAGTTTTCCAGGGTCAGGTCAAAATGGATGATGAAAACTACATTCTGGTCGAACCGGGCACCACGCGCACCAATATCCCAGGTGTGTTTGCCGCCGGTGACGTCACCGACAAAATTTACCGCCAGGCGGTAACAGCGGCGGGCATGGGCTGCATGGCCGCCCTCGAAGCGGAAAAATTCCTCGCCGAGCAGGCAGACTGAGAACAGTTTCACATCCTTCCCCTTCCCGCCTTTCGCAAAGAAGGGACGAAGGATAGTATGTCTTTTGAAAAAGACCAGAGACAGCGATATGTCTTTGGTCTTTTTCGCATTTTAAGGCACGATCATAAAACAGGCTGTTCAGGTGAACAGGGAACAGGCGGAAAAATGGCAGTATTGATCGCAGCGGGAGATATGAAAATTGCCCGAAACGTGAATGCTTGCTTGCACAACCCGTCCAAGCCCTCATATTACTTTGATGACGGCCTTGTAAAAGCGGCAATGGCATCCGGTTAACCAGCTGGAAACCAAATGCTTTTAAAAACGGGACATAATCAGGGGGCCATCGTGCCGACCAAACGGTGGTGACAAAGGAGCAGGTCAATGGATTGGGACAAACTGCGTGTCTTTCACGCTGTGGCCGAAGCAGGAAGTTTTACACACGCAGGTGAAAACCTGAATTTGAGCCAATCTGCGGTCAGCCGCCAGATCAGCGCACTTGAAGAAAGTGTGAAGGTACCGCTTTTTCATCGTCACGCGCGTGGCCTGATCCTGACAGAGCAGGGCGAGCTGCTTTATCGCACCGCGCATGATGTGTTTGCCAAGCTGTCAATGGCCGAAGCGCGCATTCGCGAATCGAAAGAACGCCCCTCTGGCCCGCTCAAAATTACCACCACGGTGGCCTTTGGCTCCATCTGGCTGACCCCGCGCATCAATGAATTTCTCGAACGCTATCCGGAAATCGAACTGTCGATGGTCCTGAATGACGAGGAACTCGACCTTGCCATGCGCGAGGCCGATGTTGCCATCCGCATGCAGCCGCCCCGTCAGGCCGATCTGGTCCAGCGGCAATTGATGACCCTGCGCTATCATATCTTCGCTTCCCCCGAATATATCAAAACGCATGGCCTGCCCAAAAAACCGGAAGACCTGAAGGACCACCGCCTGATCATTTATGGCGAGGATGCCCGTCCACCGGTTTCCAACGTCAACTGGATGATGAATGCGGCCTTGCAATACAAACCCGATATGCGGCCGATTCTGAAACTGAATAATATCTACGGCATTTATCGCGCCACCGAATCCGGCCTTGGCATTTCCGCCCTGCCCGATTATCTGGTCCCGGCCGATAGCAAACTGGTGCGAATCCTGCCAGAGCTTGAGGGCCCCAGCTTTGATGCCTATTTCGTCTATCCGGAAGAATTGCGCCATAGCAAGCGAATCGGTGTGTTCCGCGACTTCCTGATCGACAAAATCAGTGAAGTAAAGGCAAGGCTCGCCGCAACGGCCTGATGCGAAACCGCCTCCTCTCCCGCAAAACCCGGCAGGTCAACATATCTGCCGGGTTTTGCATATCCGGACATTTGCCTATCCGAAAATGAGCATAATTAAACCGGTTATGTCCCTGCTCGCGTCACAAACGATGTATAACTGACCGGGCAACCAGTAATCGATTCCCTGGCTTCAATACTGTTCTTCAGCCGCCCTGCCGATTAAGAATGACATCCGTGCGGTCCCGAATTTGCTGCCGCGGCGCACAATTAAAACAGCCGCGTCGTCATAATAGCTTCATTTTACTGACACTTTTTTGCCATGCGCCCTACGCATGGTTGAATTGTATCTTTTCCATTTTTAAACGAAACAACAGCCATCTATATTTTCACTTGTGGTTGTTGCCCCGCGCAAGACCAAAGACTTTTTTTCATCTTCTTCTTCCCCGTTCCGGGGCGTCCTGCCAAAACGTTATTTGGCTGGAATCCAAGCGATTCCACGTCTCCCAGACGTTAAAGCCTCCCTGTTGAGACTCTACGGCAGCCCGCCAAGGCTGCCGTTTTTTTTGCTCACGCGCGGTCATATTCTCCGTCAAGGGAATGGAACATAATGGTTTTTGCGTATATGCTAAATTTTAATCACAACAAAATTATTTAATTTCAGATACTTAATTAAAAACGGGAACTTAGTCGACAAACATGCGTTTTGTGCATGGCAGAAAAAGCAATTTGTCAGTGGTATTCGCCGGTCAAATCGCTATTTTGTCTCTCGAACCGCAGCGGTGAACGCCGCACCGCGGTACAGAGTTTTCTCCCTGACCGTTTTTTCGGTCTTAGCCGGGCGCCCTGCCCGGCTTACCCAGGGCCCCGAGAGGGGTCCTACGTCTCCCAGACGTGAAGCCTCCCTGATAAACTTGCCGGGCACATTGATGCCCGGCTTTTTTTTGTCCAAAATCCGCTTAATGACCGGTGGACGCCTGGAAAGCCATTTTACCGCCCCGTCCTTTTCCATCCATACCCATCGTAAAATGCTTTTGCCCAGATCGTGATAAAAGGCCGTTAATATTCCCTTTGTCCCCATCTGGCCGCAGGAGCAACGACACACAAAGGTGAAGTCCTGTGTAAAGCTCTGACTTGGCAGGCCAAACAACAGCGATCACTATGATCCGGCATAAAAACGGGACAGATTGATGAAAAACAATATTTCCGAATTTCTGTTTGGCCGGACACCGGAAAACAGCCTGCCCGAGCGGGTCAATACCGCCATAACCGCCCAGCAAAGCAAAAGCGAACAGTTGATTGGCTGGGTGCAACTCATACTCGTGACCATTTTTGCCACCCTGTATGCCCTTGCCCCCAAAACCGCCATGAGCGACGGTTTCCATCCGGTCCCCTGGGCGCTGGGTCTGTATTTCATCATCACCTTCACCCGTCTGGTTCTGTCTTATCGCATCAATTTGCCCGCCTGGGTTTTAACCCTGTCGGTCATTGCCGATATCAGCCTGCTGATGGTGCTGATCTGGAGCTTTCACATCCAGTACATGCAGCCCGCCAGCTTTTATCTCAAGGCGCCAACAATGATGTATGTGTTCATCTTCATCTCGTTGCGCGCCCTGCGGTTTGACCCGCGCTACATTCTGCTTGCCGGGGCCAGTGCCGCGTTTGGCTGGCTGGCCCTGGTGTTTTATGTCCTCTGGAGCGAGGGCGGCCACAGCATGATCACGCGCGATTATGTTACTTACCTGACCTCGAATTCGATTCTGATCGGCGCCGAAATCGACAAGATCATTTCCATCGTAATGGTCTCGGGCGTGCTGGCTATTGCCGTTCTGCGTGCCCAGCGTTCCTTCAGGCGTGCGGTTAGCGAGGAAATCGCCGTGCGTGACCTGTCACGCTTTGTCTCGCGCGAGGTGGCGGACCGCATTACCCATGCCGACCAGCAAATACGCCCTGGCGACGGCGAAGCGGTCCATGCGACCATCATGTTCACCGATATAGAAGGCTTTTCCACCATTTCCGAAAAACTGCGTCCGGCGGAGCTGGCCCGGATGCTCAACGAATATTTCGCCGCCACCAGCGCCATTATCGAAAAATTTGGCGGTGTAATCACCCAGTTCCAGGGCGATGCCATGCTGATCACCTTTAACGCCCTGAAACCCGATGCCAACCATGCCGAAAGTGCGGTAAAAACCGCCCTGGAAATTCAAAAGCTGTGTGAAACCCGGAATTTTTGTCACGGTAGCAAACTCAAAACCCGGTGCGGCATCAATACCGGCGACATCATTGTGGGTGCCATTGGCAGCGAAAACCGCCTGACCTTCACCGTGCATGGCGATACCGTCAATATCGCGGCCAGGCTGGAACCGCTGAACAAACAATACGGCACCTACATTCTGGCATCAGAAGCAACCGTGACCCACTGCAAGGACCATTCCTTTGCCGCGATCTGGACGCGTCAGGGCGACGTTACCGTGCGCGGACGCACCCGCCCCACCCCGATTTTCAGCACCAGCCATCATGCCTTTCACAATGGGGCGATCTAGAACACGTCGCGACAAATACCCTGCCAACAGGCGACAAAAGAAAACGGGGTGGGTCAAAGGACCCACCCCGGAGGGGGACAGATGGTCTTGGGGAGACCGACCGAACACGGAACAGACCGTGGGGGATGAATAGCCGGAGGGGAGCCGCTATTCCGGTCCCGGTGGTTGGTGAGGGAGGGCACCGCACCGGTACATCGTGTTCGGTAAGGATGAATATGCCCCGTGAATACGGCAGGAAAACCGGACAGTTAGGGCCATTTCATGCCGTTTTGAGGCATTATTGTGCCACAACATCATCCGGAAATTTCGCAACTATCCGCAAGGCTAAAATAAAGCGATTTGTCTTCACAACGCCGCGATCACCTGCTTGGCATCTCTTTTGCCCGCGACGCCCAAGGGCCAAAGAAAAGCGAAGCAGGTGGGGGAACCTGCTTCGCCATTTCTTGGGGACAGATGGTCTTGGGGAGACCTGCCGAACACGGAACAGACCGTTGAGGGATGAATAGCCGGAGGGGAGCCGCTATTCCGGTCCCGGTGGTTGGTGAGGGAGGGCACCGCACCGGTACATCGTGTTCGGTAAGGATGAATATGCCCCGTGAATACGGCAGGAAAACCGGACAGTTAGGGCCATTTCATGCCGTTTTGAGGCATTATTGTGCCACAACATCATCCGGAAATTTCGCAACTATCCGCAAGGCTAAAATAAAGCGATTTGTCTTCACAACGCCGCGATCACCTGCTTGGCATCTCTTTTGCCCGCGACGCCCAAGGGCCAAAGAAAAGCGAAGCAGGTGGGGGAACCTGCTTCGCCATTTCTTGGGGACAGATGGTCTTGGGGAGCCCTGCCGAACACGGAGCAGACCGTTGAGGGATGAATAGCCGGAGGGGAGCCGCTATTCCGGTTCCGGTGGTTGGTGAGGGAGGGCACCGCACCGGTACATCGTGTTCGACAAGAATGAATATGCCCCGTAAATGCGGCAGGAAAACCGGAAGCCCAAGGCCATTTAGCGACTTTTATCGCCCGATTCTGCCACATTCCCCACAGGTTCATTATTGGCACCACATGTCCGCGCATCCCTTGCAAACGGCCCACAAGACAAAAGAAAACGGGGTGGGTCAGGGAAACCCACCCCGTTTGGGGACAGATGGTCTTGGGGAGACCGACCGAACACGGAACAGACCGTGGGGGGATGAATAGCCGGGGGGGAGCCGCTATTCCGGTCCCGGTGGTTGGGGAGGGAGGGCACCGCACCGGTACATCGTGTTCGGTAAGGATGAATATGCCCCTTAAATACGGCAGGAAAACCGGGCAGTTGGGGCCATTTCATGCCGTTTTGAGGCATTTTTGTGCCCCTACAGCGCGATGAAATTTCGCAACTATGCGCAAGGATAAAGCCGCTTCACAATGTTGCGACCATCTGCCGGCCAACCGTTTCGCCACACCCCCAAGGGGTAAAAGAAAAGCGAAGCAGGTGGGGGAACCTGCTTCGCCATTTCTTGGGGACAGATGGTCTTGGGGAGACCATACGGACGCGGAATTAATGACCCTGGGAGCGATGGCTTTCTTGGGGGGGGGGGGGACTTGCCATCAGGTCGCCAGCATATGGTGAGGGAGGCACCAAGCCGGTTGTCATCGCGTCCGACAGGTAAGAAGATGCCCGGTGATTGCGGCAGGAAAAATGATCACTCGGGGCCATTTCATGACACTTTGCGGCATGATTGTGTCACACGCCATTGCCGGGATTGACCTTGAAGCCGGGCACAAAAAAACGAGACAGGTCGGGGGAACCTGGCTCGCTTTTTTTGGGGGACAGATGGTCTTGGGGAGACCAGCCGAACACATGGGCACTTGGCCTGTGGGGTGCAGAACGTTGTTGGGGACAACGATGTCAGGCCCGGCGTCTTACGAGGGAGGGGCGTATCGCCTGGCGTGCTGCGTTCGACAGAAAAGACTATGAGCGCCGATTGCGGCATGAAATCCGGCCTTTCAAGGCAATTTCAGGGCAAATTAAGGCGGTAGGAACAAATTTTGAATTCTTATGAAATTAACCGAACCTCAAAAAAAAGAGGGCGGGACTACCCGCCCCCATTTTGGGGTCTAATGGTCTTGGGGAGACCTGTCAGCTTTTAGCAGCTATTCGCTCTCGAACGGGGGGACGAAGAGAGCAGGCCGGATACGATTGAGGGGGACATAATGTTCCGGCGATATGTGCTGCTGACAGTGATGAATGTGCCAGAGGAATAAGGCTGGAAAGCAGGGCATATATGGCAATTCAAAGGCCAATTAAGTCAAAAACAAGGCATCCCTCAAATGACCGGCCAAACGGCGAGACCAGCGCAGTCCTGATAGGTTTTATCTATCCAGAAAGATTAAAGTACTGATTGGCATTATTTTTTATTCTGCACCATAATACCGCCATCACCAAAAACATCATGTGTCGCATCCGTTTTGGACACCAGGAGAACAACATGCAGATTGATATTGGTATTAACGAACAGAACCGTACCGACATTGCATCGGGTCTTGGCCGGGTGCTGGCGGATTCCTATGCACTGTATCTGAAAACCCACAATTTCCACTGGAATGTCACCGGCCCGATGTTCCAGACCCTCCACACCATGTTTGAAGAGCAATATACCGAACTGGCCGCCGCCGTTGACGAACTGGCAGAGCGCATTCGCTCCCTCGGTGCGTTTGCACCGGGCAGCTTTTCGGCCTTTGCGGAATTAAGCTCGATTGCGGATGAAAAGGGTGTGCCCGCCGCCAAGGAAATGATCAAGCAACTGGTAGAAGGCCACGAAACGGTGATTAAAACCGCTCGCGCCCTGTATCCGCTGTGCGATGAAGCCGATGACGATGCCACCGCCGACCTTCTGACCCAGCGCATCCAGACCCACGAAAAAACCGCCTGGATGCTGCGTTCGCTGCTGGAAGGCTGATCACGAATTGCAATCGCACCCCGCGATAAAAAGACAAAAAGCCGCCTGGTATTGTGCCCGGCGGCTTTTTTCTTATGCCCGAAAAATGAAGTTCAGGACTGCAACAGCGCATCAAACTTCCGGGCGACATCAAGCACGGCAAAATCCCGACCATGTATGCCCGCAATCATCAGCGCGGCAGGTGCATTTTCCCCGGCAACCGGCACCGGAAGCGAAATGGCACAGGCATCCACCAGATTAAGATAGGATGTATTGCGCAACATCATCGCATTCAGCCGGTCAAAGTCGGCTTCGACCTCGCTAATCTTGGGGGCCATCATGGCAAGGGTCGGCGCGATCATGACATCAACATCCGCCAGCGCCGCATTAAACCTGGCAATCACGTCCGTCCGCCTGGCATAGGCATCGCAACGGTCTTGCAGGCTCAGGCTGTCGGCAAAGCGCATGCGGCTTAACACACGCGGATCCCCACAGGTTTCAAGTTTGGCAAAATCGTTTGCATAAATGTCGTGGGCCTCGGCCGAGACCAGGATTTTGTTGAGCACCGCATTGTCGGCAACAAATCCCAAATCAATTTCCACCAGATCATGCCCGGCGGCACGCAATGTGGCACAAATCGCCTCGAAATCCCGTTTCACCCGGTCATCCAGATCATTGGTAAAGGCATTAACCGGCACACCGATGCGCAAGGCCCCGCCCTTACCGGCCGATGCGGGCGGCACGGCAATACCGGCCATCACTTCAAAGGCCACAATCGTGGTTTCAAGGTCGCGCGCCAACGGGCCTGCCGTATCAAAACTTTTTGCCAGCGGATGAATACCATCACCCGACATGCGCAACCGGCTGGCCTTAAAGCCATATAACCCGTTAATGGCCGCGGGTATACGGACCGATCCGCCGGTATCCGTACCCAGCGCAATATCCACCAGCCCCAGCGCGACGGTCAACCCGCCGCCCGATGTTGACCCGCCCGGAATGCCATCCGGATCAAAAACATTGCCCGGCGTTCCATAATGCGGGTTCAGCCCCACACCGGAATAGGCAAATTCGCTCATGCTGGTGCGGCCAAAGGGCACCGCCCCTGCCGCCTTGATACGGGCGATGATTTCGCAATCCCGCGCCGCCGGGGCGCGGTCCTTCAGCAGCAGGGAGGCCGCCGACGTGACCTTGCCCGCCTCATCATACAAATCCTTGACCGAAACCAGCAGACCTGCCAACGGCAAGGGGGTTGGCGCATTTGCCACCAGGGTTTCGGCATGGGCCGCATCATGCAGGATGCGCTCCCGGTCAAAATCGGTAAAAATCTTGCCCGCCAGGTCGCCAAGCTGATCAACTTTATCAATTGCCGCCTGTGCTTTTTCAATAATCGCACCCATATGGCGACCTCCCTTGTGCGTTTGCGTTATTCTTCACGGTTTTAGGCAATTTCCGGCAGTTCAACAATATCGTAAACATGCTCGATCGTGCGGTTCAGCACCGGGTCCATCATTGCCATTTTAAACGAACATGCCGGGCGCACCCCGCCCTTCGCGCCAAAGGTACCGCACAACATGGCCGCCGCCTTGCCGCTTGCGCCCGCCGCTGCAACCAGCCCGGCCCCGTCAATCAACTCCGCCAGCGGACGAATGCTGGCAATGGTGCCTTCCTGATACAGCACCCAGTCATCCCCTGCCCCTTCCCGGATCCAGGATTTCAGTTCCAGCTTTTCAATATGGTCGGCCACCTCGTCGTAACGCCACAAGGTACCGGCAACCGGTTTGGCACAAATCTGTTTGGACAGGGCCACCGAATGGGCCTCCAATGCGCGGTCGGTATGATCGGACGCCAGACCAATATACAAAACGCCCTCTTTGGCAACGATCAGCGGTTCCACCTCGCCCGATGTGCCATTACCAACAACTTCAATTGTGGCCTCCCGCGTTAGCATGGCCGAAGCCGTGCGATAATAAAGCGGCACCGATGACGGCGGCTTAACACCAATCGCGGCAAGTTCATCGATATGATGCTGGATTGCGTTCGCATCACGCCCGGTCCATCCGGCAACGGTGCAATGGGTTATCTCAAAACCGTGTTGCCCATCATCAATAGTAAAATCTATCAGCATTGCGGTGTTCCAGTTCGGGTTCGTCGGGCTGCAAGGCACCTGGTCTGCCAATACGGACCAGATCAAGGAGTGGTCCGCATTGGGCCAGGCAACAGCCATGTTTCAGGAAAAAATGGATAAACGGTGCTGCCGATCTAAAAATAATCGGGCAAAAACAGCGCGACCGACGGCACAGCCACCAGCAGGGCAATCATGGCAACCATCACCAGCACAAAGGGCAGGGTTCCCACCATCACCTCGCTCAGGCGGCCCGCCTTGCGCGCACTTTGCACCACATAAAGGTTGAGACCGACCGGCGGCGTGATCAGGGCCATTTCGATCAGGACGATCAGCAAAATGCCAAACCAGACCTTGTCAAACCCCATACCCGTCATGATCGGCACGACAATCGGAATGGTCGCCACCATCAGCGACAGGGTTTCAATAAAAAAGCCCAGCACGATGTAAAGACCGATAATCACCATCAGCGTGCCCATCGGCGACAGGTCAAGCCCGACCAGCATTTCCTTGAGCTCGCGCCCAAGCCCGGCGGCAGTCAGACTGAAATTCAGGAAATAGGCGCCAATAATCACCAGCATGATCATGGCGGTAATCCGCACCGTGCCCTGCAGGCAGGTATGGATCATTTCTTTTGAAACACCCCGGTTAAAGGCGGCAATCAAAAAGGCGATTGCCACCCCCACCGCGGCTGATTCCGTTGGTGTGGCCCACCCGGCATAGATCGACCCGATCACCACCAGAAACAACACGACAATCGGCACAAGATGGCGCAGGCTGGCAAACCGTTCATCCCAGCTAAAAGACCGGCTGGAGCCGCCCAGGGTCGGTTTGATTTTGCACAAAATCGCCGTCATCACCATAAAGGCGACCGCCATCATCAGGCCGGGCACCAAACCTGCCAGAAACAGGCGGGGAATGGAGGTTTCGGTTAAAAAGCCATAGACGATCAGATTGATCGAAGGCGGGATCATAATGCCCAGGGTCCCGCCTGCCGCAATGGCACCGGAAAACAGCCTGGGATCATAACCCAGTTTTTCGGCCTGGGGCATGGCGACCGTTGCCACGGTTGCCGCCGTTGCCACCGATGACCCCGACGTTGCCGAAAACATGGTCGCCGTGCCGATATTGGCATGGATCAACCCGCCCGGCAGCCAGGAAAACCACTTATCCAGGGCTTCATAGGTGCGTTCGGCGATGCCACCGCGCACCAGAATTTCGCCTAACAGAACAAAAAACGGTATCGCGATAAGGGTCGATGAATTCGATGAGGACCAGACAACCTGCCCCAGCCCCCGGATGAGCGGAAACGGGGAAAAGAACTGGTCCACACCGAAGCCAAGCAAAAACAGCACGATCCCGACAGGAATGGACAGGGCCAAAAAGCCCAGAAGCGAGGCTGTAACCGCATAAATCATGATTCCAGCTCCACTTCGGATCGCGCCCCGACAAGGGCATCGGCCTCGTCAAACCGGCCCTTGACCAGCAAGGCCAGTGTCAGGATCACCAGGACACAGCTAAAGACGGCAAACCAGATCCAGCCAGAGAGCCAAATTGATTGCGGAATCCACAAAGGTGTCGCCAGCACGGTATTGGCACTGGACCCCCGTTCGATGGTTTTGGCCAGCACCGGCCAACTTTGCACCGCAATCACAACCGCCGTTGCCGCCAGCGCGACAATCGCAATCAGATCCAGCAGGGCCCGGCCCCGCTGTTGCAGGCGCAGACGGATCAGATCAATCCTTACATGGGCAAGTTCGCCCAGGGCATAAGACATGCCCCAACTGGCGACACCGGCCATCACATAGCCCGATATTTCCTCGGCACCGCCAAATGAAATACCGGCTTCCCGCAAGATGATGTCAGCAAGGATCAGGATCACACAGGCCACCAAAACAAGGCCGGCAATAAATCCGATCAGGCTGTTGATACGGCGCAAACGCGCAATCAATAAGGCTATCACGGCTGAAGGTTCCCCCATCAGAGTGTCAGCACGCAGATTTTCCGTGCTGGCTGTGATCAGTTCAACGGTACGGTCACGCCGACGGTTTTGCCAACACTGTCATTCCAGCGTTTGACCCATTCGGCCCCGGCGCGTTCGCCCCATTCCGGCAACACAACCGTGGTCAGGATTTCCTTTGCCTTGGCAAGGTCGGCATCCGAGGGTTCCACCAGCGTCATATTTGCCGGTTTGCCAAGCGGGCAATCCCCCTTGCCTGTCAGGCAGGCAATATCGGTTTCATAGGCACCGGCAGCCGCAGCCCAGGCCGGTTCTTCAAACTTGGTCTTAACCTCGGTGGTGATCAGTTTTTGAAGGTCCGGCGACAGGCTGTCCCATTTATCCATATTCATGGCTGTCACCACCGGGTCCCAGCCGCCCAGCGGAATGGCGAACAGGTGATCGGACACTTCATACCAACCGGCACTGTAGCCCGACCCGGCCCCCGTCACCGCACAATCAATCACGCCGCGTTCCAGCGCACCGGGCACCTCGGAAAAGGCCACATTCACCCCATTGGCCCCCAGCGCCTGAAGGAACTTGGTGGTCATACGGCCAGAGCCACGCACCTTTTTATCCTTCAGGTCGGCCAGCGATTTAACATCCCCCTTGCAGAAAACCACCTGCGGCGGATAGGGCGCAATCGCCAGCACCCTGGAATTGAACCGTTCCTTGAAAATATCATCCACCATCGGGCGGGCGGCATCCACCATTGCTTCGGCCTCGGCCGCGGTTGTTGCCACCAGGGGCACATCCAGCCCTTCGAGTTCCGGGGCATCGCCCACGGCATAATCGCCCACGGTCATGCCCACATCAAAAACGCCGTCACTCAGAATACGAAACACGTCCCCGCCGGAAATACCCATCTGGTCATGTGTGGTCATCTGAACGGTGATTTCACCATTGGAGGCCTTGGGCAATTCCTTGGTCCAGAAGGGCTGTTCAAACTGTTTGTCCAGCGGCAGGCTGCTCCAGCTACCCACAACGGAAAGTTCTTCGGCAAAGGCGGGCGATGCCAGGGCACTCGCACCTAGCGCCGTTGCGACAAGCACGGAAGAAACGGTCTTTTTCATCGATTTATCCTCATCTGATATAAAAGTTTATTACTTGTTTCAGGCGGTTTGGGTGGCATGAAGGGTAAATTCTGCGGCTTCGGCCAGCACATCCGTCACCAGCATCAGCCCCGGTTCGTGGGTTATCGCCAGGTCCGGCTGCGCATTGCGAATGGCCATTTGCGGCGTCACACCGCAGGCCCAGAAAACGGGAATATCCCCGTCATTCAAAACCGGTTCGTCCCCGAAATCGGGCTTGCCAATATCGGCAATACCAATGGCCGACGGGTCGCCCAAATGTACCGGCGCACCATGCGCAAGACGGTAACGGTCCGAATACAAAACGGCGCGAATGGCATCGGATGGTCTGAAAGCCCGCATCGAAACAACCAGCGGACCATGAAACCGCCCCGCAGGGGAGGTTTCAATATTGGTCACATACATCGGCACGTTGCGACCGGCATCAATATGATGCAGCGGGATGCCCGCCGATGTAATTGCGGCTTCAAACGAAAAAGAACAGCCCAGCACAAATGTGACCAGATCATCCCGCCACACGGCGTTAAGGTCGGTCACACTTTGATAATCACGACTGCCACGAAAAACCCGGTATCCGGATAAGTCCGTCCGAATATCAAGATCCGCGCCCAGGGCCGGAATATAGGGCGACCCCGGTTCAGATACGCCGATCAGCGGGCAGGGTTTGGGATTTTTCATGCAGAATGACAGAAAATCCGCCGCGTCTTTTTGCGGAATAATCGCAAGATTCCCCTGCAAATACCCGGCGGAATAGCCTGTTGTCGTTCCCCGATGGTTTCCGGAACGGATCGCATGCCGCAATTCAAGCGGCTTCATCATGGATATGGACCCCGTTACGTCTCTCGAGGAACAGGATGCGCTTTTTTCAGCAGTCATTTTATCTGTCCTGTTCTCAGCCTCGCCTTTAACTGTGAGAAACAGGATCGATCTTGTCAACAAATCATTTATTGAAAAAAACGATCTATTTTTACGATCAAACCGATCATTTTGACCCAATACAATCAGAAATGATCAAACAGCCTTGCCGCCTCAATGACGGCCTCGCCAATTTCGCGGTTTCGTTCCGGGTAATATCCCACCACAAAATGAAGGTCACTCAGGGCGGCTTCGGGCTGGACGGATATGGCCTTAATATGCTCATTCCAAACCGAATTTTTGACCATCAAAGTTGGCAAAACACCAATACCAAAACCATCGCCAACCAGATGCTTTACGGTTGAAAGAGATGCCGAGCCATGCAGGGCGGGCTGTGAAATATCCGGGGCGGAGAAGATGCCTTCAATCTCGCGAAAAGGGGGGGTTCCCTTGGGAAATGTCACAATCGCATGGGCTGCCAAATCGGCAATCGATAGCGGCGTATCAGGCAGATCCATCGATTCGGCACAGAACCAGCCAAGATGTACCGGCTTCAAGGCCGCTGCAACCGCACCTTGCGGTAACGATTCCCGAAGCAAAACGGCAACATCAAGCGCATCATCGGCCATAGCCGTGGCAAGCTGTGCGGATGTATCGACCGACAGCTCAAAGCGGACATCGGGATAATCATCTTTCAGCTTGTTAAGCATCCCGGTCAGGATGGTGTGAACAATTGTTTCGGCCACCCCGATCCGGACCGTGCCGCTCAATTTCTCCCGATGGGTAAATTCCTGCCAGATCCGGTCGCGCGCCCGCGATAACCTTTGCGCCTCTTCCAGGAAACGCCGGCCTGCGGCGGTCAGGCGCACCTGGCGACTGCTCCGGTCAAACAGCATCATACCCAGTTTCTTTTCCAGCGCGGAAACACGTGATGAAATCGCCGATTGCGACAGATTGTATTTTTGCGCCGCCGCCCGAAAGCCCCCGGCCCGCACAATATCCTGCAAAATCTCTATATCTTTGAATTCAAACATTTTCCGCCTGCATATCCTGTTCGTTTCCCCCACATCACAATAGGGAAGACTGTTTTTCGATCATGTTAGCGCCAAACCAATCGCCTGGCACGATCAATCCGATCTGGCGCGCCGGGCGTAAGATAAAACAGCTAAAAAAGGCTGCCTAACCATGTGCAAAAACACAGGCATCACCGCCACCTCACCCATGTTTGATTTGCCCTGAGCAGGTTTTTGCCGCGAAATCGCCACATGCCATATTGGAGGGTCATATGCTAATCCGCATTCGCAAGGGATGGGAAATCCCCGAGAGAGAGACCACACCCGAGGCGATTTACCGCAATCGTCGCAAATTCATTCAGGGTATCGCCGCGGGCACAATTGGTGCTGCCGCCAGCACCCTGCCCTTTGGTCGCGCCTTTGCCCAGGCTGCCCTGCCAAATGCCGACCTGTACCCGGCCAAACGCAACGATGCCTACACGGTGGACCGGCCCATTACCCCCAAGGAAAAGGCAACGCATTACAATAATTTCTATGAATTCGGGTCACACAAATTCATTGCCGATGCCGCACAGGCGCTTAAAACCTCGCCCTGGAAAGTCAAAATCGACGGCATGGTGGAAAAACCCATCGAAATCGATTTCGACGAGCTGGTGCGCAAAATGCCGCTCGAAGAACGGGTCTATCGTTTCCGCTGCGTCGAGGCCTGGGCCATGACCGTACCCTGGACCGGTTTTCCCATGAAGGCCCTGGTGGATTTTGCCAAACCGACATCCGGTGCCAAATATGTCGAAATGCAAACCGCCGAACAGGAAGACACCATGCCGGGTCTCAAGCAGTTCTGGTATCCGTGGCCCTATATCGAAGGCCTGACAATGGCCGAGGCCACCAACGAACTGACCCTGATTGCAACCGGCCTGTATGGCGAACCGATCCCCAAACAAAACGGCGCACCCTTGCGACTGGTCACACCGTGGAAATACGGTTTCAAAAACATCAAATCCATTGTGCGTTTTACCTTTACCGACAAACGCCCGGTCAGCTACTGGGAACAGATTGCCGATAACGAATATGGTTTCTGGGCCAATGTGAACCCCAAGGTCCCCCATCCCCGCTGGAGCCAGGCCCAGGAACGCCTGCTCTCAAACGGCGAAGAAGTGCCCACACAATTGTTTAACGGCTATGCCGATTATGTCGCCGACATGTATAAAGGCATGGAAGGCGAAAAACTTTACATGTAAGTGGCATTTGCGTTTAAAACGCATGGCTGCGTTGTCAGGGTCGGCTTTGTGCCCGCCCTTCGTTCCGGTTTATGTTGCGGGCAATCCCCACAACCGGAACGGAGGGGCCCAACGATGCCCAATGCCTCACTGGCAAATCTTTTTGCCGCCTTGCCCGATGCCAAAAACAGCGAAATCTTTGACGAAATCCTGCGTTCGCCCTGCCTGCGCATCGAACGCATTGTCTCGCACGGGCAATCCTCGCCCGCAACCGGCTGGTACGATCAGCAACCGGCCGAATGGGTCATCCTGTTAACCGGCAGTGCCGAAATCATCTTTGAAGCCGAGGATAAAGGTCACGTCCTGAAACCCGGCGATCATCTTTACATCCCGCCGGGATGCCGTCATCGCGTCGCCTGGACCGAAAAAGATACCGATACCGTCTGGCTGGCCGTGTTTTTTGACGGGCGCGGCGTGCATTACAACGCCGCCTGAGACTCCACCTTTCCCACGCTGGCAAAAAAGGCTGCATTCATCAACGATGCAGCCTTTCGCGTTTGATGCCAAATCCTTCAGGCCCCTTATGGGCCTTTACGCCGCCGCCCCTTATATTTCGGCTTGTTGGCCGACTTGGAGCCCGGTCCGGCACTGCCGTCTTTGGGCGTAATATCGCGCGCCATTGGTCCGGCCTCGGCAAGGCCCAGCTCCTGATTTTCCAGACGTTTGACTTCATCACGCAGACGGGCGGCTTCCTCGAACTCCAGGTTGCCCGCAGCTTCGCGCATGCGTTTTTCAAGATCTTCGATATGGGCCCGCAAATTATGCCCGATCATCACATCGCCCGAAACGCCGGTATCGACCGTGACATAATCCTGCTCGGCCACACTTTCGATCACGTCATGAATACGACTGCGGATCGAAGCGGGGGTAATGCCATTGGCTTCGTTATAGGCGATCTGTTTTTCACGGCGGCGGTTGGTTTCCCCAATCGCATATTCCAGGCTATCGGTCATTTTATCGGCATATAAAATCACCCGGCCATCCAGGTTACGCGCGGCCCGGCCAATGGTCTGCACCAGCGATGTTTTGGAGCGCAAAAAGCCTTCCTTATCCGCATCCAAAATCGCCACCAGCGCACATTCGGGAATATCCAGCCCCTCCCGCAGAAGGTTAATCCCCACCAGCACGTCAAACACGCCCAAACGCAAATCACGGATGATCTCGATACGCTCCAGCGTATCAATATCGGAATGCAAATAGCGCACCCGCACGCCATTTTCGTGCAGATATTCGGTCAAATCCTCGGCCATGCGCTTGGTCAGGGTTGTGACCAGCACGCGCTGGTTTTTCTGCGCACATTCCTTGGCTTCGGCCAGCAAATCATCGACCTGGGTTTCCACCGGGCGAATGATGCAAACCGGGTCGATCAGGCCAGTCGGGCGAATCACCTGCTCCGCAAAAACACCCCCCGTCTGATTAATTTCCCACGGGCCCGGTGTGGCCGACACAAACACGCTTTGCGGGCGCATCGCATCCCATTCTTCAAATTTCAGTGGCCGGTTATCGACACAGCTTGGCAGGCGAAAGCCATGTTCGGCCAATGTGAATTTGCGATTATAGTCACCCTTGAACATGCCGCCAATCTGCGGCACGGCAACGTGGCTTTCATCGACAAATAACAGCGCGTTTTCCGGCAGATATTCAAACAGGGTGGGTGGCGGTTCGCCAGGGTTACGGCCCGAAAGCCAGCGGGAATAGTTTTCAATGCCCTTGCAGTGCCCCACCGTTTCCATCATTTCAAGGTCAAAGGTGGTACGCTGCTCGATCCGTTCGGCAGCCAGCAATTTGCCTTCCTGCTGGAACTGCGCCAGGCGGTCCTTTAATTCCTGTTTGATGCCATGCATCGCCTGCACCAGGGTCGGGCGCGGCGTCACATGGTGGGAATTGGCATAAACCGTGACCGAATCCATGCTGGCATATTTGTGCCCGGTCAGCGGGTCAAATTCGGCCAGTTCCTCGATCTCGTCACCAAACATCGACACACGCCAGGCGCGGTCTTCGGAGTGGGCCGGGAATATTTCCAAAACATCCCCGCGCACGCGAAAAGTACCGCGGGTAAAGGCGGCATCATTGCGGGTATATTGCAGCTCGACCAGACGTTTCATAATATCGTTGCGGTCAACTTCATCGCCCACCGCAATGCGCTGCGTCATTTCAAGGTAGGTTTCCACCGCACCAATACCGTAAATGCACGATACCGACGCCACGATGATACAGTCATTGCGCTCCAGAATGGCGCGGGTGGCGGCATGGCGCATCCGGTCGATCTGTTCATTGATCGAACTGTCTTTTTCAATATAGGTGTCCGTGCGCGGCACATAGGCTTCCGGCTGGTAATAATCGTAATAAGAAACGAAATATTCCACCGCATTTTCCGGGAAGAAACTTTTCATCTCGGAATAAAGCTGGGCAGCCAGGGTTTTGTTCGGCGCCAGCACCAGCGCCGGGCGCTGGGTTTTGGCAATGATATTGGCAATGGTAAATGTCTTGCCCGACCCGGTCACACCCAGCAGAACCTGGTCGCGCTCCCCCTGCTCGATGCCGTCATAAAGCTCGGCAATCGCCTGGGGCTGGTCGCCGGACGGTTCGTATTCCGTCACCAGCTTGAACTTCCGCGATCCTTCAACCGGCGGACGGCGTTTGGTCAAAAATTCCGGGAGTGCATTCATCAAAAACCTGCCTTCGTTTGCCCCCTAGTTATAAGCCGGAATAAAGACTTCGCAAGCCCCGCCCCTGACAGATCCCGTCAGGAACTGTCAGCAGAGCGACAGGAGCCCTGCGTGACAACAAAGACTCGCTCCATCACGGGCCTGTCCTTGTCGCGCGGGGCCTGACAATAGGGGCCGGAATGCCGCCCAAACCGTTTTAAAACGGGAACCAACTGCCCGCTAATGCGTTGTTATGCCCATTCCACCCCTGTGCCTGGCACCATTTTATATTTTAGCATCGCGGTTACACCGCAAAGAACGCGCAAAAGCGCCAAATGGCCTTGAATTGAAATTGTGGCGGGCGTAGGGTCCGAACCGGAAGAACAAGAGTCTTTCCATTTCTCATTTCATTCCAGGGAAACAGACCAATGGCGTTTATTGCCGACCGTTTGAGCCGTATCAAACCTTCTCCTACCATTGCTGTCACCACCAAGGCCGCAGAACTCAAAGCTGCTGGCGTTGATGTTATTGGCCTTGGCGCAGGCGAACCGGATTTCGATACCCCCGACAACATCAAAAATGCTGCGAAGGCCGCCCTTGATGCCGGCAAGACCAAATATACCCCGGTCGCTGGCACCCCGGAATTGCGCAAAGCGATTGTTGCCAAGTTCAAACGCGAAAACGACCTGGAATACACCATCGACGAAATCACCGTTGGCTGTGGCGGCAAACAGACGCTGTTTAACGCGCTGTTTGCAACCCTGAACCCGGGTGACGAAGTTGTCATTCCCGCACCTTACTGGGTCTCCTACCCGGACATGACCCTGATGGCCGAAGGCGTGCCGGTTATTGTCGAATGCCAGGAAGAAAACGACTTCAAAATCACCGCCGCCGAACTTGAAGCCGCGATTACGCCGAAAACCAAATGGCTGGTCCTGAATTCGCCCTCCAACCCGACGGGGGCTGCCTATTCACGCGCCGAACTGCGCGCCCTGGCCGATGTTCTGCTGAAACACGACCATGTTTATGTCATGTCGGATGATATGTATGAGCACCTGGTCTATGACGGCTTTGAATTCACCACCATCGCCCAGGTCGAACCAAAACTGAAGGCCCGCGCCCTGACCTGCAACGGTGTGTCCAAATCCTATGCCATGACTGGCTGGCGCCTGGGTTATGCCGCAGGACCGGTTGAACTGATCAAGGCAATCAACAAGGTTCAGTCGCAAAGCAGCACGCACACCTCCTCGATCAGCCAGGCGGCATCGGTCGAGGCGCTGAACGGCCCGCAGGATTTCCTGAAAGAACGCGCCGAAGTGTTCAAGTCCCGCCGTGACCTGGTTGTGGCAAAGATTAACGAATGCGAAGGGCTGAGCTGCAAAAAGCCGGAAGGGGCATTTTATGTCTATCCGTCTTGCGCTGGCACCATTGGCAAAACCACCCCGGATGGCAAAAAGATCGAAACCGACACCGATTTCGTGACCTACCTTCTGGAATCCGAAGGCGTTGCAGCGGTTCAGGGAACGGCTTTTGGCCTGGCACCTTATTTCCGCATTTCCTATGCCACCTCGACCGAGGCCCTGGAAGAAGCCTGCAAGCGCATTAAACGCGCCTGTGCCGCGTTGAAATAAGCATCGCGTTTTACGAATTGTGCCACAAGGCCCGGCAAACTTGCCGGGCCTTGTTTTTTGGCGCATGATAAACCCATAAATCAGTACGGAATAACCGATAATTCAGGAAAGCCATGCCGGTTCAGGATTTTATCGCCACCATCGATGGTGTCCGCCTTGCCTGCCAAACCGTAACACCAGATACGGATACAGCAGTCAGTGCACCCGCCTTCCCGCAAAATGCAGCTTCAAATGACGATGCTCCCACCATCATCTTGCTGCACGAGGCGCTTGGCACCATTCGCATGTGGCGCGATTTTCCTCAAAAACTGGCAAATACCACCGGGCTTTCATGCCTGGTGTATGAACGCCGCGGTCATGGCAAATCAGACCCGCAAACGGTGGTGCCACGCCCGATAGATTACCATAATGAAGAAACTGACCGTTTCCTGCATGGTCTGATCACCAGCCTGAACCTGAAAAACCCCATTCTGTTTGGTCACAGTGACGGGGCCACCATTGCCCTGAAATATGCCGCCCGCTTTCCCACCGTGCCCCGCGCGGTCATCAGCCTGGCCGCCCATGTTTTCGCCGAGGATGTCACCCTTGACGGCATTGAAAAAGCGGCACAAATCTATGCCAGCACGGACTGGAAATCACGGCTTGAACGTCATCATTTTGACCAAACCGACACCGTCTTTCGTGCCTGGGTCGATACCTGGCACCAACCGGCCTTCCGCGACTGGCAAATGATCGACGAACTGCCCGCCATCACCTGTCCCGCCCTGATCCTGCAGGGCGATGACGACCAGTTTGGCAGTGACGAACAGGTCAACACCATCGCCCGCCATGTCCGCGGCGCTGTTACCAGCCACATCATCCCCAATTGCGGGCACATCCCGCACCTGGAATCACCCGAGAAAGTCCTCGAGTCGGTTCGTCACTTTCTGGACACTCATTGTTAATTAAATCAGGATGTTACAGTTCCTCCCCCAAAACAACAGGCTTCAAATCAGTTACAAAAAACCCGATGGCCGGGGGCGACCATCGGGTTAGGCGCAAGAATGACAGCACTTTTTTCTTCTGCCATTCTTCCTGTCCTCTTGGGGGAGAAGGACAGGCTATGAATTAGCCTTCCAGCGCGTCCTCGGCATCCAGAACCGCCGCAACCGCGTGGATAACCGATGCGATGCGGACCGCGTTCTGAACGGCTTCCTTGTTCAGGCCGGCCTGTTTGAGAACTTTTTCGTGGCTATCAATACACATGCCACAACCATTGATCGCAGATACCGCCAAAGAAAACAACTCGAAATCCGCTTTGTCGATGCCTGGCTTGCCAATAATGTTCATGCGCAGGCGGGCGGGCATGGTCGCATATTCTTTTTCCGATACCAGATGGGTGAAACGATAATAGATATTGTTCATGCCCATAATGGCGGCAGCACCCTTGGCGGCTTCAAGCGCTTCGTCCGAGAGTTTACCGGCAGCTTCGGCGGCCACAGCACGCAGCAATTTTGCATTGCGCGACGCATAGGCACAGGCCAGGGCCGTTCCATAAACCTGCTGGTCGGTCATACCCGGGTTGGAAAACAGGGTTCCCAGGTTCAGCTTCAAGTCCTTGGCATAGGCCGGCAAGGAGTCTTTAATTTCAGCGATAGACATCGAAAACATCCTGAATTTTGTGAAGAAATTAACGCTACTTCCGGCACGCCTGGGCGAACCGGCGCACCCTTTTGCGGCTGCGCATGACCCGAATGGCACGGCAAATTCCGTGCGGGTCAGAAGGGACCGGGCATGATCTGCCCGATCCCGATTTCAAGCCTGTTCCAAGCCTGATGGCTTAGAGGGTGGCTTCACCCTTGTTCCAGTTGCACGGGCAGAGCTCGTCTGTCTGCAGCGCATCAAGAATACGCAGGGTTTCCTGCGGGTTACGACCAACAGAAAGATCATTCACCTGCACATGGCGGATGATGCCTTCGGGATCGATAATGAAGGTCGCGCGCAGTGCAACGCCTTCACCCTTTGCAATCACGCCAAGCGCATTTGCCAGTTCTTTCTTTTCATCTGCCAGCCAGACGAACGGGCTGTCACCCAGATCTTCGTGGTGGGTCCGCCATGCGGCATGGACGAAATCGGTGTCGGTCGAGCAACCGAGCAGAACGGCATCACGATCTTCAAAATCGCCATTCAGTTCACCATAACCAACGATTTCGGTCGGGCAGACAAAGGTGAAGTCTTTCGGCCAGAAGAACAGAATCTTCCATTTGCCGGCATAGGATTTGTCCGTAACCGGGGCAAAGCTGTCTGCGGTTTTGCCCGAAACACCGGTAAGGTTGAATTCCGGAAGGGTATCTCCAACGGTGAGCATTGCTGTACTCCTAACGCTTGATGTTTATAATCCCTGTAAGGCCCCCGACGGGCCTCTCTAAATTTAGTTTGCATGTGCAAAAAGCAACATCGCCAGTGGCGATTTGTAGTTAATTGCTTTACCTATGACCAATAAAATAAATCTGGTTTTTCGATAGGAAAAATTTATGGCAGCCCAACCCAGCATCAAACAGCTCAAATATCTGGTCGCGCTGGCGGAAACCGGCCATTTTGGCCGTGCTGCCGAGGCATGCTTCATCACCCAGCCCAGCCTGTCAGCCGCAATCAGCGAGCTTGAAAACCTGCTGGGTGCACAACTTGTAGAACGCAACAAACGCCAGGTTCTGATTACCGCCCTGGGGCAGGAAGTTGTTTCGCGGGCGCGGCATATTTTGCGCGAAGTCGATGAACTGGCCGTGGTGGCCCATGCTGCCAACCAGCCGCTGGAAGGGCCAATCAATGTTGGCGTTATTCCCACAATCGGTCCCTATCTTCTGCCCGATGTCATGTCCCGCCTGCGCACTGGCTTTCCCAAAATGCAGCCCTTCCTGCGCGAAGACCAGACCGCACGGCTGGTGGATCTGCTTTTGGCGGGCAAGCTGGATCTGGCCCTGATTGCCCTGCCGATCGAGGAAGCGGGCCTGGAAGAAATGGACCTGTTTGAGGACCGGTTCGTTTTTGCCTGTAGCCCGGACAATCCGCTAACAGCCAAAAAGAAAATCAATATCGACGACATCAAGGACGAAAAGCTGCTGTTGCTGGAAGATGGGCATTGCCTGCGCGATCAGGCACTGGAAATCTGCCAGCGTGCGGGCTGGAGCAAATCTGCCGACTTTCAGGCCAACAGCCTGTCCACCCTGGTGCAAATGGTCGCCGCAGGCATCGGTTCGACCCTGCTGCCGGAAATGGCGCTGGAGGTCGAGGCCCGCCGTCGCGATTCCATCGCGATTTTACCGTTTGAAAACCCGGTACCCGTGCGCCGGATCGGGCTTGTATGGCGGCGCAGTTCGGCACGCAAGGCCGAATATCGCAAACTGGGCGCCTATTTGCGCGGGTCGCTTCACCCCTGCAAAGCGGCCGATGTGGCCTGAAAAATCGTGGCCTGATGGCGTAAGCCCCCGGCTGCCATCACACCGGCCTTGCGCATTCATCAATTTGTTTGCCACATTGGACCATCACAGCATCTTTACGGACACATACGCCCATGCTGCCCATCAAGGATAACAATCCCACCACCCTGACACCCTGGGTTACCTGGGGCCTGATTGCCGTAAATGTCCTTGTTTTCCTGATGACGCTATCCCTTGGGCATCGTGGCATCATTCGCGCCAATATCGAATATGGGGCGATTCCGGCTGTGCTGTTTGGCCATGTCGAACTGCCGCCCGAACTGGCCGCCTTCCCGCCCGGCTACGAATTTCTGACCATTTTTACCGCCATGTTCATGCACGGTGGCTGGATGCACATTGGCGGCAACATGCTTTACCTGTGGGTTTTTGGCAATAATGTCGAAGATGCGATGGGGCACTGGCGGTTTTTGGCCTTCTATCTGTTGTGCGGCGTTGCGGCTGCCCTGGGTCACGCCCTGGCCGATACATCCTCGCAAATTCCCATGATCGGCGCATCCGGTGCCCTTGCCGGGGTGTTGGGAGCCTATTTTCTGCTTTATCCCAAGGCGCGGGTTCTGGTGTGGTTTTTCTGGGTACTTATTTTTTATGTCCCGGCGGTTGTTGTGCTGGGTTTCTGGATCGGCATGCAGGTGATCAATCTGTCAAGCGGGGTTAATGATGGCGTGGCATGGGCGGCCCATGTGGCCGGTTTTGCCGCCGGGCTGATGTTGATCCCGTTTTTCAAATATCGCCACGTGCCGCTGTGGCAGGGCGGGCCCAAACAACAGCCGGTTTTTGGGGTTTATCGCCCTGGCCGCTATCGCAACAGCAAGGGCGGCACCAGCCCCGAATTCCGCTTTGACGCACCGCCCTGGGCCGCCGCCTATGAACAGGAAAAGGCCGAAAAACGTAATGCCCGGCGCGGATCCTCCAAAGACGCGACAACGGGCACACAGCCCCCACAGGACTCCCGTACCCCCTGGGTCTGGCGTCCCGGTGATGTAATTTATGGGGACGATCTAAGCAATAAAAACGCCCCGTCCAACAAACCCGGCCCCCAACCCTGGGGTCCTTCGACCGATCACAAAGCAAATGAGCCCAAACGGCTAGGCATCGGCGTGCCGGGGGTTCCGCGCAAACCATCTGGCAGAAACAGGGATTAACAGGAATTAAAAGGCCGCTGAGCGCACCCCGCCCCGATATGCGCACGCATTCGGGGTTCCTTGATACGGCGGGCAAAAAGTTTTTGCGCAATGGTTTCGGCTGCGACAAAACCACGATAGACTATTGATATTTAAAGGCTTGGGCAGGCTTGTTCCGCCCGTTTTATTGTCACTGGAGATACGCGATGCGTGCAGCATATTTTGAGGAATTTCAGGGGCCGATCGACGTCCACAACCTGCCCGACCCCGAGCCGGGAGAAGACGGTGTGGTCATCGAAGTCGGCGCGACCGGCCTGTGCCGCAGCGACTGGCATGGCTGGATGGGCCATGATTCCGATATTCAGTTGCCGCACGTACCGGGGCATGAATTTGCCGGCAGCATTGTCGCCACCGGCAAAAACGTCAAACGCTTTCGCGTCGGCGATCGTGTGACAGTGCCATTTGTTTCTGGCTGCGGCCACTGCCCGGAATGCCGCAGCGGCAACCAGCAGGTATGTGATCGCCAGTTTCAGCCCGGCTTTACCGCCTGGGGCAGCTTTGCCGAATATGTTGCGATCGATTATGCCGATGGCAACCTTGTCACCCTGCCCGAGGAACTGGATTATGTCACCGCCGCCAGCCTGGGCTGCCGGTTTGCCACCAGTTTTCGCGGCGTGATCGACCAGGGCCAGGTCCGGGCCGGTCAATGGGTAGCCGTGCATGGTTGTGGCGGTGTCGGCCTTTCTGCCATCATGATTGCGGCTGCGGCCGGGGCCAATGTCATTGCCGTGGACATTGACGATGAAAAACTCGCCTTTGCCAAAACCATCGGCGCCAATGCCACCATCAACGCCAAGTCGGTCAAAGATGTTGCCGGTGCGATTCGCGATCTTTCGGGCGGCGGGGCTCATGTTTCGGTGGACGGGCTCGGCAGTGCGGTCACGTGCTTTAATTCCGTCTCCTGCCTGCGTAAACGCGGCAAACATATCCAGATCGGCCTTATGACCGGCGACCATGCCCATGCCAAAATCCCGATGGACAAAGTTGTCGCCCACGAACTTGAAGTTCTGGGCAGCCACGGCATGCAGGCCTTTCGCTATGATGCCATGCTCGAGATGATCGCCACAGGCAAGATCATGCCGCAAAAGCTGATTGGCGATCATATAACCCTGGCCGAAGGGGCCACCGCCCTTATGAATATGGACAGTTTTGTTGGCACCGGTGTCACGGTTATTGACCGTTTTTAAGACCGCGCCCAATCACTGCAAAGAAAAATGCCGGGCATCGCACCACGCGATAACCGGCATTTTTTCACACCAAATCCATGCCGGGAATACCGGCCTTTGGAACAATTAACTCAGGGAATTCAACGCGGCGGTAAAGCCCGTCAAAGAAGCCTTGATCACCTGGGTCTGCTCGTTCCCCCAGGCGCGGAAGCCGACAAAAAGGGTCGCCCCGGCCTTCATCGCATTAAGCAAATCATCATCCATCACCATCGCGGCATCACAGCCCGCATTGGTGCATTTGCTGTAAATCACCTTGATTTCCTTGCCGTCATCCACCTTGATGACAATGCCCGGCCGCAAATCCACGCCCAGCGGCAACTGCATGTTCAAAACCGAGAATTTTTCCTTGGTTTTCGGATTGGTCGCCTTTTGCACCGTTACGGCCAGAATGCGCCCGACGGTTTCCTTTTTGCCATCCACATCTTTTTGCAAAAACACCTGCTGGCCGATCTGGCAACGATCCGGGTTTTTGTCATCGCATTCTTTTTTCCACAACGGTCCCTTGTCGGCATCCTGTGCCATTGCCGGCACCGATGCCGCCGAAACGGCCATAAACGCACCAAGGGCGGCAAACACACACCGGACCAGCGTCGCCTTGCCAAACAGCATTATTATTCTCCCGTTAAAATGAAAAGGCGCGTCATACAGAGAGAGAGCCTCCCATCGCGCATCAAAAACCTGTCCATTGGTCTAACCAACTAACGGTCCCGTGTCGAGCAACTTGATACAGAGGGTGCAGGGGCCAGAACCTTGCGGGCAAACATCGCAAACCAGTCCCCGAAAGCGGCATCATATTTCTGCCGACCCGCGCGTTGCTGATCCGGGTTCTGGGCATTGGGGCGCGTCGTCTTGTCTGCGGCCTTCTCAAGCCAGCTTTCATGGATCTCGTCATCGACTTCGGGGTGAAACTGAATGCCCCAAATCCGGTGATCCACATGATAGGCCTGATGGGGAAAAACATCGCCTGTCATTAACAATTCACCTCCGGCAGGAACGTCAAAACCTTCATTGTGCCAGTGATAAACCATCATATTGGCAGGAAAAAGGTCACGCCCTGCCGGGGTGGCATAGGCCGGATAATAGCCGATTTCGGTTTGTTCCCGCTCATGCGGGCGCACGGCAGCCCCCAGATTGCGCGCCATCATTTGTGCGCCAAGGCAAATCCCCAGATACCACACATCGGCAGCCACAACGCGGGGCAACCATTCCATGATGCGGGCCACATTGGGTTCATGGTCGTCATTGGCACTCATCGGTCCGCCAAAAACGATCACCCCCTGATAGGGCGAAAGATCCGCTGGCAAAGCCTCGCCCTCACCAGGGCGGCGGATATCAAATTTGTATCCCATCTCGGCCAATACCCGGCCCACCCGCCCAGGGCGACCGTGGGCCGAATTAAAAACCAGCAGTACCTTTGCCAAACCCGAAAGACAATTCACAGCATCCTTCCTGTTTTATTCTGCCATCTGCAAACACATCCCGGCGCCCAAGCACCCGATAAAAAACATGGTCTCCTATGTGTTTTGCATTATTCCCACGCCCATAAAGGTGACGGTTGCACCGCACAAAGGCAAGGTTCTTGGCCAATTTTTACGATGATTGCTGCCATTTTGCCCGCATAAAAAGAAAAAAGGCCGTCATGCACACCACATGACGGCCTTCAATTTTTGCAATCACATCGCGTGATCACACATTGAACTTGAAATGGAAAATGTCGCCATCCTTGACGATATAGTTTTTCCCTTCCTGGCGCAGCTTGCCAGCTTCGCGTGCGCCCGCTTCACCATTGCAGGCGATGAAATCATCATAAGCCATTGTTTCGGCCTTAATAAAGCCACGCTCGAAATCGGTATGGATCACACCTGCCGCATTCGGCGCGGTTGCGCCGTTAAACACGGTCCAGGCACGGGCCTCTTTCGGGCCCACGGTAAAGAAGGTCAGAAGGTTCAAAAGCTTGTAACCTTCGCGAATAACACGGGCGAGGCCGGTTTCCTCTAGACCCAGGCTTTCCAGAAATTCTTCTTTTTCCTCCGCACTTTCAAGCATGGCGACTTCGGATTCAATTGCCGCCGAAACCACCACCGAACGCGCGCCCTGGGCTGCGGCCATTTCAGCCACCTTGGCGGAAAATTCATTGCCTTCTGCCGCACTGTCTTCATCAACATTGCAGGCATAAAGCACCGGCTTGCTGGTCAGAAGCTGCAACATACGGAATGCCTTGGCTTCATCTTCGTTATTCACTTCCACAACACGTGCCGGTTTGCCATCGCGCAAGACGTCCAGGGTCCGCTCGACCAGTTCCAGCGTCAGCTTGGCATCCTTGTCGTTGCCCTTGGCACGCTTTTGCAGGCCGGTCACGCGCTTTTCCAGGCTTTCCATATCGGCCAGCATCAATTCGGTTTCGATGGTTTCCGCATCGCGCACCGGGTCAACCGAACCTTCAACATGGGTGATGTCGCCATCTTCAAAGCAGCGCAGAACATGCACAATCGCATCGGTTTCGCGGATATTGGCCAAAAACTGGTTGCCCAGCCCTTCGCCCTTGGACGCGCCGCGCACCAAACCGGCAATATCGACAAATTCAAGCTGGGTGGGAATGATGGTTGCCGACTTGGAAATGGCGACAATTTTGTCCAGCCGATCATCCGGAACGCTCACCCGGCCGGTATTCGGTTCAATCGTGCAGAACGGAAAATTGGCCGCTTCGGCGGCTGCCGTCTGTGTCAGGGCGTTAAACAGGGTTGATTTCCCGACATTGGGCAAACCAACGATACCGCATTTGAATCCCATCTTTTCCGGGCTCCGTCACATCTGAATTTCAATATATCGCCAGCACTGCCCCTTATGGGCCGTGCCGGGCACTCATTTTACGCAAAACTTGCGCAACGCTATTTTTTAAGGCCAAACGCCTTGGCAAGGGCAGCGGCCATTGTTGTCGGGGCATCCTCTTTCTGCCCGTCGGCATCCCCCTTGCGGGTGGTCTTTTCCGCCGCCGGGTTTTGGGCATTGTCCTTTGCCCCGCCTTTTTCGCCCTTTGCCTGTACCGGTTTGGCAGGCTTTTCCGCCTTTGATTTGGGCGGTGAAACAAGGTTGGCAACCTTGCTCATGAAGGCACTGTCATCCCCCTTGATCAGGCGCGGCAATTCCTGCGCGACTCCGTCAAGAAGGGCTGTTAACCAACTGTTCTGTTCGGATTTGGAAAAATCCCCCAAAACATGACCATGTACCAGTGCCTTGTCGCCCGGATGGCCGATACCCAGCCTGACCCGGCGATAATTCTTGCCACAATGGGCATCAATCGAGCGCAGGCCATTATGCCCGCCATGCCCGCCTGCCCGTTTGACCCGCAATTTGCCCGGGGGCAAATCCAGTTCGTCATGCAGGACAATCACATCCTCGATCGGAATTTTATAAAACCGCAGCACCTCGCCGACCGACTGTCCCGACAGGTTCATAAAGGTTTCGGGCTTAAGCACCATCACCTTGATCCCGTCAATATCGCCCTCGGCCACCTGCCCCTGAAACTTGCGTCGCCAGGGACCAAAAGAATGGCGGCGGACGATTTCGTCCGCCGCCATAAAGCCGATATTGTGACGATTGCCGGCATATCCCGAACCCGGGTTTCCCAGTCCAACCACCAAAAACATCGCAAGTCCCCGATTTTATTCTTCGGTTGCTTCTTCTTCATCGTCAGCAGCGTTATCTTCGGATTTCAAAGATGACGGTGCAGCAATGGTTGCAACGGTGAAGTCACGGTCGGTAATGGTCGGCTCGGCACCTTTCGGCAGGGTCGTTGCCGAAATATGGATCGAGTCGCCAACTTCAAAGCCGCTCAGATCGAAGACCAGCTCTTCCGGAATTGCCTTCGGATCGCAGTTCAGTTCAACATCGTGACGCACGATGTTGAGAACGCCACCGCGTTTCAGGCCCGGAGATTTTTCTTCATTGATAAAGCGAACCGGAACTTCAACCGTCAGCTTGTGATCTTTTGCAAAGCGCAGAAGGTCAACATGGATCGGATCGTCGGTCACTTTGTCAAACTGAACATCGCGCGGCAGAACGTCATAGGACGTGCCAGCAACTTCAATGGTCAGGACGTGCGAGAAGAAACCCGGCTTGTGCAGCAGTTTCACGAGCGGACGCGGGTCCATCTGGAACATAACAGGATCCTGTTTTGCACCATAGATGACACCAGGGACCATACCGGCACGACGCACGGCACGGGCGGCCCCCTTTCCGGCCCGTTCACGGATTTCCGCAGTAAGATTGGCATTTGCCATCGGAAAAACTCCTTGAACTAAGACAGTATTATTTTCGCAGGTCGGTGTGATTCACCGCTGAAAGCCCACGAAAACAAGCGCGCTGGCCTCCAGGGGTGCCAGCGCAGCGAGGGCGTTATACCCTCAATCGAAAAGAACGGAAACAGATTTTTCTTCCGAAATGCGACGAATTGCTTCGGCCATCAGCGGCGCGATGGGCAATTGGCGAATTTTGCCGCATCCACGCACCGCTTCGGAGGCCTTGATCGAATCGGTCGTCACAACTTCGCTCATCGGCGAATTGGCAATACGTTCCACTGCCGGACCGGACAAAACACCGTGGCTGACATAGGCCGCAACCGAAGATGCCCCGCGTTCCTTAAGGGCGGTTGCCGCATTACAAAGGGTCCCTGCCGAATCGACAATATCATCCACCAGAATGCAGGCCGCATCCTTGACATCGCCAATGACGTGCATGACTTCGGAAATACCGGCCTTCGGGCGGCGTTTGTCGATGATTGCCAGTTCCGCATCCAGGCGTTTTGCCACCGAACGGGCACGGGCCACACCACCAACATCCGGGCTGACAATGACCAGTTTCTGGCCGTCAAATTTTGCACGGATGTCGCTGGTCAAAACCGGGGATGCAAACAGGTTATCCAGCGGAATATCAAAAAAGCCCTGAATCTGCCCGGCATGCAGGTCCATCGTCAAAACGCGGTCGGCACCGGCCACCGTGATCAGGTTGGCAACCAGCTTGGCCGAAATCGGCGTGCGGGGGCCAGATTTGCGATCCTGGCGGGCATAACCGAAATAGGGCATAACGGCGGTGATACGACGTGCGGAACCACGACGCAGCGCATCAAGCATCACCAGCAATTCCATCAAATTGTCATTTGCCGGGAAAGATGTGCTCTGAATCACAAAAACGTCCTCACCGCGGACGTTTTCCTGAATTTCACACCAGATTTCCTGATCGGAGAATCGTTTTACATCTGCACGGGTCAACGGCAGATTCAAATGATCCGCAATGGATTCGGCCAGGGGCAGATTGCTGTTACAGGCGAGGATTTTCATGTGGGGCCTCGGTTTATGGGTGCCGGGAAAGCGATAAATGTGCCTACGCAGCCCCCCATCGGGACCGCGGCGGCTTTATACCCAGACCTTAACAGTCTGTAAATGGTCGCTATGGCGAACAGGCCGGTCTTTTCACGCATGAAAGATATGCAAAAGCCCGCAGGCCCCGCAAGCACATCCTGTCGGATTTCACACCAGCACACAAAAACCAGGGATTGCAGTTAATGCAATATTCTTCATCCCCGAGAGGAGGAATCGCCGGCATCTGGCAAGTTTCCCCGCCCTGATCACTGCCTGTCCGGGCGCAACAGCAGACCCCGGTCCCGGGCAATTTGCCCCAACGCCCCTTCAAGCGCATCCACCGCCGCCTGGGCCGCCAAGGATGCAACACTGCCCCATTTCTGATCAAGCTTGCCATGTGGAACAGCATTGTTTTGCGACATCTGGCCCAGTTCGTGGCCGCTATCATCCAGCAACCCCCAGTCAATCGAGACCCGGTCCAGTTCGGGCGTGCCCTTGGCCTTTTTAACCGGCGTCACATTGACCGAAGCGGACAGAACAATGGTTTGCGGGCCAATATCATCATCCACCGTAATCCCCTTGGCCTGCAAAAATGCCCGGGCGGAACGTTTCAGGGCCTCATTGCCATCACCGGGTGCCCCGGCAAATTCAATAAGGGCGACCTTTAACGGCTTTGCCATGACCATCGACGGGCGATCCCCGCTGATCTTTGCCAGCACCCAGGCCGCCGGGGCCTTGACCAGCGCATCAAATTCGCGGGCGGCCGGGTCATCGGGCTTGCTCTCTTCCCCGGAAAGTTTGGCGATCTTGCGGGCAATATCGGGGGGAACATTCATTGTCCCGTCTTCAGGGCCGGTTGGCCCCCCGGCAAACCAGCTTTGCGCCGTGATCTGCCCGGAATTCGACATTGAATCAATCGCCAGCCCCTGGCTGTTATATAACAGCCACGTCACATCGACATGGGCCTGCCCGGTCTGGTCAAGCCGGGCGATGACATTGGGATGCAGCACATATTTCCCCGGCGACGGATCGTCGGAATAGGCGGCAATATCGCCCGCCCGCAGCGCACGTACCATTGCGCGGGCCAAATGGCGCGCCGCACCGCCGGGCAAATCAGTGGCAATATCAACCTTGACGGTTTGGGCATCGGGCACATCGAGCAATTCCGGGCTGCCTGCGCGTCCCGCCCCTTCAAACGGGCGCGGCACTTCGCCACAGGCTGCCAAAAAACCCGCCAGCATCACAACAGTCAAAAAACGCAAAGCCATTGTCATATCTGTTTTCACATCATCGCCACACAGCCCACCATCGACGCAATGATGATAAAGGCAAACAACATGATCATATGGGGCACGACGCAAACCCTTTCGTCATCGGCAGTGCAAACTAGCCAAGCATAATCGCCGAAAGCTGGCGTCCATAGTCCGGTTCACCGCGCAATGTGGTCCGGCGATAACTGTAAAACAGCGCCTCTTCGGCCAGGGTGTCGCGGGCCAGAAGCGCAACTCGCGCAATACCGGTATCACAGGTGCGCCGATATACATATTCCGGCAAATCAAACATGAAATGCCCCTCGCGCACCGAGGGATCAAACAAATCCGCCTCCCCGCGCGGACCAGAGAGAATCCGCTCGCGAAACCCCGCATCCACCTCATAGGAAGCCCGGCCAATGCAGGGGCCAATGGCCGCAACAATATTGGCCCGTTTCGCGCCCAGCTTTTCCATTGCCAGAACCGTGCTTTCCGACACACCCTCAAACGATCCGCGCCAGCCCGAATGGCATGCGCCAATCACCCGCTTGACCGGATCACAAAATAGGACCGGCGTACAGTCGGCCGTCAAAATACCCAGCATGACATTTTCCCGGTCCGTCACCATCGCATCCGCCCGGGGCAGTTCATCACGCGTAAGCGGGCGTTCAAGCACCGCAACATTGGTGCCATGCACCTGGTAAACCGTCGTCAGCCGATCAGATGTGGTCCCGAATGCCCCGGCCGCAAGTGCACGGTTACGGGCCACAATTTCCGCATCATCATCCGAGCCAAAACCCACATTCAAACCGGCATGGATACCGTTGCTCACCCCGCCTTCCCGGGTGAAAAAGCCATGTTTCAGGCCATCAATGCCGCCAAACACATCCGATGTCAGATAGGAAACACCGCTATCGGTTTTGATCAGCTTGTCTGGCATCAGCATCCTCCGTCCGGTTCATCTTCCACGCGTGAAACAATCGGGCACGTTTGCCATCGCCATTATCCCTCCGCCCCGCTCACACAGGGGGGTGGCGCGGTTTCACGACCATAGGCGATCAACACTTTAAAAAGCGTTCCCATCTGGTCGGCATCCACCAGGCGGTCAAGGGCGGCATCAATCGCCGTTGCCTGATCGGCGGTAGCGGACTGCTTAAGCAATTCCGCCCGCTGCTCAATGCCCAGCATTTTTAAAAATGTCCCCTGACCCAGCACCGCTCCGGTACGGGCATCGGCCTGGCTAAAGGTACGCGCCAGGGCACCAAAATCGACATGGGTGGTCAAATCGGCATCGCCCGGCTGCGAAAGAACCGGGTGATATTTATGGTTCCGCAGGGCCTGCAGGGTATCGCCAAAGGCACTGTGGGGATGACCATAATCAATCATCAGGGCCGCCCCGCCATCGCGGTTGATGCGCTGCGCAATCTGGTTGGCAATCGAAATCGCCACCGGTGACACCTCGAACACATCGCCGATCTTGGCGGTCGGGCGCAATTTCACCGGCACCAGGGC
The DNA here is from genome assembly GCF_003326755.1 of Thalassospira profundimaris. Lineage (GTDB taxonomy): Bacteria > Pseudomonadota > Alphaproteobacteria > Rhodospirillales > Thalassospiraceae > Thalassospira > Thalassospira profundimaris_B. The sequence continues at coordinate 6,964 of NZ_JPWH01000019.1, read as the reverse complement.
ATCGGTCATCGGGCTCAGGGGGCCATTGGCAAAACAAAGCTCGCCGGTTTCCGCTGCAATCGCCACCAGCCGTTCGCGCCAGCCATCCTTGCCAAACTGAAACTGGCGCACCGGCAGGGCATCGAAAAACTCGTTGGCAATAACGATCATCGGCGCATGCCGGTTTTCGGGAATATCCTCGAAACTGTCATGCCACACGGCGGGAATGCCATATGGCATAATCGATGTTTGCTGGTGGGTGCGCAAAACCGGGCTGGTTTCGACAAAGTGCACGGTCAGGGCATCGCAAAAACCCGGCACATTGCGCACCGCACGCAGGGCATCGGCCATTAGGGTGCCGCGCCCCGGCCCCAGTTCCACCAGGTGCAGATGCGACGGGCTGCCCATCTGCTGCCAGGTCACCGCCGCCCACAGGCCAATCAATTCGCCAAACATCTGGCTTATTTCTGGCGCGGTCACAAAATCCCCCGCCTGGCCGAACGGGTCCTGCTTGCGATAATAGCCCCATTGCGGGTGGCCCAGGGCTTCGGTCATATAATCGGCAACCGAAATCGGCCCGGTAATCGAAATCCGGCGCTTTAAATGATCCAGCAGCGGCGATGTCGGGTTTGCATTAGCAGTCATGGTTCAGGATTTTGCCGTTTTGGAAGTGTTTTCATCGGCGGGTTTCTGACCGACAAGGGCCGGGCGTTTCAGGCCATAAATCGCAACCCCCGCCCCGACCAGCACCATCGGCACGGATAAAAGCTGCCCCATCGTCGCGCCAAAAACCAGATAGCCAAGTTGCTGGTCGGGCTGGCGGAAAAATTCGACGATGATACGGCTGATGCCATACCCCGCCAGAAACACACCCCCGACAACACCGGTATGGGACCGCATTTTTTCACTGCGTGAAATGGCAAACAAAATACAAAACAGCGCGATGCCCTCCAGCCCTGCTTCATAAAGCTGGCTGGGGTGGCGCGGTTCCGGCCCGCCGCGCGGAAACACCATGCCCCACGGCACATCGGTGACGCGACCAAACAGCTCGCCATTGATGAAATTGGCAATCCGGCCAAAAAACAGGCCAATCGGGGCGGCCGCCGCCACCGCATCCACCACACCCAAAAACGAAATCCCGCGATGCCGGGCAAAGCAGAACACGGCAATAATCACCCCCAGCATTCCACCATGAAACGACATGCCGCCTTCCCATACCTTAAGGATATGCGACGGGTTCGCCAGATAGAAATCCAGGTTGTAAAACAGCACATATCCCGTGCGCCCACCCACAATCACCCCGATGGTCGCCCAAAACAGCAGGTCATCGACCTGGTTGCGGGTCATCACATAGGGCGGCTTGTTGATATAGGCCAGAACATACCGCCACCCGATGATCAGCCCGGCAATATAGGCCAGCGCATACCAGCGAATAGCCAGCGGGCCAATGGCAATGGCGATAGGATCAATTGCCGGAAAGGCAAGACTGAGCATCAGGATGCACTCCGTTCGGATGGCATTTAAGGTATCACCGCCCCTGATAATCAGGACAAGGCGGCAGGATCATGGCACGGCAGCGCAATTTAAAAAAATGACAAAAAAATGCGCTAACAGCCCCGTCAGACGGATTTAACGAAACGGGTCATCGGTCGCAAGGAAGTCCTGCACATACTGGCGCACCCCTTCCTCCAGCGGCGTCATCGGCGCGTCATAGCCACTGGCGCGCAGCTTGGACATGTCGGCTTCGGTAAAATACTGGTATTTGTCCCGAATGGCCTCGGGGGTGGGCACAAATTTGATGTCGGGTTCCTTGCCCATTGCGGCAAAAACCGCCAGCGCCAAATCCTTGAAACTGCGTGCCTTGCCGGTGCCAATATTGAAAAGGTCGGAAACATCCGGGTGGTCATACAACCACATGATGATATTGACCACATCCCCAACCCAGACAAAATCGCGCAACTGCCCGCCATCTTCGTAATCCGGGTGGTGGGACTTAAACAATGTCGCCTGTTCGCCCGCCGAGAGTTTGTCATAAAGCTGCGATACGACCGAGCGCATCCCGCCCTTGTGATATTCGTTCGGGCCGTAAACATTGAAAAACTTCAACCCGGCCCACTGTTTGGGGCGAAAACCGTTTTGATCAAGGATTCGGCGAAAGCGGCGATCGGTGGCATGTTTGGACCAGCCATAGGCATTTAGCGGCTGCAATTTTGCCAGTTCGTCCTGCTCGAACACATCAGCAAAGCCCTGCTTGCCATCACCATAGGTCGCCGCGGACGAGGCATAAATCAGCCGGGCCGAATGGCGCGAACACCATTCCCACAAAAAGGTCGTCAGTTTGAAATTATTGGCAACGATCTTGTCGGCATCACGTTCGGTCGTGGCCGAAATCGCGCCCATATGAAAAATCGCGTCAATATCGTTGGGGTGCGCTTCCAGAAACGCTGGCAATTCATCAGGATGAATAATGTCGCGCAATTCGCGCTTGGCAATGTTACGCCATTTGATGCCGTCGCGCAGGCGATCGACAATAACGATATCGGTTTCCCCACGATCCTGAAGGGCCGCGACAATATTGGACCCGATAAACCCGGCCCCACCGGTAACGACAAGCATCGTTTTCTCCTGCTTTTGCTGTGACCTGTCCGCCGAACGGGCGCAAGCGACGCGTGATCATGCCAACATGAAAAATGTCTGGCGCATTTATAGGCATCACAACCCGCCACGGCAAGGCAAGGAGGCGTCACAAAACGGCGATGGCGGTTGATTACTTGCCCGAATGGCAAATAAAACCATATTATAAGCAAAGAAATTCAAACCCGTTACCAGCCGGAGCCTGACATGCAGATCAATAACCGCCTTCTTGATGACCTTACCCGCGTTACCAACAGTGCCCTGGGCACCATGACCGGCGTCAAGGGCGAGGTTGATGCACTGGTGCGCCAGCAGTTTGAGAAAATCCTTCTCAATATGGATCTGGTCACGCGCGAGGAATTTGATGTGATGCGCGACATCGCCACCAAATCCGCCCAGCGGGCCGAGGCCCTTGAAACCCAGGTCGCCGCCCTTGAAGACCGTCTGGCAAAACTGGAAGCCGCCGAAAACAAACCCGCTCCGGCGGCCAAAACCGGTACCAAGACCACAAAAACCGCCAAGGCCAAACCGGCCGGGGACGCATAATCGCACCGCAGGGCAGACCGGATCCGCATTTTTTGCCCGCCACCTTGCGGCATCTGCAAAAGAAAGGTCCCCTTTGCCATTATCCTTTGCGGGTTTATGAAATGACAGGGCGGATCAACCCGGCGGTTGGTCCGTTTTGTGTTTCACGCAATGCGCCCTTGTATCCACAATGGTTGCAAGCCCGCCGGGACGGCCCTATAGTGCGCGCCCTTTGGCGATACAGACTGTGATTGATTTTATATGAACGACCTGATGCAGGATAACGGCGAAATGGACGACGACAATCCGCTGTTGCTTGTCGAAGACATCGCCCAGACCAACCAGTGGAACCTTGAACGGCGAAGTGCTGACGAGATCGTTGTCGAGATTCCGGGGCACTGGTGCACGTATCTTGTCTATTTCACCTGGCGTGACGATGCCGAGGCCCTGCATATCGCCTGCTGTTTCGATTTGTTCGTGCCAGACCCGGTGCGCCCGCGCATCTATGAATTGCTGGCAAAATGCAACGAACAGCTCTGGATCGGTCATTTTGGCCTGTGGCTGGATGAAAACATGCCGCTGTTTCGCCACACCCTGCTATTTGGCGGCGACGTCCCGCCTGCAACCGAACAGTTTGAAGAACTGATCGAAATCGCCATTTCCGAATGTGAACGGTTTTTCCCAGCCTTCAACTTTGTCCTGGGGCACGGCAAAAGCCCGGACGAGGCCCTAGCCAACGCCATGCTCGAACCCGTCGGCCAGGCCTAAATCCCTCCGGCGTCAGGCACCCGGCAAGCTGTCTTTCAGATATCGCCCACCCGCGACTCCCGCACCCTGCCCCGGCAGGGTGTTTTGCGTTGGGGCTGCAAATGGCAGTCTTTAATATCCCCCTGCCCGTAATGGCAAAGCCCGGCTTGTTATCGCCATTGCTTGACCCACCTTTAGAACACGGGTACGGCTTTAGGGTCGCTCACAGGCGGACCAACTGAAATCGCGTAAAATCCACGTCACGGTACAAAACAGGGGAAGTCATGAAAACACGTTTGTTGCTGGTCGGCTGCGGTAAAATGGGTGGCGCCATGCTTGAAGGCTGGCTGGCCCGTGGCCTGAATTCGGACAATGTGTATATCATTGAACAGGCCGAAACCGCCGAACATCTGGAAACCCGACTGGGCGTTCACGGCATCACCGATCTTGCCGACATGCCCGAAAGCTTCGTGCCGCAAGTCGTGCTTTTTGCCGTCAAACCGCAGGTTTTGCCCGATATTCTTGAACTCTATAAGCCCCTGGTGCGCGCCGAAACGGTGTTTTTGTCCGTCGCGGCGGGGCGAACCACATCGTTCTTTGCCAAGACACTTGGCAAAACCGCCCGCATTGTCCGCGCCATGCCCAACACCCCGTCATCGGTGTCACGCGGCATGACGGTCATGTTCCCGACCGATTATGTCAGCACCGCCCAGCGCGACATGTGCGAAACCCTGCTGAAGGCCGTTGGCGAAGTCTCCTGGATTGATGATGAAAGCCTGATGGATGCCGTTACTGCCGTATCGGGCAGTGGCCCGGCCTATGTCTTTCATATGGTCGAGGCCCTGGCAAAGGCCGGTGTGAATGCCGGCCTGCCCGAAGACCAGGCCATGCTGCTGGCCCGGCAAACCATTGTGGGGGCGGGCTTCCTGCTCGATCAAAGCCCGGAAACTGCCGAAACCCTGCGTAAAAACGTCACCAGCCCCGGCGGCACCACGGCAGCGGCCCTGAATGTATTGATGGACCCGCAAAACGGCCTGACGGACCTGATGACAAAGGCCGTCGAAGCAGCGCGCAAACGCTCCCTCGAACTGGCCGGATAACCCTGTTTGCGATGCGCGGGGATTGCATTTGTCGCCATCCCCGCCACATCATAGACTATGCCGTTACACACAACCCGAACGGCGCAGTCCGTCCTTCGCAAGACAGGAGCGTTCCATGCCAGCCAAAAAAGATCCGCGCGACACCGTGATAACCGCCGCAATGGACCTCGCCGCGGAACGGCGCTGGCATTCGGTCACATTGATCGACATTTCACAAAAATCCGGTGTCGCGATGGACCGGATATATCCGCTGTTTCAAAACAAAAACGATATTTTGCGGGCCTTTGTGCAAAAGGTCGATCAGCAGGTTCTGGCCGAACTGGACGCAGATGATTTTGATCAGCCCCGCCATGACCGGTTGATGGATGTCATCATGGCCCGCTTTGATGCCCTGGCCCCCTACCGCCCGGCGCTGAAATCCATCCTGAAGGATTGCGGGGATGTTGGTCTGGCCGATGGCACGCGTGCCGCCAAAACCGGTCTTGCCTCGATGCGCTGGATGCTCGAAGCCGCCGGCTTTGAAACCGGTGGCCTGCATGGCAGTTTGCGCGTTGCCGGTCTGGGCGCGATTTACGCCCGCTGTTTTCGCCAGTGGCTGAATGACGAGACACCTGATTACGGCCCCACAATGGCCCTGCTGGATAAAAGCCTGAGCCAGAGCGGCAACTGGGATGTGCAACTGGGAAAAGGCCTGTCACGTCTGGCAGACTTGCGAAACAAATTTACCCAACGCTGCCGCAAAACGGCCACAGATCACAGCGACACTCCTGCCCGGGAAAACACCTGACCTGCCTGCCTTTCCCGTCAAACAGCACAATGTCTCTCTGCCGTTCTGCCCGTAAATGCCCGTTATTATTGGCATAATCCGGCGGGTATCATGTCCCTTGGCGCCAAACACCTCCAAGTTGCCCGCTGCAACAAAAACATAACCCAAGATTTTTTGTGCAGTGCAAAATAATGCTTGACCCCCAGGGTAAAATCGGGCACATTGCAGTTGAAATTGTGCGGCGCACAATAGCGCCTCATTAGATAAATTGTCGCATTGAAAATGGAGTGCCCTTCAATGACCGCCGCAAAAAAAGCTACCAACCCGTTTTTTGACGTTGATTTCACCAAATTCACCACCGACTTCAAAATGCCGGGTGTTGACATCAACGAAATGATGGCCTTTCAGCGCAAGAATGTTGAAGCCCTGACCAAAGCAAACAAAATTGCTTTTGACGGCTTCCAGGCTGTTGCGCAGCGCCAAAGCGAAATCTTCAAGACCATGATGGAAAAAGCCACCACTCAGGGCAAGGATTTCTCTGCTGCTTCGGGTGACACCCCGATGGCTGCTGCTGCCAAACAGACCGCTGCTGCGAAAACCGCCTATGAAGAAGCCCTTGCCAATGCCAAGGAACTTTCCGGCCTGGTCAGCAAATCCCAGGAAGAAGCTCTTGGCCTGCTGCAGGCACGCTTCACCGAATCGCTGGACGAACTGAAAGCCGCGATCGAAAAAACCGAAGCCGCAGCGAAGTAAGTTTTAAAGCAAGTTTCTGATAACTTCCCGTTATCAAACTTCCGGTAGGGCCTCTGGCCCTGCCGTTTTTCTTTGTCTGACAAACCCATTGCCGAGAACAGAATATCGCTTCGTCTTGCCGGTTTTTGCTCAAACTCCTGATTTTCCCCTGCCCCTGACCGGCCTTTGCACCCCGCCCCGGGGAAAGGTATTTTATGCCAAACAGCATGGAGGATCACATGAGCGAAATCAGTTTCGATGATTTCCTGAAAGTCGATATCCGAGTGGGAACAGTCATTGACGCCCAACCCTTCCCCGAAGCGCGCCGCCCTGCCATCAAGTTGTGGGTCGATTTTGGCGAAGACATCGGTGTTAAAAAAACATCGGCGCAAATCACAAAATATTACAGCCCGGAAAAGCTGATTGGCACACAGGTAGCCGGAGTCGTCAATTTCCCGCCCCGCCAGATCGGCCCCTTCAT
>NZ_JPWH01000018.1 GCF_003326755.1 Thalassospira profundimaris | reverse complement strand
GCCGGTTTGTGAGGGCCGTCCACACCATCAAATAAGGAAATTGCCCTCGTTACCGGCGCCAATAAGGGCATCGGCCTTCAGATTGCGACAGAGCTCGCCGTAAAGGGCCTGACAGTGATCATTGGCGCGCGTGACCTGAAGAAGGGAGCAAAGGCCGCCAATGGAATCGAAGGTGACATTCATGTCGTTCAGCTCGACGTCACGGACCAAGCCTCTGTCGAGGCGGCGGCTGCATTTATCGGCGCAGAGTTCGATCGTCTCGACGTGCTGGTGAACAACGCCGGGATCGTGCGGCCTGGTTCGTCCAGCGATCCTTTTCCGACCGACTTTAGCTTTAACGATCTGACCAAGGCACCGATGGATGCGGTTCGTGAGGTCTGGGAAACGAACGTCTTTGGTGTCATCGCCGTCACGCAGGCGATGTTGCCTCTGCTGCGCAAGAGCAAGGCGGCGCGGATCGTCAATATAGGCAGTACAGGCGGATCGCTGTCCTGGAATTCCAGGACCGATAACGATCATCGCAAAATGTTCGGCACCTATTCGACATCGAAATCGGCGGCCCATGCGGTATCGCTCGCATTTGCGTTTGCGCTTGAAGACGAAGGAATCAAGGTCAACATCGCTTGTCCCGGCCACACGGCGACCGCGCTTAACAACTTTTCCGGGGCGCGCAGTATCGAGGAAGGCGCGCGAGAAGCGGTACGGTTGGCGATGGCGGGACCGGATGGACCAACTGGCACATTTTCGGACGAAGACGGTCCGGTCGCATGGTAGTGGTGCAAGCAGCTGTTCTCTATGCCGCAATACTTGGGTAGTTTGGTCGGAGTGGACCTTTGCCGCGCCAGCCATGAAGGTCCGCTCCGAGGTTCTTGGTTGCCGCGAGACGCCACGTGATCACGGCAGTTTAATCATTTTGTAGGGCAATAGCGTATGTTTGGTTCTCTTTTTCATCGGCTTGGCGCCGCCATTTTCCCCGCATTACCAGCTCAAAAGTGATTGTTTGCTGATTTTGACGGATCAGGCAGATCGCTCTAAAGTTGTGCGTTTTTCAAGTTATGCGATGCCAAATCAAATCTGGCCTGTCTTATATTTGAAGAGGCAGTCATTTGTTCCCCGAATCACCATGCCGATTAGTATGATTACGCTTTAATCAGTGATTCGCGCTGCCCTTAATGCAGGCAGACACTTTGTTGCGCAGAAACACGCTTAACGGCAGAATCTTTGCAAAAAACCGCAAAACAGGGCGGCATAACTGCCGGGTTTGCGCTTTTTCTTCATAGATATGTAAAAAATCAGTAGAAATACGGGCTCATCACGCGCCATTATTGGCAGGCACAGCGATATTCGGGGGAATCATCAAATGGCAGTATTGCTAGCGGTCTCCCTGTTTCCAAAATATTATGGACAAGCCAAAGATACCAAAAGGGAGCTCTTTTTATCGTTATGAGCACAGCAACACCCGCCCTTAAAGTCGAGGGGATGCACAAGAATTTTGGTGATCACGAAGTGCTCAAAGGCATTGATATGACTGCCAATACCGGAGATGTCATTTCCATTATTGGCTCTTCCGGGTCGGGTAAAAGTACCTTTCTGCGCTGCATAAACCTTCTTGAAACACCCGATTCAGGCCATGTTTATGTGCATGGCGAATTGATCAAGATGCGCGCATTGGCCGATGGCGGCCAGGAACCTGCCGATAAAAAACAGCTTCAGCGTATCCGAACCAAGCTGGCAATGGTTTTCCAGAGCTTTAATCTCTGGAGCCATCTTACCATTTTGCAAAATGTAATCGAGGCACCGGTTCATGTTTTGGGCGTGCCTCGCAAACAGGCAATTGAACGTGCCGACGCCCTTTTGCACAAGGTCGGCATGTATGAACGTCGCGATTATTATCCCGGTCATATTTCCGGTGGTCAGCAACAGCGTGCCGCGATTGCGCGCGCACTGGCGATCGAACCTGAAGTGATGCTGTTTGACGAACCAACCTCGGCACTTGACCCGGAACTGGTGGGCGAAGTTCTCAAGGTGATGACAGACCTCGCTGAAGAAGGCCGTACCATGCTGGTTGTGACCCACGAAATGGGTTTTGCCAAAGGGGTGTCAAACAAGGTCATGTTCCTGCATCAGGGGATTGTCGAAGAATCCGGAAACCCGAAAGAGGTTTTCGAGAATCCAAAATCGGAACGCATGAAACAATTTCTTCAGCGCGATTTCTGATCTGGATATACCGGTTGGCGGTGGCAGACCGGACAGGGAAGATGCAGCAAAAGCTGCCTTTCCGTTACAACAAGGGAGACTGTAAATGAAGAACTGGATCAAGGCAGCAACGGCTGCGGCTATTGGTATTGCACTTAGCGCATCTGCTGCAAGTGCTGCCTGGGACAAAGTCGTCGTTGCAACGGAAGGTGCGTATCCTCCGTTCAACTTTATTGACAAAGACGGCAATCTTCAAGGTTTTGATGTCGATTTCACCAAAGAGCTTTGCAAAACCGCAGGCGTTGAATGCGAAATCGTTGCCCAGGATTGGGACGGCATTATTCCGGGCCTGCTGGCAAAAAAATACGACGCCATTATTGCCCAGATGTCGATCACCGAGGAGCGCAAGCGTTCGATTGATTTCACCAACTATTATTGCATTACGCCGGCTGTTTTTGTCGGCAAAGACGGCATGAAGATCGAAGCCTATAAAGACGGCAAGGTTATGGAACACGCCCTTGACGGGATGGTCATTGGTGTTCAGCGTTCCACAACACACGCAAACTTCCTGGAAGACAACTTCCCGAACGCGGAAATCCGCATGTATGACACCCAGGATAACGCCCTGCTTGACCTGACGGCTGGCCGTATTGATGCAACTCTCGCTGATTCCGGCGTATTGGTTAAGTGGGTTGAATCGGATGCAGGCAAAGGCTACAGCTTCGTTTCCGACACATTTGCACCGGCTGAATGGTTTGGTGAAGGCGTTGGTATTGGTCTGCGCAAAGAAGACCAGGACCTCAAAGAAATGTTCAACAAGGCCCTGGCTGAAATGCTGGCGAATGGTTCTTACGAAAAACTGAACAAAAAATATTTCCCGAATATCAACCTGCATCCGCGGTGATTGACTGGAAAAAGGGCGGCACAATGGTGTCGCCCTTCCCTTATTGCCGGTTCTTTATTTTTCTAACCGGCATCAAGGATTGCGAGAGAAAACATGTTTGATTTATACGGGCGTGGCGACCAGATGATCGATGGTGGGCTTGTCACCATCAAATTATGCCTGACTGTCCTGCCCTTTATGATTGTTATCGGTCTGCTTGGCGCATCGGCAAAATTGTCACGCCACAAGGTTCTGCGCCTGATTGGCGAAAGCTATACCGTTATTATCCGGGGTATTCCGGAACTTTTGGTGATTTTACTTATCTATTTTGGCGGCACGATTGCGGTTCAGAAAATTGCTGAACTGATCAGTGGTGAATCCGCCCGCGTTGATATTCCGGCTTTCTGGTCCGGTGTTGCCGCATTGGCCCTGGTTCAGGGGGCCTTTGCCTCCGAAGTGTTTCGGGCTGCCATGCTGGCCATTCCCAAAGGCCAGATCGAGGCCGCCATTGCCTGTGGGATGACACCAACACAAATTTTTTACCGTATCAAATTGCCGCAGCTTTGGCGCTTTGCCCTGCCGGGGTTAAATAACCTGTTTCAGGTTCTGATCAAGGACACCGCACTGATTTCCGTTGTTGGCCTCGAGGAAGTTTTGCGCATGGCTCAAATTGGTGCGGGAACGGAAAAAGCGCCCTTTACCTTTTATTTAACCGCAATGCTGATGTTTTTGGCCTTTACCACGGTGTCACTGATTGCATTTCATTATCTTGAAAAGCGGGCCTCCCGCGGTATTACGAGGGCATGATCATGTTTGAGGATCTGATTTATGTTCTTGATAAATATCACGGCTGGCTGATCCAGGGATTGGGGCTCACGCTTCAGCTTCTGGTTATCTCGGTGATTTTCGGAAGCCTGCTTGCCATTCCGCTGGCCATAGCCCGCACCTCCAAAAAGGTCTGGGTTCAGGCCGTGCCTTTCAGTTTCATCTATGTTTTTCGTGGCACGCCGCTGCTTGCACAGCTTTTCATGATGTATTATGGCGTCGGGCAGTTAATTGCCAATATTGATGGCATTCAGGATAGCTGGACATGGACTTATCTACGCAACCCTTACTGGTATTGCCTGCTGACCTTTGTACTTAACACGGCGGCCTATGTCGCTGAAATCATGCGTGGCGGCATTAATAACGTTCCCAGTGGCGAAATTGAAGCCGCCCGTGCCTGCGGCATGACACCCTTTACCACTTACCGCCGGATCATTTTCCCTCGTATGTGGCAAATCATCTGGCCTGCTTATACCAATGACGTCATTTTTACGCTCAAGGCAACGTCCCTTGCCTCGACCGTCACCATGATGGAATTGACAGGTGCCGCACGTAAAATCGTTGCCCGTACCGCCCTGCCCTATGAAGCATTCATATCTGCCGGGGTGATTTATTTGGTCATTGTCTATGTACTGACCTTTGGTTTCAAAGGTGTGGAGAAATATCTGCGCCGCAACGAAGTCCGTCAGGTAAACAAAAAACAGCCCGTAAAAACGGGCATCCAGGCCTAACCTGATCTGTTTTTCCATGATGAGCGACCGGTGTCCTGCCACCGGTCGTAATTTTAAAGGTTGTCGTCCACCATGCCGCGTTCATCCGCTGCTGGCCTTGTTGCCCATACGCGCAAGAAAAACATGCGTCTGGCCGTCAAGCTGCCATTGCTTGTTGCCATCAGTTCCCTGATTTCCATTCTGGTGCTTGGGGCGGCCGATTACTGGCTGGCTTCCAACGATATTCGCAAATTGTCTGCCGATAAACTAACGGCCTTGCTTGATGCCAGAACATCAACGCTTGACCGGTTGCTGAAAGTAGAAAACCAGTCGGTAGAGCGCCTTGCCAATAGCTTGCAAATCAGGGAAGCGGATGACAGTTTTGCATCGGGCTGGGCGCTGGAAGGCGACGGTGGCGCCCAAAACCTGCGACGCCTGTTCATTGACGAAAACCCTAACCCGGCAGACAGGCGTGCTGAACTGACCAAACCGGAAGAGCGCACGCCCTATACCCGTTATCATAACCGTTTCCACGGTGATCTAAGAGCAATTGCAACCGAACGCCATTACCGTTCCCTTATGCTGGTGTCCTTAACCGGCGATGTGATTTATTCCGTCAATAAACGGGATGAATTTGGGCGAAATATCGATGATGTCAATTTCCCCTATCCGGCGCTGGCAACCCTTATCAAAGGTGTGATGGCCAACCCGGCCAATACGCGGGTTGCCTTTGGCGACTTCGTTCGCAATGTTCCCGATCTGATTTCGCGTTTTGTCGTGGCCCCGATTGTGGCGGATAAGGGTGATGTGCGTGGTTATCTGGTTGTCGAGCAACCGGTGACTGAAATCAGTGAAGTCACCGCCGATCCTGCCGGTTTGGGCGAAACCGGTTCGATTTATCTTGTCGGGCCGGATAAGTTTTTGCGTACGATTGATCGCAATATGACAGATAGCGCGGACCATTCCCGGGATGTGTTGACGGCCCGGCACGCAACAGCTCCGGTTGAAGCCGCCCTGGCCGGTGATAGCGGTGTTATGACCTATCGCGATGCCCAAAATATCGAAAAAGTTGCGGCTTATAGACCCATTCAATATGGGAAGAACACCTGGGCCATGATCGCCGAAGCACGGGTTAGTGAAATTATGGCGCCTGTTGCTGATCTGCGAAATTCCATGATTCTGCGCGCTATTGCCATTCTTCTGGTGATCGGGCTTATCGGCCAGTTTATTGTTCGTCGCGTCATTCGCCAGCTTGACGATGTGCGGGCCACCATGATGCGCCTTGCCGACGACGACCTGACTGCCGACATTCCCTCGACGGATCGTACCGACGAAATCGGTGAATTTGCCCGTGCCCTGGCGATTTTCAAAAAAAATATCCAGGAACGGCGCAACATGCGGCGCCAAGAAGAAGAAAAGAAAGCCCAGCAACTTGAATATAGCCAGAGACTTCAAAACCTTACTGAACAGTTTGAAGGTGAGATTACCGATATTCTGGCAAAACTCAATGCCTCTATGGGGCACCTTGATCACGCCGGGCAGTCAATGAAAACAGCTGCTGAAAAAACACGGGATCTTGGTCGTGATGCCTTAGGTCATTCCCAAAGTGCCTCAAAAGACGTGACGACCGTATCAACAGCCACGACCGAACTTTCTTCCTCTATTGATGAAATTGGCCGCAATTCGGCAACGGCCCTGACCAAATCCGAGGAAGCCGTTATCGAGGCGCGGGCCGCCAACAGTAAAATCCAGGATCTGGACCAGTCTGTTAACAAGATTGGCGAAATTGTTGCCCTGATCAGCGGTATTGCCGAACAGACCAACCTTCTGGCCCTGAATGCCACCATCGAAGCCGCCCGTGCTGGTGATGCAGGCAAGGGATTTGCCGTTGTGGCGGGCGAGGTTAAAAACCTGTCCTCGCAAACGGCCCGTGCCACCGAGGAAATCGGCTGCCAGATCGCCGAAGTCCAGAGTGAAACCGTTGAAGCCGTCAAGGCCATCGAAACCATCACCCGGACGATCAGTGAACTGAGCACCCTGACAGCCAGCATCGCGGCGGCCATCGAACAGCAAGGCAGTGCCACGGCCGAAATTTCGCAAAGCGCCAATTCGGCCGCCAACGGAACACAATCGGTAATTTCTTCGATTGACGGCGTTGCCAAAGCGTCGCAGGAATCTGACCTTGCATCGCGTGAAGTCACCCGGGTTTCCGATGAACTCAGCCAGCAGGGCATTTCGCTCAAAGCCGCCGTTGACGGGTTTCTCTCGGGTGTTCGTCGGGACTGAAATTAAAAACACGCCACCAACAGAGACACTAAATTCAAAGGTATGAAATGCAGCAAAAGCGCATTGAACTTCTTCGCCCCCAAATGGGCACCCAGCGTGCCCTGACCGTTCGCACCTACGGCACACCGGGCAAAGGCCCCAAGGCTTATCTACAGGCGGCCCTGCATGCCGACGAATTGCCGGGCGTCCTCGTGCTTCATCATCTTGAAAAGCTGTTGGCAGAAGCCGAAGCAAAAGGTGAGATCACCGGTGAAGTGGTTGTTGTTCCCTTCGCCAATCCGATTGGTTTTACCCAATATGTCGATATGAAGCCGCTGGGCCGCTTTGAAATGCGTACCGGGCAAAACTTCAATCGGCACTATCCCGATTTATGCGACGAACTTCTTGCCGCAGTTGAAGATAAGCTGAGCCAGAATGCCGATGAAAATGTTGCTCTGGTCCGCTCTGAACTGCGCCGCCTGATCAAGGAACGTCGCGTGGCTTCCGGCCCCCTGACTGACCTTCAGGATTTGCGGTTTTCCCTTGCCGAACTGGCGATTGACGCCGACCTCGTCCTGGACCTGCATTGCGACTGGGAAGCGGCCATGCACCTTTATACCAGCGATTCCAGTTGGCCTGACGCCGCCGATTTAAGTGCGCAACTGGGGGCTGGCGCCTGCCTGATTGCCGAGGAATCCGGTGATAACCCGTTCGACGAAGCATTCAGTCGCCCCTGGGTGGAACTGCGACGCAAATTTGGTGATACATATCCCATTCCAATGGCAACACTTGCCACCACGATCGAATTACGCGGCGAACAGGATGTTTATGACCATTATGCTGCCGAGGATGCGGCCAATCTGTTCCGGTTTCTGCAACGTCGTGGCGTTATTTCCGGCGATCCCGGGCCGCTGCCTGCACCAAAATGCGACGCAACGCCGCTGGCCGGGGTTGACCGCGTTAGCGCAACACATGGTGGCGTAATCGTTTTTTCGGCAAAACCTGGCGACCATGTCAAAGCCGGGCAGGAACTGGGTTATGTTCTTGACACTGAAACCGGTGAAAAAACGCCGTTTAGCAGCCGCACCGACGGTTTCATGTATGCCCGTGTTGGTGGACGTCTGGTCGTGCCGGGTGGGCTGTTATGTTCTATTGCCGGAGCAGAAGTTCTGGCGGGTAAAACGGGCAATTTGCTGACCGCACGGTAAACGATATATGCGCTCACATACGATACAGGCCCGCGCATTTGGCCGATGCCGGGCCTTTGTTATCGCGACAGGTTATTGCGGTTCCATCTTCAAATTTCGGTTATGAAACCTTACGCAGTATCCGGTATAAGATGATGAAAGACGCCCTGAAGCCGAATGGAGCCAACAGCAGCGTTGGGGCGACACAGCGTCCAGATTATTTTGAGGCAGTGATGATGTTTGACATAAAATCCATTCCGGAAATAATTGAAAAGGCACATAAAAATTCGGTCATCAATCATGATACAGCCAAACGGGCGATTTCCTTTCTGGATTTGACCAGTCTGAATGATGATGACACTGCCGATAAAATCGAAGCCCTGTGTCACCGGGCCCAAACCCCGGCGGGCCATACTGCTGCCGTCTGCATTTACGCCCCCTTTATTGAAACGGCCTGGAAAACACTGGGCAAAAGCGGGATAAAAACCGCAACGGTCGTCAATTTCCCCAAGGGCGATAAAACCGCCCAGCAAGTCGCAGATGAAACAGCCAACGCTGTTGCCGCCGGTGCCGATGAAATTGACGTGGTTATGCCCTATTGCGCATTTCTTGACGGAGATCATGATACCGTGGCCGAGGTTATTGCTGCCACCCGTCAGGCCTGTGGCCCGTTTCTGACATTGAAGGTCATTCTTGAAACCGGCGAATATCCTGATGCCCAGGCGATTTATGACGCCGCGCGGCTTGCCATTTCCAACGGTGCCAATTTTGTCAAAACTTCTACCGGCAAAGTTGCCACTGGCGCAACGCCCGAAGCCGCCGTTGCCATGATCGCCGCCATTCGCGATGCCAAGGCTGAACAGAACCTGGATTGTGGTTTTAAGGCATCGGGCGGGGTGCGGAACACGGAGGACGCCGCCCTTTATCTGGCAATTGCGGATGACATGATGGGGGCGGACTGGGCGTGCCCGGCAACATTCCGTTTTGGTGCCAGCAGCGTGCTGACGGATCTGTTAAAGACGTGCGGTTTTGGCAAGGCAGACACATCGGCAAACGATGCTGGCAGCTATTGATATTAATGCCTATCTTTGGGGCATGACAGGCGGGTAAATTTGGGCCCTGCCCTATGTGACGACCACGAAAGGATTTTGCATGGCACGCGCCATTATGATCGTTGCTGACAGTTTTGGGATTGGTGCTGCGCCGGACGCGGCAAAATTTGGCGATGCCGGTTCAGATACCCTTGGCCATATCGCCGAACTGTGCGCCAAGGGCCAGGCCGATACCAATTTTCGCAAAGGGCCGTTGAATGTGCCAAACATGACAGCCCTTGGTCTTGGCGAGGCCGCGCGCGACGTTAGCGGGCATATTCCCCCGGGGTTGGAACATGGTGGCGCCATTATCGGGGCCTATGGCTTTGCCCGCGAAATTTCGCGCGGTAAGGATACACCCAGCGGTCACTGGGAAATTGCCGGTGTGCCGGTCGATTTTGACTGGGGCTATTTCCCCGCCGAAGTCCCGACCTTCCCGGCAGAGCTCACTGACGAACTGATCAAACGAACCGGCATTCCCGGTATTCTGGGTAATTGCCACGCTTCGGGCACCGAAATCATTGCCCGTCTTGGCGAAGAACATATCCGTACCGGCAAGCCAATTTGTTATACCTCGGCCGATAGCGTGTTTCAGATTGCCGCCCACGAAGATCATTTTGGTCTGGACCGTTTGATGGAAGTTTGTGAAACCGCTTTCACTCTGGTCGAGCCCTATAATATCGGCCGCGTTATTGCACGACCTTTTGTTGGCTCGTCCCCGACCGATTTCAAACGTACGGCCAACCGTCGTGACCTTGCAGTACCGCCGCCCCACCCGACCCTGCTGGATATTTTTACCAAGGCGGGTGGCACGGTGATTTCGGTGGGTAAAATCGCCGATATTTACGCCCAGCGCGGGATTAGCAAAAAGGTCAAGGCCGCAGGCAACATGGCCCTGTTTGATGCCATGATGGGCGAAATTGAACAGGCCCCCGATAATAGCCTGGTTTTCACCAATCTGGTCGATTTTGACATGGAATTTGGCCATCGCCGCGATGTGCCAGGCTATGCCAACGCACTTGAGGAATTTGATGCCCGCCTGCCTGAATTGCGTGCGGCATTAAAACCGGGTGATCTGGTGATTATCACCGCCGATCATGGCTGTGATCCAACCTGGCGGGGCAATGACCATACCCGCGAGGTCGTGCCCATATTGGCATTTGGCCCGGCCATTGCGCCCGGCCCGATTGGCGGACGCGATACCTTTGCCGATATTGGCCAAACCGTTGCCGACCACCTTGGGGTCAAACTTGACCACGGCACGTCATTTCTGCACGGTTAAGGCCGGTATTTAAAAGAAAGGATCACGGTCATGCAGCTTTCCGCCATGCGCATCGAAGCGATTGTCGATACTGTGTGTCCGTGGTGCTATATCGGCAAGAAACGCTTGGAAAAGGCCCTAACAAAGGAAAACCTTTCCGGTTTTGCCATTCAGTGGCGGCCGTTTTTGCTCAATCCCGATATTCCCGAAGGCGGAGTTGACCGGCAATGGTATCTCTCTACCAAGTTTGGGGGTATGGAAAGCGCCAATCGTGTTTATAAATCCATTGCGGCGGCGGGTGCCAGTGTGGGTATTGATTTTGATTTTGATGCCATCCGCGTAACCCCGGATTCAACGCAATCCCATCGCCTGATTTACAAAATGTGCGCCGAAAACCCCGATATTGGCAGCGATTTGATAGAGGATATTTTCACCGCCTATTTTTTGCACGGGCAGGATATTGGAGATCGTAATATTCTTGTCGAAATCGCGGTATCCCACGGCGCGGACCGAAGCGAGATTATCGATTATCTGCATGGGGATATGGACCAGGAATTCATTATACAGGAAAGCCGCCTGGCCCACCAGTTGGGTGTCAGTGGCGTGCCTTGTTTCCTGTTTAATGGCCGCCATGCCCTTTCCGGTGCGCAGGAACCGGCTATTTTACAACGCATGATCCGCCTGGCCCGCCAGGAAGACAGCCTGTTATTACAATAGCCATAGGCCCGCCCCCAAAACAAATGGCGGCACGTTGATGGTGCCGCCATTATTATTTCGCCCTGATACAAAAAGAATAACCTTTTAAATCAGTCCTTTGCGGCAATATCCGACAATCGGCGCATGAGGCGTTTTACACCCTCCAGCCGGTCGGTTGGTCCGTCCCAGCTTGCGGTATAGACAATTTTGTGGTCTGGCCTCAGGCGCGCCACACCGACCTGCTGCTGGATAAATCCAATCAGACCAGCCGGGTTGGGAAATTCATTATTGTGCAGCGTAATCAGCGCACCTTTCGGCCCGGCATCAAGTTTTTCGATATTTGATGCCCGGCACCACAGCTTGATCGTCACTACATCCAGAAGGTTTTCAACCTCTTTGGGCAGTTTGCCAAACCGGTCAATCATTTCCGCGCCAAACTGGTCCACTTCCTCGCGCGTGCGTAATTCGGAAAGACGGCGATACAGGCCAAGGCGCACACCCAAATCCGGGACATAACGATCAGGAATGAGAACCGGCATGCCGATATTGATTTGCGGGACAAATCCGGCATCAGCGGCATCCTCGATCTCGCCTTTGGCTTCGGCCACGGCTTCTTCGATCATTTGCTGATAAAGCTCGATCCCGACTTCCTTGATATGGCCGGACTGTTCTTCACCCAAAAGGTTTCCTGCGCCGCGAATATCGAGGTCATGCGATGCCAGGTTAAAGCCCGCCCCCAGGCTATCGAGGGTTTGCATCACTTCCAGGCGTTTCATCGCCGTGGCCGTCAGCTTTTTGCCATTTGGCAGCGTCAAATAAGCATAAGCCCGCTGTTTGGAGCGGCCAATACGCCCGCGCAGCTGATAAAGCTGGGCCAGGCCAAACATATCAGCACGATGCAAGATCATGGTATTGGCGTTGGGCACATCAATGCCCGATTCAATGATGTTGGTCGCCAGAAGCAAATCGAATTTGCGTTCAACAAAATCGGTCATGACCTGTTCAAGGTCACGCGCCCCCATTTGCCCGTGCGCCACATCAAATTTGATTTCCGGCACCAGTGTCTCAAGTTCCTTGGCCACCCGGCCAATATCTGACACCCGGGGACAAACATAGAAAATCTGTCCGCCGCGATGACGTTCCCGCAAAATCGCTTCGCGCACCACAACCGGGTCGTAAGGCGTGATATAGGTTCGCACCGCCAGCCGGTCGACCGGCGGCGTTGCGATGATGGAAAGTTCCTTCACCCCGGTCAGGGCCAATTGCAAGGTACGCGGAATAGGCGTTGCCGTAAGCGTTAACACATGCACGTCGGTTTTAAGCTCTTTCAGGCGTTCCTTGTGCTTCACCCCAAAGTGTTGTTCTTCGTCAACAATCAGAAGACCCAAATCCTTGAATTTGACACCCTGCCCCAAAAGCGCATGGGTGCCACACACAATATCGACATGCCCGCTTTCAAGGTTATCCTTGACCAGCTTGGCATTCTTGCCGGTGACAAGGCGCGAAAGCTGTTCAACACGTACTGGCAGATCGTTAAAGCGTTCCTTGAAGTTCAGGTAATGCTGGCGACACAACAGGGTTGTTGGTGCCACAACCGCCACCTGCTTGCCTGACATGACTGCGGCAAAGGCGGCTCGCAGGGCGACTTCGGTTTTGCCAAAGCCCACATCGCCACATACCAGGCGATCCATCGGCTTGCCTGCCGTCAAATCACCCAGGGTATCATGAATGGCGCGGGCCTGGTCCTCGGTTTCGGTAAAGGGAAAACGGGCACAAAATTCGTCATAGGCACCTTCTGGCACGGTCATTGCCTCGCCTTTACGCAAATGGCGTGCTGCGGCAACCTTGATCAGCTTGTCGGCCATATCGCGAATGCGTTCGCGTAGTTTGGCCTTACGCGCCTGCCAGGCAACACCGCCCAACCGATCCAGGATCGAAAGCCCCTCGTCGGAGCCATAGCGCGACAGCACCTCGATATTTTCGACCGGAACAAAAAGCTTGTCACCACCATCATATTCAAGCTGCAAGCAGTCATGCGGAGCACCGCCCGCGGTCACGGTCATCAGGCCAAGATAACGGCCTATGCCATGTTCGATATGAACAACCAGGTCGCCTTCGGCAATTTCGGA
This sequence comes from Thalassospira profundimaris, assembly GCF_003326755.1. Lineage (GTDB taxonomy): Bacteria > Pseudomonadota > Alphaproteobacteria > Rhodospirillales > Thalassospiraceae > Thalassospira > Thalassospira profundimaris_B. Next base: position 74,897 of record NZ_JPWH01000018.1, on the reverse strand, counting down.
CGCCTCGCGCAGGAAGTTTTCCGCCTTGCGACGGCGGCCGCCCGGGCGACTCATTCGGTCGCCCAGAATGTCCTGCTCGGTTAAAAACCACAGGCCTTCACGGCGAAAGCCATGTTCGATATCCAGGATCACAACGGCGCAGTGCTCGCTGCCCAGGTCATCGGTAATGTCTTCCCAGCATTCGGCATTCACAACCTTGTCAACGCCATGTTCGCGCAAAAGCGACACCATACGGTCGCGCGAGCCATCGGAATAGGAGGCAATGACGACCTTGTTATCCTTGCCACGCTGGGCCGAAATGAAATCGCGTAATTCGTCATACAGGTTCACATCAGCCCGGGCACGAATATCGCCAAAATCCCGGCCCTTGCGCGCGCCCATGTCAAAAATGCCGCGTTGGGCATTTTCCTCTTCAACATAGGGCGATAAATCCATCACCAGCCGACCGGCCAGATTACGCTCCAGCTCTGCCCTATCCAGATACAGGCGTTCTGGCGGCACGGGTTTATAAACGCTATCGCCCGAAAGGCCGCCGCCCTTGATGTTCTGGCGGGCCTGATAATAATCGTCGATCATTTCAAGACGGTTATCGACTGCCTCGTCCACCTGATGATCAAGGCTGACAATCGCGTCGGGCATATATGTAAACAGGGTATCAAGCCCATCATGGAACAGCGGCAGCCAATGTTCCATGCCCCCATATTTCAGGCCCGCACTGATGGATTCATAAAGGGGGTCCGTCTGCGAGACATTGCCAAACAATTCGCGATATTTGCTGCGAAAAAGCGAAATGGTATCGGCATCCAGGAAAATTTCCCCAACAGGTAACAGCGATACCGAATTTACCCGCCCAACCGTGCGCTGGCTTTCAACATCAAATCGGCGAATGCTTTCAATTTCATCGCCAAAAAAATCGAGGCGCACCGGTTCTTTCATGCCGGGGGCAAAAATATCAACGATATCACCGCGTACCGCATAATCGCCCGGCTCCATTACCTGTTCGGCACGGCCATAGCCCATACGTTCAAAATAGGCGATCAAATCGGCGCGCGAATATTCCTGATCGGTGGTCAGGGTCAGTTTACCCTTTTCCATCACATCGACCATCGGTACGCGCTGCATGACGGCCGCGGCGGTTGTCAAAACGATGCGGCCAAAGTCACCAGCGGGCTGCTTTTTATCAGCAAGGATGGTCAGGGTTTCCACCCGGCGGGCGGTAACTTCGGCGATGGGCGATACGCGGTCATAGGGTAGACAATCCCAGGCCGGGAATGTCAAAACCTCGACCTCGCCGGCAAAAAAATGCAGGCCTTCAGCCATTTGCGCCATGCGTTTGTCATCGCGTGCGACATGCAAAACGGTACGACTGCCTTTGGCTGCGTCCAGAATTTCACGCAGCAACAGCGCATCATATCCCTCCGGGACACCGCCCAGACGGACACGATCCGTGCGCGAGATAATATCGTTTATTTTATTCAATGCTTTATCGCGCGTTGCTAAGGGCGTTGATCATGGCCAGGACTTCGGTGTCATAGGCTGCCGGTGCCTTTTCCTTGCCGGTGGCCCATTTAAAAAAGTCGGCATCGGGCACTTCGACAATCAGGGCTTCAAATTCGTCAAGCTGGCGGGCATTGAGGGTCGCCAAATGGGCTTCCATAAAACGGCCGACCAGAATGTCGTTTTCCTTGGTCCCGCGATGCGCACCGCGAAATTGCAGTTTCTTGCGCCGCAATTCCAATTCATTTTCATGGTCAGTGTCGTGGTTGCTCATGAACCCTATTCTCCTGTCACTGTTTTCGCGCCTGCTTTCATATGGCACGATGGCGCTTTGCGGCAATGGCATGCTTTGTACGGTAAAATCCGGATTTGGTCCATGCCGTGCACAATTGTTTTGCCCCTGGATGCCAACTCGGAGGTTGCGAGCGTGAAAATATGCTGTATACCGAACAGAAACAAGCCTTTGTTCTTATAATGTTCCATTTCTGAGTTTCAAGTCACAAGCCGATGCGCCCCGAAATTCTGTTTCCCCTTTTTGCCGAAATCAATACCCTGCCCGGTATCGGACCGCGGTTAAAACCGCTGGTGGAGCGACTTATTGGGGGCGAACATCTGGTGGATTTGCTGTGGCATTTGCCATCCGGGTTGATTGACAGGCGTTTTTCCCCGCCTTTGGCCGAAACCATTGATGGCACCATTGTAACCCTTGATGTTGTGGTGGAGCGGCACGAACCTGCCCCGGACCGCAGGCGTCCCTATCGTATTGTGTGCCGCACCGACGATGGCTTTATCACGCTGGTGTTTTTTAACGCCCGCGCCAAGTATTTGAATGACATGCTGCCGGAGGGTGAAAAGCGCATCGTTTCCGGCAAGATTGATCATTATCGCGGCGAATATCAAATCACCCACCCGGACCGCATTGGCACCGAAGCCGAACGCGAAAGCATTCAAACGGTCGAACCGGTTTACCCGATGGCGGCAGGTGTAACCGGAAAAACCCTGACCAAGGCCATCCAGGCCGCCCTGGGCCATGTGCCGGATTTGCCGGAATGGCATGACAATGCACTAAAGGCACGTCACGGCTGGCCGGATTTCAAAACCGCGCTTTATCAAGTCCATAAGCCGGAAGATGAAAGTGATTTATTACCGGATCATGCCGCGCGGGCGCGACTTGCCTATGATGAATTGCTGGCAAACCAACTGGCCTTGACACTGATCCGGGCAAAGATGAAAAAGCTGGGCGGTCGCTCCATTCAGGGTGATGGCCGGTTGCGAAACTTGCTGGCACAACAATTGCCCTTTGCCCTGACCGGGGCGCAAAAACGCGCGCTGGCTGATATTAACGAAGATATGGCCAGCACGGGCCGTATGCTGCGCCTGCTGCAGGGGGATGTTGGCTCGGGCAAAACGGTTGTCGCCTTGATGGCGATGTTAAATGCCGTTGAAACCGGACGACAGGCCGCCCTGATGGCCCCGACCGAAATTTTGGCCCGGCAGCATTTTGAAACCATTGCCCCGATGCTGGAAAAAATCGGCATCACCTGCACCCTCTTGACTGGTCGGGATAAAGGCAAGGCGCGGCAAAAAATCCTCGACGGATTGGCAAGCGGTGAATTTTCCGTGGCCGTGGGCACCCACGCCCTGTTTCAGGAAAGTGTCGCCTTTCATGATCTGGCCTTTGCCGTGGTTGATGAACAGCACCGTTTTGGCGTGCATCAACGCCTGATGCTGGCAGGCAAAGGCACAGCGGTTGATGTGCTGGTGATGACGGCAACCCCCATTCCGCGTACACTGACTCTGACCGCCTTTGGCGATATGGAAGTTTCCCGGCTGGATGAAAAACCACCGGGGCGACAGCCGGTTGATACCCGTGTTCTCTCCATCGACAAGGTTGAAGAGGTGGCCGCCGGTATTGGCCGCGCCATGCGCCAAGGGGCGAAAATATACTGGGTATGTCCGCTGGTTGAGGATTCCGAAATCGTCGATCTGCAAGCCGCCGAAGAACGCCACCGTATTCTGGTAGAACAGTTTGGCGAAGGGCGTGTTGGCCTTGTTCATGGCAAAATGAAGGGCAAGGAAAAAGACGAGGTCATGGACAGATTTGCCTACGGCGATTTGTCCGTTCTGGTTGCCACCACCGTGATCGAAGTTGGGGTGAATGTGCCCGAAGCCACCGTTATGGTGATAGAGCATGCCGAACGGTTTGGCTTGGCGCAATTGCATCAGTTACGTGGCCGAATTGGCCGTGGCAGCGGTGCGTCGACATGTTTGCTGCTTTATGGCGCCCCCCTTGGCGAGATTTCCAAGGCGCGGCTTAAAATCATGCGCGAAACCGAAGATGGCTTTGTCATTGCCGAGGAGGATTTGCGCCTGCGTGGTGCGGGTGAAGTTCTGGGAACCCGTCAAAGCGGCCTTCAGGCCTATCGCCTGGCAAGCCTGGATTTGCATGGTGACCTTTTGGCCATCGCGCGCGATGATGCCCGCCTGATTGTAGAACGCGACCCGGATTTGCAATCTGATCGCGGCCAAGCGCTGCGTTTGTTGCTGTATTTATTCGAGCGCGATGAAGCCGTTCGCTATTTCCGTTCGGGCTGATCAAAAACAAAGGGCAGGAATATGCCCCTGCCCTTGATAATGCTCAATTGTGATCGCGATGGCTGCGCCCGATTTCAGGAATTCTGTTTTTCAGGTTCCTGCGGTGCTTCCCCCGGTTCATGACGCGACACCAGCACGGGGGCGTTTTCCTTTTCGCGCAAAATATCGACATCCTCATAGGTTTTTGCCGACACTTGCGGCTTTTCCTGTTCTTCGGCAGGACGGCGGTCCACCGGGGTTACAATTCCGCCCGACATCACCATTTTGATGGCTTCTTCAACCGTCATGTCCAGCACGATAACATCCCGCTTTGGGACAAACAGTAAAAATCCCGATGTCGGATTTGGGGTTGTCGGCAAAAACACATTAATCACAGTGTCTTCGGTCAAGTTCTGAACTTCGCCCTTGGTTTCGCCGGTAATAAACCCGATCGCCCACATACCGCGACGCGGATATTCCAGCAAAACAGCCTGTCGAAAGGCATTGGACTGATTGGCAAGAACCGTTTCAAGAATTTGCTTGATCGCCCCATAAATACTGCGCACTGCCGGAATACGGCCAAGAATACGTTCATAAACCTTGATCAGGGCGCGACCGGCAAAATTGGTGGTCAGCCAACCAACCAGTGTTATGGCAATTACAACCACCAACAGGCCAAAACCGGGTATGCCATAACTTTGATAGGCGTCAGGCAGGTAAATTTCAGGATTATATTTGGCCGGGATCAGCGGCATGACAGAGCCATCGACAAATTCGATGAACCACCAGGCCAGCCCAAATGTTATTGCCAGTGGTGCACTGACCAGAACGCCCGTCAGGAAATAGGTGCGCAGTCGACCCAGAATTCCCAACGAAGGCACGGGGGACGTCGGGGTGCCATTATTATGGTCGGGAGAATCATCACGCTTGGCGTTCATTTATCACCTTTGATAGGTTGTACTGCAACAAGACACTACAAATATGTTTTGAAAGTCTGCCCGAAAAATTGTGGCATCGCTGCGACAGGTCTTCCCCGATTTGATCAACGTCACAGCAGGCCTCTTTAGAACAGTGATAGCAGCAACAGCTTTTGCAGTGCAACCAAACAAAAAGCCGCCAGAGAAAAGGATCCGTTTTGCAGGTCTGGATTGTTGAATATATTTATGATGATGACGGTGCCGTGCGCATCAACACGGCCAATATACGGGCCACGGATTATGAGACAGCCCGGTCCTTTGCCGTCGCGAATGCCCCCGCCCCGGACTTTGTCATGTCCGTGCGCCCACAGTCAGAAGAACAGTTTTTGGGACAAACCGTCATTCAGGCCCATGAGATGACGGGCAAAATTGTGAGCGACCTACCCGATCCCGAGCACGAAGATGAAGATGGCGATTTTTAAATGACAGCTTCGGCAGGTCGGGAAAATCCACTTCATCCCATGATAGGGGTTGGAGCCGTTGTCTGGCATCAGGGCAAGGTTCTGTTGATCCGTCGCGGGAAGCCACCCAAAGCCGGTGAATGGAGCCTGCCTGGTGGCGCCCAGGAACTGGGGGAAACCGTGTTACAGGCACTGGAACGCGAAGTTTTTGAAGAAACCGGTATTCGTATCACTAATATCGAATTTCTCGAGATTGTTGATCTGATTGCACCGGGTGGTGCACATGGCAAACCGCGCTATCATTATACGCTGTTGGATTTTTCGGCCGATGCCATCGCCGGCACTGCCCTGCCTGTTGCCGGTGACGATGCCAGTGATGCCGTCTGGGCCGATCCGGACACGCTTGAAGACTATAATTTATGGCCCGTAACTATGCGGGTAATCAAAAAATCGCGCCAGGCGCACGGCTCAGCAAACCGGGCTCCTTCAGCTTAAAAATGATCGAGACATTAAAAAAGGGTGGCAAGCGCGCCACCCTAAATTCTTGATCATATCCCGTCAGACCTGAAATTCGGTCAGGCTGCCTGATGCTGTGTCAGAACAGATTCCTGTAACTTCTTGAAAGCACGGGCCTCCAACTGACGGACACGTTCACGGCTGACACCAAAACGTTCACCCAGTTTTTCCAGCGTGATCGGGTCATCGCTCAGGAAACGGGCCATAATGATTTCACGTTCCCGGTCCGGCAATTCACCCAGGGCATTTTTCAACATGCCGTTATGCAGGGTCCGTTCTTCGGAATCTGCCACCAGAGCCTCGGGCGACGGTGCTTCGGATGCCAGGGTATCGAGATACTCCATGCCTTCGTCTTTGGGCATAGGGGTATTGAGCGAGAAATCACGCGCCGCCAAACGACGGTTCATATCAAGGGCTTCCTGATCCGTCACCCCAAGACGCTGCGCAACTTCACCCGCCTGTTCCGGTGTCAGTTCGCCGTTGTCGTAAATGTTAAGCTGCTTTTTGGCCTTGCGCAGGCTGAAAAACAGTTTCTTCTGTGCTGCCATGGTACCCAGTTTCACCATCGACCAGCTATGCAGGATATATTCCGTCACAGCGGCACGGATCCACCACATGGCATAAGTTGACAGGCGGAACCCTTTTTCCGGGTCAAATTTCTGGACCGCGCGCATCAGGCCGGTATTGCCCTCGGCAACCAGATCCGGCAGCGGCAATCCATAGCCACGATAACCAAAGGCGATTTTCGCAACAAGACGCAGGTGGCTTGTCACCATTTTATGGGCAGCTTCAGTATCCTGATGTTCCACGTAGCGACGTGCCAGCATATATTCCTCGTCTGCGGTCAGCATCGGAAATTTCCATACCTGGCGAAGATATCCTGAAAAACCGTCATCCTGGGGGACGGCAGGCAATTTAAGGGTGCTCATGGTTCTTGTCCTCCTGAGAGGTCCACGTAACCGGTATATCCTGAATCGGATGTTCAAACCGGAAGCGATACGCGACCCCGTAATTGTGTAAACAAAACACGTCATAGACAGAAATGGCGGTCAGGCGATGCGCCCCACAAAATGCCATTTCGCAAAGCGCCTATGCGAGAGGACGACTGAAGCAGAAAACTGTATTCATGATACGTCTCATCCTTACTCTGAAGCAAATCGACATTACGTCCGCCAAACCTGGCCGGACTGAAATCCGGCGGTGCCTAATGGGCCCCCACCCGCTTTAAGACTAATATACCTAAACCCGACTAATTTCGTCAAGATAAAAACGCGACATCTGACGTCAAATTCGGACATGATATCAGTCCTTTAACAAATATATCCGACTGGTGTACTCGGATATGTATCTTTCCCGTAAGTTCACGGTAGAAATGATATAAGGCGAAAAAAAGGCAATTTGCTTTCTGTTGCGGTCACTCTATGTTCACAACGCTGTGAGACCCGCGAAGTTCCCTTTTCTTTCCGTATTCCGCCTTCAAAAACAGGTGTCTTTGACATGACAATGGTCACAACTTCAAAACAGGATATTTCCCGGGCCTGTCCTTGTGGAAGCTCCAAAAACTATGGCACATGCTGCGCCCCGTTTCATCAGAAGGCAAAATTGCCCGCCACGGCAGAACAGTTAATGCGATCACGCTATAGCGCCTTTGTGTTTGGGAATGCCGCCTATCTGGCTGATACCGTACCAGCCGAAAACAGTGGCGATTATGACAGCAACAGCCTCGCACGCCAGCAAACCAAATGGATTGGGCTTGAAATTGTCAGCACAGAAGCGGGTGGGCTTTTTGACCAGACCGGGTACGTTGAATTTATCGCCCGGTTTAAAGAAAAGGGTCGAACCGGCACACATCATGAAAAATCGCGTTTCATACGTCAAAATGGCAAATGGCTGTATATAGACGGGGAGTTTTTGCCCTGAGAGCCCGAAAACATGTCATCCAGAACAAACGCGACATCACAAAAAATTCATATAACTCAATCAAGGATATATGTCATACGGCAACCGATACTTTTTACTTGCATCAGTATCGGTCACTGATGGTGTTTTGTTGATCGCAACACCATATTTTCCCCATTCAGCGATGTAAAACAGACATATGGTTTATATCGCACCATAAAGACACCAGACCTCAGACATCAAGGATAGCAGTGGTATGAAACGTTTAATCACCCTTTTGCGGCACGGTGAAGCTGTCACCTATGATGCCCGGGGCGATTTTTACCGGCCGCTTACCGAAGATGGCAAACTGAATATCCAGCGTATTGGGGCATTTCTGGAAAAACAGGGATTTTATCCCGATCTTATCCTGGCCTCTCCGGCCGAGCGCAGCCGACATTCGGCTGAAAAACTGCATAAAATACTGTTTCCGGCGCAAAAACCGGTCATCACCCAGGATCGCCGGCTTTATAATGCCGATGCCGCCACATTGCGGAACATTCTTCAAAATTTGTCTGATGATGTGCGTCATGTCGTACTGGTCGGGCATAATCCCGGTATCAGTGCCCTGCCCGCCCTTGTCGCGGGCGCAGACATCCGTAAAAAACGCCTGTTTCCGTCATTAAAACCGGCAGCGATGATCATGATTGAAATCACGGGCAACTGGTCAGAGGTGGGCGCCGTTTCAGGGCGTATCCTCCAACAGGTGGAGCCGTCCCAGGTACCGCAGGATTTCCCCTGGCCGGATAAAGACGGCACGGAATGGCGCAAACGCCCTCCTTACTTTTACCGGCAATCATCGGTTATTCCGTTCCGTCTTATTCCCAACAAGGATAAAGGCGAAAATATTGAAATCCTGATGGCACTTTCAAGCAGTGGTAAACACTATGTCGTTCCCAAGGGTGCAATTGACCCGGGGATGAGTGCAATCGAAAGTGCACAAAAAGAAGCGCGTGAGGAAGCAGGCTGCATTGGCATCGCCCTTGAACCTGCGATTGGCAGCTATCATTACCAGAAATGGGACGCGCGCTGCGATGTCGAGGTTTTTGCTTTAAAGGTCACGGAACTGTTGCCTGAAGCAGACTGGGAAGAATCCCATCGCGGGCGAAAATGGGTCCCACTTGCGCACGCCATCGAGATTGTCCGGGAAGACGGATTACGCAAAATCCTCAAAACCTTTGCCACGAAACTTGCAAACCAGTCTTAAAACCGGCGGCAACTGCTCCCTGTTATCTGCAAAAGCCTAAGACACCGTGTCAGCCATGTTGACATGTTGCTGCACCGCCCATTTATGAAAGGATCTCACCAGTTGCTGTTCGGCATCGTGCGCGGGAAGCCATAAAAATTCGTGGTCCAGATCAACAGGTTTGGCCGACTTTGCCAAAATTTCGGCAACAAAAAACACCGCACGTTTAAGGCGGTATTTGCCCTTGGCGCGATTATTGACATATTGGGTCGCCAAACCAAGCCGGGAAACAATACGGATTGTCCTGCCTGTTTCCTCGATGGTTTCACGGATCAGAGCATCAACTGCGGTTTCATTACGCTCGATCCCGCCACCGATCAGCATAATACCCTTGGGCGTGCGTACAACGCCCAACATACCGTTCCCGTCAGGAATAACGGCATAAGCGCAATCCTGAATATCATAAAACCTGCCCGGCTCCGGGCTGCCAAATATAGGGCCGATCACACACATATCTCCACTGGCAGTCCGCAGGCACTGCAACATCATCACGATATGTCGAAGTGAACTGAATGATTTTTCATGTCAACATACATTCACTTTGGAATGATAAAAAATCAGGCAGCACCACCAAGGATGCTGCCTGAAAACTGCCTGCCACGCCCGAGAAGGGGGGCACACTACAAATGACTACGCCGTAAGCAAAAATCAGAACGGGATGTCGTCATCCAGGTCCGGGGCGCCACTGGGGCCGGAATTTCCGCCGCCGCTGCGCGAAGACGAAGAAGAATTGCCCCAGCCTGAATCGCCGCCATTGTCATAGCCGCCGCCATAACCGCCGCCGCTATCATTGCCATAATTACCGCCGCCTGACGACGATCCGCCGCCGCCGCCATCACCACGGCCATCAAGCATGGTCAGCGTGCTGTTAAAACCTTCAAGAACGATTTCGGTGGTATAGTTGTCTTTACCGTCCTGGCCCTGCCATTTGCGGGTGCGCAGCGCGCCTTCGATATATAGCTTGCTGCCTTTTTTAACGAACCGTTCGACAACATCGGCCAGGCCTTCGTTAAACACGACGATACGGTGCCATTCCGTCCGCTCGCGGCGTTCACCACTTTGGCGGTCGCGCCACTGCTCTGATGTCGCTATGCTGAAATTGGCAATTTTTTTGCCGGCCTGCGTGAAACGGATTTCCGGGTCGCGCCCCAGATTCCCAACGAGAATGACTTTATTGACACTGCCTGCCATGAGTTATCTTCCAGAGTTCGTTGTTAGCTTGCGATTCCGTGTCAGAACCGGCGAATGAATATAAGAAGTCAGCGCGCAAATACCTGCTGCACAATGGTTTCCAGCGCTTCTTGGTCGGTTTCGTCAAACGACCCGGTTTCCACACTATCGACATCAAAAACGGCAATCAGGGAACCCTGGCGATCCAAAACCGGTACCACGATTTCCGAATTTGACCGGCTGTCACAGGCAATATGCCCCGGAAAGGCATGAACATCCTCGACAATACAGGTCTTTCTTGACGCCGCCGCCGTGCCGCAAACCCCGCGACCAAATGGAATACGCAAACATCCCAATGTGCCCTGATAAGGGCCAACCACCAATTCATTTTCTTTGACCGGATCAACGATATAGAAGCCGGTCCAGAAATAATAGTCGAACTTTTCGGCCAGCACGCAGCAAACCGTGGCCATCAATGCAGTCACATTGGTTTCGCCCTCGGTGATGCTTGTCAGTTCTTTTATTGCATCCGCATAAAGTGCTTTTTTCTGGTCGCTATTCACGATCGTGCTCCTGTCTTGCTAGGCATGGAACTAACGTTTCGCTTGCCCGGAAACAAGGACAAAATGCTCGCACATACAAACCCGGTCGACATTCAGCCCGAACATGCAAAACCACCCGCAAAAGTTACGGGTGGTTTTGCACGATTTTAATCCTGGTGACCGGTTTAAATGCGATGGCCGCTTTCTCGGTCAAACAAATGGATTTGTTGCGGGTTGGAATACAGCACCAATTCGGCTCCTGTTTCAAACTGGTGTGTGCCCTGCATCCGAATGGTAATGGCTTCATTTTTATCGCCAAAATTCAGATAAACCAGCGTTTCCGCCCCCAGGGCTTCGATGATGCGCACACGGGCCGTAATCTTGCTGTTGCTGGGAGTGTTCAACGACAGATGTTCGGGACGAATACCAACAACAACGGGGCGATTGGCCGCAACATTATGATCCAGGTCCAGTTTCGTACCATCGTTAAGCACGACATGGCTGCAATCATCTGAAACGGTGCCGTCGATAAAGTTCATCGACGGAGAACCGATAAACCCGGCAACAAACCGGGTTGCCGGTTTTTCATAAAGTTCAATCGGTGTGCCGACCTGCTCGGCAATGCCGCCATTCATGACAATCAACCGATCCGCCAATGTCATCGCTTCGACCTGGTCGTGGGTGACATAAACCGATGTTGTTCCAAGGCGTTTTTGCAGGTTTTTAATTTCAAGACGCATATCAACACGCAGCTTGGCATCCAGGTTTGACAGGGGTTCGTCAAACAAAAATACCTTGGGTTCGCGCACAATGGCTCTGCCCATTGCCACACGCTGGCGTTGCCCGCCCGAAAGCTGGCGCGGCTTGCGCTCCAGCAATTCGCTCAGTTGCAATATCCCTGCGGCTTCGCGCACACGCCGGTCAATCTCGTCTTTGCTATAGCCCCGGTTTTTCAGGCCGTAAGCCATGTTGGCATAGTTCGACATATGCGGATAAAGCGCATAGTTCTGGAACACCATCGCAATATCGCGATCTGCGGGGGCCACATTATTTACCACCCGGCCATCAATTGATATTTCGCCGCCGGTAATGGTTTCAAGCCCGGCAATCATACGCAGCAAAGTTGACTTGCCACAACCCGACGGGCCAACCAGCACGGCGAACTCGCCATCGGCAATTTCGATATCGACACCATGAATTGCCTTGAAACCGTTGGCATAGGTTTTTTCAACCTGTTTCAGACTTAACGTCGCCATTCTTTTATCCTGTCGTCACGGGAACTGATGTTTTTGTTCAAAAGATAATATCAGGGTATTGAAACGCTTTATTTTTCCGTCTCAACCAGCCCCCGGATAAACATGCGCTGAAAGATTACCACCACCAGAACCGGCGGAATGGATGCCATGATGGTCAGGGCAAAGGCCTTGGGAAATTGGGGGATCTGTCCGCCTTCATAAAGCGAGTTGTAAACCTGCTTGATGCCAATCACGATGGTGTAAAGCTGATCATCCGTCGTCATCAGAAGCGGCCAAAGATACTGGTTCCAGCCCACCACAAACATGATGATGAAGATGGCGGCAATCATGGTGACAGAAAGAGGCACCAGAATATCGATAAAAAAGCGCAACGGCCCTGCCCCGTCCAGGCGGGCAGCTTCGAGCAATTCATCCGGTACGGAGCGGAAAAACTGCCGGAAGAAAAATGTGCCCGTTGCCGAGGCAATCAAAGGCAGAATCAGACCGGTATAGGTATTGAGCAGGCCGAGATTTGAAACGACCTCGTAAGACGGCACAATGCGCACCTCAAGCGGCAGCAAAAGGGTTGAAAAGATCACCCAGAATAACGGCACGGCAAACCGAAACCTGAAATAGACAATCGCATAGGCGGCCATCATGGAAATGATGACCTTGCCAATTGCAAAGCCCAGCCCCAAAACCATGCTGTTAAACAGCATTTGCAAGGCTGTAACACGGCCTTTGGTCGCCTCGGCATCAAACAGGATTTTGCCGTAATTTTCAAAAAAATGGCCGCCGGGAAGCACTTGCAGGCCATGCTGGAACAGAAATTCCCTTGTGTGGGTCGAGGAGGCAAAGGCAATCCAGACCGGCATGATCATGAAAATCGAGCCGAGAATAAGAATAATATGGTTGGTCAGGGACCGCCATTTTGACTGATACATAACGATGCCCTTTCCTAGTAATGGACTTTGCGTTCAATGAAGCGGAACTGAAAAACGGTCAAAATACTGACCATAATCATCAGCAGCACCGATTGTGCCGAACTGCCGCCCATATCAGCCCCCAAGAAGCCATCAACATAAACCTTGTAAACCAGTGTAGCCGTGGCACCGCCCGGCGCGCCCTTGGTCGAAACGTCGATGATCCCGAAGGTTTCAAAGAAGGCATAGGTCAGGTTGATGACCATGAGAAAAAAGGTCGTCGGGGCCAAAAGCGGAAATGTAATGGTCCAGAACCGGCGTTCGGCACTTTTGCAGTCCAGCGTTGCCGCTTCGGTCACGGATTTGGGAATGCCCTGCAAGCCCGACAGGAAGAAAATGAAATTCACACTAACCTGTTTCCAAACTGCGATCAGCACCACGACAAAGGTGGCATCATTGGCATTCTGGATATGGTTAAAATTGATGCCGATTCTGTTGATGAACAGATAAAGATCCCCCATCAGCGGGTTGAACATCATGATCCCGAGCAACCCGGCCACCGGCGGCGCCACGGCATAGCCCCACATCAACAGGGTTTTATAAGCCTTTGCCCCGCGAATGACTTCATCGGCGCGCACGGCCAGAAACAATGAAATAGCAATCGAAAGAACGGCCACCAGTGCCGAAAAAATCACGGTAAACCAGGCAGACCTTAGCCAGGCGGGATTGGAGAGCACATCCTCGAAATTGCGAAACCAGACAAATTGCGAGGACATGCCAAACGCATCCTCCAGCAAAAATGACTGATGGATCGCCTGAGCGGCTGGCCACAGAAAAAAGATGGCAATAATAATGATTTGAGGTGCCACAAACAGATAAGGCACCGGGCTATGCCCGAACTGAACGCGTTTCATGACAAATATCGGCCTGAGAGAAACGGGAAAACCAAAAGGCAGGGCGACGATAAGCGTCGCCCTGCCCGGCAAGGATGATGTTAGTTGCTGTAGGTATCGTGGAAACGCTTCAGCAGCTTGTTGCCTTCGGTTTCGATCACATCAAAAGCCTGATCAACGGTTTCATCACCATTCATCATTTTATCAACTTCGGCATAGATCACTTCGCGGATCTGGACGTAATAGCCAAGACGGTAGCCTTTGGTCCATTTCCCGCCTGGTTCGGAAAGCTGTTCGATACCAACTTCCGCATCCGGGCTTTCTTTGTAATAGCCGTCTTTTTTGGCCAGTTCATACGCGGCGTTCGTAATCGGAACGTAACCGGTTTCCTTGTGCCAGTAATACTGGGTCTGCGGCTTGGTCAGGAATTCAAAGAACTTGGCAACACCCTTGTTCTCTTCTTCCGAATGACCGGTAAAGGCAAACAGGGCTGCACCACCGATAAAGGTGCTTTTCGGTGCATCGCCAACACCTTTCCAGTAAGGAAGGGTCGAGGTACCAAAATCAAAGCTCGCACTTTTACGCAAGCCCCCGAACGACCCCGAAGAGCCCAGCCACATGGCGGCTTTCTGCTGCAGGAAGGCATCCTGGTTTGCACCCCAGGCACGACCATAATAGCCGAAATAGCCCTCGTCTTTCCATTCCTTCACTTTTTTCCAATGATTTTTAAGGTTTTCATTGTTGTAAAGGAGTTTGACGTCGGTGCTGTCATAGCCGTTATTGGCAGTTGCCAGTTGCAGGTTGTGACGCGACATGAAGTTTTCAAAGAAGATCCACGGGCTGTGGGATTCAGCCAGACCCTGATAACCGGCTTCTTTCAGCTTCGGTGCCATTTCTTCAAATTCCTGCCAGGTTTTCGGCGGGTTCTGAATACCGGCTTTTGCCAGGGCATCCTTGTTGAAATACAAAAGCGGGGTGGAGCTGTTGAACGGCAGGCCGATCATTTTGCCTTTGGAATCAGCATAGAAATAACGCACACCCGGGATATAGTCGTTAATATCGAATTTGGCGCCGTATTTTTCCAACAGATCCTGAACCGGGTAAACCGCCCCCTTGGCATTGATGATGGTGGCGGCACCGGCATCAAAGATCTGGATGATGTTGGGCTGATTTTTCGCGCGGAACGCTGCGATACCGGCCGTCATCGTGTCTTCATAGCCACCCTTGTTGACCGGCACGACCTTGTATTCTGACTGGCTTTTGTTGAAATCATCAGCAATATGGTTAACAACATCACCAAGGGCGCCATCCATTGCGTGCCACCAGGTAATTTCCGTCGTTGCATTGGCTGAATTTGCCATAGCAAACAGCGCCGCAGCCGCCATCAGCGTTTTGCGAAACATGGTTCTGTGAACTCCCAAATAAAATAAATAGCCTGCATTGGCCTGCTGTCTCCCAGGCCAAACAACACGCCTATTTTTTCCAATGCAGAGGCCATTCACTCAAGTGACAGTTTTCGGAAACTTATGTTTTAAACAAATTTCACTTTCGTTTGACGTATATAAATAAGGTCAAATTTTCATTTGATCGCGAAATGAAACGGAACACGGGTGTTGATGGCTCGGTCAACACCCAAAATGTCAGCATTTAACGATGTCACATTATTGAAACATTTTGTTTTTTTGGCTGATATTGCACCGATGAAGACTGATGTTTTTACTTAAAATTGATATTTCCCCGATTTTCTCGCTTCTTTTTTCACATCAACATCGAATCAACAAAAGAAAAAGCGGCACGCCAGAACCGCTTGTTTCAACAATGTTCATTTTAAAACTGATTAAGACATGCCGGTCTATGGCGCGCCCTTTTCGCGGCGGTCACGCTGGGCAAAAACGGAAAGCAAAGCCAGCACACCGGAAACCACCATCAAAAGCAAAGAAAGCGCATTCAAAACCGGGGTTGATCCCTGCTTCAAACGATCAAACATGGCGATGGTCAAGGGCGCATCCGACCCAACCAGCATCAAGGTCGTATTGAAATTTTCAAATGACATTAAAAAAGACACAATCGCAGCGCCAATCAATGCCGGTTTTAAAAACGGTATCGTGATGGTTCGGATGGCATCAAACCGTGTTGCACCCAGGTTTAGGGCCGCCTCTTCCAGGGTGATATCAAACTTGCGCAGGCGGGCCGAGATGATTAGCGTGGTAATGGTGGTAATGAAGGCGAACTGGCCAAGAATAACCAAAAACAGGCCGGGGCGCAGAAAGTCCCATTCCCAGCCAAATACGTTCTCCACCCCATTGGCAACGGCATTGGAAAAGACCAGGATCGAAATGCCAAGAATAACACCGGGAATCACCAGGGGAGAAATGGCAACCATATAAAGCAGGTTTTTACCGGGGAATTTGCCACGCTCAAACAAAAAGGCATTGCATGTTCCCACCGAAATGGACAGCACCGTCACCCAACAGGCCACAAATGCAGATGTGCCCACACTGCGCAACAGGGCTTCATCGTGAAAAATGCCGATATAGGGATCCTTGTCGCCCAAAAACCAGTTCAATGTTGCCCCTTCCCACGGCATGGAGGGAAAGAGGCTGTTGTTAAAGGCAAAAACACCCACAACAACCAGGGGGGCTGCCAGATAAACAAAAAACAGCGCCACATAGGCCCCATACAGGCCCTTGGCATATCGTGACTGGGGAATGGACGGTATCATAATGCCCCCTTAACCCACGGTATCTGACAATGTCTGTCGGCTGAGTTTAAGGCCAAGCCAGACAATGAAAGACGAAAGTACCAACAACAAAAAGCCAAAGGCAGAGCCGGTTTCCCAGTTAAACCGCGTAATGAACTGGGTATAGATCTGATCAGTGAACCAAAGGCTGCTTTTGCCCCCCAAAAGCGTTGGCGTCAGATAATTGCCCAGAGTCAGCATGAAAACAACAATACAGCCCGAGGCAATGCCCGGCATGGCATGGGGGATGACAATATCGCGGGTAACGGTAAAAGCATTACCCCCCAGGTCATACCCCGCCTCGATCAGGCTGTCATCCAGGCTATCAAGCACCGAGACCAGCGGCACAACCATAAACAGCATAGAGGTATAAACCAGCCCGACCATGATGGTGACATCGTTATACAGCATCTCCACCGGCCCATCGACCAAACCGGCCCATTGCAGAAAATGGCTAACAACGCCGCTTTCGCGCAGCAAAATCATCCAGCCGAAGGTGCGTACCAGTTCACTGACCCAAAACGGAATGAGGCACAGCAAAAACAGCACATTCTTTGCCCTGCCCCGCATCACCTTGGCGATATAATAGGCAACCGGAAAGCCGATCAGCAATGTCAGCGCGGTCGCCAAAATCGACATGGTCGCGGTGCGAACATAAGTGTTCCAGTAAAGGGGTTCGGTAAAGAACTCGATATAATTGACAAAGCTGAATTCATATTTGCCATATGAAATACGTTCGCGCAGCGAGACCATCAAAAGGTCAATATGCGGTAGCAACACAAGTAAAACCAGCCACAACAGCAAAGGCGTTGCCATTAGCAATACACCCAGCTTAAGGCCGTTTCCGGCAACACTTCCTGTTGGGTTTGGGGTGCTCATGCAATGGCCTCGTCTGTTTGTGAGGCCGCTTTGGTTGCAACAGCGGGAAAACACTTGGTCTGATCGGCTTTCCAGCCCAGATCCAGAATATCACCGGGGCGAATATCGGCAAAGGCACCAGTTTGCGGCAACGCCACATTCATATCGTGGCCGGTGGCAAGTTCCTTAAGTTGCACGCTGCTAGCGGCACCATTAAATAACAGGTTTTCGACCCGCCCCTGCATATGGTTAAGGCCGGGTTCGTTTGTCGTACCCTGCCCTTGCCTTTCAAGGCTGATGGCTTCGGGGCGCACAAAAACATCCACCTCTTGCCCAACCGTTTGCCCGGACATACCAAACTGGTCTGCGGCAGCATAAATCACGCCGCCGCTTTGCAGGCGTATCGTCGCCCGACCATCGGCAATGGTTTCAATCCTGCCCTGCCAACGGTTGCTTTCGCCAACAAACCCGGCAACAAACGGGGTTTGCGGGCGATAATAAAGCTCCTGGGGGGTGCCGACCTGCTCGAACCGGCCCGCATTCATCACGGCAACCTGGTCTGACATCACCAGTGCCTCGGACTGGTCATGGGTGATGTACACAAAGGTGGTGCCGATTTCATGCTGAAGCTGTTTTAGCTCCACCTTCATATGTTCGCGCAATTTAAGGTCAAGAGCACCCAATGGTTCATCCAGCAGCAAAACCGCCGGTTCCAGCACCAAACAACGGGCAATGGCGATACGCTGTTTTTGCCCGCCTGATAGCTGATTAATCTGCTTTGGGCCCGCATCGGGCAACCCGACACGCGCCAGCGTTTCACTGACCCTGGATTTGATTGTTGCCCGGTCAACGCCGCGGCGGCGCAACCCATAGGCAACATTGTCAGCAACATTCATCATGGGAAACAGGGCCAGATGCTGAAACACCATATTGACCGGGCGGCGGTTTGGCGCCACACCCAAAACCGATTTTCCCTTGATCAAAATATCGCCACCCGAGGGTTCGAGAAAACCGGCCAGCATGCGCAGCAAAGTTGTTTTACCACAACCGCTTGGCCCAAGAATGGAAAAAAATGACCCCTGCGGGATGGTCAGTGACACCTGGTCAACGGCCGTAAATTGACCGAAATTTTTGACAACATCGCGACATTCCAAATCAAACTGGTCGGCCATGATCACCCCGAATGAAGTCTTGGTCTTTTAATTTTTAAAAACAACAAGCACCGATAAGTGATTGTTTAAAATGAAATGGCATCCCCGGCCAATTGCCGGAGATGCCAATATAAAAACCGCTTATTGTGCGGCTTTAACGCGGTCCAGCACCTTGCCTTCAAGGGTTTCCAGGCCAGCTGGAACCGGCGGATACCATTTGATATTATCCAGGGCTTCCTGCGGGAAGCTGTTTTGGAACTGGGTTTTCAACTGTCCCTCAACAAAGGCATCAGCCCCTTTGGATGCGGTAAAATTGCCCGCACTTGCCGTGATTTTGGCGGCGATTTCCGGCTGCATGACAAAGTTGATCCATTTATAGGCCGCATCTTCGTTTTTCGATTTGCGCGGCAGGGCAAAGGTATCGACCCAACCCAGCGCACCGGATTTCGGCGCAACAAATGTAATATCGGGATTATCGCTGTTGAGTTTCCAGCCCCCGGTATCCCATGCCATTGCCGCAACCACTTCACCCGAACGCACCAGGTTCAGCAGTGCATCGCCGCCTTCCCAATAGGTTTTGACGTTCGGTTTGCATTCGATCAGCTTTTGCTCAACCTTATCAAGAATTTCCTGATATTTGGCTTCATCACCATAGGCGGCAAATGGGTCCATGCCCATTGCAAAGGCAAACCCGATCAGGGTCGGACGTTTCAGACGATAAGAAACCTTGCCTGCAACATCCGCATTGCAAAGGTCCGTGTAATCCTTGACGTCCGGGGCTTCCTTGGTATTCACAACCAGCCCGCTGGTCCCCCAGATATGCGGCAGACCATAAACGTCGCCGTCAACCGTGGTGTTGGTTTTTGTTGCCGCCAGCATGGACGGAATGAATTTGGCCGTATCCACCTTGGACATATCCATCGGTTTATAAATGCCATATTCCTTTTGTGCACCGGCAATACGGTCCTGCGACGGCTGGGCAAGGTCAAAGCCACTGCCACCTGTGGCGCGCAGCTTTGAAATCATGTCTTCATTGTTCGACAGCGTCACCTCGACATCGATGCCGGTTTCCTTTTCAAACATCTCGATAACGTCGTCAGGTGCATAACCACCCCAGGTCAACAAACGCAGTTCTTCAGCCTGTGCCGTTCCTGCCAGCAGGGCAACACCCGCCAGTGCAGAAACTGCCAACATGGTTGTGCGTAGCGAGCCGGTATTTTTAGACATTGTAACGAACCCCTATATTGACGCGTTCAAAATCTGCCACCAGGCACCCCTTGCAACCCGCCTGCATGGGGCTTTGCATGATAGTATCAGCAAATTTTATGTTGAAACGAAATCAAAAATGACGATTTCGTTTTCTATTGAACTTTTCGTTACAAGTTTCGTCACGTTTTCGCCCAAACTGCAAGTTAAACTTCTGCAACAAAATGCAGGCATTGGGGATTATTTCCGCCCGCCACAAACGAAAAAAGGGAAGCCACCGGGGCCTCCCTTTATTATTTTTGCTGCTATGACAGCTCTCTATTCATCCGCACTGTATTGGGCGGGACAATTGGTTTTGCGATACGCCTTGCCTGCACCATCAAACAGGTGCGATGCGCCACCCTCGGCTGCGGCTTGAACGGTTTCGCCGACTTTGACACGACTGTGCCCTGGTGCACGCAATGTCACCCGATCGGCATTTTCCAGCCGCACGTAAAGATAAGTGGAGTCGCCCAGTTTCTCGACAACCTCCACTTCCCCTGTCACGGGCAAATCGCCGGTGCGGTCCAGCTCCACATGTTCCGGTCGAATGCCAAGTTCGACTTCTTTGCCAATATCGCCAGCAGGCACCGAGAACGGCAAGGTTGCCGTGGCACCGCCGGGCATTTCCACAGTAACAGTTTCACCAGCAGACGCAGTGATCTTGACACGGGTAAAGTTCATCGATGGCGAGCCGATAAATCCGGCAACAAAGCGGGTTTTCGGATGATGATAAAGCTGCATTGGCGAACCCACCTGCTCTACCTGCCCGGCATTCATCACCACGATCTTGTCGGCCAGGGTCATGGCCTCGATCTGGTCATGGGTGACATAAATGATGGTGGATTTCAGTTTTTGATGCAGCTTGGCAATTTCGATGCGTGTTTGCACACGCAAAGCGGCATCAAGGTTTGATAACGGTTCGTCAAACAAAAAGACCTTGGGCTGACGCACAATGGCACGACCAATGGCAACACGCTGGCGCTGCCCGCCGGAAAGTTCGGATGGGCGACGGTCCAGCAATTGATCAAGCTGAAGAATGGAGGCCGCAGCCCGCACCCGTTCATCAAGGGCGGCCTTGTCGGTTTTGGCCAGCTTCAGGCCAAATGCCATGTTTTTATAAACCGTCATATGGGGATACAGCGCATAGGACTGAAACACCATCGCAATGCCGCGATCCTTGGGAGTTTTGTGATTAACGATGTCATCATCAATCAGCAAATCGCCGCCGGTAATGTCTTCCAACCCGGCAATGATGCGCAAAAGGGTTGATTTGCCACAGCCCGACGGGCCAACAAAAACGACAAATTCCCCGTCTTTGACATCCAGATCAATGCCATGCAGCACATCAACCGCGCCATAGCTTTTACGGATCTGGTTCAGTTTCAAATCGGCCATTTTTCAAGTGCTCCTGTAACCCGTAAATTACTTCACTGCGCCAGATGTCAGGCCGCGGATCAGTTGGCGGGAGAAAATCAGATAAAGGATCAGGATGGGAATGATCGCAAGGCTGAGCGATGCCAGAACCGCATTCCAGTCCGTCACATACTGACCAATAAACTGCTGAACCCCCAGCGTGATGGTTTGCTTGCCATCGCCTGGTGCCAGGATCAGCGGGAACCACAAATCATTCCAGATCGGGATCATGGTAAAGACAGCAACGGTCGCCACAGCCGGGCGCACCAGCGGCAGGATGATGGCAAAAAAGATTTTAAACTCGCCCACTCCATCACAGCGCGCGGCTTCTTTCAAATCCTTGGGAATTTGGTGCATAAATTCCGTGAGGATGAAAATCGCCAGTGGCAAGCCCTGGGCGACATAAACCAGAACAAGGGCCGTCAGGGTATTTACCAGGCCCAGATCAACCATCAAATTGAGGATAGAAACCGTCCCAAGGCGGATCGGCACCATGATGCCAATCGCCAGATAAATCGCCAACGCGGTATTACCGGGAAATTTATATTCTGACAGAGCCCAGGCCGCCATTGCCGCAAGCACCAGCACAATAGCAATCGTCACAACGGTGACAGAAATACTGTTGAAGAAATAGGTCCCGAAATCGGCCTTGTCGAGAACCTTGGTAAAACCTTCAAGACTAAAGGTTTTCGAGGTTGGCAGGGCCATTGGCTCGCGAAAGATACCCTTGCGCGATTTAAACGCGTTAATCAGGATCAGAAAAACCGGATACAGTGCAATCAGCGTATAGCTAAGCAAAACGGCATGGACGATAACCGCGCGCGACGCATGATCCTTGCGAATTTTCAAAGACATGGATGCAGCCCCCTTTTACAGCTGATAGCGCGACAGGCGGCGCTGCACGACAAACAGATAGAACAGCACACCGGCAAGAATGATCAGGAACATTAGCGATGCCACGGTCGCCCCCAGCGTGGGGTTGCCAAGCTGCAACTGATAGCCAAAGAAGGTGCGGTAAAACAGTGTCCCCATGATGTCGGTCGAGAAATTTGGCCCGGCCAGTGCCCCCTTGACCGCATAGATCAGGTCGAAGGCATTAAAGTTACCAACGAAGGTCAGGATGGAAACCATTGCAACAGTTGGTAAAACAAGTGGCAGCTTGATATACCAGAACACCTCGAAATGGCTCGCCCCATCGACAATGGCGGCATCGACCAGATCTTCGGGGATGGCAAGCAGGGCGGCATAAATCAGCATCATCGGGATCCCAACCCATTGCCAGACAGAAATGAAAGCCAGCGTAATCAGTGCGCTACCCTCCTTGCCCAGCCAGGGACCAAACAGCGATTTTAACCCGACAATATCAAGAATATCCGCACCCACACCCCAAACCGGACTCAGGATCAATTGCCAGATAAAACCGACAATCACCACAGAAAGCATGGTGGGCATAAAAATCAGCGTGCGATAACTGTTGCGAAATTTAAGGCGTGGCAGGCTTAAGACCGCAGCCAGAGCAATCCCGATCGGGTTTTGCACCAGCATGTGAACAGCAAAGAACTTCATATTGTTCCAGAAGCTGTTCCAGAATGTATGTGACCAATCCGGATCACTTAACACCGTGCGATAATTATCGAGCCCCACAAAAGCCAGGTCGCCGCCATTGGTGGCGCTGAAAAAACTGAGCCGGATTGAATCAATCAACGGATAAATCATAAACAGCGTATAGATAAGTGTCGCGGGTGCCAGAAAGGCAAACACAGGCAGTTTTGCCTTGCGCCAATCGGTCATGGGCCCTGAATGCGCCATACCATGTCCTGTCTGTCTGAAAATTTTGGGTGCGGAAACAAACGGGGAAAATAACCAAGGTCTGCCCCGATGTTCCGTCTTTGGCAATCAAAGAGATCGCCCGTTCGGCAGTTCTTTTTTCCGGAAGGATGGACAGGCGCCAAAATACGCCTGTCCACAACATCATCCGATCATTTCTGATGCGGTGCGTACCATTTTTTCAAACCGTCTTCGACTTTCTCCGAAGCCTGCTCCGGCGTCAGTGTGCCGTTAATGACCTGGGCCGAAACGTTCCACAATTCGTTTTCCAGGTTCGGCGTCCCACGCGACAAAATCTGGTAAGAATTGCGAATGGTCGATTTGCACTTCTGGCGCCAGCTGACAAATTCCTGGGCAACCGGATCTTCGATTTTGACTTTGGCATTCGACAGCGAGAAGAAACCAGGCAGCGCATTGGAATAAAGCTGCGCAAAGTCAGGGCCGGTCATCCATTCAAGGAACACTTTGGCGTCTTTGGCATTTTTGGAATGCGCATTCAGGCCCATGCCAATATCGGTATGGTCACTGATATAACAGGTATCCGAGCCAGCGGGCGGAGGCGGCGGAAACGCACCAAATTTGAAATCGGCCTGTTTGTTAAACAACGAAATATCCCAGGAACCCGCCGGATAAATGGCAGCTCTGCCCAGCGAAAACAGATTTTGCGCATCCGGGTAGGAAATGGCTTCAAAGCCATCGGGCAAATAGTCTTTCCAGCGGGCCAGTTCCTTGAAGGTATCGACATAGGGTTTGTCGGTAAATTTGGCACTGCCATCAATCAGGGCTTTGCGGCCTTCTTCGCCTTTCCAGTGATTGGGACCAATATTCTGAAAGCCCATCGTGGCGGCTTCCCATTGGTCAGCTGTCCCCATTGCCATCGGGATATAGGTGCCATCTTCCTTGATTTTATCAAGAACCTGGAAGAATTCCTCTGTCGTTTTGGGAACCTCTACGCCAACTTCATCAAAGGCTTCCTTGTTATAAATGAAGCCATGAATAACCGATGCGATGGGCACGCAGAAGGTGGTTGAACCATCGTCTGTCTGCCAGGCGGACTTGGCAACATCCGAAAAATTATCCATCCCCGGAAGATCATTAAGCGAAACAAGATTGCCCTGCTTGTAAAGTTCAAGCGACGCATCAAACGGACGGCAGGCAATCAAATCGCCAGCCGTACCACCGGAAAGCTTGGCATTCAGCGCGGCGTTATATTCGGTCGGCGTGGTTGGTTTGAAAGAAACGTGAATGTCGGGATGTTTTTCGTTGAAAGCGGGAATGATTTTATCATTCCAGATATCGATATCGTCGTTACGCCAGCTTTCAATAACCAGATCCCCTGCCTGTGCCATGAGAGGGACCAGGGCGACACTTGCCGCCAAGGCCGCCGCCAGCCCTTTTGCCACGAATTTGTTCGACATTATTTATGCCTCCTCTGATCAATGTCGGGGGATTGCCCTGCCCTTTATGGACCGGGTTCAATCCTTATATTCAAGCGCCGCCCGCAGATTGCCGTTCACGGACGCCAGAATTTCTTTGGCCTCTGAGAGATTTTTGCCGCGCGCCATTAAAACGGCGCTGCGAATATCAAAACCGGATTGTTCAAGTGCCAATTGCGCGGTATCGGCATTGCATTGTGCAATCTGCACCACGATACGCACTGCCCGACCCTGCAATTTTACGTTATCGGCCCGCATCCCCACCATGAGGTTGTCAAACAGGCGACCCATCCGGTTCATCACCAGCGTCGACAGCATGTTAAGCGCAGCCTTTTGCGCCGTGCCCGCCCCCATACGGGTGGACCCGGCAATGACTTCGGGCGCACTATCAAGAAAAATGCCATGATCGACATGATCAAGCAATGCGCCGTCACCATTGTTGCAAATGCCCACCGTCAGGGCACCCGCTGCACGGGCCGCACATATCGCATTCAGGGTAAACGGCGTCGAACCACTTGCCGCGACACCGATAACAACATCCCCGGAACCAATATTATGGTGTCGAATGGCGGCCCTGGCGGCATCGATATCATCTTCAGCGGCGTTAAACACACCTGGTTCACTATCGACACCCCCGGCTACCAGAACAATCGTCTGATCTTCGGGCCAGCCAAATGTCCCGCCCAGTTCCTTGGCGTCCTGCCAGGCAACGGTGCCTGATGTCCCGGCACCAGCATAAACCAGACGTCCGCCATCCAGCAATTGATCGGCAATATTGGATGCTGTCCGCGCAAGTATTCCGATAACAGGACCGACCGAGGCTACGGCACGCATCTGCCCTTCCCAAAGCGCAGTCAGGAAATCGGTATCAGACCACTGGTCCAATCCGGCAAAGCGCAAATCGAATTCTTCGGTGCTTAATGCCATTTTCCTGCTCTCCCTTACCTAATCAAATACCATTATGATACCAGATACGCAAGGCGTTAAATGCAAACCAAATAAAATCACCCGGAAAATTCACAGGTAATATTTTAAAATCATATATTTATGAGAAAATTTAACCAAATCACCCAAACAGCACCACATAGATGCGCGACTACCAGAACCCGAATGTGCTTCTAACTGGACCTATATTGGTATTGCAAATATTGATACCACTCTGCTATGGTGACGGCAGGTAGGGATGGCAAACAATGAACAAACCGGATTCTGATGGTCTTTTTCTTGGCGTCGATGGTGGCGGTACGCGCTGCCGGGTACGCCTGTGTGACGGGTTTGGAAATATCCTGGGCGAAGCCGTTCGTGGCGGTGCAAACACCCGCCTGGGGCTGGAAAAAATCTTTTCGGAAATTATCGCAGCAGCACGCGACACCCTCGAACAGGCAGGACTCCCCCATACCCGCATCGGCGACATTCATGCAGGTATGGGACTGGCAGGGTTATCGCTTGAGCGTGAACGCAAATGTATAGCCGCCTACCCCCACCCTTTTGCCAGCGCCGTTTTTGAAACCGATGCCTTTACCGCCTGCCTTGGCGCCCATAACGGCCAGGATGGTGCCATCCTGATTGTGGGAACCGGCACTTGCGGCCAGGCGATTGTTGATGGCAGGCAGCTTGCTGTTGCCGGTTGGGGATTTGAGATTTCAGACATTGGCGGTGGTGCGCGCATTGGCAAACTGGCCCTGGAAAAGGCCCTGCTGGCCCATGAGAAAATTGGTATGGCAACCAGTCTGACACACCAGCTTATGGCGCATTTCCACCACAGCCCCGAAGAGATGGTTTCCTTTGCCGAAACCGCCCGCCCGTCAGATTACGGCCAGTTCGCCTTAACGGTTTTTGACGCCCTGGATAACGGCGATGCAATTGCCCGCGACATTGTTGAGCAGGCCAGACTGGCAAATGAGCAAATTTTACGCCGCCTTATGGCCTTTGGGGCCGCAAGGCTGACCCTGATGGGGGGCATCGCCCGGCGCATGGCCGATTTGATGCCAGATGACATTCAAAGCAAGCTTGTCCCGGCAGCAGGAGACGCGCTGGATGGTGCCATCCTGATGACCAAACGCCTGCAGGAGGAACGCCGGTGATTGCCACAGATGATGTCTTAAACAGCCTGCGTGCCCGCGATTTTGAACATACCGGTCATGGTCCGCTTTATCGTCGTTTGCAAACCGCCATAAAGGCCATCATTGATGATGGTATTTTAAAAGTCGAAGACGCCCTGCCCAGCGAACGCGACCTGGCAACCGAATTGGGTATTTCGCGTGTCACGGTACGCAATGCCGTCAGGGCCCTGGTGGAAGACGGCGTGTTGATCCAACGCCACGGCGCGGGCACCTTTGTTGCACCGCGCGTGGAGCAGGCCCTGTCGCGGCTGACATCCTTTACCGAGGATATGACAACCCGGGGTCTTAATCCGGGGGCTGTCTGGCTGGAAAAATCGGTTGGCTACGCCACCCCCGAAGAAGCAATGGCCCTGAACCTGTCACCGGGCACCGAAGTCGCCCGGTTCCGCCGCCTGCGCACCGCCAATGACAAACCGATGGCGCTGGAATTTGCCGTGGTTCCCAAACAGTTCATTCCGCACCCCGAAGACGTCGATAAATCGCTTTATGATGCGCTGGCGAGATATGGCAAAAAGCCCGACCGCGCGCTGCAGCGCCTGCGTGCCGAACTGTTTGACAACGAAACCGCGCGAACGCTTGGCGTGCCCGAGGGCAGTGCCGCCCTTTATATCGAACGGCGATCATTCCTGGCAAATGGCACACCCGTTGAATTTACCCGTTCCCATTATCGCGGCGACAGTTACGACTTTATCGCCGAAATGCAGGTGGATGCGCGATAGGTGCCATCATCCTCTTTTTGCAAACAGCATTTTAACGCAAGGAAAGCGAACATGACCACACGCTGGACGCCCCAAACCCAGATGGGTCGCGAAACCGCCCAGGCCCCGGATGTTGTCAAGGCACAACTGGCCGCCAATCAGGATGCCATTGCTGCCCTGGTCAGCGAATTGCGCAGCAACCCGCCCGCCTTTGTCATGACCTGCGGGCGCGGCAGTTCGGACCATGCAACACTTTATGCAAAATACCTGATCGAAAGCCAGCTTGGCATTCCCGTGGTGTCGGCCGCACCGTCAATCACATCGATCTATGGCAAGACCCTGGCGGTTAAAGGCGCATTGTTTATTGCCGTTTCACAATCCGGCAAAAGCCCGGATCTGGTGCAAAGTGCGACCGCTGCCAAAAAGGCTGGTGCGCGTACTGTGGCGTTGGTGAATGTAACCGATTCCCCGCTGGCCGAAACGGTGGACCATGTTATCCCGCTTATGGCGGGGGCCGAAACCAGTGTCGCCGCAACCAAATCCTATATCGCAACCCTGTCGGCCATTGCCCAGATAGTGGCTGGCTGGCTGGATGATACCAGCCTGAATAACGGTCTGGCTGCCCTGCCCGACCAATTGAGGCAGGCCCTTGATCAAGACTGGCTTGATGCCGCCGAACCGATTGCCAAATCGCAGGGGTTATATGTTATCGGGCGCGGCCCGACCTTTGCCATTGCCCAGGAAGCCGCCCTGAAATTCAAGGAAACCAGCAGCCTGCATGCCGAAGCCTTTAGTGCTGCCGAAGTCAAACACGGGCCAATGGCGCTGGTAACACGTGACTTTCCGTTGCTGGTTTTTTCGCAGGATGACGCCACCCGCGAAAGTATCGAGGGTTTCCTGACGGAAATGCGGGCAAAAACCGATAATTTATTTGCCGCCGAAACAGGCGGCACCACCACCAGGGGCCATTTGCCGGTTGTCGAAAACATTCACCCGCTGCTGGCGCCGATTGCAATGATCCAGACCTTTTATACCCTGGCTGAACATGTTGCATTGCATCGGGGCTGCAACCCCGATGCACCGCCACATCTTTCCAAGGTAACGGAGACGCATTGATGACTGTTCTTGCCATTAAAAATGCCCGACTGTTCGATGGCGAACAGTTTCACGATGATGTCTGCGTGATCGTTGAAAACGGTAAAATCAGTGCGATTTCCCCGGCCAGTAAACCCGATGGGGCTGATATTTTTGACGCCCGGGGAAATGTGCTGGCCCCCGGGTTTATTGACGTGCAGGTCAATGGGGGCGGTGGTGTTTTGTTAAACCACTCGCCTAGTGTTGACGGCATTCGCCAGATTATGGCGGCGCACCGCCAATTTGGCACCACGGCCATGCTGCCGACCCTGATTACCGACACACGCGAAAAAATGCTGGCCGCAATTGATGCCGTTAAAAACGCCATCGACGAAGGCGTACCGGGCATTGTTGGGATTCATCTTGAAGGCCCGTATCTGAACACCGAACGCAAAGGTGTACATGACGCAAACATCATCCGCCCGATGGAAGATGACGCGATCGAGATTCTGTCCAGCCTGCCGAATGGCCGCATTCTGGTAACGCTGGCACCTGAAAAGGCCGCCAGGGGCATCATCGAAAAACTAACCGCCAAAGGTGTGTTGGTGTGCGCAGGTCATACAGCAGGCAGCTATGATGACATGCAAAAGGCAATCGGCGAAGGATTACGCGGTTTCACCCACCTGTTTAACGCCATGAGCCCCCTTGCCCATCGTGAACCCGGTGTTGCCGGGGCGGCAATGGCGGATGAAAACACATGGTGCGGCCTGATCGCCGATGGTTATCATGTCCATCCGGCTGCCATGCAGGTGGCCGTTCGGGCCAAGAAAACCGGCAAGATCATGCTGGTCACGGATGCCATGCCGACGGTGGGCGCAAAAACCAAGAATTTTATTCTGGGCGGCGAGGAAATTACCGCCATTGGCGGGCGTTGCGCCCTTGCTGATGGCACACTGGCCGGGTCAGATCTGGATATGATGTCGGCCGTTAAAAACAGTGTTGAGATGATCGGTGTTGACCTTGGCGAAGCCTTGCGCATGGCATCGCTGTATCCGGCAACGTTCCTGAAACTTGATGATTGCAAAGGCAAAATCCTTCCGGGTTTTGACGCCGATATGGTGTTGTTTGACCCGGAAAGTTATGATGTCAAAAACACTTGGGTTTCAGGTAAATAAATCAAAAATTTTATCTAAAACATAAGATCAGGAGGCTTCCCCATGACGTCGAACCCCGTACGCATCCTTGTTGTCGGACTGGGCAATATGGGGATGTCCCATGCCAAGGCATACCATACCCTTGACGGGTTCGAGATTGTCGGCCTGTGCACCCGGTCCCCAATTGCGCCAGGCACCCTGCCCGACGGTTTTGCAGCCTACCCGCAATTTACCGATTATAAAGCGGCCCTGGCCGAAACCCGGCCCGATGCGGTTTCGATTAACACCTATACCGAAACCCATGCCGATTACGCCATTGCCGCCTTTGAAGCAGGGGCGCATGTATTTATCGAAAAGCCGCTGGCTGCCACCGTGGCCGATGCCGAGCGCGTTATTGACAGTGCAGTCAAACACGACCGCAAACTGGTGATCGGCTATATCCTGCGCCATCATCCATCCTGGGAGAAATTCGTTGAACTGGCCCAAACTCTGGGTAAGCCGCTGGTGATGCGGATGAATTTGAACCAGCAAAGCAGTGGCGAATTTTGGGAAACCCATAAACGGCTGTTAAACAGCGTATCACCGATTGTCGATTGTGGAGTTCATTACCTTGATATGATGTGCCTGATGACAGGTGCCAAACCGGTTTCGGTTCATGCGATGGGCGTGCGTCTGTCCCCCGATGTGGCCGGGGACATGTATAATTACGGACAATTGCAGGTCCGGTTTGATGACGGGTCGATTGGCTGGTACGAGGCAGGCTGGGGCCCGATGATCAGCGAAACGGCGTTTTTTGTTAAGGATGTGATCGGGCCAAAGGGGGCGGTATCAATCACAGATGTAGAAGAAAAAGGTGCCGGATCGGCCGATATCGACACACATACCAAAACGAATGCCTTAAAATTGCACCATGCTGCCACAGATCAGGACGGAAAATTTTCACATTCGGACGAAATCATCAAAACAGATGACGAGCCCGATCATGATGGTTTGTGTCTGCGCGAGCAGCAGTTTTTCCTAAAGTCTATAACGGAAAATCTTGACCTTACGCAGCATATGGCGGATGGATTGGGCTCCTTACGGATCGCCCTTGCGGCGGACCAGTCGGTCCGCACGGGGAATGTTATAATGCTCTGACCCCCAGGAGGAGTAACCCACATGCCTTCCGTTAAACCCGGTGTTGTAACCGGTGCGGCCTATCGTGAACTTGTTGCTGCCTGCAAGCAGGACGGTTACGCTCTACCCGCAGTTAATATTACGTCCTCGAGCACGCTGAACGCAGCCCTTGAAGCTGCTGCCAATGCCGGTTCTGACATTATCATTCAGCTTTCGAATGGTGGTGCGCAGTTCTTTGCCGGCAAGGGCATCAAGGATGCCGATGCGGCCCGTGTTATTGGCGCTGTTTCCGCCGCCCGCCATACCCAGCTTCTGGCTGAATATTATGGCGTTGCCGTTGTTCTTCATACCGATCATGCCAACCGGAAATTCGTTCCGTGGGTCGATGGTATGCTGAGCTGGGGTGAAAAAGCCTACAAGGAAACCAGCAAGCCTTTATTTAGCTCGCATATGCTGGATCTTTCCGAAGAACCGATTGAAAAAAACCTGGCAACCTGCGAAGAATTTCTGAAACGTCTTTCCGCTGTCGATATGAGCCTGGAAATCGAACTGGGTGTGACCGGTGGAGAAGAAGACGGCATCGGCAAGGAGCTTGATACCTCTCAGGACGATATCGATCCGCGCCTTTATACCCGTCCGGAAGAAGTTGAAGAAGCCTATCGTCGCCTCAAACCGCTGGGCCATTTCTCGATCGCGGCAGCATTTGGCAACGTGCATGGCGTTTACAAGCCGGGGAACGTTAAACTGCGTCCGGAAATCCTGCTGGAATCGCAAAAATACGTTGCCGAAAAACATGGCCTTGATGGCTTCCCGCTTGATTTCGTTTTCCACGGTGGTTCGGGTTCGGAAAAAGAAAAAATCGAGGAAGCCGTTGGTTACGGCGTTTTCAAAATGAACATCGATACCGACACCCAGTTTGCCTATGCGACAGCCGTTGGCAAATATGTCGAAGAAAACGAACGCGCCTTCAAATACCAGGTCGATCCCGACAACGACAAACCCTACAAAAAACAATACGACCCACGTGTTTGGGTCCGCGAAGCCGAACTTTCAATGGCAGCCCGCCTTGAAGAAGCTTTCAAGGATCTGGGTGCAACCGGCAAGTCGATTGCCAAGGGGTAATCCCCTGCCCGATTTTGCAAAACCCGCCAGAATTTCACTGGCGGGTTTTCTTTTGCGAACTACATAGCCGCAGACGCGAAAATATTACCCGTTTCTATTGCTGACAAATCCTGACAGGAACTGTCAGGGGCGGACTTGCGTATAATCACTGGCTCCTCTATACATTCCCCGAACAATTCAGGAACAAAAGGCCGGATATGCTGACAAAAATTTCAGTTCGCGGTGCGAAAGAACACAATCTGCAGAACATTGATGTCGAACTGCCACGTGATTCGCTGGTGGTCATAACCGGCCTGTCGGGATCGGGCAAAAGCTCCTTGGCTTTTGATACCATTTATGCCGAAGGTCAGCGCCGCTATGTCGAAAGCCTGTCGGCCTATGCGCGCCAGTTCCTTGAAATGATGCAAAAACCGGATGTCGAATATATCGACGGTCTGTCGCCCGCCATTTCGATTGAGCAAAAAACCACATCGCGCAATCCGCGTTCAACTGTGGGGACTGTGACCGAAATTTACGACTATATGCGCCTTCTTTGGGCGCGTGTCGGTATTCCCTATTCCCCGGCAACCGGCCTGCCCATTGTCAGCCAGACGGTTTCGCAAATGGTGGACCGCGTCATGGAAATGGAAGAAGGCACGCGGCTTTATTTGCTGGCCCCCATCGTACGCGGCCGCAAGGGCGAATATAAAAAGGAATTAAAGGAGCTTCGGGCACGCGGTTTTCAACGCGTGAAAATCGATGGAGAAATGTACGAAATCGATGAAGCGCCCGAGCTGAACAAAAAACTGAAACACGACATTTCCGTTGTCGTAGACCGTTTGGTGGTCAAGGATGGCATCCAGACGCGCCTTGCCGACAGCTTTGAAACTGCACTGGAACTGACCGACGGCATTGTTTTTGCCGAAGATGCCCGCAGCGGCGAAAGCACACTGTTTTCCGCCAAATTTGCCTGCCCGGTTTCGGGTTTTACCATCGAGGAAATTGAACCGCGCCTGTTTTCGTTCAACAACCCGTTTGGCGCCTGCCCGGTCTGTGATGGCCTTGGCACACAAATGGAATTTGACCCGGAACTGGTGGTGCCTGATACCAGCAAAACGCTTGATGATGGCGCGATTGCGCCCTGGGCCAGCAGCACATCGAAATATTACCTGCAAACATTGCGTGCGATTGCCAAGCATTATGGCTTTAAAACCAATGTGGCGTGGGAAAAGCTGCCGGAAAAGGCAAAGCACATTATTCTGCATGGGTCGGGCAATGAAGAAGTCACCGTGACCTATGATGACGGTTCGCGCAGCTATAAGGTTACACGCCCGTTTGAAGGGGTTATTCCCAATATGTCGCGGCGCTGGCGCGAAACCGACAGCCAGTGGGCCCGCGATGAACTGGCAAAATACCAAACCATTTCCGATTGTGACGCCTGCCACGGCCAGCGCCTGAAACCCGAGGCCCTGGCGGTCAAGGTTGATCACTGCACCATTTCCGAAATCACCGCGCTGTCTATTGGCAAGGCCGTGAACTGGTTTGCTGCCCTTGAACCGAAACTGGATGAAAAACAAACTGAAATTGCCCGCCGCATTTTGCGCGAAATTAACGATCGTCTGAAATTTTTGAGTGATGTGGGACTGGATTATCTATCCATGTCGCGCACATCGGGCACGCTTTCAGGCGGCGAAAGCCAGCGTATTCGCCTGGCATCGCAAATCGGTTCGGGCCTGACGGGTGTTTTATATGTTCTGGACGAACCCTCCATCGGCCTGCATCAGCGCGATAATGACCGTCTGCTTGAAACCCTGAAACGTTTGCGCGATTTGGGCAATACCGTGCTGGTTGTTGAACATGACGAAGATGCCATTCGCGCGGCTGATTATGTTGTCGATATGGGACCGGGCGCCGGTATTCACGGCGGACGCATTGTCGCCCAGGGCACGCCAGAGGAAATCCAGCAAAACCCCGAAAGCCTGACCGGGAAATATCTCACAGGCATTGAACAAATTGCTGTTCCCGCCAAACGGCGTGAAGGCAATGGTAAAGCCATTAGCATTCGTGGTGCCCGCGCCAATAACCTGCAAAATATCGACGTTGATTTCCCGCTGGGGAAATTCATTTGTGTTACTGGCGTGTCTGGTGGTGGTAAATCCAGCCTGGTCATTGAAACGCTGTATAAGTCACTGGCAAAACGGATGCACAATGCCCGTACCCAGCCCGGTGCCCATGACAGCATTTCCGGTATCGAGCATATCGATAAAATTATCGATATCGACCAAAGCCCGATTGGCCGCACCCCGCGTTCCAACCCTGTTACCTATACCGGGGCCTTCACCCCCATTCGCGAATGGTTCGCCCAATTGCCCGAGGCAAAAACCCGTGGTTACAAGCCGGGGCGTTTTTCATTCAACGTCAAGGGTGGCCGGTGCGAGGCCTGCCAGGGTGACGGTGTTATCAAAATTGAAATGCACTTTTTGCCCGATGTTTATGTGACCTGTGATCAGTGCAAAGGCAAACGATACAACCGCGAAACGCTGGAAATATCGTTTAAAGGTAAATCAATATCCGACGTTCTTGATATGACGGTCGAAGAAGGTGCCGACTTTTTCAAGGCCGTGCCCAGCATTCGCGACAAGATGGAAACCCTCAAACAGGTGGGGTTAAGTTACGTGCATTTGGGCCAGCAGGCCACCACCCTGTCGGGCGGGGAAGCACAGCGCGTCAAACTTGCCAAGGAGCTTTCAAAACGCGCGACGGGCAGAACGATTTACATTTTGGATGAGCCGACAACGGGCCTGCATTTTCATGATATTCGCAAATTGCTGGAAGTGCTGCATACCCTGGCCGATCAAGGCAATACGGTTGTTGTGATTGAACATAACCTTGATGTCATCAAAACTGCCGACTGGATTATTGATATTGGTCCTGAAGGCGGGGATGGCGGCGGCGCACTGGTTGGGGCCGGTACGCCCGAAGACATCATGAAAAATGACCACAGCTATACCGGCAAATATCTGAAACGGCATTTACGCCTGTCATAATGTTCATTTTGGCCGTGGGACCGCATCAGGTTGTTTTGGCGTTATCGGAACCAATCGCCAGCGCCCGGATGCGGCCCTCGACTGTTTGCAGGATGGCTTTGACCAACCGTTCGCTAAAGCCCGCCAGAAAGGCAAGAAGAAGCATAATGGCAACTTGCTGCCCGCTATCGGCATCAAGCTTGAGCGAGCCCAGCTCGTTCAGGTCACGAATGGCCTGAAGCTGATCAAGCCTGTCAGGAATAATATCTGCCCGCACAATCAACAACGCCAGCACAGCATAAACGAACCCCAAAAACGGCCGGAACAAAAAGCGAAAGAAAACATCAAGCGGGGATAAATTCTGCCATTCCTGCGGGTCACTAATATGGAGCATAACGCTTACCATTGCGCCCAGTGCGCCAAATATCCCGACAAAGAAAACCAGATCATAACTGAATCCGAATAACCGCCCACCCCAGGAACTAACGATCACGTCAATGGCGAAAAATATCGCCAGAACCGCAAGTAACACCAAGGGCGAGCATATCAGCGCAAAGCTGGCAGCCGATAAACGGGCAACATCCCCTCCGGCCACCAAAATCGACAAAAAGCCGTTTGACGTGGATGAAGTACTTTTACTGACAGTGTCAGAACCAGTATTCGTATCTGAGGGGGGTGTGACCACAGATTTTGGAGCATCTGCTGGATCAGTCATGGCTTGAGTTTATTCCTTATGCACAATGTCGATATGTTGTCAGACCGTCCTGATCGACGCCAGAGGGGCACAAATGTGACAAGGAACACGCTTATGGCAGTGATCCCTTCACCAAACGCGGTAATTTTCAGCAATTGACTTGATATTTATGCCCGTGGACCGCTATGTGTGGGGCCAAACTTGGCTTTGAGCCAAAACCTGTTCTGACGGAGGTTCAGCTTGGAAACGGTTACACCTGTTCATATCATTGGCGCTGGCTTGGCTGGCAGTGAAGCGGCCTGGCAACTGGCCGAGGCCGGTATCCCCGTGATCATTCACGAAATGCGCCCGGAACGCCCGACCGATGCCCACCAAACCGACAAATGTGCCGAACTGGTCTGTTCCAATTCGTTCCGTTCCGATGACAAGGAATATAATGCGGTTGGCCTGATTCATGATGAAATGCGCCGGGCAAACTCGCTTATTCTGCGCTGTGCGGATGACCATAAAGTCCCGGCAGGTGCGGCGCTGGCAGTGGACCGTGAAGGGTTTTCCCAGGCCGTTACCGACGCCCTGATGAACCACCCCCTCATATCAATGGAACGTGGCGAGATTAGCGGTCTTCCCCCCGTTGAATGGGGCAACACCATTATCGCCACCGGCCCGTTGACTTCAGGCTCGCTTGCGGCGGCCATTCTGGAACAAACTGGCGAGAAGTCACTGGCGTTTTTCGATGCCATTGCGCCGATCCTGTATAAGGAAAGCATCGACTTTGACAAAGCATGGTTCCAGTCACGTTATGACAAAGGCGATGGTAAGGATTACATCAACTGTCCGATGAACAAAGAGCAGTACAACAATTTCATTGATGCGCTGCTGGCCGGTGAAAAAACCGAATTCAAGGACTGGGAAAAAGATACCCCCTATTTTGACGGCTGCCTGCCGATTGAAGTCATGGCCGAACGCGGGCGCGAAACCCTGCGCCACGGCCCGATGAAACCAGTGGGGCTGACCAACCCGCATGATCCAACCGTCAAGTCCTATGCCATCGTGCAGCTTCGTCAGGATAATGCGCTGGGCACCCTTTACAATATGGTCGGTTTTCAAACGAAACTGAAATACGGGGCCCAGGTCGAGGTATTCAAAACCATTCCCGGCCTCGAAAATGCCGAATTTGCCCGCCTGGGGGGCATTCACCGCAACACCTTCCTGAATTCCCCGCGCCTGCTGGACCCGACCCTGCGGCTGAAATCCCGTCGCGACATCCGGTTCGCCGGGCAGATTACCGGATGCGAGGGCTATGTTGAAAGTGCGGCTGTCGGCCTGATGACGGGTCGCTTTACGGCTGCGGAAAAACTGGGTCGCGAATTGCCCCTCCCCCCGGCAGTCACGGCAATGGGGGCGCTTTTGGGGCATATTACCGGCGGAGCCGATGCCGAAAGCTTCCAGCCAATGAATGTCAATTTTGGTCTGTTTCCGGAACTGGAGCTTAAAAAACGGGTGAAAGGACGGGATCGCAAAAAGCTTTATACCGACCGTGCCATTCCTGCCTTTGATGAATGGCTGGCAGCAATCGGCCATTAAGACAGCCCTTTACACGAAGATACAATCCATATGACAAAACGCCCGCGCAGCTAGCACGGGCGTTTTGTGTGAAGTCTTCAGATCGTAAAGAGATCAATATTTAACGCGGGTCAACTCACCGGTGATTTCGCGAATGCTTTTACCATTGCGAAACCGTTTGAAAACCAGGTCCAAATTGCCGTCGGCATCAAGGGTACGTTCGTAAACCTGCATTTCATAGCCACCATCATCCAGAATATACATGGCATGAACCGTCAGGGTTTTGCCAACGATGCGCGCCCAGACAAAGGGTTGGCCTTTTAACGGGTCGTTAGGCACCCGCTTGCCAAACAGGCCGGTGCGCATGGCGCTGCCATAAATCTCGGGGCGGTCAGTATTGAAAAACTCGATACTAAGGGCGGACTTTTTTTCCCGGCCATCGGATTTGTAAATCACGGTTGACCAGTCGACTGTAAAGGCATCATCTTTTTTTCGGATCGTTACATCCAGATCACGCGCTTTTAATTCGTCCGTCGTTTCGGAAATGGCCGTGCCGTGATAGGTTCCCACAAAAGGATCAATCGAGGTTGCCGCCGCCCGGTTCGTATGCGACCAGAACGCCATTAACACGCCCACCGGAACGATGACCAAGATCGCAATATTTCTAAATATTTTCATTTAGGGACCCCGCAAGCTTTGATCGCCGGACACCCAACAAAGACAGGTTATGAACCGGTTGATCTACAAAGATTTATAACCTTTTTGTCCGTTGTAAAGATACAGTCTTACCAATATCCCGAAAGTGCCCGTAAGGTCAGCCTGAAGCTGGCAGGGCGAGCCAAGCCAAATTCGGCAGAAAACGGATCATAATCTGCTTTTTTCAGCTTCTTTAAATAATTCTCCGCCAAAGTAACAGGCAAGGCTGCCGGTACAGCTTTTTTCGGTAAGTGACGACGCATTTTTCGTGCCGTATCGATTTTATCCTGCGCCTGTCGGGCCAGATCACGGGTCATTGCTCTTACCGCATCGGTCTTGCGAAATTCAAAAATGTCCCCCGTTGCCACACCATATTTCTGCATATATTCCTCGGGAATATATTGGCGTTTTGCGCGCCCGTGAAACACCATCGCACGTAAAATTCCAACCAGACCATAGGCATTGCCAGCAAGACGCGCCGCCTTCAGCGCCGTCTCTTCTTCTGCACCAAGCAGCTTTGCCGCTGCTTCACTTAACCGGCCCGATGTTTCATCGATATAATTTTCAAGGGCAGCCATATCTTGGGGGGCCTTGTCAAACAGATCAAACTCCCTGGCATCGATCATGGCTTCAAGGGTTTTGGGCTCTACACGTCCCTGCCCGATCAGATCCGCCAGCGGCGCGACAACCTCGTGCTTGCGGATTTCACCTTTGGCAATATCAGCCAGGGCGTCCCGCCACCATTGCAGGCGAATTTGCCCCAGCATGGCCTCACTGACCATTTCCCGGGTTTTCGATATTTCCTGATTAAAGGCATAAAGCGTGAACAGATCTTCGCGCCTGTCTGCCGGAGCGAAAAGCGCGCACAGGAAACGATCCTTGTCGTTCCGCCGGACATAGTCGGCACAATAGGAAAGGTTTGGTGTCTCACTCATCGATTTCTAATTATCCGTTGCTTCCCAAACTCTCGCCCAACCTATTCCGAAGTCCGAGCGTTTTGAGGCGCACTATTATTGTTTTGGTCATCACGATCCGCCGCCCTTTCAGCCATTTTCACATCCGGCATGCTCTCCACATACAAAGACTGGGACGGGAAAGCAAATGCTGCGCCTTCTTCTTCGATAATGCGTTTAAAAGCAATGATATGTCGGTTGCGAATGTCGCGCCATGTCAGCCAGTCGGTGGTTTGGGTAAAATAATAAAGGTCAATATTAATCGAACTGCTGCCAAAATCGGCCAAATGCACCATCTGTGGCACGTCTTCCTGCGCAACATCTTCATCTTCCCGCAAAAAGTTGCGCAACCGCTCTATGATTTTTTCAATCTGATCGGCGGTGGTACGATATTCAACGCCTATCACCATTTTGATGCGACGATGGGTCATGCGGCTCCAGTTAATCACCGGTGAATCCACGATTTCGGCGTTGGGCATCACCACCAGCGCCTTGGAAAAGGTACGCACCTTGGTGGCCCGCAAACCAACAAATTCGACGACCCCTTCAAAGTGTGGTGTTTCGATCCAGTCTCCGCGCTTAAACAGCTTATCGGCAAAAATGGTCAGACCGCCAAAGACATTGGCCACCGAATCCTTTGCCGCCAGGGCAATTGCCATACCGGCCAGGCCCAGGCCGCCCAAAAAGGCCGTAACATTGATGCCCCAGTCTTCCAACAAGGCGACACCGGCCAACACAACCACCAAGGTTCGCACGCATCGGATGAAAAACTGTCGCAAATCATCGGCCAGGCCTGCGCCAAAACGGCCGGCAAAGGTATTAAACCCAAGCGCAAGCGGCTCGACAACGCGGTAGAATGCCCAGAAAATCGTGGCTATGACAAAAACCCGCAAAATGCTGAAAATGGCGGCATCGGTTTTATCGGAAAAATCGATGACTTCGGTTGAAAAATAAAACCCAAGCAACACAACAAACACTTCAACAGGCGTTTGTATGGCATTGAAAATCATTGCCAGTGTTTGATGTTTTCGATTATTTGCAAGCCGACGCGCCCCACCAACAACACCATGCGCCAGCAATTTGCGAACCAGAATAAAAAACAGCAAAACGGCAATGGCGATAATCACGCGCCCGACGCCGCCGCCACCAACCAGGTCGGCCCAGTCGGTGAATTTGGCAACAAGATGCTCAGTCAGACCATGCAGTCGCGAAGTCAACTCTTCCATATATCAGAAATGCGGCCCGCCTTTTGCAGCACACTCTCAATCCTCGCCCGCCAGACGCCGCATCATCCCCTGTCTGTGTGTATGTTATCTATTCCATACAACGCGTCAGAGGGCATTAAATGTTCCGGCAAAAGCCAATAAACCATCATCATACGAACATCGCCGGATCAAACCGCTATCAATGCTGCGGCCACGCGGCGTTCCTCGGATAACAGCACATTAAAAGTCCGGCAAGCTGCACCGGTATCCATCGGTTCAATAACAATGCCATGTGGACGCAAGGCATTGCGCCAGGCGGTTTTCACCGGTTGCATTCTGGTTCCCATGCCCAACAGTAAAATATCAATGTGCCCGGCCCGTGAAATAATCTCGGCAAACGAATCCTCTGTCACAGTGGTCATGTCCTGATGCGGCCAGGACAGGAACTCCCCCGGAAACAACAGAACAGAGCCCTCGGCCTTTTCATTGCCAAACCGGAACAGGCCATCCCCGTAACTGGAAACAAGTTTGCGGCCCGATGCCACCATCGGTGTAACGTCTATCGACATGAGAGACCTCGCTTATCATAACGAATGGGGTAACGCTTATCGCGCCTGCATTGGGCACAAAAAAGGCCGGATCGTTGTCGCACGAACCCGGCCTTTCTGTAAATGTCTGGCACGATCAAATGTTAACGCAAGACAAACCTAAAGCGCATTTGCCTCTTCGGTTTTGCTCTCCTCGCCCTCGGGGATCTTTCGGCGCAACTTAAACACAATCAGCAACGGCGATGCCACACAGATCGACGAATAAGTCCCGATCAAGATACCGAAAATCAGGGCAAAGGTGAAACCGCGGATGGCTTCGCCGCCAAACAGGAACAGCGCAATCAGGGCCAGCAATGTCGTAAAGGACGTCATTACCGTACGTGACAGCGTTGTATTGATCGACAGATCGAGAAGTTCCGGCAGATCCATTTTGCGGTATTTGCGCATGAATTCGCGAATACGGTCAAAGACAACCACCGTATCGTTAATCGAATAGCCACCAACCGTCAGAATAGCCGCCAGTGTTGCCAGGTCAAACTGAATACCCGACACCACAAACAGGCCGACCGTGATGATCACGTCATGCAACAAGGCAACAACCGACGCGACGGCAAACTGCCATTCAAAGCGCAGCCAGATATAAATCATGATCAGCGCGAGCGAGATCAGGACGGAGAATAAACCGGCTTCTTTTAGCTCGCTCCCAACTTTCGGCCCGACAAGTTCGGACCGACGGATGCTGACCCCGTCACCAAGTGCCTTGGTAACGGTTTCCAGCGCCGCCATCTGGGCCTTTTCATCGCCATCCTGGCGCTGAAGCTGAATCAGAACGTCGTCCGGTTCACCAAATTGCTGGATGGCAACATCCCCCAGCCCCAGACTGCCCAGATTGTTACGCAGCGCCGTTACATCTGCCGGGCCTTCAGTTTTGATTTCAAGCAGAATACCGCCCCGAAAGTCGATACCGAAATTCAGCCCTTTGGTGAAGAACAGAACCCCCGAAACAATAACCATCGAGAGCGAGAAGATATAAAACAGCTTTCGGACTTTGAGGAACGGGATGTTCACATCATCCGGAACCATATGCAAAGGTTTCATGTGCGTATTGCTCCCTTCCTCACAACACCAGTTCGGTGGGACGACGATACTTGACCCAGTAGGCCACAATCAGTCGTGTCACCCAAATGGCGGCAAACATCGATGTGATGATCCCGATGGCCAGTGTCACGGCAAAACCCTTGATCGGGCCTGAACCGAAGCTGAACAGCACCAAAGCGGCAATCAGCGTGGTGATGTTGGCATCAAGAATGGTCGACATCGCACTCCGATAACCGGCATCAATCGAACTGATGATGGATCGGCCGATTTTTCGTTCCTCGCGGATACGTTCAAAAATCAGAACGTTGGCGTCAACCGCCATCCCCACTGTCAGGACGATACCGGCAATGCCCGGCAATGTCAGTGTCGCCTGCAAAATCGACATAACGGCCAAAATCAGGATCAGGTTTATCATCAGCGCAATGTTGGCAAAAATACCAAACAGGCCATAGCTGATCGCCATGAAGACAACGACGAACACCATCCCCAGAACAGAGGCAATTTCACCTGATTCAATAGAATCCTGACCAAGCCCCGGACCGATAGACCGTTCTTCAAGGATCTTCATCGGCGCAGGCAAGGCACCAGCGCGCAACAGCAACGACAAATCGTTTGCTTCCTGGACACTGAACTGGCCGGTAATAATGCCGCTTCCGCCCATAATGGGTTCATTGATGCGCGGTGCCGAAATCACCTTGCCATCAAGCACGATGGCAAGACGCCGGCCGGTATTTTTACTGGTCACGTCACCAAAACGTGCGCCACCTGCAGCATCAAAACGGAAGGAAACAACGGGGCGTCCGTCATTAAAGGTTGGCTGGCTGTCAATCAGGTTGTCACCAGAAACAACAACGCGACGGTCCACCAGATATTCCTGCGGTGCGCCTGCTGACGCATCGTCCGCACCCGGCATAATGACTGCCCCCGGCGGAATGCCGGTTTCACGCGCCTGTTGCGGCGTTTTGCTTTCATTGATCAGATGAAAATTCATCTTTGCCGTCCGGCCCAGAATATCCCGCAAACGCGAGGGATCATTAAGCCCCGGAACCTGCACAACGATGCGGTCTTCACCCTGACGTTGGATCGACGGTTCCGTCGTTCCCAGTTCGTCAACACGACGACGTACAACTTCAAGCGACTGGCTAATGGCGCGATCGACCATTTCGCGGCGCGTTTTTTCGTTGTAAGTTACCATGATATGATTGCCGTCACCGCCAACAACCGTCTGCGGGTCCAGTTTTGCAATCAGTGAACGGGCCTTCTCGACATCATCATCATTGACGATGGTGACAGATGCCCCGTCAGCCGAACCGCGCAGCCCGCGATAGCGGATACGGGCTTCGCGCAGGGCATCACGCATGTTTTCGGTCAGGGAATCATAACGTTCACGAATAACGCTATCGACCCCGACTTCCAAAAGCATGTGGGAACCGCCCCGCAGGTCAAGACCCAGGCTGATCTGCTTGCCGGGCATCCAGCTTGCTTCGGTAGGGAATGTGCCCTTGGGAAGAAAGTTTGGCGCGGCATATATCACGCCCAAAGCACACACCAGCAAAACCAGCGCTGCTTTCCATTTGGTAAAATAAAGCATGTGTCCTTTAACCAGAGATGTCTGGGGAACATTGCGACATCGGGCTCAGGGCTCAATCAGGATAAAAAGGAAGGACTTGCCCGGCCGACCGCCAGTAATATGCAGAAAGGCGGAACCTGCTGGTTCCGCCCGAAGCTGTGACAAAAATCAGTCTTTTTTGACTTCGTCAGTTTTTTTGTCGTCTGCCTTGTTATCGGCATCCGAACCGCCCTTGGCCGGTTCAGTGCGTGACAACACATTCGAGATCATGCCGCGTGCGACTTTGACTTTCACACCTTCGGCAATCTCGACAGAGACTTCTTCATCCGAAACAACCTTGGCAACGGTTCCGATGATCCCACCAGCCGTAACGATTTTATCACCGCGGCGAACCGCAGCCAGCATTGCTTTGTGTTCTTTCTGTTTCTTCTGCTGCGGACGAATCAGCAAAAAGTAGAAAACCACAAAAATCAGGATCAGCGGCAGAAAGCTGGTCAGCATATCCGCTCCGCCAGCAGCGCCACCAGCACCCTGAGCAAAAGCCGGTGAAATCAACATTAGGAACTCCTAACCTAAAACAGAAAAACCAATCAACTGCCGGAATATAACGGTGTGCAGCGCCGTTGCAAGAAAGATCGCTTCATTTTGCCTTAAACTCGCCTGCCCGTGCCTTATAAATCACACATCCTTGCGCATTGCGGGTTGAATTTCCGGTTTCCAGGTGTCTTTGTGACGGGATTCACAGTTTTGATGCGGCTTCAAACGGACTATTCCACGCAAACCTTGCTGTGCTAGGGTTCGGCCACGACGTGTCGGGAACAACCTTCCCTGCCATCAAAAATGAAAATGTTCCAGAGGCCCCGATGACAGATACCCTTGCCGATTTGCTGCCCGCATTAAACCGTATTGCCGATGCGCTTGAAAGGATGGCTCCGCCGCCACGCCAGCACAACGACCTTTCAATTGCAGATGCCTTTGTCTGGCATGCCGAAACCGGATATTTGCAGCCGGTCAAGCAGGTAAACCGGGTCGATATCGGGCTTTTGCAGGGGATCGAACAGCAAAAGCGTATTCTTTATAATAACACCAAACGGTTCGCACAGGGGCTGCCGGCAAATAATGCGCTGTTATGGGGCGCACGTGGTACGGGCAAAAGCTCGATCGTCAAGGCCATGCACGCGCTGATCAATCAGGAAACACCGTCATCTTTGGCGCTGGTGGAAATTCACCGTGAAGATATTCCCACCCTGCCCGTCCTGTTAAAAATTCTGCAAGACGGTCAACGCAAAACCGTGCTTTTTTGCGATGATCTTTCCTTTGATTTGCAAGACGAATCATACAAATCGCTTAAAGCCGTACTGGATGGCGGGATCGAGGGCCGCCCGGAAAACGTTATTTTCTATGCCACATCCAATCGCCGCCATTTAATGGCGCGTGACATGATTGAAAACGAACGCTCAACTGCAATCAACCCGTCCGAAGCCGTTGAAGAAAAAGTCTCGCTGTCTGACCGCTTCGGCCTGTGGCTTGGTTTCCACAATATTTCCCAAGACATCTATTTCGAGATCATCGCCGGGTATGCCAAAGAATATGGCCTGGATATGCCGCAAGACACTCTTTTTGCCCGT
Source organism: Thalassospira profundimaris (assembly GCF_003326755.1). Lineage (GTDB taxonomy): Bacteria > Pseudomonadota > Alphaproteobacteria > Rhodospirillales > Thalassospiraceae > Thalassospira > Thalassospira profundimaris_B. The sequence continues at coordinate 30,065 of NZ_JPWH01000018.1, read as the reverse complement.
GCCAAGGAGTGGACCGTAACACGCGGCAGTCGTTCAGGGCGAGTCGCCTGGCAATTTATTCAGGAAATCGCGGGCGAACAGGGCAAAAGCATTTCCTGAGCATCGCGCCCCTTAAAACGACAAACCGGCCTGCATATAATCAGGCCGGTTTGATAGGGCTGTCAGCGCGATGCCACAGCCTGGGGCAGATATTTAACCGGATCGCGCGATTTGCGCCCCTGGCGGATTTCAAAATGAAGCTGTGGTCGGTTTACCGCACCGGTAGAACCGACAGAGGAAATCTGTTGTCCCCGCCTTACAATATCGCCACGTGCCACAAGCGGATTTTCAGTGTGCGCATAGGCCGAAACATAACCATCGGCATGTTTGATCAAAATCAGATTGCCAAAACCGCGCAATTCATTGCCAACATAGGTGACAACCCCATTATCTGTTGCCAGAATGGCCGTTCCTCGTTCGGCAGCGATGTTAATGCCGTCATTAAACAACCCGCCGGGACCTGCACCATAGCCCAGAACAATCTTGCCCTGCACCGGCCACATAAATCCCTGGCGTCCGGCAGGTACGATATCATCAACATTGACCTTGGCCGGGCGTGGTGTTGCACGCGATGCAACAGCTTTGGCACTGCCCCCTTCATTTGAGGCCGTTTTCTTTGCTGAATCATGCCAGTTATTGGCCGAAGCAAACTGCCGTTCCGCCTTCGCGGCCATATCCTGCGGCTTGATCCCCGGTACCGGAAGCCGTGCGCCTGCAACAACTTTGCTTTTGGATGCGGTAATATCCGTAACCGCGCTCAGGTCCGATTGCGCGGAAGAATCGACAGACGATCCCCCGGCACGCGACGGTGCCGAAAGCGGAGATGACGTAATTTCAACCGATTGAGCCCGCCCGGCGATAACAACATTTTTCCGGCCCGTTGACCGGGACTGTGATTGCGCCACAGCCGTCTCTGGCGGGCTGCTGTCATAATCGGCTTGCCAGGGCGGCAAAACCAGCCGCTGGCCGGGGTAAATCACGTAAGGTGCGCTAAGATTGTTCCGGGCAGCAAACTTGCGAAAATCGGCATGATACCGCTCCGCCAGCAAGGAGACACTGTCGCCACGCTTGACGGTAATCACACGTTCGCCATTGCGCAGATCGGGCATGGCCGAAAGCGAATAATTGGAGCCATCGCCATAAACAACCGGAACGGGCTTGGAATTAAGCAAACACCCACCAAGGGCTGCTGTTGTCCCGCAGACAAACAGCAACGTCCGGACATTATGAACGACGTGTTTGACATAATTTTTCATCATGTCACAGATTTTCCGGCATCACCGGTTAACAATCGGTAACGAGATTCAAATTTTCAAAAAAATGCGGGATTTCAAAATTCTTCGGTACCGGCCAGCATGGGCACAAAACGCACTGGCATCAATTCCGTAACATCAATACCTGTCGGGGTCCGCATCACGCGCAACAAAATCTGGGTGTGGGAAACCTCACCCACCGGCACCACCATGATTCCACCGATTGCAAGCTGATCAACCAGGACCGGCGGCACATCCTGTGCCGACGCCGTAACAATAATGCGGTCAAACGGTGCCTGTGCCTTCCAGCCCAGCCCGCCATCGGCATGCAGGGTTGAAATCGTATGAAGCCCCAGGGTGCGAAACCGCTCCTCGGCCTCACGCAGTAACGGCTTGTGGCGTTCCAGGGTATAAACGCGCCGGGCCAGACGGGCCAAAATGGCCGCCTGATAGCCTGATCCGGTGCCAACCTCCAGCACCTTCATGCGGTCATTTAACTGAAGCGCCTGGGTCATCAGGGCAACGATATAGGGCTGGGAAATGGTTTGGCCCTTGCTGATGGGCAAAGCGACATTTTCCCAGGCGCGGCTGGCAAAGGGCGGTGCAACAAACAATTCGCGCGGAATATCGGCCAAAGCACGTAAAACGGCTTCGTCATGAATGCCGTCCTGGCGCAGAACACCAAGCAGGGCTTCAATTTCTGCTGTACGGGCAATGGCAGACGTACTCACTGAAATGCCTTTGTCAGTTTTTCGAGGGTCGCATTATCGGTAAAGTCAAGACCGATGGGGGTTACAGAAATATCGCCCTTTTCGATCACATGTAAATCGGCGTTTTCGTCTTCGGGCAATTCCGAACGAATGGCCCCCACCCAATAATAGGGTTCACCGTGCGGGTCCAGACGTTCGGCAACATGATCACCAATTTTTCTTTGACCTTGCCGGGTGATGCGAATTTTGGCCCCTCCCTCGCGTTCCTTTTCCGGGAAATTCACATTCATCAAAACGTTAGACGGCCATCCTTGTTCAACCAGTGAAGAAACCACATTGGGCAAGTGTGTCTTGGCCATATGCCAACTGATCATTTTCTGGGAAAAATACTGCGAAAAAGCGATGGCTGGTACATTTAGCAATGCAGATTCCATTGCTGCGGCAATTGTTCCCGAATAGGTCACATCCTCGCCAAGGTTACCGCCACGGTTAATGCCCGAAAAAACAATATCCGGGGGTGTTTCACGCATAATCACCTGTAGGGCCAGCAAAACACAGTCCGTTGGCGTGCCATCAACAGCATAATGGCGGTCATCACGCTGATGAATGCGTAACGGGCGGCGCAGGGTAAGCGAATGCCCTGCGCCACTTTGCTCGATCGACGGTGCCACAACCCACACATCTTCTGAAAATTGCCGGGCGAGATTTTCAAGCAGTTTGATACCCGGTGCATCGATGCCATCATCATTGCAAATCAGAATGCGGGCCTTGTGCAGATCGATCATCGGGAAACCTTACTTCGTCGCGGAAATTTCAGCCAGTCCGCCCATATAAGGCAACAATGCTTCAGGAACCTTAATGGACCCGTCAGCCTGCTGATAATTTTCCATGACCGCAATCAGACAGCGCCCAACAGCCAGCCCCGACCCATTCAGGGTATGAACAAACCGCGTTTTCTTGTCGCCCTGGGCCCGGCAACGCGCATTCATGCGCCGTGCCTGGAATTCACCGGTATTCGAGCACGAAGAAATTTCGCGATACCGTCCCTGCCCCGGCAGCCAGACTTCGATGTCATAGGTTTTCATCGCCGAAAAACCGGTGTCGCCCGAACACAACAATATCGTGCGATAGGGCAGTCCAAGGCGTTCAAGCACTTCTTCGGCGCATTTGGTTTTGCGTTCCAGTTCGGCATCCGATTGATCGGGATCGACAATCGACACCATTTCAACCTTGGAAAACTGGTGCTGACGGATCATGCCGCGAGTATCACGCCCGGCCGACCCGGCTTCGGAGCGGAAACACTGTGTCAGTGCGGTATAACGCAACGGCAGGCTCGCCACATCAATAATGTCGCCCGCAACCTGGTTGGTCAGGGTGACTTCCGAGGTCGGAATCAGCCACATGTCGTTGGTGGTTTTAAAGGAATCCTCGGCAAATTTCGGCAACTGTCCGGTGCCAAACATGGCATCGTCCTTTACCAGCATCGGCGTGGTGGTTTCCTCATAGCCATGTTCATTAACATGCAGGTCAATCATGAACTGGGCCAATGCCCGTTCGAGACGCGCCAGTTGCCCGCGCAAAATCACAAAGCGCGAACCCGATAGTTTGGCTGCCGTAGCAAAATCCATCATGCCGAGCTTTTCACCAAGGTCGAAATGCTCTGCCGGGGAAAAGGCAAATTCGGCCGGTGTGCCCCAGCGACGCATTTCGACATTCTCGTCTTCATCGGCCCCCTTGGGTACCGACGCATCAAGAATATTGGGAAAGGACATCAGCAACAGATCAAGCTGCTCGTTCAGCGCCGCCTGGCCATCTTCGGCGGCCTTGATGCGATCCTTCAGGCCTCCCATTTCGGCCATCAGGTCATCAGCATTTTCACCGTTCTTTTTTGCCTTGCCAATATCGCCGGAAATGGTTTTGCGGCGCGCCAGCAATTCCTGATGTTCGGTCATCAGGCGGCGCCGTTCGGCGTCAATATCAATCAGGCGTGCCGCTGTTATATCGGCATTACGCATGCTCATGGCTGCGTCAAATGCCTCGGGATTTTCACGAATCCATTTTATATCGTGCATGAAACCGCACCTTATTTGTCTGAATTTTTCAGGCTGCTTATACGACGGGGTGAACCATTGGTCCACCCCGCCAAGCATTTCTTGTTTTTTGCGAGGTCTAATTACCGGGCATTATTGAAGTCATCTTCGTCATCATCCCCCGACCTTCGGGAATCAGATGATTCTGACGGCTTTTGCGTATTGGATGATGTGTCATCGCCGGTCTCATCAGATGTGGAATCATCCATATTCCCCGCCGATGCCGCCGCAGCAGACTGCGCATTCACGTCATCATCATGGTTCTGTTCCCCGTCATCGTCCAAATCATCTTCTTGCATACTCGCTGCGCGCTTACGCTCGCTAATACGGGCCATGATAATGGAAATTTCGTAAAGCAGCATGATCGGCACAGCCAGCCCGATCTGTGAAATCAGATCCGGCGGTGTCATAACAGCGGCCACGATAAAGGTAATAACAACGGCGTATTTGCGCTTTTTCGCCAGGCCCTGCGATGTAACCAAACCGGCCCGCGCCATCAATGTCAGCAGAACCGGCAACTGAAAACTAAGACCAAACGCAAAAATCAGCTTCATCACCAGCGAGAGATATTCCCCCACCTTGGCTTCAAGCTGAATCGCAAGGCCCGTCTGGCTGCCTGTTGATTCAAAGCTGAGGAAGAACTTCCAGGCCAGCGGCATGATGAAATAATAAACCATCGCCCCGCCCAAAAAAAACAGGATGGGGGTGGCAAACAAAAACGGATAAAATGCCTTGCGTTCGTTTTTATAAAGGCCAGGTGCGACAAACGCCCATATCTGCCCCAAAACAACTGGCGTCGAGATGAAACAGGCGGCAAAAAACGAAACCTTGACGTAGGTAAAGAAAACTTCGGTCAAGGCAGTATAAATCATCCGCCGGTCGCTGCCCGGCCCCATCGCCTGGGCCAGAGGGCGCACCAGAAAACCATAAATATCTTCGACGAAATAATAACAGATGCCAAATGTCACAAAGAGTGCCAACACCGACCAGGTCAGGCGATTCCGCAACTCTATCAGATGCTCCATGATCGGCATCTGCGGGTCTTGAAGCTGCATATTCACGCCTATTTCTCCGGCTGGGTCCGGGCGGTTGCCGGTTCGGGTTGATCTTTGGGCTTATTTGGCGCGCTATTTCCATCGTCAGCTTCTGTCGCTCGCGCTGCGGCGGCATCTGACGACGGCTTTTCCGGTGTTGCCGTTTTATCAGACTCAGATTGTGCCGGGATTTTCGCATCCGCCGGAACCGACGGGGTATCGGCCTTTTTTTCGGCAGAAGAAGCAGACTTGCTGTCGGTACCACCAATCTGCTTTTCCAGAAATTCGGTAGCACTGGTATTAACACTGCTGGCCTGCTTGCGCAGTTCGTCAAGCTCGGCCTCTCGGATCAAGCTGTCGATACCACCCTGGAACTCGCGCGCCATACCGCGCACTTTTTTCCAGTAATGAGCCATTTTATAGAGAACATGGGGCAGATCCTTGGGGCCGACGACAAAAAGCGCGACGACGGCCACAAGTGCCATTTCGGTCCAACCGATATCAAACATGAAAAGCGCCTATCAGAGCAAGGCCAGTCAGACAGACGGGATCAGGACTTAACCGAGTCCTGGTCTTTGCTTTCGTTAGAAACAGAAGCGGAGCTGTTATTGCCGATTTTGCCGGAGTCATCATCGTCTTTTTCGTTGATACCGGCTTTAAAGCTACGAATACCTTTGCCCATATCTCCCATGACACGCGGCAGCTTGCCGGCACCAAAAATAATCAGAACGATGGCCAGGATCAGAACAATTTGCCAAACGCCGATACTCATAACCTTATTACTCCCAATACGGTACTCTCCCCTTAAACGGGGTAAGGGATAATGGCAGAAAGCCTTGGACCGCGCAACGCGGTGTTTGTCAATTTAACGCTTCTGCCACCTTTCTAGTCTCTAGGAAACACGAAGGTCATCTCCGGATCAAGCGTTATAGACACCACGCCCCCTTTATCAGCAGCCTGCGGGCGCGGTACACGGGCATGAACATGGGGCCCGTTATGAATGGAAAGGTGCATCAAACTCACCCCGCCTAGTGAGCGGACAGCATCAATATTGGCAAGCACATCACCATCCCGACCATCCGATCCGATGCGCAGTCCTTCGGGGCGGATCAACACGTCAACCTTAGTTCCATCAGGCATATTTTCAACGACAACATCCCCTAGCGGGGTTGACGCCACGGTGCCCGCCACCCGTGATGGAAAGACATTTACCTCGCCAAAAAAAGATGCGACGAAATGGTTCTCGGGATGAAAATAAAGATCCTCGGGTGTGCCATCCTGCATCACCTGTCCTTCATTCATCACAATAATGCGATCAGCCATATACATGGCCTCTTCCGGGTCATGCGTGACCATCACCGTCGCGATTCCCGCATTTTTCAAAACATGCAGCGTCGTATCACGCAATTCGGCCCGACGGGCAACGTCAAGGCCGGAAAACGGTTCGTCAAGCAACATCACGCGGGGCACCGGCGCCAAAGCACGGGCCAGCGCAATGCGCTGCTGCTGCCCACCGGACAATTGATGGGGAAAGGCGTTAAGGTAATCGGCCATACCGACCCGCTCTAGCGCGTTGATCACCGCCTGCCGGCGTTGCGCACTTCCCATATGGCGCAAACCAAAACCAATATTGCCCGCCACATCAAGATGCGGAAACAGCGCATAATCCTGAAAAACCAGCCCGACACCACGCTTTTCAGGCTCCAGATACTGCCCGGCGGATGCCACTACCTCGCCGTGGATCAATACCGTGCCGGTCTGTAACCGCTCCAGCCCCGCCGCAATACGCAGGGCTGTGGTTTTACCACACCCTGATGGCCCCAGCAGGCAAACCAGTTCGCCCGGTTCGACATCAAAATTAATGTCACGCAAGACCCGGCTGGTGCCAAATTCGTGACTGACATTTCTGAGGCTCAGGCCAACCGGCATGACATACCCTTTTGTTTTTCTCGGACGACGCTTTCCTGCCATGCAAGGCAATGCGAATGAAATTCAGTTACGACCGACATCAGGTTTAACGGCATGAACCCCGTCATGCAATAGTTTGCCTCGCCAATCATTGATCCTGCTCGGCTAACGCTCCAGATCATCACCGGGAAGCGAATCAGCGTAAATCTCGGCATCGAGCTCGGCCAGGTTCCGGCTGGTAAGGGCCTCTTCCACGGCAGATTCCGTGCTTGCCGGGTCATCCTCGGGCTCGGGAAGCAGGCTGTCTTCGCCCGAACTGGCCCCGTAACGCCCCATGCCAGGCCGACTATCAAGCAAGCCAGCCGCCTTCAGGTCCGAGAGCCCCGGCAGATCATCACGATTTTGCAAGCCGAAATGATCCAGGAATTCATCGGTTGTAGCCCACAATACGGGGCGTCCCGGCACACGCTTGCGTCCGCGCGGACGAATCCACTTTGCCTCAAGCAAAATATCAAGTGTTCCCTTGGATAGGGCGACACCACGAATTTCTTCGATTTCTGAACGGGTTACAGGCTCGTGATACGCAATGATCGCCAGTGTCTCCAGCGTCGCCCGCGTCATCTTTTTGGATTTTTCAACCTCGACATGCAGGTCCCCGGCAAGGTCAAGGGCGGTCCGAAAGGCCCATTTCTCGCCAACATGCACCAGATTGATCCCGCGTTCGGCATAGGTTTCCTGCAATTCCGCCAGAATCTCCCCAATATTGGCATCCTCGGGCAACCGCGCGGCAAGCAGCTTTTCGCTCAGCGGCTCGCTGGAGGCAAACAGCACAGCTTCGATGATGCGCAAATGCTGCAAATCAATGGCGGGTTTCTGGTTCATGCCATCCATTTCAAGCTGTTGGGTGCTATCCGCGCTCATCTCTGTCCCCGTCGCGTTCAAACGCTGCGTCATCATCAGTCATGTCTTCAGGCGGCTCCCCCTGCCCGCTATCTAGCGCATTCTCACCATCCGCGTGGTCAACGCCATACGGCCCCTGATCCGGCTCCTGCCTTTTTTGCGGCGATCGCAACATGATGGGGCCAAAAACCTTTTCCTGGGAAATTTCCAGTTCACCATCGCGACACATTTCCAGGCTGGCAACAAAATGGGCCGCAAGGGCCGACCGCGCCTTTAAGGGCGTTCCCAGGCCACGTGGCATGAATTGCAATAACAATGTCCATTGCGGCACAATCCGTCGCCCAAACAGGTCACGTAAACGGCGAATGGCATCATCCATCGCATAAAGGTCAAATGCCTCGATTTCCAGCGTCTTGGCCTCGGCCGTCAGCATAATATGGGCATAGGCTTTCAACAGGTCATAAAGCGACGCATCATATACCGACGATGTCGTGATCTTCATTTCCTCGGGCGCACCCCGGGCGAAAAAATCACGGCCCAGATTGGGACCTTCCAAAAGCTTGGCCCCGGCTGCCTTCATCGCCTCCAAACGGCGTAACTGAAAGGCCAAAAGCTCAGCCATTTCTTCGGCACTCAGCTCTTCCTCGTCGTCATCCTGTTTGGGCAACAGCAAACGGGATTTCAGATAGGCAAGCCATGCCGCCATGACCAGATAGTCCGCCGCCAGTTCCAGGCGCATTTCCTGGGCACGGCTGATAAACTGTAAAAACTGTTCGGCCAGATCAAGGATCGATATGCGAATAATATCAACCTTCTGATCACGGGCCAGTTCCAGCAGAACGTCAATCGGCCCTTCAAAACCGTCCAGATCCAGCACAAGACGATCCGCCAGACTGCCCCCGTCCACGGGGGCAACGTCAAACGCCTCGTCGCTGATATTTGATTCTGGTGAAACGGGCTCGACCATTCAGCTCTCGGTTAACGGCAATAAAACGGCTCACATTCTCAGGTAATGATATTGGCAAGGAAATTGATCAGCGCAGAAGCCGGTTCAATAACCAGCCATCTGAAAATCGGCAGATCAATACCAAGTTGGGCTGTGACATAAGGCAGCAGAAATATCAGCGCAATCAGAAGAATCATGCCGGTTTTTTCCATCCGCATCAAGACACGGGCCATTGGCGCTGGCGAAATGGCCGTTAACACACGCCCGCCATCGAGTGGCGGTATTGGCAGCATGTTAAAAACGGCCAAGACGCAATTCAATGCGACAGAATTTTGCAAGGTACGCCCCAGCCAGTCATTTACAACCGGCGAAAAAGACGGCAGCCACGCCAACAGCATGATGGAGAGAATGGCCAAAACAATATTGATTGCCGGTCCGGCAATAGCCACACCAATAATGCCAATGCGCTGCGGGCTCAGGCGGTAAAAGGCCACCGGAACCGGCTTGGCATAACCAAACAGAAACGGCGCCCCGGTCAACAGCAACAAACCGGGAATGACAATTGTCCCGACCGGGTCAATATGGCGGATCGGATTAAGGCTCAGGCGCCCGGCGCGCTGGGCTGTATCGTCACCAAACGCCTTGGCGGCAAAGCCATGCCCAGCCTCGTGAAATGTCACAGCAAACAGTACCGGCAAAACCCAGGTGGTTGCCGAGACAATCATTTCAAAGACGTGGTTCAAGCACCTTCTCCTTGTGCCGGGGCCCAAACAGGGGCAAGCAACTGACCAAGACGCGCATTCCAGTCCGCCAATACCGGGCGGGCGGGCACATCCCCTTTCAGTGAAGATATACGGTTGGTCACAGCCAGGGCACGTTCGAGGGCCGCGCCGTCAAGTGCAGGCGACATGGAAACAACCTGTTCCAGTTCCGTGCGTTTGCCATTGCAATGAAGCGCAATATCGCACCCAGCCGCCAAACATTCATGCGTCCGACTGGCGATCGAGCCCCCAAGGGCTTCCATCGACAAATCATCGCTGATCAGCAGATTTTCAAAGCCAATATCGCCACGAATAACGTCGCTTATCACGCGGGGTGACACCGTTGCAGGGCGCTGATCATCAATCGCGGTAAACAGAATATGCGCCGACATCCCCGCCAAAACGTCTTTCATCTGACGAAATGGTTCAAAATCATTGACCGAAAGGCTGCTTTTGGAGGCCGTTACCACCGGCAAATCCTTGTGGCTGTCAACGTTGGCACGCCCGTGGCCCGGAATATGCTTGATCACGGGAATAATCCCGCCATCAAGCAAACCCGCCGAAACCGCACTGGCCAGGGCGACAACATTGGCAACTTCGCTGCCATAGGAACGATCACCGACAACATCACTCATACCCGGAAAATAAAGGTCCAGCACCGGGGCACAAACAACCGAAATGCCCACATCTACCAGATCTGCCGCCAGCAAACGGGCGTTAAGATAGGCCGCCTCGCGGGCATCCTCGGGCTGCTGCTCATATAGCTGGCCAAACACGCCCGCCGCAGGCATTTTGCGCCAGTGCGGCGGTTTTAACCGGGCAACACGCCCACCCTCCTGATCCACCAGAATGGGCAGATTGCTGCGCCCGCTTATGTCACGCAATTCCGCCGTCAGGCGTTTCAGTTGGTCGGGGTCTGCCACATTGCGTGCAAACAGGATGAATCCATACGGATCAGCTTCACGAAAAAAACCTTTTTCCCAATTACTTAATGCCGTTCCTTCAAGTCCAAGGATACAGGCTTTGGGTCGCTTTAGCTCAAGGTCGGACACTGAGGCACCCCACGTCACGTTGTTTCAGTTCGGAACAGATTTTATCGGCTGCCGCCCGTCCATTCAGCGGGCCCGCCTGCAAACGATAGAAAATACCCTTGTCTCCCAAATCCACCTTTTGGACAAACATCTTAAGATTACTCAGTAAATCTTTGTTATCGGCGGATATTTTATTCCAAGCAACACTGGCCTGTCCCTGCTCGCGGAAGGATGCCATCTGGATCCGGAATTCACCTTGGGTTGACGCATCAGCCGCGACCGGCGCCGAAATACCGGCTTCATTCGATTTTACAACTGCCTTCACTGTTGACGTTTGCGGGTTGGAGGGATCAGGAACAGTTGGTTTTATCGGCGTTGCGGCAACCTGTTTTTGCGGGCCTGGTGCCGGTTCCCCACTTTCGGCGGCATTCATATCCGTGCCACCGGAAATATCGATTTCACCGCCAATAATATTGCGCGCATCCGGCGGTGGCCCCAATTCGGATGCTTCCGGTGCGCGGGGCATATCGGGAATGGGATTAATGACAACGGCAACATCACCGCCGCTGTCATCAAGTTCCTGGTAAATGGTGGTATCGCGATGAGGCACCTCCATGCCCCCGGGGTTATCTGGCAGCACCTTGACCGGTCCGCCTTCCGGCATCAGAACCGGAAGGTCGCCTTCCTGCATCACATGCTGGCCGTGACCATAAAACCACCAAGCCCCCAAACCAACGCCGCCGCCGATAACGGCAACACCCAGAATCACGGTCGCAGCACCTCGTTTCCACCCGCTCCCGCCAGGCGTAGCTGGCGGTGTGCGGCGGTCTTCGGCGTATAATCCGCGGCTGTGATCCCCGGACATGCTTACATCTCCTCAAGCGGGCTGACACCGACAACGGCAAGACCCGATGCAATCACCAGGGCCACTGCACGGATCATTGCCAGCCGGGCCTGGGTCGCAGCCAGATCATCAGCCTTGATAAAACGCAGTTCGGTATTATCGCGACCACGGTTCCACAAGGAATGGAAATCCGCTGCCACCTCGCCCAGGAAAAAGGCAATACGATGCGGTTCATGCGCTGTTGCTGCCTGTTCGATAATACGCGGCCATTCGGCGACACGGCGCACCAGGCGCATTTCTTCTTCCGAATTCAACAACGAAAGATCACACCCTGCCAGGGCAGCATCGGAAAAATTAACATTGGTAAAGGCTTCACGTGCCTGACGAAAGACCGAGCTGATCCGGGCATGGGCGTATTGCACATAAAACACCGGATTGTCTTTTGACTGCTCTGTCACCTTGGCAAAGTCAAAATCCAGTGTCGCATCGTTTTTGCGCGTCAGCATGATGAAACGGACAACATCCTTGCCAACCGTTTCAACCACCTCTTTGAGGGTGACAAATGTACCGGAACGCTTTGACATTTTAATCGGTTCGCCATTGTCAAACAGGTTCACCAACTGGCAAAGTTTGACATCAAGTTCACCCTTGCCATTGGTAATGGCCTTGGTCGCAGCCTTCATGCGTTTGACATAGCCGCCGTGATCGGCCCCGAAAATATCAATCATGGTCGCAAAACCACGTTCATATTTATCAAAATGGCAGGCAATGTCGGATGCAAAATAGGTCCAGCTTCCGTCCGACTTTTTTAAGGGGCGGTCAACATCATCGCCAAAGTCGGTTGAACGGAAAAGAGTTTGCGGGCGCGGCTCCCAGTCATCAGGTGTTTTGCCTTTTGGCGGCTCTAAAACGCCGATATAAATATCACCCTTGCCTTCCAGATAATCAAAGGCAGCCTGCACCTTGCCCGCAGCAACCAGGGCTGCTTCGGATGTAAAGACGTCATGCTCAACGCCAAGCTGGGCCAGATCCTCACGAATTAGCCCCATCATTTCAGAAATGGCAAAGCTTCTGAATTCCTGTAACCAGGCCGTTTCAGGCTGATCAAGCCATTTATCCCCGTCACGCGCGGCAATTTTTTTGCCCGGTGCCACCAGATAATCACCAGGATAAAGGCCAGCCGGAATTTCACCAATATCCTGACCCAATGCCTCGCGATAGCGTAAATGCAAGGACCGCGCCAAAACATCGACCTGGGCACCGGCATCATTGACATAATATTCTTTGGTAACGTCGTATCCGGCCTTTGACAGCAGGTTTGCCAGCACATCACCAACAACGGCCCCACGGCAATGGCCAACATGCATGGGCCCCGTCGGGTTCGCGGAAACATATTCCACATTCACCCGTTCGCCCTGCCCCATATCACTGTTGCCATAGGCCGTGCCGACATTCAGAACCTCGGCAATTTGCGAAAGCCAGAAGTCATTTGCCATGCGCAAATTGATAAAACCGGGACCGGCAATTTCGACAGCGGCAATACCGGAAACGGTACGCAATTTTTCGGCCAGCTTTTCTGCCAGATCGCGCGGCTTCATCCCGGCAGGTTTTGCCAGCAGCATGGCGGCATTGGTTGCGGCATCCCCGTGCGACGGGTCGCGCGGCGGTTCGACCGTGATACGGGCGGTATCAATGTCCCCGGTCAGGACGCCCTCGGTTTGAAGGGCGGCAATCTGCCCTTCGATATCGCTTTTCAACTGGCTGAAAACATTCATGACATTAAAGACTTTTGCGGTTGTGAGTTTCGACCAAAGGCCAACAGTCTGCCGGTGTTTTGAGCCATTTCACCACAAAACGCAAGCAGCGGCTGCCAACAACATGGCAGCGTTGCCGATCCTGTGTTTTGACATTTGGCACAGACGCGCTAAATACAGCTTAAACAGGTATGTCTGAATATGGTAAAATCATGTTCAGAATGAAAATTCCCCTTCGTTGGGTTGAGCGTCAAGGAGTATGTAAATGGCGGAAGCATCCCGGCAGGTACAGATGACAGAAAGTGCCGCAACGCGGATTCAGGAACTGATCAAAAATGAAGGCAACAGCGACCTTATGCTGCGCCTTCAGGTATCAGGCGGTGGTTGCAGCGGTTTTCAGTACGAATTCTCGCTGGATGACAAAAGCGGCAGCGACGATCATGTCTTTGAAAATCACGGTGCCAAAATGGTTGTCGATGAAGTATCTCTCGACCTTTTGGGTGGTGCCGAAATCGACTTTGTCCGTGAACTTGTGGGCGCGGCATTCCGGGTAAATAACCCCAATGCGTCGTCCTCCTGCGGCTGCGGATCGAGTTTCTCGATTTGATCGACCGTTGTTAAAGCGTTAAATATTTTCGGGACCTGCAACATCGCAGGTCCCGTTTTCTTTTTCGGCACTGTTTTAGGCAAATTCGAGGACCCAATGAAAATCGCCACCTGGAACGTCAACTCGATCAAGGCACGCCTGCCCAATATCCTCGAATGGCTGGAATCTGCCGCTCCCGATATTGTGTTGCTACAGGAAACCAAAACCGTCGATGACGGCTTTCCGGCAATGGAAATCGAAGATTTGGGGTATAATATCGCGGTTCACGGGCAGAAAACCTATAACGGTGTTGCCATTCTGTCGAAATTCCCGATCGAGGATGTTAAGCGCGGCCTGCCCGGCAATGATGAGGACGATCAGGCCCGATATATCGAAGCCGTTATTTCCGTCCAAAATCCCGTACGGGTTGCGTCGATCTATGTGCCGATGGGAACTGAGGTCGGGTCCGAGAAATTCGCTTATAAACTGAATTTCCTTGATCGCCTGATTACCCGGTTTGAAGAGATTTTTGCCAGTGGTGAAGCCGCCGTCATGGGCGGCGATTACAATATTGCGCCGGATGATTCCGATGTTTACGATCCGGAAAAACTGCACGAAAAGGTGCTTTGCTCCACCCAGGAACGCAAGCGCCTGCGCACCATGATGAATATGGGCTATACCGATGCCTTCCGCACCTTCAATGCCAGCGGCCATCAATATAGCTGGTGGGATTATCGTGCCGGAGCCTGGAACAAGGATAACGGCCTGCGCATTGACCATTTGTTGCTAACACCTGCCGCAGCAGACCGTTTAAGCGCGTCCGACATCGACCGCGACCCCCGTGGCAAGGAAAAGGCATCGGATCACACACCTGTCTGGTGCATGATCGACAACTGATAGCTGCTACGATCCGGCATAAACCACAAAAAAGGGACAGCAAAAACGCCGTCCCTTTTTTTAATGACAATAACTTTTGGGCAGAACCGGTTACTCGGCAGCCTCCTGCATGGATTGCCGATAGGCGGCAATATCTTCAATGCTGATCACGACCATATCGTGCTTTTGTGCATATTCAATCAGTTCCGGCAACCTTGCCATTGTGCCATCCGGGTTGGTCACTTCGCACAAAACGCCCGACGGTTTCAGGCCGGAAAGACGCATCAAATCCACCGTGGCTTCTGTATGCCCCCGGCGTTCCAGAACACCACCGGCCCGGGCGCGTAGCGGGAAGATATGCCCCGGACGGGCCAAATCATCCGCTTTTGCCCCATCAGCCGTCGCCGCCTTGACCGTTGTCACACGGTCGGCAGCGGAAACACCGGTTGTCACACCAACCTTTGCTTCGATCGATACCGTAAAACCCGTTCCCATGCTTGAGGTGTTATTTGCCACCATTGGCGGCAACTCAAGGGCAGTAGCTTGGGCATCTGTCAAACACAGACATACAATGCCGGAACAATCGCGAATCATCGTCGCCATCTGTTCATTGGTAAGGTGCTGAGCTGAAAAAATCAGATCGCCTTCATTTTCGCGATCTTCGTCATCGACAACCAGAACCCCTTTACCTGCCTGCAAATCGGCAATGGCACGCTCCATACGGGCCATTGGATCGCCAAACAACGACAATGCGGGTTCCTGATAATCACTCTGATTCATAACCGTCCTCCTTGATGGCGGCTTACGAATCAGGGCACGCAAGAAAGGCCAAAGACACGGTACATCCCTGTACCGCCCTTTGTCGATACCCGACAAAACAGGTTAACAGGGCAAAAAACTTCCCCCGTTCCATTTTGTCACGCTTTATCCTCTCCCATCCGGACTATTACCGTCGGCTCTGGAGTTACACCAGATCTGCTAGACCCTGGCAGATAAACCGCCAGGCGCTCGCGGGCTTCCCCTTTCGGAGTTACCGCCGGTCAGGAATTGCACCCTGCCCTGAGAATAAGCGCCGTTTAATAACGACATACCGGCCAACAATTGACCGGACGAACAAACTGTAAAAAATCAAAACCGGCTTGGCAAGCACAAACCTTGACGTCCTGGTCTGACAGACCGGACATAAAAGGCAGTCCCCCAAAACCTGTCCGCATCTTTAAAAGGTCAGAGGGGCGGCAGCACTTTGCCTGCCCGAAAATGGAAACTGCACCCATTGCTTTCGGTTTCGCGCGGTGCCCACTGGCACACGGCACAGCGACGCTCGTTGCCAGCGGCATGGGGAGAATCGCATTCCTCTGCCAGATAATTGCCTAGCAGTGCATCGACATAACTGCCCTGAAAGGCACCGACCCCAAGACTGCGCCCCATCCGCAAGGCTGTTCGGGTGTCACACCGTGTCAGGATCAGATTACGATTGCCCAGCACCGAAGCAAACTCGCGTAGCCGTTCGGCAACAGTTGCGCGTTTTGACCCGATAATATTCTGGTCCCAGATCACCTTGAGAAAATCGACCTTGATTTTGCGGGGCGATAAAAATTCCAATGCCGGTAGCGTAATCCGATCCAGCCCAACGCGCACACCAGCCGCCTGCAATAACTTGCAGGCATCCTCAAATTCCCACCAGTCGGCAATCGCATTTTCAAGCGACACCTCGATGGCAAGATTCCGGGCAAACCGACTGTCACCACTATCAAGGAAGCGACCAAAAGCATCCGAGAAAACTGTTTGAACCTGAAGATTCAAATGAAGTACGTCCGGCAGGATTCGCGGGGCAAGTTGCTCGGTTAAAGCCATCACCTTTTCATCCAGGACGCGCGACAGAATTTCAATTTCTCCCGTCCCCTCAAGTAAAAAACTTGATAGGTGATTGTGTCGCAAGAAATCCAGGGAACAATAAAGCTCGTGCCCAATGATTTCACGCTGACTGTCACGAATTTCAAGTATGGCCTGCCGACGACAGGAATCATAAACCGCCTCTTGGGATATTGCCCCCTTCAGCATATTGGCAAAATCGATTTTCTTTTTACCTGTCGATAGCAGGGCATCTTTTTCACTAACGCCCAGCGTCGCCTGTAATGTGGCATCATCATCGGGCCAGCGAAATTCGCTCCACAAATCGTCGGGTAAAGTTCCCAACCCCTGTCGCGAAATCACCTGTTCAAGCATTGCCGAAATGCTGTCAACAAACGGATCTACATTGCCAAAACCACGCCCCAACCGCACAAAGGCGACCATGCCGTTGTCAAGTTTATAGGGCTGCGTTTTCTCGGGCAACAAACGAAACCCTTCGCGCATCAACAGGGCATAATCTTCGGGAAACAGTCGCAATGAAGCGGGAACATCAAGCAAACCGACAAAAAGTTTCTTTCCGGATTGATCATTTTTCTTCAACAATTCGAGCAAACGGATCACTGAAATTTCTTTTAGTTTGCTGTCTTCGCCCATCGTCTCCCGACTCTCTTGTTTCGGGACGCAGAAAAGCCAAAAGGCATCTAACTGGCACCCCAGATACTTTGTTCAAGATGTTGCGAAATCCGGTTGTATATTTTTATGCCGTGTTCGGATGGCATAACGTGCCTGCCATCAATCTCTCGAACCTCGCGAACACCCCGTAAGGCGTTACAAATAAAAACACTCTCTGATCGATAAAGTTCCGCAACAGAAAGCGGATCGTAACATATCGATATGTGGTTTCTTTGCGCCCAATCAATAATCTCCGCCCGTGCCAGTCCGGAAAATATCCCGGTTTCTGATGATGCTGTCTGCAACACATCACCAAAAAGGGCAAAAACATTGGCAATGGTGGTTTCACCTACGCAGCCATCCTGGGTTAAAATAAGGCTGTCTTCAGCGCCCTTGCTGTCCGCCTCCTGCCGCGCGATAATATTATCAAGGTAATTCAGGCTTTTAACGCGGCTTGCCACTGACCACGGGTTCCGCCGCACCTGATGCGACACGGCCAGTGAAACCGCGCCCCTGCCAGCAGCCGGATCAAACGGTTTTGCCGTTATCACAATGGCCGCATCCGCAACACCACGCGGCAAAAGCCCCTGTCCACCCTGCCCGCGAGAAACCGTAAGGCGTATCACCGCATGGGAGGTTGGAATTTCCCTGCACAGGGTCGCAACAATCGTCGCAACCTCAGACTCATCGGGTAAGAAAACAGAAAAATTCCCCAATTTATCAAATGATTGAGATATCCTTTTCAGGTGACGCGATAACCACGGTACTTTTCCATGTGTCGCGCACATGGTTTCAAAAATGCCATCTCCCAGCAAAAACCCGCGATCCTGTACCGGAATCAACGCGTTTTTTTGGGACAGGAATTGACCATTGAACCATAACATTAAATCACACCCTTCACCGCGCGGCTCGCGATATCGGAACGCCCGGGTTTTGATGCGTTAAACTGGTCGGCCATATTCAAAAAATTCTGCAACAAATCATGCCCGTGCGTTGTTAAAACGGCCTCGGGGTGAAACTGCACGCCACATAAAGGCAAATTTTTATGAGCCAGGGCCATAATCTCGCCCTCGGTGCTGTAAGCGGTTATCTCCAAGGGGCTATCGCCTTCGGGCAGTTGGGCAATCAGAGAATGATAACGCGTCACCGTCAGCGGGTTGGGCAACGCCTGAAAAAGCCCACAGCCCTGATGTGTAACCGGCGTCGCCTTGCCATGCAGAGGGCGTTTGGCCCGGACAACGACACCCCCAAATACCTGGGCAATAACCTGATGGCCCAGACACACCCCAAGGATTGGAAATTCCGCCCCATTTTCGCGCACGATATTCAGGCACTGCCCGGCCTGATCGGGCGCACAGGGACCGGGCGACAAAATAATGGCATCGGGGACCAAATCACGCACCATAACCGGATCAATGGCGTCGTTTCTGACCACCCTCACCTCGCGGCCCAGCTCGCGCACATAACGGGCCAGGTTAAAAACAAACGAATCGTAATTATCGATCAGCAAAATCACGTAGAGTGTCTTTCATATTGCTGCATCACTATCAATATTGGCGGGTTATTGATCATCACGCACGATACCCAGAGCCGCCATTAATTTTGCCGCCTTGGCCAGCGTTTCTTCATATTCCGCGCTCGGGTCACTATCAGCAACAATTCCCCCGCCGGCATTAAAGGCCACCTTGCCGTCATGAAAGGCAAGTGTACGAATGGCAATATTGGTGTCCATCACACCGTTAAAGTCGATAAACCCGATTGCCCCGCAATAGGCCCCGCGCCGCGTTTGCTCCAGTTCGGTGATAATCTCCATCGCCCGAATCTTGGGGGCCCCGGTAATGGAACCACCGGGGAAACATGCCATCAATAAATCGATCGCGTCTTGCCCCTCCTGCAGTCGCCCCGTCACCGTAGAAACCAGATGATGCACATTGGCAAAGCTTTCCAGATCGCAAATCGGGTCCGCGATAACCGAATGCGGCTTGCACACGCGCGATAAATCATTGCGTAGCAAATCGACAATCATCACATTTTCCGCCCGGTCCTTTTCCGATACCAGCAAATCCTGCGCAAAAATCGCGTCCTCGACCGGGGTTTTACCACGCGGGCGAGTCCCCTTGATGGGTTTGGTTTCAACCGCACCGGCATCATCGAGTTTTAAAAAACGTTCTGGCGAGTTTGACAGAATGGCAACATCGCCAAAATTCAAAAAAGCCCCGAAAGGCGCCGGGCTGATCCCTCTGATACGCCGGTAAAGCCCCCAAATATCGGCAAGCTGCGCCGGGTCATACTGTGCCGAAAAAGACTGCGACAGATTGGCCTGAAAAATGTCGCCTGCAAAAATATAGTCCTTCACCCGGCCAACGGCGGCCTCATAGCCTTCACGGGTAAAATTGGACTGCCATGACGAGATCGCGGGCGCTGATGGCGCGGCGGGCAATGTCTGTTTGCGATCCTGCTCTTGTATCAATCCAGCCAGAACCTGCTGCACATCCGTAATTTGCGACCGGGCACACATATCGGAAAATGTTCGGGTCTGGGACTCCAACCCATGCGCGATAATCCACATCCGCCGTTGGGCAATGTCAAAGGATATCACCACATCATAAATGCCCGCCAACATGTCGGGTATATTGATGAAATCGTTTTGCGGCACCGGCAGTGTTTCAAGCTGCTGGCAAAGATCATAGCCAAAATAACCAACCAGTCCGCCCTGAAATGGTGGCAAAGCCGGATCATGGGCAATGTGATAGCTGCCCAATAAATCGCGGATGGCGCTAAAGGGGGCAATATCAACGACTTGATCATCAACGTTTACCACACCGTCACGTGCCGAAATCATATGTACCGGATGCACGGCAATATAGGAAAAGCCGCTATCACCGCCGGAATCAAGAAAATGACACCCCGAAACATTGGCAAAGGCAGAAAATGCCCATTCCGGATCGATATAGGGATGCTCAACCGCCAGCATTATGCCTGTTCCGGCCGGTCAAAGTCATAGGCCCGTTCAACCCGGGCCACCCGCAGCGTATAACTTTTATACCATTTTTCGCGGCCCATATTACGCGCGGCTGTATGATCAACCTGCTTTTTCCAGGCAAGGATAGCGGCCTCATCGCGCCAGTAGGAAACCGTAATGCCCATACCTTCGTTATCGCGTTCCGTCGAATCCTGGCCCAGATACCCTTCCTGTTGCGCGGCAAGCCGACTCATCTCCACTGCCATTTTGGCATATCCATCGTCATCCTTATCGGTACGAACGGATGCAAAAATAACGGCGTAATAAGGGGGCGATGGCAAACGGGAAAGCGGCATGTCATGTCTCCTGTGCGATAATCAGGGCGTCAATTTATGCGATTCCCGCCATATTGCCAGAAACAAAAAAGGGGTACGGCAATATCCCGCACCCCTTTTTCAATCAAATTTGACGTTTCACAACCTTACATAGCAGCGATACGGTCGTACCCTTCCTGAAGCTTGCCAAGTGTGTTGCGGGCCTCTTCCAGTTTGGCTTTTTCCGCAGCCACGATTTCTTCGGGCGCGCGGCTGACAAAGCGTTCATTGGCAAGTTTGCCTTCCTGCGCCTTGATATATTTCCCGATCTTGTCGATTTCCTTTTCAAGACGGGACTTTTCAGCAGCCACGTCAATGAAATCGGCAACCGAAACGAACACCGGCACCCCATCCACAACCGTCTGGATCGCGCCCTTGGCAACAGCCTCTACCTGGTCCTGACCGACCAGATTGATGCTGGCAACACGCGCCAGACGTTTGATCTGGGCTTCCTGCGCCACAATGGCGGATTTCATCGCACCGGACGCATCCACCAGATAAATCGGTACCTCGGCAGAGGGCGGCACATTCATTTCCGAGCGAACACCACGGATATTGCCAATCAGGCGCAATGCCAGGTCCATTTCCGATTCGACACTGGTATCGATCAGATCATCGCCGAATACCGGCCAGGCCTGCGACATCAGAAGACCGCTGTGTTTTTCGCTGGTCTGCGCCCAAAGCTCTTCGGTGATGAAGGGCATAACAGGATGCAAAATCAGCAAAATCTGATCCAGGACCCAGGCTGCGGTTGCGCGGGTTTCCGCCTTGGCATCGGCATCATCCCCCATGAAAACCGGCTTTGCCAGTTCCAGATACCAGTCACAGAAGGTTCCCCAGACAAATTGATACGCCCCACCCGCTGCATCGTTGAAACGATAGTTTTCAATTGCGATTGCAACGGTTTTGGCGGCCTCGACAACTTTACCAACGATCCAGCGGTTCAGCGTGGTTTTAACCGATTTGGGATCAAAACCTTCAACCACCTGGCATTCATTCATTTCGCAAAAACGCGCGGCATTCCAGATTTTGGTCGCAAAGTTGCGGTAGCCTTCGACGCGCGAGGCAGCAAGCTTGATGTCACGTCCCTGTGCGGCCAACGCCGTTAACGTCATGCGCAGCGCATCGCACCCATATTCCGAAATCAAATCCAGCGGATCGATGACATTACCCTTGGACTTCGACATTTTCTGCCCGTGTTCGTCACGGACCAGGGCGTGAATGTAAATGTCACGGAACGGTACCTTCCCGTCCATGAAATGCATGCCCATCATGATCATCCGGGCAACCCAAAAGAAAATAATATCAAAGCCGGTAACAAGAACATCGCCCGGATAGTATTTATCCAGCTCAACCGTTTTTTCCGGCCACCCCAGTGTGGAGAACGGCCACAGGGCGGACGAGAACCAGGTATCGAGAACATCGGTTTCCTGGCTCAGCTCCACATCCTTGCCGTAATGCGCCCTGGCAGCGGCAATGGCTTCTTCCTCGGTTTCTTCAACAAAGAAGGTACCATCGGGGCCAAACCAGGCCGGAATACGATGCCCCCACCACAATTGCCGGGAAATACACCAAGGCTGAATGTTACGCATCCATTCAAAATAGGTATTTTCCCAGTTTTTCGGCACAAAACGGATCCGACCATCCTCAACCGCTTCGGTCGCCGGTTTGGCAAGCACTTCGGCATTCACAAACCACTGATCGGTCAGGTACGGCTCAATAACCACGTTCGAGCGATCACCATACGGCACCATATGAACGGTTTCCTCGATCTTTTCGAGCAAACCAAGCTCTTCCATCTTGGCAACAATCAGCTCGCGTGCCTTGAAACGATCAAGTCCACGGTATTCTTCCGGCGCATTGTCGTTAATGCAGGCATGATCATCAAGGATATTGATCTTTTCCAGATCATTGCGCTTACCGACTTCAAAGTCGTTAAAGTCATGTGCCGGGGTGATTTTTACCGCACCAGACCCTTTTTCCGGGTCGGCATATTCATCGGCAACAATCGGAATACGACGACCAACAATCGGCAAAATACAATATTTGCCAACCAGACCGGCATAACGTTCATCATCGGGGTGAACGGCAACAGCCGTATCACCCAGCATGGTTTCCGGGCGGGTCGTGGCAACAGTGATAAACTCGCCGTCCTGACCTTCAATCGGATATTTGAAGTTCCAGAAGTGCCCCTTGACCTCTTTCTGAACAACTTCAAGGTCGGAAATCGCCGTCAGAAGTTTCGGGTCCCAGTTCACCAGGCGTTTGTCGCGATAAATCAGCCCCTGTTTATGGAGGGTGACAAAAACTTTGCGAACGGCAGTTGACAGACCATCATCCATCGTAAAGCGCTCACGCGGCCAATCGGGCGATGCACCCAGGTGACGCAACTGGTTGGTAATGGTCCCGCCGGACTGTTCTTTCCATTCCCAAACCTTTTCGACGAATTTTTCACGTCCAAGGTCATGGCGGGTCACATTCTGGGCCCCCAATTGGCGTTCGACCACCATCTGGGTCGCAATACCGGCATGGTCGGTGCCGGGTTGCCACAGGGTGTCCTTGCCGCTCATGCGGTTATAACGAACCAGAACATCCTGCAGGGTAAATGTCAGGGCATGGCCCATATGCAGGCTACCGGTCACGTTGGGCGGCGGCATCATAATGACATAAGGATTTTCTTTGCTTTCCGGGTGGGCAGCAAAGGCCCCGGATTTCTCCCATTTTTCGTAGAGTTTGGTTTCCACGTCTGCCGGGTTATAGGTTTTATCCAACATCGTCTTTCTGATCCGCTGCGGGTTTTATTACGAAAAGAAAAAGCGGCGCACCGAAGGCGCGCCGCTATATTCTGCTTATCGGCTCGCCTAGAGGTCCTCGGCGCGGCTCACGATCCGCTCGATTTCCTTTTTCACAAGGCGTTCGATCATATATGGCAAATTCTCGTCCAGCCACTCTTTCAGGATCGGGCGCAGCATATCGCGCACCAGATCTTCCAGCGTGGCATGTCCGGCATTGATCCCCAACCCAATCGCACGTTTGCGTGCAACCGCCTGGGCCAGTTCCGTCATGCTACCGGCAGCAGAAGATTCCGTGGTCCCCGAAATCAGGGCCGGTTCGTCATCATCTTCCTGCTCATAAAAGGCTGGCATCGGCTGCCGGGGCTCTTCCCGAACGGGTTCAGGCTCGGGTTCGGGCTCTTCCTCTTCGATTTCCTCTTCAAAATCAAGAACATCGTCAAGGTCCATGCTCTCAGGCTCAGGATCCATCTCCTCTTCATCATCAAGATCAAGGGGTTCCGGTTCCTCGTCATCAAGCTCCAGCTCTTCCGGTTCATCTTCCAGAACCAGTTCGTCATATTCGTCTTCCGGCTCGTCAAAAACCTCTGGTTCCGGTTCAGGCTCGGGCGCCGGAGCCGACTTCGGTTTTGCCGGTTCCTTTTTTTCATCCTCACCCTCATCCGCAAGAATTTTGCGGATAGACTGAAGGATGTCCTCCATTGAAGGTTCCTGTTGCCCATCACTCATTGGTTTTCTTCCGCGCTAAAATAATCACCGAACGGGTTCGGAAGATTATACGGCCTTTCTTTTCAAGACCGATTGTTGGCACTTCCGGATCAATCAGTTCCCCACAATTGATCCTTAACTTTATTATAGTTCTGTTCTACATCGTAAATTTCAACCGGCAAGCCCAGAACTTGCGCATTCAATGCCCCAATCGCGGCCTTGACCTGGAATTCGGCCACGGCAGCATCACGCCGAGACTGTACCAGCGATACCCGTGCCTGCAACAGTTCCTGTTCCTGGTCAAGCACATCCAAAACCGTCCGTGAACCGACCGATGCTTCGCGCTGCACGCCATCAAGGGCAACTTCCGCCGCCGATACTTCGGCCTGCTGGCTTTCGATGCTGGCCCGGGCCGTCACCAGATTTTCCCAGGCACTGGTTGCACTTTCAATCACTTCACGACGGGTCTGATCGACAACAAGACGTGCCTGCCCCGCCGTCTGCTTGGCGGCACGAATGCTGGAATATTCTGCGCCCTTCTGATAGATCGGCACCGTTACTTCTGCCATGACTTCGGCGTTATCGGTCGTGGTATTCTCAGAACTGGCTTCACGGCTACGCGACAGCCCCGCCGTCAGATTAACCACCGGATACAGTGCGCCCTCGCTCAGTCGGATATTGTCATGGGCCGCTTCTTCAGAATACTGCGCCTGCAAAACATCAGGATGCTGAACGCTGGCTGTTTCAATGACTTGCTTGACGCTGGTCGGAAGTCCGCCCAGCGGGTCCGGAATTTTAAGGTCGGTCGGCGCGTTGCCAACCAGACGTTCATAAACCGCACGGGTATTGGCAAGTGTTCCCTGGGCCGCAATCAGGTTGGCCTTGGCACCGGCAAGGCGCGCCTCAGCCTGGGAAACGTCAGTCCGGGTCACTTCCCCCACCGAAAAACGATCCCGGGTTGCCTCAAGCTGGCGTTCCAGAACGCGAATATTATTCTGATTCAGTTCAACAACGGCCGTATCACGCAGAACGTTGAAATAAGCCGTTGCGACATTCAAAAACACAGTTTGTTCGGTTGACCGAAGTGCTGCACGCTGTGCCTGAATACGGGCTTCGGCGCGCTTGGTTTCGGCTTCTGTCCGTCCACCACGATAAAGCGGCTGACTGACATTGACGCCAACCTCATAAGGGTTAAGCGTTGTATCGCGGGTCGTGGCCGCCTGATCAGTATCAACATCAAGCTTGCGAACGCCAGCACTGCCATTAAGCTGAACCGTCGGACGCCAGTTTGACAATGCCTGGGAAATTTCTTCATCCGTTGAGCGCAATTGTGCCCGGCCCGCTTCGAGGGTCGGGTTGCTCTGATATGCTTTGGCAAGCGCATCATCGAGGGTTTCAGCAGACGCCCCCGTAGAGATCACACCGGCCGTTGCCAGAATGCTACAGGTGAGCAAGAACCGTTTTATCATTTATACACCCTTGTCAAAGTCCTACACCAAGTCCCGACCCCAGCGCAGTTCCGATATGGTAACGTTGCCAATAAAAATGTCCAAAAAAAGAACCAGTTGGAAGTAAAATTTCCAAAAATTCCCTTATTTAACCGAATTCATACACTCTCGTCAGTCATATCGTGGCATCTCTGGCGCAATTTCCAAAGCCCACTTTTCAATACCACCGGAAATATTAAAAATATCCGTCAGGCCATGTGCTGCCAGAAACATCGCGGCATGACGGCTGCGAACACCGTGATGACATAGCAGCATAACCGGTTTATCCGCATCTATTTCCTGAAAACGCCGGGCAATGTCACCCAATGGAATATGCAAGGCCCCGTCAATTGAACAAATATCAAGCTCCCAGGATTCACGAACATCGACAAGCGTAAACGGAATGGATGTTTCCATCATGCTTGCAACTTCCTGACACGAAATATCCCGGACCATGTCCAATTAAAACAAACCTTGCAACATCAATTCGCGTCACCATGCGTTCCGGTATTGGCACGCCAGCACCGGAACACGGTGACGAAGACAGCCAAAATCAGAAAACAAAACTTTCAACCGGCTCGAACCCCGGCAAATACGGCACATTGGCATCAAACAGATCACGATGCCCAATCACCCCGTGTTCGCGTTCGTAAAGGCGGGCTACGCCAACCTTATGTGCCTCGCGCACAACTGCAAGCAAACGGCCCCCTTCGGCAAGTTGTGCCAGGATGGCTTCGGGCACTTCGGCAACAGCACCATCAAACATGATCACATTATACGGTGACTGTTTCGGATATCCGGCAACCACATCACCCTCTACAACAATGACATTGTCGTAGTTGTTGTCCTGCAGGATTTTTTCCGCCTTCTCAACCATCGTTGCATCACTTTCAATCGCAACAACAGTTTCCGCCACCCGCGAGAGCAGCGCACTGGAATAGCCAAAGCCGGCCCCAATCACCAGGGCAACGTCGGTGGTTTCAATTTCGGCAATCTGCATCATACGGGCGATCACCATTGGCTCGATCGCATAGCGGCCATTGCCAATCGAAATGTCTTCATCGACATAGGCAACACCCTTTTTGCTTTCGGGCAGAAACAGTTCGCGCGGGACTTCTTCCATCGCTGCGATGACCAAAGGATCCGTCACCTTGTTGGCACGAACCTGATTTTCCACCATGTTGTGGCGCGCGATTTGATAATCCATCATATCTGACCTGAAATTCCCGCAAG
This sequence comes from Thalassospira profundimaris, assembly GCF_003326755.1. GTDB lineage: Bacteria > Pseudomonadota > Alphaproteobacteria > Rhodospirillales > Thalassospiraceae > Thalassospira > Thalassospira profundimaris_B. The sequence continues at coordinate 3,254 of NZ_JPWH01000018.1, read as the reverse complement.
AAATGCACTATGGCCCACCAGAAACATATCCGGCCGGGCCTGACGAGGTGAGACGTTTATAATCAGCCTGCGTGCGCCTGACAACATTGGAAATTGTTGCAGAGCAACACCAGCCCTCAAATTTCCGGTTTGATCAGAGCGCATATTCGCATTCGGAAGCATTCCCCTGCCCTCTGGAGCCTGTCCTTTACCGATATTTTACGCCCCGTCCATCAAGTATCAAGATCTTGCACTTTTGATATTCGGAATGGCCGACGCCAAAAGCGGGAATCGGTATATTTGCAGCAATTTTATGATCAAAAGACCGCCGTTTTTCATGCCCGACAGCCCGTCAATACACGAGTTTTCTGACTGTAATTTTTCAAAATGATCCGACAAGAAGTTGGTAAACCTTCTCAAGTTTTTACCTGTTGATAATACCATCGGATAGTATAAATATCAGCCCCCTCAAAACAGAAACACTAAAAAATTCTGATATTTCGGTGCGTTATCAAAATTCCTGCAAACGCATCGAAAAATTGCGCCAACAGCTTCCAGAGGGGATTATGCGGGATACAGGACCGGTTACACATCAAGAAGTCGAATTGGGAAATGACAGTATTCTTGTCTCGCGCACCGATCTTGGCGGCAAAATTGTTTTTGCCAATAAAACTTTCATAGAGATTAGCGGTTTTTCCGAAGAGGAACTGCTTGGGTCGCCGCACAACATCGTTCGTCATCGCGATATGCCCAAAGAGGCATTTGCCGATTTATGGACAACCATAAAGGCGGGCCGCCCTTGGCAGGGCATTGTCAAGAACCGGTGTAAAAATGGCGATCACTACTGGGTCCGCGCCAATGTCACGCCTGTTATCGAAGATGGTGCCGTTACGGGCTTCATCTCCATCCGAAGCAAACCCACCACCGAACAAAAACGGCAGGCCGAACAAACCTATGCTACCCTGCGCCACAATTCAGGCACCGGCGTCAGCGTCGGCCTTGATGACGGCCAGATTGTTTCCAATAGCCTTTCTGCCCGCGTCAGGAATCGCACACGTGGTATCCGCGGCAGCCTGACCCTGGTTCTTGGCGCGCTGATTATATTAATGTCGATAAGCGTTGGCTTTGGCATATCGACAGCGCAAAACACCATTAACCATGTTTCGGACATTTACGAAAATCGCGTTAAACCGCTAAATCTTCTAAAATCACTCTCCGATGATTACGCGATGTTCATTGTGAATGCCGCGCAAAAGGTCAATAACGGAAATGAAGACTGGGAAAGCGGATTAAAACACATCCAAGCCGCACAAAACAGAATTCAGGACAATTTTGCCCTTTACCTTTCCCGTGACCTCCATCCCGCCGAAGAATCGCTTGTCCGCGATATAACCGCCAAGATGACGGCGGCAGATGCTTTGGTGCAAAAACTGGAAGAAAGCTTCCGAACCAAAAACCGGTCTATGCTGGACAATCTTGTCAAACATCACCTTTATCAAACCTTTGATCCGCTTACGACTAAGATTGGCGAATTGGCCGCGCAGCAGACAGATTTGACAAAAATCGGCCTTTCAAATGCGAAAAACGATCTCTATTCAAACCTGACAGTCAATATCCTTCTGATTGTGGCGGCCTGCTTGCTTACCGTTATTTATGGCAGCCTTATCATTCGTAAACTGCGCAAACCGCTGCTGCGCATGGAAGATCATTTTGCCGCGATCGCCCGCAATGACCTCTCACATGACATCGAGTTACCAACCGTACCGGATTTCAAACCCGTTATTCAGCAATTACGCGCATTGCACGCCAAATTGGCCTACAACATTCTTGAACGCCGCGAAAACGAGGAAAAGGTTCAACACCAGCGTGTTTCTGCCCTGCAAAACCTGGCGGAAACGGTTGAGCACGAATTGCAGCACGTCGTTGCGACCATCATCGAACAAACATCCCGCTTAAACGCATCGGCAGGTGACATGGCCGGTTCCTCGAAACGGGTATCATCCAATTCAGACAGTGTTGCCGCTGCCGCACATGAAGCCCTGGCAAATGCGGAAACGGTATCGGGAGCGTCAGAACAGCTCGCAGCCTCCATTCGTGAAATCACCCATCAGATTAGCGAAGCGACATCCGTGACGAACGAAGCCAACACGGCGGGAATGGATGCGGAACGTACGGTTTCATCACTTAAAGACAGCGTTGATCGCATTGGCGAAGTTGCCGAGCTGATTGCAGACATCGCGGCCCAGACCAACCTTTTGGCATTGAATGCCACCATTGAAGCAGCCCGCGCCGGTGAAGCCGGCAAGGGTTTCGCTGTCGTCGCCCAGGAGGTTAAAAGCCTTGCCAACCAAACGGCACGATCCACCGAAGAAATAACCCGTCAAATTGGCGAAATACAACAAGTTACCGGATCAGTTGTTTCAACAGTCCGGCATATGAGCCAGAATATCCGCCAAATTGATCGTGTCGCGTCAAGTGTGGCCACATCGGTTCATCAACAGGACAGCGCAACTCAGGAAATCGCCCGAAACGTTGTTGAGACGGCCAGAGCATCTAACGAAGTTACCGAAAAAATCGCGGTTGTCGCCCAGGAGGCCGACCAAAACCTTGCCCGTGCCGAAAGCATGAATCGGATTGCCATACAGGTGGACGAAAGCATTGCAGAATTGCGTGCAACCCTTGTTCGCATCGTTCGCACGGCCACACCCGAGGTGAATCGCCGCCGCGATCCCCGGTTTGATCTTGAAACACATGTCGCCATTACGGTGAATGGCGAAACAATTGAAGGCAAAACCCTCGACATCTCCAATGGCGGCAGCAAGGTTAAATTGCACAAGCCCGTCAAGCCCGGTTTGCGCGGAACAATTGAGATTGGCGGTGCGAATGTCAAACTCTCTTTTGAGGTTGAAAACAGCCACGAAGAGATCGCCAATCTGTATTTCACCGATCCTGATGCCCGTGAAAAAATACTGAAACCCTGGCTGGAACGGCAGATAAACCGCCGCTCATAACCCGCCAAACACAACAATTCAATCAACAGCCGTCGGCCCGAAACCGGCGGCTGTCCTGCTTTTTGGCTTAAATTCCTGTCATTGTACAAAAAATGTAAAATTGGGTGCTTGACGGCCTGTATTCGATAGGGCTATACACCGCCCTGCCGACGCGATGGCGCGATGGCGGAGTGGTCACGCAGAGGACTGCAAATCCTTGTACGCCGGTTCGATTCCGGCTCGCGCCTCCACTAATCCGGCATAGCTCAGTTGGTAGAGCAAATG
>NZ_JPWH01000017.1 GCF_003326755.1 Thalassospira profundimaris | reverse complement strand
GCCGGCGTCGCCCGCGCCGGCGCCGGTGCTGTCGGTCAGCGCGTTCGCAGCGTTGCGGGACGCGCGACATCGGGCGTGCGGCAATCCTTTGCAGACGGTCAGCGCGGCGCTTTCACCGCGACGGGCGGCACGCGTCCCAGTGGCGGTGAGGCACCGACCGGCGCCGTAGCCGCAGCAAGCGGCGCGCCCGATTGGGCGCAGAAGCTGCGGCGAGAACAGCGGCTGCGCGAAGGCGCGACCGTGACGGCCCACACGATCCGCGATGGCGACCGCCCGGGCTCCGGCGAGAATCCCCGACTAAGAGATGATGATTGAGGGACGACGATTGATGTTCAAACGACCGACCACGACCTATGGCGACACGCCAGAGCCGGTGACGCCATATCAGAAGGCGGCCCAGGTCTGGGACGAGCGCATCGGCTCGGCGCGCGTCCAGGCGCGCAATTGGCGCTTCATGGCCTTTGGCTGCCTGGCGCTCGCCATCGGCCTCTCCGGCGGCGTCGTCTGGCAAGCCGGGCGCAGCACCATCACGCCCTATGTCGTCGAGATCGACACGCTTGGACAGGCCCGTGCTGTCGGCCCGGCGATTGCCGCCTATGAGCCGACCGACGCCCAGATCGCCTACCATCTGGCGCGCTTCATCGAGAATGTCCGCTCGCTCTCGATCGACCCGATCGTCGTGCGGCAGAATTGGCTGCGCGCTTACGACTACGCCACCGACCGCGCCGCCAACACGCTGAACGACTATGCCCGTGAGAACGATCCGTTCTCCCGGGTCGGTCAGCGCACTGTCACCGTCGAAGTGACCAGCATCGTGCGCTCCTCGGACGACAGCTTCGAACTCCGGTGGCGGGAACAGAGCTTCGAAAACGGCGTCCTCGCCGACACCACCCGTTACACCGCCGTCCTCTCCATCGTGCTCCAGCGCCCGCGCAACGAAGAGGCGCTCAGGAAGAACCCCCTCGGCATCTATGTCCACGCGCTCAACTGGAGCCGCGACCTTATCTCCGGAGATACCCCATGAAGAAACTACTCATCCTCACGGCGCCCGTCTTTCTGGCTGCCTGCGCGACCAAGCAGCTGCCGCCCGAGATCAGTTACGATGCGGAAGACTTCAATGCGGCCGCGCTGACAGCCGAACCGCCGCGTCCCGTCCAGGTCGTAACCTTACCCGAGCCGCTGCCGCTTCCCGGGCAGCTGAAACGGCTACCAGGCGATCGCGCGCCGCGTGGAGAAGATGGGCAACCACCGGAGGACCGGGTAGTCGACGCGAACGAGGCCGCCGCGGTCGAGCCGACGGCGGACGGCTACATCAACGCAATTCAAGTCTATCCCTATACGGAAGGCGCGCTCTACCAGCTCTACACGGCGCCTGAGAATGTCAGCGACATCGCCCTCCAGCCGGGAGAGAAGATCGTCGCCGTCTCGGCCGGCGACACCGTCCGCTGGGTGATCGGCGATACGGTGAGCGGGTCTGGGGACAACGCGCGCGCCCATGTACTGGTGAAGCCGATCGCCGAGAATCTGCGGACCAACCTCGTCATCATCACTGACCGGCGCGCCTATCATCTGGAGCTCACCAGCACGCCCGAGACCTATATGGCGTCGGTCTCCTGGCACTATCCCCGAGACGAACTCCTCGCTCTTACGCGCCGCAACACGGCCGCCGAGGAGGCCGCCAACCGTGTCATCGATAGCGGTCTCGATATCGACAGGTTGCGCTTCCGCTATGCGGTCAGTGGCGACACGCCGCCCTGGCGGCCGGTGCGCGTCTTCGACGACACCCACAAGGTCTATATCCAGTTCCCGGCCCGGCTCGACCAGGGCGAGGCCCCGCCGCTTTTCGTCATCGGACCGGACGGCGAGAACCAGTTGGTCAACTACCGGGTCCGCGGCCGCTACTACATTGTCGATCGGCTCTTCGCCGCCGCCGAGCTGCGTCTGGGTGAAGACCCGCAACAGGTTGTGCGCATCACGCGCACCGATGGCCGTCCTGCCGTGTCGAGCCGACCCCGTAACAACGACACCGAGGTCAGCCACAACCGATTTCTGTATCAAGAGGATCATCGATGACGCCATCGCGTGAAGACGACCGATCGATCCCCGATCCACCCCAAACGAGCACGCAAAAGGTCGATCCGGAAGAGTTGGCGTTGCGCGCCACGCCACGACCGGTAACGCGGATCAACCGGCGGGTGCTGATCGCGCTCTCCGGCACCGGACTGCTGTTGATCCTCGGCGCGACGATCTTCGCGCTCGATCCGCCGCGTCTGTTCGACCGCGACGATACCGGGCGTGAACTCTACCGGACCGAGAACAATCCGACGCCTGACGGCCTGGAGGCCTTGCCACGGCGCTACAGCGATATCCCGCGGCCGCCCATCGAGCTTGGTCCGCCGCTGCCCGGTGATATCGGACCCGCCGTCGTCGGCGCCGAACGGGACTTGGGACTCGAACCAGCACCGGCGTTGCCGTTTCGTCCGAGTCCGGAGGATGATGCGGCCCGCGCGGAACGCATCCGGCAAGCACGCCTTGCCCAGCAGGGCCGCGAAGCGGGTGTGTTTTTCCAACTCACCTCCGGCACGGCTGGCGCCATTCAGGCAGATGTCTCAGGGGCGGGGATACCCACTGCGCCCGATACCGCGCCGGCCGACCGCAATCCCTTCGATGTTGCAAGAGGGGGCGACCCACGCGGGCCGCTGGAGCTAGACCTTCAGAACGATCAGAACCTGCAGGGCCGCAAGCTCGACTTTCTGGACCAGGGTGTCGATTCCGGCATCTACAATCCTCACGCGCTGCAGGACCCGGCGTCGCCTTACCAGGTGATGGCCGGCACTGTGATTTCGGCCAGCCTCCTCACCGGCATCAACTCCGATCTGCCGGGCCGCGTCACCGCTCAGATCACGGAGAATATCTACGACACCGTTTCAGGCCGCTATCTGCTGATCCCGCAGGGGTCGCGTGTGATCGGCACCTACGACAGCGTCGTCGCCTTTGGCCAGGACCGGGCCCTTGTGGTCTGGCAGCGGATCATCATGCCCGACGGCTCCTCCGTGGTGATCGAGAACCTGCCCGCGACCGACACCGCCGGCTATGCCGGACTCGAGGATGAGGTCGATTTCCACACCTGGCGGCTTCTGAAGGGCATCGTGCTCTCGACCCTGCTTGGCGTCGGCACTGAGCTTACCTTCGGCGATGACGAGGACGATCTCGTCGAAGCGATCCGAGAGTCCTCGCAGGACAGCGCCAATCAGGTCGGTCAGCGCATCACCGAGCGCAACCTCAACATTCAGCCCACCATCACCATCCGCCCCGGATGGCCGCTTCGCATCATCGTCAACAAGGACATGGTGCTCAGACCTTATCGCGATCTGGGAGTCATTCGATGACCTTGAAACTCGACAAGCTTCCCGACCGCGAGGCCGTCAAGATCACCTTCACGGCCGACGCCGAGCTCAAGGCGGCGCTCAACGACTACGCCGAAATCTATCGCCGGGCCTACGGCCAGAAGGAGAGCGTCGCCGACCTCATTCCCTTCATGCTGGAGGCGTTCATGAACGCCGACCCCAGCTTCAAACGGGCGCGCAAGGAACTCTCCGACACGCGCCCATCTTCAACTGCAACTCAAGCGAAGGAGGCTTAACGATGGCTACTATTGGAAGCTTTACGGCTGGTAAGGATGGTTACATCGGCACGATCCGGACGCTGACGGTTAACGTCAAGGCCAGGATCGTCGCGAACGACAGCAAGAAGAGCGAAGGCGCACCAGACTTCCGGGTCTATGCCGGTCGTGCCGAACTCGGCGCCGCCTGGAAGGCGCAGACGAACGGCGATGAGCCGCGTGATTATCTCAGCGTCCAGCTTGACGATCCGAGCTTCCCTGAGCCCATTCGAGCGGCGCTGTTCGAGGAAGACGGCGCCGCGTTCCTCATCTGGAACCGGCGGGACGTTTGACCGGAGCGGCACCGATCGAAGAAGCGACTGTCCTAAGTCTCTTCTTCGCTCAGCGCCTGATCGACCAGTTCAATGGCTTCTAGAAGTCGGCCGCGAAGCGTGCCCAGCGCCGCTTCGGCATCGTCTTCCATCACCATCAGGTCAGCATCGAGCGCCGCCCGAACAATCTCGTCTAATGGCAACCGGGCCAAATGGCCCCTCTTCGCGATCGCCTCATTGGCGGCATCCCCGCGTCCTTCCGCCTCGATCAGGAGCGTCCCGTCGAGCTCCATCGAGATCGAGAATGCGATCCCGGCTAGGACGACTGCATCCACATCATCCGGCTCCAGTGGGACGGATATTCCCCACGGCTCGCCGTCTGGATCCTCGAATCCGGCGACGTACCGCTCAGGCCCTATCAGCGGATCGGCAGCGGCATCCGGCCGAAAGTACGCAGTCAGGGTCACGGTCAAGGGCATGGCGTAAAGCGTAAGAGTCGCAGAAACTGAGGCATCCAGATGGAGGTTATCAAAATACCTAATATACTAGGTGGCAATATACTAGGTATTCGGGCTGCCTTTCGCCATGAAGTTGAGGCGGATCGTAGCTCAGAATCTCAAGCACTTGCGGCAGGAAAAGGGGATGTCGCAAGAAGAGCTTGCCGACCGTGCAGAGATTAACCGTAACTATGTCGGAATGGTGGAGCGTTCGGAAAACGCCGCCACTGTGGATATGCTGGAAAAGCTCGCCGAGGCGCTTGGCGCGAAACCTGTCGATTTCTTCCGGGAGGAATAGCCGGGCAAGAGGCTGCTCAAGTAAGAAGGGGCCGAACAGGAGCTTTTTCGCTTTTCCTACAGGCCAGTTTGTGACAAAACGTCGGTTGTTAGACTCTAACTTCCGACGTTTTGTCACATGGCCGCTACAACCGAGATATCGCAGAAAGAACGGGCCGTCGAGCTTCTCAAGGAGCGCGGCGCCATGCGTCGCATCGAGCTGAGCGATGCCGGGGTCCACCCGGAAACACTTTCGCGGCTGGTGGACGAGGGCGTTCTCACTCGGGTTTCCCGTGGCCTCTATCAGCTCACCGACGCCGACATCACAGCGCCACATGACCTGGCCGAAGTCGCCAAGCGCGTACCGAAAGGAGTCATCTGCCTTATTTCCGCCCTCCAGTTCCATGACCTCACGCTCCAGACGCCGAGCCGAGTCTGGGTCGCTATAGGTCCTAAGGCGAGAAAGCCCAAGATCGAATACCCCCCAACCCGCATCGTGCGGTTCGGGGAACAGGCGCTTTCGCTCGGCGTGCAAACCCATACCGTCGATGGCGTGTCGGTGCCGATCTTCGACCCGGCCAAAACTGTCGTGGACTGTTTTCGGTTCAGGAAGCTCGTCGGTTTCGACGTTGCGCTTGAGGGACTGCACAATGTCATAAAGTCGGGCAAGGCCAAGCCAGCGGAGATCATCCGATACGCCCGTGACACCCGCATCTGGTCGGTCCTGAGGCCATATCTCGAAACGGTCGTTGCCGATGGCGCGTAAGGCAACGAATATCGCCGCTTCGGTGCGCGCGCGGCTTCAAAACGTCGCCAAGGAGAAGCAGGCGAATTTCCAGCGCATGCTTACGCGCTACGCGCTGGAAAGGCTTCTCTTCCGTCTGAGCGTCTCTCCTCACAAAGACCGCTTCGTTCTCAAGGGCGCCATGCTTTATGCCGCTTGGCTTGAAGATCCGTTCCGAATGACGCGCGACGTTGACCTTCTTTCCTTCGGCGATCGTGAAGCCGAGCGCCTCGTTGGAATCTTCCGGGACATTTGCGTTCAGGAGGTTGAGGAAGACGGGTTGAGTTTCGATGCCGAGCAAATCGTCGCAGAACCAATTCGTGACGATCAACTCTATGGGGGCGTCCGCTTGCGTACATCGGCGCGGCTCGGGACCGCCGTCATCCCGATCCAGATTGATGTCGGTTTTGGCGATATCGTGACCCCGGGTCCATCTGAGCTCGAATACCCGGTTCTTCTTGATCAGCCAGCGCCCAGGCTTAACGCCTATCCGCGTGAAACCGTGGCGGCAGAAAAATTCGAGGCCATGGTTGCACTCGACCTCGCGAACAGCCGGATGAAAGACTTCTACGACCTGCTTGCAATGTCGCGGCTCTTTGCCTTCGAAGGCGCAGTTCTCGCCGCTGCAATCCGCGCCACATTCGAGAGGCGCGGGACCTCAGTTCCCCCCGAGCGTCCGCCGTCCTTGACCGCTGCCTTCTCGGACGATCCGCAGAAGGCGCAACAATGGCGTTCCTTCCTCGCCCGCGAGCCGCTGCTGATCGACGAGCCGGATTTGCCGACGGTCATTCGCGAGATCAGTGATTTCATTATGCCGGCAGCTCATGGGGCCATCGACGGCGGCCATATGCCAGGCCGTTGGTCTCCAGACGGTGGATGGAATCCTCGCACAAGACGTCGAACGTCAATCAATAACGAATGACGGTTGGTAAGTCTTGTGCGCCTGCCTATCGAAATCGAACTCGTAAATAATGCAGGGAGCGATGGCTTGATGGTGCTGCCCTAGAAAGAACAAAAGACTATTTGGAGCGGCCGCAAAAATATGAACCGTCGCGTCAGGTTCGTCAGCCGTCACTTCGCGCAAATGGTTTGACACCTGTTCTGCAAGGGTGGCGGCGTGCTCCCCACCCGCGACGTTTTGTTGACCTGGGCCAGTCGGCATGGCGAAGGACATCAATCTTCCAACGTCGGGCAGGTGCGCTGCCACATAGGCTCGCGCCTGTGCCGTCACGGGTTGCGAAACACTGATCAAAATCGCGATTTCGTGTCCACCTCCAAGAGCTTCATCGACGACTTCGAAGCGCGGACCTTTGGCCGCAGATCCATCGTCTGGCCTCCAGGTCTTGATGCCTACGCGGCCCTTCTGAACAAGCTCCGTTTGGACTCCAGACTTCAAATCGAGCACTGCGCCGGCGAGGAAGGCGATCGACGCGTGTGCGTCCAAAATGAGGCGCAATCGTGCGGATTTCTTCACCGCGTCCCGCAGAAAGGCTTCGACCTTCGGTCGTATGTCCCGCTGCCACTCACGATCGTCCTGTAGGTAGCGGTGCCGAAAATCGTCTGTAAGCAACAGTGTGTGTTCAGGTGCCGCCCCAACAATGTCGGCCGCTGGCCCGAGAAAGCTGCGGACAGCGATTGACAAAAACGGATCGGGCTCCTCTGCACGTTCAACCAGTAGTCCTTCGTCGCGGCAGAGCTGCAAAAACGCTTCGCGGTTAAGTGCGTTCAACTGCCGTACTTTCAACTGTCGTGCCAGTTCATCGTATCGAAAATCGGAATCGGCAGCGTTGCACGCTAACACTCCCACTACCTGCGCCTTGAGATTAATCTCGGCGCGCAGCTCCTCGAGCGAACGATAGCCATCGAGCACGCGTAGGCCGCGAACGACAGTCTGGAGGTCATCGTCGTTCGTTAACTTCAAATGTTCCCGCCAGCATTTACGCACCTTGCCCATGCGACTTCGATCGGTCGTGCCGTCGAATAGGCGCTCGATGAGCAATGTTTTGTCGTGGCCCGATATCAGCTTAGCAAGCGGATCGTTGTCCTTGATGCGATAAGTCGTGAGAAAAGCGAAATGCGCCGAGGCCGGCGCCGTCTTACGCGCTTGTTGAAGCCGCTCCAAAAGTGAAAAAGACTGTGCCCCGATGAAATCAGGGTCGACAAAGTCCTCATATCCGAACCGCCCACCTGTCTGGACGTGCCATTTGACCTGATGGTACTCGGCCGACACACGCTCGGGACCGGAGCGGACAACGGGCGGATCGTATTTGACCACCACGTCATCAAAGGCCTTCGGGCCGTTTGCCTCGAAGGTAACTTCGACCACGCACGAGTGTGGTAGTAGCAGATTAAACGCATTCTCCCAAAAGATGCGCGCTTGATAGTTGTCGCCGTGCCAACGCGCCATTACGGCATCAGCCATTATGACACCCACACATCACGAGAGCGGAAACTTTGGACCGAACAGCGCGCGCCACGCTTTCAATGCCTCGCCATTGCGCCCGCGCCGCGCATGGTCGATAGCGATCGTCGCGTCTCGGCTTGCAGCCATCAACAGGTCTCGCGCGCGTTGCTTGTTAGCGTCATCCATCCCGTCGCTGATGGCAGGCCCCAGGCCTGCGGGGTCGGGCCACTCATCTGTGATACGGTCGGCCAGGGTCGAGAAAAATCCCTGAAATTCATAGTCGAAGCGACCCTGCCAGCCGCCGTAGAGGCACTCGAGCGCCATCACCTCTATCAGGAACGAAGGCTTGACCGGTTTTTCACCATGTCGTGCATTGTTGTTCCAATACTTAGCCATACGAACCAGCCCCTTCCATTCGTTTGAATAGGCTTGGTGCGCTGCGGTTGCCTTGCTTGCATGTGTCTCTGGATTCGTCTTGATCCACTTTCCGGTATCGTTATCGGGGATCTCATAGTCGTCGCCGGCGGCGAACGCCGGCACCACGTCAACGCTGACGACCCGATAATTAGTATTATCTTCGGCGTCGACGACGACCCCAAAGTCGACGTTCACCGAGCGGCTCTGCTTCCGCACGGCGCCATTCCCGTATTTATCGACCAGCGCATCATAGAAATCACCGATTACCACCGAGGGTGCCTTCGAGCGATAATGCTTTTCGGACTCTTTCAGCACGAAGAAGATGTCGATGTCCTTCAGCGGCTTCGTTTTTGTGTAGCGGGCATAAGACCCAGTCAAGAAGCTGCGCTCGATCTCAAATTTGGTAACGAGATAGTCGCGCACCTCTGTGTGTCGTGCCGACGCGTTTTTCTGCTCTTTATCGTTCAGCTCAAGCCTACTTTTAAATTTCCGGAACGCTTCGTCGAGCGTCAGCATCACGTCTTTCTCCAATAGGCCGCGTTGCCACCAAGGCCGTAGTGCTCGATCGTCGAGCCGAGGCTGTGCCGCACCATGCCGTCGGTGGAGCGATAAGCTCCCCTAGACCAGCCCGTCACATCGGGCCGCCCAGGTTTGGTATGCATCAGCATCTCGTATCTGGCGTCGCTGGGCGCCAAGCCCGCCTTGCGGATGTGATACTTGAGTTGCTCGGTGTCCGTCCAAAAGCTTCCGTCACCGGACGACCAGTTGTAGACGACGTCGATATCCCACCGGACGATGAGGGCGCCCGTCTTCGGATTGAACACCTCCAACACGACACATTCCAGGTCGCCACTGTCCAGCCATGTCCGCAGCGCCCGCATGTTAGTTCCCCAACTTGCCACGAGATTGCTCGGATCGAGCCCGCTCAGCCGGATGATATCCTTAAAGCTCTTCAGGATGTTGTCGGCCACATAGGTGACGGAGTGGGTGTAGGTGTTGACGGCGACGCTGGTCATGAGCCGAGGAACCTTTTCGGATCGAGAACAAGACCTTCTGTCTTCGTCGCGCTTGCGGCGTCGTCCATAGTGACAGCGGCGTCGAGGTCGCGCGCCGTGATACGGCTGCTGTGCTGCTTCAGCGCGCCCTCCACCCAAGCCAGATCGTCTGCCGGGCAGGGAAGAGACACCCGCCAATCGCCCTTCAACGGATCGAAGCCCAGGGCGTCTTCCTTGGCATCCGAACCTTCGATAGCGTCGTCGTCATAAATACAATAGATGCGCGTGCGGGGACCGTCGCAGGTGGTGACTATCGCCGCGTCTTTGGGCGCTTGGTCCGCGATCATGCTTGCGGCGACGCCCGCGACGGCAAGCAGCTCCGACCGCGCGGCGCCGGTTTTGCATTGCGTCAACAGATCGACGATCGCAGTCCAAGTCTGCAATGCGTCGCGCTGAGGCGTGCTACGAAAGGTGCGGCTGGCGACGGTGGTCATGAAGCTTTGACTCCCTGAACGCGGTTCGCCTTAGCGGCACGCGCCGCAGCGAACAGGTCCTCGATGGTGACTCGTTCCGGATTCATTGCGGTTTGTGGGCTGCTGGCGAGCGCGTTAGCCACCATTTTGCGGATCGCCCGCCCGTCGAGCCCGACGCATTCGTCGGCGCAACCTTCGAACTGCGGCGATGCCGACAGCTTGGCGATTGCGGAGTAGGTTGCGCCAAGTTTCGTCAGGCAATCCTTCAAAATTCGACTGCAAGCCTCACGGTCCGGCAACGGGACATGCATGACCAGGTCGCACCGCGATGTGAACGCGCTGTCGACCGCCTGCGGAAAGTTGCTGGTAGCGAGGAACAGCAAGTTCGTATGCTGATCGGCTAAAACATCAAGCTGTACAAGCACGGCGTCAGTGGCGCGATGAATGTCAATCGGGTTCGCTTCCAGACTCATCTTCGATCGGTCGGCTGCCAGCGTCTCAACTTCGTCGAGCAGCACGATTGTCGGTCCTCCGGCGGCGGCCTCTGCAATGGACTGCGAAAACAGATCCGAGACCGCGCGCTGCGTCTTGCCCATAGCAGAACTGGTCAGCATATGCGGCTCGACTTCCAGCAGTCGAAACTTGCCACCTTGAAACGACTCGGCGGTCCGATGAGCCAGACCGCGGGCGAGCGAAGTCTTGCCGGTCCCAGGCGGTCCAACCAGGAGGATGACGCCATGCAAGGGGATCACGCTGCGATCGACCTTGCCGCGCAGCGTGAAGCTTAATATCGCCTGGGACAGGAGCTGCGACTTGAGGCGTTCGTCCAGGATGATGGAGTCCCACAAGGCGCCGAGCGCCGCGTCCGGAAGGGGACGGCTCCGCTGAATGCCCTTCGGCAGGGCCAGATCGTTAGCTTGCACCGTCGCCATTTGCCGCATCGTCTACCACTCTCTTACCTATTCCGGTGTGCCTTGTCGGGAGGCCGCCAAAAAGAAGGCCTCCGTCTACCATTATGCATCTTGCAACTATATGGGTATAGATGCTATACCTGTCAAGAAACAATAGGGATGTTTCGATGACCGAGACCGACGACCAGCCGCGGCGACACCTCGCCCAGCGCATGGAGTTCATCGAGTGGCGGCTCTTTTGGGAGGGACACGTAAATCGCAGTGACCTTGAGGAGAGGTTCGATATATCGACCCCCCAAGCATCGGTCGACTTGAGGAACTATAGAGAGGCTGCCAGCGACAATATCGAATACAACGCGACAGAAAAGAGGTACGTCGCTTCAAGTAAAATTAAGCCGAAATTCCTGAAAATTTCCGCGAATCGAGTGCTCCTGCAACTCTGGGCTTGGGTAAACGGAGTTTTGCAGCGTGATGATTTGTGGTTCAGTTCAATCCCCGCCGTCGACATTGCGCCCGAGATCGGGCGGGATGTTCGACCGGAAGTCCTGCGGAGAGTTCTCGAAGCAATTCGCGGCCGGCAGGCGCTTAACGTCCGGTATCAGTCGCTGACCAGCTCGCGATGGCGTGACATGGCTCCGCACGCTCTTGCATTTGACGGCCACAGGTGGCACGCGCGGGCATGGTGCTGCGAGCGCGAGGAATTCCGAGACTTTGTGCTTACTCGGATTGAAAGGCTGGGGAAGCTGAAATCTGTGTCATTCGACCCAGAGCACGATATTGAATGGAGAGACACCATACGTTTGAAGCTCTGCCCACATCCGGGGCTAAGCGACGAACAGAGACAGGCTATCCAGCGCGACTATGACATGCCTGAAGGAGTGCGAGAAATCGAAGTCCGACTTTCGATGGCGTACTATTTCATCAAACGGATGAACCTCGATTTGAAAGACTTGCCGCCAGCCCGCGCACAGATCAGCCTCGCCAATCTGAATGAGGTCGAGAACGCGATCGCGGAGGCCAAGGCGGCGGCAAGAAAGCTCGTCGAGCGCAGTCCAGATACTTAACGAGGCCGAGAGGTCTACGATGACCGGAAAACGAAACAAGGTGGGGCCCGTCGAGGTGAATAGTTATCGCGCCTTTCTAGTGGAGCCGTCACGACCGCCAAGCAAGGGCGGCAACACTCGCGCGTGGCACCAGCACAGTTTCGAAATCGATGGCGAGCGATACAGCTTTCTTGCACTTGGGGCAAAGAGGTGGGTGTTTACGAACGATACCGTCGAATTCGAGTGGCATTGGGACGAGAACGGCCGATACCGCAATGTCGATCCGGCGACAGTACGCACCATGAACTCGCGCGGAGAAACAGTGGTGCGCGGCGAGCGCGGAACGAAGAAGGGGAGATCTGCTCCACCAAGAATGCCTGGGTCGCGACGGGAACAAAGGGACTAGGTGCATAGAGCAGAACAAACGGTAGGCCGCACAGCCGAGGAACATTTCCCAATGGCGCCCTCTATGACCCCCCACCGAAAAACCGTCGTCGCGCATGGCCGATTGGCGATGCGTGAGATTCGACTGCGTGCCGCCCGCAATCGCCAGCATGGCCTTCAGGTGATGACCTTTGAGTATCTGGCCGCAACGCTGGTTGGCGGATTCGCAAACCCCATCGACAACGAAAGCCTTCGCGCCGCGATTCAGCAGGCCCTGCCGGAAACCGAGCTCGGCGAGCTGGACGGGATCAAGCAGCTTCCCGGTATGGTCGACGCCGCGGCCGACACACTTCACAAGGCGTGGCGCGCCGGGCTCGATCTGGTGGGCCGCGCTGGCGACCATCCGCGCATCCTGTCCATTGCCCGCCTGGAAGAAGCGGTTCTCAAACGCCTTCCGCCCTCCATGATGCGTCCCTCGGACCTGGTCGCCGCTTCCATGCCGCGTCTCGCCCACGCGCCGGCATTGCTGGGACCGGTTGAAATCGTCGGGATCACCGAGCTGTCCCCCTGCTGGCGGCCGCTTCTGCGCGCCCTCGCCGAGCACTCGCCGGTCCGATGGATCGCCGGACCCCGGTCCGTTCCGGCCTGGCTCGACGGCAGCGCCGTCGCGATTGAGCGCGTCGAGCCGCTGGCTCCCGAGATCAGGGCCGTGAGCGCGTCCACCGCTTACCACGAGGCCATCGAGGCCATGCGCTGGGCGCGGGAATTGCTGGCATCGGGACAGGCCGAACCAGAAGACATCGCCATCGCAGCGACGATGCCGGCGGACTATGACGATTATTTCCTGGCCTTGCGCGCGGACGCCAATCTCGATCTGCATTTCGTCCATGGCGTCAAGGTGACGGCGACCCGGGAAGGGCAGGCAGCCGCGGCCCTGGCGGACATCCTTGTGCGGGGCCTCTCCCAGACAAGGATACGCCGGCTGGCGGTGCTGCTCGGCTCGCATCCGGGGCCCATCGGCGCGCTGCCGGAGGGCTGGACGCGCGTCCTGCCGGCGGACGCACCCCTGGCGTCGCCCGAAGCCTGGGCGCAGCTCCTCGGCCGGCTCACACCCGCCGACTGGCCAGACGGCCAGGACCACAACGACGCCCTGCGCGCCATAATCGCTTTACTTGAGCGGGGCACTGACGCCGCCGCCGAAGCCGGGGAGGCGCTGTTGACCGGCCGGGCACGGGCGGTCTGGCGCAAGGCGCTGCTGGCCGGTCCAGCCGCGTCGCTGGACATGACCCTCGACACCCTCAAGCAAGATGACGGGCTGGAAGCCTGCATCACCGTCGCCTGGATGCCAGCCAGCGCGCTTGCGGCATCGCCGCGGCCATTCGTGCGGCTCCTCGGCCTCAATTCGTTGCGGTGGCCGCGCGGAATCTCGGAAGATCGTCTGCTCGCCGATCACATCATTCCGACCGCCGAGCTCGATCCCCTTCCGGTCGCCTCAGCGGATCGCCGCGACTTCGAGACGATTCTGGCGACAACCGGGAGCCAGGTTGTGCTATCCCGCGCCCGGCGCAACAGCGACGGCCGTCTTCTCGGCCGGAGCGTCCTGCTCCAGGGCCAGCCGGAGGAAGCCTATCTTCCAGGCAATGCCGTCCCGCTCCACGCCATGAGCGAGACCGACAGGCTCTTGGCGCGGCCGGAGGAGTTCGCGGGCGTGCCTCAGGCTGTCGCTGCGGTGAGTTGCTGGCGGGACTGGCATCTCCAGGACGTCACGCCCCATGACGGGCTTGTCCGCGCCGAACATCCCATCCTGCTGGCGATCCTGGAGCGCACGCAGTCGGCCAGCTCTCTGCGCCGCCTGCTCAGGAACCCGCTGGGCTATGTCTGGCAGTACGGCATGCGATGGCGCGAGCCGGAAAGCGGCACCGACCCGCTCGTTCTCGACGCCTTGGGCCTCGGCGACCTCGTCCATATGGTCCTCGATCGCGCCTTGCAACGCCTCGAAGCGGAGGGCGGGCTAGCGGCGGCCGACGAAGCCCGGATCGCGGGTGCCATCGAGGCCGCCTCGGCCGAAGTAGTGGGGGAATGGGAAGCCGGGAGGCCGGTGCCGCCAAGGATAATCTGGGCACGCACCCTGGAAGATGCCCGCATCCTGGCCGGCAACGCCCTGACCATGGACGACGCGCACTTGGCTGATGCCCGTTCCTACAGCGAAGTCCCCTTCGGCGGTTCGGAGCCGAAGTCCGATGGCGAAGTTCCCTGGGACGCCGAAGCACCTGTCGAGGTTCCCGATACGGGCTTCCGTATCTCCGGCTATATCGACCGCCTCGACATCTCCGGCGACGGCCGCCAGGCCCTCGTGCGCGACTACAAGACGGGCCGGCTCCCCAAAGGCGCAATCGTCATTGACGGCGGCAAGGAGCTGCAACGCTGCCTTTACGCTTTTGCGGTCAGGGCTCTGCTCGGAGACGACATCGAGATCGCCGCCTCGCTGCTCTATCTGCGCGACCGGGTCGATCTCCAGCTCGATGATCCGGCGGCAACCCTCGGGGAGATCTCGGGCTATCTCCACACCGCCCGCGCCAACCTGAGGGCCGGCCGGGCCCTCATGGGCCCCGATACCGGTGACACGTATGACGATCTTGCCTTCGCCCTGCCGGCTAACGTCGCCAACGGCTATCGCAGGCGCAAGGAGGTCGTCGTGAACGAGCGCCTCGGCGAGGCGGTCCGGGTGTGGGAGGCCAGGTGATGGACGCTCCGCAACAAGCTCTGGCCGACGACGCCGCGCGCCGGAACGCGCTCGCGTCACACGAGAGGTCCCTGCTCGTCGAAGCCGGCGCCGGCTCCGGCAAGACCGCCGTCATGGCCGGGCGGATCGCCATGATGCTGGCCGAAGGTATCGCGCCAAGGTTCATCGCCGCGGTGACGTTCACGGAGCTGGCCGCCAGCGAACTTGTGATGCGGGTGCGCGAATTCGTGAACGCCCTTATGGGGGTCGCCTCAGAAAACGGAAAATAAAGCACGCTAAGCCCTTACTTACCCAGATGTTTGACTGTTCGTGGCACTTTCACCATGGCAATTGCAATTGCCCAACCCTTGCAAAATGCCGCACGCCTCTACAGATCGAGAGCCAGAACACTTCTCGCGCAAATCAACCAAGTGCCGTTTTAACTGCAACAGCGCGGACACACGCATTTCCACCTGTTGAATATGGGCCTCCAGCAGCGTGTTGACCTCCCCACAGTCCTGCATCGGGTTGTCTCGCAGACCCAGCAATGCGCGAATCTCGCTCAACGTCATGTCGAGCGAACGGCAATGACGGATGAATTGCAAGCGCTCAATGTGCGCCTCACCGTACAGCCGGAAGTTGCCACCGCTTCGCGCTGGCTTCGGCAGTAGCCCTTCCTTCTCGTAGTAGCGGATGGTCACGACCTTGCACCCAGAGCGCTTGGCGAGGTCGCCAATTCTGATTTCCATGCATCAATCTCCAATTATCACTTGACTCTATAGTGACTATAGAGATTTTAATGGAGGCTGAATAGAAGATTTTCAGGAGTTACTCATGAGCGAATGCGCTTCAAAGGGGTGTGGCTGCACGACTGAGCCGATCATCCAACCCACGGCACCGGCCCCGCTGGCAACCGGATCGGCTCAAGCGGTGTACCGCATCGAGAACATGGATTGCCCGACCGAAGAGGCGCTGATCCGAAGCAAACTGGCCGGTCTGGCGGGGGTGGCGGGTCTTGAATTCAACCTGATGCAACGTACCTTGGCCGTGCGACACGAATTGCCTTCGTTGTCTCCCGTCGAGCAGGCGCTGAAGGCCATCGGCATGCAAGCTGTGCGCATGGATCAGGCGTCGGCCGAGCAGACGACCAAGCTGTCCATTGCCAAGATGGATTGCCCGACCGAAGAGACGTTGATCCGCAACAAGCTCGGCACCGTGGCCGGTGTTGCTGATCTCGATTTCAACCTGATGCAGCGCACGCTGTCGGTACGCCATGCGAACCAGGTTCTGCCAGACGTGCTCGTGGCACTGCAAGCGCTTGGATTCGAGGCGCAGGTCGTGGACACGGCAGAGGTCGCATCTCCATCCGCCGCCCCTGTGACCACGCCGACCAACTGGTGGCCGCTGGGCATCTCCTTGGTCACTGCATCGGCGGCCGAGGCGGTCTACTGGCTCCACAACGGCAATCACTGGTCGGTTGTCGTTCTGGCGCTTGTCGCGGTCTTCACGGGTGGCCTCTCCACCTACAAGAAGGGGTGGATTGCGCTCAAGAACCGTAATCTCAACATGAACGCCCTCATGTCGATTGCGGTCACGGGTGCCATGTTGATCGGCCACTGGCCCGAAGCGGCAATGGTGATGGTACTGTTCGCGCTGGCCGAGGTAATCGAAGCCAAATCGCTGGATCGCGCTCGTAACGCTATCCGTGGCCTGCTCGACCTGACCCCGGAACAGGCCACGGTACAGCAGGCTGACGGCACATGGCGCGAGGTGGGCGCCAAGCAAATCACCATCGGCGCCCGCGTCCGGGTCAAACCAGGTGAGCGCATCGCCCTTGATGGTGAGGTGCTGGAAGGCCGCTCTGCCGTCAACCAAGCCCCGATCACGGGTGAAAGCCTCCCGGTCGAAAAATCCCCCGGTGATTCGGTGTTCGCTGGCACGATCAACGAATCCGGCTCGTTCGAGTACCGCGTCACCGCCTTGGCCAACAACTCCACTTTGGCCCGGATCATTCACGCGGTAGAGGCTGCGCAAGGTAGTCGTGCGCCGACTCAGCGTTTTGTCGATCAGTTCGCCCGCTGGTACACCCCCGTTGTATTCGGCGTTGCCATCGCCGTCGCGTTGTTGCCGCCGCTGTTCATGGGTGCGGCATGGCTCGACTGGATCTACCGTGCATTGGTTCTGCTGGTGGTCGCCTGCCCGTGCGCACTGGTGATCTCTACACCGGTCAGCATCGTCAGCGGCCTGGCCGCCGCCGCCCGCCACGGCATTCTCATCAAAGGTGGCGTCTATCTGGAAGAAGGCCGCAAGCTGCGCTGGCTGGCTCTGGACAAGACCGGCACGATCACGCACGGCAAGCCCGCACAGACCGACTTTGTCACATGGGGCAATGCACTCGCCTCGGACAGCCGCAGCATCGCTGCCAGTCTGGCGGCCCGCTCGGACCATCCTGTATCCAAGGCGGTGGCACAGGCCGCGCAGACGGACGGGGTTGCCTTGCTCGACGTGGCCGAATTCAACGCGCTGCCCGGTCGGGGTGTGCAAGGCCAAATCAACGGTGCGACCTACCATCTGGGCAACCACCGGATGCTCGAAGAGCTGGGGCAGTGCACACCAGAGCTGGAGCAGCGCATCGCTGCGCTGGAAACCGCTGGCAAGACCGTCGTGATGTTGGTAGGCGCAAAGGCGGTACATGCCTTATTCGCCGTAGCGGACACCATCAAGGACAGCAGCAGGACCGCCATCGCCGAGCTGCACGCACTGGGCATCAACACCATGATGCTGACCGGCGACAACCCCCATACGGCACAGGCCATTGCCGCACAAGCCGGAATCGACCGTGCGCAAGGCAACCTACTCCCAGATGACAAATTGCGCGAAGTGGAGCAACTGGCCCGAAGCGGCAAGGTTGGCATGGTCGGTGATGGCATCAACGATGCCCCGGCCTTGGCGCGTGCGGACATCGGCTTTGCAATGGGAGCGGCTGGCACAGATACCGCAATCGAGACCGCCGACGTGGCCCTGATGGACGACAACCTGCGCAAGATTCCGACCTTCGTGCGCCTGTCGCGTGCGACGGCGCAGGTGCTGATGCAAAACATTGTGCTGGCCCTTGGCATCAAGGCAGTATTTCTGGTGCTGACCTTCACGGGTCAAGCGACCATGTGGATGGCGGTGTTTGCTGATATGGGGGCCAGCTTGCTCGTCGTTGGCAATGGCTTGAGGCTGTTGCGCAAATGAGCTGGAAATTCTTTCTCTACGACTGGGGTGGTCTGAACATCGCGTTGTTCCAAGCCATCAACATGAGCACACCTGCAGCGCTGGAACCGCTGGCATCGTTCTTCAACCTTGTGATAGGCAACTACTGGACTGCACCACTGATGCTCTTGGCGATGTGGGGATGGTCAAAGTCGGCACCTGACCCAACGCGGGCCGATGCCATCCGGTACAGACTCAGAGTCTTTAGCGTGGCCTTTGCGTTGGCATTTCTCGTCGCCACCATCTTGAAGCTATGGATCGACTTTCCACGCCCGCCTGCCGTTTTTGGCGACATGGTGCGCGTTATCGGGGGCATCGAACGACACTACAGCCTGCCCAGCGGGCATGCCACCTATGCCGCGCTGGTGGTCGGCGCGCTCTGGCCTTTGATAGGCCGTCGTGGCCGCATCGGCTTGGTGTTGTACGCCGCATTGGTCGGTTGGTCACGCATCGCAGCCGGAATGCACTTTCCTGCCGATGTGCTGGCGGGGTGGGTACTTGGATTGAGTTGCACGGCGCTCGCCGGGTGGCTGATGCCGCTGGCCGTCCCTGTGTGGCAATCGGCTCGCCGCACATCGACTTGGGTCTGGTTCGCAGTGGCCGCCAGTGCTGTCATGACCGATCAGCTCGCAAAGTTCGCCATCACCCGCACGTTTGCCTACGGTGAACAGGTCGAAGTCACGCCCTTCTTCAACTTCGTCCATGTCCTGAATCCCGGCGCGGCATTCAGCTTTCTGGCGAACGCTGGCGGCTGGCAACGTTACTTTTTCATCACGCTGGGCCTGGTCGTTTCTGCTTGGCTGGGACGCATGCTGTGCCAGCAATTGCCCCGTCTCGAAGCGATGGGATACAGCCTGATCCTCGGCGGTGCGCTGGGCAATGTCGCGGATCGTGTGCTGCGTGGACAGGTTGTTGATTTCCTTGACTTCCATTGGCGACTTGCGCACTGGCCCGCCTTCAACCTCGCTGATGTGGCGATAACTATCGGAGCGCTCTGCCTGTTCTTGACGGTTGTACCGAAAAGCAGTAAAGGCACAGAGGCCGAGGTGTCCGGTTAAGCTATACCCTAACCTGATGTCAGATGCCATGTGTAAATTGCGTCAGGATAGGATTGAATTTTGAATTTATTGACATATCTCGTTGAAGGTCATAGAGTCTTCCCTGACATTTTGCAGGGAATTCCATGACTGGACAGCGCATTGGGTATATCAGGGTCAGCACCTTCGACCAGAACCCGGAACGGCAACTGGAAGGCGTCAAGGTTGATCGCGCTTTTAGCGACAAGGCATCCGGCAAGGATGTCAAGCGTCCGCAACTGGAAGCGCTGATAAGCTTCGCCCGCACCGGCGACACCGTGGTGGTGCATAGCATGGATCGCCTGGCGCGCAATCTCGATGATTTGCGCCGGATCGTGCAAACGCTGACACAACGCGGCGTGCATATCGAATTCGTCAAGGAACACCTCAGTTTTACTGGCGAAGACTCTCCGATGGCGAACCTGATGCTCTCGGTGATGGGCGCGTTCGCCGAGTTCGAGCGCGCCCTGATCCGCGAGCGTCAGCGCGAGGGTATTGCGCTCGCCAAGCAACGCGGGGCTTACCGTGGCAGGAAGAAATCCCTGTCGTCTGAGCGTATTGCCGAACTGCGCCAACGTGTCGAGGCTGGCGAGCAAAAGACCAAGCTTGCTCGTGAATTCGGAATCAGTCGCGAAACCCTGTATCAATACTTGAGAACGGATCAGTAAATATGCCACGTCGTTCCATCCTGTCCGCCGCCGAGCGGGAAAGCCTGCTGGCGTTGCCGGACTCCAAGGACGACCTGATCCGACATTACACATTCAACGATACCGACCTCTCGATCATCCGACAGCGGCGCGGGCCAGCCAATCGGCTGGGCTTCGCGGTGCAGCTCTGTTACCTGCGCTTTCCCGGCGTCATCCTGGGCGTCGATGAACTACCGTTCCCGCCCTTGTTGAAGCTGGTCGCCGACCAGCTCAAGGTCGGCGTCGAAAGCTGGAACGAGTACGGCCAGCGGGAGCAGACCCGGCGCGAGCACCTGAGCGAGCTGCAAACCGTGTTCGGTTTCCGGC
Source organism: Thalassospira profundimaris (assembly GCF_003326755.1). Lineage (GTDB taxonomy): Bacteria > Pseudomonadota > Alphaproteobacteria > Rhodospirillales > Thalassospiraceae > Thalassospira > Thalassospira profundimaris_B. Next base: position 74,475 of record NZ_JPWH01000017.1, on the reverse strand, counting down.
CCTTCACCATGAGCCATTACCGGCAGGCCGTCCAGATGCTGACCGAGCTGGCGATGCAAACCGACAAAGGCATCGTGCTGGCCAGCGCCTTGATCGGGCACCTGCGGCGGCAGTCGGTCATTCTGCCCGCCCTCAACGCCGTCGAGCGGGCGAGTGCCGAGGCGATCACCCGTGCTAACCGGCGCATCTACGACGCCTTGGCCGAACCACTGGCGGACGCGCATCGCCGCCGCCTCGACGATCTGCTCAAGCGCCGGGACAACGGCAAGACGACCTGGTTGGCTTGGTTGCGCCAGTCTCCGGCCAAGCCAAATTCGCGGCATATGCTGGAACACATCGAACGCCTCAAGGCATGGCAGGCACTCGATCTGCCTACCGGCATCGAGCGGCTGGTTCACCAGAACCGCCTGCTCAAGATTGCCCGCGAGGGCGGCCAGATGACACCCGCCGACCTGGCCAAATTCGAGCCGCAACGGCGCTACGCCACTCTCGTGGCGCTGGCCACCGAGGGCATGGCCACCGTCACCGACGAAATCATCGACCTGCACGACCGCATCCTGGGTAAGCTGTTTAACGCTGCCAAGAATAAGCATCAGCAGCAGTTCCAGGCGTCAGGCAAGGCCATCAACGCCAAGGTACGTCTGTACGGGCGCATCGGTCAGGCGCTGATCGACGCCAAGCAATCAGGCCGCGATGCGTTTGCCGCCATCGAGGCCGTCATGTCCTGGGATTCCTTTGCCGAGAGCGTCACCGAGGCGCAGAAGCTCGCGCAACCCGATGACTTCGATTTCCTGCATCGCATCGGCGAGAGCTACGCCACCCTGCGCCGCTATGCACCGGAATTCCTTGCCGTGCTCAAGCTGCGGGCCGCGCCCGCCGCCAAAAACGTGCTTGATGCCATTGAGGTGCTGCGCGGCATGAACACCGACAACGCCCGCAAGCTGCCAGCCGATGCACCGACCGGCTTCATCAAGCCGCGCTGGCAGAAACTGGTGATGACCGACGCCGGCATCGACCGGCGCTACTACGAACTGTGCGCGCTGTCCGAGTTGAAGAACTCCCTGCGCTCGGGCGACATCTGGGTGCAGGGTTCACGCCAGTTCAAGGACTTCGAGGACTACCTGGTACCGCCCGAGAAGTTCACCAGCCTCAAGCAGTCCAGCGAATTGCCGCTGGCCGTGGCCACCGACTGCGAACAATATCTGCATGAGCGGCTGACGCTGCTGGAAGCACAACTTGCCACCGTCAACCGCATGGCGGCAGCCAACGACCTGCCGGATGCCATCATCACCGAGTCGGGCTTGAAGATCACGCCGCTGGATGCGGCGGTGCCCGACACCGCGCAGGCGCTGATAGACCAGACAGCCATGGTCCTGCCGCACGTCAAGATCACCGAACTGCTGCTCGAAGTCGATGAGTGGACGGGCTTCACCCGGCACTTCACGCACTTGAAATCGGGCGATCTGGCCAAGGACAAGAACCTGTTGTTGACCACGATCCTGGCCGACGCGATCAACCTGGGCCTGACCAAGATGGCCGAGTCCTGCCCCGGCACGACCTACGCGAAGCTCGCTTGGCTGCAAGCCTGGCATACCCGCGACGAAACGTACTCGACAGCGTTGGCTGAACTGGTCAACGCTCAGTTTCGGCATCCCTTTGCCGGGCACTGGGGCGATGGCACCACATCATCATCGGACGGACAGAATTTCCGAACCGCTAGCAAGGCAAAGAGCACGGGGCACATCAACCCAAAATATGGCAGCAGCCCAGGACGGACTTTCTACACCCACATCTCCGACCAATACGCGCCATTCCACACCAAGGTGGTCAATGTCGGCCTGCGCGACTCAACCTACGTGCTCGACGGCCTGCTGTACCACGAATCCGACCTGCGGATCGAGGAGCACTACACCGACACGGCGGGCTTCACCGATCACGTCTTCGCCCTGATGCACCTCTTGGGCTTCCGCTTCGCGCCGCGCATCCGCGACCTGGGCGACACCAAGCTCTACATCCCGAAGGGCGATGCCGCCTATGACGCGCTCAAGCCGATGATCGGCGGCACGCTCAACATCAAGCACGTCCGCGCCCATTGGGACGAAATCCTGCGGCTGGCCACCTCGATCAAGCAGGGCACGGTGACGGCCTCGCTGATGCTCAGGAAACTCGGCAGCTACCCGCGCCAGAACGGCTTGGCCGTCGCGCTGCGCGAGTTGGGCCGCATCGAGCGCACGCTGTTCATCCTCGACTGGCTGCAAAGCGTCGAGCTACGCCGCCGCGTGCATGCCGGGCTGAACAAGGGCGAGGCGCGCAATGCGCTGGCCCGTGCCGTGTTCTTCAACCGCCTTGGTGAAATCCGTGACCGCAGTTTCGAGCAGCAGCGCTACCGGGCCAGCGGCCTCAACCTGGTGACGGCGGCCATCGTGCTGTGGAACACGGTCTACCTGGAGCGTGCGGCGCATGCGTTGCGCGGCAATGGTCATGCCGTCGATGACTCGCTATTGCAGTACCTGTCGCCACTCGGCTGGGAGCACATCAACCTGACCGGTGATTACCTATGGCGCAGCAGCGCCAAGATCGGCGCGGGGAAGTTCAGGCCGCTACGGCCTCTGCAACCGGCTTAGCGTGCTTTATTTTCCGTTTTCTGAGACGACCCCCAGTAACCCACCGAAGCTCCAGCCGACGACGCGGATCGGACCGTCGGGCAGTATTTCGCGGATGGCGGGCATGTAGGCCGCCACCATTTCCTCGACCGTTGGCAGCAAGTTCTGGCCGTCTTCCAGGCCGCGTGCTTCGATCATGTAAAGCGGCTGTGTTGGGCCGAATTCGCGGGCAAGGTTCTGGTAACACAGCACATTTCCCCCAACGGGATGGAAACATATCATGGGTGGTTTGTCGCCCGAGGCGTTGACCGTGACAATCGGGCTTTTGACGTCTTTGGCGGTTTCGCGTTCGGAAATGCGGGCTGCGAGTTTTTCGACAGACGCACAGGTAAAAAGATCGCTAAGCGGAATTTTCACATTGGTGGCTTTGTTGATTTTGGACAGGAACTGAACTGCCAGAACACTGTGCCCGCCCAGCTCAAAGAAATCGGCACTGGCATCATCAATGGCGCAGTCAAGAACGTCGCCCATCAGGCGGGCAACCATCCGTTCATAGGCGCTGCCAAGCGGTTTTATCCCGGGGCTTGTGGCCTGATCGGTGTTTTCGGGGACGGGAAGTTTCACAAGGTCCAGTTTGCTATTCACGGTGAGGGGCAACTCGTCCAGCGTAATCAGATGATTGGGAACCATATAGGTTGGTAGCGCCTGCTCCAGTTTTGCCCGGCAGGCTGCGATATCAAAATCGGCATGGGCATCGTCATCGGTAACGACATAAGCCACAAGAACCGGATTGCCATCTTTCTGGCGGTCATGGGCAATTACGGCCGCACGGCGAATATGAGGATGGGCCAGCAGGGCATGTTCAATTTCGCCAAGTTCGATCCGGTTGCCACGCACCTTGATCTGACCGTCCTCCCGCCCAAGGAAAACAATTTCGCCATCGTTGCGCCGTCGTCCCATATCGCCACTGCGATAGAACCGGCTACCATCAGGATCGATGACAAATTTTTGCGCCGTCAGGACCGGATCGTTCAGATAGCCGCGGGCAACCCCCATGCCGCCAATACGGATTTCACCCGGAACGCCATCGGGCAAGGGTCGGCCCAAATCGTCACAGATTTGCAGATGCACGCCCTGAATGGCCTTGCCAATTGGCGGGGGCAGGATTTGTTTGTGGTTGTGCGCGGTCATGACGTACTGGGCCGATGAAACGCAACATTCCGTCGGCCCATAGGCATTGACCAGTTTGCGGTCAGTTTGGCCGGGCAGGGCAAAGAACCGCTCAACCAGTTGAGCCGAAACCGCCTCGCCGCCGAGAACCACCATTTTTGCCGGGCAGGAACAGGCGGTTTCTTCCCAATAATCCAGCAGAAGTGAAAACAGGCTTGGCGTTGCGTCAAGCTGGTCAATGGCGTTGGCGACCATCAGGTTATGAAGCGCTTCGGGGTCGCTTCGTGTGGCGGAGCCTATGATATGCACACAATGCCCGTTCAGGATCGCGGCAAAGATCTGGACGATGGAACCGTCAAAGGCAAAGGGCGCAACGCAGGTCAGGTTCAGGGCACGGTTTGGTCCATGGTCTGGCCCACGGTCCGGGTTATCGGCATTGATCTGTTTTAACTGTGTATCAAGAACCGACTGTGCCAGGTTGACGACGGACCCATGTTCGATCATGACCCCCTTGGGTACACCGGTGGTGCCGCTGGTAAACAGAATATAGGCAAGATCGCGGGCCGCGGTGTTTTTTGCGATGTGCCTGTCGGGCAGGGTTTTTAACGCGGCCAGATCGTGGCGGCGCTTTTGTTGCGGTGCGGGCCGTTTGGCCGGGTCGGATGACAGGATAAAATCGAATGTATAGGGGGCGGGGTCAAACCCGTCGGCATTGATTGCGGATCGAATGGCAGCAAAACCACCCTGTTCCCCGGCCCAGTCATCCAGGAAGGATTGTGGGACAAACAGGTCTTCAAGAAAATCCAGCCGGGTGTGATAGCCCTGGCCGACCGTCGCGCGGGCAAATTGGGCCAGATCGGCAAGGTAGGCGTCACGGCGATCCGCATCCCAGACATTGCCAAGATAAATGGCTCCGCCCGGTGCGAGCAGGGCTTTTGCCTTTGTCAGGACGGCCCGCAGATACCCGTATCCGGGGAAATTTTCGATCACGCTGTTCATGATGATCAGATCGAACGATCCCGGTTCGTAAACATCGATGTCATGGGCAGCAAGCTGGCGGCCGATGACATGTGTCATGCCAAGATTGATCGCCAGTGCCTCGGTCCGTTCGACATTGCGGCGGGACAAATCGGTGGCAACATAGGTGCCGACCACCGGGGCGACATGCTTCATGGTAAAACCCGATGCGCAGCCGATTTCAAGTACACGTGCGTCACGCGATACCAGACCGGCAACCTTTTTACGGGCATTTTCGCCAAAGGCATCCATCGCATTTTGCGCAATCGGTTGCCCGGTAAAGGCGCTTTTCCAGCCACCTGCCAAAATATTGTCGGCGTCATCGCCTGCCAGGTGGTCCCATAACTCAACCGACATCAGCGAGCCGGGATTTTCCGTCAGGCTATCAATGTCGTCACAATCAAGACACAGGATGTCGGCAACGGTTTTGCAGCGCCATTGCAACTGGTGCAGATCACCGATACAGGCACTTTCCGAAAGGATCAGCGGTATCCTGGCGTTGCGAACCAATGTTATGCGCCGGATCAGCGGGACATTCGGATCAAGCGGCACAAAGGCAAACCCGGCCTTTAGAACGCCAAGAATTGCGATGATATAATGTTTGTTTCGTCCGGTCATCACCCCGACAGGTGATGCGTCAGACAGGTTTAATCCGGCAATGAAATGGGCGATACGGTTGCTTTGGCGCACAAGCTCCCTGTAGCTGATGTCACCTGTTTCATCGCGGACTGCCATGCGATCGGGATGGGATGCCGCAATCTTTTCAAACCGGTCAACAATGCTGCCGGTTGTTCCTGAAGCATGGGAAACGGTGTGCAGGTCGTCTCCCGATGGCGTATCAAGGGTGTCAAAATCGAAATCGGCGATCTTCATGTGTCGTCCCTTTGGGCGTTTTGTGCGGCAGATGCGGCGAATTTGCCAAGGAAGCTCAACCAGCGCTGCATGGTTTCCGCGTCGAACAGATCGGTGTCATATTCCAGGGTGAAACGGGCCTGTCCGGCTTCTTCGGTCAGGAACAGAATGATGTCATGTTTGGCCGTGGTATTATCAACAAAGTCATCCATGTTTGCCGGTAGAATGCCTGGCGTATCGGCGGGCAATAGGGGCAAACCGGTTTGTTTGACTGCCGCTACAGCTTCAAATCGCTGATATTCAAAGACCACATTGACCAGTGGCTGGCGGTTGGAATTGCGTTTGGGGGCGACGGCACGGACCAGTTCATCAAACGGAAAATCCTGGCGGTCCAGCGCATTGGCAATGGTTCCATGCGTGGTTCGGATCAGTTCGCCAAGGTCGGTATCGTCGTCAAGCTGCATGCGGATCGGCAAAACATTGACAAAAAAGCCGATCAACCCTTCGGTTTCGGTTCTTTCGCGCCCGGCAACCCCCATGCCGATCACCATATCGCGCTGCCGCGTTAAACGGTACAGCATGGCCGAAAACAGGGCCATCCCGACCGATGAAAGTGTTGTTCTGTTCTGGCGGGCAAGCCGGTACAACCCGGCCAGAACATCATCGGGCAGGGCAAGATGTGCATGTGCCCCACGGAAGGACTGTTTTTCCGGCACGGGTCGATCCGTTGGCAGATTTATCTGTTCCGGGGCATTGGCAAGCTGTTGTCGCCAGTAATTGGTGGCCTCCGACCAGTCCTGGCGGGATTGCCAATAGGCAAAATCCTTATACGTAATTGGAAGTGCTGGCAGGGGATCATCCCGTTGATGAAGAACGGCATCGTAATGGCTGCCAAGTTCATTGACCAGGATACGCGACGACCAGCCGTCACCGACGATGTGATGGCTCATCAGGATCATCAGGCTTTCGGTGTCTGTTACCTCGATGACGCGGGCGCGGATCAGGGGCGGCTGATCCAGGATGATCGGGGTCGTGGCCTCGATCCGGGTCAGGCGAAGGGCTTCGCGTACCGGGTCATCATGGCCGGACACATCATCAAACGCGACAGCGGGCGGGGTGGTCGCGTGGATTTTCTGGGTGATCGCCCCGTCATGTTCAACAAAACCTGTGCGCAATGTTTCATGGCGATCAACAAGCCGCATCAGGGCAGATTGCAGAATGTCGGTCTGTAGATCAGCGGTGCAGCGGAACACATACAGCATGCCATAGGCACCCTTATTGCCTTCCATCTGCGAAAGCAGATAAAGCCGTTTTTGCGCGTGGCTGGCGGGGTAATAGTCCATTGCCGGTGCAGGCGGGATCTGTTCCGTGCGGACGGCTTTTCTGTCCGTGGCGGTTTCATCAATGTGACGGGCAAGACCCGCAACTGTCGGATCGGCAAAGAAATCGGCCATGCTGATCCGAATTCCGGTACGATCCGCAATGCGATTTACAATCCGGATCGCCATCAGGCTGTGGCCGCCAAGCTGCGCAAAGCTGGCAAAGCGGTTATGGATCGAGGTTGCGAACACTTCAGTAAATATCTCGGTAATCTGTTTTTCGGCTTCATTGGCCGGTGGGGTATCGGTTTGCTCACCGGTGGCAAGTGGCATGATGTCCGACTGGTTGCGTGCCGTTTCAAGCAGCGCCCTGCGGTCAACCTTGCCATTGGCGGTAATGGGGATGGTATCAACGATGTGCCATTTTGCCGGGATCATGTAACCGGGCAGGGTTTCGCCAAGCCATGCCATCAAGGCTGCGACATCAAACTTGCGTGTGGTTCCATTGCTGCTTGTGGCAGGCTGAAGGCAGCCGATGATGGCACCGCCATCCGGGGCTGCTGCGTCAAATAGGACCACGGCATTGCCGATGTCAGGGGCGGATTGCAATTGTTGCTCGATTTCATCAAGTTCAATGCGGAAACCGCGCAATTTGATCTGATTGTCATGGCGTCCGCCAAATTCGATCCGGCCATCCCGCGTCCAGCGGGCAAGGTCGCCGGTGCGATACAGTCGTTTGCCGGAGTGATCGGGATCGGGAACAAACTTTTCGCGTGTCAGGTCCGGGCGGTTCCAGTATTCGCGTGCCAGTCGTTTGCCACCAATCATCAATTCGCCCCACACGCCAACCGGCACGCGCTGACCATTGCGATCACGTATTTGCGTTTTGGTAAAGGCAATCGGTTTACCGATGATGGTGCTATCAGTATCGCCCGACAGGTCTTCTTCGGTTATCGGGCCGACAACGGCAAAGGTCGTGGTTTCAGTCGGGCCATAACCATTGAGAACCGTGACATCCGGGCAGGCGGACAGGAAGGTGCGTATATGCCTTTTGCTGATGGCATCGCCGCCCACCATCAGGATGTCAAGATTTCCAAGCGTGCGGGGATCATGATCAATTTGCCGGTTGAACAGTCCCGCGCTCATGAACATTTTGGTGACGCCGGATTGCAACAGGGCCTGGCCGAGTTTCGCCGGATCAAGCAGGTCTTCACGATCAATCACGGCAATTTCCGCGCCGCCCAGCAGGGTTGCCCAGATTTCAAAGGTCGCGGCATCAAATGCCAGGGGTCCTGCCTGTGCCACCACATCACCAGCATGGATATTTGCGTAATCCGCCCCAAGTGCCAGCCGCCGGACGGCACCCTGTTCGATCAGGACCCCCTTGGGCGTTCCGGTCGAGCCGGAGGTATACATCATATAGGCAGGCAGGCTGTCCGGGGTGGCAAGGGGGGGCAGGGCGAAATCGGCAGGTGCCGGAGAAATACCGGCAATATTGATCCGTTTAGCGATGGGATCGCCATTTTCGGCCAGTGAACCGAGTGCGTTATATCCTGCGTCATCAACCAGAACCAGTTTTGCCCCGCTGTCTGAGAGGATGAACTGATTGCGCACCACCGGATAGGCCGGGTCAAGCGGCACATATCCGGCTCCGACGGCGGTAATCCCCAGAATTGCCGCAATGGCGGGGCGACCCCGTTCAATATGTACCGCAACCAGATCGCCCGGCGCGACCCCGGCCGTTTTCAGGTAATGGGCAATGGAAAGCGCGTTGGCCTGTAATTCGGCAAAGGTCCAGGTGCCGCTGGTATCGCGGATAGCGCGGGCATCGGCGGTTTTGGATGCCTGTTGGGCAAATATCGAAAACAGTCCGCTTTGTGCCCTGTGATCAAGGTCGATATGTGGTTGTGGACCCTTTTCCCAGCTTTCGATCTTTGCGCGTTGATCTTCGGGAAGAAGATCCAGATCGACAATCGGTTTGGGTTTTGCGGTGGCTGGCGCGGCAACCAGATTTTGCAGCGTTGTGGTAAAGATGTGACCAAGTTCGACCATCCGGGCCTGGTCAAACATATCGGCATAATAATCGAACGAGATGGTCATTCTTTCCGGCAGGTCACGGACAAAAATTGCCAGATCATTTTTGCAGTGCTGACGGCCAAGGCCAATGGGGCGCAGGCCGCCAGTCTGATCAGCGGTCCCGTAATCTCCTTGCGCATAATTCATATAGGACAGGGAAACCTCGGACAGTAAGGTGCGTTCGGGGGATGCGGGGGGCGAGAGGTCACCAAGCAGCAGATCCAGGAAATAGGCCCGATGGCGCAGGGCATCAATATGATGGTTTTGCACCTTGTGCAAAAGCGAGGCAAAGGTCTCGTCATCGGCAATCTTCATGCGTAGCGGCAGAAGCGATACCATCATGCCGGGCACATTGCCAAACCCTGTGCCGTCGCGCTGGTTGACGGGAACGCTGATCACCAGATCGCGGGTTTCGGTGATACGGCCCAGCACGGCAAACCATGTCGCCATCATCAGCGAGAACATGGTCACACGCTGATCGGATGCGAATTTGCGGGCGGATTTCAAAAGGGCCGGATCAAGTTCAAACCCGATGATGTCCCCTTTGAAGCTGTGAACAGCCGGGCGTCTGCGATCCGATGGCAGGTCCAGTTTCGGAAGCGGCCCCTGATAGAGTGACAACCAGTAATCACGCGCTTTTTCCAGGCGTTCCAGGTTTTCGGGCTGCTGGCTCCAGCAGGCATAATCGCGAAGCTGATAGCGCAGCGGTGGCAGGGTCTGGCCCCGGTAAAGTGCCAGCAATTCTCCCAGCAGCATTTCGATGGTAAAGCCATCGGACACCGTGTGGTGAATATCAAAGAACAGGGCCTTCTTGCCGGTGGCTGTACAGATCACACGCCAGCGTGCGGGGATTTCTGTCGTCAGATCGAACGGTGTTACAAGTCCGGCACACGCATCTTCAAGGGATACCGGGGCATCAAGTTCGATCATCGTTAAATCGGGCAGGGCTTCATGAAGGGGTAGAATTTTCATCACCCAGTCGTCGCCTCTGGCAATCAACCGGGTGCGCAGAATGTCATGACGTTTTGTCAGTTCCGTGATGGCATCGCGCAGGCGATCAGGATTGACACTGCCATCAAGTATGAAGGCATGGGGCAGGTTAAAGGCCGTGCCCATCGTGCCGCTCTGTTCGGCATGCAGAACCGAAATTTGTTCCGGGGCCAGCGGATAGAATTCCGTTTCCGGCGTTTGGCGCGGATCTTCCTCGGTTTCGGTTCTTGCTGGCGAGGATACCGGTGACAGTCCTGTTTCCGTTGTTTTGCCCGATGGCAGTAATTTTGTGCCCAGTGCTGTAACAGTCGGCGTTTCAAACAGATCGGCCAGGCTGATATTACAGGCAAGATCGTTATTCATCCGATCAATGATCTGCATGCCGGTAATTGAATCGCCGCCAAGGGCAAAAAAATCCTCCTCCGGGTCAATACGCTCATAGCCGAGGATTTCCGCCCAGATTTTTGCGATTTCTTCACCTGTGGAACGCGGTTTTACTGTCGGTATTGTGTCGCCGTGGCCGGCTGGTTCGGTATTGTCCGAACCAGGCATCGGTGCCGTGCCAAATCGGCCACATAGGGCATCTACTGTCGGTGTTTCAAACAGGTCCGAAATCGACAGCGTCATTTCCAGTTCGGCATTCATCCGGTCAACGATTTGCATCCCGGTGATCGAATCCCCGCCAAGGGCAAAGAAATCGTCATCCCGGGCGATGGCATCATAACCCAGCGTCTCGGCCCAGATGGTCGCGATTTTCTGGTCAATATCCATCGCCGGTGTCGTATGCAGCCCGGTAACTTCGGGGGCGGCTGCCGAAACGGGTTTTGCCGGACGGTCGGGTGTTTCTCCGGCAAGGGACGGGGCCAGCACAACAAGCTGTGGCGCGGTGCTGCGCATGGCATCGCGCCAGATTATCGGGGCCTGTCGCGGTGTGATTGTCGCCCCTTCCTGAAGCGGCACCTTGTGGCGTGCGGCCATGCCCTGTTCGTCCAGGGCGCACCAGTCGATGGTCAGTGCTGGGCGGCCCTGTGATCGGCGGTAACGGGCAAAGCCGTCAAGAAAGGCGTTGGCGGCACTATAGGCGGCCTGCCCCGGTACGCCGACGATGGCTGTCAGGCTGCCAAACATGACAAAGGCCGCAACAGGATCATGGATCGTCAGGGCATCCAAATGACGGGCCCCGTCGATTTTGGCCGCCATGATGCTTTCAAATGCGTCCATATCGCGCACGGCAAGGAACCCGCCATCCGCCAGTCCGGCAGCATGGGCGATGGCCGTGATCGGGCCAAGCGTATCGCGGATCGTGGCAAGGGTCCGGGAAAGGGCGGCCTTGTCGGCCACGTCGCAGGCAAAAAGCGAAATTCTGATACCTTTTGCATGCAGCTCCGCAAGCCTCGACCGGGCGGTGCTATCCAGGCCATCTTCCCCCCGGCGCGAAAGAAGGGCGAGGGCGAGTTTACCATTGGCCGCCATTTCCTCGGCCAGAGCCAGGGCAAAACCGCCAGTGCCGCCGGTTACGACACACACCCCGTGATCGGGCCAGGTGGCCTGTGTCAGGCGTTCGTCGCGTGAAACCGGGCGAAGTTTTCGACGGTACCATGCCTTTTGGCGATACATCGAAACCCGGTCACGGTCCGGGGCGCTGGCAAATCTGGTCCCGATATGGTCAACGAAATCTTCCGGTGCGATATCGGCAAAGTCCAGAACAAGGCGTGGTTCCTCGGCGCCCACCGCGATAGCAACACCGGCAGCCGCACTTTGGTCGGGATCGGGCGGAATACTGTCGGCCCCGATCTGATAGGCGCCACATCCGGCAACAACAAGCCGCACCCGCCCACGCATGGAACGCAGGATCATGCGTAGGCACCGGGCGGTACGAAGTGCCATGTCCGTGCCTGGCTGCAACGCCAGAATGACATTTTGCGCCGTTGCCAGCATATCCTTGCCGCGGGTGTGCATGGCATCGGGAGAAATCCGCAGGCAGGCAGGCAGAACCGGCCAGAAATCGCCATCGGAAATCATCAGGGTGTTTTCGGGCACGGGACGGATATCAGGGGTGTAGGGAACCCAGTCGATACTAAGCAGTTCCGGTACGGACGACAGGGTTTTATGCTCATTATCGCGTGAAAAACGGATACCCTTGATGCTTAAAAGCAACCTTTCGCTATCTGCATCAAAGAAGGCGAGATTGACCTGACCCGGATGACACCGTTCGGCACAGACAATCACGCTGCCGGTAAAGGGGGCATGAATTGTCATGTCATCAATAGCGACAGGGACGGTGCCATGATCGTCGGGCGTCAATATCATGCTGCAGCCAATATCAACCATCGCCGGATGTATGATCCACTCACATAGGTCCGATTGATATTGCGGTTTCAACACAAGGTGCGAGACCGCCACGGTTTCGTCTGCGCTGTAAGACATTGACACCCTGCAATCCCAGCGGTCACTGATCGTAATCGGGCCGACATCCTTGGCAAATGGCGCGATATTGGCCTGAAGCGGGCAATTGGCGCGCACGTGATCAAGGGACAGCAAGGGATCAGGCGTATCTTTTCCCTGCACGTCACGGGACCAGCGTGCCGTAGTAAAGACCGACCATTTTCCGTTTTTAAGACGCCCCCCCAACTCGGCCCGCCCGTCATTTGCCAGCACAAGTGTCGCCGTGCCATCGGGCAGGGCATTGGGCAACAGGGGTTTTTGCCATTTAAGGTCGGAAATGCGCACAGGCGGGGTGCCCGTTGCGTTACGGGCCGCCATCGCGATCAGGGCGGGAACGGCCATGCCGACCAGTGTTGGCTGTCCGTTCAGGTGATGTTCCTGTGTGGGCCAGAAAGACGGCGAATTGACCGGAATGGCAAAACAACGGCCTTTTTCCGTTTCGACCGGGCCTGTCATGACGGCTGTGTGGCTGGCGGGACGCGGCCTGAAGGCCGGTTTGCAGACGATTTTTGCAAAGGGCGCATGCGGAAGTGCAACACGCTGTGCCGGAATATCCTGTGGCCAGACCAGATTGGCCCCCGCCAGCCACTGGCGGGCATTGGCGGCTGCACCGTCAAGATTGCCTGATGCCGCCGGAACGGACAAGGCATCGGTGGCGGGTTTTGGCTCAGCACAATTTGCCCTGTCCCCCGCGATTAGTCCGGCAAGGGCGTTCAGAAGGCTGTCGCGATCCGAAACCGCAACGGCAAAGCGATGTTTTAGCTGATCTCGCCCGGTTGCCAGCGTATGGCAAATGTCACGGACATCAAGGCCGGGATTATCGGCAACCGCGCGATGCAGTTTGGTTGCATAGTCCGTTAATGTGGCATCGCTAGCGGCAGAAAGGGCAAGAATAAAGCCGCCGTTATGTGCGACATCATCCGGTGCATTTGCGGCACGTTTCGGCGCAGTTTCAAGGATTACATGGGCATTGATACCGCTTAGCCCGAATGAACTGACACCGGCCCGTCGTGGTGCACCACGGTCGGCCAATGGTTCCAGGCGGTTGGTCGGGCGCACCGGAGCGCGGGCAAAATCAATCCGGCTGTTGGGGATTTCAAAGAAGGGTTGCGGCGGGGCCTGGTCATGGCGCAGTGCCATAATGGCCCGGGCAAGACCAAGCGCCCCAGCCGCCCCATCCAGATGGCCGTAATTTCCCTTGCCTGAGCCGATTAGGGCAAAACCGGTTTCGTCCGTGCTTCCGGCAAAGGCACGGGTTAGACCGTCAATCTCGATCGGATCGCCCAGCGAGGTACCTGTTCCGTGCGCCTCGATATAGGAGAGTGACCCAAGCTCGATATCGGCTGCATGTGCGGCCTGGCGGATGACATCGGCCTGCATGGCCGGGTTTGGCGCGGCGGCCCCGCTTGATGCGCCGTCCTGGTTAACGGCACTGCCGCGAATGACGGCATGAACCGTATCCCCATCGGCAAGGGCCCTGCCCAGCGGTTTGAGGACAAAGACCACGCTGCCTTCGCCCATGCCGGTACCGTCGGCTTTATCGTCAAAGGCGCGGGTGCGGGCGGTCGAGGAATCAATCGTAAATCCGCCCTCGGCATCGGGCGGGAAGGGGATCAGTTTCGCACCACCGGCAAGGGCGATATGGCACAGGCCGCTTCGCAGGTTCTGGCAGGCCTGATGAACGGCAACCAGAGAGGACGAACAGGCGGTATCGACAATATTTGCCGGGCCGTGCCAGTCCTTTAGGAAGGACAGGCGTGTCACCATGTTGGACGGCACATTCAGGGCAAAGACCTGCTCTGCCCTGTCCCGCGCAACATGTTCCATCGCAATGCGCCATGCCGGATTTGCCCCGCCACCGGCAAAAATACCGACTTTTTGCCCCCTAAGGGACTGTCCGCCGTAACCGGCATTTTCCATTGCCATCAGGGCGGTTTCGATAAACAGGCGCTGTTCCGGGTCAATCAGGGCGGCATCCGCCGGTGCCATGCGAAAGCGGCCCGGATCAAAATCAAAGATGTGGTCCAGATAGGCAGCTTCGCGGAAATGTGTTGGCACCTGTCGCCCGATGGCGGACATGATTTCGCGGGTTTCCTGATCACGTTCGATCGGAAGCGGACGCACATGGTCTGTTCCGTTTGCAGCGTCCGCCCAGAATGTGTCGAGATCGTCCGCCCCTGGAAGCCGAAGTCCGATGCCGATGACGGCAATTGGCTCCGTGGTTGCAAGCTGTGAAACAGGTGCGGGCGCAAGATTATCGGTTGGAATATCCCGCCCGGCCAGAAGTTCGGCCTGACGTGCGATGGTGGCACTGGCAAAAAGATCGGCAATGCTGACCTTGCCGGGCCAGCGGGCATTGATCTTCTCATGCAGTCGCAATAACAAAAGCGAATTTCCGCCGATGTCAAAGAAACCGTCGTCACGGTTGGCGATGACACCGGGCAGAATTTCCTGCCAAAGCCGTTGCAGGATTTTTTCAAGATTTGCCAGTCCAGCAGGCTCTGCTTCGGGGGCTATCGCGATATCGGGTTTTGATTTCGCGCGGCTGCCTTTGGGCGACTGGGGCATCGGACTACCCGAAAGGGCCTTGCGATCCACCTTGCCACTGCTGGTAAGCGGCAGATCATCGAGGGCAAAGAAACGCGCCGGGATCATATATTCGGGCAGTCGCGTGCGGAGATGATCACGCAAAATGCCTGTGGTCAGGTCATTATCGCCCAGCACAAAGACATGCAATTCATCCAGACCGCCGATGCGCACCACCTTGACCACGGCGCGTTCAACCAGGCTATGGCTTTCAATCGCGGTTTCAACCTCGCCGCATTCAATGCGGAAACCGCGAATTTTGACCTGATGATCCATTCGGCCCAGATATTCGACCGATCCATCCGCAAGCCAGCGACCAAGATCGCCGGTACGATAAAGCTTTTGTCCGGGATTGCCGGGATCGTCGGGGAATTTTTCGGCTGTCAGGTCGGGGCGGTTGCGATAGCCCCGTGCGATTTGCGGGCCGCCCAGAACGATTTCACCGGCGATGCCAATCGGCATGTCCTGCAGTGTGTCATCCAGGATGCGAATGCGGGTATTGGCAATCGGTTTGCCAATCGGGACGATATCGGGGTTATCCAGGGGCGAACAGGCATGCCATGTGACATCAACTGTGGCCTCGGTCGGGCCATAAAGATTATGCAGTTCCGTCCCGAAGCGATCAAACAGCAGCGTATTGAAGCGGTGCACCAGTGCCGGGTCAAGTGCCTCGCCACTGGCAAAAACACGTTTGAGGCTGCCAAGTTTTTCAATATCGACCAGGCCATGTTCAATGGCATACAGGAAACTTGCCAGCATCGAAGGCACGAAATGAATGATCGTGACATTATGGCTGCAAATGGCTTGCGCAAGCTGTTGCGGGTCGCGCTCCACACCCGGATCGGGCAGGACAACCCGTGCACCGGTCCATGACCACCAGAATAATTCCCAAACCGAGACATCGAATGTAATGGGGGTTTTTTGCAAAATGACGTCATCGGGGCCAATCGGGAAGGCATCCTGCATCCACAGAATGCGGTTCAAAACACCGCGATGGGCAATTTCCACCCCCTTGGGCCGTCCGGTAGAGCCGGAAGTGAACAGCACATAGGCAAGGCTGTCAGGCGCGTTGATCGCATCAGGGATGTCGGCATCTTCGTTGCCATCAAGGATCAGGATTTTATCGGCGTCAAACAGATGTGCCAGATCGGGGGTGGTGATCACACGCGGATACCCCAGATCATCCAGCATATCCCGGCGGCGCTGTTCCGGGTGATCGGGGTCAAGCGGGCTGTATGCCGCCCCCGCCAGAAGGATGCCGTGAATGGCCGCTAGCATGTCGATTGAGCGTCGCAGGGCAACGCCGATGACATCGCCCGGGCCAACCGATGCGGTGCGCAGTTTTGCCGCAATGCCAGCCACCCGCCGGGCGAATTGTGCGTAGCTTAGCGTTGCCGATGTGCCGATAACCGCCGGTGCGTTGGGCGTGGCGCGAACCTGATCGATGAACGGTTCGGAAATGCAGCGTTCAATCGCAAGATCAAGATCGGTGGCATTGAATTGATCGATCCTTGCCTGCTCCCTCGCAGGCAATATCGGCAGTCTGGCGATTTTGGTTGTCGATCCCGCCAACAGGGCCGCGTTGGCAAGGGTTTCAAGCCGGTTGAAAATCGCTTCAATGGTGGATTTGTCAAACAGGTCGGTATCAAATTCGATCTGGCAAACAACGGTGTCGTTGCGTTTGCTGAAATAGAAGGCAAGATCAAATTTCGAGAACGGAAATTCGGTTTTCAGAAGCGAGAGTTCCGCACCGCCGAGCGTGCCAAGGTCCGGGATGCTGTCCTGCCAGGCGACCAGCACATCAAATAGCGGATTACGTGCCGGGTCACGCGGGGCATTGACGGCGGCAACCACATCCTCGAACGGGGCGGCCTGGTCAGCAAGGGCATCAATGACGGTTTTGGTGGTTTGTGCCAGATGATCGTCAAACCCGGCATCCGGGTCGATAGCCTGACGCAGCACAACGGTATTGACGAAAAACCCGACAACGTCATCAAGGGCCGTCTGTTCGCGCCCCGCCACGAGCATGCCAAGCGGAATATCGGTCTGCCCGCAGTGCCGATACATCAAAACCTGTACCAGTGCGCTCAGAACGGAAAAGGCCGTTGTGCCGTGACGGTTTGCCGCGTCATGGATCCGCCAGGCCGTATCGTTGTCAAAGACCGTTTCGTAAAAATCACCGGCAAACCGGCGGATTTTCGGGCGGCGGCGATCGGTTGGCAGGTTAAGTGGTTCTGGTAGGGGATAGAGCCGGTTTTTCCAGCGATCCAGCAAATTCCGGCCTTCAGCCGAGTTCAAATATCCCCGTTGCCAGTTGGCAAAATCCTCGTAATGCCGGTTCAGGACCGGCAGGGATGGAGGGGCTGCCGCGCCTGTTTGCGCGGCATAGAGTGCCGCAAGGTCACGTAGCAATATCGGCATTGACCACCCATCACAAATCGCATGATGCAGGGAAACCAGCATCCAGTGACGGTTCGGGCCCAGTGTGATCAGATCGGCCCGGGCCAGGGGTTTGTCGTCAAGGTCGAATGGACGCACGGTTTCGCGGGCGATGAAAAGGCGTGCGCGGCCTTCGTCCATTTCGTGGCGGCCCAGCACCCATGACCCGGCCGGTACCAGATACTGGCTGACGCCATCGGGGTGATGGGGATCGAATTTGAACCGCAGGCGCAGCGCATGTTGGCGTTCTTCAAGCTGATGCAAAGCTGCCTGAAGGGCATTGGCGTCAATCGGTCCGGTGATTTCAAACGCGGCAGGGACGGAATAAACCGCCATGTCCGGCTGCATGCGCTGCAAAACCCAAAGACGGGCCTGCCCGCTGGAAAGGGCGAATTTCGGGCCGTTTGCTTTGGGGATCAGGAATTGTGCGCCCTCCTGTCGAGCATTGCCAAGCAGGGCGGCGATTTTGCCAACCGTGCTGGCGATAAAAATATCCTGAAGTTTCGGGCGAATGCCGGTGGATTTTTCCAGCAATCCGGCCAAACGCATGGCAACAAGGCTATGCCCGCCCAGCACAAAGAAATCCGAGGAGGTGGTGATGTCCTTTTTGCCAAACAGGGCCCTGAAATGTCCGGCAACGACCTGTTCCAGATCGCTGCTGATGGTGTTACTGGTTGGGGCATAGGGGTGTGCGCGCTGTACGCTATGTGTCAGCGCGGCAATAAGCTGCTTGCGATCAATCTTGCCATTGACGTTGACGGGCAAGTGATCAAGCACCACAAACCGTTCAGGGATCATATAATCGGGCAGCTTGTCGCCAAGCGCCTGCATCCAGGCAATGCTGTTATCCCGGTCAGACGCAATGGCCGCGCCAAGAAACGCATCCGCGCCGCTGCCAACCGCCATCACATAGGCATTGCGGATGCCTTCAATCTCGCCAAGTTGTTTTTCAATGGCAGAAGTTTCGATCCGGTGTCCGCGAATTTTAACCTGTCCATCGCCGCGTCCGCCAAATTCGATAACGCCATCTGCCCGCCAGCGTGCCCGGTCGCCCGTTTTATAAAGGCGTGTCTCTGGCAGATGATCAAACGTGACAAATGCGCGGGCCGTGCGTTCCGGCGCACCGGAATATCCCAGGGCCAAGCCATCGCCCGCGGCATACAATTCCCCCCACACCCCGGTCGGGACCGGTTGCCCGCGTTCATCAAGAATATAAATGCGTGTATTGCCAACCGGTTTGCCAATCGGGATGCTGGCGGCGCGTGCATCGTCGGGCGTGATTGGATGGGTGCAGGTAAAGGTGGTGTTTTCCGTCGGGCCATAACCATTGATCAGGGCAAGATCCGGGCAGGCCTTCATGACTTTTTGCAGGTGCGTCGGGCTGAGTGCCTCGCCACCACTTAACAGTGTTTTGAGCGACGCAAAGCAATGCGGGGCATCATCGGCAATGCGGTTAAACAGGCTGGCTGTCAGCCACATTGTGGTGACGCCGCCATTTTTCAGGGCCGTGTGCAGGGCGGACGGATCAAACAGGGTTTCGTCATCGATCAGAACCAGCCTGCCACCATTCAAAAGCGGCGCCCAGATTTCAAGCGTCGCCGCATCAAAACCAAGTGACGCGGCCTGTGCCATGACAAGGCTGTTATCAAATGCAAGCGAACGATTGTTCATAACCAGCCGTGCAACCGCCCGATTGGGGATCAGAACACCTTTGGGCGCCCCGGTCGAGCCGGATGTAAACATGACATAGGCCAGATCGTCGCCCGCACGTTTGGTAAATGGCGCGTCTGACGGTGCGGTCATGTCGGGCAGCCCTGCAACATGAACGCGATCGGAAAGATCCGCCAGACGGTCAAACTGTTTCGTGTCACACAGCAAAATACCGGCACCGCATTCCTGCATAAGGGCAGCAACGGCATCGCCGGGCAGCGATTTGTCAATCGGCAGATAGGCCGCGCCATGCCACGCAATTCCAAGGATGGTGATAATTGCATCAAGCGAACGATCTGCCGCCAGTGCGACAATTGACCCCGCAGTGACACCAAGAGCCTCCAGCTGCGCTGAAATCGCGGCAACCTGTTGCCCCAACATCGGATAGGTGATTTTTCGGTTGTGATCCTCCAGGGCAATTTTATCCGTGTTGGACGGGTCTGCGATCTGTCGCGAAAGCAGTTCGCCAACTCCGCAGTCGCGCGGGTAATCCGACGCGGTATCGTTCAGCCCAACGGTCAGGTGATTGCGTTCGTCTTCGGGCACAAGATCAACAAGGCCAAGCGGCATTTCGGGGTTGTCGGCAAGGGCTTTGGCAAAGGTCAGAAAACGCTGTGCGCAACGTTCGATCCACGCATCGCTATAGATGTGGCTTTGATATTCGACCGCCAAAAAGGTCTTCGGGCCGTTTTGCATCATGCCAATCATCAGGGGGAATTTGCCGGCGCCAAAGTCGATATCTTCGAGTTCAAAGGTGCTGCCGCTGATTTCCATCACATTGACGGCATCAAACGGCTGACCGGTCGGCCCCTGTGTAATTTGCATCAGGTCATGTGTGAGGCGCGAAAGCGGATAATCCTGCACATCCAGTATTGAAAGAACCTCGCGGGCCACCTGGTGGGTCAGGGTTTCCAGACTGGCGGTCATATCGGGTTTGATTGCAACCGGCAGGACATTTACAAAACAGCCCATCGCCTGCATCGTTTCCCGGTCCCTGCGCCCGGCAAAGGGCAGCCCGATCACGGCAGTCGCATTTTCCTTATGGCGCGCAATGACCGCGATTGTCAGCGCCATCCAAAGGGCGGTCTGGGTGGTTTTTCGGGTATATTGCGCAAGTTTCGAGAACGCATCTGCGTTTTTTCCCGTCAATTCGATCAAAAGGCGCTTGCCCGCCCCCTTGCGATCTGCATCCGGGTCGTCAGGCAGCCCGACGGACAACAGTTTATCGGTTCGCGCAGACCAGAAACGTCGCGCAACGTCGCCCCGTTCGTGATCCAGCTCGTAATGGGCATTGCGAATAATAGTCCCGGTATCAGGGACATTTCCGGGCTTTTGTCCGGCAAGAACGGCAAGAAGCTCTTTTTTCAATAACATGATCGACTGGCCGTCAAAGCACAGATGATCAATGGCTATTGCCAGTTGTGGTGCCTGGCCGTCCTTGTGGTCGATATAGCCAAACCGCGCCAATGGACCGGTTGCAAGATCAAAAAGCGCGCAGCGTATGTCATGGGGGGTGTCGATTTTGCGCACTTGCACCGGCATGGTGGCGTGAATGCGCTGGATCAGTTGACCGTCATGTTCGACAAAGGTGGATCGCAGGGCATCATGACGTTTGACAATGCCCGCGATTGCGCTCTGAACGGCTTGAAAATCCGTACCTTCGGGCAGCATAAACCCTGTGATGATGTGATAATTCGCATTTGGTTCCTGGTCGCGTCGGGCAATCCATTGCCCTTCTATGGCAGGATGGGCCGGGAAGGACGAAAGGATTGGACCGGCTGTGTCGTTATTTTCGGGCTCAACAGCCGGTGGGCGCAGCAAACCGATAATTTCGGTTTTCAGTTCGCGCGTTCGGCGTTTCAGCGCGTCGTCAAAAGTACCGGCCGGAGCATCAAAACAAAGGTCATTGCCATTGGCGTGGAGGCTTAACACAATGTCGCGCTGACGGAGCTGGTCCAGCAGATTTTGGGCCGCCCAGGTGCGATGAAACAGTTGATCCGTCGTCATTATAGCATTCCTGTTTCGCGTGACGGTTGCGGTTCGGCGGCATTGGGTGTGATGTCGTCTTTCCGGGCGGGTGGGGCATTGACCGTTGTGGTATCCGTTTCAAATGCGGCAAGCAGATCAACAACGCCCCGAACCGTGCGACCTTCAAACATAACGGCGGCGGGAATTTCAGCGTTCAGAACGTCGGCAAGCCGTGTTGCGATCCGAACTGCCAAAAGGGAATCCCCGCCAAGTTCAAAGAAATCGTCGTCGGCCCCAATGGCCGGGTCGCCAAACATATTGCGCCAAACGGCAAGAATGTCGGCTTGCAGGTGTGGTTCGGTTTTGGCGTTTTTAACATCCCGTTCTGTTGGCGAGGTGCCTTTTGGTTCGGCAGACGGGGCGGCAAACGGCGTTATGCCAGATGTCGGGACTGTGTTTTTTTCCGGCCAGAACCGGCGCCGGTCAAACGCATATGTTGGCAATGGAATGCGCCGGGCATCCGTGGTCCGGTTTACCCGGTTCCAATCCGGTGTTGGGCCCCTGATCCAAAGCATGGCAATTGCATTGATCAGCGGATCCGGGGTGTTATTGACCTCAAAGGTATTTTGCGCATCCTTCGCATCGGCGGCTGGCTGTAGGGAAATACAGTTGGCCGCTTGGGTGCCGTTGACCATGGCAAGGCGGCTTGCCGTGTTGCCAAAACCGCATTCGACCATGACCGTGTCGGGCATTTCCGCGAGAATGCCCTTGATATTATCGGCAAAACGCACGGCATTGCGCAGATGTTGAACCCAGTAATCGGGGTTTGTGGCATCTTCTGCCGACAGCCATTTTCCGGTCAGATTGGACTGGATCGGAAGGGTCGGGGCATTGAGCCGGGTTTGGGCAACGATGTTGCGGAAGGCCTTTAGAACCGGTTCCATCATGCGGGAATGAAAGGCGTGCGAGACAACAAGGCGACGCCCGGCATTGCCCTGGGTTTTAATATGGTCTTCAAGCGCCTCGATACATTCGGTGCTGCCCGCCACCACACATTGGCGCGGCCCGTTGATTGCCGCCATCGACAGATCGGGACCAAAAGCCGACAACAGGTCGCCCACCGCAGTTTCGGTCATGGAAAGCGCAAACATTGCCCCTGGTTCGGTCTGGCCCATAAGGCGGCCGCGCATCACCACCAGACGCAGCGCATCATCAAATGACATCACCCCGCCAAGGCAGGCCGCGACATATTCGCCAATGCTGTGACCAACCAGTGCCGCAGGCGAAATACCATTGTCGATCAGCCAGTTTGCCAGTGCAAATTCATAAATAAACAAAGCTGGCTGGGCGATTTCGGTATGCGCCATACGGGCTGATGTTGCCGGGCTTGTATCTGACATGGTCAGCAAATCCAGCAGATCATCCGGTCCGCCGATCCGTGCGACCTGTTGGCACGCCTGCCTGATCCGGTCTGCTGATACGGGGTCGCTGGCATAAAGCCTGGCGGCCATGCCCGGTCGCTGGGATCCCTGCCCGGGGAACAGGAATGTCACGGATGGCGCATTGCGTTTTACCACACCCTGATGATGTGTGGGCAATTTCGGGTTGGACAGGGCGGCACGGGCCGTTTCGATGTCGGTGGCAACAATCGTGGCCCTGCACCGATGGGCGTGGCGTCGCGACAGGCTGTTTGCAACATCGGATATCGCGATTTCGGATCCGTGCCGGTCAAGCCAGGTTGCCGTTGTTTCCAGCAATTTGTGCAGGGCGGCCTCATTTGCTGCTGAAAATGGAAGGATCACGGGACTATCGTTTGGTGTATGTGCCACGGGTGATGTATCGGGGCGGGGCGCTTCTTCGATGATCACATGCACATTGGTGCCGCCTACGCCAAAGCTGCTGATACCTGCACGCAACGGTTCATCGCCGTCATTCGCCAGGGGTTGAACAGTGTTGTTAATCTGAAATGGTCCGTGCTCCAGACCAAGTTTTGCGTTGGGCTCGCTGAAATGACAGGTCGGCGGAAAGGCCCGATGGCGCAGGGCCAATATCGCCTTGATCAAGCCGACAACACCGGCGGCACTGTCAAGATGGCCAAGGTTCCCCTTCACCGAACCAAGCCAGACCGGGCGTGACGATGTTGACCGTGATCGCGCATAGGCCCTGTTGAGTGCGGCGACTTCTATCGGGTCGCCAAGGGCGGTTGCGGTGCCATGTCCCTCGACAAAGCGAATGGTGGCGGGATCGATTTGTGCATCGGCCAGGGCCGCGTGAATGGCCGTCGCCTGGCCATCGATGCTGGGCGCGGTGAAAGCTGCCTTTGCCGCGCCATCATTGCTAAGGCCGATGCCCTTAATGACCGCATGGATGGTGTCCTTGTCGGCAATGGCATCTTCAAGGCGTTTCAAAAGGATAATCGCCGCACCACTGCCCCCGACAACGCCGTCGGCCTTGCTGTCAAACGGGCGACAAACGCCGCTGCGCGATCCGATGCTGCCCTGGGTAAAATAATATCCGCCAGCCGGGCTCATCCCCAGCGCGGCCCCCCCCGCAAGCGCAACACGGCATTGCCCGGACCGCAATGCCTGAACAGCCTGTGCAACATTGAGCAACCCGGTTGAACATGCACTTGCAGAGGCGATGGCAGGCCCGGTCAGGTTGAGTTTATAGGCAAGCCGCGTGGCGGCAAAATCCTTGTCATTGCCAATCGAAATGCCATACCGGATGGCATCGGGCCGCGCATCCAGGCGATCTGCCAGTGCGTCGATCAGATAGGTCGGAAATCCCACCCCGACAAAGGCACCAACCGGTCCATCACGTGCCGGATCGCAGGACCCGTCTTCCAGTGCACCAAGGGCTACTTCAAGCAACAGGCGATGTTGGGGATCGGTTTCAAGGGTCTCGCCCGCCGTCATGGAAAACGGGGCGGGGTCGAACATGTCAATATCATCCAGAATCCCGTGGCGGGGGACAAAGGCCGCATCTTCCAGTATCGAGGGATCAACCCCCATTGCGCGTAGCCGGGAAAGGTCAATATCCCGTATCTGGTCAATACCGTTTTCCAGCAGCGACCAGAATGCCGCGCGGTCATCCGCACCGGGCAGGCGCATTGCCATGCCGATCACCGCGATGTCATTATTGCCCGCCTTATTCTGACGGGACTGTTCGGGTTCCGGATTTGTGGCGTCGACGTCTGCTTGCGCGCCGTTGCAAAGATGACGGGCAAAGGAATTGATGGTCGGATGCTCGAATATTTCGACCGATGCAATGTTCCGTCCGGCAAGTTTTGACAGCGCAAACTGGGCACGTGGCACCAGTAGCGAATGGGCACCGGCGTCAAACAGATTGATGTCAAAATCAATTTCGTCCGTTTCAATCAGATTCTGCCAGATCCTGGCGATTTGTCCGGCAATCTGATGAAACCGCATCTGATCGGGTTTGGTGGGTGCCGGTTGCCGTTCTGCCGGGGGAACAGAGGATTTTTCCCGCGAAAGCGTGGCAAATTCGACAAGCGCCTTGCGGTCGATCTTGCCTGACGGCAGCATTGGCAGCGTGTCCACCCATTCCAGCCGTACAGGCAGGGCTGCATCGGACAGATGTCGTGCCAGTTCGCCGCGTACAGCGCCAACATCCGGGCGCGCGGATGCGGAGCCGTCTGGCAACAGATAACCGATCAGTTCACCGCCATGACCGGTTTTGACATACAATACCGCTGCCTGCGCGACACCGGATACACGCGAAAGATGATATTCAACTTCACCGATCTCGATCCGTTGCCCGCGGATCTTGACTTGCTCATCCATGCGCCCGTGATAATAAAGCATCCCGTCTTCACCCCAGGACACCAGATCGCCCGTGCGATAAAAGATTTCGCCGCTCTCACCGGTCGGGTCTGCGATAAATTTCTCGGCGGTTACTTTGGGCATGTTGATATAACCGCGATTAAGTCCTATGCCACCGATATAAAGCTCTCCGGGGACGCCAAGTGGCATCCGTTTTCCGTCTTCATCAAGGATCCGAACAACCGCACCTTTGTTGATCGGGCCAAGCGGGATGCTTTTGGACTTAATATCTCTGGGAACTGGATACATCGCGACATGGATGGTCGTCTCGGTCGGGCCATAGCAGTTCCAGATATCGCCCCTGTCCATAACGGCATAAAGCCGCTGGACAAAGGTTGGCTGCGCGACTTCACCGCCGGCAATCATCCGGCGCAGGCGGAAATTGCCGTCGGCCGGAATGGCATCGAGCACGCTTTCGTAAAATGACGGCACCGACATCAGATGGGTGACATGATGGCGTGCCACACCGCCCCAGAATTCACGACCGTCACTCAGGATCGCATGTGTCATCAGCCACATGCGATGCCCGCGCGTCAGCCCGACACAGAATTGCAGCATCCACGGATCAAATCCCGGTGACGGGAATAGCCCCACGCTTTCCGGATCGCCATTTTCAAAAGAGCCGATACCGAATTGTTCAATGGCGACGTCGATCTTGTCGGCAAGGGATTGATGATGAACCGGGACCGGTTTTGGCTGCCCGGTTGACCCCGACGTATGGAAGACAAAGGCAATATCGTCACCACAAATGTCGGCGCGGATATTTTCAAATGCGATGGTGCCGTCAATGCCGGAAACGGAATTAATATCGTTTATCGCAAAAGTGCGATCATCGGTCTCGTGCCATTTCCCGGTGCAATTGCTTAGAACCTGACGGCATTTCAGGTGTTTCATCATCGACGCATTGCGTGCCACCGGGTGCAACGGATCCAGTTGTACACAGGCGGCGCCGCATTTCAGGATGCCGATGACGGCGGCAATTTGTTGCGGGCAGGGGGAAATATTCATGCCGACAAAATCGCCCGGCGCAATCCCGCTGTGCTGTAAATGGCGGGCAACGGCGTTTGCCATATTCCCCAGGGTTGCGAATGTTACTTCCCGCCCCTCTGCCGTGATCAGGGCAATGTCTTCCGGGTGCGATGCAATTGCTTGATCAATACGCTGGGGGATCAGGTGTTCCGGAACCGGTCGGATAAAGCGCGGGCCGCTTTCAAATTCCCGGATCGCCGCAAGCTCGTGTTCGGGCGGTGCCGCAATGTCGGCAATATCCTGATCCGGGTTATCTAGTGCACGTAACAGAAAACACCGGAAACGTTCGGCGATGCGGGTGGCGGATTTTACATCGTGGCAACTGGTATCATATTGCCAGATGATTTCGGCCTCGTGCCTGTCCGGGGTTATGGCCTGCTTCATATAGACCAGTCCCAGGTCGCTGATGGGGCCGTTATAAACATTGATCCGGCGTGCCGGCAGCCCGGCAAAGGACAGGGGGTCATCCGCGTCCAGACCGATAAAAAAGGCACCGCCCCCCGACAGGCTTTTCGCACCCAGCCGTGCGGCCCGCATGCGCGGCGCCCCAAGACGCATATGACGAATATCGCGCCGTGTCCGGGCAAAGATATCGCGGGCCAGCCCGGAAAATTGCCTGTGATTATCCAAATCGGTATCGAAGGGGATGGTATAGGAAAAGTTTCCCGGCATATTGCGTTCAGCCCGCCCCATCCGGTTCAGAAGCGGCATGGTGAAAGTCGGGTGCCTGGTGTCGCCAATTTGTCCTAGCACGATGCAATATGTTGCCATCACAATGGCGGTTGGCGATGTGCCACAGGACTTGGCCGTTTGCAGCAGTTTGGCGATTTCCGCGTGATCAAGCGTTTGTTCCAGCCGGGCCTGAACCAGTTTTCCCAATGGTTTGTCGGATGAAAACCGGGTGACGGGATGGTCGTCTTTCAGGCGGTCCTGCCAATAGGCAAGGTCGCGCTGGAAGGCCGGTGTTTCGGGGTAGGTCGCATTGGTTTTGATAAAATCGGCATATGAGCTGAAGAGACTTGCGGGCGGGGTGGTGTTGGCTTTAAGGGCGGTATAAATTTCCGCGGCGCGATGCGCCATCAAATGGCCGGCATATCCGTCACAAACCAGATGATGATATACCCGAACCCACCAGACCCGCCCGTTGCCCAATATCAGCAG
Organism: Thalassospira profundimaris; assembly: GCF_003326755.1. GTDB lineage: Bacteria > Pseudomonadota > Alphaproteobacteria > Rhodospirillales > Thalassospiraceae > Thalassospira > Thalassospira profundimaris_B. The sequence goes on along the minus strand of NZ_JPWH01000017.1, from coordinate 47,268 downwards.
GCGGTGGCGACAATGATACCCGTTGTTCGTATCAAGCGGGCGTTGGCGAATTTCCTCCACCTCCTGATTGGCAATCAGAACCGGATCGTCCGAAAAACGCAGATCAATGACGCTGAAATCGGTTTCGCGGCAGGCATCGGCAAAAGTCTGGAAAGGATCGCCGTTTTGCGATCCGAAACGCAAACGAAGCGCGTCATTTTCCCGGTCTGTACGAACAATCGCCTGATGCAGGACAGCAATATCAAGATCACCCTCCAACTGGATGATGTTGCAAATATTGTAATTTGCCCAATCATGACCCTCGGCCCAGTCAAGCCAGATGCTTGATTGTGGCGGTGTGAGTGCTTCTACCTGCCGTTTAGTCCCCGAAGCAAACATGTTTGCTTGTGTATGCAACGTCTGACCTCCCAAACGTTGTTAACGCCAGTTTGCGATCTGGCCGTGTGTTCCGCCCGCAGGCGCGTCACTCGACCGCATCACAACTTGCGTTTCCCCCTGACATATATGAAAGAATATGGCAGGGATCGACTTCCGTTGGCAAGGTGCTGTCTCATAAAACGATTATTAAATCGACAAAAATACAGCTATGGGTTGGTTTTATGGCGTGTTTCAAATGGCAGATGTTTTGACGAAAACGGCTCTGTCCCTTATGTAGCGCAGCCAAACGTATAATATATCTATGGTTGCATCATTGAACGGGGAAAATCGGAAAAATCGCGCAAGGATTGCCGCATCGGCAAATTTTTGCAAAAGACTGAGCAACCGCATCATAAATACGAATCGCAAAACAGGCTTTTGGGCGAAACTGGGCCTGATTTTGCAAAGGGGGCAAGCTGATGAAAGAATTTATGGGAGGGGCATTAATGTCATAATGGCGATGGGCGTTGCCAATTGACGAAAGGTTGCGTTATGGCGCAGCAGACCTGTTGAGCTTATCAGGTCAGGACGTGCTGGTATCGTCTTCCGTCCAGCGTTTGACGACAGGTAAGTGGATACCCAGCAGGTCCAGCGCCCGGCCGGTGGTTTGTGTCACCATTTCGTCAATGCTTTGCGGGCGGCTGTAAAAGGCCGGGACGGGCGGCATGATGATGGCCCCGTTTTGGGTTGCCTGGGCCATCAGGTTGATATGCCCGGCGTGATAGGGCGTTTCGCGCAATAACAGCACCACCCGGCGACGTTCCTTCAGGCAGACATCGGCGGCCCGTACAATCAGCTCGTCATTATAACAATTGGCAATCCCGCTAAGCGTTTTGATCGAACAGGGGGCAACCAGCATGCCTTCGGTTTGAAAAGACCCCGATGAAATCGCCGCGCCAATATCGCGGTAATTATAGACGACATTGGCATAAGACCGGATTTCGTCGGCATCAATATCCAGTTCCGCCTTGGCGGTGCGCAGGGCGGAGGGCGAAATAACAGCATGTGTTTCAATATCGGGCATGTCGCGCAGCAATTGCAGGGCGCGGACACCATAAATCACGCCTGATGCCCCGGTAATGGCGATAATAACCCGTTTCATATGCTGCTCTTTTCACTCGTGCCGGAATTTTGGCCCACAACAGGCAAGCCATCTTTTTACGCATGCAGTTTTGGCATGGATTATGACGGTTTCAACCGTTTTCTCATATTTTATCAAACCGGGTTGGTCATGCCGGGTTTTTCGGCTTTTGCTGCTTTCATCAGGCGGTCAAATGTAAAGGCCTCTATTGGTAGATCGGTTCCGCCCTGTGTTGCCAGGTCAGCAAGAATTTCGCCAATCACACTGGTGAATTTAAACCCGTGTCCCGAACAGGGCGAGGCCACAATCACCCGGTTTTCACCCGGTAAATGGTCGAGCAGGAAATCTTCGCCCGGCAGCATGGTGTAGCGACAGGTCACGGCATTAACCCGCCTGCCCTTCATGCCCGGCAGGTGACGGGCGGCAAAGTCGTCCAGCAAGGCCAAATCGCGGTCATTGACGGGCGGGTTGGGGTGGTCAGGGTCGATATTTTCCATGAAATGGGCGTGGCGGCCGATTTTGACGCCATCCGGGCCAATTTCGGGAAAGCCGAAAAAGGTGCCATTCTTTGTGTCATCGCGCAAAAAGGATGGCATGCGGATCGGATCGGTGACAAAGCCGTTTTCCGGACGATACCACGCCACCACCTGGCGGATCGGGTTTGCCAGCCTGGCAAGGTGCGGAACAAGCTGTGAAATCCAGGAACCGGTGGCAACGATGACCCGGGCCGCGCGGTATTTTTGTCCGCCTGCAGTAATGTTAACGCCATTATCATCGGGGTTGATGGCCTCAACCTTGTCACCGATATGCAGTTTTGCACCGCTGGCGGCTGCCAGGCGCAAATATCCCCAAATCGCGGCTTCGGGTTTTAACCAGCCGCCATTCGGATCTAACACAGCAATTTCATCATCTTGTAGTCCAAAAACCGGAAATCGTTTGCGCGTTTCGGCAGCATTAAATGTTTGATGAGGCAGATTGTGTAATTCACACGATGCCAGGGTGCCGGTGACAATGTCGCTCTCAGGGCGGCCAATTTGCAAAACGCCGGTGATGTTCAGGATTGTTTCGCGCAACTGGTTTTCCAGCGTGCGCCAGTTGTCATAGGCGCGATGTAACAACGGCACATAGCTTGGGTCTTCAAAATATCCCAGCCGGATCAAACGGCTGTCCCCGTGCGAAGAGCCCAGCCCATGCGCCGGGCTTGCGGCTTCAAAACCGATCACCCGGACCCCGCGTGCCGCCAAAAATGAGATGGCGGCACTGCCCATTGCGCCCAGACCGATGACAGCAACATCATAATGGTTTGACATGGGAAAATCCTTTTGGCGGGTGAAAGACAATTACGGGATCGGTGCCGGTTCCGCGCTGGCGATCAGGTTACGCAAGGCCTCCAGATCGCTGGCAAGGGCATGGTCATCCCCATAAGCAGGCAGCAGATGACGGACCTGTTGATAAAGGGCATTGGTGCCCGATGCACGCATTTTTATGCCGTTATCCGGGTTAATCGCAATCAGATCAGCGGCCTGGACTGCGGCCAGAAGCTCGATCGCCAAGACCTGTTCGGTATTGTCAAGCACCTGCAAAAGCTTGTTGGCCGCAGCCGTGGGGTGGGCCAGATAATCCTCCTGCAAGGCGGATGTAATACCGCCATCCAGGCTGGCCGGGGCACCCAGGCGGCGGTTTTCGGCGGCCAGGGCCGCAGCGGTATATTGTGCGATCATCAGGCCGGAACCCACACCGGGGTCATTGGTTAAAAAGGGCGGCAGGCCACTAACCAGTGGGTTGACCAGCCGATCCAGCCGCCGTTCGGACAGCATCGAAAGCTGCGAAATGGCAATCGCCAGCCCATCGAGCGCCAGGGCCAGCGCCGGGGCAACGGCATGGGCCTCGGAGGCGACTTTGGGGTCTTCGGGGGACCCATGCACAATGGGATTATCGGTGACAGATGCGAGTTCCTGATTAACGACAATGGCCGTGTTATCAAAAACATCACGCACGGCACCGTGGGCGTGTGGCGTTGCCCGCAGGCTTAGGGCATCCTGTGTGCGTTTGGCAAAGGATTGGGCAATATGGCGGCTGCCCGCGAGCCGGGCCCGCAGGGTTGCGCCCACCTTTTGAATGCCGGGCGATTTGCGCAGTGCCAGAATATCGGCATCAAAGGCGGCCATTTGCGCGCCCGAAGATTCAAGGGTGATGGCGGCAATGGTATCGGCCCAGTCGGCCAGACGATGGGCCCGCGCCAGCGCAAAGGCTCCCAATCCGGCAGAACATGATGTACCATTGACCAGACTAAGGCCTTCCTTGGCCTGCAATGTCAGCGGTTTTAGGCCGATTTTTGTCAGCGCTTCCGCGCCCGAGAGCATCTGCCCGTTCAGCATGGCGCGCCCCTCGCCAATCAGTACCAGGGCAATATGCGCCATATGTATCAGATACCCGGCCGACCCCTTGGAGGGCACAGCGGGAATGCAGTCATGGTTGAGCAGGGCCTGCAAGGCCGCGACCGTTTCCGGGCAAATGCCGGAATAGCCATGCGCAAAATTGTTGATTTGGGCGGCAATAATGGCGCGCACGGCCGGGGCAGAGAGCAACGGCCCGGTGCCGCAGGCATGGCTGAGGATGATGTTGCGCGAAAGCTGTGCCTGTGCACTGCGATCCACCACGGTATCGGCAAGGGCACCAACACCCGTTGTGATGCCATAGGCGCGAATGCCGCGATCCACCAGGGCGTTGACAATTTTCCGGCCCTTCTCGATACGCCCGTTTGGGGCATCGGCGAGCGTCAGGGGGGCGCCATTGGCAATGGCGGCAATTTCGCGCCAGGTCAGGCCGACATCAAGAATAACATCAGGCAGCGTCATTTTCGGTTTCCATATGACGGATGAATTGCTGGAAATAGGGGGAACCCTGGCCGCCAAACATGTCATCTGGCGTGCCTTGACAATCAATCAGGCCGTCGCGCATGAAAATCACCCGGTTCGACACATTGCGGGCAAAGCCCATTTCATGGGTGACGACCAGCATGGTCATTTTTTCCGCCGCCAGATCGCGCATCACGCGCAGCACTTCGCCCACCAGTTCGGGGTCCAGGGCCGATGTCGGTTCGTCAAATAAAATGACCTTTGGTTTCATGGCAAGCGAGCGGGCAATGGCCGCACGCTGCTTTTGCCCGCCGGAAAGATGGGCCGGGTAATAATCCTTGCGATCCGCAATGCCGACCTTTTCCAAAAGGGCTTCGGCCTCGGCAATGCACTCGGCACGCGGGCGTTTTTGTACATGCACCGGGCCTTCGATGATGTTTTCGAGAATGGTCATGTGTGACCACAGATTAAAGGATTGAAACACCATGCCCAATTCGGTGCGGATGCGGTCAAGCTGCTTGCGGTTGGCGGCACCCCGGCCCTGGCTGGTGGTTTTCATGGTGATTTTTTCACCACTGACAATCACATCCCCGTCATCGGCGCTTTCCAGCATGTTGATGCAGCGTAGAAAGGTGGATTTGCCCGATCCACTGGCGCCCAGCACGCTAATAACATCGCCATCATGGGCATCAAGGGAAATGCCGCGCAGGACTTCGTGGGCACCAAAACTTTTGCGGATATTGCGAACGGAAAGCCGTGGTGTGGCTGACATGGGTCGATCCTTTAATGAAGGGGCGCAATCACGGCCCGCTTAGGGGCGGGCACCAAACAGGGCATTCATCACCGACGGCTTGCGTTCCGTCGGGCGGCGATGATGGCGGTTTAACCGGTTTTCCAGAAGGGACAGGGCCTGCAGGATGATGAAGTTTAGCAGCAGATAAAGGGCGGCGGCACACAGGAAAATTTCCATTGTGCGATAGGTTTGCGAAATCAGCCGCTGGGCCACGCCGGTAATTTCCCAAACCGTGACCAGGCTTGCCAGTGCGGTTGATTTGACCATCAGGACAATTTCGGTCGAATAGGCAGGCAGGGCATGACGAAGGGCGATGGGCGCAATGATGCGCCGCAACAGCAAAAAGCCGGACATGCCAGCGGCGCGGGCGGCCTCCACCTCGCCGGGGGGGACGGCGCGCAGGCCACTGCGGAAAATTTCAGCCGAATAACCCGCCGTACACAGGGCCAGCGACAGAACGGCACAAATAAAGGGTTCGCGCAAAGCAGGCCAGACAAAGCTGTGGCGGATGACCCCGAATTGCCCCAACCCGTAAAAGACCAGAAACATCTGGATCAAAAGCGGGGAGCCACGAAAAACGAAGATATAGCCCTTGGCAAAATTGCGGGCGATGATGTTGTTGCTGACCCGCATGGTGACAATGACCAGCGCGAGCAGACCACCAAAGAACACCGAGAGCGAAAACAGGCCAATGGTTGTGGGTGTTGCGGCCAAAAGGGCCTTCATGGTCGAATACAGAAAAGCAAAATCCATGATCAGCCCTTCAAACCTGGCCCATGCCGCGTGGCATGGATTTGTTGCTGCGCCGTTCGGCGCTGTTAAAAAGCCGTTCGGAGAAACTTGTGAGAACCAGATAAAGCAGGCCGCCCACGATATAGAACATGAAATACTGGCGGGTCGAACCGGCCGCGACCTGGGTGGTGCGCATCAGTTCGGCAAGGCCGGTAACTGAAATCAGTGCGGAATCCTTAAGCGACAATTGCCAGACATTATTCAGCCCGGGAATGGCAAACCGCAGAATTTGCGGCAGAATAATCCGCCGGACACAGCGCAGGGGCGGCATGCCGATTGAGGCGGCGGCCTCGATCTCGCCACGCGGAATGGCGCGATAGGCCCCGCGATAGACCTCTGCCTGATAGGCCGCGGAAATCAGCCCGACGGCGAGTGCCCCTGCCAGAAAGGAGGGCATGCCCAAAAAGCCCTCGATCCCCATGGCATGACCAATGGCGGTAACGGCATTCGAGCCGCCAAAATAGATCAGGTAAATGATCAGCAGTTCGGGCACGCCGCGAAAAATGGTGGTGTAGGTGGTGCCGAGCACGCGCAGCCACCAGAAATTCGATAATTTGGCGGTCGCAATCAGGCCGCCGACAAGGGCGCCAATGGCGAGGGAAGCCAGCGTGACACATAATGTCAGCAACATGCCGGTCAGGATAAGCGCGCCCCAGCCCTTGGCACCAAAGCCGAGAAGTTCGATAATTTCCATTTGCCAGGCCTTCGTGGTTCGGACGGGCTTGGGAATGTTGCTGCCTTTGGGGTTCAGACCCCGAACAGTAACAGTGAAGGAACAGCGGCGGGAAGCTGCATCAGGATATGCGCCGTCAGGCAACAAATCAGCCTGCTTCCCGCCGGTCGGGATGGCCGTTATTCAGGGGTGACGTCGGTGCCAAACCACTTCATCGACAGCTTTTTGATCGTGCCGTCGGCAAGGGCGGCCTTGATGGCATCGTCAAACATGGCTTTCAGCTCGGTATCTTCCTGGCGCAGGCCAACACCTTCGCCAATGCCAAAGACGGTTCCGGCAATTTCCGGACCGGTGATCGCCATGGCTTCGTCGGATGTTTTGAAAGATGCCAACAGGTTGGTGGTATCGTCAAAGCCAACGTCGATACGGCCGGTTTGCAGGTCCAGGTCGCGTTCGGCACCGGTTTTATATTCGCGGATGGTGGCGACATCCTTGAAATTGTCATAGATGAATTTGGCATAAACCGTAGCCGCCTGGATGCCGATGGTTGCACCGTCAAATGTTTTGCGCAGCGCCTCGATCTGTTCTTTACCGCCGGAATAATCCGGGGCCATTTTTACAATTTCGCCAGTGCCGGGGGCCTGGGCATAGTCACTTTCGGTGGGTGCGGCAAAGGCGGCGTGGGTATTGGCATAGGGGACCGAAAAGGCAATGACCTTCTGGCGTTCCGGCGTAATCGACAGCGCATCCATGATTGCGTCAAATTTGCCGGCATTGAGGCTGGTGATCATGCTGTCCCAGTCCGATGCGACCAGATTGCATTTAACCTTCATGTGGTTGCACAGATATTCGGCCAGTTCGGGTTCAAACCCGCCCAGCGACCCGTCCGGGTTGGTCATGTTCCAGGGCGCATAGGCCCCTTCGAGGGTAATGGTGACTTCTTTCCACTCTTTGGCCTGCGACGGCGTTGTGCTGGCAACAGCAAACAATGCGGCAGCAGCCACAAGAATTGACTTGAACTTCATAGATGAGGTCTCCTTGCAACGAATGAAGCGATTAGGCCCTGATAAACGCGGCCACAACCTGCCTGTTTTTATATTGCGTAATGTTGGTGCGGCGTGGCAAAAATTGTTACGTTTTTGGTTGTATAGGTAACATATGACACTTTTTTACGCGCTTCAAATAAAAAGTGTATTATATGTGCAATGCGAAAAAGATGCGGAAACGGGTTAATAATGACAAAAAACAACGGATTACGGGCAGCCCGGCACAAACAGGACGGGGCAATATTTTCGGGCCAGACATTGCGAAAGGACCGGGATGGCAGCGGGCCTTTGTATCTGGAGGTCAAACAATTGATCCTGGACCGCATTTATCGCGGGGAATGGCAGCCCAATCACCGGATTCCATCGGAAAACGAGCTGGTTTCGGAGCTGGGCATCAGCAAAATGACGGCCAACCGGGCCCTGCGCGAGCTGGCGCACGAGGGAGAACTGGTGCGCGTGCAGGGAGTCGGTTCGTTTGTGGCCCAGAAAAAGGGCTATTCCGCGCTGTTTGAGGTGCGCAACATTGCCGAGGAAATTGCCGAACGCGGCCATGTCCATGCCGCTTCCGTAATTGTTCTGGCCGACCAGGCGGCATCGCCCGATGTGGCAGATGCGCTGGATTTGCCAATCGGGGCACCGGTTTTTCATTCGCTGATTGTGCATCATGAAAATGATGTCCCGGTGCAGATCGAGGACCGCTTTGTCAATCCGGCGCTGGTGCCGGACTATTTATCACAGGATTTTTCGGTCATTACGCCAAATGTTTATCTGTCACAAAAGGCACCGCTGACCGGCTCCGAACATGTTGTCGAGTCGATTTTGGCGCAGCCGTGGGAGGCCAAGTTGCTGGTAATCCTGCATCATGAGCCCTGCTTGATGATCCGCCGCCGCACCTGGTCAAGCGGCGGCGTGGTTTCTCTGGCCCGTCTGATTTATCCCGGGACGCGCTATCGGCTGGAAAGCAGGCACGGTAAAACCACCTGAATGCCCGATGAAATGCTCATGTTGCCTGGTTGCATATACAACTAAAAGGCGGTTGCTTTGCCGGTTGGGTCGGTGGGGGTAAATCGCGCCACCAGGGCGTGGCGGTCGCCGGGATAGGTCAGGCGGACATGGGTGACGGGGCCGTTATGGCTCCAGGTGCGGCGCTCGATGACAAGGCAGGCCGTTCCCTTTGCAATATCAAGGGCCTGGGCGTAATGCTCGTTTGCGCCGACGGATTTGATCATATGTTCCGCCGTGGTCCAGGGCACCCGGCTGGTCAGCCACGGGCCGGGGGCGGTGTCGATGAAATTCTCCTCGCGGGCCTCGGGAACCACAGCCAAATTGATCAGGCGTTCTTCCAGGCAAAAAACACCCGGACCGGCAAGATGCCTGCCCGTCACAGCAAGGATGTCCGCGTTTTCTGAAAGTTCCAGGCTTTTCCTGTCGCTTGACGTTGCCGTGCGGGTGGACCGGGCCAGGCGCTGATACTCATAAGGCAACCCCAGAGACTGTACTTCCAGCTTGATATCGTGAATTTCCAGGATCGCCGATTGCGCCTGGGGCTGGGTGACAAAACTGCCGGACTTTTTGCGCCGTTCAATCAAATTGGCGCTGGCAAGCTGGCTGAGGGCCTTGTTCACCGTCATGCGCGAACAATTATACTGTTCCGCCAGGTCCAGTTCATTGGCAATGCGATGGCCCGGCGGCCACGCGCCCGACAGGATATTGCCTTCAATATCGTTGATAATCTGCTGGTGCAGGGTAGGTGCCTTTTTTGCCCGCATGGATAACGCTTGTTCCTGATTTGCCAATGACGCCCCTTTTAGCCGATCCGGCAGGGGAAAGGGAACCAAACTCGTTATGGCGGGGGACTATTTCGCTAGCAGGTTTTTCATGGTTTGCTGAAATTTCGGCGCGATCTGGTCCCGCGCAATGTGGCGGCCCTGTCGCACAACCTTGCGCCCGCGCACCCACACATCCTCAACCTTGATTGTTTCGGCAAAAATCCAGGCATCCAGGATGTGATCGCCCGAAAGATACGATGCCTCGCTTGTATCAAGCGATACGAAATTGGCGGTTTTGCCAGCGGCAATGCCATAATCGGTGGCAAGGGCGCGCGCACCGCCTTTAAGCGCATGGTCAAAAGTCGTCCGCCCGGTCGAGGAGGAGATATTGGCAATGGCATTGCGCGAATTGTGCTGCAGGCGCTGGGAATATTCCAACTGGCGCAGTTCGGATGGAATGCTGATTTGCACGTTGGAATCCGACCCGATGCCAAACTGGCCGCCCTGTGCCAAAAAGGTTTCTGCCGGGAAGGTACCATCGCCCAGATTACCCTCGGTAATCGGGCACAACCCGGCAATGGCACCGCTTTGGGCCATGCGGGTGGTTTCATCGTCGGTCATGTGGGTGGCGTGCACCAGGCACCATTGATCGCTGACCTCGGCATGATTCAGCAGCCATTCAACCGGGCGCTGGCCGGACCATTTGATGCAGTCATTGACCTCCAGCAATTGCTCCGCAATGTGGATGTGAATGGGGTTGGAACCTGCTATTTTGCTCACATGTGTCAGCTCCTCGGGGGTGACCGCCCGCAGGCTGTGCGGGGCGACACCGACAACCATGCCATCGCGTGTTTTGGCCGTTTCATTACAGGCGGCAATCAGTTTTTCAAACTGCTCAATCGAATTGATAAACCGGCGCTGGCCCTCCGTCGGGGCGGTACCGCCAAACCCGGCATGGGCATAAAAAACCGGCAGCAGGGTTAAATCAATGCCGGTATTGGCGCTGGCACTGGTGATACGATCCGCCATTTCGCCGATATGGGCGTAAGGGCTGCCGTCATGGTCATGATGCAGGTAATGAAATTCACCGACACGGGAAAAACCGGCTTCGAGCATTTCCATATAAAGCTGGCTGGCAACCGCCTCCACATCATCGGGCTTCATGGACAGGGCGAAATGATACATGTTGGTGCGCCAGCTCCAGAAGCTGTCGCTGCCCGTACCGCGCATTTCGGCCAGGCCCGCCATTGCGCGCTGAAAGGCGTGGCTGTGCAGGTTGGGCATCGCAGGCACAATTACGGCGTGGCATTCATCGTCCGGGGCAGGGGAGACACCGGTTTCCAGGCTGGCAATTTTGCCATCTTCAACCGATAGCCGCACATTTTCCTGCCAGCCATGTTCCCCCAGAAGCGATTTTGCATGCAGCATTGCCATGTCCTGAAATCTCCCATTCGCGTCCTGTTTGTCAGGACGGCAAGAAATATGTTGTGTTGCCTGTTATTATGTATATACATAAAGGCAACAAAGGAAAAGATACAATTCCAGTCAGGTGATCGCAATTTTTCAATCTGCGCCAGCGACGATTAAAAATCGTTTTTAAAACAGCAGGTTGAAAACATTCAAACGAGGCGGGAGATATTCAATATGCGTGTTTTTGATGTTGAACAGGGGTCATCGCCGGTGATTCTGGCCTTCCCGCATACGGGAACGGATGTGCCGGACGATATTTGCGAGAAGCTGAATGACAATGGCAAAATCCTGGCCGATACCGACTGGCACATTCACAGGCTTTATGATGGCCTGCTGCCCGGTGTCACCACGGTGCGCGCCCTGTTTCACCGTTATGTGATTGATGCCAACCGCGACCCGTCGGGGCAAAGCCTCTATCCGGGGCAAAATACCACCGGCCTTGTGCCAGTTACCGATTTTGATGGCAACCCGATCTGGCAGGACGGGCAGGAACCCGATGCAAACGAGGTGTCGCGCCGCCAGCAACAGTTTCATACGCCCTATCATGCGGCCTTGAAGGCGGAGATTGCGCGGGTAAAGGCGATCCACGGGGTGGCCGTGCTTTATGATTGCCATTCGATCCGCTCACATATTCCGTTTTTATTCGACGGTAAACTGCCGGATTTTAACATTGGCACCGACAATGGCACCACCTGTGAACCGCGTATCGAGCAGGCCGTGGTAGGGGTGTGCGGAAATGCCGCCGGATTTACATCGGTTTTGAATGGCCGTTTTCGCGGCGGCTGGACCACCCGACATTATGCCAACCCGGCACAAAATATACACACTGTGCAGATGGAGCTGGCGCAATCCACCCATCTTGCCCGCGAAGAACCGCCTTTTGACTATGACGAGACTGTCGCAGCGCCATTGCGCGCGCATCTGAAAACCATTTTGCAGAACATCGAAAAGATCGCCTTTGATCTAGCCAAGGGAAACTGAACCATGAGCAATCCGCGCCATAATATTCGTGACATCATCGCACCGACCGGTACCGAAATTTCGGCCAAATCCTGGCTGACGGAAGCGCCACTGCGCATGTTGATGAACAATTTGCACCCGGATGTTGCCGAAAACCCGCATGAACTGGTGGTGTATGGCGGCATTGGCCGTGCAGCACGCACCTGGCAGGATTTTGACCGCATTGTCGCGTCGTTAAAATCGCTGGAAGAAGACGAAACGCTGCTGGTGCAGTCGGGCAAGCCGGTGGGGATTTTCCGCACCCACAAGGATGCGCCGCGTGTTCTGATTGCGAATTCCAACCTGGTGCCGCATTGGGCGAACTGGGATCATTTTAACGAACTCGATAAAAAGGGTTTGATGATGTATGGCCAGATGACGGCCGGTTCCTGGATTTACATTGGCAGCCAGGGCATCGTGCAGGGCACTTACGAAACCTTTGTCGAGGTGGGCCGCCAGCATTATAACGGCGATCTGAAAGGCAAATGGGTTTTGACTGCGGGTCTTGGTGGCATGGGCGGGGCCCAGCCGCTGGCCGCCGTGATGGCCGGGGCCTGCTGCCTGGCGGTTGAATGCAATCCGGACAGCATCGATTTCCGCCTGCGCACCGGCTATGTCGATGCCAAAACCGACAGCCTGGACGAAGCCCTGGACATGATTGACCGCTGGACCAAGGCAGGCGAAGCAAAATCGGTCGGCCTTTTGGGCAATGCCGCCGAAATTGTGCCGGAACTGGTCCGCCGTGGCGTGAAGCCGGATCTTGTCACCGACCAGACATCGGCCCACGACCCGGTAAATGGCTACCTTCCCAAGGGCTGGAGCATGGGCGAATGGAAGGCCAAACGCGAAAGCGACCCCAAAGCGGTTGAAAAGGCCGCCCGTGCCTCGATGCGTGAACATGTCGAGGCGATGCTGGCCTTCCACGAACAGGGCATTCCGACCATCGATTATGGCAATAATATCCGTCAGATGGCCAAGGAAGAAGGGCTTGAAAACGCCTTTGATTTCCCCGGTTTTGTCCCGGCCTGCATTCGCCCGCTGTTTTGCCGGGGCGTTGGCCCGTTCCGCTGGGCGGCCCTGTCGGGCGACCCGGAAGACATTTACAAAACCGATGCCAAGGTAAAGGAAATCCTGCCCGATAACCATCATTTGCATAACTGGCTGGATATGGCGCGCGAACGCATTTCCTTCCAGGGGCTGCCCGCCCGTATTTGCTGGGTTGGTTTGGGCGACCGTCACCGCCTGGCCCTTGCCTTTAACGAAATGGTCGCCTCGGGCGAACTCAAGGCGCCGATTGTGATTGGCCGTGACCATCTTGACAGTGGCTCGGTCGCATCGCCCAACCGCGAAACCGAAGCGATGCAGGATGGCTCCGATGCGGTTTCCGACTGGCCGCTTTTGAATGCCCTTCTCAACACCGCATCGGGTGCGACCTGGGTCAGCTTGCATCACGGTGGCGGTGTTGGCATGGGCTTCTCGCAACATGCGGGTATGGTGATTTGTGCCGATGGCAGCGACGATGCCGCCCGTCGCCTGGAACGTGTTTTGTGGAACGACCCGGCGACGGGGGTGATGCGCCATGCCGATGCGGGCTATGACATTGCCATTGATTGCGCCCGCGAACATGGCCTGCGTTTGCCCGGTATTCTGGGTAACTGACCATGAATGCGCCTTCGGCCGTCCGCATTTTGCGGGCAAGTGACTATCGCCGAATGCCGTGGAAAAACGGTGGCGGGGAAACAGTGGAAATCGCCGTTTTCCCTGCCAATGCCGGGCTGGATGATTTTGCCTGGCGCATCAGCATGGCAACAGTTGCCAGCGATGGCCCGTTTTCCAGCTTCCCCGGGATTGATCGCACCCTTTCCATTCTGCACGGGGCGGGGATGACGCTTGTGATTGGTGATAAGGTCCCTGTCACACTAACCCGCGATACGGAACCTTATCCGTTTGCCGCCGATGTTGCGACATCGGCACTGCTGGTGGATGGTCCCATTACGGATTTGAATGTGATGACCCGGCGAGGTCACAACACACATCGCGTTACCCGGCATGTCGTTAATGGTACTCAAACCCTCACGACATCGGAAAAAGCGGTTACGGTCATACTGGTTCAGGATGCGGTTGAAATTGTTGAAGACAGCGGCGAAAGCCATGAATTGCAACCCCTTGACGCCATGATGTGTGATCCTTCAGTCGCCAATCTCACCCTGAAAACAGGCAAACCCGCAACGGTTTACGAAATTGTGTTAACATCGTAAACATTTTGGCGGGTTGATAGTCCTTGAAATACTGCACATAAAATAATTTGTGCAGTATTTTCAGTTTCTGTTACCATACTGCACATGAAATAATTTGTGCAGTATGGCGGGTTATGGCCGGAAATTACCGAAATCTCAGTGCAACAGCGGTTGCGACATATACGGATTTGCTTCGTTTGCTAAAGGACGAGCAGGTGTTGGATGTGCGCGGCACGCCCGAACTGCGCGTTTTGAACGGGCGCGAATACTGGTATGACCGTTACCGCTTGGGGACAGATACCATCGTGCGCTTCATTGGCCCCAATAACGATGACATGCGCCAACGCATCGAACGGATCAATGCCATCCGGGCGGAACAAAAAGAACGGCAAAAACAGTGTGGCCGCCTGATGCGTATTTTACGGGCCGAAGGCCTGTTGCCGGTGGATCGGGGCACGGGCAGTTTGCTTGCCGCAATGGCGCGGGTGGGGGTGTTTCGTCTGGGTGGGGTGCTGGTCGGCACCAATGCCTTTCGCCTGTATGAGGGCGAATTGGGCATTCGCCTGACGACGGATGACCTAGCCCAGACAATGGATGTCGATATCGCCAGTTTCGAGCGGTTGTCTGTCGCAATTGATGATCAGGTTGATGAAAATCTGGGTGATGTTTTTGCCGATCTGAAATTTGAAGCCGTTCCCTCGCAGGAAGGGCGGACATTCTGGCGCTGGAAACAAAAACAGGATGGCTCCCTGGTGGAATTTTTAAGCCCGTCCTTTGATGAACAGGAAAGGGTTAAAAACCTGCCCGCCCTTGGTGTCAGTGCGCTGTCCCTACATCACCTCAATTACCTGATCGCCGATCCCATCAAATCGGCAGTATTGTATCGCAATGGCCTGTTGGTGAATGTGCCGCGCCCGGAACGCTTTGCCATTCACAAACTGATCGTGGCGGACCGCCGTCATGGCAGCGATGTCGCCCTTAAACAGCGCAAAGACCAGCAACAGGCCGCCCTGTTGATCGAGGTTTTGGCACAGGATCGTCCCTATGACCTCAAGGAAGCGTTAGAGGACGCGCGGGACCGTGGCCCCAAATGGCGCAACCGGATTAAGAACACCCTTGGCAAAATGCCGCAAACAGCAGAGATTTTGGCCGGGCTTTAAACCGTCATTTTGCCTGTCCATACATGTTCTAAATCCGGTTCACATCAGAAAACCTGTTTTGTTTGATCAGATGACCCAGGCCGAACCGCTGCAAACGGCGATATATGGTGCTGCGATTGACATTGGCCTGCCGGGCCACCGCCGAAATATTGCCATCACAGGCCATGATCAGGGTACGCAGCCTTGCGGCCTCGTTATGATCATTGGTCGGCGGGACGACATGACGGGCCGGATGGTTGCCATTTGCCGCAAGCAGCGGTCGTGGTTTTGCCGGTTGGCCTTGCCCTTTATCGACGATTTCGGGGGGCAAATCATCCGGGGTGATAACCGCGCCGTCACACAGGGCAGCGCACAGGGCGCACAGATTGACAATTTCCCGCACATTTCCCGGCCAGTCATGGGCCAGCAATATATTCATGGCCTCGACTGAGAAAGTAGGGCTACCGTCGGTCTTGCGGGCAATATGTTCGATCAGCCACTGCATATCGGCCCGGTTGCGAACGGCGGGAATATCCAGCGTCAGCCCGTTTAGGCGGTAATAAAGGTCCTGGCGGAATTCACCCCTGGCAACAAGCTGGGGCAAGTCGCGGTGAGAGGCGGAAATAACGCGAATATCCACCGGTTCCGCCCGGCTGCCACCCACCGGCATCACTTCGCGTTCCGATAAAACACGCAACAGCCGGGCCTGCATGGCAAGCGGCATATCGCCAATTTCATCCAAAAACAGGGTGCCGCCGTGTGCTTCGCGGATCAGGCCTTTTTTGCCTTTGCCATTGGCCCCGGTAAAGGCATTCGCGGTATAGCCGAACAATTCGCTTTCAATCAGGCTTTCGGGCAGGGCCGCGCAATTAATCGCAATAAACGGCCCCCGGCGCTGGCTGGCCTTGTGCATGGCGTGCGCAATAAATTCCTTACCCGTGCCGGTTTCACCGCGCAAAATGATGCTGATTTGCCGGTCAACCAGTTTGGCGGCCTGTTCGGCCAGTTTTTGCAGGGCCGGGTCGCCGCCATGAATGTTTTGCAACGGCGCTGGCAGGGCGTTGATAACCCGTCTTTTGATCGCGGCCACCGGCGGTACAGCGCGGGCAAAGGTAAATTCGCCACTTTGCAGTTCGATCATGCCATCGCCATTGCCACGTGAACGCGACAGTTTCGGCAGGTCTTCCGGGTCATAGGCAAACAGGTCGGAAAAAGTCCGGCCAATCAATTGTCCGGTGATAGTCGCGCCATTTTGCGTGTTATGAAATTGATCGGGCAGGGAGCGGGCCAGAAGTTTATGCGCATTATGGGTCATGCCACGAATGCGCCCGTCGGTGCCAATGGCAATGGCGGCCATCGGGTCCACATCAAGAAATTCTGCCGTGGGATGAAGCCGCAAAATCCAGTCCTGCCGGTGGGTTTGCACCAGATTTGCCATTTCAATGCGCCGCACACAGGATTTCATGACTTCCAGGGTCAGGGCCTGGCTCATTTTGTCTTGTGGGGCTTGCAGGTGTGACAGGTCCAAAACCCCGATCAGGGTGCCTTTTGTGTCGTGAATGGGCACTGCCGTGCAGGAAAGCGGGGTTAATGCCATATCAAAATGATCGGTGCGGTGAACAATAATTTCGCGCCCCGTCATCAGGCAGGCCCCAACCCCATTGGTGCCCACATGGCTTTCATGCCATTCGGACCCGGCAATCAGCCCGGCATGGCGTAATTCCCGATCCAGGTCTTGATCACCGATGGTGTCGATGGCAACACCCTGTGCATTGGTCAAAAGCAGGATATAGCCCATCGCATTGA
This sequence comes from Thalassospira profundimaris, assembly GCF_003326755.1. Taxonomy (GTDB): domain Bacteria; phylum Pseudomonadota; class Alphaproteobacteria; order Rhodospirillales; family Thalassospiraceae; genus Thalassospira; species Thalassospira profundimaris_B. The sequence goes on along the minus strand of NZ_JPWH01000017.1, from coordinate 30,188 downwards.
CCCGGCGATAGAGATCTTCCATGCCGTAGCGGGCCATGCACAGCAATTCTTCCGATGCCTGGCGATGATGGCGCAATTCCTGCTGTGTTAGTATCCGCGCACCTTCATATCGCGTCGGGTCCAACTGGTGGTCGTATAAACAGCGTCGCCAGGAAGCCTGCACATCCTCGTCGCGTTGGGGGCTTTTTTGCCCTTCTGCCACGCGCATGATTTCGAGGGTATGGGGCTGATTGTTATTTAGCCTTCCCATTGTTTCCTCCCATAATATGGGGCGGTCAAAATACCATCTTTGACCACCCCATAGCAAAGGTCTTATCTGTGTTGACTTTATGGCGCTGACAAAAACTGTCAGGCTTTAAGATCAATCAGAATTTTAAGCTCCGACCCGGCCGGGTCGAGCAGGGCGTCAAACCCGTCTTTGACAGCCTGGTCCAGCGTGATTTTTTTGGTTACAACGCGGGATGCCGGCACGGCACCTGATGAAATAAGGTCAATCGTGCGCGGCCAGCTATGGGTCGGGTAGCACCATGACCCGCGAATTTCGGCATCCTTGAAAGTCAGCTGGAAGAAATCAAGGCTGCCTTTGCCCGGATGCAGGCCGGTCTGAACAATCACGCCCTGTTTGCGAACGGCATCCAGGCAGGATTGTAGGGCATGTTCATTGCCAACACATTCGAGTGCGATGTCACAGCCCACACCGTCCTGGCTGTGGGCGCGCACCACATCGCCAACATTATCCTGTTTGGGGTTGATGGTGATCACACCGGGTACAATCTTGCGGGCAAGCTCCAGGCGGGTTTCGTTCAGGTCTGAAACAAACAGTTTGGTCGCCCCAAAGGCACGGGCGCAAAGCAATGCCAGCATGCCAATCGGGCCAGCGCCCGTAACCAGCACACTGTCACCGGCCGTGATACCCGCGCGGTCGCAGGCATAAACACATACCGCTGTCGGTTCGACAAGGGCGGCTTCCTCGTCACTCATGCTATCGGGGATTTTTTCAACATTATAATCATTAAGCAGCGCCATTTCCGACATACCGCCGGAAATCCAGCTTAACCCGACCAGCGCCAGGCTGCCCGAAAGGTTAAACAGGCCCCGGTCGGCAAAATGTTCGTCATTGCGCGGCATGATCAGCGGTTGCACCGACACACGATCGCCGATGGCAACTTTGCTTACACCTTCGCCAATGGCAATAACTTCGCCGCCAAATTCGTGGCCCAGTACTTGTGGGGATGTTGCGCCGGTAAAGGGATGTGCATCTGTGGGCACAAAAATGGGGCCACTCACATATTCATGCAGGTCGGTACCGCAGATCCCCACATAACGGTTGCGAATGACAACCTGGCCGGGGCCGGGTGCGGGCGGCTGGTCGATATTTTCAATCCGCAGGTCTTTTGCAGCGTGAAATCTCAGGGCTTTCATGCAGGTTCTCCGTTTTGCAGGGCATCAAAAATGGTCAGGGCCTTGGCGGCATAAACCGTGCCCGGTCCACCGGCCATTTCAATGCTGATCGCCAGACTTTCAACAAGCTGTTGGCGGCTGGCACCATGTTTAAGGGCTTCGTTAATGTGAAACAGGATGCAATCCTCGCATCCTTTCGCGACAGCAATGGCAACTGCCATCAACTCCTTGATCGCGGGTGACATTTCGCCTGTGCGATTGGCCGCCTGCATCACACCGCGAAACGCGGTCATGGTGGTTTTATCGGCGGCATACAGGTTCATCGCGCGGCTGTTAATGGCGTTCAGTTTGTCCTGCACGCTGGTATTGTCCGGGTTCTTGCTCATCAAACCAGTACCATCCCGCCATCAACCATCAGGCTTTGACCGGTCATATAGTCCGACCCGCTGGAGGCAAGGAAAATACTGACCCCCACCATGTCGTCGGGGCGCGAGGGCCGACCCATCAAAATATCGGCTGAAAAACCGTCAAAGGCTTCGTTGTCGCGTTCGGTCAGCCCTTCATCGACAAAGCCCTTGTCGATCAGTTTCCACATATCGGTGGCAACCACACCGGGGCAGATGGCATTGACATTGATTTTATGTTTGCCAAAGGCGCGGGCCGCCGCCTGGGTTAAGGCCACCACGGCAAATTTGCTGGCGGAATAATGGGCCAGCGGTTCATAACCCTGTTTCCCGGCGATCGAGGCGGTATTGATGATTTTGCCTCCCTTGCCCTGGGCGATAAAATGTTTGGCCGCTTCCTGGGTGCCAATCAAAACACCCATCGCATTCACATCCATCACCCGGTGCCAGTCATCTTCGGTGATGTCGTTGAATTTTTTCACATGCGCTATACCGGCATTGTTAAACATCGCATCGAGTTTGCCGTTCTTTTCGACCGTTTTAGCAATCAGCTCGGTCACACTCTGGCGGTTGGTGACATCCACCGTCATGCCAATGGCCTTTCCGCCCGCTGCCGAAATATCTTCGGCGGTTTTGGAGGCGGTATCGGCATTGATGTCGGCGACAATCACATGGGCACCGGCCCTGGCAAGGCCCGCGGCAATCGATTGGCCGATGCCCTGTCCCGCACCGGTGATGATGATGGAACGGTCTTTTACGGAATTATTCATTTCGTTTCCTCCCGCAGGATGGGGTGAACCAGGCCGCCACAAGGGCAGGGCGACCTGATCTGTTTTTGTTTTAGGATGTTTTTTGTGCCGGGCTAATCCAGCGAGGCGGCGATTATTTTATTGACCTCGCCCGCATGTTCCATTTGCACCATATGCCCGGCACTGCCCAGTACATGGGGTTTGACATCCGGCAGGTTTTGGGCATGGCTGGCGGGGATGATGGCATCATTCTCGCCCCAGATCACCGTGATGGGAATGTCAAGGGTGGCAAGCTTATCGGCAATGATCCGGGCCTGTTTGCCATCCCTGAACGCCGTGGTCGAAAGTTGCGTCAGGAAGTCCTGTACACCGTCCAGGCGTTTATATTTCAAAAGGTCCTGCACCATCGCACGCGACACCAAGCTTTGATTATAAAACAGGTGGGTCAGTACCGGTTTCAACTCCTTGCGCCCGGCCGCATTGACAAAGCCATCAATGTAATCCTTGTTGATGTCTTCGCCCAAACCGGCGCTGCATATCAGTGTTAGCGATGCCACCCGGTCGGGGTGATCAAGGGCGGTTGACCCGGCCACCAGACCACCCATCGAATGGCCGACCAGATGGGCACGCTTGATGTCGCAATGATCCATAAAATCCAGCAGCGTTTGGGTAAAGATGCCTGGATCACCCGGATCAACCGATTTGACCGATTGGCCGTGACCGGGCAAATCCAAAGCGTAAACTGGCGCATGTTCGGCCAGGGCATCAATGTTAAACAGCCAGTTATCCAGATCCCCGCCAAAGCCATGAATCAAAACAATCGGTGTTTGATCGGCATTGGCGCCGGTTTGTTCGGCATAACGGATTTTGCCAATCGGCAGTTCTATAACGTGGTAGGCTGGTCCGGTATCTTCGTCCTCTTCGTCACTCACCGGTGTTTCATAGGCACTGACATAGGCGTCGATTTCTTCTTCCGGCACGGATGCCGGTGCCATTACCGCCAATAAGGCCCGGACCGGATAAACCTCGCCTGCCGTGCCGACAATCCGGCGCACGGTGCCGCCATCGGCGGCTTCGACGACATTGGTGATTTTGTCGGTTTCCACATCCATGATTTCATCACCGACCTTCACCTCGTCACCTTCCTTGATGTGCCAGTCGGTCAGTTTGCCTTCCTGCATGGAAAGGCCCCATTTGGGCATCAGGATCGGGGTAATTTCGGTCATGCTTAACCCTCCATCGTTTTTCTGGCGGCGTCAGCAATGCTTTGCGCTGACGGGATATAGATGTCTTCTAACGAAGGGGAGAACGGCACGGGTGAATGCGGGGCCGTCACCATCTGGATCGGGGCTTTCAGGTCATCAAACCCGTCCTGTGCGACATTGGCCGCAATATCCGCCGCAATCGAACAGCGCGGGTTGGCTTCATCCACACACACCAGCCGCCCGGTCATTTCGACACTTTCCAGCACGCTATCCATATCGATGGGCGAGAGGGTTCTAAGATCGATGATTTCGGCCTCGATCCCGTCCTTTTTCAGCATGTCGGCGGCCTGTTCGGCCCGCTGCACCATTTGCCCATAGGTCACAATGGTGACATCGCCGCCTTCACGCACGATATTGGCCTCGCCAAAGGGGATGGTATAGGGTTCCTCGGGCACGTCCGCCGTGCTGGCATACAGGTTTTTATGTTCGAGGAAAATTACCGGGTCATTGTCGCGAATGGCCTGGATCAGAAGCCCTTTGGTGTCATAGGCGTTGGACGGGCAAACAACCTTTAACCCCGGAATATGGGTGAAAAGCGGGGTCAGCATTTGACTGTGCTGGGCGGCAGCCCGAAAACCCGCCCCGCACATGGCACGAATAACCACCGGCGTTTGCGCCTTGCCACCAAACATGTAACGGAATTTGGCCGCCTGGTTAAAAACCTGGTCCAGACACACACCGATAAAATCGACAAACATCAGTTCCGCCACCGGTCGCAGGCCCGCCGTCGCTGCCCCAATGGCCGCCCCGACATAGGCACTTTCCGAAAGCGGGGTATCAAGCATTTGTTTGGGGTGTTTGTGATACAGCCCCTTTGAAACGCCGAGCACACCGCCCCATGCGTCATCTTCGCCAGGTGCGCCTGATCCGCCCACAATATCTTCGCCCATCATGATCACGGTGGGATCGCGGCTCATTTCCTGATCCAGGGCTTCGTTAACCGCATCTTTCATGCTGATGATCCGTGCCATTTTGCACTCCTGTTTTTTCTGTTTTCGCTGGCCGTGAAGGGCCGTTTCCTCGGGAGGGTTTAAGCCCCGGTTCAGTTCACATAGACGTCGGTTGTTAAATGCGTGGCCCCCGGTTCCGGGGCGGCAATGGCAAGTTCGACGGCTTCGTCAATCAACTGGCCAACTTCATCATCAATGGCATCCAGCTCGGCTGCGGTGATGACACCGGCATCAATGACCTTGGTGCGAAACAGTTTCAGGCAGTCATTATGTTCACGGTTATGGTCGTTTTCCCCCGGTGCCTTGTAGGTTTGGGCGTCCCCCTCGAAATGGCCGAAAAACCGTATGGTTTTGCATTCCATCAGGGTTGGTCCGGCACCTTCGCGCGCACGTTTGATGATTTCGCCCGCCGCTTCAAAAACGGCAAAAAAAATCAACGCCGTCCACCGTAACGCCGGGCATGCCAAACCCGGCAGCGCGGTCCACATAGCTGTCAGATGCGGTTGCGTAATCGACCGATGTGGCCTCGGCATAGCCATTGTTTTCGACAACAAAAATGGCCGGAAGGTTCCAGATGGCGGCCAAATTCATGCTTTCCAAAACCGTTCCCTGGTTGGCGGCACCATCACCAAAAAAGGTGATGCCAATGCCGTCATGGCCCAGTTTTTGCGCGGCAAGCGCGGCCCCGCAGGCCAGCGGCGCACCGGCCCCCAAAATGCCATTGGCCCCCATCATGCCCAGGCTAAGGTCGGCGATGTGCATGGAGCCGCCTTTACCACCGCAACAGCCGGTGGCTTTGCCATAAATTTCGGCCATCATCGCCTTGACATCAACGCCCTTGGCAATGCAATGACCATGCCCGCGATGGGTGGAGGCAATGCGGTCCCGGTCATGCAGGTGCATCATGATGCCAACGGCCGTGGCTTCTTCACCGGCATAAAGGTGGACAAAACCGGGAATTTCGCCACGGGCAAAATCCACGTGCAAACGTTCCTCGAAATCGCGGATCGTTTTCATTTTGCGATAGGCATCCAACAGCCGTTCTTTGGGTAACGGGAATGGGCTGGACATGAGGAAAACCTCCCTGTGTTTGTTGTCAGTTTCTGGTTTGGATAAACAGCCCGGCCTGGGCGGCGAACCGCATGCAGGCCGGGACATTGATGGTGCGAAAGGCATTGGCAACCAGCCGCACCGAAATCTCGTCATTTTGATCAAAGGTAACTTCGCGTTCCCCGTCAAAGGCCAGCGTTCCCGCCGGGATGGAGGGGGTATGGACACTTTCGGCTGTCATGGGCGTGATGGACTGAATGCCGACTTTGTCCATCAGTCCAGGCGCAATCGGGGCGTTTAAAACCCGGTTTGCATCCGGTGACAGGACGATATGGCGCCCCTCCGGGGTGCCACGATCCACCGGATCGGTCAGCCCGACGATCGAGGACATGCCAATGGCACCAGGCAGACCAAATGTAACGAAAAGATCGCGAAAACTTTGCGTTTTCCAAATGGCGCGGGCACCAACAAAGCGATCATCGACAACCGCCATGTCCACAAGCGCAATGTGCCGGTCGCCATTCACCAAAATTTCCAGCCATTTGTTGTGCATATAGGCCTGATCGGCAGGCACCTGCCCGGTTGCGGCAAGGCCAACGGCAAGCCCGGTAATGGTGGGTTCGCGCAAATCGGGGAAGGCATTGTTGGTGCCGGTTGAAACCCCGGCAATGGGAATATCGGCACAGGCCTGCAACACAACGCGATGGGTACCATCCCCACCCAGAACGATAATGGCCGCCACATCCTGCTCGGCCATGATTGTGGCGGCAAGGGCACTGTCACTTGCGGTCATGGTGACGGGCATGTCGATATAGGAAACACGCGGGAAGCCGTGATGGCCCATTTTGCGTTCGCGTTCGATGCTGCGCATCAGATGAAAGCGGATGCCGCTGTTTTCCGGCATCATCACGACATCTTCAACCCCGGTTGCACCAAGGGCGGCCAACATGCGCAACACAATATTGGCACGGTCATTAATCGGCAGGTTGCCTGCATGTGATATGACCCGTCGAATATCCCGGGCCGAGATTGGATTGGCAATTATGCCTATTTTTTTCATGGTTTCCTCAATCTTCCTCCCTGAGGTGAAACCATGATTTGCAAGCGTTATGCCAAACGGTAAGTGTTTATTTTCAATAACTTGAATTTGCACCTGTTGCAGCAAATGCAACAGGTGTTGCGCGATGACTGCTGCAACATTCCATCATCTGCAACAGGTTTTCTGTTGCGCGAAAAAAACAAAAATGCCATCGCTCCGTCAGAAACGATGGCATTGTGACTATAGTGGAAATCATATTTCAGATACTGAAATATCAAATTTCCCGTAATCAGGATTGCACAGCCACGGGAATGGCTATTGTCAAGGTTGAATGACGCAAGGCCGCCACGGATGCCACGGCTGGTATTCTGCGAAAAACGATTTCAGGAACTGATCAACTTTGTCACGATTATCGGCCCGGGCGTCGGGGGTCATATCGGCATCAAGACGGGCGCAATTTTTGGCAATCGCATTGCCAATTTCCTTCCAATCCACATTTGCCTCATGGCCGGGCAGGCCGGATGCAATCGCGCACCAGCCCATTGCCTGAGCCTTATCATCGGATTTTTCGTAATCCTTGGCCAAATACGCCGCTGCGTGGGTTTCGCCATGTTGTGCGGCTTTGCGCAACCAGTCTTCCCGTTCCTGCCGGTTTTTGGCAAAACGTGTCGCGATCATGGTGCCTGCTCTGGGATCACCGGCAGCCCAGGCATTTTCAAACTGTTCGCGGGCGTCATCCATACGGTCATTTTGCAAATGATCAAGACCCAGCCACATCAGGGCCTGGGCATTGCCCTGCCGGGCGGCATCTTCATACAGAACCTTTATGTCGTGCATCGATCCCTGTGTGGCTTCCAGCCGCCTGGCCTGCAAAATCTCGGCATCGGGATGGCCGCCCTGTGCTGCCTGATCAAGCATTTCCCACCCGGCCTGTTGATTGGCAGCAAGCCCGGCCCCGTTGATCATTTGACAGGATAAAAGATATTGCGCCGTTGCATCGCCGTTTTGCGCCAAAGGCTGAAAAATGCTGGCCGATTGTTCAAACTTTCCCTGCTGATAAGCGGCAATACCATCCTCAAGGGCCGGGCCGGCAAAGGCCATACCTGACGAAACAGCAAGTACGCCAAGCGATGTGGCAAGGTGACGAAACGATAAGGGCAATGACCGGGGCATGAAATTTCCTGTGCGGTTTTGGGCAAGGCACGATGATGTTGAAAGGCGATAATGAATGTCAGGGTGTCGGGGCAGGGGATGAAGATGTGCCCCCGTCAGAACGAATGGATCCGAGAAATTCCCGCACCCGGCCCGAAAGATCATCGGAATGATGGCGCAGCCGGGTGGTGGCCTGCTGCAGGCCGTCCATTGCCGCCAGATTATCGGTTGCGGAGCTGCTGACCTGGTTGATGGTGTGGTTCATTTCGCGGGCTGCCAGCGCGGACTGCTCCACATTCGAAGCAATTTCGGCAACGAATTCCTGCTGTTCTTCCACCGCGCGCGACATTTCCTCGACGGTCTCATGAATGGCGGAAATGCTGTTGCCAATTTTGGCAATCGCCTCAACCGCAATACCAGTGGTGGACTGAATATCGTTAATCCGCCGGGCGATGCGGTCGGTTGCCGTGCCGGTTTGATTGGCAAGGTTTTTCACCTCGCTGGCGACAACGGCAAAGCCCTTGCCGGCATCGCCTGCACGGGCGGCCTCGATGGTGGCATTCAGCGCCAACAGGTTGGTTTGCGCCGCCACATCCTGGATCAGGCTCAGGATTTCGCCAATTTCGCTGGCACCGGTTTCAAGCTCGCGCATGGTAGTGTTGGTTTCCGTTGCAATATCCACCGCGTTTTCTGCCGCCACCAGCGATTTTTGTGCCCGTTCTCCGGTTTCGCGCACACGCTCCGAAAGCGACTGTGCTGCTTGGGAAACCGACGCCATATTGATTGAAATTTCTTCGGAGGCACTGGCCACATCGGTGGCACTGCCTGATGCAATCTCGGCCTGATCACGTACATTGTTTGATGTTTGGGCGATGTCTTCGGCCTCGCTGGAAACCTGGCCTGCCACAGTTGAAATCGATGCCTCGAACGCATCGGCAAGGGACAGCATGGCGGCACGTTTTTCTTCTTCGCCAGCGGCCCGTTCGCGTGCCACCTGCTGTTCGGCCTCGCGGGCGGACAGGGCCGTTGCGCGAAACTGGCGCAAAATACCCGCCATCACGCCAATTTCATCGCGGCCATTGTCGCGCACTTCGGTGTCCAGGTTGCCATTTGCCACTTCGCGCAACCCGGCAATCACGCGCAGCAACCGTTTGATCAGGTTGCCACGTACGTAAAACACCAAAATCAGCAGGGAAATAACCAGCACGCTGGTGCCAATAATCGCAATAAGCTGCTGGTCGCGGGCAACTTTTGCCAGGGTGGATTCCGCCTTGTTATCGACTTCAAGGCGTTTTTCCGAAACCAGTTGGGCAATGGCCGCGCCAAGCTGTTGGGCACTGGCAAGGGTGTCGTTCAGGGTTTTTTGTGTTTTGGCCTGGTTATCCCATTCCGTTTCGCGCAGGGTGAAAACACCATCATCCCCCTTGCCAAAAGCAAGAAGGGCCTTGGCAAAATCACGGATTTTGCTGCCATCATCATTGTCGGGCAGTTTTGCCAGGGCATCGGTAATGCGCAATTCCGCCCAGTTCCATTTATTTCGCACTTCATCCATCGCATCGCCTTCTGGCACGGCAATGGCGGCGGTCAACATGCCAAAGGCCAGGTTGATATTGGCGCGAATTTCCGCGAGCAATTGCGAAAAGGCAATAACGTCCTTCAAGCTGGCGGCGGCATCGCTATTGCCATTGGCAACCCGGCTGATGCCGCGCGATACATCAATGTCGGTGACTTCAATCAGCGGGCTTAGATAATCCGACAGGTCGGCATAGGCATAAACCATGTCCAGTGTCATGTCACCGCGCCGCTTTTGCAGGGCAAGGCGGGCCTCGGTAAGCTGTTGCAGGGTCTGGCGGCGGGCAACAATTTCGTTGAGCCGGTCGGAAAGGGTGGTGAGCGAGGCTTCGTTATTGCCATTGGCAATAATATCATCCAGGCGGCTGCGCGCACTGGCAATCAGGGCATCAAGCCGTTCTTCGGTGGCTTGCAATTCCTTGCTGTTGCGCGATGCCGCCAGAACAGGTGCCTGGGCGGCAAGCCCGGTGCCATCCATTGCCAGTTCCATCTGACCAATGATGGAGGGCAGGCTTTTGCTGGCAATTTCGTCCACCAGCAGGCGGGTATTGCCAAAGGAAATCCAGGAGACGACAGAGGAAATGCCCGCAAGGACAAGAATGACGGCAAAAGATGCCATCAAGCGCCCCTGAATGCCAATTGTAAAACGCGCCGATGATGCGCGGCCTGGCTGCCCTGCTTTGCGCGATTTTCGGGGTGCGGGTGCACTGGCGGTTGCGCCCTGCGAACCGCGTGCGGATTTTAGGAATTTCATTGGTTTCCTCCCTGCCGGGGGCCTTTGGTGAAAGGCGGTTTGGTCGGCAGTCCCTGATATTTCAGGGGCATGGATGAATCCGGTTTGCCGGATTTCAGATATTTGATGAACCGGTCAAAGACATCAAAATCGTCTTTGCAGACAATAAAGACCGTAAAAAAGCAGAATTTGCTGAAATGGCGGAAGATGACGGCAAACCCGCCATCTTCCGCATCCAATATCAGTTGGGCTGCGCCTTATTTCACGCGGCCTTCACGCCATGCCTGGATCAGATCGTCATATTTGACGGTCTCGCCCTGCGGCTTTTCATTGGCGAGTTTCGGTTTCGGTGCACCGGGCTGGTCAAACCAGTATTGTGCGTCGCGTTCCTCGTTCAGTTTCGGGGCGCAATCACCACCGATACCGGCACGACCCAGACGTTCCATCACCCGGTCCATCGAATTGGCAAGGTTGTCCATCGCTTCCTGCGGGGTCCGTTCACCGGTGACGGCTTCGGCCACGTTCTGCCACCAAAGCTGGGCCAGTTTCGGATAATCCGGCACGTTGGTCCCGGTCGGCGACCAGGCAACACGGGCCGGGCTGCGATAGAATTCAACCAGGCCACCCCATTTCGGGGCAATGTCGGTCATCGCCTGGGTATCCAGGTCAGACTGACGGATCGGGGTCAGACCGGTCAGGGTCTTTTTCAGTGACACGGTTTTCGAGGTCACGAACTGGGCATACAGCCAGGCAGCCTTGCGGCGTTCCAGCGGGGTGGACTTCATCAGCGTCCAGGACCCCACATCCTGATAGCCCAGTTTCATGCCTTCTTCCCAATACGGGCCATGCGGCGACGGGGCCATACGCCATTTCGGCATACCGTCCTTGTCAACAACAGGAATGCCGTCCTTGACCATATCGGCGGTAAAGGTCGTATACCAGAAAATCTGCTGGGCGATATTGCCTTGTGCCGGAACCGGGCCAGCCTCGCTAAAGGTCATGCCGGCGGCCTCTGGCGGGGCATAGGCCTTCAGCCAGTCGATATATTTGGTCAGGGCATAAACCGATGCCGGGCTGTTGGTGGCACCCCCGCGGGTCACATTGGCACCAACGGGTGCACAACCTTCAACGCGGATCCCCCATTCATCCACCGGCAGGCCGTTTGGCAGGCCCTTGTCGCCTTCGCCAGCCATCGACAGCCATGCGTCGGTGAAACGCCAGCCAAGGGACGGGTCTTTTTTGCCATAATCCATATGGCCATAGACCTTTTTGCCGTCGATTTCCTTGACGTCATTGGTAAAGAATTCGGCGATGTCCTGATAGGCAGACCAGTTAACCGGCACACCCAGATCGTAGCCGTATTTGTCCTTGAACTGCTTTTGCAGGTCGGCACGCTGGAACCAGTCATACCGGAACCAGTAAAGGTTGGCGAACTGCTGGTCAGGAAGTTGGTAAAGTTTGCCATCCGGGCCGGTGGTAAAGGAAAGACCGATAAAGTCCTTCAGATCCAGGGTCGGGGATGTCACATCCTTGCCTTCGCCATCCATGAAATCGCTTAACGGCACGACGGCATTATAACGGAAGTGAGTCCCGATCAGGTCGGAGTCATTGACATAGGCGTCATAGATATTGCGGCCAGATTGCATCTGGGTCTGCAATTTTTCGATAACGTCGCCTTCGCCGATCAGATCGTGGTTGATTTTGATCCCGGTGATTTCGGAGAAGGCCTTGGCCAGCGTTTTGGATTCATATTCATGTGTGGTCAGGGTTTCTGACACCACATTGATTTCCATGCCGCGAAACGGTTCGGCTGCCTTGATCAGCCATTCCATTTCTTTCATCTGGTCTTCTTTGCTCAGGCTCGATGGCTGAAATTCGCTATCGACCCATTTCTGTGCCGCGTCAGTATACTGGTCGGCCATCGCCGGATTGGCAAGAACTGCCAGCCCGAGTGCAACCGCAACAGCACTGCCCCTGATAACGGCAGAGGAGCCTTTGGCTTTAACGATCATATCGTTCCTCCCTGTTGGTCTTCCGTTAAATTGCCAGTTCATGAAATCCGGCACACCATAACGGGGGAAGACCGGTGCCCGTTATGGCGAAACTCAAAAGCGGTCGGGACGCGGTAGGACGCCTTCCCGGTCGCAACATTCTTAACCCCAGCGCATCACAACAAGCAGCCACACGACCGCAATGCCTGATGCGTAATAAATGCTGGCATCGGTAAAGGCCAACCAGCCAAGGTGAATATAGGCAGCCCCCAGCAGGCTGATGAACAGGCGATCCCCCCGGGTTGTCACCAGCGGCAGGAAACCCCGCCGGGGAATGGTGGGTGATGCCGCCTGCCACAGCCCCATAATGAGGAGCATCAGCGCGACACAACCAAAAAAGATTGCCGTAACCGGTGTCCAGGCCATCCATGACATTGTTCGTAATCCTTTCTCTTCCGGTTAAACCCGGCCCATCGCAAAGCCTTTGGCGATGTAATTGCGGACAAACCAGATAACAAGCGCACCCGGTACGATGGTCAAAACCCCGGCGGCCGCCAAAACACCCCAATCCAGGCCCGATGCCGAAACCGTGCGGGTCATGGTTGCCACAATCGGTTTGGCATCAACCGAGGTCAGGGTGCGGGCCAGCAGCAGTTCCACCCAGCTGAACATAAAGCAGAAGAACGCCGTCACCCCGATGCCCGAACGGATCAGTGGAATGAAGATGGTGGCAAAGAAACGCGGGAAGGAATAACCGTCGATATAGGCGGTTTCGTCGATTTCCTTGGGAATACCCGACATGAACCCTTCCAAAATCCACACCGCCAGCGGCACGTTAAACAGGCAGTGCGCCAGGGCGACCGCGATATGCGTATCAAACAGCCCGACCGACGAATAAAGCTGGAAAAAGGGCAGCAGGAACACGGCCGGCGGGGCCATGCGGTTGGTCAGAAGCCAGAAAAACAGGTGCTTGTCGCCGGTAAAGTTGAACCGCGAAAAGGCATAAGCCGCGGGCAGGGCCACTGTAAGCGAAATCACCACATTGATCGATACATAGATCATCGAGTTGATATAACCCGAATACCAGGCCGGATCGGTCAGGATCGTGGCATAGTTCGCCAGGGTCGGATTATCCGGGAACAGCGTCATGGATCCCAGAATTTCGGTATTGGTTTTGATCGACATGTTGAACAGCCAGTAAATCGGCAGCAACAGAAACAGGATATAGACCAAAAGGGCGATGTGACGTTTCTGGAACTTCATTTTATTGTTCTCCCCGCTGTCCGGCGTTCATCACGACGGTATAGAAAACCCAGCACACCAGCAGAATGATCAGGAAATAGATCAGCGAGAATGCCGCTGCCGGTCCAATGTCAAACTGGCCAACCGCCATGCGTGTCAGATACTGGCTGAGGAATGTGGTGGCGTTACCCGGCCCGCCGCCTGTTAAAACAAAGGGTTCGGTGTAAATCATAAAGCTGTCCATGAAGCGCAGCAGAACGCCAATCACCAGAACCGACTGCATTTTGGGCAATTGAATGAAGCGGAAAACCGCCCAGCGCGACGCGCCGTCAATTTTTGCCGCCTGATAATAGGCATCGGGAATGGAGCGCAAACCGGCATAGCACAGCAGCACAATCAGGCTGGTCCAGTGCCACACATCCATCACCAGAACCGTCAGCCAGGCCGCAACCGAGCTTTGGGTATAGTTATAGTCAATGCCGATCTTGTTGAGAAAATAGCCGCCAAGGCCAATATCGGCACGGCCGAAAATCTGCCAGATGGTGCCCACCACATTCCAGGGAATAAGCAGGGGCAGGGCCAGCAGCACCATGCAGGCCGAAACACCCCAGCCCTTGCGCGGCAAAGTCAGGGCAATACCAATGCCAAGCGGAATTTCAATTAACAGCACACTTAACGAATAGCCAATCTGGCGCAGCAGGGCTTCGTGCAGGCGATAATCGGTCAAAATCCGTTTGAACCATTCGGTGCCGACAAAATAGCGTGTTTGCGGGTCCAAAATGTCCTGCACGGAATAGTTCACCACCGTCATCAGCGGAATGATGGCACTGATCGCGACGATAAAGAAAACCGGCAGTACCAGGAACCAGGCCTTGTTATTGGTAATCTTGTTCATTTTCCTGCCTCCCCTTATGCAACCAACTGGCTGTCGGCGTAAATTTTGGTCCATTCCTGCGGGAATTGCAGGAAACCACTTTGCCCGACAATCTGCTGGTCCTCGCCGACTTTGACTTTCAGTTCGGTAGTGCCAAAGCGGGTGGTGGCGATTTTGAACTGCCCCAAATCCTCGACCTTGACGATATTGACTTCAATGCTGCCTTCGGGCGCTTGGCCTTCGGTATGCAGGCGGACAAATTCGGGGCGAATGCCCAGTTCGGTTTTGCCCGATGCTTTGCCAAGTGCGGTTAATTGCTGATCGCTTAGCGCAATGCGCTGCCCGTCAATCCAGGCGGCACCGTCGTCGATATTGCAGGGCATGATATTCATGCCGGGACTGCCGATGAAATAACCGACAAAGGTATGGGCCGGGTTTTCAAACAGTTCCTGTGGGGTGCCAAGCTGGACCACCTTGCCGCCATACATGACGACAACCTTGTCGGCAAAGGTCAGGGCCTCGATCTGGTCATGGGTGACATACACCATTGTCGGGCGCAGCTTGTTGTGAATTTCCTTGAGCTTGCGGCGCAAAACCCATTTCAGATGCGGGTCAATCACGGTCAGCGGTTCGTCAAACAAAATGGCCGAAACATCATCACGCACCAGGCCACGGCCCAGCGAAATGGTCTGTTTCTCGTCCGCTCCCAGGCCGCGCGCCTTTTGTTTCAGCTTTCCGCTTAAATCCAGCATCTCGGCAATTTCATGCACCCGGGCGTGAACGCGTTTTTCATCCACCCCGCGATTGCGCAACGGAAAGGCCAGGTTTTCATACACCGTCATGGTGTCGTAAATCACCGGAAACTGGAAAACCTGCGCAATATTGCGCTGTTCCGGGGCCAGGTTGGTCACATCCTTGCCATCAAACAGGACCTTGCCATGCGACGGGGTCAACAGTCCCGAAATGATGTTCAAAAGGGTGGTTTTGCCGCAGCCCGACGGCCCCAGCAGGGCATAGGCCCCGCCATCTTCCCAGACATGCTCCATCCGGCGCAGGGCATAATCCTCGTCGCCTTTCGGGTCCGGAAAATAGGAATGGGCAAGGTTATCAAGATCAATACGTGCCATTTTAACTCTCCGGGCTCAGGCGGCCTTGCCGTTTGCAATTTCAACAGGGGGCGCTGCCACAAGCCGGTTACGGGCATCAAACACAAACAGGCGCGAGGGATCGAGATAGAAGGTCGATGTTTCCCCCAATGTCGGGTTGTGAACACCTTCTTCCTGAATAACCCAGGAAACATCGCTGAAATGCACATGGACAAAGGTTTCCGACCCGGTAATTTCGGCCAGTTCGACATGCCCCTGCATGGCAATGGCACCCGGGCCGGGATTTACCACGGACAGATGATTGGCCCGAACGCCAATGGTGTAATTCCCCTCTTGCAGGTCTGCAAAATGGCCCGAAAGGGCAACCTTGTGGTCGCTGGCAAGTTCCAGCGCGCCATTGCTGACCCGTGCGCCAATAAGGTTAATCGGCGGGTCGGAGAAAATAAGACCGGTTTCAACCGTGGCCGGATTATGGAAAACACGTGTCGTCGGGCCGAACTGGGTGACGCGTCCTTCGTGCATCACCGCGCATTTGCCGCCCAGCAACAGGGCTTCCATCGGTTCGGTCGTGGCGTAAACCACGATGGTGTCACGCTCTGCCAGCAGGTTGGGGATTTCCTCGCGCAGTTCTTCGCGCAATTTGTAATCCAGGTTTACCAGAGGTTCATCCAGCAGCAGCAATGTACAATCCTTGACCATCGCGCGGGCCATTGCGGTACGCTGTTGCTGCCCGCCCGAAAGTTCCTGGGGCAAACGGTCCAGCAAATGTTCGATATGCATCAATTCGGCGGTCGAGCGCACACGCTTGTCAATTTCGGCCTTCGCGGTGCCCTGCAATTTCAGCGGGGATGCGATATTGTCATAAACAGTCATCGACGGATAATTGATGAACTGTTGATAGACCATCGCGACTTTGCGTTGTTGCACCCTTTGTCCGGTGACATTCGATCCATTGACCAGAATATGGCCACTGCTCGGCGGTTCCAGCCCGGCCATAATGCGCATCAGGGTGGTTTTACCGGCAAGCGTTCTGCCCAGCAGAACATTGAACGAACCCGGCTCCAGCGTCATCGACACATCGTCGATATGGGTGACACCTCCCACGGTTTTGGTAATATTTTCAAGTGTCAGGGTCATTTGTCGTCGTTTCCTTCGCCCGACGGGGCGGTTCGGATGGAAGGGGCGGTTTTGGCAAACCAGTCGGCAATGGCAGTTGCCGTGTCCTTTGATACATGCAGGCCAAGCTTTGAACGACGCCACAGCACATCGTCCGCACAGCGGGCCCATTCCTGCTCCATCAGGTAGCGCAATTCGTTTTCATAAACATCGTCTCCCAGATGATCTCCCAGACCGGACATATCCGTTGCCCCGGCGATGATTTGGTTGATCAGTGTGCCGTAATTTCGCACGTAACGGTAGAGCTGGGCTTCCGGAAGCCAGGAAAATCGTTGCTGCATTGCAGCGAAATAGCTCTCAAAATCGGCATCAGGCATATCTCCGCCGGGCAGGGGAGAACCACTTGTCCAAGCGGTTTCGTGATTGCCCAGAAACGGCGAAAGTTTGGCAAGGGCGGCTTCGGCCAGTTTGCGATAGGTGGTTATTTTGCCGCCATAAATATTAAGCAGCGGGGCTTCGTCATTCTGCTGGTCAATTTCCAGAACATAATCGCGGGTCACGGCAGAGGCATTTTCCTCGCCATTGCCATAAAGCGGACGCACCCCCGAATAGGACCAGACAACATCTTTGGGCGCAATCTTACGGGCGAAATAGGTGTTGGCGAGATCGCACATATAGGAAATTTCATCGTCACTGATCGCGACCCTGGCGGGATCGCCTTTGTAATCGCGATCCGTGGTGCCGATCAGGGTGAAATCCTGTTCATAGGGGATGGCAAAAACAATACGGCCATCGGGGTTCTGGAAAATATAGCAATAATCATGGTCAAACAGCTTGGGCACAACAATGTGACTGCCCTGTACCAGGCGAATGCCCTGTTTTTTATGTGCGCTAACCCGTTTTTCCAGCAATTCTGCGCACCACGGCCCGGCGGCATTGACCAGCGATTTGGCCCGGATCTCGTGTTCTGCGCCATTCTGGCGAACGGTAACGATCCATTCCCCGCCGTCACGCCGGGCAGACAGGCATTCGGTGCCGACATTAATCTCCGCCCCGCGGTCGCGGGCATCCATTGCATTCAAAACAACCAGGCGGGCATCCTGTACCCAGCAATCGGAATAGACAAAGGCCTTGTCCATGCCCGGTACCAGCGGTGCCCCCGCCTTGTGATGGGACAGATGAATACCCTCGGAACCGGGAAGTTTTTTGCGCCCGCCCAAATGATCATAAAGAAACAGACCAAGCCGGATCATCCAGGCCGGGCGCAGACCCTTGACATGGGGCAGCACAAACCGCAGCGGCCAGATGATATGCGGGGCTGCATTCAGCAGCACTTCGCGTTCAATCAGGGCTTCGCGCACCAGGCGGAATTCGTAATATTCAAGATAACGCAGACCACCATGAATAAGTTTGGTGCTGGCCGAAGACGTGGCAGAGGCAAGGTCGTTTTTTTCGCACAAAAAGACCTTTAAGCCGCGTCCGGCAGCATCACGGGCAATACCTGCACCATTGATGCCGCCGCCAATGATGGCAACGTCATATGTATCTGAAGTGAGCAACCGCTTCCTCCCTGATTGCCCGATTATTGACAGCTGGTGATAGCTGTCGTTCCTTATTTTCAAAAACGTTACAAACTCGCGAAATCAAACGCAAGCGAAAATGTTTCATTCGCGAAATTTCTGCGTTCCTTCAGGAATTCTATGCTTTCAAATTATTGTTTTTACTATGTTTTTTGATTTTGAAAAATGTGAAATTTTTGATCATTCCCAACCGTAAATGGGGGCGTTCCGGCACAAAAACTGGCAAAACCGTTGGAAAATGAAAATATCGGGAGGCAGCAACTCCCCTGTTTTACAGGTGATGGATGTGCCGGGGTGTAAACTTGCAGGCTGGATTATCCAGCGTTCTTGAGGTCGCATGGATATTTGCGACCAACCTTAATATTATTATTTATCAATTTGTTATGCTGGTCGTGCCGGTGCTGTGCGGCGATTGTACCCCCAGTTCGCGCTATTTTGACAGAATATATCGGAACAAACCGGAGGACCGGACTTTGCCTTAGCCCGATTCCCGCAACCGTAAATATCAGAAGGACTGGGTAATTGAGGTTTGGAAACCTGTATCAATACTAACGCATGGATGGCAGGTTGGGCTTGTTTAGGGTGTGATCGCAACGTTTTTTCAGGAAATTTTGCAGGAATTTTCAAAAACGAATTTTTGAAGGCGCAGGGATGGACAGGGAAATTCGTGTCTTGTCCTTAACATCGCGCTGTGGCGTTGCTGAATGGATTACTTATAGCTGCAAGTTCTTTCGATTTTTTATCGACGAGTGTACTTTAGGTTGATTAGACAATTACAGCGCAGAGGCGCGGGCTATCGGCATGTGTGAGTTGCTAGACTGCCTCTGCTACACCTGGTTACGTAGGGGAGAAGGCGTTTGTTGATAAATTCTGTTCCTCATTTTTTAGGAACCGAAAGAATCTCTAAACTGGAATTGCGTTTTTTCTGGTCCGGGAACTTAGTCTTGAAATCCGTTTTTATGCTTCTTCTTCTGTCGCTGATGTTAACGGCGGCGGGAGCATCCCAGGCAGCACCCTATGAGCGTAAAACACGATATGTGAACGATTATGCGTCTTTGTTCACGCCTGAAAAGCGCGCGTCATTGAACGAGACTCTCGCTGAAGTTGAGCAAAATGAGGCCGTCGAGATTTCCATTCTGACGGTGGACAAGCTTCCGGCCACTGAACAGGAGATTGACGACCTTGCAGATCGCACCCTGAGTGACTGGCACATGGGCGATCCACGATATTATGAAGATCCCCGTCGGAAAAAGGTTCTGGACTCAATTTTTAAAAAACTGAGGGACGGGAAGTTTGATGCCGATAACCCGGCAGCCATTATTCAGGAATATATGCAAAAGGCACCACCATACAGGCTGCCCGGTCGGGCAATTCTGATGATATTTTCTAAAGAAGACAACGCCGTTCGATTGAAAAGCCCCAAAAATTTCGGCGTATCAGCCACAGATTGGAAGAATTTAAATACATATCACTTTGAGCCAATATTTGCCCACAATGATATTCACAGTGCGATTGATGCTGTCATCAATATGGTTTTGCAAACTGTGGTTCATTTGAATGAGTACGAGAGACGCGATTATATTTCCGTATTTTCTGCCTCACATTATTTTCCGCTAAAACGTTATGACCGTTATGTTAACGACTATGCGCATCTGTTATCCCCCGGCGTTAAGGCAGAGATTGCCAAAAAGCTGAAAGATTACGATGAAAAAACGGGTACCGACGTTTCCGTTCTTACTGTTAAGTCGACCTGGTCTGTTTCATCGCATCGAAGCTGGGAAAGTTTTTCGACAGCGCAATTTAACGTACTCAATATAGGCGGTATGAAATCAACGGACCCCGACAATATGGGTGTCCTGCTCATTGTGTCACAGGAGGATCGCAAAGTCCGAATTGAACTGGGGGCGGGTTATGGCGGCATTTATGACACTGTCATGCAGGACGTGATTGATAATATTGTTCCTGCCCTCCATGATGAAAATTATGATGCCGGCATTGCCGAGGGTGTCAGGCAAATCATATCCACCACCCAGGCCAATATCACATTCTGGGAATGGTATAAGTGGCATCTGTTGGCGGCAGGCGTGGTACTTCTTTCACTGGCTGTCGCGATACGAAATCGTTTTCAGAATTACGTTGAAGTTCACTGGCTGATTGCGGGTGCGATTGGGGCTGTGATTATTTTTGTTTGTTTAAAACTGGTGGCGATTTTAAGTGCAATTCCAGCGGGTAACGGGATTCATTATCCCGGCGGTTTCGGAGGCGGCGGAGGTGGTGGTTTTGGCGGAGGTGGTGGAGGCGGCGGGGGAGGTGCTTCCGGCAGCTTCTAACGCTCCGGAATTTCAATTTCCAGCATCGCAGAAGCCAGGCATTTGCCATGTGCATCAAGGGCGAGGGACCGGGTGACGCCGCCGCCAAGGGCATTGTGCAGGACGAAGTTCAAAGCACCCAATTGCGGCAATTCGTAGCGTTCAACTGCGCCATTGGCAATACCCGCCAGGCAGCGTTTTACATGCGCTGGTGTCAAAAGATCGGCCAGCAGAGCAAAATCGCGCCGATCATAGGCGATAACCGAAATATTGGAAATGTTGCCCTTGTCGCCCGTGCGACAATGCGCAATCTGATGAAGCCGCATGTTCACACCTTTAACATTGTGATTGTGGGGGAAGGGACTGTTTCGTTGATCAGGCCGGAAACAATCGCAATAATCTGGCGTGCCGATTGTGTCACACCGCCCCCTGCTGCCGGTCCGTTTAAATACAGGCTTTCAACCTCCTCGCCGATGCGTTTGGCATCTGCCAGGCTTGCCGTGCGTGCGATGAAGCGGGCGCGAACCTCGGGAATATGTGACGTATCACCGTCATATTGGCCCAAAATGGCATCCAGGCCAATCAGATCGCGGCGGGTTTCCAGGCAGTTGACCCCGGTCATTTTCAGGCGCTGATCGACAATATCCAGCGCCAGGCGGCCCCGGGCCACACAGCTGGAACCGGCATAGGAAATTTGCCCTTCGCCAACAAATGAGTCCACATATCCGACCGACACCTTGAGCTTCCCGGTCCGGGCATGGCCATCCCCGCCCGAAACAAAAACCCTGTCCGGGCCGTCCTGCGTCATGGTAACACGGGAAAAATCGGCAATCACATCGGGTTGCAAATAGGCCGCCGGGTCATGAACCTCATAGAGCAATTGTTCGCTGCAGGTGGCAACCGAAACAAGGCCGCCCGTGCCCGGTATTTTGGTAATAATGGCATTACCATCCTCGGAGACCTCGGCCAGCGGAAAGCCAAGATTGGCAATATCGGGCACATCCTTAGGGCCGGGATCTGCGTAATAGCCGCCCGTGATTTGCCCGCCGCATTCCAGCAAATGGCCGACCAGTGTGCCCCGGCCCAGTTTTTGCCAGTCATCCATCGCCCAGCCAAATTCATGAATAAGCGGTGCTAAAAACATGGCCGGATCAGCCACCCGCCCGGTCAGGATAATATCGGCACCATCGGCCAATGCCTGCGCAATTGGCCCTGCACCCAAATAAGCATTGGCGGAAATAACCGGCTTGGCAAGGTCGGCAAGGCTTTGTCCGGTTTCCATCAGCTCAAACTGGTCCGGGCTGATGCGATCATGTACGTCATCACCGCACACTATGGCAATGCGCAGGCCTTTGAGGCCCAGTTCCCGGGCGATTTCCAGGGTCCGTTTCCCGGCCATTTGCGGGTTGGCTGCGCCCATATTGGAAATGATGCGGGTTTTATTTTCATAACAAACCGGCAAGACTGCCCGCATGCGCCGTTCCAGCAGGGGGTCAAAGCCGGTTTCGGGATTTTGCATTTTGGCCTGCTGGGCCAGGGCAATGGTGCGTTCGGCCAGGCATTCAAACACCAGATAGTCAAGGTTGCCATACCGGGCGAGGTCAGTGGCGGGTTCAATGCGGTCCCCGGCAAAACCGGCACCGGTGCCGATACGAAGGGTTTTCATGGATCAGACCTCCGTTACCGGTTTGGCATTGCGTGACCAGTAATAACACCCGGCCAGCAGGGCAACGGCAATAATCGGCGCCAGCATGAATGACCAGATCGCAAGTGCGATACAGCCCATCAATATCGCCCGGTCCAGCCAGATGGCACCCAAAAGCCGCTGCCCGTCCAAAAGGGCCGGAATGGCAAAAACCAGCACCAGCCCGGACAGGCAGGCATTGATGATTTCAATGACACCACCGCGCCCGGTCATGCCCGGATAAAGCAGCAGCATAAACGGCACGATATAGGTGACAGCCCCCAAACGCACGGCCTCGCCCGCGGCGGGCAGCCAGTTGGTTTTGGCAATGCCGGCACCGACAAAAACAGCCACACATACCGGCGGTGTAATGACGGAAATGGTGGCAAAATAGAAAACAAATAAATGCGCGGTTAACGGATCAACCCCCACATTGGTCATGGCCGGGGCCAGCACAGCCGCCACCAGCACATAGGCCGCCGTGGTTGGCAGGCCCATGCCCATAATCAAACACACACCGGCCACAATCAGCGCGACAAGTATGATCGAGTTCCCCGCAAGGGCAACAATCAGCGAACTTAATGTGACACCAATGCCGGTCATATTGATCATGGAAACCAGAATTTGCGCCCCGGCCAGCAACACGCCAATAATCACCATGCCTTTGCCCGCATCGGCGATGCCTTCAATTACGCGCTTTGCCATTTCGGCCGGGGTCAGCTTGCCAAGGGACGTGAAAACAAATGCAAACAATAAGCCGACAATGCCGTAAAAGGCGGATGTCGCAACCGAACGGCCCATGAAAATGCCAATCCCCAAGCCGCCCAGCGCGGCAAGAATGGGCAGAACACGGCGCCATTGCAAAATGCGCGACCAGGCTGGCAATTCGTCATCGGGCACCAGGCGTAGCCCGCGCCGCACCGAAATAATGTGGACCGTGACAAAAACCGACAGATAAAACAGCAGGGCCGGAATGATGGCCGCCACCATCACATCGACATAGGATACGCCGAGAATTTCAGCCATGACAAAGGCCGCCGCCCCCATGATGGGCGGGGCAATTTGCCCGCCAGTGGAGGCTACGGCCTCGACTGCGGCGGCAAAGGGGGCCGGGTAGCCCAGGCGTTTCATCATCGGGATGGTGAAATTGCCCGTGGTGGCAACATTGGCAACGGCAGAACCGGAAATCATGCCAAACAGGCCACTGGCAATGGTGGCAATTTTGGCAGCCCCACCGGGCTGGCGGCCACCAATGCGCATGGCAAGGTCCATAAAACTTTGCCCGCCCCCAGTATGAAGCAATAATGCACCAAACAGCACGAAGGCGGCAATCACCGTGGCGGCAACCCCGGTTAACATGCCCCAAATGCCAAGATCGCCCAAAAACAGGGTTTCGGTGACAAAGGCACTGTCAAAGCCGCGATGGCCCAAAATACCGGGCAAATTTTGGCCCAACAGGGCATAGGCCAGGCCAACCAAGACCAGCATCGGAAAGATGATGCCCACGGCGCGGCGGCCAACCTCCAGAATGGCAATAACCAGGCAGGTGGTCAGCACCATATCCTGCGGGGTCGCCCAGGGCAGGGTGGTCATGATGGTATCGTAATTTATAACAATATAGGTGCAGGCGGTGATCGTTACGGCAGCCAGTGCCAGGTCCAAGATAATCCCGGCAATCCGCCATTTTGTATCCTTGCCCAGCGGATAAATCGCCAGACCAAGGCAGACAACCAGGGCAAGGAAAATCGCACGCTGAATAAGGCTTTCAAACGGGCCGGATGCCGCCGTATAGAAGACGAATGCCCCGACAAGAATGGCAAGCCCGTTTTGCACACGCATCAGCATGACGAATTTCCTCCCGGTGAATGACGTTTTTTATTGTTGTGCCGGATATGCCGGTTAATCAGCTTTTGGCCGGATCAAGACGTGCCGGAATGTCATATCCATGCTCGCGGAACCATTTTGCCGCACCGGGATGCAGCGGAATGGTGCCGTATTGCAAGGTCAGCCTTGCCAGATCCGCCCCCTTCACACTTGCCATTGCTTCGCCCTGAACGGTTTTGTCGCTCATGATGGCATCGACAATTTTATAGGCAATGTCTTCCGAAAGTTTCATGCCAGCGGCAACACCCACGCCAAAGCTCCAGGTGGAATAGGCCGGGATGCCATCCGCCGCACCGGCGGGAATATCCACCAGCGAAATATCGGGCATTTTTTCGCCCAGCGTTTTTTTCTGATCATCGGTCAGGCTAAGAACGCGGATCGGCGTGAAGGTGGCAATATCCAGTGTCGAGCTGTCCAGCCGTTCGCCCGCACCCGATTTCACATAACCGGCCAGGCGGTTATCCTTGATCATGTCAACAACATCGGTGGTGGAACCGCGCACATAATCAGCCGAAAGGCCAAGGGTTTTAAAAACGGCCTCGGTCGTGCTTTCCGTGGCTGATCCCTTGATACCCGGATTAAAGCGCACACCGGCCAGATCGGAAAGCGATTTGACGCCGGAATCTTCGCGTACAATCACATTTTGCGGTGCGCCGGTATAAACCCACAGAAGCCCGATATCGAGCGGATGCCCCTTGAACTTGTTCGTACCTGCTTTCGCGTGTTGGGCAACATTGGTGGTGACAAGGCCAAGATCGATCTGGTTGCGTTCAATCCGGCGCAGGTTATCCATCGTCGCACCGGTTTCCACAACCGATGATTCCAGGCCGTCGGCCTTTTCATTGATCAGTTTGGAAACAGCGACAAAATAACCATAGTGACTGGAAGAGGCCGAGGTCGAACCGATCAGCAGTTTTTGCTGTGCCATTGCTGGCAGGGACAGGCCGATCGCAAGTGCGCCCGCAAGCGCGAGTGTTTTGAGTTTCATTTGTTTTTCCTCCCGAATGCCCGCAGGCGGGCTTGTATGGATGTTACGACAGATTATTGGTTTTCTTTTTCGCAACGTTCAAAAGTGTGCCCGATAAGTTTTGTTGCCTGAAGTGAAAAAAATGCGATAATTCGTGCATGAAACGCATTAATGTCGATATGGATGAAATGCGGGCCTTCCGCGCTGTGGTCGATCATGGCAGCTTTCGCAACGCCGCCGATACTGTTGGCCTGTCGCCCTCCGCACTTAGCCGCCAGATCACGCGCCTGGAAGGGCGGGTGGGGTCCCGCCTGTTTGACCGTGATACGCGCAACGTGACACTTACCCCCCAGGGGCAGACATTTTTGCGGCTGGCCGAACGGATATTAAACACCACCGAACATGCAATGGCCGAATTTGCCGCCTATCAGGCCGCCCGGCGTGGTCGTTTGACCATTGCCGGCTTGCCTTCTGTCACGGCGGGGTTATTGCCCCGCTTGGTGCAAACTTTTCTTGATGCGCATCCGGACGTTGATGTTCAAATTAATGATGTTCTGTCAAACGGCATTATGCGCGAGGTGGAACTGGGCGAGGCCGATTTGGGCTTTACCGCCGGTGCGGTTGAGGTTTCGGACCGTTTGTCGTTTCAAAAATTGCTAACAGACCGTTTTGTGGCGGTTGGTGCACCCGGCGGGCCACTTGATGAAAAACGGGCCTATTCCTGGCGGGAGCTGGTCAGCCAGCCTTTTGTCGCAATGGCAAGCGGGACCAGTGTGCGCACCCTGACCGATGCCGCCTGTGCCCAGCAGGGATTGCTGTTTCGCCCCCGTTTCGAGGTTTCCCACCTGGCAACGGCCGGAGCCTTTGTATCGCAAGGGTTGGGCGTTACCGCGCTGCCAGCCCTGACTTTGCCGGTTTTGGGCCGCGAACCGCTTGTGTTTCGGCCTTTGGGCACGCCGGAACTACTGCGCGATATTGGCTTGATCTGGCGTTCCGGCCGCACATTGTCGCCTGCCGCAATGGCCTTTCTGGAACTGGTGCGACGAAGCGATCTGAAAACACAAATCCCTGATCCTTTTCGCGATTGAGGGAATTTCCCGTCCCGTAAAACCGGGAATCTGTATATGCGCGAATGTCGTTCCGGGTAAATAACCTGCAAGATGGCACGATATGCAGACAGTGCGTGTACATAAGATTAACTTACACGCAAAGGTGTTTAAACCACGTTGGTCGAACCAAAGCAAAAGGCCAAAATCACACATTATGACGAAAAAATGTTGAACCCTTGGGGCAAAGTAGATCATCTTCGCGCATGATTTGCGTTGATTGTAATTAAAAAACCCAGGGGACGTTCAACATGAAAAAAATTGCCATGATCGCGGCCTTGATGGCCACCTTAGGCGTTGGCAGCACGGCACAGGCGGCAGATGTTACATTGCGTATCGCATCCCAGCTTCCGCCCAAAAGCCATATTGTTCAGAATCTGGATCTGTTTAAAAAAGAAGTCGAAGAAAAATCAAACGGCAGCATCGCTGTTGAGATTTATGATTCGGCAACCCTATACAAAGACAAGGAAATCCCCAGCGCGGTTGGTTCCGGTTCCATTGAAATGGGCTCGGCTTCCTTAACGCGTTATGCCGGTGACGTACCGGCTGTTGATGTGTTTTATCAGCCGTTCCTGATCGATTCAGAAGAAAAAGTGCGTGCCGCTGTCGCCCCGGGGTCGCCGGTACGCGGACCACTGGACAAGGCAATCGCCGATACGGGATCCACCGTTTTGTGGTGGCAGGCTTATGGCGGGACCATCATGCTCTCCAAGGGCGCACCGATCCATACGCCGAAAGATCTTGAAGGCAAAAAAGTCCGTGTCTTTGGCAAGTCGCTGGGCCAGTTTGTTGAAGCCGCCGGTGGCGCGCCGACATTGATTTCCGGTTCCGAGCAGTATCTGGCCTATCAGCGCGGCACGGTTGACGTGGGCATGACCGGTATTTCCGGTGTGAAATCGCGTAAATTGTGGGAAGTGATGGATACTGTTACCGTCACCAATCTGGCCGATGTTGAATTCATCGTCATGATCAATACCGATTTCTGGAACAGCCTGACCGATGATCAGCGTGCCATCATTACCGCCGCGTCGCGCGATGCGGAAAAAGATGTGCGTGACCGCATGAGCGCCATTGAAGCCGAAGCCTTCAAGGAAGCCGAAGAAAACGGGATGACCATTTACACCCCGACCGAAGAGGAACTGAAACAGTGGCGCGCGGTTTCCCAGCCGGTTTATGATTCCTTCCTCAAAGAGTCGGGCGATCTTGGCAAGCAGGTATTTGACGCGGCCAAAAAGCTCTGATCTGATAACCTTACAAGCCTTTGGATGGAACACCGCCGCCCGTTATTTGCTGGCGGTGTTCCTGTTTTGAACACCCGATTTGTTTTGAATTTCCATCAAAGGAAAGGCGAGGGCACGGATCAACCCACCTTCGCGTAATGTCCCACAATGTATGACCGATTTATTGTTGCACTGGCCTGGATAGGGGCGCTGCTGTTTGTTGCGGCAGGGTTGATGTTAAGTTGGGAAGTTGTCGCCCGGTATTTTTTCGTGCGCCCCACCATCTGGGCGTCGGAGCTTTCGCAGCTATGCCTGATTTGGGGATCATTGATCGGGATGCCGTGGGCATTAACCGCACGTCGCCATATTGCGGTCGATGCTGTGACCCGTCTTTGCAGCCCGAACATGCAGCGTGGGCTCGAAATTCTGGCAATGGCCGTTGTCGGGGCTTTTTCGGTTGTGGTGGCCTGGAAGGGCTATGGCATTTTCTTTGAAAGTCTGGAGCGCGGGCGCACCACCGGCTCGATGCTGGATCTGCCAACCTGGATTTCCGAATTGCCGGTCTTTATCGGTTTTGCCTTGCTGGCGATCCAGTCTGTTATTGAAATTGTCCGGGTTGCGATGGGCCGGGAAATTCCGCAAGGGGTGCATGAATGACCATTATCCTCACCCTGGTGGCCCTGTTTGCGGTTTTGCTTATTCGGGTGCCGGTGGCCTTTGCCCTGGGGGGCCTGGGCCTTGCCATGCTGTTGCTGGGCGGGTTTTCGCCGCTTATGGCACCGCAGGCGATTTTATCGACGCTGGATGGCTTTATCCTGCTGGCCGTACCGCTGTTTTTGCTGATGTCGAATGTGCTGTTGCAGGCCGGGGTTGGCAAGGACCTGTTTGCCGCGGTCAGTGCCTGGGTCGGACATTGGCCGGGCGGGCTTGCGGTTGCAACGATTTTGTCCTGTGGGGTTTTTGCCGCCATTTCGGGGTCATCCGTTGCCACGGCGGCAACGATTGGCACCGTCGCCATCCCGGAAATGATCAATCGGGGTTATAATAAACGCTTTGTTTATGGCCTTCTGGCGGCAGGCGGGACGCTGGGTATTCTCATTCCGCCCTCCATTCCGCTGATCATTTATGGTTTTGTCACCGAAGAATCGGTTATTTCGCTGTTTTTGGCCGGTATTGGCCCGGGCATTGCCCTGCTGGTACTGTTTATCCTGTTTTCAATGGTTTATGCCCGTTTGGGCGGCCAGGTGCCGGAAGAAAAAAAGTCCTGGAATGAACGCTGGAGCGCAACCTTCAAGGCCTTCCCGGCAATCCTGCTGGCCGTGCTGATCATTGCCGGCATTTATGGTGGTGCCTTCACCCCGACCGAGGCCGCAGCGATTGGTTTTGCCGCGTCCCTTGCCATTACCATTCCGGTTTTGCGCCTGCCTGCAACCATGATTTTGGCCGATGCGGTTTATTACATGGTCTTTAAGGGGCAGGGGCCGATCATTGGTTACTTCCTGTTGCCGGTCCTGGTTTTTGGCCTGTTTTACGGGTTTGATCGCCTTGTGACCCGAATGAATATCCGGGTGACAATGCCGGCCCTTGGTTGGGACGGCATCAAAAAGGCCGTTTTTGAAAGCATGGCCACCACGGTTGCGGTTATTCTGATCATTGCCGGGGCTAAGGTTTTTGGCAAGGCGATTACCCTGTATCGCATTCCGCAGGATATTTCGGTCCTGATCAGTCACAATGTGGATACCCAGCTTGGTTTCGTACTGGTGGTTTCGGTTGTGCTGTTGCTGATGGGGCTGGTGTTTGAGGCCCTGTCAATGGTGCTGATCATGACGCCGGTTCTGTTGCCTGCCGCGATGGCACTGGGCATTGATCCGATCTGGTTTGGGGTTTACATGGTGATCATGGTTGAATGTGCCCTGATTACACCGCCGGTCGGCATGAACCTGTATGTTATTCAGTCGGTCGCACGAACACCGCTTGGCGAAGTGTCAAAGGGGGTTTTCCCCTTCATCCTGCTGATGTTCCTGACCGCCGCCATCCTGTATGTGTGGCCGGACCTGGCCCTTTATATTCCGTTTAAATTGTGAGAATCATGACACCTGCCAACACCCTTCGCGCCATGCTTGCGCGCGACGAATTGATCACCATGCCCTGCTGTTTTGATGCGCTGTCGGCAAAACTGATCCAGCAGCAGGGATTTGGCCTGACCTTCATGTCGGGTTTCTCGACCGCCGCCGCCCGTATTGGTGCGCCGGATCTGGGACTTATGTCCTATGGCGAAGTTCTGGACCAGGCCCGCAACATCACCGATGCGATTTCCATCCCCGTGATCGCCGATGGCGATACCGGCTATGGCAATGCCATGAATGTGAAGCGCACCGTAAAGGGCTTTGCCAAGGCCGGATGTGCCGCCATCATGATCGAGGATCAGGTCGCCCCCAAACGCTGCGGCCATACCAAAGGCAAGGAAGTTGTTGGTCGTGACGAGGCCTTTG
The DNA here is from genome assembly GCF_003326755.1 of Thalassospira profundimaris. Classification (GTDB taxonomy): domain Bacteria; phylum Pseudomonadota; class Alphaproteobacteria; order Rhodospirillales; family Thalassospiraceae; genus Thalassospira; species Thalassospira profundimaris_B. The sequence goes on along the minus strand of NZ_JPWH01000017.1, from coordinate 302 downwards.
ACCGGATCCGTGCCGCTGTTGATGCGCGCGAAGAAGGGGCGGATATTCTTATTCTCGCCCGCACAGATGCGCGGCATGAACATGGCCTGGGCGAGGCGATTGACCGGGCAGCAAAATTTGCGGAACTGGGGGCCGATATCCTGTTTGTCGAAGCGCCCAGGTCAGTTGAAGAAATGCGCACAATTTGCCGGGACCTTCCCGGGCCCAAAATGGCAAATATTCTTGAAGGCGGCGAAACCCCGGACCTTTCGCCCGACGACCTTCGCGAAATCGGCTTTCAGATTGCCGCTTATCCCCTGTCG
>NZ_JPWH01000016.1 GCF_003326755.1 Thalassospira profundimaris | reverse complement strand
ACCTGACGCGATAGGTTTTTGCGGGTGTCCAAGTGCCTGCCAAGATTGTATAAAATTGTCCGCACTACGAAAAGATGCCAAAACAGCACCCTAAACGGGAAATTTACGAATCGCTGCACGCCAAACCCGTCGAATCGGGCCACAATGTTACAAACTTGCTACCATAAATAGCATTTCGCGTTTCGGCGATTCCGCCATCTCCACAAATGGCACACACCAAAACGGCAGCATCGACGCAGGCTGTTCCCACCCTTCGTTTTCGTGAAATAACATATCAAGCACCCTATCCCTTATCCGGCCTTTTATTCCTCTGCTCGGCCATCTGATGACTGTTATTTGACTTCCGAAAGCGCTTTCGGTACCGTTATTAACGCAATAAGGAAAACAGGCCCGGAAAATGTGCGCAAAAATAAAAACCCGCACATAACAAACCGGCGGGGAGGTTGCATGTCCGAATTACAGTCACGAAATGTACCCGTCACCATTGCCCGACTGGCCCGACATCTGGGGCTGTCGGCCGGGACTGTTTCGCGCGCCTTGAACAATTATCCCGACATTGCCGAAAAAACCCGCAAACGCGTGCAAAAAGCCGCCCTTGAACTGGGATACCGGCCTTCATCCAGTGCGCGACGCCTGGCACGCGGGATTATTGAAACCGTCGGCTTTGTGCTGCCCACCACCCGCAACCAGCATTCCGACCCGTTTCTGGCGGAAATATTAAACGGTCTGGCATCGGAACTTTCATTGCATGACTGGGACCTGCTTGTCGCGTCCGTGCCGAAGGGTCAAAACGAAATTGACGTCATTAACCGGCTTGCCGGTTCGGGAAAAGTCAGTGGTTTTGTCATTGCCCGTACCAGGCGTGAAGACGACCGGGTCAATTATTTGCGCAAAAGCGGCCTTCCCTTTGTCGCCCAGGGGCGCACCGACACGCCAGACGATTATTCATGGCTTGATATAGACAATGAACAGGCCTTTATGGATGCCGTAAGTTATCTGCGGGATCTTGGACATGCCAAAATCGCCTTTCTAGGCGGAGATCCGACCCTGAATTTTGCCTGGCAACGACGTAATGGCTACTTGCGGGCGATGGCCGACCAAAACGGCCATATCGGCGTTGGCTATCTGATTGACGGTGTCACCGACGAACTATCCGCGTTCCACGCCACCCGGCGTTTACTGACCATCACCGAACAGGACCGCCCCACGGCCATTTTATGCGTCACCGATGCCGTGGCCATTGGCGCAATGCAGGCCATTACCCATGCCGGACTGACAGTGAGCCGGGATATTTCAATTATGGGCTTTGACGGCCTGCCTATTGGCGAGGCTGTGCAACCCGCCCTGACCACCCTGCACCAGGACAGTTACGAAATCGGCCGCGAGGTGGGTCGCATGATTCTGGATTTATGCACCAATTCACCATCTGCCCCGACACAGACATTGTGGCAGGCCAAGCTGACGCCGCGCGCGTCGGTCAATCGGCCGGGAGGGAACCCGGCCTGAACAATACTGAACAATATAAGGGAGGCTTATTCATGACACTGAAATTTCCCCGTCTTCTGGCGATTGCCGCCATTGGCCTGATGGCCAGCACATCCATCGCCAGTGCCCAGTTACGATTCTGGACCACCGAGGAACAACCCGACCGCCTTGCCAAACAGCAGGAAATGGCCAAGGAATTTGAAAAGGAAACCGGCACTGCCGTCGAGGTTATTCCCGTTACGGAAACCGACCTTGGCAAACGCGCCACGGCCGCCTTTGCCGCCGGTGATTTGCCCGATGTGATTTACCTGACATTGCAATATGTGCTGCCCTGGTCGGAAGCAGGTATTCTCGACACAGTTGCCAATGACGAAATCGTCAAGGAACTGGGGCCCAAAACCTTTACCGCCAAGGCCCTGGAGATGGCGGATTTCAACGGCGAAGTTGCCGCCGTACCGTCAGACGGCTGGACACAAATGGTGCTCTATCGCAAGGATCTGTTTGACGAAAAGGGCCTGGCCCCGCCCAACAGCTATGCCAATATCGAAGCCGCGATTAAGGCCCTGCATAATCCGCCCGAAATGTATGGCTTTGTTGCCGCAACCAAGGTGGATGAAAACTTCATGAGCCAGGTGCTGGAGGAAGTCTTCCTTGCCAATGGCGCCACCCCGATCAAACCCGATGGCAGTATTGGTTTTGATAAAAAGAAACTGGTTGAATCGCTGAATTTCTACAAGACCCTTGCCAAGGCATCCCCCCCGGGGGACCTGTATTGGAAGCAATCCCGCCAGGTTTATTTTGCTGGCAAGGCCGCGATGATCATCTGGTCGCCCTTTATCCTTGATGAGCTGGCTGGCCTGCGCAACAGCAGCCCGCCCACCATCAATGATGATCCGACCTCCACCGAACTGGCCGAAAAAACCGGCATCGTCACCCGGCTTTCGGGACCATCGAACAAGGACGGGGCCGCCTGGGGCGACATTCGCTATTTTGGTGTCACCGCCGATGCCGATACCGACCCGGCGATGAAGTTTGTCAAATTCTCGCTTGATCAGGGCTATACCCAAACCCTGTCGATAGCGCCCGAAGGCAAGTTCCCGGTGCGGACCGGCACCAAGGATGACCCGGAAAAATTCCGCAAGGCCTGGATGACCCTGCCGGTGGGTGTGGACCGCAAAAAACCACTATCCGACATTTATTCAAAGGATGTGATCGATAACCTGATGAATGGTCTGGACAATGCGGACCGCTGGGGTGTGAAGGAAGGCAAACTGGCCGAAGCATCGCGCATCATCAATTCGCAGGTCATCAACCGCCTGACCCGCGAATTTATTGACGGGGAACGCAGTGCCGATGAAACCGCCGATCTGATCAACGAAGAAATCGCGAAAATTCAATAAGCGTTTCCAATCACGCCAACAACCGGCCGGGGGCTTCGTGGCTCCTGGCCGGGATGACGAGGCAGGCCCATGAACACGGCATCAACCAACACCCCACCACAATCTCCCGCAAAATCTCCGGTACCCGGCGGCAAAAAACGCCGCATCGGCCCGATGGAGAGGCGTGAAGCCCGGCTGGCTTACAGCCTGCTTTTACCAACCTTCGTCATTGTGCTGGGCATTGTGCTATTTCCACTGATTGCCAATTTCTGGATTTCGGCAAAACCCGTGACCCTGGGTGATCTACGGGCCCCCCGCATCATTGCCTCCGAACGCTTGCGCGGGCATTTGGAAAAGGCGGGTGATGAAGCCAAAATCGAATATCGTTTACGCAATTCATCGCAAACCGCCGACATTAAAAACGTCACCCTGACCGATACCCTGCCCGCCGGGTTAAGCCTTGCCAAAGCAGATTCCCATTGCCGCGTCGAAGATCGCAAAATTTCCTGCCAATTGGGGGACTGGAAAGGTGGTGCGCGCGAACGACTGTCGATTGGGGTCAAGGCGGACCAAAGCTATATCGATAATCCCGTCCGCCCGCGCGTAAGCGAGCCTGTCCTCAGCGGCACAGCAGACAATATTCTGACCAACAGCGAATTCACCTTTGACAATTTCATCAATGTTTTCAATTCGCGGGAATTCTGGTCGGTTTTTTGGGTGACGATTGCCTATACCGTTTTTGGCACCGGCGGGGCACTGGTATTGGGTCTGTTTGCCGCCCAATTGCTCAATAAAAAATTCGCCGGGCGTTCCATCCTGCGCGGACTGTTTCTGTTCCCCTATGTCGCCCCGGTCATTGCCGTTGCCTTTACCTGGCTGATTTTGCTGGACCCGTTTTCCGGCACCTTTAATGCCATGCTGCAAAAAATGAATATCGCCCAGGAAGGGATCAATTTCTTTGGCTCCCGCTCCGTCCCTGTCACCTTCTTTGGCATCACCTTTGAATTTCCCCTCGCCCTTGCCACCGTTATCGCGTTCGAGGCCTGGCGGTATTTTCCACTCTCTTTTCTGTTCATTCTCGCCCGCATGCAGTCCATTTCATCAGACATGTATGAAGCTGCCGAAGTAGATGGGGCAACCCCGCTGCAACAGTTCTGGCATATCTCGCTACCGCAGCTCATTGGCATTCTATCCACCCTGTTTTTGTTGCGCTTCATTTGGACCTTTAACAAATTCGACGACATCTTCCTGCTCACCGGCGGGGCCGCGGGCACCCGCACCTTAACTGTCGATGTTTACGAACAGGGTTTTGCCCTGTCCAATCTTGGCGCGGGGGCTGCGGTGGCCGTGGTCATTTTCTTCATGCTGCTGATTTTCGCCGTTGTTTATTTCCGCTTCGTCCATCGCGAGGATTCCTGACATGCGTATCGGAACCGGTTTTCTTCTTGCCATTCTGTCCGGGCTGTTTTGGGGGATACTCGCCATTGCCATTGCCGGCATTTCCCTAACACTGATTTCCGGCCTGCCATCGGCCCCGGTGCTGTCGGCCGGGGCCGTGGCGGGGGCCGGCAGGGCCGCCAGGGGGCCGTCAGTGCCGCCATCATTATGTTGCGCAGCCCCAAACTGCGCACCAACGGGCTTTATCTGGCCGCCTTTATGGGGGCCATCATTGCCATGCTGGGCTTTTCCTTTGCCGCCCCCTTTACCGAACCCTTCACCAGTGCGCCGGTGGGCCAGGCGATTGCCATTGCCATCATTGCCGGTGCCGTCACCCTGGCAAACCGCGCCTGCCTCGAGGACATCGAAAGCGGCATGCTCACCCGCTATAAAATTGATGTTGTGATTGTGCGGGTGTTGCGCGGTTTTGGCTTTGTCTTTTTCACCGTCATCGTGGTACTGCCCTTTTATGTGATGCTGATGACCAGCCTGAAAAGCCAGCAAAGCCTGTTTCAAAACCCGCTCGATCTTTCGGTGGATTTATCGCAAGGCAGCGCCAGCCTGTTTAACAGCTATGTCGAACTGTTCACCAAGTTCCATTTTGGCCGTTTCCTGCTGATCTCGACCATCGTTTCGGTCTGTACCGTTATCATCACCCTGGCCTTTTCCATTCCCGGGGCCTATGCGGTGGCGCGCCTGCGCTTTCCGGGGCAAAGTGTTTTATCAAAATCGGTCTTGCTGATTTATCTGGTTCCCATGATCGTGCTGGTCATTCCGCTTTATTCGGTCTTCAGCCAGGTCGGCCTGCGCAACTCAATTTTGGGCCTGCTGATTGTTTATCCCGCCACCACAGTGCCGGTCGCGCTTTATATGCTCCAGGGCTATTTCCGGGGTCTGCCGGTGGAGCTGGAAGAAGCCGGGCTGATGGATGGTTTGGGCCGCTTGGGCGTGATCTGGAAAATCACCCTGCCGCTGGCTCTGCCCGCTTTGGCATCGGTCTCGCTTTATGTGTTCATGATCGCGTGGAACGAATTTTTGTTTGCCTTCATGTTCCTTGATGATCCCAACATCTTCACCCTGTCGCGCGGCGTGGTCTCGCTTAATTCATCCGAAGTCCCGCGCCAGCACCTGATGGCGGGTGCCGTTGTCGCCACGATCCCGATTTTGGTGATCTTTTTGTGGTTTGAACGGTTCCTGGTGCAGGGCCTGACCTCTGGCAGCGTGAAAGGGTGATGGCATGATTGATCCCGAAACGACGGCCCAACTTGATGACGAAGCGCGTCACATCCTGCGCGCCAATGACAAGGAGGGCTATACCGTGCCCACCAAGGGGCTTTATCCCTTTCAATGGAACTGGGATTCCGCCCTCACAGCCCTTGGCATTGCCACCTATGATGCCAACCGCGCCTGGCAGGAAATTGAAAAACTGCTCTCGGCCCAATGGGATAACGGCATGGTGCCGCATATCGTGTTCTGGCAGCACGAAGAAGGCTATTTCCCCGGCCCCGGCGAATGGCAAAGCGGCCAGACCCCACCCACATCGGGCATTACCCAGCCCCCTGTTGCCGCAACAGTCGTGCGCCAGCTTGCATCATCCCTGCCGGGCGATCATGGCGCGCGGGTTACGCCCATGCTGCACGCGCTGGACCGCTGGCACCAGTGGTTTGCCGATGCGCGTGACCCCGATGGGCGCGGTGTGGTTGCCATCATGCACCCGTGGGAAAGCGGGCGCGATAACCTGCCAGACTGGGACGAACCATTATCCCATGTCGATACATCCACTGTCGGCACGTTCCTGCGTCGCGATACCCAAATAGTGAACGAAGCCGAACGCCCCCAAAACCACGACTATGATCACTATATGGCGCTGGTGCAGTTTGGCCGGAACTGCCAGTGGGATGTTAAAACCATTGCCGAAACCTGCCCCTTCTGGGTCGCCGAACCCGCCATGAATGCTATTTTACGCAGGGCCGAACGCGACCTGGTCGCCCTTGCCCTGCAATTTAACCTGCCTGAAATCGCCCGCCGCGCCACCGCCCGGCTGGCCCGGCTTGGTCAGGGTTTTAATCAGCTTTGGTCCGATGACGCGCAAGGTTACGTTACGCTCAACCTGCGACATGATAAAAAAGACAATCGTTTAACATCAGGTAGTTGGTTATCCTTATACGGAGGACCGGAAAACGATAATCGGGCAAAGGCACATTATTCAACCCTGATGGAATGGCGCCGGAAAATCAGTTTTACGGTTCCCAGCTTTGACCCCAACGATGCGGCATTTGACGATATCCGATATTGGCGCGGCCCGGTATGGGCCATGATCAACTGGATGATCGCCACGGGCCTGGCCGAGCATGGCCGACACGACCTTGCCGAGATGATTGCCAACGATACCGCCGCCCTGATCGCAAAATCCGGCTTTCGCGAATATTTCAGCCCCGTCACCGGCCAGGGTGGTGGCGGCAAGGATTTTTCATGGACCGCCGCCATGTGGCTTTACTGGGCCTCGCCCACGGCACGACCAAAAACGGAGACACCATAAAATGGGTCAGATCGAACTTCGCAATGTGCGCAAATCCTTTCGTGATGTCGAGGTGATCAAGGGCATTGACCTGACCATCGATGAAGGTGATTTGATGATTTTTGTCGGGCCGTCGGGCTGTGGAAAATCCACCCTGCTGCGTCTGATTGCCGGGCTGGTTGAGGCCAGCGACGGGCAAATCCTGATTGATGGTATCGATGTCACCGGCAAGCCCCCGGCGGAACGCGAGCTTTCAATGGTGTTTCAGTCCTATGCGCTGTATCCGCACAAAACCGTGCGCGAAAATGTCGGCTTTGCCCTCGAAGTCGCGCATATGGACAAGGCCTCGATCAAGGCCAGGGTCGATGAAGCCGCAAGCACCCTGCAACTTGACCAGTTGCTGGACCGAAAACCCAAGGAACTTTCGGGCGGGCAGCGCCAGCGCGTTGCCATTGGCCGCGCCATTGTCCGCGAACCCAAGGCCTTTTTGTTCGACGAACCGCTTTCCAACCTTGATGCCGGGCTGCGCGTTGAAATGCGCCTGGAAATTGCCCGCCTGCATAAAAAGCTGGCCGCCACCATGATCTATGTGACCCATGATCAGGTGGAGGCCATGACGCTAGCCAGCAAAATTGTGGTGTTGCAGGCAGGCCGGATCGAACAGGTCGGCACCCCGCTGGAACTTTACCGCACGCCGGCCAATCTGTTTGTCGCGCAGTTCATCGGCTCGCCGAAAATGAATGTCGCGGACTGCACGGGCGAAGGTGAAACCATCTCCTTCGCCAGCGGCGGCAGCTTTGCCACCGGGCGCAATGCGCAAACAGCCACGCGCTTTGGCATCCGTCCCGAACATATCACCCTGACCGACCCGGCCAATGGCACCCTGACCGGCCAGATCGAGGTGATGGAACATCTGGGCTCTGACAGCTTTGCCTATATCCAGGTCGAAAATATCGGCCTGTTTACCGTGCGCATTGTCGGCCATTCCGACCTGGAGAGCGGCGCAACTGTCGGCCTCACCTTCGATGCTGAAAATCTGCATCTGTTTGACCCGGATGGGAAGGCGTTAAGGTAAGACAGATATATATTTATACCAGGGTCAGGACGCATTCATTTTCCGCCCACCTTTTTGGGGTTAAAGTGCTTTGATCTGATCCACGAGGAGCATTTCATAAGCGGCCTGTTTTGAGTTTCCCATTCTCAGGTAAGGTGCATCAGCGACACCGCGCCCTGTATATCGCACCGCGAAAACCGAAGGCTTGCCTGTTTGTACTGGGAACAACATCTGCCTCAGGGATCGGCGACGCAAATGGTGCAATCGCCGATCCGTTAAGGCTAAATCTCTAGAAGCGTCGCCTCACGACGAAGTAGCATGCCATACAGATCACGCGGATCGTCCGGGTCCGCCAGCAAGTCAAGATTGACATACAGACCTGTTTCTTCAAGCTTGCTGCGCACATAGCGCAACGCGGAGAAATCCTCGATAGCAAAACCAACGCTATCGAATAGTGTAATGGCCTGATCCGATTCACGGCCTTCACTCTTGCCAGCAATAATTTCCCAGAGTTCTTTTACCGGATGGTCCGCAGCGAGCTGCTGTATTTCGCCCTCGATACGGGTTTGCGGCGGATACTCGACGAAGATGTCCGAGCGCAGCAAAATATCCTTGTGCAACTCGGTCTTGCCAGGGCAGTCGCCGCCGACTGCATTGATATGCAGGCCAGGCCCGACCATGTTGTCAGACAGGATCGTGGCATACTGCTTGTCTGCGGTGACTGTCGTGATGATGTCGGCACCTTCGACTGCCGCATGAGAAGAACTGCAGGTCTTAACAGTGAAGCCTTTACCGGACAGGTTCCTGGCACAACGCTCGGTCGCGCTTGGATCAATGTCGTACAGATGTAGAGACGTCACACCAAGTAGTGCCTTGAAGGCAAGCGCCTGAAATTCGCTCTGCGCCCCGTTGCCGATGATCGCCATGGTCTTCGAATTGGGACGGGCAAGATATTTCGCAGCAACCGCCGACATCGCAGCCGTGCGCAGCGCAGTCAGGATAGTCATTTCAGAAAGCAGCATCGGATAGCCATTGCCAACATCCGACAGCACCCCGAAGGCAGTAACAGTCTGGCGGCCTTCCCTCGTGTTTTTCGGATGACCATTAACGTATTTAAAGCCGTACAATGTTCCGTCGCTGGTCGGCATCAGTTCGATCACGCCTTCCCGGGAATGCGACGCCACGCGCGGGGTTTTGTCGAACTGTGCCCAGCGCCGAAAATCCTCTTCGATAAACATCGCGAGCTCGGTAAGAAAGGTTTCGGTTCCGACCTTTAGTACCAGCCTCATCATGTGGTCCACGCTGACAAAAGGTACGATGTTCAGATTGGAATGAGCAGTCATGATATTCAATCCTTTTGGTTTACCCTTGCGCCAATGAGGCATGTAAAGCGGTTCTTCACATGCCTCTCCGCGTCATTTTCCCTGGCTGTTATCAGCGAGGAATGTTTTGGCAATTTCAGAGACGAGACCCGGAAGTACTCCGAACGCGTAAGGTTCATGCACACGCTCGAACTTCTGGTGAAACTCGCGGCCCCAGGGGCCAAGATTAACGACCGGGAAGTGCTCTGCATTGTGCGGCGGTTGATCAATCAGCCGCGAAATCGGCGTGTTTTCCGAAACAACCTGGCTGTTACTTGCAACTAAACCAAGGAAGCTCATGTCGGAGATGCCCTGAAAATGAGGTTTCCAGACCAGACTGCGCTCGGGCTCGTTGCCAAGACCTGCGCGCGCGCTCTCAATCGCCTGATGCAGGGCGCGATCATTGGGTTCGTTAAGCCGCAGATGACTGGGAGGATAGTGGAGCCCGGCAAATCCGATAACGATTGCCGGGCCGGACAGACGAGCGACCTCGACCAACCACTCCGTCAATTGCCGTGTAAGCGCAAGCGGATTATCGATATGGGAAAGCTCTGCCTCCCGTTGGGCATAAAGCGCGTCAAAGCCTTCTCCACAAACCTTTGCCGCCAGCGCGCGCAGTTCTTGAAACGTCAAAAGACGTGGCTTTCCCGGAGTAGCACCCGCACGTCCACCGATCAGTCTGCCATATTCAACAGACTGGGAACTGAAACGATCCACGGCTTCCGCTGCTCCGGATCGTACTTCCTCCCTGAAACGGGCGAAAAGCTCGTCGGCTGTCATGGCATGGTACAGCCAGTTAAAAGCAATCCAGAATCGTTCCGGCGTGGTCACTTCGTAACCATCGCGAAGGTCCTTGGCTTCCAGGCAAATCGGCGGTGGCGAAATATCATTGTCATCACGATCTGCCAGTTCTGCATTACCTTCCAGACGCGCCAGAATCCCTGCGGCCATCGCCTGCGCACTGACGCCTTCAAATGGATAGCTGGCATGCGAGCTGCAACCAATCACCAGCGCGAAGGGCAGAAGTTTACCAATGGTACCTGCATAGACAGCGCGGCCTTCGCTACCATCGCCTTGATCGGACGTCACGTCCAGATTGAGACCCGCCGCAATCTCGATATCGAATGCTGACGTAATGCCAGGCAACGCATCTCGCAGCGATCGCATGCCACGGCTTTCACGTTCTTCGTCCGGCGTGGCAACAAGCATCAAATTGCCCTGTCGATCAGGGTTGGAGGCAAACTCCTCCAGACAAGCGATCGCAACAGCGATACCACTTTTCATGTCAAGCAAGCCGCGACCAGGCAAGAAGTCACCACCAAGCAAATCCTGCAACGCCCGCTCCTCCTGCTCGGAGCGATCGTCACGCTCCGACAGACTTTCGATCAATGCATCCTTTAATTCAAGACTGGTGCATGCCAGTGACTTGAGTTCGTGGTAATTGTCCGTTGAGACCGTATCAAAATGCCCCGCCATCACAAGCGTGCGCTTGCCTGTGCCGCGAACGAGGGCAACGACATTGCGGGTAAGCGGGTCGCCGTGGCTGTCGACAAGAGACAGGTCTTCGGGGTGCTCGCGGAAGTAGGGAAGCTCGCTCAGAAGTCCGTATAACTGATCAGCAAACTTCGCTTCGCCCGAGGTGCCGGTTTCACTTGGCCATGACGTAAGGCGCAGCGCAAAGTCCCGAACTCGTTCCCTATCGATCCGGGTTCCGGTTGACGGAACCGTCTTTTGTTGTGCTTTTGGCATCCTTTTCTCCGTAATTTAATTCGACAGGTGTTTGCGAAGGAAGACGCGCGTACGCTCCTCGATCGGGTTGGACAGGATCTGACGGGGATCGCCCTGCTCGACGACAACGCCACCATCCATAAACAGAACATGATCGGAAACTTCAGCGGCGAACCGCATCTCATGTGTTACAATCAGCATGGTCATGTGTTCGCTGACGAGCTGCTTCATCACCTGATTGACTTCCTCGACAAGCTCGGGGTCGAGAGCTGACGTCGCCTCATCGAACAACATGACTTTGGGCTGCATGGCGAGAGCGCGGGCAATCGCGACACGCTGTTTTTGCCCCCCTGAAAGTCGGGCGGGGTAGGCCTGGCCCTTATCTGCCAACCCGACTTTCGCAAGGAGTGCGTTGGCACGGTCGCGCGCGGCAGTCTTCGTCAACCCCTTAAGGCGCATGGGCCCGATCATGATGTTTTGCAGGACTGTAAGGTGGGGAAACAGATTAAACTGCTGGAACACCATGCCCATTTCCTGGCGGATATGGTTGATGTGTTTCTCAAACACACGACCTTTCAAAGGCCGGTTGACTTGCTGGCCATCGAGCCAAATCTCGCCGCTCGACGTTTCTTCCAACATATTGATCGACCTGAGCAGGGTACTCTTCCCGGAGCCGCTGGGGCCAATAATAGAAACGATTTTGCCACGGGGGACGACGAGGTCTATGCCCTTTAGCACTTCGTGGCTGCCATAGGATTTGCGGATCTGGCGCAATTCGATCATGGGCTTTTGCTGGTTCATCGGATTTCTTCCGTTTTGCGGCCGGCAATGCTCAGCATGAATTCCATCGCTAAATTGACGACGTAATAGAGAAGAGCCGCAGTGAAATAGAATTCAAAGGGGCGATAGGTCTCGCTGATGGCACGTTGTGCGTCCAGGACAAGTTCGGAGATACCGAGAACTGACAGAACGGCGGTGTCTTTCAGGAGGATGATGCTGTTATTGCCAACTTGTGGTAACGCGGTAAGAACAGCTTGCGGTATGATGAAGTAACGCCGGGTAGCGCCACGGCTGAAGCCCAGGGATCTCGCCGCTTCCATCTGCCCGGGATCAACAGCCTTTAGGGACGCTTGGAAAATATCTGCGTTATATGCAGCATAGTGAAGACCAAGTCCAATCACCCCGGTCCAGAAAGCCGGCAGCATGATACCCACCTGCGACAGCCCGTAATAGAGCAGGTAGAGCTGCAACAGCAGCGGTGTCCCCATGAACAGAAAGATAATACCGCGCATCGGCAGGCTTGCAATTCTTGACCCGTATAACGTTGTCGTCGCAATCACAATGCCCAGCAGAATGCTGATGGATCCAGCCAGAACGGTGATGAAAATAGTCCAGAGCAGACCGGTTAACAGAAGTTGTGAATAGGACCATACCACGCTGAAATCGAAGCTCATGCTGCGGCCTTCCTGTGGGCGTCAAACAGGTGTTCCAAACCGCGCACGGTGAGGAGAATGGCTCCGACGATAACGATGTAGGCCGCTCCGGCGACGGCAAAGACTTCAAAGGGCTTGTAAGTAGAAGTGACGAACCGTTGTGCCGAGTAGGTCAGTTCCACAACGCCGATTGTTGAAACAAGAGCGGTGCTTTTTGCTAAAATAACAGTGTTGACACCCAGAGAGCGGATCATCAGTGCCGCCGCCTGCGGGAAGATGAAGAGCCGCATGGTATCAAAGCGACCGAAACCAAGCGAACGTGATGCTTCCGTCTGTCCCTTATCCACAGCAATGATGGAGCCCTTAATGCCCTCTGACATATAGGCGCCGATATTGAGCCCCATTGTCAGGACGCCAGCCGAAAACGGCTTCAGATCCAGACCAAACTGCGGACCGCCAAAGAAAATGATAAAAAGCTGCACCAAAAGGGGGGTGCCACGCATAATACTAACGTAAGCCGTTGCAACCCAGCGTATCGGCTTGACTGAGGAAAAGCGCCCCATGGCGACGATCATGGCAACGAACAGCCCGATGACCAAAGAATAAACTGTCAGGCTGACTGTCAATAAGGACGCTTCTGCCATAAAGGGCAAGATTTGCCCCATAAGTTGGAAATCCATTCTGGACTCTCCAGAGTATGCTCATGAGTGATGTGCCGCTTTATCCAGGCGGCAGGAAACGGCACCTTACGGTGAGAAGTCCTGAAAACTGTGAGGTTCGACGCCTACGGGCGCCTGACATTCGTCAGGCCGACCCCTCCGTCAAGCTTTCAAAGAAGGAAGTGGGCCGGGTTGACCTCCCGGCCACAAATCTTAGCGGATGTCGTAACCAATCCACTTTTTCGATATGCTTTCGTAGGTGCCGTCAGCCATCATATCATCCAGCGCCTTCTGCATGGCGGCGGCGAGTTCGGGGTTGTTCTTGCGGATAGCAATACCAACGTCATAGCGCGGCAGCGTGTCGTCCTTGATCTGCTCGACCGGCGCATTGCTCTTGGCCATCGCCACGAACACCGGAATATCATCTGCGACGATCGCATCGATGCGGCCGGCAGTAAGATCGAGAAGCATTTCGGGAAGGCCCTTGTAAGTTCGGATGTTGAACTTGTTCTGATCACGCGCCCATTTCTCGGCAGCTTCGCCCAGCGTGACGCCAACTGTCTTGCCCTTCAAGGCACCAACAGTCGTGATGCCAGAACCTTTGTGCACAAAAACGGCAAGCCCGGAACGATAATAGGGACCAACGAAATCTACAGCTTTTTTGCGCTCTTCAGTGATGCTCATGGAACCAATAACGGTGTCATAACGACCGGTAATGAGGCCGGCGATAATGCCGTCCCATGCGGTCGTCACAATGACCGGCGTGGTCTTTAGACGACGCGCGATTTCGGAGCCGATATCGACATCGAAGCCGACCACCTGGTTGTTTTCGTCAACGAAACTGAACGGTGGAAACGCACCAGACATAGCAATAGACAATTTGCCGGCATTCTGGATCTTTTGCAGGTCATCCGCTTGGGCAGAGGTGAACGGCAAGCAAATCGCGGCAGCCATCACAACAGCAGAAAAAACTTGTTTTAATTTCATGTATTTCATCTCCCAGTGCGACCCGTCACAGCGGATCGTCGCGTGATTTACGACGCCAGTTCAAAAGACATGGACTGATCGAAAGAATGCGAAGCCGGGCTAATTTGTATTGTCCCGATTTTTTCCTCTGGCTCTGCATCAACAGAAGAGAAGCGTAGAATGTTTACAAAGAACAAAAAAGAACACAAAGTGCTTGAAATTCACAATATCTGACGAAATAGTAATAAAAATGACGAAATAGGAAGTGATCGATGGATGACCTTGACAGGCGGATGATTGCGGAACTGCGCATCAATGGGAGAGCTTCGGTACCGCAACTTGCGCAGCTTCTGGGAGTTGCCCGGGCAACAGCTCAAAAGAGACTGGACCGGCTTATCGCGGAAGAGCACATCAAAGGGTTCACAGTCCGTCTGAAGGATGACATCAACAAGGATCTGATCAGAGCATTTATCCTGATCACATTGAAAGGCTCCCCGCGGCCAGCAGTGTCGGTCATCAAGCGCCTGCCTGGCGTCGTCGCCGTTTCCAACACCAACGGCGTTTGGGATATCATCACCGAGATCGAGGTTTCCACCATGTTGGAATTGAACGAGCTTATCTCAACTGTTCGGGCGACAGATGGCGTCTCGGCGAGCGAGACCTTTATCATGCTGGGACCTGCATGAGTTGGCTCAGCACCCTTTAAACCGGCCCGTCTTTAATGGGAGCTTTACGTGCTAGTGATCTGCTCCCAGCAAGAGCAGGCCCGGAAACATGGTTAACTTTGCTTGCGGTTTACCGTCAGAAGGGTCGATTGATTTGTTTTGTGACAAGGTACCATCCAATTTCATGGATCTTGCGCAACTGCTGGCAAAAACCCTCGAAAAAAATCATACATCTCAAGCCGGAATATAATTGCTGAGTCTAATAGCCCCTTACCTTTTACTGGCGCTTATTGGACGGCCTTCGACAAGTTGGCAGCACACCGCGTCAATTATCAAAATTTGAACTATTTTATTTACATATGATCAAAATCTGAAATCATACACCCTTGGGTTGATGTGGTCCGGGGGGATATGATGAAAAAGTCACGGGTTTTACGCAGTTGTGCCTTGGCAACAACGCTGATTTTCACATCCGGCTGTGCGATGGTATCCAATGTGGACAGTCCGATTTCCAAGAATATGAAGATTGGTGCCAACAAGACATTGTGGGAACGTGATTTATGCGGGGTCAGGACCAGCAACGGCAAGAAGGCCGAAGACATCTCGCTGACCGACCTTTATCCGCAGCAGGGTTGTGTCGCCTTTGCCAGTGCGCTGATAAGCTGGAAACGCTATCGCGATGCGGCTGATGACATCACCACGGACCAAAACCTGGTCAATATCGGCATTCTCGGCCTTGCTGCGGGCACAATCTGGGCCGCGGTTAGCGAAGGCCCGGATGACCTGATTGCCGGCCTTGGCCTTGGCACGGCTGTGCTTTATGCGGGTTCAAGCATCCTTGCCCCCGAACAAAAACGCGAAATCTATCGTGCAGGCGCAAGAGCAACCGCCTGCGTCATGCGCCGCGCCAACAGCATACTGACGGATCCCGTCATAACAGGGAACTATCAGCACAGATTGAATGAACTGACCGAACGATATCTTACCCTGCGACAGAAAGCCGCATCCTTGACGGGAGCAGACAAGATAACAGTGGACAACCAGCTTGTCCTGATCGGAACAAAGATCAGCCAAGATCAACAGGCCATTGATACCCATAACCTGAAAGGCAGCCGTGTCGCCGTTGAAATCAGTCAGCTTTTAATCGAAATTGACGACAAGATGCGCGAGCTTCTTGACCAGACACTGCCCAACCCCGCAACCATTTTCGAGACCGTACAACGCAGCACAACGGGTTATCTGACACAGGCAAACGCAACTGCGGCATTGCCTTCAGCCAAGAACATGTCCTTCCCGCTCGAAGAAGTCACTCAATTAACGAACCCACAAAAAAAGGGCAATACTCCACAAACCAAGGAACAACTAATAAAAGAGATAACCATACTTGCTGAGGATCTCGAGACTTTTCACCTGAAATTACAGGCAACCCTTCAGGTACCTTATGAGTTTGATTTTGCCGGTTGCAACGATCTGGGGATCGCCACAACACTGGTGCTGACCGAAAGCGAAATCTCGCTACAAGCCGGTCAAAGTGCAACCGTTGGCATCATTGGCGGTAAACGCCCCATCCGGGCTGCCATGACCCGCAAACCGGCGGGACTGACCCTGGAGCGTGATTTTAATCAGGATGGCGACACCGAATATACCATTCAGTGGAACGGAACCGGCAACCAGTATGGCAGTTATCCGGTGCGCTTTATTGATGATAACGGCGCCAGCAATATCGTCACGCTTGAGCTGTCACCCGGTCTTGTATTGGCAGAGACAGCACTTACACCCGACAGCAATAACACCATTACCCTGAGCATAAAAAATGGAACTGCGCCTTTTCGCATCTTTTATCAGGGCGGCGAAACAGCGCCGGATTTAAAAACAAATGCCAACACCAGCTATGCTTATGGTGAGCCGATTGCGAACCAGCCAATCACGTTGACTATGCCTGATAACGGCATGACAGCAGACACAACCGGAACGTTTATGATTGTCGATAAAACCGGGAAATCGGCCAGCTTTCGCATTACGGCACCGTAAAAAGCAGAAGCCTCTTTCCAATGAT
This sequence comes from Thalassospira profundimaris, assembly GCF_003326755.1. Classification (GTDB taxonomy): domain Bacteria; phylum Pseudomonadota; class Alphaproteobacteria; order Rhodospirillales; family Thalassospiraceae; genus Thalassospira; species Thalassospira profundimaris_B. Next base: position 84,066 of record NZ_JPWH01000016.1, on the reverse strand, counting down.
CGGCGCAGTTTTCCCCCTTGGACCCGGTCAGAAAACAAATAGCAGGCAGCGCCGGATTTTTCGGCACTGCCTGTTTCTTTTTAATTCATACCGCATTCGCAACAACACGTTTATCCCGCCAGTTCTGGACGAATGACAACCTGAAAAAACGTCATCTCGTTACGAAACAGAAATATACAGCCCCGGCAACAACTACAATTGAAGTTACGGGTATTCTCAAAATACCTTCAGCGCATCATATACACCAAATAGAATTACCTAAAGAACTCAATTATGACTTTTACGCAAAATAACCCGCATATAATCCAAAATAAGATATATCAAAATATCTTAAAAAGATATTCCCAGACCACATTCACATCCTGAACAGCAATCCAGGCGGGACAACATCATCCACGTAAACAGCACCGGCAAACCAATATAATGCCGTGCCGCCTAATCCGGCAGCACGGCTGTCGCCTCGATCTCGACCAGGGCCTCGTCCTCAACCAGAGCGCGCACTACCACCATTGTCATGGCCGGAAAATGCTTGCCCAATACGCGCCGGTAGGCGTCGCCCACTTCACGCTGATGGTTCAGATATTCCTGCTTTTCGGTCACATACCAGGTCAGGCGGCAAATATGTTCGGCCTGTCCACCGGCGGCGGTAACGACAGCCATAATATTGCGCAGGGCCTGCTCCATCTGGCCGACAAAATCGCTGGCTTCAAAAACCTGTTTTTCGTTCCAGCCAATTTGCCCGCCAATATAAAGCGTCCTGCCCCTTGCCAACACGCCATTGGCATATCCCTTGGGCGGGGCCCAGCCTTCGGGCTGCACGATTTTATGTATCATGATGATCCTGTATTGTTATTTTGCTTTCCAATTTGGCCCGTAAATCTTCGGGCCACGGGGCGGAACCGGTAACGCCCTTTTGGGTAAAAACCAGTGTCAATGTCACCGTCAAACGGCTTTGCCCGGCTGGGTCAGCCCGCCCGTTCACATCAATGCGCAAATCAAGACTGCTGCGCCCAACACGCTCAACGAACAGGGAAAACACCAAAATGTCGCCAAGGCGGCTGGGCTGTTTGAAATCAACCGTAAGCGAAACCGTCGGCACGGCTGCCTGCATCGGGCCATGCAATTGGGCAAAACCGAAACCAAGCCCGGTTTCAAACCATTCCTCGACCGTGGCATTGACCATCTCGAAATAGCGCGGATAAAAAACGATACCTGCCGGGTCACAATGGGCAAACCCCACCTTGTGACGGCATATAAAGGCAGGTTGTGCCACGCCGCATGTATCGTCATCACCCTGCATTATAGGATCGTCCTGACACGCCATAATTCAGGAAACAGCTCAACCTCGAGCATGCGTTTCAGATACGAAACGCCACCTGTGCCCCCCGTCCCGCGCTTAAAGCCAATCACGCGCTCCACCGTCGTCACATGGTTAAAGCGCCAGCGGCGGAAATAATCCTCGAAATCCACCAGCTTTTCCGCCAGCTCATACAGTGTCCAATGGTCCTGCGGGTTTTGGTAAACGGTTTGCCAGGCCGCAATCACGTCCTCATTTGGCGCATAAGGCTCCGATACATCACGCTTCAAGACGGCTTCGGGTACCGTGACGCCATTGCGATCCAGCAAATTCAGGGCTTCGTCATACAGGCTGGGTTTTGCCAGTTCGCCTTCCAGGATCGACAGAATATCGGTCCGGTGGGCATGGGGCTTTAACATCGCCTTGTTACGATTGCCCAGCATGAATTCGATCATGCGATATTGCCAGGACTGAAAACCGGATGACGGGCCCAGCGCATCGCGAAAGGTGGTATAATCGCTGGGCGTCATGGTGCGCAAAACATCCCAGGCATTATTCAACTGTTCAAATATCCGCGACACCCGGGCCAGCATTTTAAAGGCAGGCTGCAATTGCCCCTCGCGCATCACCGTGCGGGCGGCATCAATCTCGCGAATGGCAAGTTTCATCCATAGCTCGGATGTCTGATGCTGAATGATAAACAGCATCTCGTCATGGGCGTCACTTTTGGGGTGCTGTGCCGTTAAAATGGCATCAAGCGACAGATAATCCCCATAGGACATCTTGCCGGAAAATTCGGTTTCCGCCCCTTCGACAGAGGGATCGTAGGGTTTGTTGCTCTGGGTCATGTCACTGCCTGACGTTTCTTGTATTCCGCTGCATCCCACAGACGGTTTTTCATAATATCGGCCAGAATTTCGATACCCGCCGCAACATCCTGTTCATCAAGATAAAGCGGGGTAAAACCAAAACGAATAACATCGGGCGCCCGAAAATCGCCAATCACGCCATGCGCAATCAAAGCCTGCATCACGGCATAACCTTCCTCAAACCGGAAGGACACCTGGGACCCCCGGCATTCGGCATTTCGCGGACTAACCAGTTCCAGCATCGGGCAGGTTGCCTCCACCCCGGCAATGAACTGTTCACACAGGACAATGGATTTTTGCCGGATATCGGCCATGTCCACCCCGTCCCAGGCATCAAGGGCACTATCAAGGATCGCAAGCTGAATAACAGGCGGGGTGCCAACCCGCATCCGCTCAATCCCCGGTGCCGGGCGGTAATCCGGGTCAAAGGCAAACGGGGCCTGATGCCCCATCCAGCCGGACAATGCCGGTCGCACCTGATCGGCCAGATCCGGGCGGACATAGATAAAGGCCGGAGCGCCGGGGCCACCGTTGAAATATTTATAGGTACAACCCACGGCAAATTCGGCATTGCAACCCGCCAGATCAACCGGCACGGCACCAGCCGAATGCGCCAGATCCCAAATAACGACAATACCCAGATCATGCGCCTTGCGGGTAATGGCCGCCATGTCGTGCATGCGCCCGGTACGATAATCCACCTGGGTCAGCATCAAAACCGCTATCTCGTCAGAAAGCGTGGCTTCGACATCTTCCGGATGAACAGTTTTAAGGACATGACCCTGTTTCAAACTGTCAATCAGGCCCTGCGCCATATAAAGGTCGGTCGGGAAATTGCCGTTGTCCGAAAGAACAACCTTGCGACCGGGATTAAGCTCCAGTGCACTTGCCAGCGCCTGATACACCTTGATCGACAGGGTATCGCCCATCACAACGCTTCCGGCAGGTGCGCCAATCAGGCGGGCAATACGGCTGCCGACCCGGCCGGGCAGGTCCATCCAATTTGCATCATTCCAGCCGCGAATAAGCATTTCGCCCCACTGGTCCTCAATGGTTTGACGGCTGCGTTCAATTGCGGCTTTGGGCATTGGCCCCAAAGAATTGCCATCCAGATAGATAACATTTCCGGGTATGTGAAAAAGTGCCTTGGTGGCAGCAAAGTCCGTCATGCTGCGGGCTCCTGTTTTAGTCTGAAACGTTGAATTTTGCCGGTTGCCGTTTTCGGCAGGGCATCGGTAAACACGATGGATCGCGGATATTTATAAGGGGCAATCGTTGCCTTCACATGGTCCTGCAACAGCTTTGCCATTTCCGGCGATGGATTTGCCCCCTCGACCAAAACCACATGCGCCTGGACAATTTGCCCGCGTTCGATATCGGCGGCGGAAACAACCGCGCATTCGGCAACATCGGGATGGGCAAGCAAGGCCGCCTCGACCTCCGGCCCGGCAATGTTATAGCCCGCCGAAATGATCATATCGTCGCTCCGCGCGGCAAAATGGAAATAGCCGTCTTCGTCGCAATAAAAGGAATCTCCGGTCAAATTCCAGCCCTCCCGGACATAGCCTGCCTGCCGGTCATCGGCCAGGTAACGGCATCCTGTTGGCCCGCGCACGGCCAAACGCCCCACCGTGCCGGGCGGCACATCCTTCATGTCCTCATCAACAATGCGGGCCTGAAAGCCGGTTACGGGCTTGCCCGTACAGGCCGGGTGGCTATCGCCAAAACGGTTGGAAATGAAAATATGCAGCATCTCGGTCGCACCAATACCGTCCAGCATCGGTTTGCCGGTTTTTTCCATCCAGGCCTTGTAAACCGGGGCGGGCAGGGTTTCCCCCGCCGAAACCGCCGCGCGCAGCGATGACAAATCCGCCCCGTCATCCATCGCGGCCAGCATGGCGCGATAGGCCGTGGGCGCAGTAAAACAGATGGTTGCCTTATAGGTTTCGATGATTTCGATCATATTGGGCGGTGATGCCTTTTCCAGAAGCGTCGCCGTGGCCCCAAAGCGCAAGGGAAATATCGCTAGCCCGCCCAAACCAAAGGTAAAGGCCAAAGGCGGCGAGCCAACAAAAACATCATCCGGCGTTACCGCCAAAACTTCCTTGGCATAGGCATCGGCAATGATCAGCAAATCACGGTGAAAGTGCATGGTCGCCTTGGGTGCACCGGTGGTACCCGATGTAAAACCCAACAGGGCAACATCATCCCGCCCGGTTTGCACCGCACTGAATTTTACCGATTTGGTCAGGGCAATGCGGTCCAGTTCCGCGTCATGGTTGGCCGTGCCGTCGAACCCGATCACTTTTTTTAAAAACCGGCTGTCCTTGGCACAGGCAACCATTTCATCCATCAACCTTGTATCACACAAGGCAAAGGCGATTTCGGCCTTATCGACAATTTTGCCAAGTTCGCCCGCGCGCAACATTGGCATGGTATTGACCACCACGGCGCCAATCTTCGTCGCCGCCAGCCAACAGGCCACCATTGCCGGATTATTGGCCGAGCGGATCAAAACCCGGTTGCCCGGCATAACACCGTAATCTTCGGCCAGAGCATGGGCGATACGGTTGGTCCAGTCCGACAGTTCCTTATAGGTGCGCTGGCGGCCATTGCCGATCAGGGCGGTATGATCGCCAAAACCGCGTTCAACCATCCTGTCCGTCAGTTCCACACCAACATTGATGTATTCCGGGTAATCAAACCCGTCGAGCAGAAATTCCGGCCAGGAATCAGCCGGTGGCAAATTGTCGCGGGTAAAAGTATCGGTATGTGCGGTTGGTCCCAGCATGATGAAGCCCCTGAATTATGTATGTGCCAGCGTTTGCCGTGCGATAATTATTCGTTGGACGTCTGATGCTCCTTCATAGATGCGAAGGGCACGGATCTCCCGATACAGGCGTTCAATGATGTGCCCTGATCGCACACCGTCGCCCCCGTGAATTTGCACCGCCTTATCAATGACGGATTGTGCATGATCAGTCGAAAAAAGCTTTGCCATCGCCGCCTCGCGGCTTACCCGTGCCGCGCCGCTATCCTTCAGCCAGGCCGCGCGATAGACCAGAAGCGCACTGCTATCGACGTCCAGCGCCATATCGGCGACATGCCCCTGCACCATTTGCAAATCAAACAGGGGGGCACCAAACAAATGCCGGTTCTGCACACGATGGATGGTTTCATCCAGCGCACGCCGGGCAAAACCAAGCGCCGCCGCCGCAACGGTTGACCGGAAAACATCAAGCACCGACATGGCAATTTTAAAGCCCTGCCCGCCCTCGCCAATGCGATTGGCCGCCGGAATACGGCACCCCGCAAAGCGCAACCGGGCCAGAGGATGCGGGGCAATGGTTTCCAGCCGTTCGGCAATTTCAAGGCCCGGTGCATCGCCCGGCACAATAAAGGCCGACAGGCCCTTGGCCCCCGGCCCTTCGCCAGTACGGGCAAAAACCACATATAGCCCGGCAATACCCCCATTCGAGATCCAGGTTTTTTCACCATCAAGGACGTAATCATCGCCATCGCGCGTCGCCGACAACGTAATATTCGCCACATCGGAGCCCGATTGCGGTTCGGTCAAAGCAAAGGCCGATAAAACCCTGCCCCCGCGCACCAGCGGCAGCCATTCATCCTTTTGCGCCGGGGTGCCAAACAGCGAAATTGCCCCACTGCCCAGCCCCTGCATGGCAAAGGCAAAGTCGGCCAGCCCGTCATGGCGCGCCAGTGTTTCGCGAATGATACACAGGCTGCGCACATCCAATGTCGATGCCGCGTTTTTGGGGTCAATCGTGGCATAATCCAGCCAACCGCCAGCGGCCAGCCGCGATACCAAATTCCGGCAGGTATCATCGGTATTGGCATGGTCCAATCCGGTGAGTTCCCGAGCCGCCCAAGTATCCAGATCACAGGCAAGTTTGCGGTGATGATCGCTAAAAAACGGCCAGTCCTGCCACGAGGTATCGCCCATCATCAACCCCCTTTGAAAACCGGTTTTTCACGGGCGACAAAGGCCTCATAGGCACGTTTGAAATCAGCGGTCTGCATACAAATGGCCTGCGCCTGGGCTTCGGCCTCGATCGCCTGTTCGATGCCCATATTCCATTCCTGTGCCAGCATGGTTTTGGTCATCATATGGGCGAAATTCGGCCCCTGGGCGATGCGCTGCGCCATTGATATGGCTTCGTCCTCCAGCGTTTCGGCATCAATCAGGCGGTTATAAAACCCCCATTTTTCGCCTTCATCCGCACTCATGGAACGGCCGGTATAAAGCAGTTCGGCTGCCCGGCCCTGGCCGATAATGCGGGGCAAAATGGCGCATGCCCCCATGTCACAGCCCGCAAGGCCGACACGGGTAAACAAAAAGGCGGTTTTGGCATCCGGGCTGGCAAGGCGAATATCCGATGCCATCGCAATAATCGCCCCGGCACCGACACAAATGCCCTCCACTGCCGCAATCACCGGCTTGCCACATGCCACCATTGATTTCACCAGATCGCCGGTTAACCGGGTGAAGGCCAACAACCCCTTCATGTCGCGATCAATAAGCGGGCCGATAATGTCATGCACATCGCCACCCGAACAAAAATTGCCCCCGTTCGAGGCAAAAACAACCGCCTTCACATCGTCGCATTCAGGCAAGGCGCGAAACATATCGCGCAATTCGGCATAACTCTCGAATGTCAGGGGGTTTTTGCGGTCTGGCCGGTCCAGCGACACCACCGCCACATCCCCTTCCATCCGCCATTTGAAATGATGCGGGGTAAACTGTTTCATATCAGTCATGGGAAGCATCCTTTCGGCTTTGCACCCGGCGCAAAATCGCAATCAGGTCGCTGGCATCTTCGGTTGTCATGCCGTCAAACAGGTCACTGACCCAGCCTTCATGCACCAGGGCACGGCGGGCAAAATCATCCCGTCCTTCGGGCGTCAGTTTTACCATCAGGGCGCGGCGATCATTTTCCACGGCAATGCGCGTGATCATGCCTTCATTGACCAGGCGTTCGACAATGCCGGTCACATTGCCATTCGATACCATCAGCGATTTTGAAAGTTCGCTCATACGCAGGCCATCTTTGGCGCGGTAAAGGGCGGCCATCACGTCAAACCGGGGCAGGGTTGAATCATATTCAACCCGCATTTTTTCGCGCAATTCGCCTTCAACCTGCCGGGCCACCCGCAATATTTGCAACCAGGCCCGCAACCGCGCCTTGGAAAGGTCGCTGGTTTCACCCGCATGATCTTTTTGCGCCGGGTCGCGGCGGGGATGTGGATCATCCATTTTCATATTTCCCCTCCTGAAACCGAAATAGCCTGGCCGGTGATGGACCCGGCATGTTCCGAACATAACCACAATACCGTCGCGGCAATTTCCCGTGGCGTAATAAAGCGATTTTGCGGGTTGATCTTTGCCAGGCTGGCACGGGCGGCATCCTCGCTCATGCCGGTTTTTTGCGCGATATTGGCAATGGATTGTGCCAGCATCGGCGTATCGGTAAAACCGGGGCAAATGGCATTCACGGTTATGGCACTGCTGGCAAATTCAGCCGCCAATGCCCGGACAAGGCCCACCACCCCATGCTTTGCCGCGCAATAGGGCGCAACATAGCCATAGCCCTTAAGCCCCGCGGTCGAGGCAATGGCAATCAGCCGGGCCGGTTTTGCCACATCCATCACGCGCAAGGCCTGCTGGAAGGTATGGAATGTCCCGGTCAAATTGACATCCATGTTTTTTTGCCAGACATCAAGCGTCGTGCGGTCAAACGGCGCGCTTTCGGCCATGCCCGCATTGGCAATCACAAGGTCGGGCGCACCGGCCTGTTTCACCACTGTTTGTATCAGGCCTTCGACCGATGCCTGATCGGTGACATCAACCGCAACCGGAAAAACAAGCGCGCTTTCTGCGGCAACCTTTTCAAGCTGCGCCATCCTGCGACCGGCGATAAAAACAGTTACCCCCGCTGCCGCCAGAGTTCGGGCCAGTTCGGCACCAACGCCGCTGCCACCACCGGTAACGATGGCTGTTTGAATGGCAAGATCTCCCGCCATCATACTTTCCCCGTCATCTGGTCGGTCCGTTCTGCCAGCCGCCACATCTGATCGCGCCCGGCAAGGTAAGGCAGCGGCCAACCCTCGCTGCGATTGCCAAGCTGGGCTGCGGCGTGAAGTGTCCAATACGGGTCTGCCAAATGTGGCCGTGCGAGGCAAACCAGGTCGGCCCGCCCTGCCATGAGGATGGAATTGGCATGGTCCGGTTCGTAAATATTACCCACCGCCATCGTGGCAATTTTGGCTTCATTGCGAATACGGTCGGAAAACGGGGTCTGGAACATTCGGCCATAAACCGGTCGTGCATCCTTTGTGGTCTGCCCGGCCGATACGTCACAAATATCCACACCATTTTCCTTAAGGATTCTGGCAATTTCCACCGCATCTTCGGGTGTAATACCGGCATCCCCCACCCAGTCATTGGCGGAAATACGTACCGAAAGCGGCTTTTCGTTCGGCCATACATCGCGTACCGCCAAAATCACTTCCAGCGGATAGCGCATGCGGTTTTCAAGGCTGCCGCCATAGTCGTCATCGCGGTGATTTGTTACCGGGGTGATAAAAGATGACAGCAAATAACCATGTGCGGCATGAATTTCGATCATGTCAAACCCGGCGCGATCCGCCATTTGGGCTGCGGCAACAAACTGATCGCGCACCATATCCATATCCGCGCGCGTCATGGCCTTTGGCGTCTGGTTATTCGCCGACCATGCCACGTCCGATGCAGCCATAATCGGCCAGTTGCCATCCTTTAACGGGGCATCCATTTCCTCCCACCCCACCTGGGTGGACCCTTTGGCACCGGAATGGCCGATCTGGGCGCAAATTTTGGCATCACTTTCGTTATGCACAAATCCAACAATGCGCGTCCAGGCGGCTTCATGCTCAGGCGCATACAGGCCTGGGCAGCCCGGCGTAATCCGCCCTTCGGGTGAAACACAGGTCATTTCGGTATAAACAAGGCCCGCGCCGCCCTTGGCCCGTTCACCATAATGGACCAAATGCCAGTCGGTCGGGCAGCCATCAATGGCCTTATATTGCGCCATCGGCGACACAACGATGCGGTTTTTCACCGTCATGTCGCGCAATTTGAATGGCACAAACATCGGATGCAGGGCGGTATCATTGGCGGGGGCCACACCGGCGCGACGCGCAAACCAGTTTTCGGCATCGCCCAGCCATTTCGGGTCACGCAGGCGCAAATTTTCATGGCTGATGCGCTGGGACCGGGTCAGCAGCGAATAGGTAAACTGCACCGGGTCCAGGTCAAAATACCGTTCAACTTCCTCGAACCATTCCATCGAGTTGCGCGCTGCCGATTGCAAACGAAGCACTTCAAGGCGGCGTTCATCTTCATATTTGGCGAAGGCAGCGGGAAGGCTGCTTTCACTATGCAAATATTCCGCCAGCGCAATGGCACTTTCCAGCGCCAGTTTGGTGCCCGAGCCAATGGAAAAATGCGCCGTTGCCGCCGCATCGCCCATCAGCACGATATTTTCATGCGACCAGCTTTTGCACAAAACACGCGGGAAATTAAGCCATGCCGACCCGCGAATATGGTTGGCATTCGACATCAGGGCATGGCCGCCCAGATGTTTGGCAAAAATTTCCTCGCAGGTGGCAATCGACTGTTCCTTGGTCATCTCGCCAAAACCATAGGCCGCCCAGGTTTCCTCGGAACATTCAACGATGAAGGTCGCCGTCTCCTCATCAAACTGATAGGCATGCGCCCAGACCCAGCCTTTATCGGTTTCTTCAAAAATAAAGGTAAAGGCATCGTTGAATTTCTGGTGCGTGCCCAGCCAGACAAACTTGCATTTGCGGGTATCGATATCAGGCTGGAAATGGTCGGCATATTCACTGCGCGCCCGGGAATTAAGGCCATCACAGGCAACCACCAGATCATAATCCGATTTCAGGTCCGATGCGGCGGCAATCTCGGTTGCAAACTGCAAATCAACGCCAACTTCGCGCGCGCGTTCCTGCAACAAAATCAGGAGTTTCTTACGGCCAATGCCACAAAATCCGTGCCCGGTGGAAACGATTTTCTCGTCACGGAAATGAACGGCAACATCATCCCAATAGGAAAAATTGTCCCGAATGGCACTGGCACTTTTGGCATCATTCTCTGCCAGATTACCCAATGTTTCATCGGACAGAACCACGCCCCACCCGAAGGTATCATTGGGCCGGTTGCGCTCGAAAACCGTGATATCGTGCGAAGGATCACGCAGCTTCATGGAAATGGCAAAATAAAGCCCGGCGGGGCCACCCCCCAAACATGCAATTCTCACCTGATCCCTCCTTTATGAGGCCGTCATTATGGGATGAATGCAAAAACGGTACGCCTGCTTTGGATTTAGTTCAAGCATAAATATTTTATGTTTAAAATAATTGCGAATTTCGCTAGTCTGCTATCAACATCGCGTCGGATGACTGCGCGACAGATCAGTTGCATCCCTGCTGCAATCGGTCCATGTCTTTGTTGCTACGGCAAAAATCGAAAAGGAAACACGCCATGATCAGAGACTGGGACGATGCCTATGCCAATGGCAATTACATTGAAAATGCCACCAGCTATCCGCCCAAATGGGAAAAAGCGGCACAGGCCTTTCGCGATCAACTGGCAACAACCAATCGCGCAAGACTCGATATTGCCTATGGCACATTGACGCGTGAAAAATACGACCTGTTCCTGCCCGAAGGCACACCCAAAGGCCTGATGGTGTTTGTACATGGCGGCTATTGGCGGTCATTTGACAAATCCACCTGGTCACATTTTGCCAATGGGGCGGTCACACAGGGGTGGGCGGTGTGCATGCCAAGCTATACACTGGCCCCCAACGCCCGCCTTGCCACCATCACCAAACAAATTGCCACAGCCATTGACCATGCTGCGGGTGAAATTGACGGCCCCATTCATCTATCGGGTCATTCGGCAGGCGGACATTTGGCCGCGCGCATGATTTGCGACGGTAGTCCGCTATCCTCCCAAACCCTGGACCGTATCGGCCATGTCATGCCGATCAGCGGCTTGCATGACCTGCGCCCGCTGCGCCATACCGAAATGAACCAGGTTTTAAATATTGATGCCCCCGAGGCACAAAGTGAAAGCCCGGCCCTTCTGGCGCCGGCCCGCCCCGGGAACAAACCGGCGCGCGTAACCTGCTGGGTTGGTGCCGACGAACGACCGGAATTTGTCCGCCAAAGCGATCTTCTGGCGAATATCTGGACCGGTCTTGGGGCCAATACCCAATGCGTCCACGCACCGGACAGGCATCATTTTACCGTGATTGACGATTTGACTGATCCTGAATCCGACATGACCTGCTGCCTGCTTTCCGGAATCATCGAAGACGGAGACTGAAATGCCCGCCGTAACGCTGGAATTTGCCGATCATATTGCCATCATCGACATCAACAACCCGCCAATTAACGCCACCAGTCACGCGGTGCGTAGCGGTGTGATGGATGCCCTGGCACGTATCCGGCAAAATCCGGCGGTTACGGCCATTATCCTGTGTTGCACTGGCACAACCTTTATTGCCGGGGCGGATATTTCCGAATTTAACCAGCCCGCCCGTGCGCCGCTGTTGCCTGATGTTATTGCCGCACTGGAGGACATGCCGGTCCCGGTCGTTGCCGCCCTGCACGGCACCGTATTGGGCGGTGGACTGGAAGTGGCCCTTGGTTGTCACTATCGTATTGCGCATCCTGCAACCCGTCTTGGCTTTCCCGAGGTTAATCTGGGCCTGATCCCGGGGGCGGGCGGCACCGTTCGCACCCCGCGGCTAATTGGCGTGGAAAATGCCATTTCACTTATCAGCAATGGCAAGCCCGTCACGGCCTCTATCGCCCTTGACTGGGGCCTGATTGACCAGATCACAACCAGCGAGAGTGACCTGCGACAGACCACCATCGACTATGCCCGCAAGATGGCAACACAGCCCTGCCCGATTCCCCTTACAAAACGCACTATACCCGGCACGGAACAACCGGACTGGGATAAGCTGATTGCCAAAACAGAACAAAAGGCGCGCGGGGCGGTCGCTCCGGTTATCGCGATTAAAACCATGCGTGATAATCTTGCCCTACCCGCCGATCAGGCCCTGGCGAACGAACGCCAGCAATTTGTCTCCTTGCGCGAGGGGGAACAATCCCGGGCATTACGCCATATTTTCATGGCGGAAAAAAATGTTGCCAAACTACCGATGGTCAAGGGTATTACCCCCACCAACATCACGATAATTGGCATCGTGGGCGGTGGCCTGATGGGGGCAGGCATTGCCACGGCCTGCCTGCTTGCGGGCTATCAAACCATCATGATCGAACGCGATGATGCCGCCCTTGCCAAAGGCCGGGAAAATGTCACCAACCATCTGCAAGGCAGCCTGAAACGCGGCATCATTTCCCAGGATCGTTGCGACCAGCTATTATCGCAATTGCATGGCAATACCGATTACGCGGCACTGGCTCCGGCAGAATTGGTTATCGAAGCCGTGTTTGAAGATTTCGAGGTCAAAAAATCGGTCTTTGACGCCGTCGCAAGGATTATTGATTCAACCGCTATTATTGCCTCAAACACATCTTATCTGGATATCAATGCGCTGGCGCACAGCATCCCTAACCCGGAACGGGTGATTGGCCTGCATTTTTTCTCGCCAGCCCATATCATGAAACTGTTGGAAGTTGTCTGCACCGATGGGGCCAATCCGCACACACTGGCAACAGCATTGGCCTTTGCCCGCAAGCTTGGCAAAATTGCCGTTCCCACCGGCGTGTGCGACGGTTTTATTGGCAATCGCATCATGTCGGCCTATCGCAAGCAATGCGAATATATGATCGAGGATGGCGCCTATCCCGAACAGATCGACACCGCCATGACCGATTTTGGCTTTCCAATGGGTCTGTTTGCCATGCAGGATATGGCCGGGCTGGAAATTTCGTGGAAAACACGGCAACGCCAGGCCGCAACCCGCAACCCCAATGAACGTTATGTCGCCCTGGGCGATTACCTGTGCGAACAGGGCCGCCTTGGCCGTAAAACCGGGCGGGGATGGTTTCGCTATGACAATGCCCAATCGGCACCACAACCCGATCCTGACGTCAAACGCCTGATTGAACAGGAATCAGCCCGCAAAGGCATTGTCCGGCGCACCTTCAGCCAATCCGAGATCATAAAAACCATCATTGCAACCATGCAACGGGAAGGCGATAAAATCCTGAATGAAGGTATCGCCCATTCTGACGATGCCATTGATGTTGTCATGGTAAATGGCTATGGCTTCCCGCGCTGGCGTGGCGGACCGATGTTCATGAAAACGAACAGCCCGACGGGATCATAAACACGCCTTTGAACACCGGCGAACTCTTTATCACCTACAGGATGGTTCTAACCCTTGCTCCTGCATCGGGCGTGATTTTCCTTTGAATGCACGGTTTGCGCGCGATAAAAAACAATTAAAAATAAACCACGGATCAAAAGAATCTTTTTGTGATTTAATTCACTTAAAAACACCCTGCCAAGATGTGACCCAAAATCGCCCGCCCACCAAAGATTGTAATAATTTGTCAGAATTGAGATTTTGACAACGGCACAATTTTCGGAGATATATAATTAAATATACAATTTAAAGTCGAAAATTAATCAAATTAAATTTTGTCGTTTTCGTGTCAAATCAAGCCATTATTTCGCCGAATATGGAACAAAATATATAGCACGCCGTTTGATGAAATTAATTAAATTATAAAGACCGCACTCCGGAAAGTCCCCAGCCTGAACAGATAAACCGCCACCAACCCTGAAATCGCCGCCCAAAAAATGCCCTTACAAATATCAGAAAAAATATACGAGGGAAAAATGAACCTCAAGATCATGATGGTATTTGGAACACGCCCCGAAGCTATTAAAATGGCACCCTTGGCGCGCCTGCTGCAAAATCGTTCCGACATCGACCTGCATATCTGTTCAACTGGCCAGCACCGGGAAATGCTGGCATCTGTTATCAAGGCATTTGATCTGCAAATTGACGAAGATCTTGATGTCATGACGCGCGATCAGACATTAAACGGTCTCTCGCAGGCGCTGCTTGGCAAACTTGATCACAGCTATCACCAAAACCAGCCCGATATCGTGCTGGTACATGGTGACACCACCACCAGTTTTATTGCCTCTCTCGCCGCGTTTCACCGCCATATCCCGGTAGCCCATATCGAGGCCGGTTTAAGAACAGGCGATCTGCAATCCCCCTGGCCGGAGGAAGCCAATCGCCGCCTGACGGCCGTACTGGCAAACCTGCACTTTCCGCCAACCGAAAAGGCCAAACTGAATCTTCTGGCAGAAGGGGTGTGCGATCACTGTATCCTTGTAACCGGCAATACCGTCATTGATGCCCTGTTGTGGATGAATGAACGCCTTGATCAGACCAACTGGCAGCCAGCCCCGCAGTCGCCACTTGCCAGCATTGACCCCGCCCGCAAAATGATCCTGATTACCGGCCATCGCCGCGAAAGCCTGGGGCACGGGTTTGAGGAAATCTGTCACGCACTTGATACACTTGCCCAACGCTATCCCGACATCCAGTTTGTCTATCCCGTTCACATGAATCCACGGGTGCATGATGTTGTTTATCGGATGCTGGGCCACCGTGAAAACATTATTCTGACAGCGCCGCAGGACTATCGCCATTTTGTCTGGCTCATGAAAAATGCCTATCTGATCATGACCGATTCCGGCGGCATACAGGAAGAGGCACCCGCCCTGGGCAAACCGGTACTGGTCTTGCGCAATGTCACCGAAAGACCATCGGGCCGCTTGCAGGACCGCGCCATGCTGGTAGGCACCAACCCGGACAAAATCATCGCGCAAACAACCCGCCTGATCGAGGATGCCGCCTATTATCGCGAGTTCACCACCAGACACTCGCCCTTTGGCGACGGGCGCGCCTGTGAACGTATCCTTGAAAGGTTGCTGGCATGGAAACAGTCACAATCACTGGATGAATGTGCATGAGTTTCGAGACAGTAGACACCCTGATCTATATTTTCTTTGCGCTCAAAATCATCGTCATCCTGCTTGCCGGTACGATTTTCCTGCTGGGGATCGATGATTTGTTCATCGACATCGTTTATTGGGCACGCAAGTGTTTTCGCCATTTCCGCATCTATGACAAACATGCCCCGGCCGATCAAAAGCGCCTGTATGGTGTGCCGGAAAAACCGCTCGCCATCATGGTACCGGCCTGGCAGGAGGTGGGCGTAGTTGGTGAAATGGCACGTCTTGCTGCCGCCACCCTGGATTACGAGAATTATCAGATTTTTGTTGGTACCTATCCCAACGACCCCGAAACCCAGCGCGATGTCGATGCGGTTTGTGCGCATTTTCCCAATGTGCACAAGGTTGTCTGTGTGCGCCCTGGCCCCACCAGCAAGGCAGACTGCCTCAACAACATTATCGATGCCATCCTGACATTCGAGGATCAGGCAAATATCCAGTTTGCCGGGTTCATCCTGCATGATGCCGAAGACGTCATCTCGCCGCTGGAATTGCGGCTGTTTAACTATCTTTTACCCAAAAAGGACCTGATCCAGGTGCCGGTTTATCCCTATCCACCAAAATGGTGGGGCTTTACCGCCGGGCATTATGCCGATGAATTTGCCGAATATCACGGCAAGGACGTTATCGTGCGAGAGGCCCTTTCCGGCCAGGTGCCCAGTGCCGGTGTCGGCACCTGTTTTAGCCGCCGTGCCATTGCCGCCCTGCTTGAGGAGGGCGACGGCATTGCCTTTGACGTACAAAGCCTGACCGAGGATTACGATATCGGTTTTCGCCTGAAACAAAAGGGCATGGTCTGCATTTTTGCCCGTTTCTCGGTTTCCGATCCCAGCCTGGCACTCAAAACCCGCTGGATGCCCGGTATGGACCGCAAAACAACACAGGTCATTTGTGTCCGCGAACATTTTCCGCGCTCCTTTGGTCATGCCGTGCGCCAGAAATCACGCTGGATTACCGGCATTGTCTTTCAGGGCACCAGCAATCTGGGCTGGAGCCGGTACGGGATCATCAATTACTTTTTGTGGCGCGACCGGCGCGGTTTGCTGACCAACCTTCTGGGCCTGCTGGTCAATGTCATGCTACTCGTCATCCTGACCATGTGGCTGATTACGGCCCTGGTCCCGGATGCCTGGCATTTTCCCTCGCTTCTTGGCAACGATCCGCTGTTGCATACCGTGTTATTATGCAACGGTTTTTTACTGCTCAACCGGCTATTGCAGCGCGGCTATTTTGTCACCCGTTTCTATGGCATTCATCAGGGTCTGCTCTCCGTTCCCCGTGTCATCTGGAGCAACCTGATCAATTTCTGTGCCAATGTCCGCGCCCTGCGACAGGTGGTCAAAACAGGAGATTCCCGGCGCGTTGCCTGGGATAAAACGTCGCACGAATTTCCGACGGTTTCGCGCAGCGCCCAAATTCCCATCGGCCAGCGCCTGATCGAAAAAGGCCTCCTGACCCCCGAACAGCTTGAAGCCGCCATTACCAGCCCCCACCGCCGCCGTCTTGGCCGCGAGCTGATGCTGCGCGGGCTGATTAACAGCATTCAATTGACCGAGGTCCTGGCCGAACAGGCCGGCATGGAATGGGGGGATTTCAATCCTTTTGCCGTTTCAGCCGATCTGATTGAAAAATTCCCCCGTCATCTGGCGTTACGCTATGCCGTTGCGCCATGCGAACAGCAGGACGACACCCTGGTCCTGGCCTCTGAACGACCGATCAGCCAGGTATCGCTTGGCGCGATCAGCCGAAAACTGAAACAGCCTGTTTCCTGCCGCCTCGTCCCGCAGGGACGTGTCACGCTGGCCTTGCGCAACTGGTATAGTGACCGTCACCAGAATGACGAAACCCGCACGGTTCTGGCATTTGCCCGGGCCAACTGCAACAATCCCGAACGCATCGAAAATATCTGCCAGCACCAGGTCATGCTGGGCGAATTGTTGCAGGTACGCGGCATTGTCTCGTCGGCGCTGTTCAATCAGGCGCTGATTGATTATGACCCGGAAAAAGAATCTCTCGGGGCGCATCTGGTCGCGCGGGGAATCATCACCCGCGACCGCCTTGAACAGGCCTTGAAAGACCAGGAAAACGAACAACATGCCGCCTATCAATTCGCACGCGAGGCTGCATGACCCGTTGCTATCGCAAAATCCGCCTGTTGTTGCTGGCTTTTATGGCAACACAAATAGTGCTGTTTGTGCCCGTATCATCTTCGTGGGCAAAAGATCTTGATACGTTTGACCGGTTCAGAAGCTATCCCTATCTTGACCGCGCCTATCGTGCGGCTGCCCACGAAAACTGGGCCGATGTTGAAAAACTGATGGCACATCTGCTGTCTCTGGTGCCTGAAAATACAGAAGCCCGTCACCTGATTATCCAGGCCCAGATCAATCAGGATCATTTTGCCGATGCCCTGGACAGCGCACAAAAACTGCCTGATAACGCGGAAAAAAACAAAATCCTTCAGGATGTGCGCCTTAAATGGATTGAAACATCACCACCCCCCGAAAGCGACATCCGCACCTGGCTGAACCATATTGTGGACACTGCCGATCGTGAACAAATCTGGCGCGCCTATGCCCAAAGCCTGTCGCAGCAACCGGGTGGGGACGAAAAAGCCCTGGCGTGGCTCGATAGCATCAAACCCGACCAGGATGGTGATGCCCTGCACCGCGCACGCGCGATCTGGGCTGAGCAGCTAGATGACTGGCGCGCCGTCATTGCCGCGCTGGCCCCGCTTGCCGATCAGGGCCGGTTATCGCCTGATAACTGGCGTCGCCTTGCCAACGCCTATGCCAATATGCAGCTGGAAACAGAACTGACGGCCCTGTTGCCCAGCGCACCGGACAGCGCCAGCCAGACAGAGGCCGAACTGGCACTGGCAAAACGGGCCATTGCCCTTGGCAATATCAACCTGGCAAAAAAATGGATCAAGGCCCTGCCCGACAAACAGCGGAACGCCCCGGAACAACAACAAACCCTGTGGGAACTGGCAAAGACAACGGGTGATACAAATTTGTATCAAACTACCAGCAACAATATCGGCCGTCCTTGCCTTGAAACCGCCGAATGGCTGTCGCGCCATAACCCGGAACAGGCAAAACAGCAATTTACCCAATGCCGTGCCGCAAGCGACCCCAAAACCTGGCTTGTTTTGGCACAGCGCCTTGAAGCCGTCACCGCCCTGAAAACAGAATCCCTGCCCGCCCAATGGCAGAACAAACGCCAAAACGTGCTGGTCAGCCTGTTGCGTGACCGGGGCGATGAAAGCGAGGCCCTTGCCTGGCTTAAGCAGCAGCCCAAAACCATAGAAACCTTAACGCTAAGCGCACAGCTTGCCCAAAATATGCAGGATGACACCGCGGCTGAAAAATACTGGCTGGCGGTCTATCGCAAAGACGGGGATCTAAACGCACTTGACCAGGCAAGTTTTCTTGCCCTGAAAAACAACCGGCGCGGTGCTGCCAGGCAGCTTTTGGAACAGGCCTTTGACCAGCATAATGGCAAGCTGCCCCATAGATTATTGCAACGTCTTGCATCTTTCTACGCCCGGGATATACGGCCAAATGACGTGGCACGGATAAAACAGCTTGTTGCCCGCCTGAAGGGTGAAACACGCGGCGTGCTTTTATCGCAGCTTGCAAGCCATAACCATTGCGACATCGTCCGTCAAAACGCACCTGGCCTGCCCGATCAGCCCACTACGCTGGCCGCCCTTGGCCAATGCGCAATGGACAAAACCCCGGGCATCGCCTCGATTTATTATCAAAAAGCGGTTGATCTGGGCGACACAGGCAGCATCATAGCGCTTGCCTATGCGCTTGAGGCAGGTGGCAGCCCGGAGGCGGCGTTGAACATATGGCAAAAGGTCCCGCCAGCGGAAATGACCGGCAATGCCTACCTGACCGCGGCTCGCAGCGCCCTTGAAGCAGACCAGCCCGACAAGGCCGAACAGTTCTGGCTGCAGGCAAAGAACCTGACACGCGCCAATGACTGGGCATTGGGGGCCGCCATTGCGGAAGCCCGCAAGCAGCCTGATCTTGCCTTGCAGCGGCAAAAAAACGCCCTGAAACACACCCCTAATGCCGAAAATTATTATGCGGCATCGGCAACCGCGCAAAAGGCAGGGGATATCGCCCTTAGCACCGACTGGCTGACGATGGCCCAAACCCTGGATCCCGACAACCCGCGTTATATCGCCGATCTTGGTATGCGTCTTGCCAGCCTTGACGATGCAAAGCAGCAAAATGCCGCTATTCCCTATCTGGAAAAGGCGGTTGTGGCCTATCCGAGTGATTATCGCCTGCATGAAACACTGGCAAACCGTTATAACGCCGTTGGCGATAGCAGGGCCGCACGCAAGCAACTGGAAGCTGCCATTGACCTTGAACAATACCCCGTCACACAGGGCGATGACTTTGGCAGCCTGGAAGCCCGGCGCTACCGCCAGCGCCGCGCGCATGAAACACTCGAACGGCGTGACAGCATCACACTTGCAAGCACCTGGTCGCCCGCCGGAACCACCGAATTACCCCTGGGAAATAATCGTTCCGATCGCCGGGCATCATCCCAAAATGTGCAAACCGCCCTGTGGGACCATGCCCTGGGTGAAGAGCCCAACCGTGATGGCAGCAGCATATCGGTTTATGGACGGGTCCTGACCGGCGGAAATGGCAGGGCACGCTTTGCCCAGACCCTGGCGACCGGTGTTGGCCTGCGTTACAAGCCATTTGGCGATTATAACCTGAACCTTTATGGTGAACTGTTTAGCCAGACAGAACGCAACAAAAGCGACGTACCCGGTATCAAAGCTGGCGACATTCTTAAGCCGAACAAATTGATCGACGGGATCAGCGACCTTAACGGGGCCCATAAACGCAATAATGATCTGATCCTGCGGGCCACCGCATCCTTCCTGGACCAGGGGGACTATCGCAATGACTGGCGTGTGGATCAGAATGACTGGAACGAACGGTTCGTCAATCTTGATCTGTCCTGGTGGACCCGGTCGGGCAACCATATGGCATCGTCACGGTTCCAGCAGGGCCACAGCTTCAAACTGCCGACACAATCGGCACAAACAATCATGCCCTATGGATTTGTCGAGGCAAGCGCACAGGACCCCGATAACACCTGGCGCCAGGACCTGCGCGGCGGGATCGGCGTGCGCTGGCAACTTTATACCGATGATGACAAATACAATGCCTATCGTACCCGCGTTCATGCCCGCCTTGAATATCAAAAGTCACTTGGCGGAAACCTCTATGAGGGGGCTGATGGTGTTCTGTTCGGACTGGAGGTAAATTTCTGATGTCCATTTTCCGAACCGTGTTTGTCATCGCCGCAATACTGTGCGCATTCGCCGGATCGGCCCTGGCCCAAGATACCCCGGCATTATTTTATCAACCCCAGGAAACGGACCGGCAAATCACACCGGCACAATGGAAAGACATCTGGCAACAAAGCCGGGCCAACGGATATGGCACACTCATTGTGCAATGGACATCCTATGGTGAAATCGATTTTGGCGGCAAACAGGGCTGGCTGGCAAAAAGCCTGCAAATTGCGCAGGACAATCACCTGTCGCTGATTGTTGGCCTGCACATGGACCCGGCCTATTACAACCGGCTGTCGGAAATTGATACTGCCGGGACCGGTGCCTATCTTGAAAATCAGTTGGGTCTGTCGTTAAAGCAGGCTGATAGGGTCCGCCAAGGTTGGGGACTGGACATTTCCGGGTGGTATGTTCCCCTGGAACTGGATGACTGGAATTTTGTCCAGCAGGCCCGACGCGATATTGTCAATGAACGTTTGCGAGGCCTCGCTGCCCGGTTAAATCACCCGCTGCATATCAGCAGTTTTAGTGGTGGCAAATTGACACCTGATGCCTATGGCCACTGGCTGGACAGTCTGAATGCGGCAGGTATCCATGTCTGGGCGCAGGATGGTGCCGGTACCGGCACCCTGCCTCCTTTTGCCCAAAAAACCTATCTAAAGGCCCTGCCCTGCACGATCGGTATTGTGCTGGAAGCCTTTCGCCAGACCAGCACAGGGAACGAACCCTTCCGGGCGGAACCCGCCCCCGTCAAGACAGAAGATGCGCAATGTCACCCGATAGCGGTTTTCGGGTTGCGTTATATGCCCTGGGCAAGACCCTTTTTTCCGTCGCAAAACCGGTAAAGCCAAAAATTCAAACAAAACACCCCTGTCGGCCATCGCCAACAAGGGTGTGAAGGAACATACATCTTGTGTGCTGACCGGTTTATTGAACCGAAATCGGCATCGTATCGTGGGTGTAATTGGCAAAATCGGTGCTTGCCGTAATCATCGGCAGGGTCGGGTCCAGAAGCTGGTTGATCGAGGCAATCTGGCCTTCATCCAGGGTACCGGTAATCTGATGGATCAGGGCATAATTCAAAAGATGACTATAGATTGCCGCCAGCGCCTGACGCTCCATTGCGAACAAATCCTCATCTTCATCAAGCATGTCAATCACCGTCGACTGGCCGGCATCGAACTTGATTTTAATCGAATCAACGATACGACGACGGGTTGCCACACCTTCAACCAGCGCCTTGATCCGGTCCGGACCATTGACCAGTTCGTTAATGGTGCCGGTCACGGTTTCACGCAATTCACGCAAATAAATCGCACGCTGGTAGCGGGCCTGGTCTACCTGGCTTCTGGTTTCCAGGGCCTTGTAACCCTGACCACCGGGGTTAAACAGCGGCACATTCAGACGCAGCATGGCAACCCCTTCGTGGGTGAGGCTGCCGCCACCAAAAAGCGAGCCACCGGAATCCCGGCGGGTATCGGTAAAGATGAAATCAAAGGTCGGCATGGCCTGGCCCACATCGGCAGCCAGGGCCGCGCGACGTTCATCGATGGAATAATCCATCGCCCGAACACGCGGACTGCTTTTAAGGGCAGCATCAAGCCAATGATCAACATCGGTTTCCGTCAGCTTGGGCAGTTCAACATTATGTGCCAGTGTGGCAAGTGATGCGGGCAGCGTGCCAACACGGCGCTGCAACTGGGCAAAAGCCCGCTGATAGGATGTGCGGGTAGCCACGATACGGGCCTGGGCTTCGGCCAGGCGGGCCGCAACCAGATCCGCCTCGTAAGAGGTGGCAAGACCCTGTTTACGGCGGGTTTCAATATCCACCTTGCGTTCGGCCATCGAGGCATATTCGATCTGGGCCAGCCGGGCATCATCAGCAGCGGCAAGCGTGCTGAGATAGGCTTCAATCGTCTGATAACCGACATCAAGTTTGGCGGTTTCCAGCGATTTTTTCAACCGCATCCGGTTCATGTCGGACGCGACAATCTTCATGATGCTTTCAAAATCAAAAATATGCTGCTGAAGCTGAAAGGTGCGCTGGCGGTTATCGAAATTGCCCTTGCCAAGGGCAAACACCGTATTGTCCGAACGGTCAATACGCTGTTTGACCCATTCACGGTCAAAGGTTGCCGAAACCTGGGGCAAATAGCCCATGAAGGCGTTTACCTGGCCCGAAACCCCTTCACTGACCTGTTCTTCAGCCAGTGAAATATTGGGGTTTTCGGTCATTGCCATTTGATAAACCGCCGAAAGATCTTCTGCCCCCGCACGATCCGTAAAACCGATCGCGGAGATCCCCAGCACATACGCCGAAACGAGGATTTTCTTTTTCAACACCATGCTCTCCACAAGAATATTATGTTCTGTTCACTGTTTTTTGGGTGACAGGAATTCGATATGACAGCCAATCCCCGCAGGAATGGCCAGGTCCGGGTTCGGCAGCACAACGCGCATGCCAAAAGTTTTGCTTTTGGGTTCGACAATCTGGTCAACCAGTGAAATTTCGGCATCACGTGGGCCGATCTGCGGCCCTTCAAAATGAACGATCACTTTCTCCCCCTTGTGATATTTGCCAAACTGGGCAACCGGCAAAGATACTTCGACAAATAACGGATCAAGCTGCGCAATCAGGGCAATCGCCTTGCCGTCAACCTGTTCGCCAACGGTCAACAGCTTTTCGATCAGAACACCGTCAATCGGACTTTTGATCATCCGGTCGGCCAATTGCGCCTTTGACAGGGCCAGTTCGGCTTTCATGATGTCGATATTTTCGCGCGCGGCATCGTAATCAAGCCGGGCACTGTCACGTTCTGTTTCCAGGGTATCAATCTCTTCCTGGGTCATCAGCTTGGCAGCGCGCAGTTTTTCCGTCCGTTTGATGCGGCGTTCGGCAAATTCAAGCTGACGTTTGCGCGCCGCCACATTGCTTTGCGACTGCACCCGCACCTGGGCGTAATTGACCTGTGCCTTTTCAACATCGGCCTGAAGCTCGGCAATCAGTTCGCCTTTTTTAACCCGCTGGCCGCGTTTGGCGTGCATCGCATGAATAACGCCTTCCACCGGGCTTGCCAGTTCGACCAGTTCGCTCGCCGCTACCTGGCATACATTCTGTTCCTGCCCGGCAGCAGGGCCGCTTGATTCCGCCCCCTGACGGGCATTTTCAAGCAATTGCGCAAATGGATCCGGGTTGCCAGGTGCCGATGATGTATCCTGTGCAAAAGCAAGCGGTGCCGTGCCCCCCAACAAAAGGCACAGCGCCAGCATCCCCGGAGCAATATGGCGAAACGATAAAGTCAAACTTCAAACCTCTTCAGGAAGTTACGGCGGACAACGCGATAAACCAGAACGGCAGCAGGTTCCCACCCCAAATCGAACCTTACATGGGCACGATCGCCGTAATTTTCAGGGGTCAATCCTTCACAACAATCAATTGTTGCGATAAATACCGGATTAACCAGTTCCGGTCGCTTGTTGGCCTCGGGTTTCAGGGCAAAGGGTCCGCCGCCCTCCAGCGACAAAACCGGGCTCGGCAATTGCAAGGTGGCACTGGGCGACCAGGATTTTACCGTACCTGGCACCACGTCGCCCAAATGGCTGGCGAACCGCAATTCAACACCGCGCAAATGATCCTGGATCAAATCACCATCCACGGCGGGTACCGCCACCTTGATCACTGGCGTCATGCCCGGTTCGAGCAGGAAGCCCGCCTCACCGCCACGTGGCAGAAAACGGCCAATTAAATCTTCGGGCACGCCGACTTCAAAGATGCCGTCATGGCTGGCACGAATGGACAGGGCATCAATATCGCGGCCGGTGCGGGCAAGGCGTTCCTGCGCATTAATCAGGCGCTGGCGGGTGATCGAGGCCGCAACCTGGTCTGTCGCATTATCTGCATCAAGCTGCAATTTAAGGGCTTCAATTTCGGCATTTACCTTGCGATGTTCCGTAACCAGCTTGTCATTACGCAAGGTCATCAAAAGGTCGCCCTTGTAAACCTTTGCGCCGCTATGCTGGTGAATTTCGGTAATAAAGCCGCTTGAACGCGCGCGGACCGTTGCATCATCAGGCAGCCAGACAACCCCCTGCGACATGATCCGGTCGGGCATCGGCACAAAGGCCAGCGCCACCAGACCTGCTGCCAGCATCAGGCCACGAATAATGGAACGCTGGCGCTTGCCCTGCAAGGTCGGACTCTTGAGAAGAAACGCGCTGCCCTTGATCACTGGCATGGCAAACATGTTAAAAACGGTCCATCCGCCCAACAACGCCCCGACAAAAAAATACTTTTCCGCCAGATGGATCGCGATGGTGACAAGAATCATCGAGCGATAGGCAAACGAAAAAGGAGCATAAAACAGGAACCACCGCCGTTCGGAGGGCAGTGCATCAAACTCATACTGACTATCAAGACCGATAATGTATCGCTTGATCAGATAGCTGTAATACTTGGTTGATTTCAGTGCGAGATTGGGAATCTCGATCAGGTCACACAGCAAATAATAGCTGTCAAACCGCTGCAAGGGATTGCCGTTAAACAGCAGCGTCGAAACCCCGCTGATGATCATGACATTGTGTGCAACAGAGCGCACAACGCCCGGTTCAGCCGCCACCCAGACAAACATGGCAATCGATGCCATTGTCAGTTCGACCAGAATGCCCGCACCATCGACAAAGGCGCGATGCCATTTGCTGCGGAAGGTAATGCTTGATGACGCATCGACATAGGGTACCGGCATAAACAGCAGGAACATCAACCCCAGTTCGCGCACATTGCCGCCATAGTGACGCACAACAACCGCATGACCAAATTCATGCACCAGTTTCAGGACCGGATACACAAACCAAACGATCATCAGGTTTTCCGCACTGATAAACCGGTCAAGCCCGCCTTCGGTTAATCCGTCCCAGTGAATCCCTGCCAAAACAATGGCCGATCCCAGCAGCAGAAAAAACAGAAACGCGGTGATCGGGCTAAAGACCCAGCGCATGGCCGGTTCGAGATAATCAAGAACCCGGGTCAGATCAAACAGCGGAATACGCACATAAAGCGGATTTTTGAAAGGTGCAATCATCTTGGCCCGTCGGGCCTTGACGATACGCTGTTCCAGGAACGCACTATTGGGCGCCTCCCCCGTGCGGATCAGTTCAAGGGACTTTAACTGATCAACGATCTGGGCAAATTCGGCATCATCAGCGTCGATTTCACCTTTCTTCTCAAGGTCGCGGCGAATATCGGCCAGCGGCGTGACACCATCCATCCGGCGTAACAGGGCATGTGCCGCGGTTGTCAGCCGATGGTAGCGGTTTGACAGGCGATCATGGGCAATATAGGCGGCCACATTGTGATAGACATGACGGAAAAACGAGATGTCACTGCGCACCATCGGCCTGAGACCAGACAGCGTTTCCCAGCGCGACGGCTGGGCCGGTGCCATGGGTGAAGACATCATGTCACGTCCGGATTCTGCGGCCAGCATATCGCTCATGGCAGGATCCGCCACAATTGCAGGCGCATCCAGTCCCACAGCGGATGGGTATAAATCCAGAAAATGGATTTCGGTTGGGTTTCAACCTTGGCAACACCGCGCATACCCGGTTGCAGGTCCTGCTGCGGGTTTAACAGCAGGGCTTCGACATTAAAGTAATTTTCGCCGTCGCTGGCTTCGGAAATCGGCGATATGCGATCAACCGTAATTTGATCAAGGCTGTTGGGCCGTGCATGAAGCAGCAACGCACCTTCCTGCCCCACAGCAATATAGCGAATGTCCTTTTCGTTCACCTTCAGCTTCAGGCGGTATTGGTTAAGGGGACTAAGCTCGAACAGCACATCGCCTTCCTTGACCGGCGATCCGATTTTCTGTGACAGGTCGCCTTCGATAACATACCCGCTAAAAGGGGCTGTCAACGCGGTCCGGGCCAACTGGCTTTTAACCAGTTCCAGTTCGGAAATCGCCTGCTGCATCCGGGATCGCAAAATCCGCGCTTCGGACAGATCGCGTTCGCCTGTCGCCGCCTCGATCTTGCGCTGGCTTTCCACAATCGAACTTTGCAGTTCAAAGCGGTGCAGTTCCAGTTCCCGAGTTTCCATGCGACCCAGAACATCGCCCTTCTGAACAACATCACCCGCCCGCACCAGGCCTTCGGCAATAAAGCCGTCAAAGGGTGCCGGAACGGCACGCTGGACCAGGCCCTGTACTTCGGTTTCCGCACTGACGCGATAGGGCATATGAATGATCAGGCTGGCGGCAAACAGCAACACGATCAGGGCGGCAATCGCCTTGATACGGGCATGATGCAGGCCAAAAACCCAGCCCATCGCCCGGTTGGCACGTCGGTAAAAACGGTCCAGTGTGCCGCGTGAAGCTGCCATTTGCAGCCCAAAGGCCGGAGCGACCAAACCGGCAATAACACCCCCAAGAGCCTGAACACGCAGACTTTGATCAAGGTTGCATTCAATCTGAACAACAATGATGCCATCGGCAACATCTGGCAATGCTACCGGCCAGGACCCCACCCACGCCTTTTCGCGCCCTTCCACCAGCTTAGCATGGCTTTCGGTGGCGGTTTGCGAACTGCTGCCAGCACCGGAAAAATAAACCGGCGCGTTCTGGTAAACCGCCTCGCGCATGGCATCGACGATCAGATGCACCCGGTCACTCTTGGCTGTTACCGATGCGGTATGAGAAGATCCAAGAATACGAACATGCCGCCCCTTGACCAGGCCAATCGTCACCCGGTTGGCAACAAGGTCATCGGCCATAACAGTGGCGCAACTTGTTGCGCCCGCCTCGATGTCGGTACAGGAAAGCAGGGCGGAACTGGCGTGTTGACCATAGCGCAAGGCAACAGTTTCGGCGGTATCGCGATATTGTTCCCCCCGCCAGAAACCTGCCAGCCACGCCGCATTCCATTGCAGGCACCGCATTGCAAGGTTCAGGCGCTGGGTATCGGCAGTTGGCAAAACAACGCCAACCGCGCCTTTCAAATCGTCATCAACAAAAATGACGTTTGAAACATAGCCGGTGCCCATTTCCGGGTTGGTGGTGGCAACACCACTGCGCACAACAAGGCTGCGCTGGACAACCTGTGTCAGAGCCGCGCCCGGGCTGTTATCGGCACCCCGATAGGCAGCGACGCGAAAATGCCTGTTGGCACCTTCGGCACTGTTAAAGGCCACAACAATTTCGCCAGGCTTTACCCCCAGAACAAGTTCCAGGTTGGCACGACACAAATCAATCCAGCCATCGGCCAGGTCCGAAAAAGACCGTGCCGATGAAAGCTTGCGCCATAATTCAGGGGATATAAACCCCGACGCATCGCCCAGTGGCGGATTACCGGGAATAGTGTTCAAAACGCCCCCAATCCCCGATAATCAGTCCCCCGCAAGTCATCTCCATTCCCCTCAAAACAGAGCCGTCAGGCAAACCCGAGCTTAGTCGAGTTTGCCATAAACCCGTTCATATTCGCCCAGCGTGTGATCCAGGATCTTTTTAAGGCGCTTGGCCGCAAACGGGCTCATGATGATGCGATCACTCAATTGAACGCGTACATCACCCTGCCCGCTGCTCCAGACCTGGCTGGTACCAAACAGGAACATGACCTCTTCGCGCGTGCTGGCAACGTTCGATACGTTGGCATAGGTGCTGCGCATGTTGGAATCATCCCAGTTGATTTTGCGCTGGTCTGCATCCGTCGCGACACCCGACTGCGGTTTGGTATTTTCGGTCATTCTTTGTAAATCCTTATATTCACTCGTAAATTCAAATTGTCAGCAAGGTGTCGGGCTTACGCGGCCCGGGATGCCTGTGTGATTTCCACCACCGGCTGATTCATACCCTGGGCCAGTTCCGGCACGAAAATCGGTGCATCGCCCGTCGCGGCATCGTTCAGCCACAAACCGGAATCCGCATCGAAAATCAACGACGTACCACCCGAGGGGGCCAATGCAGCGAAATCAACATAACGGCCGTTTTCATCAAGCCAGAGGAAAGCACCATCCTGCGGTTGTGCATCCTGGCCAGAAGAAGACTCACCACTGTCAGACTGCGGTGCATCACCACCCGGAGCCCCCGCGGGTGCTCCTTCCGGTGCTGCGCCACCTGCTGCTGTTCCATTATTTGATGCCGGTGCCGGCGAATTTCCAGCCCCCTGTGTTGCAGAACCTGTATCCGGCCCCGTCGCAGGCTGATCATTTGCACCGCTCGGCGTGCTGACCTGACCGCCGAAAGAAACCGACGGTGTAGCACCAGCCTGTCCGTCCGAGGCATGCCGGACCGGTTCAAGCAGTGTTGCGCCTTCGATGAATTCCGCGATGGTATTATCCACAACACTGCTGGTGCGCTGCGGGATCATCACTTGCGGGATCATTGACGCATCAAATGTGCCGCGCGGGTCAAGGCCAAGGGTCTGCGATGTTCCGGACGTGCCCTGATTCAGGCCACCAAAACCGGATCCAGTCGATTGTGTTGACGAAGACGGTTCATTTCGGGGCGCGGTCGGTTCGGGACGCTGATCCTTTGCGAAATAGGCCGCCTGCGGTTGCAGGATCGGATCGCCCTGGAAGGCCGGGAATTCGGTTTTGGAATTCCGTTTTTCATCGATACGGAATTCACCGTTTTCGATCTGAACCAGGTCGAGTTTCTTATCTGCAACGATGAAGTTTGGCTGTTCCCCACCCAGGATAAAGTCCACACCGGAACCGGAATCAAGGGTGTCATGACGACCGGTAAAGGATTCCGTTGAACGGGCCATACGCGGCAGACTGTCGTGATATTCCTTGCCCGCTTCACGCGGAACGAAACCGTAATAAACTTCGCCTTCGTCCCCGATCAGAATGTCGTCATTGGCACCGCCAAACAGATCATCTTCAAAGGCACCGCCGATCAGTTCGTCATTGCCTGCATTGCCAAACAGCGTGTCGTTGCCGTTATTTGCAGCCAGCAATTCCTTGGTATGAATTTCAAGGCGGTCTGTGGTGTTCCGATAGGTTGCCCCGCCCTGGTCGCCAATAATGGCGTCATTGCCGTCATTGCCTTCCATATAATCATCAAACGAGCCACCAATAATGATGTCATTGCCATCATTACCAAAAATGCGATCATTTCCGCCCACGGCCTGATTACGCGTTTCAAGGGTATAATGGGTGCCCAGATCCCAGTCTTTCTTCTCGGCAATCACAAAGATCGGCGAATCATCAAGTTTCAGGTATCCGGCATCCCCCAGGATAACATCGTCACCCGAACCGGCCGTAATCGTATCATTGCCCTGTCCGCCAAAAATGACGTCATTGCCCGCACCGGCCGTAACGGTGTCATGTCCGCCAACGCTTTCCTCAACCGTCTCAAACAGCACCAGCGTCCCGTCCGCCTTGCGAGTCAGTTCCGCCAGATCGCCAGAGATATAATCCTCGCCGCTACCGGTTGTGATGGTATCGGATCCCGACCCGCCAATAACAACGTTATTGCCATTCCCGGCATTAATGACGTCATCAGCAGCAGTATCCAAATCGCCATTGCGGCCCTTGACATCTGCGCCAACGCTCCATTTCGGAACAACAATGCCAAGGTCGCCGAGAATGGTGTCATCGCCATTGCCGGTTTTGATCGTATCTTTGCCGATACCACCCAGAACAAAGTCAATCCCGGTCGACGCGCCGGTCGTGATGTTGTCATCACCACTAATGGTTTCTTCAACCGTTTCAAAGCTGAGAAGGTTGCCGTCGCCATCACGTTTCAGTTCAGCAAGGTCGCCCGAAACATAATTGGTGAAACCCGCCCCATTTGTTGCGCCCGTACCAATGATAATCGTGTCATCACCGGAACCACCCAGAACAACCTTGTTGCCGTCATCGGCATAAATCTCGTCGCCATTGGCTGTACCGATATTGCCATTCCGTGCAATTATATCCGGTCCGGCATTGCCGACCGGGATGATGATGCCAAGATCGCCAAGAATAATATCGGTACCATTATAGCCATAAATGGTATCGGAGCCGATCCCACCCAGGATGAAATCATTCCCGGTCGAGGTGCCTGTGGTAATGTTGTCATTACCGCCAATGCTTTCTTCAACCGTTTCAAAGCTGATCAGATTGCCATCGGCATCCTGTTTCAGTTCGGCAAGGTCGCCGGAGATATAATTGGTGAAGCCTGCACCACTGGTCGCGCCGGTACCAATGGTGATGGTGTCTCCACCAGAACCACCCAGGACGATCTTGTTCCCGTCACCGGCTGTAATGGTGTCTTTGTTGGTCGTACCATTCAGAACGATGTCACCATTCCGCGCCGTGACTTCCAGTCCGACCGTGCCAACTCGAACGATTTGACCCAAATCACCTAGAATAGTGTCGTTCCCATTATAGCTGGTAATAGTGTCGTCACCGGTACCACCCAGGATGAAATCATTCCCTGTAGACGCGCCTGTAGATGTGCCGCTGGTAATGATGTCATTACCACCAATAGCCTCTTCAACCGTTTCAAAGCTGATCAGATTGCCATCGGCATCCTGTTTCAGTTCGGCAAGGTCGCCAGAGATATAGTTGGTGAAACCTGAACCACTGGTCGCGCCGGTACCAATGGTGATGGTGTCTCCACCAGAACCACCCAGAACGATCTTGTTCCCGTCACCGGCTGTAATAATGTCTTTGTTGGTCGTACCATTCAGAACGATGTCACCATTCCGCGCCGTGACTTCCAATCCGACCGTGCCGACACGAATGATTTGGCCGAGATCACCCAGAATAGTGTCGTTCCCATTATAGCTGGTAATAGCGTCATCACCGGTACCACCCAGGATGAAATCGTTACCGGTCGAAGCACCCGTCGTGATGATGTCATTCCCACCAATGCTTTCTTCAACCGTTTCAAAGCTGATCAGGTTGCCGTCGCCATCACGCTTCAGTGCGGCAAGATCGCCCGAGACATAGTTGGTGAAACCCGCCCCATTGGTTGCACCGGTACCAATGGTGATGGTGTCATTACCGGAGCCCCCCAGCACAACCTTGTTTCCGTCACCCGCGCTGATGGTATCGTTGTTGGTCGTACCAAGGCTGCCATTGCGCGCAATCACATCGGGCCCGACACTGCCAACCGGAATGACGATGCCAAGATCACCCAGAATAATGTCATTGCCGTCACCAGCGGTAATGGTGTCATCACCGATGCCACCCAGGATCACATCATCGCCCGCACCGGTTTCGATGGTATCGTTGCCACCATTGTCTTCATCAACCGTTTCAAACTTCAGAACCGGGTCGGCGGCAAGTTCACTCAGCGGATCATCCGATCCTTCTTCGACGGTGTAAGTGCTGCGCGTTACCGCTGCATTGTCACCGGCGACAAAATTATTGCCTTCGCCACCAAAGATGACATCTGCAGCACCACCACCAATCAGGAAGTCATTGCCCGCATTGCCGTAAAGGGTATCGTTACCGCCATTTAAACCATTGCGCGCAACAATATCGGCATCCGTACCATTGGCCGGGGTGACATAGCCGAGATCCCCCAGAATGACATCGATACCGTCTTCACCGGTGAGCGTATCCGCCCCCGTACCGCCAATGATCACGTCATTATCGGCACGGCCATTGATAACATCATTGCCGCCAACATTTTCAAATGTGGTTTCCGCCCGTGAAATACGGCTAACCTTGTCACGCGTGACCGTCCCGATATCGCCCAACAGGGTATCATTGCCTTCGCCACCATCAATGGTGTCGTTGCCGCCACCACCAATCACAACGTCATAGCCGCTATCGGCATTGATCAGGTCGTCACCGCTATTGCTGCCGTCACGCCCGGTAATCGTTGCACCAAGTCCGGTTGACGGTTCGATCTTGCCATAATCGCCAAGAATAATGTCCGAACCCGTCCCACCGAACAGGGTTTCGCTCCCGCCGCCGCCCAGCAGCATGTCCGAGCCCGAACCACCATCGATGGTATCGGAAGAACCTTGACCTTCATCAACGGTTTCAACAGAAATCACATCAAGGATCGTATTGGGCTGGCTGCGCAGCAGGCTGATATTATCACCGCCAACAACATCACGGCCAACTTCACCATAGAGTGTGTCAGACCCCAGACCACCAACCAGGATGTCGTTGCCACTGCCCCCCTTGATGGTGTCCTTGCCCGTTGCCTTATTATCACCCTTGACCAGATACTGACCCGGCGTTGTGGCACCAGCAGCCCCCTGAACCAGACCGGTATCACCCAGCAGCACGTCATTGTGGTTGCCACCATCAATAAAGTCATCGCCGATACCGCCAAAAATGATGTCTTCGTTGTCACCACCGGTAATCGTGTCGTTCCCGCCAACCAACGCGGCAATATCAGTATTGGCGTCAATCAGCATACCGTTATTGTCAAAGGTGATGGTGCCGGTATCGCCAAAGATGATGTCGTTACCATCACCCCCGTTAACCTCGTCAGTACCAGCACCGCCAAACATATAGTCGTCGCCGTCATCACCATTCAGGACGTCATTGCCACCCTCCGAGGCCGAGGAGACCAGCGTCAGGCTGATTGCGGTCGAGCTGGTTTCGTCACCGAACATGCGGTCGGAACCATCACCACCATACAGTTTATCGTCACCCAGACCACCAACGATCAGGTCAAGACCACGCTCGCCATACAGGGTGTCATTACCATCCTCGCCAAAAATGTCGTCATTGCCGGAGCCACCATAAACGATGTCATCCCCGGTACCGCCATGAATGATGTCGTTGCCGCTTCCGGCCTCGACATAATCATTCCCGGCCCCGGCATAGATGGTGTCATTGCCAACATCACCATAAATTTTGTCAGCACCCGACCCGCCATAAATGGTGTCGTCCCCCTTACCGGCACGAATAACAGCACTGCCCGTGCTCATGGTACCACCGGAAATACCGTTGCCATCCAGACGGATCACGTCGTCCCCGGCCCCGCCATCAAGAACCATATCCGATGTAATACCGCTCAGGATGATTTGGTCATTACCCGCACCGCCATAGGCGACCACGGATTTAACATTGTGGAAAGTCTGAACCAGATTATCAAACAGCGAGGAACGAACCTCAATTGTCTCATTCCCTTCGGTTCCGCCAACATGCTTGATATAGAAGGTTTCATCACCGTCTTCGGTGTTATCAACCAAACGGTCCCCGGCATGGGTCCCCATATTGATGGTCAGGGTGCCATCACTCAGGGTTCCAAGAACCGGTTCGCTTGGCGGAACCAGATCCCAGGTAAAGATGGTTGCCTTGAAAATCGTGTAATCAATTTCAAAGATCGTAACATCCGTGAACAGCAGATGTGCCGTAACATCGGCAATCGCCGCAACACGAATATAAAGTTCACCATGAATTTCAAACAGATATTCCGGCGATATTTCCATCAAGGCCAGGAATTCGGAAGGCCGTACCTTGCCGTCATGATTGGGATCGTTCAGATCAAAGGAAATGGTTGTGCCCAAGGCAAGCTTCAGACCGCCTGAGGCCGAAATAATACCTGCGCTGACCGTCAAACTGGCAGACCCGTAGATTTCGCCATTCA
Source organism: Thalassospira profundimaris (assembly GCF_003326755.1). Taxonomy (GTDB): domain Bacteria; phylum Pseudomonadota; class Alphaproteobacteria; order Rhodospirillales; family Thalassospiraceae; genus Thalassospira; species Thalassospira profundimaris_B. The sequence goes on along the minus strand of NZ_JPWH01000016.1, from coordinate 49,931 downwards.
AAACAACTTCCGGCAGATCTTTGGAGCCAGCATGTTGATCGATGATATAGAAACCATCAAACAGCGAAATCGGATTCCCGCTATCGACAAAGTCTTCCAGACCCTTGAGGTCATAACCACCAGCAAAGTCGAACGTTGCCTTGAGATCGGTACCAATTCCGATTTCAAGCATCAATAATGGCGGATAAAGCGGATAGGGCCAGCTTTTGTTCAGGTTGAACTCAAGATCAAATTTCGGCAGATCAAAACGGAACAGTTCGACTGCATCGGTCTGGCCTGTCAAAAGTTTGAGTGGCAAATTTTTATCCGTAAGAATCGGCACTTCAAAGATATTATGCCAGGTTTCTTTGGTCAGATCATCGAACAGACCACCGACACCATATTTGGTCTTGAAGTCGTCGTAATTGCCAAACGGATAGCTTCCACTAATAACCTCGGCAAGATTGATGCTTTCAACACCCTTACTGTTATGAAGGACAGTATCGCCATCATAGCTGAAGGTACCAAAATTGGCACCAAGGGCATCTGTTCCCGCCTCTTCCCGGAATTTGTTAACGGTATCAATCAGGTCAAGCAGGTTATCGACCGTACTGATAAATCCAAAGACGCCACCATTGGCTGCACCAATCGAACGTGCCATATCGAGGATTGACATATTGCCAATCACTTCGGAAATACCGGGAATCGGCGATGTCAGAAACTCGACCAGCGGACGAACCGGATCAAGGATGCTGTCGATTTTATCAAAAATCGGCGCCAGCACATTATTAATAATACCGGTCAGACTCATCGTCACGTCACGGAACTCAAGCGTTCCGTAGTCTGCTACCGCAGTGGTGCCATTTCCAAACTGCTGGTGGAAATCAAAATCAACAAACAGCTCATGACTGATTTCCGGCAGTCCCAACCCGGAGGCAGCACCGGCAGCGGAGCTTCGAAGATTGAGGTCAAGCTGGCCTTCCGCATCAATACGGGAATTAAACAAGTGATTGACTGTGCGAACTTCACCAAAGGCCAAGCGGCCATCATGCGCGCGACTATTGCTGTCAATGTTGTTATCAACATTGTTGCCCTGGTCCGGATTGATATCAAAAGTCACTTTACCCGAAAAAGCCGATGCCTTGTCAGTAATATCGGAATTGAGAATGCCCTGTCGGCCATCCGCATCCAGACCGTTGAAACCAAGACTAAAGTCGACCACAAGTTCGTCAATCGCACTGGTATCGACAAAGAAACCCTGCGCAGCGTTGACACCGAAATCAAAATCAAAATCCATGCCCAGAGTAAGGTTGACCGAACCACTGGAAATATCGATGCCAAGACCTGCAATCCCCAAATCGTTAACAAGGGCAACCGCCTGGTCAAAGAAATCCCAGTGAATATCCGCTGAAAAACGAACTTCATCAATATCCTGATCATAAACGGAGATCACATCGACATTCTTGCTGTGATCAGATCCGTCAACGGCACCAAGCTGCTTGAGCACGGCTTCAATGGCATTTTCCGCAACAATATTGGTCGGCACAACCACGCCAGGATTGTCATCCTGGAAGTCCTGGATGGCTTCGGAGATCGAGTCAATAAGCCCTTCGTGAAGGTCTTCGAAATACTGCGCGGTTACGCCAAGCGCATCACCAATAAACGGCAAATCCAGTTCCAGCAGGCGATTTTCAATCTGGCCTTCAAGCTGGCTAAGGAAATAATCCAAACCGTTCAACAGCAAGCCCGGATTATTCAGAATACTGCCAGAATCCAGGCTGTCACCAAGGTCTGCACTGGTGACTTTGACAACTTTGCCATCACCAAAATAATCGCTGGCCTGAACACCGACACCCGGATTGAAGTCAACACCGCCAATTGAGAGTTGCAAATCTGCCTTAACAGCGACGTCAGATGAAACACTAGCAATGTTGGCAATATCGTTGCTGTCAAGTTCATTGAAATACAGCCGATCATCATTCGCCGAGCCGTTATATTCGTCATTCAGCGTCAAATCGAATTTCGCGGGGCCAGAAACCCCAAAGCCCGACTGCCCGGCAACAGTACTGCCCGCCAAGCTGCCCAAGGCAACAGACCCGCCACTGACTTTACCAGTTGCAGCACCGAAGTTGGTATTGAAATTCAGGTCATTGGCCGAAACCGTCAGGTCAAAATGAACTTTGCTGTTCTGGGTATCTATGAAGAAACGGTCATTATTGCCATCGGCATACAGCTTGCCGCCGGTCAGAATCCGCGCATTGTCGACTGCAGTTGTCTGCGTTCCGGCAATGCCCAAATCTTCTGCGGCGGTTGAACCGTTCACCGATTTAATGACCAGGCCAGGTTCGGCACTGGTGGTGGCAACGTCAGAAACCTGCAGGCTGGCACCGCCGCCCAACAGATCGGTATCCGCAGTTAAGGAAAGTGTTTGTCCGCTGACCGAAACGGTAATCAGGTTGCCAAGGGCGGCATAATCCGGCACGGAATCCGCAATACCATCAACATTAACGGTATCCATGAAGGCCGCACCGAGTGCACGTTGCAAAGCAGCCTCGAAATCGCTGGTCGTGCGGTTTTCATCGGCATCCAGATGAATGGTAACAGGTGCCGCCCCATTTACGGAAATGGCAAAATCAAACGCCGCAGCAGGGTTGAATTCATCGCCAAATGTACCGGAAATCACACCGCCACTGGCATTGCTATCCAGCCCCAGATCATCCAGACCAGAGGGAATAGAAGCCGCATCCGCCGTGGTCAGATCGGTAAAGACAAGGCTGCCATTTCCATCGATCTCGATGGTCAGTTCAGAACTGTCAATCCCGGCACTGGTCGCGGCCTGCTCAATACCGGCAATAATGTCGGAAACGGTGGCGCCACTGGTGATCAGGGCATCAAGATCAACTTCAAAGCTTTCGCCATTGGCAAGTTTGATCGACAAGTCGGTTTTATTTGACGCATTGGTACCAATGCCCTGCCCGCCATTCAAATTGCCAATGGTCGTGCTGCCCGTTGCCGGGGTGCTGTTTTCCGGCTGGCTGAGACGGAAACCCAGCGTGAGCCCGACGGTGGCCGCCGCCGTGACATCAACAAGACCCGTGCCGTTGACATCAACAATATTTTCAAGCCCGCCCAGAAGGTCCTTTACAGCCTGGTCATTGGCCTGATCGGCCAGATCGCCAATGGCAAGATTAAGCGATTCCTGGCTGGTAAGGCCCGCAGGCGAATAGTTGATGTCAATCATCAGGGCCGTCTGGTCCTGGGTCAGATGAACATCAATTGCGTCGCTGTTGGCATCCATACCAAAGGCGGTTTTAAGTGCGCTTTCAAGGTCGGCCAGACCGGAGGACGGATTGTTTTTAAATGCCAGAAGTTTTGCCTTCATATCGGCGGCAAAATCAAGCAGGCCAGTCGCGCTCATCCCCAGAAGCGGCAGATCCACGGCCAGATCGGAACCAGCATATTTGCCGCTGATATATTGCAGTGCGTTTTGAAGAGCTGCGGCAATACTGTCAACATCCAGATCGGTCAGGGCCGCAACATTCTCGCTGTCCAAACCACCCAGATCAACGGTCGGTGTCAGGTTCTGCAAATCGCTGATGGAAGCAAGCTGATCCATCGTAATCGAGATATTGCCAACCGTAACATCATCGAGAACATCGCCAGAAATATCGACATTCGACAATGTCAGTTGTGCGTAAGGCTGGTCCCCGTTACCCGAACTGAAATGGACATCGGCAATGGTATCAATGGATGTATTTTCACCACTCGCTGTGACAAGAACATCACGCGCCGTCGTCGGGGCGGTTTGCCCGCTTTCCGGATCGGTAAAGCTGTTATCAACCGACACAACCGCATTCAGCAACACCGAACCTGAACCATCCGCTGTAAAATCGATCAATCCAACGCGGCCGGTGGCATCTAAATTGGTAATCGACATGTCGATATGGACAGCAGTATTCATATTCTGCAGGCCAAGATGCTTGGCATAGCTATCGCCATGCAAGGCACTACCGGTAATACGGCCAACGGATTCAGATGAATTCGCCTGGTTGGAGCCTTCAATTCCCAGATTCAGGCCAACCAGTGAATCATTGATTGATGTCACCGTCAGATCAACCGCATCCATACGCAACGAAGAATTGATCAGGTTGCGTTCGCTGACTTTCTTGGTATCCGCATCAAATACCGAGGAAATGGATGTTGCAACCTTAAGGACCGCCTTACCATCCTCTTCCCCGACAGAAACCTGCACAATATCGCTGTAATGTTTCTGAAGTAGATTCTTGTCGCTATCCTTGGCACCGAGTTGTTCTTTCGGAACCTCAATCCCGGACAGTGCGGCATTTACAGCATTTGCAAATGCTTCAGCCGTGGTCCGTTCAGAATCTGCCGCAATATTCACGATCACCGGCGGGAATTTGCCGACCTTGAGAATGAACGATGTTGCTTCGGTAAAATCAGCATTATCGGCAATATTGCCACTCAGAACTGCAGACGGGGTCGAAGCCGTTGTATCTGTATAAGCATTTTTGCCAAGACTTAGGCCCATATCCCCGGCATTGTCACTGGAGCTGACCGATGAATCCGTGATGGTGATGCGGAACGTATCTGTATCAAGCGACACATCGAGATTTTCATCAAGCGCATTCAACTGGTCAACAAGCTGTTCAACGGTCCAGTTTTTATCAACGTCAAGGGTATATTGCGTCCCGTCACGCATCGTGATTTGCAGATCGGCCTTGCCGTCATCAGCAGTCACAATACCATTGCCATCGAACAGATTTTTCAGGAGTGGCGTTTCGCTACTCCAATCCACATCATGACCCAGGGCGTGCATATCAAACAGAAGGGTGGCCGAAACACCAATTGTCGATGTTACGGAAATGCTACCACCCGTTGCCGTTAAGCTGTCCAGCGAACCAATGGCACTACCGGCATTGAAATTGACATCGCCGCTGTAATCCTGGCTGTCTGAATAGGCAATATCCATTGCAAGCGAACCATCGACAAAGCGCAGGTTAAGCGCGTCGATCATCTGTTCGGCCGTGCCGGTGAAGCCCAAAAGTTCGCCAGCCTGTTGGGAAAATTCAACGATATTGGTAAAGGAGGTTTTACCCGCCAAACTGCCAATTTCCAGTTTGGCAGCCTTGTTGTCATCATTCTTGGTTGCAGTGAAAACCAGTTTGCCATTTTGCTGGCTAACACTCACACGATCTTTAACCGTTGTGGTTGCAAGTGCCGCACTAATGGCTGTCACCAGATCACCAAGACTGTCGATCGGCTGGTTATCGTCAGAGTCATCGGGCGCACTGTCATTGGGAACAGCAACATTAACTTCCTGACCATCAAGGGTCAGCACAAAGGTAAAACCATTATTGGGAAACGGATGCTCGCTCAGGTCAATAACATCGCTGACAAGGTCAACGCTGGAATTGGCATCGCTTGCAGTTGCGCTCTGATGTTCGTCAAAGCCCAGCACACCGACTTCGGAACTGAGCTGGGCGATGATATTCTCCATTTTGGCGGCCAGATCGACCGCTTCACCAATGGTCAGACCATCGGTGAAAGGCAGACTGGCATCCAGAACATCGCCCTGGTCAATGCTGTCAACCGCGCTGACAAAATTGTTCATGATGGCAAGGAAATCCTTGGCATCAAAATTGGACAGAAGCTGCAATTCCGAATTCATCGAAACATTGACTTCTTCGTTCAGGCCAACAACATGGCCCGTCACGGTAATGTCCGGATTGGTACCAGCAGCAATACCGGAAATTCCCGCCGCGGGCCCCTCAAGCGTCAAGGGCAGGCTGGCAAGAACCGTATTGGCGTCCCCGTTATTTGCAGCGTTAACCGTGACATAATTGGTCAGATTGGAAATTGACGACAGCTCGGAAGTCGATTTGTTGTCGAGCTTGTCACCATCAACCACATTCAGGGTAACAGAATATTTGATGCCCCCATCAGATGCATCGTTCGCTGTGCCCCCAACTTTAAAGGGCACAATCCCCAGAGTCAGGGTATGACCGGTCAAATCCTGGTCAACCGAGCTTTTCAGGCTGAGACTGTCAAGGCTGAAGGTAACGGCAGAGCTTTCGCTTGCAGCCCCCTGATCAACCGTCAGGGTAAAGCCGATGTCAAAGGTGAGATTCATGTGACCATTGGTATCAAGCGAAATATTGTAGTCACGCGTCGGGTCGTCCGCACCAATGGTGAAGTCGCGATCAATCTCCTGCGACATGACGACTTTAAAGACGTCCTTGCCATTTACCTCAGAATGCTCAATCGTTAACGAGCTGTCATCGGCATTGTAGTAGCCGGATTCCTCGAAAAACGCTTTCCAGTCCGTTTGCAAGTTGGAAAGATCATCGGTCTGATCATTTTCAATCGCAGCAACAATATTATCCAGGGGGTCCACCAAATTCTGGTGAAAGATGTCGCTAATATCGGCAATGGCACCCGCACCAGAGGAGGCTTCCGTACCCACAACCATCGGCAAGGGGTCAGCAAACAGGTCATGACCTTCGAGATTGTCGAGCAGGTTTTCAACCTGGGTCAGTGCCGCGCTGATGTCGTCAGTATATTTCGTTTCCAGAGGATCCGCCGACAAAAGAACACGTGGCTCAATCGGCTCCACATGCAGACGCCGGGTCGTGCGAATGGGGGCAGCCAGCAACGCCGCATGGCTGACCTTTGCATCACGGTCGTGTTTACGCTTGCCCGAAACCCAATTCCGAATTGTCCGCATCGAATGACGCCTTTTCCCGAATATCACTGAGACCCCTACATCTGCACCCCAAATGCAGACACAACTATACCATAGTGGTACTTCTTAAAATTTATACAATAAACACGGATCAAACTGGACTCGAAAATTCTGACAAATACTGACAATCATGTGCCAATTCGTCGCCCCGCCTGCTTTATCGGGCAACAGCACTACGGACAGTCAATATATTGAAAATAAAAATAAATATTACAAAAACACTGATCGAAAAGCCTCTGAGCCCAACCAAATTTCAAGGCACCGATCAAAACCGCATTTTTTATACCATTAGGTATAAAACTCACCTCGCAAGGCTATAGACATTCGGATAATCACCTTGCTGCGAAAATCATCACAATCGTTTACGTCGTCACTATCAGGCAAAAAAAGCGGGCATGCCACAACATGCCCGCCAGACAACAAGGGAATGGATAGAAGGGTCAGTCGCGAACGACAAGCACCGAACAGGTGGCATGACGCACAACACGCGCGGCATTTGGCCCCAAAAGATAGTCTTTCAGTTCCGGTCGGTGGGCCCCCATGACGATCAGGTCACAGTTGGTTTTTTTGGCGATCTGCAAAATCACCTCGTAAACCGTGCCTTGCCCCACAATATGCTGCACCTTGATTTCCGCCGGCACGTTTGCTGCGACAAATTCGTGCAGGCGTTCGTTATAGGCTTCGAGAACCTTTTTCTCGTATCCCTTGGGGAAAAACTGCCCGACCATCGACATGCCAACCGTTGGCACAACAGTAAGCACATGCAGACGCGCACCTTCCTGGCGAGCCTCGCGGATGGCTGCAGGCAGGGCCTTTTTCCATGACGAATCATGGTCCAGATCGACAGTAACAAGGATATCCTTATACATCTTCAGCCCTCCTTGACGGGTGCACGGGTGCCATCACTATGGCGATGGCGACGACGCTGGAGGAAGATGATCAGGCCCAGCAACAAAAATGCCGGGGCAAAAAACACTTCCTTGGGCATCCGTTCCGCCTCAAGCTTGATGGCAGTGATTTCATAATCAAAATCGATCCCCACCTTTTCGGCCGGGCCGCCAAAGACAACGTCATCGACATAAATGCGGCCGTCTTCATTACGCACCGCGATCCCGGCATTATACAGGCGATCTTCGCCTGATGCCTTGGGCCCCAGCGGCAACATGACCGATTTCTTGACCTCATCGCCTTCCAGGTTGATGCCTTCGACATCAATGCGCAAATTGGCATTGGCCGGCAAAGTGGCAACCTTTTCAACAATTTCGGCAGGGTTGACGTTGTTATAGGGCGGTTCGACCAGATCAAGCCAGAAACCGGGCCTAAACAGGGTGAAGGCGACCAAAAGCAATGCCGCACTTTCCCACAGGCGCGAACGGGTAAAGAAATACCCCATTGTTGCCGCCGCAAAGACCAGCATCGCAATGATCGCCACCACAATCACCCAGATGGCCTCGAAAACATGATCAATACCGATCATCAGAAGCTGGGTATTGAACAGGAACAGGAACGGCAAAACGGCGGTGCGCATGCTATAGAAAAACGCGACAAAGCCGGTTTTCATCGGATCCGCCCCGGATATGGCGGCTGCGGCAAAGGATGCCAGCCCCACCGGCGGTGTCACATCGGCCATGATGCCGAAATAGAACACGAAAAGATGCACCGCAATCAGCGGCACGATCAGGCCATTTTGGGCGCCCAGTTCAACAATCACCGGGGCCATCAGGCTGGAAACCACAATATAGTTGGCCGTGGTCGGCAGCCCCATGCCCAGGATCAGGCTGATAACGGCCGTCATGATCAAAATCAGCATCAGGTTGCCACCCGAAATGATTTCGACAAATTCAACCATCACCTGGCCAATGCCGGTAAGCGAAACCGTCCCCACGATAATACCGGCTGCGGCGGTTGCAACGCCAATGCCGATCATATTGCGCGCACCAGTCGCAAAACCGTCAATAACGTCAACAACACCGGTGCGGAACAGGGACATATAATCGGGCTGTTTGCGGAAAAAGGCCTTAACCGGCTTTTGCGTCAGCATGATGAAAATCATCAGCACCGTCGCCCAGAAGGCCGACAGGCCCGGTGATTTCAGTTCGATCATCAAAAACCACACCAGAACCACCACCGGCAGCAAATAATGCAGGCCGGCCTTTGCCGTTTCACCCAACGGGGGTAATTCAACAACCGGCTGGTTGGGGTCATCCATTTCCAGATCGGGATATTTCGAGGCGTAATAAAGACCCGCCAGATAAATCAGCACGCATTCAACCGAAACAATCCAGCCAACAGCCGCACCAAATAATTGCTGCTGCCATTCCAGGGCGTAATAAACCACCCCGGACACGATCACCAGCGAGCACAGAAAAATCAGCGAACGCAAAAGCGTGCGCTTCATATCGGGCTCTTCACGGCGCGGCAGGCCCTGCATATTGGCCTTAAGCGCCTCAAGATGCACAATATAAATCAGCGCAAGATAGGAAATGGTTGCAGGAAGGAAGGCATGCTTGATGACTTCGGGATAGGGAATACCAACATATTCCACCATCAGGAAGGCTGCAGCCCCCATCACCGGCGGCATGATTTGACCATTCACCGAAGATGCCACCTCAACCGCGCCGGCCTTTTCCCCCGGAAAACCAACCCGTTTCATCAGCGGAATGGTAAAGGTCCCGGTCGTGACCACGTTCGCGATGGAGGAGCCTGAAATAAGCCCGGTCATGGCCGATGACAGCACCGCCGCCTTTGCCGGCCCCCCGCGCATATGCCCCAGCGCGGCAAAGGCCACCTTGATGAAATAGTTACCCGCCCCGGCCTTATCGAGCAGGGAGCCAAACAGCACAAACAAAAACACAAAGCTGGTGGAAACACCCAGCGCGATCCCGAAGACACCTTCGGTGGTCAGCCATTGGTGCGACATGGCCTTGGAGAAACTTGCCCCGCGCCATTGCAAGACATCGGGCACCCAGGGCGCATTGCCAAAAAAGACATAGGCCAGAAACACCAGGGCCACGCACATCAGGGGCGGGCCAAGGGCACGTCGGGTCGCCTCAAGCAACATCACCAGGCCAACACCAGCCACCACCAGATCCATTGTGGTCGGCAGGCCGGGACGACCGGAAAGTTCAACATAGGCGATATAAATGTAGGCCGCGCAATAGGCGCCTACCAAGGCCTGAACCCAATCCTGGATTGGAATATAGGTTCGCGGTGAACTTTTGAAGGCCGGATAGGCCATGAAGGCCAGAAACACCGCAAAAGCAAGATGGATGGAACGGGCTTCGGTCGAGTTAAAAACGCCGAAATGGAATATATAGGGCAACGGCGATGCCAGCCAAAGCTGAAACACGGACCACGCCACGGCCACAAAAAGCAGAATTCGGGCAGTTATACCGCCAGGCTGTCGCGCGCCCGTATCGGATTCAGCAATCAGGTCCTGAAGATCCCGATCATTGTCATCCGCCGCACGTTTTTCGTTTGTCATGCTATTTCCCCGGTCAAAACGGCGATGCCGTTTCAGTTACACCCAGAACCTGATTGATCCCTGCCAGGAAAGGCCAGGGATCATGTGCGGACATATTATTGATTTCTTTGAATTTTAACGCCCGCGCAGGACAGGAGAGACAGGCAAAACGGGAGGCCCGAAGGCCCCCCGTTCAAAGCGACCTTACATCAGGCCAGCTTCCTTGTAATATTTGACAGCGCCGTCATGCAGCGGTGCAGACAGACCGTCCTTGATCATTTCTTCTTTTTTCAAAACGGCAAAAGCCGGATGCAGCTTCTTGAAGTCGTCGAAATTCTCGAAAACCGCTTTGACAACATTGTAAACAATGTCGGTGTCGGTATTGGTCGAAGAAACAAAGGTCGCGCCAACACCAAAGGTTTTCACATCTTCCGGGTTACCGCGATACATGCCGCCGGGAATGGTGGCGATACGGTAATAGGGGTTATCGGCAACCAGCTTGTCGATTTCCGGGCCGGAAACGTCAACCAGTACAGAATCACAGGCCGTGGTGGCTTCCTGGATCGACCCGGCCGGATGACCAACGGTGTAGATCATGGCGTCGATTTTGTTGTCACACAGTGCCTGGGACTGTTCGGCCGGTTTCAATTCGGAAGCCAGCGCGAAATCATCCACGCTCCAGCCTTTGGCGGCCATAACAACATCCATCGTGTCACGCTGGCCGGAACCCGGATTACCGATATTGACGCGTTTGCCCTTCAGGTCATCAAAGGTTTTGATGCCGGAATCCGCACGGGCAACAACGGTGAACGGCTCGGGATGGATCGAAAATACAGCGCGCAGTTCCTTGAACGGGCCCTGATCTTCAAATTTGCCGGTACCGTTATAGGCGTAATACTGGATATCGGATTGGGCAACGCCCATATCAAGCTCACCCGCACGGATGGTGTTGATATTGTAAACCGACCCGCCGGTGGATTCGACCGAACAGCGAATACCGTGGTCTTTGCGGCCCTTATTGACCAAACGGCAGATCGCACCGCCGGTTGGATAATAAACGCCGGTTACACCGCCGGTGCCGATGGTAATGAATTTCTGGTCAGCAGCCGACGCCTGGGTCGAAAACATCGAAACCCCGGCCAAGGCCACAACCGCACTTGCAATAGCAACAAGCTTTTTCATCAGGATTGACTCCCTATACACCCTGTTGGAATTATTCAACTGTGCAAAGCAACAGAAGAACTTGGACGCAGAACCATCGCGTGCGATGGTTCCCCCCAATTGCGGGGGACTATATTTAAAGCTGCACAATTATGAACCCAACAGCACGAGAAGTGATCCCTCCTGACCGTCAAACTGTGAACAATATCACAGGATTTTCAACTTTTTTTGATATTACCACGCCGGACGAAGCAACTTGCGCGCTACTTTTGCATCCGCCACCGGGCGTCCCAGCATCAAAACACCCTTTTTTGCCTGGTCAATTAACGCCGCATTGGACGTGGCAGATGTTCCATCCACCAACAGGGTGTTGTTTTCAAAACCGATCCGGGCATGACCGCCAAGCGCGATTGCCGCCATCGCACAGGCATTTTCAAATTGCCCGAAGGCGCACATCATCCAGTTTGACACCAGCGACGGTTGCTCCCGCAAAACGGGTGTTGCCAAAAACGCCAGCAAATCAACCGGGCTGGATTTTTGCCCTTCGGTATAGCGTCCCAGCACATATAACAGCGGAAAACCGCTGCCAGGAATAACACCACGCGCCACCAGCTCGGCATATCGCGCAAAGTCCTCCGGCGCATAAAGAATAAACTGCGGCAAAATATCCGCCTCGCGCATGAAGGCACAAAAGGCTGAAAGTTCCTGTTCGTCACAAGTTTCTGGTGCCACTTCACGAATGGCCAGCGATACCGCCTCGGGCACCAATTCACGCACCATCGCCATCTGGGCGTCGGCATCATAAATGCCAACCGCCTCGCTTGTAACCTGTATCAACAATTCATCGCCGACAGCTTTGCGAATTTCCTGTATTGCTTCGCGGTAGCGTCCCACATCCAGACTATGACCGCCTTCATCGTCCCGGACATGCAAATGTATCACTGACGCGCCAGCCTCAAGACAGGCGCGCGCCTCACATGCAAGATCCGCCGGAGTAATCGGCAGCCCCGGATAATCAGCCTGCATTTTGCGCGCCCCGTTCGGGGCAACAGCCAGAATGGCGGGCGTTTGTGCATAAAGGCTCATAATTGCCCCTTTGCTGAAAAGACCTGATCAACGGTTTTGGCAAACAGGGTCACAATGTCGTAAATCTGTTCTTCGGTCACAATATAGGGGGGCGCAAACAACACATGGTCCCCGTGCTGCCCGTCAATCGTGCCACCCATCGGATAGCACATCAGACCATTTTCAAAGGCGGTTTTCTTGATTTTGGCGTGAATTTTCAGGGATGGATCAAAGGGTTCTTTTGTCTTCCGATTAACAACAAATTCCACACCACGAAACAAACCACGACCGCGAATATCACCAATATAGGGATGATCGCCAAAGCGCGTCACCAGGGCATTTTGCAGGGTTTCCCCCTGTTTTACGACATTTGCCAAAAGGCCCCTGCCCCGAATGGCACGCTGCGTTGCCAGGGCGGCGGCACAGGCAGTTGCATGGCCCTGATAGGTATGCCCGTGCTGAAAAAAACCGCTGCCACTGGCAATGGCACGGTCAATTTTGCCTGAAACCAGTACCGCCCCAATTGGCTGATAACCGGCACCAAGGCCCTTGGCAATCGTTTGCAAATCGCCCGAAATCCCTTCCTGCTCGATCGCATGAAGGGTACCGGTGCGCCCCATGCCACACATCACTTCATCAAGGATCAACAAAACACCGTACTGGTCGCAAATTTCACGAATACGTTTGAAGTAACCCGGCGCGGCAGTAACCGCACCCGATGTTGCGCCCACAACCGGCTCGGCAACAAAGGCGGCAACCTGGCCTGCTCCCAGCTTCAGGATCGCCCCTTCAAGTTCATTTGCCACCCGCAGGCCATATTCCTCGGCACTTTCATCTGCTTGCTGGTTGCGATAGGCATAACAGGGCGAAACATGGCTGGCATCAATCAACAGGGGTTCAAACTGCCGTCTGCGCCACATATTTCCGCCAACCGAAAGCGCACCCAGCGTATTGCCGTGATAGCTCTGACGCCGGGCAATAACAAATTTGCGCTCTGGCTCTCCAATTTCCAGGAAATATTGCCGCGCCATTTTCAGGGCAGCTTCAACCGCCTCGGACCCGCCGGAAACAAAATATACCTTTTCCATCCCGGCAGGCGCATGAGCAATCAGATCATCGGCCAGTTCTTCCATCGGATCGGATGAAAAGAAACCGGAATGGGCATAGGCCAGCTTGCCAACCTGATCAATAATGGCGGCCCTTACATCCGGGTCCGAATGCCCCAGGCAGGAAACAGCCGCCCCACCCGACGCATCAAGATACCGTTTGCCATTTTCATCGATAATATAAATCCCCTCCCCCGCAACGGCGCGGGGCGGCTGGACAAGGCTGTTGCGATGTAAAACATGTGTTGTCATGATTTTATGTTCCGTTTGGGACTGGCATCCCGCCAGTATGTCTCGAAAGCCGAAAGCTGCTTTTCGGCCCGGGCAATTTGCTGAAGGGCTGTTTCTCCGCCACGAGAGACCAAAATCGCGACCAGCGCCTGCATCACCGCAACGGCAGCCGTAAAACTCTGAAAAAACGACGGGGACGCATCAGCAACCATCAGATTAATGCTGGCATGACGCGCCAGCGGCGAAACATCGGAATCCGTAACACTGATAACCGTAGCGTTTTGCGCCAGCACATAATCGAGCACCTGCAAACTGTCGTTACTATAGGGGCTTAACCCAACCGCCAGCAAAACATCGCGCCGCCCCATGCCCCGCAATTGATCGCCAAAGGTGCCAGCCGCCCCGTCCACCAGCGTCAGATTGTCGGCAAAAAAGCGATACGCATAGGCAAACTGAAAGGCAGCAGGAAACGCTCCGCGCCGCCCCAGCACAAAAACACGCCGGGCATTCCCGATCAGTTTGCAGGCATCCTGCATGGCAGTGCACATTTCCGGCCCAAAAGAGCGGGCAAGATTGCCAAGCTCCTGATGCAAAATTTCTGCTATCAATGTCGTTTCAGTGCTGCGGGCATCGATTTTGCTGTCATCTTTGTCCTCGTCCGATATGTGCCTGGCAGTACTGCGATGCTGCAACTGGCGGGCGCGTCCCGTGTAACTGGCGGGCATATCGCGCAAACGGTTTTGATAACCCAGACGACATTCCTGATAGCTGGCAATACCGATGGTTTTCATTAAACGGACAAGGGTGCTGGGCGTCACACCAGCCGCGGTTGCCAAAGCCCGCATCGATTTAAGGGCGACATCATCAGGATGATCAAGCATATAACGTGCCGCGCGTTGTAGCTGCGGGCTCATCGCATCATATGTATCAATCAGTTTTTCGCGACAATCGTCATATGCTGGCATCTTTGGCCCTGCCTGCTTCTGGATAATAGCTGAAATTAAGCCATATCACGGACCAGAAAACAACAAATGTTTCACAATATCTCATAATGAAACATTTGTTTTTATTTCTGTTTCACATCGTTCATTCTAGCGATTATTTATTCAGTAAAATCATATACTTAAAGAATATGTTCAGAGGCCGTGATACATATCGCAATATCTGAGTGTTTCACCGTGATTTGCGGAAATATGGGCAAAACCGCCCGGTGAAAGCGACTCTGGCGTCAGATGTGAGAAATTGATGGGCGCGCAGCCCAAATGATCGGCACTTCGCGGACATATGGACGTCCGCAATGTGCCGAATTTTAATTCAAGAAGGCCAAATAACCGGTTTTTCTTTGCGCGCCATAGTCGGTCCATCTTGCGCTAAATGTGGTCCGATGCTTGTACGCATTGGCACAATCAAAGACAATATCGAATAAATATTATTATTTTCAATATGTTGTTACATCAGAAACGATGATCGATCTTCGAATTTACGTGTCGCGTCTCAGGTGGTTATCCCACTGCCGCTTGTCCCAAAACATCATCCCTGTTCGATAGTCCGGGTTTAATTGCAAGCCTTGGGCCCAATTGGTAAAAGCGGGTTAGACAATCAGCCAGATTTCACCTGGCAGGGGCAACAGGATGTTTTATCCTGTTTTTAGGGGGCGATAATCAGCATGGAAAACAGGCAATATTTCAAAGACTACCGTAAGGGTGAAATGCGCCAGAGCCCTGCCCGTACCATTACCGAAACCGATATTGTCGTACATGCCGGGCATACAGGGGATTTTTCCCCCCATCATATGGATGCCGAATTCGCCAAAACGACCGAATTCAAACGCCGCATCGCACATGGCACTCTGGTTTTTTCCTTTGCTGTCGGTCTGGCATCACAAACCAGCAATAATCCGGTTGCCTTTTCCTCGGGATATGACCGGGTCCGTTTTGTTCGCCCGGTTTTTATTGGTGATACACTGCATGCCTCTATTACCGTTTCTCGCCTGATTGCCGAAACAGACCATTCAGATTTCGGCCAGGTTATTGAGCGGATTGATGTTTTAAACCAAAATGATGAAACGGTTCTAACCGCTGATCATATTTTAATGGTTGAACACGGTTAATTCTCGGTCCCCCCAATATCGCTCACAGTTGCTTGTACATGATCGTGGTTGGGTCCAGCGTTTCGCTAAACGGGTCCCTGGCAAAGCCGGGAATGGATCCCACTGTTACATATCCCAATGCACCATAAAGCGGTTCGGCCTTATCGCCGGTGCGGGTATCAAGCGTGATCAGGCACCGCTTACGACGTTGCGCCAGATCTTCAAGTGACCGCATAAGCTTTTTTGCCAGACCCTGGCGCCGATAATCCGGATGAACCAGCAATTTTGCCACCTCGGCACGATGTTTCTGGTTCGGTGGTGTATCACAATCAAGCTGAACCGATCCGGCGACTGCCCCCCTTACTTTTGCCACCAATACATTTCGGGTACCTGCAACGACACCGGGGCGGACATTTTCCTGCCAGAACTTTTGGGCATCATCAATGTCAAAAGGATCGATAAAACTGATGCTGGCCCCTGCATGGACGCACGCAAGAAGGAGGTAAGCCAGATCATTTAAATAAAGATCGAATTGTTCCGGCTGGCAATTTTCTATCGTTACGTCCGGGTTAAGCATTGGCCGTCTCATACAATAAACAGGTAATAGCGTGCGGCTGACTTTGCTGGCGTTTGAAAACGGCTTGCCCCGGTCAACTGATATCGAAGGCTCTCGCCTGGCCGTAATGTATAGGACGTATGATCAAGGGATAATGTTATCTCGCCGTCCTGCATGACGAGATGATGCTCAAGCCCGGTTTTTGGCGGTTGTTCGTATGTAATCGTGGTATTGGCCGGGATGGTGCATTCCAGGACTTCACCTGCCAGCGTTGAAGCAGGCGGTGAAAGAGAGCGTCGGACAAAACCTGTTTTGGGATCCGTCCATACCGGTTGTTGGCTAACAGGGTAATGAGGCTGGAAGTTATCTTCGATCAGCAACATCAAACGCGATAAGGTCAGCGTGTAGGCGCTGCATAATTTGGCGAGCATGTCTGTTGTCGGGCTGACATCGGCTTTTTCCAGCCTTGATAAGGTTGATTTGCTTATGCCGGTTTTGCTGGCAAGCTGATCGAGTGTCCAGTTGCGCTGCTGTCGCAAGTGCCGAAGCTGTCTTGCGATTTGCTGGTCCAGTTTGGCTTGCTGTGGGTGTTCCATATATGGGATATATTCCCAAATATGGCGAATAGCAAGTCCTTTGTAAAACGAACTTTGTTTGGCTGGCAGATCAGGCGTTTGCTTTTCTTGTGGACAGGGAAGGTGCTGTATGGTTTTATTTATTAACAAAGGATTAATTCATATATAACGTCCAAATGCCTTAGATTTGTTATATGAGTTAATAAAGATTGTTAGAGTAGAGTTATCTAAGTTACGTGGCAAAGAGACTCCTTTGTGTTTTCAGGAGTCAGTCATCCTGAGCCGTCCGCGTTGTACCGATCTTTTGTCCGCGAAGTATCAAATATCCCGTCCGTGATAACACGACCGCAAAGTACCGATTGATCGTCCGTGATGTACCGATCTTTGGTCCGCGATATGCCGTTAAGGGTCAAAAGTTATCCACAGATGGCTTTACATATCGATGCTGCGATTGGCGACATAGCGTTCGCAAAACGCCATAAAGGCCTTTTCCGGGTCCTTGATGACCAGTTGGTTTCTTTGGCTTGAACTGGCCCATTCACGCTCCAGATGGTCTATATCCCAGTCAGGAAAGCGTTCACGGGCATTATTGATGACGTGGATGGAAAGCGGTTTGGGTCGGAACTGGGCATCTCCCCGTTCAAACAGTTTTTCGGGGCTTTCTTCGGCCGGATTGGCCGCAGCATCAAGTGTTTCGTCACTTTGCGGACGGATGGGGCGGACTTCGAGCATCCATTCCTTGGGATTGCGGCTTTTAAACGCGCTGTCAAAATCGGCAGATTTGCCCATGCGCAGGGAATAATCGGGGATATTGCCATCCTCGATGATCTTGCCCAGATCGGCGCGAAACTTGCGTTCTTCGCGGTCAGAACCGCATTTTTCCTTGAGCGAGGGAATGCTGATCAGCCAACTGCGCTGCTGGCCGCAATGTTTGCGGGCCAGTTCATAAATGCGCCGTTCCAGCCCCTTGGAAAGGTCAAAATAACGCGGGCTGATGGTCAATACACGGCGGTCAATGACAATCGCCTTGAACATCCATTCATTCAGGGTAACTTCCACGCCGGCCATGATGGAACGGCCGTTTTTGGTTTTGCGTTCAATGATGCGGTAACTTTCGATCCAGCCAAAACCCGACCGGATTTTGTCATTTCCGGACTCAACGTTGGTTCGCACACGTGTCCCGTCAAGCCGTTCCAACATATCCAGAAAAAGGGTATATCCCCGCTTTGACGTCTGGCGTTTGGTCGAGCGCAGAAAATCATGGGCGGCGAAGGTGATTTTGCGGTCGCTAACCTTTTCACCGCGTTCAAGTTTTTCGTTGATGATCGAGCCAAGATACATCAACAAATCCTTGTCATAGATGTTTGCCATGCCTTTGGCACCCGGCTCTATGCGGATATCGACACCGCCGCGGCTGTAGTGAAATGGTGTGCGGCGCGGTTGCTTGGTCAGCGAGAACCAGGGATGCTCCATAAGCATCCGGTCGTCCTTGAAAGGGGCACCATCTACCAGTTGATCCAGAAATAGATCGACCTGTTGTGAACTTGCCACGTATCTGTCCCTTTGCCCCTGTTGTCCGCGATGTGCCGAGTTTGGTCAAATCTGCCCGATATATCAATGTTTTGATTCAGGACTGTCCGCGATGTGCCGAGAAAAAATGTCCGCGTTATGACGAAAAAGAACGTCCTTATGCGATTGAATATTCGGCATTTCGCGGTCAGATTTTTTCGATCGCAGTCTTGCCGAATTTTTTAAGGGTGTGTCTTATCGGGCCTTTGGCGGGATTTTTGCCCTTTTGTCCGCGTTGTGACGATCCGATAAAAGGCGGCTTGCGCTGGTTTTGAAAAGGCATTTTTCTAACCCTTTGGAATCCCGTCACTTTACGACTTTAAGCGATGCTTTAAGATTTATTTTCAAAAGGTTAACGGCACTTTGTCCGCGAAATAACGAATCGTTTGGTTCTCGAATCGGTACATCGCGGACAGATCAACGGCGTTTCAGGGGCGCTGGCGCGGCAGGACTGCCCTGTTTTAGTCCGGATAGAAGATTCATTTACCAAAGGAAGCGGGGTTTGTCCGTGAAATGCCGAATCGTGAAATGGCGCGTGACGGCGCTTTTGCGTTTCCCTGCTTTGGTCACATGTCCGATTGCAACAAAGACTTTGCCCTGCCCCACCCTGCCCGGGTTTTGATGAAATACCAGGCATTCAGTTTTGCGCTTTGGCTGTTTTGCCCGGTCATCATGGCATTACCGTTTTGTGCCGCCAGTGGAAATTGTCGCTAAATGGAGGGGAAAAGCACAGGCATAAAAACGGCGGTATTTCCAGGGAAATCCGCCGTTTGTGCCCATCGGGCATGTTCATTTTGTCCGCAAAGTTACGAACTGTTAATCTTCGTCCATAACTTTGCGTTGCAATTCGATTCGGTCATCAAAGTTGCTGTCGAGTTCGCGACAAAAGCGGATCAATGCCTCGCGCATGAAATCGGCCCGGGTATATTCTTCACCCTCGGGCAACGGATCATTTTTTTGCAAATGGGCTTTGCGTTTGCGCACAAGCATGCGGATCACATGATCTACGGCCTCGTCGACCTTGGTTTCGATGCGCAACTGGCCAATATATTCCTTGCCGGAATGCACGCTCCCGTCTGATTGCGGCGATGTGGTCGGCTCTTCGCGTGGTGCCGAAACCCGTGGCTGCGGCGATGTAGGCACGGGGTCGGGCCGTTTTGCTTCCGGTTCCGGCTCGGGCATCTGTTCTGAAAGGTCGCTGGCGATATCCGCATCCGTATCATCAGGATTCCAGATTTCCGCAAGATCCTGCGGACTTGGCGGGACTTTTTTAACTCTTTCGCGGCGGGCCAGACGGGCAAAATTGGGTTTTGTCGCCATTACGCTTCCTCCTTGCTCAGTCGGGTCACAAGCTCGAGCAGAAAACTGTACATTTCATCGGCTGCGGTGCCGCGCTGATAGCGGGTAATCGGCATGCCGACCGTTTGCGATTCCTGAAATGCCACGCGTTTGCCAAGGCGCGTTTCAAAAATTCGGTCGCGAATGCTGTAGTAAAATTCGTCGGGCTCCGCCCCCTCCCCGCGCATCAGTTCGACATAGTCTTTCTTGATTTTCGAGCTGTTATCGACGTCATTTAGAATGACGCCAAGCAGGTTAAGACCCGGATTATATTTTCGTTTGAAACGGGTGATGGTTTTGACCACATTTTTGATGGCATCTGACGAATATTCATCGGCATTTGCGGGCGACAACACGTAATCGGCGGCCATCGCGGCGGCGGTAACATGATTGCCCGGGGTGGGCGGGCAATCAATGATCATGACGTCAAACTCGGTCTGTCGCGCCAGATATTCGTCAAGTTCGAGCAACAGGTCATGCTGAATGCCCATCAGGGCGACCAGGTTGGTATTGCCGGTATTAAGGGCAAGGTTTCCACTAATTTCCAATGGTTTAACACGTTCATTGGCATTGGAAAAAATGCTCATGGAATTGGCGCGATCAATTTCGACATCGTCAAAAACGCGGTCATGCTGCAATTCGCCATAGCGAAGGGTCGTTTTGGTCAGGTTGCCCTGGGGGTCAAGGTCCACGGCAAGGACTTTCAGTCCGGCCTCGGCAAGGTGAACACATACCTGAAATGTCAGTGTGGTTTTGCCAACGCCGCCCTTTTCATTCAGCGTCGCAATAACCATTGGGCCTTTGGCCTTTACTTTTTCAATCAGGTCTGAGGGCAAATCATAATTATAGCGTGCCATGTCGGTTCCTTGACCCTTGATGATATGTGTGGTGTCCCGATCGCAATACGGTTTTCGGATATCGAGACCGGGTTTTCCGGGGATCGATATGCGAAAACCGATGGTCGATAATCGGATTCCGGTTCTTAATGTATCGATATTCGATGTTCGGGGCGCGGCTTTTCGATAATCGTTTAGCGGTTATCGTTTCGTCCTTTTCCGGTAATCGAATGCCGGTGTGCGGTTATTGATTTGTCGATAATTCCTTTCTCGTAATCCGATTATACGGTTCTCCATTATCGGTTTTCCGATAAACGCATCTTGAATAATCGATATCTGATCATCGATTTTCCGTAGAGCGATCGTCGGAATCCGGTTAATGCAAACACGTAAACCGATAGAGCGATACCCGAAACGGGATTCTCGGATATCCGTTGATCGAAGATTGTTTCTCGGAAATGCAAAAACTGATTCTTCGGTCATCGTTCCCCGATTCATCGATATTCGTAACACGAATAATCGTGAAACGCAAAACCGAAATGCGATTTTCACTTAACCGATCTACGAAACTCGATACGCGATTAATCGATAGTCGTTACATGATTAACCGATACACGGCTGCACGTTAAACGACAAGTCGTGTATCGAATAATCGAAAATTCATTATCGTCTATACGTTCCACGTTTAATCAATTTCCGTAAAACGATTATCCAATTAACGTCTATCGTATAAACGATAGTTGTTTATTGATTATACGATATTCGATAATCGATACACGATTAAACGATACGCGTGTTCCGTTCATCGAGTATCGCTTGACCGATGACCGATGACCGATGACCGATGACCGATAATCGTTTTTGTATTCATATCATCTTGAAAATAAAATGTTTTTGGTGAGGAGTTTGAGGGGTGTAGGCTACTATCAACAGGAAAAACGGGGAAACCTGTCTTGAAGGTTTCGCCTGTCAGTGAGCTTTTCAGTCTGTCCAGAACGCATTTAACGAAGGAGATTAGCAGTCAATGCCGGAAATGAAAATCGTTGATTAAGACTCTGTTCATCTTTTTCGGCTGTTCACGTCCGATAGAACGAAGGGGGTCCTGGCGCGAAATGTGTGGAGGCGGGCAGGGCTGTTACATATGTAATAGAAAATCAAGAAAGTAATGGCCGCCGACTTTGCCTTTGGGGCCGCGCGAGATGAGACCTGATTCGAGCAGTCGTTTCAATTGGTAATGCGCAGCCTGTGGTGTTAAATTGCATAATTCTACAATATCGGCCGCGCAAATGGTGCCGTGTTGAAAAAGGTGGCTGGTGATTTTTGCCAGGCTCAAACCGCGTCCGTCCGCCGAGAGTTTTTCCGCCTTGCGCCACTGTTGGCGAACCTGTTTTTCGGTTTGGTCAAGCCGTTCTATTCCGTCCAATATTACAGCGAGCGTATGGGGACGTGCATTTTCGGCAGGCGCATTGTGCGCGAAAAGGGGGCGCAATTTTACCAGAGAGTTGGTGACGGGTGTCCCGCACATCAACGGTAGCAGAATGCCATCGCAAAAATGCGCGACAAGATAGGGAATCAACAGGCGGCATGTCCGGTTCCAATAGATGGCTTGCGGATTATCCGTTTCCAGTTCCATCTCTGGCGACATATCATGATCGTGTGCGAGGGCGTCATAGTGCTGTTCAAGCTCATAAAGCCATTTTAAGGCCATATATAAAGTGTCGGCCACGGCCATAATACCGTTTCCCGGATTATGGTCATTCATTTGATCGCAAAAACGAGCAATCAAAACCGTGTCGAGCGGGCAGGGGATTTGCCTGTCGCTGATGATTTTATGCCAATCGAGCCGATCCGGCGACGAAAGCCAGTTCCGTGACCGCAAGCTTGCACGCGTGGCAATGGTCCGGACCAGTTCTGACGTCACTTTTCCCTGTGCAGGTGCCGCCGGTTTGCGACAGGTCGCAAAAACATCCATTGCACCGATCAGGTTTTCGTAATGCGACGATGAATCCCCTTCATATGCCATGAATTGCAAAAGGCGGCGGGGCGTTGCGCCGCGACCCTCTGCCGTCACGACGTCGCATGCTTCCAGTAGGGAAGCCGCAAAGCGACAGTTTTCAAGCATTCCGGTGTGATTCAGACGTTCGGCCAATCGCCCCAGTTTTCGTTCTGCTCGTAAGGCAACACCGATATAGGATGCAGGATCGGTTGTTGTGACACTGTTTGCAGGCGGCGGAGCCGAGGTCGCGATTTCTTTATAAATCTCCTGCGTTTCACTGGAAATCTTTTCCCGGTCTTTCGCCAGTTCCTGGCGTAGCCTAGCCAGATTGTCCTGAAATGAACCCTGATCCATAAGTTGTCTCATTCGACATAATATAACTCAATATCAATACATTATATCATACATATCAAAATATAGATCACCTTATTTTGATGTTGTCATGACGATTATGGAAGGCAGGATTTTGATCAGCAATTGAGCTGGATTTTGCTGGATGCAAGCAGGTGCCGTTGCCGGACTTTTTCTTCGCTGGAGTGCGATAACAGCAAGGTGGGTGGCTGCTGTCAGGTGCCATTTTGCTCTTACAGATGTTAATTTTTCCTATCTGCAACGATGTTCAGCATGGTTTGGTATTCCCTGTCGTTAAATAGTGCCCTGTCACGCCGCCCGGAAAGTGAACAATCTTAGATTGCTGGCGGTAAGAGAGTACCGGCTTCGGGTGTTGGTTTATCGGTTACGCAGGTACTAGGATGGCATAGACGTCCGGCAATCACTCGGGGTAGGGGGACCAATGGTTATATTACCAGGGCGCGAAAAATATTTTCCCAATAAAATCTTGATGTGTGTCGGTTGCGGACAAATATCGTACCGTTGAACCCAAAAATTTAATTGCATCGCGATTATTGTAACGCCTATAATGACACATTATCTATATTAACGTATTAGATTGGTAGGCGTGTGTGCGTTAAAACTGAGCGTTAGGGTAGCGCAGTTTATGCGTTTTTTTGGGGTTTTTGAAGGCTGCAAATGCGGCTTTCCACTTTAGGCGGCTGATTCTTGGGGGAATCTTTGAGCAAAAATATGGATTTGATGCGCCCTTGCCTGGCAGCAACGGTGCTTTGTGCGTCTCTGATATTTGGAGAGCCCTCTCAAGGCTGGGCGCAAACGGTTCCTTCCAAGTTGCCATCGGGTGCGGAAGCCGGTCGGGATCTGTCGCAACCGGATTTGGCAATGCCGTCAGGCAAGGCGGGCAGTATTTCGGTTCCGGGTGCTGCCGCAGTTGAAGTTCCCGCCGGTGCGGCGGAAGCAAGCTTTGTTTTGAAAACCTTTGAAGTCGAGGGGGCAACCGCCTTTTCGACAGATGAGCTGATGCCGCTTTATCGGGATATGCTGGGCAAGACCATCACGATTGCCGATGCTTTCCAGGTCGCTGCAAATATCGAACGTAAATATCGCAATGCCGGGTATGTGATTTCGCGTGTTGTGGTTCCCCCGCAGGAAGTGACGGATGGTGTTTTTAAGGTCCGTGTGATCGAGGGTTTTATTTCCGACATTGTCGTACAGGAGGATGTCGGCCCGGTCAGTGCGGCAATTAAACGGCTGTTGAACCCGCTGATTGGCAAAACGCCAATCACGGTTGAGGAAATGGAACGCCGTCTTCTTCTGGCCAATGATTTGGCCGGTATGAGCGTTCGCGCCACCCTGAAACCATCGGAAAATACGCCGGGTGGCTCCGAAATGCTGGTGGAAGCCGATCGCGATGCCATGTCTGGTACCGTGTCGATCGATAACCGGAATTCCCCCTATTCCGGTAATGCCCAGGGGCTTGGACTGGTTCAGTTTAACTCGTTTGGTTCCCATGCCGACCAGCTTGGTATTCAAACCCAGCTTTCATCACCGATCGAGCGTTCCTGGTCGATCAGTGCCAATTATCAGGGCATGTATTCGGACGATGGTCTGATGCTGGGTTTGAGCAGCAGTTATGGCCGCTCCCGCCCGGGCAGGGAGCTTGATGCCCTTGATGTCAACAGTGTTGTTATTGCCGAGCGTGCCATTGCGACCTATCCGGTGATCCGCTCCCGTCTTCAGAATCTGCGTATTTCCGGCGAATATGAATATCGCTCTATCGATACCGATGTGCTTGATAGCGCCTTTAACCGGGACAGGCTTCATATTGCGCGGGCCGGTATCAGCTATGACCTGACCGACAGTTTCCAGGGAATTACGGCTGTTCGCGCGACGATTCACCGCGGTTTGGACATTCTGAACGCAACGGAAAAAGATGATCCGCTTGCCTCGCGCTCTGATGCCAGTGGTTCCTTTACCAAGGGAACCATCGACCTGACGCGTGTTCAGCAGGTGACACAAACCGTCAGCCTGTTGGCGACCGCAACCGGGCAATATGCCGTGACCCCGTTGCTTGCCAGCGAGGAAATGGCGCTTGGCGGGGCGAATTATGGTCGCGGTTTCGATAATAACGAATTTTCCGGGGATAATGGCTGGGCGACATCGCTTGAAGTGCGCTATTCGCCCGACTTGCCCGCAGTCTTTCCCAACGGTGTTCAGTTCTACAGCTTTGTCGATACCGGGCAGGTTTGGGACATCGACGACAATGTTTCGCATGAACGGACCAGTGCTTCCTCGTTTGGCGGCGGTATCCGCGTGAACATTCTTGAAAATCTCTATGCGTCGGCTGAAGTGGCAAAAGGGTTCCGGAAACCCACGTCGGATTCATCGACAAAGCCCCAGGCCTTTTTCACCCTCTCAGCCAAATTCTAAGTGCGGGTCAAAATCATGAGCAAAAACAGCTTTACCAATCCGGCACGTCGTCCCCTGAAACTGGCTGCGACGCGTGCTGCATTGTCGCACCCGCAGACGGGCGAGGCGTTGGCCCCCGCACGCCAGCGTCAGGCCAAAGGCCTGACGCCTTTTAACCTTTTGGCCGGTGCAACCGCGCTGGGGTCATTCTTTTATGCCACGGCCCATCCGGCACAGGCCCAGTCGGCTTTGCCGCAGGGCGGCACGGTTGCTGCGGGCAATGTGACGATTGGGCAATCCGCGCCCGATACGATGAATGTCGTGCAGGGCTCGAACTCGGCCATTGTCAACTGGCAAAGTTTTAATGTCGGCAGCGGAAATACGGTTAATTTTCAGCAGCCCAGTTCTAGCAGCGTGATCCTCAACCGGGTGGTTGGCAACGACCCGTCCGCCATTTTCGGAACGATCACCGCGAACGGTACCGTCATGCTGGTCAACCCCAACGGGGTGGTATTTGGCCCGGGATCACGGGTGGATGTTGGCAGCCTTGTCGCGACAACGGCCAATATTCGGGATGCCGATTTTATGGCGGGCAATTATAATTTTGATATTGCCTCAGCCGATCCCTCAGCCTCCATCATCAATGCGGGCGACATCAGCATTCGTGATGCCGGTCTTGCCGCCCTTGTGGCGCCAAATGTCCAGAACGCCGGTGTCATCAATGCCCGCCTTGGCAAAGTCTCGCTGGGCGGGGCAAAAACTTTTGCCCTGGATTTCCACGGCGACGGTCTTCTTAGTTTTGGTGTAAGTGCCAATGTGGATTCAGCCCCGGTCGGCAAGGATGGTGTGCAGGTTGCATCGCTGGTCAGCAATAGCGGTTCGATCATTGCCGATGGCGGCGTGGTGGCGATTTCCGCCCGCGCTGTGAAGGATGTTATTGATAATGTTATCAACACCCAGGGTGTGATTCAGGCCAATAGTGTTTCCACATCCAACGGTCGTATTGTTCTTTCTGGGGGTGATAATGGCGCGGTTGTTGCCGGTGGCAGCATCAAGGCAACGGGCAATGATGCCGGTGAAACGGGCGGCAGCATTGTTGCAACCGGCGACAGGATTGCCGTAAGTGCCGGTGCGGAAATTGACGCATCGGGCAAAGCGGGTGGTGGCCTGGTGGCTATTGGCAGCGAAGGTGACGGCGAAAATGGCCGTGGCACGGGCGCATGGTCAAACGACGTCAGCATCGCAAAAACCGCCAGCCTGAAGGCCGATGCCATCGAGAATGGCAAGGGTGGCAATGTCACGGTTCTTTCCGAAAACCTGACCGACTTTGGCGGTAGCATTTCCGCCAAGGGTGGGGCAGAAGGCGGCAATGGCGGCTTTGCCGAAGTTTCAAGCCACAAGGGCGTTAAACTGACCGGTTCGGTTGATCTGACCGCCCTTAATGGCGATACTGGTACTTTCCTGCTGGATCCTGACAGCCTGACGATTGTTGCCGGGACAAGTGGCAGCCTTGATGGTAATGCAGGTGACGGTTCCGTTGGTGGTTCTGATGCCAATAGCGGCGCCAATACCATTTCTGCCAGTGTGCTCGAAGGTATTGCCGGGACATCAAATATTATCCTCGAAGCAACCGGGTTGATTACGGTTGACACCAGCCTTAGTCTTCAAACCGCCTCGGGCCACAGCTTTACGCTGAAATCAACCGGGTTGGGTGGCATTACCTTTACCGATGCGACCGATACCATTGCGACCAATGGCGGTGATATCGTGCTGCAGGCTACATCGCCTGGTGCAAGCATTACCAATATTGCCAATCTTTCGGCAAATGGCGGAACCGTTCTGATTCAGGCAGCACGTGATATTGAACTGGCGGGTAATATCAGTACCGGCACAGGCATCGGGGCCGTCTTCCTTAATTCTGTTGCGGGTTCGATTTATAACAAAGCCGGTTTGCAGACTGCACCCACGGTAACCACAAAAGACCTTACTGTTTCAACAGGTACAGGTAATATCGGTGCTGAGGGCAACGCAATTGTTACCAGCGTTACCGGCTTGACTATCGAAGCAGGCGGCAGCTTTGCCATCGACAACAGTGATAGTGCGCTGACGTCGCTTAATCTGTCGATGGATCACCTTCTGTCGACCAATACCCAGACTTATGCGCTGACTGCAGCCGGTCTGACATTTGAGATGACAGATACGGCTGATGCCTATGTTTTGACGTCGCTGGTGTCCACAGATACCGATGTTACCTTTGCCGGCGAAAAAAGCCTGAATATCGGCCAGATTGGTGTTGGCACCGGCGATGTAACATTGACTGTCAATAGCGGTGCCATTTATGGCGCTGCATCAACTGGTAATCATATTGTTGCAGATAACCTGACGATTTCGACCCGTGATGGTGTTACCGGCAACGATGTAAACCGGAGCCTGCGCACAGACATTACGTCCTTGAACGCCACGACCGAGAGTGGCGGTCTCTATATTAGCAATACTGACACCAACAATGGTGGACTGACGGTCTCGCGGTTTGAAGCCGCTGGTGGAAACGAGGTGACACAGCACGGTGCCCTTGGTTCTCTCCTGTATACCAGCCGCAACCTTACCGTTGGTGATGTAACTGTCGCCAGCGGTACGCTTTATGTTGAGGCAGGTCTGAACATTGCTGACGACAGTGATGATGCAACATCAATTTCCGCGCAAACGGTTGAGCTGAAGGCCGGTGCCGATATCGGTACATCGTCACGTGACTTGCAGGTTGACAGCAAAACGCTGGATGTTTCGGCCTTTCTTGACATTTATCTGGATGTCATCCCGACATCGGGCACCGTTACGCTTCAGAATCTGTCATCCACAAGCGGTAAGATTGACCTGACCACGCATACCGACACCACGATTACGTCGGCATCAACCTCTGACGGCAACAATATCGACATTGCTATGCGCTCGGACGAAACGTCCAGCAGCCCGGATCGGTTGAATATTTCCAGCCTGACTGCGGGTAGCAGCGGTGATGTAACGCTGACCCTGACGAACGGTTATGTTACTGCCAGCCAGCTTACCGCAGATGATCTGATTGTGTCGGCAACGGTTTCGCCGAATGGTTATGGCCAGACCAATTCGCTGGCCACGTCGGTCAACACGGTTGATATTAAGACCCTGGGTAAGAGCGGCAGCCTTGTTGTATCAAACAGCAAGGCTCTGCTTGTTAAAAATATCGAAGCGGATCAAACAACCAGTTCCGTGGATGTTACCGCTTCCACTGGTGATCTGACTATCGGCACCATTGATACCAGCGCGTCTGTCGATTTGGCGGCAAGCAATGGTAATATTCTGGCGCAGAATGCCAACAACAATGTGCATGGCACGTCGTTGTCGCTGATAGCTGCCAATAATATCGGCGGCTCTGGCGAAGAACTCAAAACTTATGTCACGTCGTTGACCGTTCGGAACTCGGCAGATATTTATATTCAGAATATTGATTCAACGCTGACATCTCTGTCGATTACGAACTATCACGATCAGAATCAGGTAGGTGATACCAACGTTGTCCAACTGACGTCGGATCATCTGGATTTCAACGTTACTGACAGCGGAACTGCCGTTTCTCTGAACCGGGTCATTGCCGGTAACCTGACGACCTTTAACTATGAATCCGACAGTAGCCTTGTGATTGGTCAGATCGGCACCAATCTGGCGACTGTTACGCTGAAAGCCACAGGCAGCATCAGCGACGACAATAATGCCAATACCCGTCTAATGACGAGCGGCTCGCTGACTCTTGATGCCGGTAGGGCCATTGGCACAAGTGATGACTTCCTCGAAGTATCCGCAACCACGCTGAAAATTAAGGCTGGGTCCGATGTCTTCCTTCGCGATATTGCTGATCTCGCAAGTCTTGATCTGAATATCAGCCATGCTGACAGCCAGCACCTTAATGCCTATGGCATTGAGGCAAATGGTTTTGAATTTACCCTGACCGACGACCTGACGAACGGTTATACGCTCAGTAATCTTTACGATAATTCAACACTGAACTTTACCTTTACCACCGATGCCGATTTGACTGTCGGGTCGATTGATGTGTCCGATACCGGTTCGCTGAAGTTAAATGTCGGTGGCGACCTGCTTGATGACGGCAATACCGTAACCGATTTGATTGCAAAAAGCATCTCGCTGAACGCCGATAAAGGTATTGGTAGCGCCGATGATGCCGTTTCGGTGAGGGCATCGACCCTGAGTGGTGATGCCGATGCCGGGCTTGTTAACATTATTGCAAAAGCCCCGATTGGGGATGGCAACACCAATACTCTGTTTACCGTTTCCTCACTTCAGTCAACCCAGGGAACATCGCTGACCCTAAACCAGGGCGATCTTGTTCTGACTGGTCAGATCAAAAGCGGTGGTAATGACCTTAACGTGACGGTTGATGACGGTTCCATTCTTGGTGGAAGCAGCGGCCAAATTTATGGCGGCTCTGGCAGTACTGTCAAAGTAAAGGCCAGTGGAGACATTGGCGTTAGCGGCGATGGCAACTATTATGACACCATCAGCATTTCCGGTTCCAATGTCGATATTCAGTCGACCAACGGCAATATCCTGACGTCTGGCAGTGTTTCTGACACAACGCTGACAATGCAGGCTGGCGGAAGTTCCGCAAGCTATACACTTACCAATGGCAACCTGACTGTAGGCGACGTAACAGTTTCAAGCGGTGATCGGAACTTGAAGCTGGCGGCCCAGTACGGTTCGATTATTGGGCAGGCAAACACATCTTTGCAGGCACTTGATCTCGACTTATCGGCTACGTCGGGTTCCATTAATTCGATCAACACAAACGCAACGGATATTTCGCTGGCTGCGGCTAATGCCATTGGTTTGACTTCTACGGCAACATTGACCAATTTGTCGATTGATGCCGCGTCAAATCTTTCACAGGGTGTCAGCCTTTCGGCCAACGGTCAGAGCTTTGCAATTTCCTATCTCAATTCGGCCATATCTCTTGACAGTTTGATTGGCGGATCGGGACTGGATTTCTCTCTGACGGCGGTTAACGACGTCGCGCTGGGGCAAATTTCGCTTGGCAACGTCGATGTGAAAACATCAGGGGCAATCCGCGATGACGGCGATCACGGAAATACCACTATCACGGCGACCAGCGTTAGCCTGACATCGGGTGGCAGTAACAATATTGGTTCGGCTGACAGCTCTATTGATTTGAATACCAATGATCTGACAGTAACCTCGGGCGGTGATATTTACGTTAGCAGCGCCAAAAACCTGACGCGTCTTAACTTCACCAGCACCAATTCTGCCAATAATTCTGACACTGTGTATGAGTTTGGCTCTGCCCCGGTCACCATCACTGATGGTGACACGGAATTGACTGCCGAAGTCTTGACCACAAATTACACACTCGTCGACTTTAGCCTGACCTCGGCTAAAAACATCATTGCCAAAGACATTACCGCCAGCGGAACGGTTTCTCTGGAAACCACCAGCACCGGCGTGAACAGCAATATCAGCAATTTTGATGCGAACACCGTCATTACGGCATCAAATGTTGAATTGAAAACAAATGCGTCGAATAAGACTTACGGACAGATTGGGGCAAGCGATTCCGCGCTGAAACTCGGAACTGGCAATTTGT
Organism: Thalassospira profundimaris; assembly: GCF_003326755.1. Taxonomy (GTDB): domain Bacteria; phylum Pseudomonadota; class Alphaproteobacteria; order Rhodospirillales; family Thalassospiraceae; genus Thalassospira; species Thalassospira profundimaris_B. The sequence continues at coordinate 18,794 of NZ_JPWH01000016.1, read as the reverse complement.
CGATTACTTCCAAGGGAAGTTTTTACGTCGACAATACTTCGCACTCTTTGTCATCGCTAACACTTGATTTGGCTCACGTGAACGAGCAAACATCTACCACGCAAACCTATAGTTTGACGCATGATAACAATGTTGGCCTGACACTGACTGACAGTGGATCGCAGGTTGCATTGTCATTGACATCGTCGTCGGCGATCGATTTTGCATTGTCAATGGACCGTCAATTAAGTCTCGGAACAGTAGACGCGGGTACATCATCTACCGGTAGTGTTTCCCTGACAACAACTGGGCAGGCAAGCGGGACGAATGAGCATGGATCTATTGTTCGCTCATCGGGTACGATTACTGGCGGTACTGTTGTTCTGAACTCTTATGAGTCTGTTACGGCAAATACCAATACCCAAAACTTGTCTATTGATTCCAGTTTCAACGTTAATGTTTCGAACAGCACGACACTGAACAGTTTGAAGTTGGACGTCGACCGTAACAATGTGGATACTGGTTACGGTTCCTCGAACATAACCTATACTATTTCCAGTACCGGCCTCACGTTTAGTAACGTGACCAATTACGGATCAAGTAGTGAAGGTTTCAAGCTCGGTTCCATTAGCCAGTCTGGACTTGATCTGGAAATTACGGCGAACAAAACGATCACTGTTGGGAGTGTTAATGTTGGTTCGGGTAATTTGACGCTTACGTCAAGTAGATCTATTGAATCAAGAACTGGAAGCAGTGTCATCACAGCCGGTGATTTGACGCTTAATGCACAAAGCGTCGGCCGTTATTCGTCGTCAGATTACTTCTATATAGATGCAGCCCGTCTTATGGGTACTGTCCAATCATCGGCACGTATTTCGGACAATGGTGGTCTGACGGTTGCTGGTTTCAGTGCAACGGATTCTTCCGGATGGATTGAACTGCAGGTGACGCAGGGTGATCTGTCAACCGAGGCCGGTAAATCGCTCTCGGCTCATAGTATTGGGCTGGTCGTGAATGACGGAAACATCGGGGTCAATAACAACCTATTTTCAACCGATGCCAAGCTCCTGACTGTGCAGGGACGCGGCAGTATGTATCTGAAAAACACGTCCGACCTCTATGACTTCAATCTGACAGCGAACCATGTAAGCTCTTCGAATGTTTACAACATTCAGGCTGATGATCTTGCATTCACGCTGACCGACGATGGATCGTCGATGATCTTCGAGAATCTGGTGGACGATACTGGTCTTGATTTTACTTTTTCAACGGATCGAGCGATTCAGCTTGGCGTTGTGAATGTTGGCAATGCCGGCACGCTTGATATCAAAACCACGGCGACCAACGGCGATATAACTTATGACAGCCTTAACAGCCGGTCAGATATTACTGCGCGCAGCATTACCTTGCGTGCGACCGGTTCTATTGCTGATAGCTCACATCATTTGGAAACCAATGCAAAAGACCTGACGCTGCTTACTGGCGGGAACGTCTTTATTGACAACAGCCTTGACCTTGCTAGCCTTTCCATCACGTCCAGCCAGGGAACGGGTGGGACTGCGCCGTTCTATGAAATTACGGCTGCCGCGCTCACGTTTAATGTGACCGATGATGGCACCACCAACCTGACCGAGATCACCGATACGTCCGGTCTGGAATTGTCCTTTGATACGGTTCGGGGCCAGAAGGTTGGTTCGATCAACACGACTTTGACGGGCTCGGTTGACCTCGAAAGCAACAATTCCATTCTGGGGATTGACGGTAACAATCATATCACCACGGGTGAAATGATTTTCACGAACGAGAACTCGGGTAATCTGGGTGAAAGCGGCACCTACATCAATTTGTCGGCTGCGACGCTTACGACCAGCACGATTGGTGATGTTTACATCAACAATGATCGGTTGATGAGCAAGCTTTCACTGTCCACCGAGAACAATGCAACAGGGACTTACAGCATCATTGATTCTGCCAATAATCCTGATGGCGGACATGCGGTTGTTTCAGGCAGTGCAACAGCACAGAATGGTGTTACTTACGATAGTATCGCAGATAATACCGGCCTTTCCGTGCAACTGAATACGGATGACGATCTGACCATTAAAGATGTCGATCTGAATGGCGTTGGTATTTTTGATGCTGATAATTCGAGCGGAAATATCAATGGTGATAGCGACAGTAACACCGCGATCAATGCCGCAACCGTTGATATTTATTCCAGTTCGGGGACGGTTGGTACGGCGGCAAAGACCCTTCAGATTAAGGGTGGTGAACTTACCGTACGTTCAAGTGGCGATATTGACCTGACACTCAGCGGGCGCACCGATGTTAAATCGCTCACGATTTATAACGGTACTGCCAAAATCCACAATGAAACCGGGGATATTGTCCTGGGTAATATCAATTTGTACGGTCATGAATTTTATCTTGATAACCAGGGTGGATCGATCCTGAGCGGCACGCTCAACGATGCCGGTACAGTCTCGCTGATTGCAAATGGCTCGATTGGTAATGTCAGTGCTATTTCAATTAACGCAAATGGTAATGGCACGACGACGCTGGCCGAAATCACGGCGACAACCAATAGTCGCGGTGCGACCGGGACGGTCAATATTTCGGAATCCTACGGTCTGGATATTACGCAGGTTACGGCCACGTCTGATGTAACCATCACTGCAGGGTCCAGCCAGTATAACACCAACGATATAACCGTTCATTCAATCTCTGCTGGTACAGGTACTGTCACCATTTCCTCTGCATATGGCGATGTTTTCGGCGCAGGGTCGAACATGGTTACTGCTGGGACGCTGGCGATTTCGGCAACGCGCGGCAATATCGGTGCGTCTGGTGCAGCCATCAATACAAGTGCGACAGCACTGGATCTAAGCTCTCCACGTAATATCTATGTCAGTTCGACCAGTGATTTGTCATCGCTGTCTATTGACCGTCGCAACGATATTACAAACAGCTATGACAGCAGCGGGACTGTTTCAATTTCTGCAGCAGGTCTGACCTGGACGGTTACGGACGCCAACAAACTTACCACATTGACCAATATCACAGACCTTACCGGTCTGGATCTGACCTATAAATCGCTCGAAACAATCAGCATTGGAACGATTAATGTCGGATCTGGGTCGGTAGACCTCTCGGCACACTACTCGACTAATGATTTCGAGGACAAAACAGCTGCAAATATCATATCAACCAACAACAATTCGACACTCAAGGCTGGTTCTCTCACGCTGACGGCATCGAATTCGAATTCCTCTATTGGTACGTCTAGCCAGGCACTTAAGACGGATGTTGATTCCCTCGTGGCAAATTCCGGCACCGGCGGGATTAATGTCAACAATGCCAAATCAATGGAATTGGATGGTATTTCGACGACGGGTGACCTCGCCATTACCATCGCTTCTGGTGATCTGGTCATTGATACGCTGTCATATGGATCGGACAAGAATCTCAGCCTCACGGCAAGCAGCGGTTCGATCTTTACGGCTGTTGGGAAAACCCTGTCACTGGCAAGCGGCGACATTTCGCTTTCCGCATCGAATGGTATTGGTTCTGCGACGTCGCGTTTGCAGCTTTCGGGCAGCGGGGCGGGGGCCTTCAGTGCAAATGTTACCGGAAATGGAGACATTTACCTGAACGCCCTAAACGGCATGACCAACCAGCTTTCGGCCCACACCACCAATGGTGCGGTTGATATTGTCTCCAATGGCAACATTCGCCTGACGGACATTGGTGTTGGTCAGGATGCCGTTGGTAACAACATTATTGTCACCGCCAAGTCGGGCAATATTACAATTGGTGGTGAAACAGGGTCGACCGGCGTTGTTGCCGGTGCCAATTATGGCAAAGTCAATCTGACGGCACAAAATGGCGCAATCTATGCCGGTAACGCCGACAGTGCACTGGGCGCTTTCGAGGTACGTTTGACCGGCGCGAACGGTGTTGGCACTCAGAACAATGCGATTGCCGCTAGTGGCCAGCGTGTTCTGGTTTCGGCAACCAACCAGAATGCAGGTGTTTACCTGCGCTCCAGTGTTGATAGTACTTTCTCGTCCGTTTCGACCAATGGTGGCGTAATCTCGATTGCCGGTTCAAATGGTGCCAGCATTCTGGTGGCCAATGCGATTTCCGCTGCGGGTACGTATAACCATGCCGGTGACATCATTATTTCGACGACCGGCGAGGATGGTAACGTTATCGTCGGTAATCTCAACGCCAAGGGCAGTGCCGCTGATGGCAAAATCACCCTGACGTCGAATGATGGCAGTGTTCTTGATGACAATATTACTGAAACCCGCATCACCGGCTCGCAGCTGGAAGTAAATTCCGCAACCGGTGTTGGTTCCAGTCAGAATTACCTGCAAACCATCGTTACCGAAATTACCGGCACCATCACCTCTGACGACGTCTTTATTGACGACAACAATGCCAATGGTATCAGTCTGGGTAAATCTGGCACGGCGCTGCGTCTGGCAAATGGTTCGCTGACGGTGACGACCAGCAACAAAGTTACCCTTCAGAACATCAAGGCTGAAACCGATGGCAATAATGTCAAGGTTACCGCTGCCGACGGCGATGTATCACTTGTTTCGGTTATCGCTGGTGCAACCTCCTTCACCCCGCAAACCCAGCCTGTATCTTCGGCCGTAACGCTGAAAGCGACCAACGGTTCAATTGTCAATGGCGGTTCTGAATCCAACCCGACCCTGATCGCCGGTCAGCTTTCGCTAGAAGCCAAAAATAATATCGGTGCTTTTAGCTGGGTTCCGGGGCAGTCTGCCAATATTGATGCTCTTCAGGTTATCGTTGGCGGTCTTGATGCGACCACCCATACCGATGGTTCGGTGATTTCGGTCTTTAACCAGGGCACGGGTGCCATTACGCTGGGTGATAATATCCATGCTGACGGCAGCGTTTCAGTTGCTATTGGCTCGAAGGGCAATGTGACCTGGGGCAGCTTTAACAGCAACGCCATCGACAAGCTGTATCTGACGTCCGAAGACACCCTGACGCTTGGCGAAAATGTTCAGGCTGGTTCGATCTATCTATCTGGCAAGAATGACATTGTCAGTGCATCGAGCGAAACGCCACGTACGCTGAAAATCGAAGCAACCACCAGCAACGGTATTGAACTGCATAGTGGTTCGGCCGGTGGCACCACAACGATTGACAGCACGACATCGGCGATCCGTGCGGAAATTACTGAAAATGGCGGCGCACTGGTTGTTAACAACACGGGTGCTCTCAGCTCGATCAACCTTTCTGCCTATAATGATGTAACGCTTAACAGCAATGTTGCCGTAAGCGGTGGCACCATTACCACGAACGGTATTGGCCACACTGCAAGTGTTACCGCTGAAACTGGTGATATTACAGTTGGTACGATCAATACGGGTTCTGAGGGCACGATTGAACTGACCTCAAATGCAGGCAGTATTGCCATCGTTGAGAACCAGTCGTCGATGACGGCAAAGACCCTGTCACTGACCAGCGCGACTGGTATTGGCTCTGCGGATCAAAACTTCCACGCCAGCATTGAAACGCTGAATGCGACTGTTACCGGTACGGGTGCCATTTACGTTGCTTACGATGCGGACCGTTCTACGGGTATTCTTAATGCACATGATGGGGATATCTTTGTCACCGGTCTGGGCAATCTGGATGTTCTGTTGAACAAAATTGCACTGACAGATGGGCATGAAATCACCGTTAACGCGGGGCAGTCCGATGTGACCCTGACGGGGACTTACGATGGTGCTGACCAGGTCACCAGCTTTGATGTAACCGGCGGGAAAATCACAACGGGTGCCCTGACGACCGGTGGCAGCCAGACCTATAAAGGCACGACCATCCTCAATGGTGATTTGCAGGCCTCGGCCATTTCGATCACGGGTGACGTGCAGGCCAGTGGCACCGCGTTGAGCCTTACCTCGTCGAACAACGGCAATATCACCGTTACCGGCAGTATTGAGGGGACCAATGCAAATGAGGATACATCGCTTACGGTCAATGCCGGTACGGGCGATGTTACCATCGGCTCGGCAACGGTTAAAATTGCCAATGTAGCGCTGACCGGTGCGAATATCGCGGCTGGCAATGTTACCTCGTCTGGCAGCCAGACCTATAATGGTGCGGTCAATCTTAACGGTGCATATGTTGCCGGCGGTGAGTTCAAGGTAACGGGGGCAGCCCTGTTAACCGGTAACACCAACACAACAATCAATACCACGTCGAACAACAGCAATGTGACCTTCGGTGGTACGATTGACAGTACTAATAATCGCGGTCTGGAAATTACTTCCGGTTCGGGTTCGATCAATTTCAGCGGCGCGATTGGCGGAACCAATATTCTGCAATATCTCACGCTGACGACGTCGGCCAGCCAGGCCGATCAGTTGACAGACGGACAGATCGTGTTTGGCAGCAATGCCAATGTCAAAGTCGTTGACGATTTCAAACAGGTTGGTGGTCGTCAAATTTTCCTGCCGGTGTCGATTGAAAGCGAACTTGGCAATGTCGAGATCAGCGGTGCTGCCACCCTGAAGGCTGGTGCGACCAGCATTAAGGCCGTGAATGAAAATGAAGGCGGTCGTGTCCAGTTCTTGAGCACGATTAACGGCAATAATACCCAGTTGAAAGTCGAAGCCGCTGACAGGATCGAGTTTGTCGGGGATTACACGGACATTGGTGCCGGTTCGAGTGTTGAACTGATTGCCCCGCAAATGACGGTAAGTGCCGTAAGTACCAAAGGTGCGCAAAGCTATACCGGTCAGACCACCCGCATCACGGGCGATCTGACGGCAGGGTCAATCCTGGTGGATGGCAATGCGACTTTGGCCGCACAAACCCAGGTGTTTAGCCTGCCGCAGGTCGAAACCACCACGTTTGATACCAGTGCGGCAAATGGTGCCATCACCATTAAAGGTACGCTTGATGGCGGTACTGACAATGTGGTCATGAAGGCTGGCAGCGGTGCGGTTGCCATTGATGATGCGGTAAGCAACAGCACCAGCCTGACGATCACCGGTGGCACGATTGCCCTGCATGACGTAACCACAACGGCGGATCAATCCTATACCGGGACCACGACCCTGGATGGTACGTATCAGGCTGGTCATGATTTCACCATTGATGGCCTGACCCGCATTGCCGATGACACCGAAATCAATACTGAAAGCGGCACGCTACTGCTGAAGGGAACGGTTAACAGTGTCACCCATGCGGACCTGACCCTGAATAGCGGCAACACCAAAACGGTCTTTGACTTTGCCCTGGGCAATACCAGTGCCCTTGGCAAGCTGACGATCAATTCCGGTGAAAATGGTGTGACCGAGTTTGCCCGCACGGCCAGCATTTCGGTTCTGGACGGGCTGGTTTACACGGGCGGTATCAAATTGTTGTTGCCGGCCAATGTCACCGCAGCCAACGGGCCGATTACCCTTGGCAGCTTGAAATTGGAGGAAGGTAGCGATCCGCTTGATGAAATTGCGGTCAAACCGCAATCAATTGACGGGGCTATTGCAACCCTGCCGTCGGGCAAGGTCACAATCCGCAGCGGTGATGACATCACGATTGCCGGTTTGATCGGCACTTCGACCGATCTGGTCATGACGTCGGGAACGGGTGATATTCGGATCGGTTCCAAAGAGGGCACCAGCGATCAGAAGATCAATGTCAAATCTCTGAATGTGGCGGTGGCCGGAACGGCCAATCTTTACGGGACAATTGGCGGCATTTCCGGCTTTGACGCCTCCTATGAAATCGGTCCGCTTAAATTTGCGCCTTATTTCATCAATGATGCTTTCTGGCGGAACCGTGACCTTCCGCCGGCAGCAACTAAAACAACTCCGCTGCCCAAGCCGCCCAGCACCCCGCAGGTTGATGCCCTGTTTAACCTGACCACGACGACGACGGGCGTCACGCCAAACGTCATCGCGGCCTTCGCTGCGCCAACAGTTCTGAATGTCGGAACGGCCCCGGTCGCTATTTCGGCAACCACTGGCCCGTCGGTGATCAACACGACAGGCACCGTACCAGGTAGTGGCCGCGTAACGGTTAATCCGGGCCCGGGGGCAACATCGCCCGTGACGTTCGATAATCGTACTGGCACCACTACCATCATTGGTGGTTCCAGCGGAGGTCCGATTAGCGGCGGTGCGGCTGCCGCAGGCTTTGGTTCGACAGGCAATACAGGTGGTACGGGTGGCGCTGCACCGGCAACGGGTGGTTCGCCTGATGGTGGGACCAGCGCTACCGGCGGCAACCAGCCCGGCGTTGTTGACGGACAGTCAAGTGATAGCGGTTTGATCCAGTCGAATGACCAATAATTCGATGGCGAAAACCCTGGATAAACGAAAGATGTGAGGAACATTCGTGGCGAAAGAAAGCAAAACAAACGGTGCGGCGAAAAAAGGCGCAGCCGCGACAGCAACAGGTGCTGGCCCGGCAGCATTGCCACTGTTTTACAGCAAGCCGCGTGCGGTGCTGGCGGAACGGCATGGCAATATGTCGCTAACCCCGACGTCGGATTTTTCATTTGCTGCCAACACCAATTCTGTGCCCATCGTGGCGACTGAACTGCCGATGGTGTGCAAGAATTATCCGATCCTGTTTACTGACGGGGCACAGACCCAGATGGTCGCGCTGCTGGGCTTGCGTGCCTCTGAAAATCTGATGGTAGATGACAAGGGTAACTGGACACCTGGGACGTATGTGCCAGCCTATATTCGCCGTTATCCCTTCATCTTTTTTGAAAATGAAGAGAAAAGCCAATATACCCTGTGTGTGGATGAAGACGCCAAAACCGTTGTTGAAGGCACGGAAAACCCGTTCTTTGTCGATGGGGAACCGTCCAAAATGACGCAGGGTGCGCTCGATTTCTGCCGCGATTACCAGGCGCATTATGTCGCAACGGCAGAGTTCCTCAAGGCCATCCGCGAAGCGGGCCTTCTGGTGGAAAACCGGGCCGATGCGACGCTCGCCGATGGCCGCAAACTCAGCCTTTCGGGTTTCAAGGTGATTGACGAGGCCAAGTTCAACGCCCTTGATGATGAAACCTTCCTGGCGTGGCGCAAGCGCGGCTGGCTGCATCTGGTGTATTGCCATTTTATTTCCAATGGCAACTGGAATGCGCTGGTCGAACGCGCCGCGATGAAGGTCGCAAACTGACGGCGGTTTTTTGCCCGTTAAACATCATCCTCCCCCGATACAAAAATATCGGGGGATTTTTTTGACATGTTGTCATCGCCGTGGCTTTTGGCGATCTTGGACAAGCCCAGTGATTTTAGGAGTGACGAGACGGGCCCCTGTGTTAAGAACGCAGTCTTGGCTGGTCTGATATTTTGGGGATAGGGGGACGTTTTGAGCAAGATTTTGGTGACAGGTGGCGCGGGTTTTATTGGCCGTTATACATGCCGCGCACTGGGTGCTGCCGGGCACGATGTGACAATTTACGATAATTTCAGCAATGCCAGCCGTGATGGCCTTGAAGGTTTGGGGCGCATTATCGAGGCGGATATTCGCGACCGGGCCGCCTTGAAGGATGCCGTGATGTCGGCAGATCATATCGTGCATTTGGCCGCTCTTGTCAGTGTGCCCATATCGATTGAAATGCCCGCACAGGTATTCGACATCAATGTCGCGGCAACCGAACAATTGTTTGATGTATGCCGGGAAACCGGTTTTGCCGGACGGGTGATTTATGCCAGCTCCGCCTCGGTTTATGCCAATGACCTGCAAGGCAATTTCCGCGAGGAATGGGCAACCGGGCAGAGGCTGTTATCGCCCTATGCGTCAAGCAAATTTATCAACGAAATTCAGGCTGGCATTTACCACACCTGTTACGGGCTTAAAACAACCGCCTTTCGGTTTTTCAATGTTTATGGTGCAGGCCAGGACCCCAAAAGCCCCTATAGCGGTGTGATTACCCGCCTGCTTGAAGCCCGGGATGAAGGCAAGAAATTTACCATTTTTGGCGATGGTTCGATCACGCGGGATTATATCGCGGTGGAAGATATCGCCGGGGCCATTGCCCTGTTGGCCGGTTTTGACGGTACCGCGCCCCGGGTAATGAATTTGGGCACCGGACAGAAGACGACCTTGACCGAACTGGTTAACGCCTGGCAGGACGCCACCGGACAGGCCCTGGATTATGACTATGGTCCGGCCCGGCCGGGGGATCAACAACATAGCTGTGCCGATATTGGCCTGGTGCGCAAAATATTGCCGGACTGGCAGCCGGTTTCGCTAACCGAAGGTTTGACGCGCTGGGTCGGGCGTTAAGTTCATTAAGGTCGCTTTAGTGAAAATCATGGCTGTCAATTTTAAGGCGGCTGGTTTTGGCATGGTCCTGTTCGTGGCGCTGGCCCAAATCTTCAAGCTGACGGGTTGGTTCCGGGCTGGATGCCGGGGGAGATGTGGGGGATGTCCCCGTATGGGCGGGCACGCCCGTACCTCCGGTGCCGGTGGCCCAGCGCAGGTTGCGCGGATGGCCGCCAGACTGGCGGCTGATTTTGGTATTGTCGCTCAGGCTTTGCAGCATGCCGGAAAGATCAACCAGTTTTTCCGCGACAATGTGGGTAACATTGTCCTTGCGCTGAAACCGGCCCGAAACGCCCAGAAGGGTTGCCGTCATCACCTCGCGGCGGTGCTCCTCCATCACCTTGGACCAGACAACCAGATTGACGATGCCCGTTTCATCCTCCAGCGTAATAAAAACCACGCCGGAGGATGTGCCGGGTCGTTGCCGGACAATCGCAAGTCCGGCATGGGTGACTTTATCGCCATCGCGTGCGGCATTCAGGTCAATCGCGCGTTTAACCCCCGCCCTTTGCAAGCTATCACGCAGCAGGGTTAACGGGTGGCCCTTAAGCGACAGGCGCAGGCTGGCATAATCCTCGATAATTTCTTCGCCCGGCCCCATAATCGGCAGGTTTACCGCCGGTTCCGGGCCAAATTCGGCAGAAACACCCATATTGTGGTTAAAGTTTTGTGCGGCTTCAAACAGGGGCAAGGCGGCGGGGGCCTTGCGCCCCCTGCCAAAGCGTTTTACCGCCCACAGGGCCTCGCGCCGGCGCAGGGCGAGGGATTGAAAGGCATCGGCTTCGGCCAGTTTTTCAAGGGCAGCTGGCGACAGGCCGGTTTGGCGGGCCATCAGGTAAATATCCTGAAAACCGCCAATCGGGCGGTTGGCAATCAGTTGGGTGATTTCAAGTTCGGTTAAGCCCCGCACCTGCCGAAACCCCAGGCGTACGGCCAGATACCCCGATGAACGGCCCATTTCGCGTTCCAGGCTATTGTCCCAGAAGCTGTAATTTACATCGACTTCCAGCACCCGCACCCCATGATTGCGCGCATCATTAACCAATTGTGCCGGGGCATAAAACCCCATTGGCTGGGCATTAAGCAGGGCACATAAAAACACATCGGGATGATGATGTTTCAGCCAGGACGAGGCATAGGCCAGAATGGCAAAACTGGCGGCATGGCTTTCGGGAAAACCATAATCGGCAAAGCCCTCGATCTGTTTAAAGCAGCGTTCGGCAAAATCGGGATCATAGCCGTTGCGCAACATGCCCTTGATGAATTTGTCGCGATGTTCGCCAATCGTGCCGGTGCGTTTGAAGGTTGCCATGGCCCGGCGCAAATTATCGGCTTCACCGCCGCTAAAGCCAGCACCGACAATGGCAATCTGCATGGCCTGTTCCTGAAACAGCGGCACGCCTTCGGTGCGTTTTAAAACGGATTTAAGCTCATCAGACGGATAATCGACTTCTTCCCGTTTCATTCGCCGCTGTAAAAACGGATGCACCATGCCGCCCTGGATCGGGCCGGGGCGGACAATGGCGATTTGAATGGTTAAATCATATAAACATTTGGGTTGCAGGCGCGGCAGCATGCTCATTTGTGCGCGGGATTCCACCTGAAAGGTGCCAATGCTGTCCGCCTTGCACAGCATGTCATAAACGGCCGGGTCTTCCTTGGGCAGGGAGGCAAGGTCGTAGTCAATGTTTTTGTGATGGCGCAGTTCGTCAAATGCCTTGCGAATACAGCTTAGCATGCCAAGGGCCAGCACATCGACTTTCAGAATGCCCAGGGCGTCAATATCATCCTTGTCCCATTCAATGGTGGTGCGGTCCTCCATCGCGGCATTGGCGATGGGGGAAAGTTCGCATAACGGCCCGCGCGTAATGACAAAACCGCCCACATGTTGCGACAAATGGCGGGGAAAGCCGGTCAGTTCGCCAGCCAGGCGCAAAATCGCCTGCATACGGGCTTCATCCGGGTTAATGCCGGACTGGCGCATCATGGCCTCATGCGGGCCTTTGCTGCCAGACCCCCAGATGGTTTTGGTCAGTTTGACAATGCTGTCTTCCGACAGGCCAAAAACCTTGCCCACATCACGCAGGGCACTGCGCGACCGATAGGAAATGACCGTTGCCGTCAGCCCGGCCCGGTCGCGCCCGTAACGTTGATAGATGAATTGAATCACTTCTTCGCGGCGTTCATGTTCAAAATCCACATCAATATCGGGCGGTTCGCGTCGGGCGTTGCTGATAAAACGCGAAAACAGCAATTCGACTTCGGCGGGATTAACCGAGGTAATGTGCAGACAAAAACACACCGATGAATTGGCCGCCGACCCCCGGCCCTGGCATAAAATGCCCTTTGAGCGGGCAAAGGAGACAATGTCATGTACGGTCAGGAAATAGGGGGCATAGCCCAGCTCGTCGATCAGGGCGAGTTCGGTTTTTAACAGACCTTCCACCTTGGCGGGAATGCCATCGGGATAGCGTTGATGTGCCCCTTCCCAGGTCAGGCGGGTCAGGCGTTGTTGGGTGGTTTCACCAGAACCATCATTTTCATCGGGATATTCATATTGCAATTCGCGCAAATGAAAGCGGCATTGTTGGGCGATTTCCACACTACGCTCCAGCCAGTGCGGATGATCGGGGAACAGGGCCGCCATTTCCTGTGGCGATTTGATATGGCGTTCGCCATTGGGAAACAGGCGGTATCCGGCATCCTCGATCCGGCAGTGATGACGGATGCAGGTAAGCACATCCTGCAACGGTTTACGGGACCGGACGTGCATATGCACATCATTGGTCACAACCACCGGAATGTTCAGGCTTTTTTCAACATGTCCGGCAAAGGCCAGCCTGTGGGTATCAAAGCCATCCATAAACCGACCCACCGACAGCCATAAACAGTCCGGGAAGTGAGCCTTGAAATATTCAAGATGGCTGTAAAATTCATCATCGGGCACCTGGGGCGGCACGGCGATGAACAGCAATCCTTCACGATGTTCGATGACATCATTCAGGTACAGTTCGCATTCGCCCTTGGGGGCACGGCGTTTGCCCAGGGTAAGAAGGCGGCATAACCGGGCATAGGCCTGCCGGTCGGTCGGATAACATAAAAGCGATGGGGCATCGCCCAGATCCAGCCGACAGCCAACAATATAGTGCAAATGGTCCTGCCAGGGTTTATGGGCGCTAAACCCCCGCACAATACCGGCTAGGCTGTTCCGGTCGGTAATTGCCATGCCGTATAATCCCTTGCTCGCCGCCGTTAAAACCAGTTCTTCGGCATGGGAGGCCCCGCGCAAAAAGGAAAAATTGCTGCTCACCTGAAGTTCGGCATATCGCGGACATTTTGCAGTGCCCTCCTGAAAGCCCGTAGGGGTCAGGTTACGGGTGTGCGCGGGTGTTTTCGACTGGCTGTTTGTGGCTTTGGGTGCGGTGTGGGAACGATGATCAACCATGCAAACCTCAGGCAAACAGGCCATGAACCGACCATAAATCCGGGTCGGGCTGGGGAAGCATTGCGCAAGGGGGGCGGAAAAAATCCGGCTGTGGTGATGGGGTATGGGGGTGCGTATTTTCGTCCTCAATATGCCGATCCCGTCGAACCAGATGGCGGCAAAGCCACAATTGGCGGCCTGTCTGGTCCTGAATATGGAAATAGTCGCGGGTTTCCTCGGCCAGGGCGAAACCTTCCTGGTTCAAATAATGCCACCATTCGGGGCAAATCCGTTCGGGTCCCCTCAGGTTTTCAATTTTCAGGGCCATGCGCCGCCAGCGTATTTCAAGGGGCAGTCCATTGGCGGCACGGGAAATAATTTGAACCGGCTCTGGCGGGTTAATCAGCCGGATGGGCCGGGCGGGCAGGGGGGATTCTGCCAGGCGCGGGCAGGTCCCTTTGGCTGAAACGGGTTTTTTGCTAGCGGCCAGTTCCGGCAGGTGGCTGGCATGGTGGTCCGGGCGATAAAGCTGGTCTTTGGGGCCAAGGTGATGACCAATCCGGTCAAACAGTTCGTTTAAGGCGATAGTGTCACTGGCGGATGGATTTTGCGCCTCAAGGCTGATTTGGCGAAAGGCGATATTTTCCACCCACGGGGCATAGACAATCACTTCCTCGATACCAAAGCCGGTATCAACACCGGGCAGCTTTTCGGCCAGCAGGCGTAATAAATGCGGGGCGGACTGGCAGGCGCTGCTGGTGGTGATGGCAACGGTATGGGTGTGTCCGTCCACCCGGATGCAGCGCAGAATGATCCGCCGCAATCCTTTGTGATGGGCCTGCAAATCCTGGCACAGGGACTGCACAAGCTGCGTGATGGCGGCTTCAAGATTGGCGGCATCGCCCAGCGGTTCACCATATTGCTGGCGCATAAGCCAGGGCTGGCTGGGTAACTGAAAATTCAGATGTTCGGGCAGGCGGCCATAAAACTGGTCCAGCCTTTGCAAAACCTCTGGCCCCAGCCGGGTGGTCAGGGTCGCGCGGGGCAAATCGGCCAAATCGTGAATGTGATGAAGGCCTAGCCGGTGCAGGGTGGCCCGCGTGGCTGTTGGCAAACGCAGCCCGGCAACCGGCAATTGCCGGGCCTTTGCATGATCCGCCGGAAGCGAGAGGGTCCGCAAGGGCTGACCGGTCAGAAATTGTGCACAGGCCCAGGCCGCCCCGGCAGTATCGGCCATGCCGCTTTGGCAGGCAAAGCCCATATGGCGTAAATCCCGCTCAATTTGTGCCATCAGGGTTTCCTCGTCACCAAACAGGTGAATGCCGCCGGTCATTTCCAGCCAGAAACCGGTTTGTCCGGCCAGGTTTTCGCGTGCCAGGGCCCGGTCCGCCGCAATCCAGGGGCTGTAACGGTCCAGATGGCGCATGATCCGGGCCTGATATTGTTCATAAAGGGCGGGTTCTTCGGTGATATTGATAAGGTCCGGCACAATGCTGCGGGCTTCGGCCAGGCGCATGGCGGGCAATATGCCCAAGGCTCGTGCCTGTGCTGTCAGGCCACACACCAGCACGCCCTTGTGGTCATTTCGCGTGACGACAAAGGTCGGGGCCTTGGCGGCTGAAACCCTTGTTTTTGCCGTATCCTCCGGCGTGGGCCGGGTATCGGATTTCAGGGATGGCGTGTGGTTTTGGTGGCAGTCGGTTTTCCAGTGGGGCAGCCACAGATATACGAAGCGTTGCTTCATCGATACAGACTTTCCAGCTGGCCGGTCGAACCCCGCGTCCCCCGATCAGGCTGAGTTTGCGATAAATGCCATGTGGCGTGATGTGCCAGCGCGACCATGCCGGCGATGGGGCAATTTTTTGCCCGGCCCGGTGCTGGCGCAGCACAATCAGGCGGCAGGACCCGGCCTCGCAGGCCAGTTGCAGGCGGCGGGCGGTGGTCAGGTCGTAGTCGGTTGTTTCCAGTATGACATTGCCAATCTGCCCGGACTTGGCCGCTTCCTCGCAGGTCCAAAGGGCGGTTTGCTGCTGGTCAATATTCATCATGACCAGCGCGCATTGCGGATTGGACTGTTTTGCAAACAGGGCGGGCGCGTAAACCTGGCCCTGATCCAGTGCCTTGCGGTGCTGAACCCATAACCGGGTGGCGGGTTTGTTTTGTTTGGCAGGCTGGTGACTATGGGGTGAGAGACCGGCCATATACCAGGCCAGGGCCGATGCCGCACTGTCATGATGTTCGGTCATAATTTCGTGCAGGCCGGTGGTCATCAGGCCGCCAGCCGCGAAATGGTTGCCAAGGTCAATACCGCCAAAGGCCCGTTTGATCAGCACCGGTTGCCCGCCATTGACACAGGCCGCATGGCCTTGCCAGTGTTTTTCGGCCCGCAAAAGGGCCGCGCGTGCCTGTTGCAATCGGCTGGTCATGGAAATGTGCCCGTTAAATGTTCCTATTTTGTTCCTTTTATCTAACAACGCATGGGCCAGAGTCAAGATGAAAGCCTGATCTATCTGCGAGGGGAGGGATAATCCTGCTTCAGGGACTGATAAATCCCTGCTTTATGGCGGTCACAACCGCCTGTTCCCGGGTACGGGCATTCAGTTTTGTGCGGCTGTTGCGCAAGTGCATTTCGACGGTGACACGGCTAATGCCCATGCGATCTGCAATGGCATCATTGCGCAATCCCTTGCACAGCCAAAGCAGGCATTCGCGTTCCCGTGGGCTGAGTGCGGGATAATGCGTGAGTCTCTCTCGTACCAGGTGAAGATCTGTTTTGTTGAATTGATGATCAAGTTCCTGACACCGTTGCTGTAAGGCGTGGGAAGCGAGAATTAGGGTGGTTTCCTTGCCGCGATAGAATTTTGAAAATTCTTCCGTATCCATTGTATTGGAAATTACCACGGCGCTTAATTGCTGCGGCATGGGGTTCATTCCCGGAATGACCAGCCCGGCAGTTGATTCCGTCTCACCAAATTCATTAAGTATTTGTCTGGCTTTGGACGAAAGGGTAACGGGGAAATTGGTGAAGGGCGTTTCAAATTTTCTGGGTGTAATATAGGCTCGGGCCACATCAATTAACGGATCGCAGTTGCCATAATTGCTGTCCAGATAATGGTGCATCCACCAATCGGGAAGGGTGGTTAGAAAAACAATGCTGCCATCCGGTTTTTCAAAGCCATAGGTGATCTGACGCGCCCCGAACTTTCTGAAAAACTGCAAGCCAGCCTGCCAGGCGGCTGGCACATCAGGGGCATTCTCAAGGGCGTTTAACAGATCATAGAGATCGTTATTCGGGTCCGAGATCATCTCTGCTCATTGTCAGTTGGTGAAAATCAAAGCCTGTGGTTTTCATGGGGTAATGAACCCCTGTTTTATGGCCGTGACAACCGCCTGTTCCCGGGTGCGGGCATCCAGTTTTGTGCGGCAGTTGCGCAAGTGCATTTCGACAGTGACACGGCTAATGCCCATACGCTCTGCAATCGCGTCATTGCGCAATCCCTTGCACAGCCAAAGAAGGCATTCGCGTTCCCGTGTGCTAAGGGGGGCGTAATGAATGTCTTTTTGCGATGCCAGATGGATCTCTGGCTGGGATAATTGCGGGTCCAGTGCCTGACATCGGTGATGCACGGCATGGGCGGCAAGAACAAGGACATTTTCCCTGTCGCGATAGAATTGCGAAAATTCCTGCGGGCTCATGGCATTGGCAATATTGAAACCGCTGATCTGCAATGTCGAGGGTGTCATTGTCGGAATGACAAAACCGGCATTTGCCCCGGTTTCGCTATATTCCCGAAGCATTTGGGTGGCTGGTTCGGACAGCGAAATCGGGAACGTGCCGGATCTGGTGTCAAATCGGGTTGGCGTGAAATAAGCGCGACTAATGTCGGCGAACGGGTCCAGGGTGACATAGTCATTCTCGAGATACCGGTTTATCCACCAGTCGGGAACGGTGGTGAGAAAGGCGATGCTGCCATCCGGTCTGCCACGGGCATAGCTGATTTGGGTGCCGCCATATTTTTGGAAAAACACCAGCCCCGCCTGCCATGCGTCTGCAACATTCAATGTGCTGTTCAGGGCATTTAACAGATCAAAAAGGTCGTTCTGTGGGTTCACGCTCATCCCTGTCATTCCGGCAAAGTTGCAAACCTGTGGTTTTCCCTGTTCTTTGATCAAACCCGCCATGTCACAGCCCCGGGAAAGAATGTTTAAGGCGTAATGAAACCGCGTTTGATGGCGGTCACAACCGCCTGTTCCCGGGTGCGGGCATTCAGTTTTTGGCGGCAATTGCGCAAGTGCATTTCAACGGTAACACGGGTAATGCCCATCCGGTCCGCAATGGCATCATTGCGCAACCCCTTGCACAGCCACAGCAGGCATTCGCGTTCCCGCGGGCTGAGAAGCGGGTAATGCGTGTTTTTGTGTGGTGCCAGATGCACATCGGTTTGCACAAGATGGGGGTCAAGCTCCTGGCAGCGTTGATGTACGGCATGGGCCGCAAGGGCCAGGGCATTTTCCTTGTCGCTATAGAACAGGGAGAATTCCTGATTTTCCATTGTATTTGCAATGTTGAAACCACTGATTGTCAGGGTCGAGGGTGTCATGGTCGGGATGACAAATCCGCTACTCGAGCCTGTTTCGGCAAATTCCTGAAGCATTTGCGCAGCGGGGTCAGAGAGGGAAATCGGCAGATTGACGTTTTTGGTATCAAACCGGGTTGGCGAGAAATAGGCACGCCCGACATCAATGAACGGGTCCAGATCGGCATAGTTATTGTCAAGATAATAGGTCATCCACCAGTCCGGCAGGGTGGTCAGAAAGACGATGCTGCCATCCTGCCTTTCATGGGTATAGGTAATTTGATTACCCCCGTATTTCCGGAAAAAAACCAGCCCTGCCTGCCATGCGCCCGGAACATGCTGTGCATTGTCCAGTGCATTTAACAGATCAAAAAGATCGTTATTCAGTTGAAGGGCCATCCCTGCCGTTCCGGAAAGTTACACACCTATGGTTTTCCATAGATTGTTTCTAGGGTCCAGACTCATTCAAATCCAGTAGC
>NZ_JPWH01000015.1 GCF_003326755.1 Thalassospira profundimaris | reverse complement strand
GCCGGTTTGTGAGGGCCGTCCACACCATCAAGTAAGGCGCTGATTTCGCTGTCCTGACCATTATATTTCCTATATAAAACATGGTGTTGAAGGCTGCGAGGGGCGCGTTTCATGGATCACCCAGAGGGTGCGGGCTTGCAACGGGCAGATCGGGTGGATTTCGACCCTCGCGTGCGGCTGGAATTTCGCGGCACGCAGCTCAGTTCCGACGGCGGCCTTCTGGTGATGCGCGAGCTTGATGACGCGCTCGGGTTGTCCGATTTGGCGTCAGCGGCGCTGCGCGATACTCGCTCTGGCAAGAACACGGTCCATCGGCTCGACGGCCTGTTCCGGCAATCAGTCTTTGGGCGGCTGGCCGGATACGAGGATGTCAACGACGCCAACCGTCTCGCCTGCGATCCGGTCATGCGCCAAGTTGTCGGCGGCAGAGCGGTCGATGCACAAGCGGCCTCGGCATCGCAGATGGGACGGTTCGAGACCGAGACGCTGGCTCTGGCCGGGAACCGTGCCGCGCTGGCCGACCTGAACGGGCAATGGATCGACCGGTTCCATGACCGTAACGGGCTGAAGTACATCGTTCTGGACATGGACAGCTCGGTCAGCCCGACCCATGGCGACCAGGAAGGGTCCGCCTGGAATGGCCATTTCGACTGTAGCTGCTATCACCCCAACTTTCTGTTCAACCAGTTCGGGATGCTGGAACGCTGCGCCCTGCGCCATGGCAACGTCCACAGCGCCGATGGCTGGCGTGATGTTCTCGACCCCGTCATTGCGCGCTACGCGGAGCGCGACCTTGGTGGCAGGTTCTTCCGGGCCGATGCTGCCTACGCGATCCCGGCGATCTATGAGCGATTGGAAGAAGCGCGGTTCTTCTACGCCATCCGGCTGCCCGCAAACGCGGTCCTCAAGGACAAGATCGCGCATCGGCTAACGCGCCCTGTCGGGCGGCCGTCACTGACCAAGGTCAAGCGGTTCTTCGAGGAATTCGAGTATCAGGCGGCGTCCTGGGACAAGGAACGCCGGGTGATCGCCAAGATCGAATGGCATCCGGGCGAACTGTTCCCGCGTGTCGGCTTCATCGTCACCAACCTGCCGATGGAGCCGGACTGGGTGGTGCGGTTCTACAACCAGCGCGGCACCGCCGAGCAGCACATCAAAGAGGGCAAATACGCCTTTCGCTGGACGCGGCTGTCGTGCCGGAAGTTCCGCGACAATGAGGTGCGGCTGCAACTGCACGCCCTGGCGTACAACCTGGCCACCTTCTTGCGCTGCATCGAGCTGCCCGAGGCCATGGCCGACTGGTCGTTGACCAGCCTGCAACTGAAGCTGATCAAGATCGGGGCACGTGTGGTCCGTCACGCCCGCACCATCACCTTCCAGCTGGCCGAGGTCGCTGTCACCGGCACGATGGTACGCGCCATCCTCGCCGCTATCCGCCGATTGCGAGCGCCACCGCTATGCGCATGATCGCGATCCACGCTCAAACTGAACGAAAGCGGCTGGACAGATCTGTCCGCTGCGCTGAAAAACGCCGCCCCTGGGCAAGGAAACAGCGGCTTCGCGGTCTGATCCGTCCAGATCCAGCAGTCTGCGCGACCGCAAGTGCCGCTTGCGGCAGAAAATCCTTGTCTAGCGCTCGGATATAGGCGATCTTCACCTCAAACGACACGCCACTTGGGGAATGCAGGTGAAAACGTTCAAAACGCCGCCAGTCAGTTCATTCACCTGTCCATCTCCGGCGTCATCATGCCGCGATTGCTGGCCGTCGACCAGCCCGTCGATGCATCTGAGCATTCAAAGAGGGCGGTTGACGCTTTTCTGGGGGTATATGGCCGACGCAATGACTTATAGCGTGGGAGGCCCAACAGCTTGCCTTCTGGTGCTTCGACAGGTGCCATGCCGCGCCTCAAGGTGACGGATCCGGTTGAACACTTGACCCGGATGGTGCCGGACACTAGCTACCCACGCAGATGCACCGACCGGACGGTACAGTTTTGAGTGAACACATGACCCCAGCAGAAACCAGAAGCGCGTCTCGCAGGATACTGTCTGCTGCGCGCGTGATCGCCGCGCGTGCAGGTGCGGGAAAGATAACGATCGACGCGGTTGCAAAGGAGGCGGGCCTCAGCAAGGGGGGCGTGCTTTACAATTACCCGACAAAGAAGGCCCTGCTCTCGGGGCTGCTCGATGCGATGTTGGCCGAACACCGGGAGCTGCTGGAGAGCGTGCCGGAGCGGCACCCCGCGCGAACCCTGCGTGGTCATCTCGAAACGGTTCTGCAATCGCAAGAGGTGGATGATGACCTGTCGATGGCGATCCTCGCGACAGCGGCGTCAGATCCGCAACTGCTCGATCCGCTGCGGGGAGAATTGAGCGACGACATCGGGCGTATCCTGTCCGACACACAAGACCCGCAGGGTGCCATGGTGGTTTTTTGGGCGATTCAGGGGGTGCGCTTCCAGAAACTTCTCAAGCTGCCAGACGGCGGGGCGGATCTCCGTGGTCGCGTCATCGAAAGATTAAGGACCCTGATCGATGAACTCGAATAGAATGAAGCAGAGCTGGAAACGGATCGCATCGGTTACCGTGATCGCGGCTGCGGCGCTGCTGGTTTTGTCGGTGTTTCCGGCGCTCCGGACCGATGTCCGGGCCCAGACAACGACTGACGCGACAAAGCCTGCGGCCGAAACCAGCGAGGGGGCTGAACACGACCGGAAGGTCACAGTAGAAGTGACCCGAGCAACAAGTCGCACCGTCACGCGTGGCCGCACCGTTGCCGGGCGGGTCGCGCCAGCCCGCACCGTAGACATCGCTTTCCAGGTTTCTGGACAGGTCCTGCGCCTCGAGGTGGATCCGGGCGACAAGATCAGCGAAGGCGATCTGATCGCGGAACTCGATCCGGTCGATTTCGAACTTGCGGTGGATCGGGCGCGGGCCGCCTTTGACCTGGCGAAATCCGAGTTCGAGCGCGCGAAAAGCCTTGCCGAACGGGGGGTTGCGGCCGAAGCGCGCTTCGAAACGGCCAGCGCCGAATACGCGCAGGCCGAAGTTACGCTGCGCGAGGCCGAGCGGCGCCTCTCACAGACGCAGATCATCGCGCCTTTCGATGCAATCGTGGCGCGCACCTTCATCGAGGAATATGTCAACGTCACCTCCGCGGCGCCGGTTGCGCGTCTTCAGGATGTCAGCGAGATGCGGATCATGATCTCTCTGCCGGAAGAATTGGCGGCGGTCGCACGCAGCGCACCCGACGCCTTCGATCTCGTGGCAAGTTTTCCAGCCGTGCCCGGCTACACGGCTCCGCTCATGCTTCGGTCTTTTGCAACCGATGCCGACCGCACGGCGCAGACCTACGATGTGGAATTTGCCATCCGGGGTGATGTCGACTCGCGTCTTCTGCCGGGGATGACGGCCAGGGTGCGTCTTTCAAATGCGGCGGCCGAAGCCAGTGCACAATCCGCCATGGTCCCCGTGTCGGCGATCGATACCTCTAGCCGAACCGAGCCTTCGGTCTGGATTTACGACGAAGAGTCGGGGCAGGTCACGCGCCGGACCGTGCGTCTGGGCCTTCCCGTCGATAACGAGATCGTGGTTCTGGAAGGTCTCCAAGGCGATGAACTGGTCGTCTCCGGCGGGTGGTGGCGGCTTCGCGACAATCAGACCGTGACGGTTGCGGGGCTCTGATCCCGCCCCCTTGACAGGACACGAACAGATCCATGGCATTCAGCATTTCCGGCGCAAGCATCCAGAGGCCCGTGGCGGTCTGGCTCCTCATCCTTTTTTGCCTTCTTGGCGGGTATTGGGGGCTGAACACCGTGAGCCGCCTTGAAGACCCGAGTTTCACGCTCAAGACCGCGCTAGTCTTCGTGCCGTATCCCGGCGCGACAGCAGTCGAGGTCGAGGAAGAGGTCTCTGACGTCATCGAAAACGCGCTGCAGCAGATGAAGCAGCTTGACCGGGTCGAATCCAAGTCGATGCCGGGCATGGCGCAAATCACCGTGGAGATCGAGGGCACATATGGCCCGGATGAGATTCCGCAGGTCTGGGACGAGATGCGCCTGCGCATCCGCGACGTGGAGGGTGACCTTCCGAAAGGCGCACGCGCGCCCATCGTCAACGATGATTTCGGCGATGTTTACGGCATGTTCTACGCGGTGAAAACCGAAGGTCTGACCCCGCGCGAAGAGCGGGATCTGGCTACGCGATTGCGGCTGGGGCTGGTGACCGTCGACGGTGTCGCCAAGGTCGAGGTTCAGAGCCTCACCGAAGAGGTGATCACGATCTCGATTCCATCCGCGCGCCTGACAGAGCTGGGCCTTCCGCCCAACCAGGTTCTGAGCGTGCTGAACGATGAGAACCTTGTCTTCGATAATGGCGAGATCACCGAGGGGCCGGCCCGGATAGGACTGTCCGTGCCGCCAGGTTACGTGACCCCCGAAGGGATCGAGGAGTTGCGGCTTGGCGCGGCCGGAGAGGTTGGGCAGGTCGCGATCCATAATATTGCCCGCGTCGCCCGCGACGAGGCGGAACAGCCCAGTCAGATCATCCGGCAGAACGGCACCGCGGCCTTCACCCTCGGGGTGTCGGCGCTGACGAACCGAAACGTGGTCGAAGTTGGCGCGGCAGTCTCGGCCCGGCTTGAGACGTTGAAGGCTGAGTTGCCGGAAGGTGTCGAAGTCACGCCGATCTACGAACAGCACGTCGTCGTTGATCAGGCCGTCTCCAGCTTTCTCCTGAGCCTTGCGATGTCGGTCGCCATCGTTGTCGGGGCGCTGATGATCACAATGGGCTGGCGCGCCGGCCTGGTGGTCGGCACGACGCTCGGGCTCACTGTGTTCGTCACGCTGTTCTTCATGTCGGTCTTCGGGATCGCGATGGAACGGATCAGCCTTGGTGCCCTGATCATCGCGATGGGGATGCTGGTCGACAACGCCATCGTGATCACCGAAGGAATGGTGATCGGCATGGCGCGCGGAAAGAGCGCGATAAAAGCTGCGGCCGAGACCGAAAGTTCCACGTCCATTCCGCTGCTTGGAGCCACCGTGATCGGGATCATGGCCTTTTCCGGGATCGGACTTTCGCCGGACTCCACCGGCGAGTTTCTGTTCTCGCTCTTCGCGGTGATCACCATCTCGCTGCTGATGAGCTGGATTCTGGCTGTTACGGTCACGCCATATCTCGGCATGCTGCTGCTCAAGGCGCCAAAAAAAAATACCTCGGATGATCCCTACAAGGGCGCGTTCTACGCGATCTATCGCGGGTTGCTCTGGCTCGTGCTGCGCGCGCGTGTGCTGGTTGTGCTTGTAATCGTGGGAATCACGATTGTGTCGGTGATGGCCTTCGGGCAGGTCAAGCAGGCCTTTTTCCCGGCGTCAAATACCCCGCTTTTCTATGTCGAATTCCAGATGCCGCAAGGGACCGACATCAACGTCACCGACCGTGAAATGAAACGGCTCGAACAGTTGATCCTGTCTGAAGACAAGGTGACCGACGTGACGACCTTGGTGGGGCGCGGCGCGAGCCGATTCATGTTGACATACAACCCGGAGCAGGCAGATGCCAGCTATGGCCAGCTTATCGTTCGTGTGGCCGACGCCGAGGCGATCCCGGCTATGGCCAATCGATTGAATCGTGATCTGCCGGCCGAATTTCCCAACGCGCTCGTCCGGGTCGAAGAGCTTGTCTTCGGCCCGCCCTCCGGTGCCGATGTGGCGGTCCGGTTCTCTGGTCCCGATCCGGTCGTTCTGCGCCAACTCGCCGACGATGCATTACGGATATACGAGGCCGCCGGCACAATTACCAACCCGCGCACCAATTGGCGCCAGCGCGAAATCCTTGTTGAGCCGATCGTCGATGAGTCGCGCATGCGGCTGGCCGGGGCCACGCGCAGCGCGATTGCCGATACCGTCCGCTACGGAACGTCGGGCTTGCGGGTCGGTGAATTGCGCGAAGGCGACGAGGTCATCCCGATCCACCTGCGGCTGCCCGCGACCGAACGGGACGGGGTTGACCGCGTTCGGGATCTGTCGGCCTGGTCCGATGGTGCTGGCACCTACGTTCCCATGGCCAACCTTGTGGAACGGTTCGAGCCGCGCCTCGTCGAGGCGCTGATTCACCGGCGCAACCGCGAACGCACCATTACTGCCCTTGGCGGTGCACGGGCGGATCTCACCGCCGATGAGGCCTTCAAAAGCGTGCGGGCCGAGATCGAGGCACTCCCGCGTCCCGACGGCTACAGCATGGAGTGGGGTGGCCAGTATGAAAGTTCAACCGACGCCCAGACCCGCCTTGGCAAACAGCTTCCCCTAGCCTTCCTTGTCATGCTGACAATCTCCATTCTCATGTTCAACAAGGTGCGCCAACCCCTCATCCTTTGGCTTGTCGTGCCAATGTCCGTGACGGGCATGGTGCTCGGGCTGCTTTTCACCGGCCTGCCTTTCACCTTCACTGCTCTGCTCGGCTTCCTTTCGCTGTCGGGAATGCTGATGAAGAACGCGATCGTTCTGGTCGAAGAGATCGACGTTCAGCGCGCAGAGGGTGTGGCGGATTACAAGGCAGTGATTGACGGTTCGGTCAGTCGTCTACGCCCTGTGGTGCTCGCCGCAGGCACGACGATCTTCGGCATGATACCCCTGCTGCCGGATGCGTTTTTCGCGTCTATGGCGGTGACGATAATGGGTGGCCTCGCGTTTGCCTCGGTGCTGACCCTTGTCGCCGTGCCGGTACTTTACGCACTTCTTTTCCGTATCCGTCCACCAAAAGAAGAAAGCACCGACTCGAAAACCGGAACAGCCTCTGGTTGAAGTGGTTCATGTGAGAACGGCGGTGCAAAATTAGACCACGGTAGCGCCGTCGTATTGGCGGTGCGGGCGGCGTAAAAGTCGTCCACTTTTTCCCTTCTTGCGGCAGCAGGGAGGGCGAGGAGATTTACACCGTGGAACTTTATCTGAAGGTCAGGCTGGCGCGCAGCGAGGGGATGAGCCAGCGGGATCTGGCGCGCCATTTCAACATATCGCGCGACAGCGTTCGCAAGATGTTGGCGTTCTCATCGCCGCCGGGATACCGGCGCACGAAGGAGATCAAGCGTCCCAAGCTTGATGGGTTCAGCGAGATCATCGACGGCTGGCTTGAAGAGGACAAGAAGTTGCCTCGCAAGCAGCGCCACACAGCGAAGCGGATCCACGAGCGGCTCAAGGCGGAACACGAGTTCACCGGCGGCTATACGATTATCAAGGACTACGTTCGGCAGCGTGAACGACGCACCCGTGAGATGTTCGTGCCGCTGGCGCATCCGCCCTGCTGATTGTGCGCGGTAAGGTCGAGGGATGCTCGCTGGAACGGTTTGAATCCGCCACCGGCCTGAAGCTGATGGACAGCAATGGTGTGAAGGACGAACTACCGCCGATCACCACCTTCCTCAATCGCCTGCTGGCGCTGACCATCGAATTGCAGGGCATCCTGTTCTCGGCCTTCGAACAGCTCCTGCAGGCGCGGATCGACGGGGCGATTGCATCCGGCACCTATGACATGGGACTGGAAACGCTGAAGGCGGAAAGCTTCATCGTCACCGACCGGCAGGTGATCCACACCCATCCGGGCACCGGCGCGGAAACGCGGCTCCTGACGCTCACCGAGCGCAAGCGCAATCAGCCGGTCACGCTCAATGCAGCCCTGGCGGAACTGGATGATCCCCGCGCAAGATTGCTCATCAACGAGCGATCCGGTCGCGCCGCCGTGCAGATCCCCACCACCAGCGTCATGCTGGATGATGGCGAGATCGAGCGCCGTGTGCGGTTGATCCGGCCGATGGAAGCGGTGAGCATCCCCATGCGGACAATGGATGAGACCCATTGGGGCGAGGCGGACCAGGCTTCCTTCGCCACGGCCTGGAACGCGGAACTGGCAGAGGTGCCGGAGTTCACCGACAGCATCCTGCATATGGTGACTGGGCTTCTGCTGCCGA
The DNA here is from genome assembly GCF_003326755.1 of Thalassospira profundimaris. Lineage (GTDB taxonomy): Bacteria > Pseudomonadota > Alphaproteobacteria > Rhodospirillales > Thalassospiraceae > Thalassospira > Thalassospira profundimaris_B. The sequence continues at coordinate 112,913 of NZ_JPWH01000015.1, read as the reverse complement.
TCTGGAAGCGCCTGCCGCAGGACTCCTCCCGGGTCTATCGGCTCCAGACCGACGAGGGCGAACGCATCATCGGTCGCCGGGTCTCGCCGGCATGGGCTACCAATGCTTCGACCAGTGGCGTCACCAGCAGCCTGACGCCGGATGCCGCTTATGCCGCGTTGATCGAAGGCCGCACGATCCTTGATCTCACCGAGGGGCTGCAACTGCGACGCGTCCGGGTCATGGGCGCCAACCGGATCGAGCTCACCGGCTTCACCGATACCATGCGCGATCGGCTGCGAACCTATGGTCTCTTCAGCGAGATCATCTCCTGGAAGCTACGATTCTTCGTGCCGGTGGGCGCATTGGGGCCGGAGATCATCGGCAAACTGCTCGACCGCTTCCCCGTCGAGCGCATCTCCGAGCGGGTGGCTGCGTGATGGCGCGTCTCAACGCTTCCGAACTGGCGCAGCGTCTCGGTCGCCAGGCCGAGGCGGTGTGCCGCCACTATCTCTCGAATGGGCGCAAACAGGGCAATTACTGGCAGGTTGGGGATGTACGGAACACTCCCGGCCGTTCAATGTTCGTCCGTCTGACCGGGCCGGAGGCTGGTAAAGGGGCTGCCGGCAAATGGACCGATGCTCAGAGCGGCGAGCATGGCGATCTGCTCGACGTTATCGGCGAAACCCTTGGCCTCATCGATTTCGCCGATATTGCTGAAGAAGCGCGCCGCTTCCTCAGCCTGCCGCATTTTGAACTGGAGCCTCAGTCCCGCAGGGCTCAAACACCGCCAGCACCATCGGGATCGTCCGAGGCGGCCCGTCGCCTTTGGCGCATAACGCAGCCTTTGATCGGCAGCCTCGCGGAGACGTATTTACGCGGACGCGGCATTACGGATTTACGCGGAACCGCGAACCTGCGGTTCCATCCGACCTGCTACTGGCGACCCGAGGGCGATGCGCCGACAGAGGCATGGCCCGCCATGATTGCCGCGGTGACCGACCTCGATGGCAAGATCACCGGCGCGCATCGCACCTGGCTCCAACGTGACGGCTCTGGCAAGGCGCCTCTTGATCCGCCGAGAAAGGCAATGGGAGACCTGCTCGGAAACGCCGTCCGGTTTGGCGAGGCGGAGGATGTCATGGCGGCAGGCGAGGGGATCGAAACCATCCTCTCGCTGCGGCAGGCATTGCCGATCATGCCGACGGTCTCCGCACTCTCGGCCGGACATCTCGCTGCTATCCTGTTCCCGCCGCATCTGCGCAGGCTCTATATCGTCCGCGACAAGGATCCGGCAGGTGACGCCGCGCGGGACAGCCTGGTGGACCGGGCCATCGAGGCCGGGATCGAGGCCATCACGCTCTCGCCCATGCTGGGAGATTTCAACGACGATCTCGTCAGCTTCGGCCTGGAGGCGCTTCGGGCGCAGATCCGGGTGCAGATTGCCCCTGAGGACGTCAGCCGTTTCACATAGCGCGCACAATATCCAGAGAGGGCCGTGCTCGGAGATGACCGATCCCGCCATGGGCAAGGGGTTGCGGCACCTCGGCAAGGGGGCCGCGCCTTGGCCTTCTTGAGAGGGCGAGCGGCCCACAAACGCTCCGGCCCAGCAATGGCGGCGCCCGACTGATTTCCGTCGGCGGGCAGGCCCGCCTTTACAGCGCGAAGCAAATCAGCCGGGCTTTGCCATCAAGGTCCTGAGCCAAAGGGCTCGGACTGCCAGGCCGGAGCGTCCGTGGGCTTGTCGTCGCCATGAAGGCCGCGACGGTCGCGGTCCAGCCGAAGGACACATCCCATGTATGCCCATGACGAATTCGACCCCGATCACAGCACGTCTCCCACCGGCCATGTCGTCGAAGAGCTCGAACTCTATGGCTACCGTCCCGCCGAGGGCGAGGCCGATCCCCGGATCACGCCCGAGGACAACGCCATCCAGGGCGCAGTTGCCGACATCTTCGATGCTCTGATCTCCACCATGGCCGACACCAGCCTCGATTTCGACCTAGACGAGATCATGTGGTCCACCGTCAACACCTTCCACCGCGCCGTCGAGCGGATCGAACGCAAACTCGACGACAACGAGCAGGCTCAGAAGCGTCTTCAGCGCGAACAGGACGGAAGCGAGGTGAAATCCGTCCAGTTGGAGACCCTGGTCGGCATAGGACAAAACCTGATCGAGCGCCGGGACAGCATGGAGACTTTCCGGGACACTGCCGCCGACCTCTTCCTGCGCACAACCGGCACGCCCTGGTCGCCGCGCTCCGGATCACGGGTCAACCATCGCCAGGTGACCTCGGCCATGATCGACAGCCGTGACTTCATCGCCGCAAAGCGCAGGGCCGACAACGAGGTGCTGCTACCCGCCGGGCCGAAGATCGCCTTCTCGGGCGGCGACACCACCGATCACCGGCTGATCTGGGCCAGGCTCGATCAGGTCCATGCCAAACACCCCGACATGGTGCTCCTGCACGGAGGTTCGCCGAAAGGGGCGGAACGCATCGCGGCCACTTGGGCCGACAACCGCAAGGTCGCGCAGGTCGCTTTCAAGCCCGACTGGACGAGACACGCTAAGGCCGCGCCCTTCAAGCGCAACGACCGGATGCTCGATACCATGCCGATCGGGGTTATCGTCTTCCCCGGAACCGGCATTCAGGAAAACCTCGCCGACAAGGCACGCAAGATGGGCATCCCGGTCTATCGCCTGGCGGAAGGCGGCGCGTGAGCGCTGCCTTTCTTTGAAACACACTGGAACGACAGGTTTGGGGCAGTCTCCAGCCTGTCTGTTTGACGGAGCCCGATCGGGTTGCCATCACTCACAACCTCCGCTCTTCCGCGCTGGCCGTCACCATTCCCCGGGGCCGCTCTTGGGAACCTATCATGCGTTCATTCACTAAGGAGAGGACCCCAACTGCAGGAGATTCAGCTCAGGGTATATCGGGTGCCTTCAGTCTGACGTATTCTGAGCGATCTTGTCTTGGATGAAAGGGAAACGGACCGTGGTAAGGCTATCGAGATCGTCAAAAATCACGGAAACTTGGCTTGGGGACCGACAGCCGGGAATCGCAACGACGTTGGCACCCTGAGCCAAAACCCATGCCAACGCCTGGGGCGCGGAAACCAACTCCCTAAACTCCATTTCGTTACCAGAACCATCGCGATGCGGATGCCCGCTTGTAGAGCGCTGCGCAAAAGCCAACATTGATGTCCTGAGATCATCTGGCTCTGAAGGTTCTGAACCTGTTAGGAAACCTCTCCCTAATGGGGAGAAGGCCATGAAGCAGGCCCCCCGCGCCGTGGTGGCAGCGACTTCCTCGATCTTCTGGCCGGTCACCAAGGACAGCTCGTTTTGCACAGCGCTAAGGGTGTGTTCCATCGGTCGCCCTGCGATTTGATCGGCAGAAACGCTGGAGAGCCCGAACTCGCCGACCTTGCCTGCGGAGATCAGATCCTCGATGCAGGCCTGAACTACGTCGTCCGGCGTATCGGGATCGCTACGATGCTGGAGTAGAAGGTCGATACGATCACGCTTTAGGCGCCTCAATGAGGCCTCGACAGACTGCCTGATCGCTTCGGGCCGACTATCGCGATATAAACTACCCCCAGCATCGGAATAGAGGCCGAACTTGGTGACGATGGTCGTAGTGGGGAGGCCGCAGAGCACTTCGCCCAACAACTTTTCGTTCGCGCCGTTGCCATACAGCGGTGCTGTGTCAAAAAGCGTGACACCGTTATCTAGGGCCGCGGTGATCGTCGCGACGGCTTGCTCACGGTCAACGGCTCCATAAATCCCGGTCAGCGCCATGCAGCCGAGGCCTAGGCGGCGCTTTCCCGCGAGTGCGATCGCCCGGTCTTCAGCGATCCTAGCAGGATCATTATGCTCGCGAGCCATATTCAGACACCGCGGTGTTGGTCGTCGAAAGCTGCGATGGCGAGCGCCAACGCTGCGTCCGCGCCGCCATAGCGAAGAAGGTGGCGGTCGGGCATGAACCTATCGACCACTCGGGCCACCTCCTCGGCGGCCCTCACGCGAAAAAGCACATCCCCGTCTCGCCCCTCACCGAGTTCGACGGATGGATCAAGTACCGTAACGAAAGCGAGGTCGTATTCGGGCGCCCAAGCCTCGCAGATCCTCTCCAGTGCCTGTAAGCGGGCCGGTGCTATCGACCTGGAGGTGTGCAGGAGCGCAGCCTGAAGGTATCCGAGAGCGTCCGTCACAGGACGGTCCACGAGGATGACGTCTGCCGAGATGGTGGCCTCGGTTTCCAGCTCGATGGCCCTCGCAATCAGCCAGGCCGTGCTTTCAAAGGTGTGGTCCGTAAGGATCGGGAAGCCTTTCTGCTTGGCATTGGCCGCGCTGTCGTGGACGTAGACCACGGCAAGCCCGCGCTGCTCAAACAGCTCCTTCAGCCGTGTGAGGAAGGTCGTCTTGCCGGTGGAATGCGTTCCTGCGACCGCAATGCGGAATGGTGAGCGTCTCATAGAAACGAGCCCTGGGCGCTGTCGAGAATGTCCGCACCGGCAAGAATCGCGCGCTGGTCTTCCTCTGTCCGGTCACGCAGCATGTGGTCCAGAAGGATAGCTGACAACACCGCATCAAAGGGAGCAGAATGGCTGTTCCCGCCGGTGATTTTCTCAGCCCGTGGGCTCAGGCCCAGCTTGGATCCGAGGTACTCCAGCCCGTGCTTCTCCTCTGCGGGGAGTAGGCGCCGCGCGATCTTTAACGTGTCATAGGCCGCTGTGGGTTCCCACCCTTCAAGTGCCTGGCTGAGGATGTCTACCTCGACTTTGACATTATGACCGACGATGGCCTTGTCCTCCAGCCACATTAGGACGTCATCGGCCACATCCTCGATATCGGGCGCATCGACCACGTCCTCATCCCAGATGCCATGGATGTGGGATGCCATCGGGGAGATGCCCTTCTTCGGCTTGAAGCGCCAATGCTTGCGGCGCCCGGTCAGGGTCAGCCCCTTCATCTCGGCGATCGCCAACTCGACGATCTCAGGGGGAGATTTTCCGCTGCCCTCTACATCGACAGCCCACATTATCTCGTTCAATTCCAGCCCTCCTCGGCGCGGCCGTGTCGCTCAGGCAGATGCGGCTGCGTACGATCATGTACCTGGAACCCTAAGGAATGCTGGATGAAATAGCGCTGCTGCTCGGTGCTGCCCTCAACAATCACCTTTCCTTCAGATACTTCAATCCGTCCAGGGTCCAGACCGACCATCTGGACGAGCGATGACAGCCGGTTGGGTGAGGGCCTCCGATGCCCCGCCGCGCAGATCCTGATCTGGTCCGGCGGGCAGATGTCGCATATTTCCCGGATGCCATAATGACCGTTGTAATCGGCTTCGCCGTGCGCGTAGGCGATACCACAAGAGGTCTTGCGGAAAATCGGAGCGCCAAAGTATCGACGCAGGATGTGTTGCTCGACCTCGCGCGGGAGGATCTTGCGCCTAGGCACGTCATGATAGATATCTTCGACACCTGCGGAGCGAAAGTGTGCGCGGATTTGCTCCCGATGAAACAGGCCAGTGAAGACGGTGGCGTCTGCGAAGCGCGACAGCGCACTAGCCCTGGCGATACATTCATCGGTGTCGTTCACACCGGCTATTATAGGGCGCCAGTAGAGGATCCTCTTTGTACGGCTGGCATGCTTACAAAGTACCTCAAGCGACCTTTCCGCGATTACGCTATCGACCGGTTCGAGACGAGGGTCCGCAATGCCAGACCAAGTCACCAGAACCGTGACCTTGAGATGACGTAGGCGCTCAAGGCGCTCGGCATCCTCAGGCGTGACCTTCCAGCGGGTGATTACTAGCACGTGATTTCCAAACCCATGCCCATCTAGCAGTTCGAGAGTGTGCAGCATGTGCTGCTTCACGAGAGGCAGAAAGGGGTCAGTCGCGCGATTGAATATTTGGACGGGGGTGACATGAGGAACAAATGCCCAATGCGAGATCAACGCGCTTACAGCCTCTTCATCATCCACCACGAGGTGGGGCCGCTTCATCTCGAAGTTGTCGAACATATGCCGTACGCAGTAGCCGCAATCGAGCGGGCACCCGACAACGTGGTTCAGACTGAGGCCGGACTTTCGGTATTCTACGACATTGCGAAGGGAGGCGGGGAGATTCCTGGGTGCTTTTCTAAGATGCCTTTCCCGCTCCAGATCGCCAACCGCTTCCATTGCAACTTCCTCCTCAATCCCGTGTCCTTTTCGCCAGAAGGGCGGACATTTCTATTCCGTAATGACGGTTATATATAATTTGCTCGTGGCGAAATGCCGAGAAAACGGAGCAGACTTTCGGGGGCTACGATGTTCATCCCTGTACCTCGCTCGCGCTCACCGGTATCTACAATTCTGTTAAATATGGCCATTCTGTTAGCATCCATCTCTATTCCACCCCAGACAGCCTGCTGGATGTATCTAGAAACAAAGCCAGCGAGGACATCGGCAATCTGAATGCCGATGCTGTCGTGAGAGCAAACGAACTCCAGCTCCGCTGATGCTGAGAACTCGAAATCCGCCGTCTTTAGCGGCAGCTGCATGTTTAGAGCGTTGAAACTCTCCATCACCCCCTTATTCTGGCGCAAGACGTCTCCGAACTGAAGCTGCTCGTCATGGAAGAGCGTCACGCCCGAGACCTGCTTTTCTAGGAAGCGGTTGATCCGGGCATAAACGTGGGTGAAGGATGTCAGATTTGGCAAGACCCATAGAAGCTTGCCCTTTGGTGAGGTGTCCGGGATTGGCAGTGCATTCTCCACCGCCTTTGCCTTCGGAAGCTTTCGAAAATCCTTGAGGCTGTCACGGGTAAAGCGGACGAAAGCATCGGCAACCCCTTCAGTTGGAAGCCGGCTTGTCTCAGCCCACCGGATGATCTGCTTGTAGAAGTCGCGGACCTCGGCGTAGTCACGGCTCTGGCAGCAAGCGACGAAGGCCTGGGCTAACTCAGGCGGCCCATAAATCGCCATATGATCCGCCATTACCCCCTTTATCCATAGCGAGCGCGGCTGGACGTCGCATGCCCCGAGATAGGGAACGACGATCCGATCTATGATATTCGCGATAACGAAATAGTGTTTGTCAACGGCCTCGATGAAGATCGGGCAACCGCGCTCCTCGAGCAGATCGAGAAGGTCGGAGACGAATTGTGGCCGTTCATAGGCTTGTCGAGATTTTACTTCTGGAGATTGCATGCGATGCGCTGTCCTGAGGACATTGAACCTCTCCATGAACGCATCGTCGAGCTCGCAGCCCACAGCGGCAAGCGTGAACATACGCTGCTCAAAGCCATAGGTTTCGCCCCCTGCCTTGGTCAGGTCGCCAGTATTTCCGCTTTCATCGATATAGTATGCCAAGGGCGCAGAATGGGCACGGTCGATGAAGGCTTCTGTCTGTCCCATGGTTTGACGGCCCTCTTATGCCTGTTCGAAAAGTCACTTGTTCCAACCTGAACGATCATTGATCATTTGACCAGCTAGTAGCCATCGCACTTTCAATTGCCCAGTTCGACCCGGTTGAACTCCCGAGGTCCGTGGTGAGCTGGACCACCCTTGGTCTTATGATTTCTGTAGCACCCGTGGCATTATGGCATCCATCACGCGCGTTTCACTGCGCCACTCATCGCAAGAACGTTTGGACAAATGTGGCAACGCAGCATCCCGGTCATTCGAATGCTGGTTTTGGGCGGTATGCGGATCGGCACGAGGCAGGCATCGAGGACGTGGTCGTGCAGTGGAGGCGATGGACCGTTCGAGCGGCAAATCGCACCTGTGATCGGGGGCGTTACGTTGGGCGGGGCGCCTGGAGCGTGATGCGCATGGCCTGTCACGGGTAAGCAAATCCGCCGGTGAATTCGTTGCCGGTCAGGCTGATGAGCATCCGCCGTTGCCATCGTCTCCGTTCCTTGCTCGTCCCATGTCCGCTCCATACGGCCCTTTCAATGGCCTGATCTGGCCGAAGATCGGCTACGCCTCGACCGGCTTGGCGCAACAGCGCCGCCATAGCTTTCTTCCCCTGACGGCAGAGCCGCCATTCCGCGCGGAACAAGAAAGTTCTGCCTTTGCTGTCCGGCCCCCGGCACGCCGGGGGTGCGCCGTCGGTCGTCTCCGGCCTGTCGATCGCCATCGGGCCGCAATGGTGCGGACCCGGAAACGGAAAACGGAGACTTAAAATGGCAACCATCGGCACCTTCAAGAAGGCCGGCAACGAATTCACCGGCGAAATCGTCACCCTCAGCGTCCAGGTCCAGGGCGTGCGCATCGTTCCCGACACCCGCGCCACCGGCGAGAACGCCCCCAGCCACCGGGTCCTGGTCGGCCGCGCCGAGATCGGTGCCGCCTGGTCCAAGCGGTCCAATGAGGGCCGCGACTATCTGGGCCTCAAGCTGGACGATCCGAGCTTCACCGCCCCGATCTACGCCAACCTCTTCGACGACGAGGACGGCGAGAGCTACGCTCTGATCTGGTCCCGCCCCAACGGTCGCCGCGGCGAATAACGCCGTCGCGAGGCCCCGGTCGAAAGGCCGGGGCCGACCGCCAAGCCGGGCAACCGAATCAGTTCCCGAAATTTGCAAGGCCAAAGCGGAACCGCGATGTAAACACGTCAGAATTTTAGTGGCGAATTTTCATTATGCGACTATAATAGTCGTAGTTCTGGCGTTTGCGCCGGGCCGGATGGGAGGTGATCTGCATGATCACCGCCCGACAATCACGGGCCGCGCGGGCGCTTCTTGGCTGGACACAGGAGCAGCTTGCGGATGAGGCCCGGGTATCTTTGACCGCGCTCAAGCGCCTCGAATCCGAAAGCGGGCTCGAGGTCTATGAGACCACGCGCGATCAGGTCCGACGGGCTTTCGAGGCGAATGGCATTCTGCTCCTGAATTCCGACCAGGGGATTGGAGTGATGCATGTTCAGGCGAAGGCCGCCTCAAAGGCCTGACCTTTCCGGCGGGTTTTGCAGGGAGCCGAATTGCGCTAACGCCGTGCTCACAAAACTGTCGACTGGCTGTGTTAGGTTTGTGCAGCAAACGCCGTGGGGATGCGCGTGACGATCAGCAGCTTGCAGGGTGTGCCGCCGCAGGGGGGCGTGGTCACGGAGTATGACCGTCGCCACATGGCGCAGTATATGCGTTTGCTCGATGCTGCAGACGAGGGCGCGAGCTGGCAGGAAGCGGCGCAGATCATCTTGGGCCTCGATACGCAGAAAGAGCCGGAGCGGGCGCGCCTGGTCCACGACGCCCATCTTGAACGCGCGCGCTGGTTGAGTTCCGAGGGCTATCGGCAGTTGGCGGCGGGGCGAACCGGCTGAGGAGGTGATGCGCCGTGCGCATCACCTGATGCCTTGTAGCGGGCTTCCCAAGTGATTGATCTCTTGGAATCCTTTCTCATGATCAACCTAGGGGAGAAGCGATGCCATGCAACCTGATCGCTCGAATTGGCGTGACCAGGCCGCCTACGACTATCTCGATAATCTGGCCGCGCCGGACCTCGGCTGGGAATGCCTGCGCCGCAATCCCGAATATCAGCATGATTACGCGAAGCTCGCAGGAGAACCCCCGGAGAGGGTTGATCTGATGGATCAGGTCGGCCGTCGATGGGGGTTGTGCTTTCCCGATCCGACCCGGGCTGCCCGCTTGCGTAGCGGAGGTGTTCTGGTGTCCGGCGGTCGACACGAGTGCCGTGGTGCTCGTTGCCGCCCCCGAGGCACTTGGCGGAGAGGCTGATCGTCTCAGCGAGGACATCGTCGCCTCGACGGACAGACCGTCCCCGATGGGGGAGCACCTGCGCCACAGGCTGCCGGACGGGACGTACCTGCATCTTGTCGCCCCTTCTGGGTCCCGCCACAGGCTTGTGGCCACCGTTCCTCTCGGCCCTGAGGGTCTCGACCGCATCGAGGCAATCCAGCGGCTCCTGGCGAACCAGCACCGCCGTCGATCCATCCCCCGCGACACCCGTCTGACCGCGCAACAAAAAGCGCGCCTCCGGCGTGTCCTTCAAGCCTCGGACGCCGCCTTCCATGGTGCGACCCAGAAGCAGATCGCCGAGGTCCTGTTCCGGACCGGTCGCCTGGACCGCGATGAATGGCAGGTCTCCTCGGCCCGCTTTGCCGTCTCCAGCCTCCTTCGCGAGGGGCGTGACCTGATCGCTGGCGGCTATCGCAAGCTCCTTCGCCACCAGCGCCGCCTCTAGTTCGGCGATCCCGCGCCGCGGTGTGCGGATTTACCCCTGCTACCTTCCCACTGCATCTGACCGGACGCGCTTCGCCATCGTGACCGTCATCAGCCGCTGTTTCGCGGCACTAGTCACACACAGTAGGGAGACGCCCGATGTCCGCCATCTCAACCGAACTTCCCCCGCGCTATCTGCGCACCAAGGAGGCCGCGCAGTTCCTGAGCCTGTCGGCTCGGACGCTGGAGAAGCACCGGACCTATGGCACCGGTCCCGCGTACCACAAGCTGGGCGGACGCGTGGTCTATGCGATCGAGGACCTGCAGGCCTGGGTCGGACGCGGCGCTGTCACCTCGACATCCGACCCGCGCGGGCAGGTGTTGCCGGCGAAACGCCACACGCTCGCCAATCTGCCGCAGCCCCGCCGCTTCGTGCGCTGACGCAGCGGCAATGCCGTCATGACCGATGGACGCAAACCCCGTTCCGAGCGCGGACAGCTCGATCTGTTCCGCGCGCTGCCCGGGGATTTCGCCCCCAGAGATGCGCAGGACCTCATGGCCTATCCCTTCTTTTCTCTCGCCAAGTCGAAACGGGTCGCACCGATCGACTTTGCCGCTGGCAGCGTCAGCATCCGGGTCGAAGCGGTTCCCGATCACGGCATGGCCACAATCTGGGATGCCGACATCCTGATCTGGGCGGCGAGCCAGATTGTCGAGGCGCGTGACGCGGGGCTGCGCACCTCCCGGCTGATGGCGGCCACCCCATATGAGATCCTCACCTATGTCGGCCGCGGAACCAGTGCGCGGGATTACCAGCGCCTGAAGGCGGCGCTGGATCGTCTCCAGTCGACGACGATCTCCACCTCGATCCGGCAGCCGGCGGAAGGACGCCGCCATCGCTTTTCCTGGATCAACGAATGGCAGGAGCGCAGCGACAGGGATGGGCGGCCGGACGGCATCGAGTTGATCGTGCCCGACTGGTTCTACCGGGCCGTGCTCGACAATGCGCTCGTCCTCACCATTGATCGGGCGTATTTCGACCTGACCGGCGGACTTGACCGCTGGCTGTATCGCCTGGTGCGCAAGCACGGTGGTCGGCAGCGGGATGGCTGGCGTTTCGACTTCCATCATCTTCACCAGAAGTCCGGGGCACTGTCGCCCTTCAAGCGGTTTGCCTTCGAGCTTCGCGACATCATCAGGCGGCAGCCGCTTCCGGGCTACACGCTCTTTCTCGAGACAGAGGTTGGTGGCCGCAAGCTGTTGGCTTTCGAGCCTACTCCGGGCTGTAGAAAACCTGTGAATGGGCTCGTGCTATCGGGAACCCGGGCTATCGTGCTATCGGGAACCGGAGACTCGTGCTATCAGGAACCCAAACAGGGGGTAACGCACGGAAACGAAATAGGAAACCGCCCCCTTAACTTAGAGTCTAACAAAGAGTCTAACTTTGAAGAGCGCGCGCGTGATGTGGAAAACCTCATCCGTGCCACCGCAAAAAGCCTCAGCCAGGCCGGTAAGACGAAGGCAGCCGTCGCCCCATCGGTGCCGCGAACGGCTTCCGATCAGGGTGTCGCAGCAGCCTCCGATCATCCAGATACGCCCCGCCTTCCTCTCGAATTGCCGGGAGGTGGCGAATGATCATCGCTCTGCTCAATCAGAAGGGTGGCGTCGGCAAGACGACGCTGGCGCTCCATATTGCTGGTGAATTGGCGATACAGGGCAAGCGTGTCACCCTGATCGATGCCGACCCGCAAGGCTCCGCCCTGGACTGGTCGCAGCAACGCGCCCGCGAAGGTCTGCCGCGGCTCTTCGGCACCCTCGGCTTGGCCCGTGACACCCTGCACCGCGAAGTCCCTGAACTTGCCCGCACAGTCGATCATGTCGTTATTGATGGCCCACCGCGTGTTGCTGGGCTCATGCGCTCAGCGCTGCTCACCGCCGATCTGGTGCTGATCCCGGTACAGCCCTCGCCATTCGATGGCTGGGCCTCTGTCGAGATGCTGTCCCTCCTTGGGGAGGCCCGCATTTATCGGCCGGAACTTGTCGCCCGCTTCCTGCTCAACCGCTGCAGCGCGCGCACCGTCATCGCCCGGGACACCGCCGAGGCGCTGGCGGATCACAATCCTCCAGTGCTTGCCAGCACGATTGGTCAGCGCGTCGTCTTTGCAGATGCGGCGCAAACCGGTCGCCTCGCCAGTGACATCAACCGTCAATCGCATGCTGCCCGAGAGATCGCGGCGCTGACATCTGAGATCGGGCGCCTCGGTCTTGGAAAGGTGGCGGTATGAGCGGGCGCAATGACAAGCGTGGTTTCGCCGCGCGGCCAGTCGATGCCGAGACCTGGATCAAGGTTGGCGAGGCGCCATCTGCACACGGTCGCGCGGCGGCGATCTACACGGCCCGGCTCACCATCGACATTACCCCGGACCTGCGCGGTCGCATCAAGGTCGCAGCTTTCAGCCGCGGCGTCACTGTCGCTGACATGCTGCGCGAGTTGCTCGGGCGCGAATACCCGGAACCCGAAGGAGAACCACAATGACCGGCTTTGTGATCCCTGGCGTGACCGGAGACGGATCTTTCGACGCCCATTCCGGCGGCGCGCTGACGCGCGTAGAACTGACCTGGGTGGAGAAGCGGATCGAGTTCTGGATCCGGTTCGGCCAAGAAGCCGGAACGCAGATCCTCGACCGCAGCCGCCGCATCGTCTTTTTCCGTCCCGGCGCCGTATTTGGCTTCGTCCGCTGGACGTCGAATGACTATGGAACCGTTGTTTCGCGCATCGACATCGTGCGCGCGATCGCGGCTTGTAACTCCTATCAAACGCTGCCTTTCGTACGCCCCGGTGGCGAGATTTTGTTGAAGATCGAAGGCTGGCCCAAGGTTGAGAAGGTCCTCCGCCATGTCGATGCCATCGAGGGTCTCGGCATCGGTCCTGCCGACGTCGATCCCGACCACTGGCGCCATGTCGCGCATTGGATGAAGGCGGGCGAAGCGCCGCGCGCCTATACGGCGGAACGCCATGCCGCATGGCTCCGGCGTCAGGAGGTGAGCTTCGGTTCGCGCAGCGTGTCGAACGCTCCGGTGAGGCTTTCGAAGAGGCGAACGCAATGAGCCGCGCCCGCTACATCATGGTGACGGTTGCCGCGCTCGCCGCTGTCATCGCCGGCAGCATTCCGACTGCGCCACGGCTGGTCTGGAACGCCTCGGCCAGTGTGCCAATTGGTCTCTACACCATTGCGCCGGTGGGCCGACTCGCGGCGCCAGATCTGGTCGCGGTCATGCCGCCCGAACCCTTTGCAGGTTTCATGGTCGCGCGCGGCTATGTCGGTCGCGATGTGCCGATCCTGAAGCACGTCACCGGGCTGCCGGGACAACGGATCTGCCGTGACGGCGCTGCGATCACCGTCGATGGCAGACACCTGGGGGAGGCGCGAGAGCGCGACAGCCAGGGCCGCGATCTTCCCGTCTGGCAGGGCTGCCGCACCATCGTAGAGGGCGAAGTCTTCCTGATGAACCCGGCGGTCTCTGACAGCTTCGATGGCCGCTACTTCGGTCCGTTCCCCACCTCGGCAGTGATCGGCCGAGCCAGTCCACTGTTCACCGACGAGGGTGGCGATGGCCGCCTCGTCTGGGACGCGCCGGAGCGGTGACGCGCGTCCATCGCGGGGCGCGCAAGCGACCCGCCTCCCATTCACCGCATGAGGAAGGAGCCTCCAATGCCACAGATCGGTCAATTCACCCGCACCCCGTCTGGCTATGCCGGACAACTGCGTACGCTCTCTCTCGACCTGGAACTGACCTTTGTTCCCACCGACGCCGTCGATACCGAGAAAGCTCCCGCCTATCGCATCCATCTCGGTGACGAGGAGGGTCCGGAGGTTGGCGCGGGCTGGAAACACACCGGCGAAACCGCAGGGGCTTTCGTTTCGGTCCTGCTCGATGATCCGGTTTTCCGGCATCCGATACGCGCGCGCCTGTTCCAGTCGGACGAGGAGGGCAGGGCGTGGGGGCTGCACTGGACCCGCCCTAAGAAACGCGACGAGCGGGACTGACGATGATTATGTCCCGCACCCGTCCCGCGTCGGGGAGAGGTGGCATCTGCCGCCGCCTTCTCCTCCTTCTTCTTTCCGGCCTCCTCATCCCGGTCACCGCCACGCAGCCGCTCTTGGCGCAAACCAGTGTGCCCGAACACGCAATCGCCGCGCATCCCTACGCCGCCCAGGTCACCGAGGCGTCGCAGCGCTTCGGCATTCCGACGACCTGGATCATGGCCGTGATGCGGGCAGAGAGCGCGGGCGATCTGCGTGCGGTTTCTTCCGCTGGCGCGATGGGGCTGATGCAGGTCATGCCCGACACCTGGACCGGGCTGCGCATCCGTCATGGTTTTGGCCGAGACCCTTACGATCCGCGTGACAACATCCTCGCGGGCACGGCCTATCTGCGCGAGATGTGGGACCGCTATGGCAATGTCGCGGCGATGCTGGCGGCCTATAACGCCGGTCCCGCCCGCTACGACGAATACCGTTTGGCGGATCGTCCGTTGCCGGCCGAGACGCGCGCCTATGTCGCTGCGCTTGCGCCCGTGCTGCTTGGCGAGCGGCCATCGGGCGGCACTGTTGCTGCAGCCCGGCCGCTCGATTGGCGTGAGGCGGCGATCTTCATCAGCCGCGACGACGGCGGGTCTGCGATCGGTTCTGTGTCGCCTCACCGGACGGTCGGCGGCGCTCCTTCGCCCGTCCCGGCGTTGCCGCAGGCGGGCCTCCCCCCGCAATCTGAGGGCCTCTTCGTCCATCCGGAGACTGGTGAGGTCCGGCCATGATCCGCGCGACGACACTTCGCATGCTATCGTGCTCTGGAGTGCGTTTGAGGGGACGGCCGGTGGTGGCGGGCACCACGACCGAAGGATGGCAGGATAAAAGGGCGCACGGTGCGCGGCGGTTGGGCGGTTGTTTTTGTTCATGTTTTTGCCGCGCTCCGCACCGTGTGGCGCGTGCCTGCACCGTGCGAGATGTGCCTAAGGTTCTGATATTCAGTGTAGTTTCGCACTGTGTGGGGATTTGCCATGCGCGGTGATCGCGAGTTCCGCATCCGCCCGGGGCGTATCCGCTCTACCCGGGCGCAGCAGGCCCGGCCCTTCATCGCACAGGCTCTGGCTGCCGCGAAAAAGGCCGGCGGTGGCGTCTCGCGGGCCGGGCGCGTCACCACGGGCAATCGGTCCAGATTCGGGCGCGGTCAGCGTGCCAGCATTCAGGCCAACCGCCTCATCACCGCCCGCACACGCGGCGCGGTGTTCAAGGCGCGTGTGGTCCGGCACAGCGGGAAATCCGCGCCCCTCGGAGCCCACCTCGATTACCTGCGCCGGGACGGCGTGACCCGGGACGGGGAGAAGGCCAGGCTCTTCGGGCCCGGAACGGAGGATGCCGATGGCCGGGCCTTTGCCGGGCGGTGTCGCGATGACCGTCATCATTTCCGTTTCATCGTCTCACCCGACGACGCGCCGGACATGTCCGACCTGCAATCCTTCACCCGCGATCTCGTCCGGCGGATGGAGCAGGATCTCGGCACATCTCTTGACTGGGTCGGCGTCGATCACTGGAACACCGCCCATCCGCATGTCCATCTGATCGTTCGGGGTACGCGCGACGACGGCCAGGATCTCGTGATCTCGCGGGACTACATCAAGGAGGGCATGCGGGACAGGGCACGGGATCTCATCACCCAGGAACTGGGCCCACGTAGCGATCTCGACATCCGCCGGACACTTGAGCGACAGATCGGGGCCGAGCGCTGGACGCAGCTCGACCGTCAGTTGCTGCGGGATGCAGGGCGTTCGCGCATCCTCGACATGGCGCCGGATGCGGATCGGCAGCCGGATGCGTTTCACACACTGAAGGTCGGGCGGTTGCGCCGGCTGGAAATGCTCGGCGTCGCCGACCAGATCGGACAGTCGCAATGGCACATCAGGGACGATGCCGAGGCAGTCCTGCGCGAGATGGGGGAGCGTGGCGACATCATCAAGCGGATGCATCGTGCCCTGACGGACCGGGGGATCGAGCGCGGGGCCTCGAGCTTTGTGCTTGCCGCGGAGAGGCTCGATGTTCCCGTCATCGGTCGTCTGGTCCAGCGGGGTCTCGATGACGAGCTGAAGGGGACAGCCTATGCCGTCGTCGATGGTGTCGATGGCCGGAGCCACCATGTCCGTCTGCCCCATCTCGACGCTGCCGGTGACAGCGCCGCCGGCTCGATCGTGGAACTCCGCACCTATGACGATGCGCGCGGCCAGCGTCGTGTCGCACTGGCGGTTCGGTCAGACCTGGACCTCGCTGCGCAGGTGATCGCGCCCGGGGCGACCTGGCTCGACCGGCAGGCCATCGCGCGGGAACCGCTTGCGCTGTCGGACCAGGGCTTTGGTGCCGAGGTCCGGCAGGCCCTGGACGCCCGGGGCGATCATTTGACCTCGGAGGGGCTGGCCGAGCAGCGGGGCGGCAGAGTGGTCTTTGCCCGGCGCCTGCTCGGAACCTTGCGCGACCGGGAGCTGCAGGCGGTTGGCGCGCAGCTCTCGGGGGAGACCGGGTTGCCGTTCAACAAGGCGGAAGCGGGCGACTACGTCAGCGGCCTATATCGCCAGCGTCTCGCGCTGGCTTCGGGGCGCTTTGCAATGATCGAGGGCTATGGAGCTGACGGCGCGCTCGGCTTCCAGCTGGTGCCCTGGTCCCCTTCCCTCGAAAAACACCTCGGACGGGACGTTACCGGCGTCGCGCGCGGAGACGGCGGGGTCGATTGGGACTTCGGCCGCAAGCTCGGTCTTGGCCTCTGATCAAAACACAGGAAAGGAGCGACAGTCATGTCCGCAACAAAAATCCTTTGGGGGCAGATCTCCATCGTCTTCCTCATCATTCTGGCCACCACCTGGGGCGCGACGCAATACGTGGCCGCGAGCCTCGGCTATCAGGCACAGCTGGGCCCGCCCTGGTTCGTGCTGTTCGGGACGCCCGTCTACTATCCTCCCGCCATCTTCTGGTGGTGGTATTTCTATGAGGCCTACGCGCCACCGGTCTTTGCGACAGGTGGGATCATCGCCGCCTCGGGGGGCTTCATTGCTATCGGGGTGGCCATCGCTATGTCGGTCTGGCGCGCCCGCGAGGCCCGCAACGTCGCGACCTATGGATCTGCCCGATGGGCGGAGATGGGCGAGGTGAAGGCGGCCGGACTTCTTGATCCGGATGGCGTGGTCCTCGGTCGCTATGACCGGGAATACCTGCGCCACGATGGGCCGGAGCATGTGCTCTGCTTCGCACCGACGCGCTCCGGCAAGGGCGTAGGGCTGGTCGTGCCCACTCTTCTCACTTGGCCCGGCTCGGCCATCGTTCATGACATCAAGGGCGAGAACTGGCAGTTGACCGCCGGGTTCCGGGCCCGGCACGGTCGGGTCCTGCTGTTCGATCCGACCAATCCGAACTCTTCGGCCTACAACCCGCTGCTGGAAGTGCGTTGCGGGGAATGGGAGGTTCGCGATGTCCAGAATATCGCGGATATTCTCGTCGATCCCGAGGGAAGTCTGGAGCGGCGAAACCACTGGGAGAAGACCAGCCACAGCCTGCTCGTCGGTGCGATCCTGCACGTCCTCTATGCCGAGAAGGACAAGACGCTGGCCGGTGTCGCCAACTTCCTGTCCGACCCGCAGCGTCCCGTGGAGTCCACACTCCGCGCGATGATGCGGACGTCACATCTGGGCGGGGCGGGGCCGCATCCCGTGGTCGCCAGTGCCGCCCGCGAATTGCTCAACAAATCCGAGAATGAACGCTCCGGTGTGCTGTCGACGGCGATGTCTTTCCTTGGCCTCTATCGCGACCCTGTCGTCGCCCAGGTCACGCGCCGCTGCGACTGGCGGATCGGCGACATTGTCGGGGGAGCGCGACCTGTCACGCTGTATCTCGTGGTGCCGCCATCTGACATCAA
Organism: Thalassospira profundimaris; assembly: GCF_003326755.1. GTDB lineage: Bacteria > Pseudomonadota > Alphaproteobacteria > Rhodospirillales > Thalassospiraceae > Thalassospira > Thalassospira profundimaris_B. The sequence continues at coordinate 94,806 of NZ_JPWH01000015.1, read as the reverse complement.
TCGCACCAAGCCGCTCATCCGCCTGATCCTCAACCAGGTCGGCCGACGCCTGACCGAAGACCTGCAGGGCAAGGATGACCGGCATCGGCTGCTGCTGATGCTTGATGAGTTCCCGGCGCTCGGCCGGTTGGATTTCTTCGAGAGCGCGCTGGCCTTCATGGCGGGCTACGGGCTGAAGAGCTTCCTCATCGCCCAGTCGTTGAACCAGATCGAGAAGGCCTACGGCCCGAATAATTCGATCCTCGACAATTGCCACGTCCGGGTGAGCTTCGCGACCAATGATGAGCGTACGGCCAAACGGGTTTCTGATGCTCTTGGCACGGCAACCGAGATGAAGGCGATGAAAAACTATGCCGGGCACCGTCTGGCGCCCTGGCTCAGCCATCTCATGGTGTCCCGGTCGGAAACCGCGCGGGCCTTGCTCACCCCCGGAGAAATCATGCAGCTGCCGCCTTCAGAAGAGATTGTCATGGTGGCAGGCACTCCGCCGATCCGCGCGACGAAAGCACGGTATTACGAAGATTCGCGGTTTACCGAACGGGTCTTGCCGCCACCCGACTTGGTGGAGGTGGGCGCCTCGGGGAAGGATGACTGGAGCGGTCTGGCCGTACCAACGCAGGACGTCGAGCTGGAGCCAGTCTCCGAGACGGGACCGGAGGATGAGGACCCGACAGCGTCAGAGCGCCGTCTTCAGCCGGAGCTGGCGCAGCCTCAGCCGGTCGACAAGCAGACGCTTCTCGAGAACGAGTTTGAATTCGACCCACCCGAGGATGAGGAGGATGGCGCCGTCCGTAACCGCAGTGTCATGCAGCAGATGCGTGGTGTTGCACGTCAGATCTCCCTCAATCCCGATGATGGCATGGAGCTTTGATCATGACCACCAGCCGCAAGAAGACGAAGATTTCGGTCTACCTCGATCCTGAGGTCATGCAGATGCTGGCGGAGTTTGCCGCCCGGCGTGATCGATCCCAATCGATGGTGGCCGAGGCAGCGATCGCATCCTTTCTCTCCCCGGATGACGCAGAGCGCCGCGAGGCGGTTCTGGCCAGGCGCCTGGATCAAATCGACAGGCGGATCACCCGGCTGGAACGCGATGTCGGGATCTCCGTCGAAAGCCTGGCGGTGTTCATCCGTTTCTGGCTTGCGACAACACCGGCTCTGCCGGAACCCGCGGCCAAAGCGGCGCGGGCAAAGGCTGGGGAGCGCTACGAGGCGTTTATCTCAGCTCTCGGTCGGCGCCTCGCACAGGGGCCGAAGCTGCGGCAGGAGGTGTCGGAGGATGTGGACGGGGGGCTCAGGTAGCTGAAAGGATGTCACCTGTCTCAGCCGCAGACGTCGGAACTGTAGCCGTGATCACCGTGTCCGGGTTGATCGGCCCACTGCCGCCGTTCAGGATCGCGCCTCGCTGCTATGCGGCATTCACCATACCTGCCGTTCGATACACAGTGCAGCATTTTCAAAGGTCAGACGGGAGCGATGCGGGACGAAGCTGCCGGTCGCTCTGCATCATGCGGATCAGCATTCTAACGCGCGGCGATAGAGATCAAATCAAGCCCTGCCGCGAAATTTCCATCAGCACCTTGTCGAGATATCGCGTGTTGGTTGGCCAAACTGACCCATTGATTTGGTCTACACATTCGGCCACGGTGGCGTCAGGCAGGCTAAAGAGTAGAGCAGCTTGTTCGTCGTTAGGCTCAGCGCACAGGGTATTAGCATGAGCAATTTCTTATGACCAATGCGCATACCGATAAGTATTCAGCCGGCGAGCAAGGTCTTGGATATATCTATCAGGCGCGTCTTTCCCTGCTGCACCTGCTTCAGTTGCCGGAGGATACGACCGTTTGTCTCGAAAAGGACGATGATCTCGATTTCATTGCTACCGACGGTGGCAAGTCCCTCGCTTCACTCAAACACAAAGCAGTCGGTGACAAGTTAACCGATCTGTCGACCGATTTCTGGAAGTCCGTCAATATTTGGCTGCTGCGGTATAAGCGGGATGGTCGTGCTGCATCAAATTTGCGGTTCTTCCTGTTCACCACCGGCACGGTATCGTCGGACTCTTTCCTTGCTGGCCTCCTCCCGGATCGACCAGTCGCTTCGGGTGATGCGGCAACACTGGCCCAGCTTGCCAACGAAGCACTCAGCAAGTCGAGGTCGAAACTTATCACGCCGATTGCCGTATTATTCAATGAACTTAGCGATTCAGAGAAGCAGGACTTCCTGGAACGCGTCCTGATCCTCGATGGTAGCCCGCGCATTGTCGACATCCCGACAATCATAAGGGACAAACACATGCGAAGCATCCGGCGCGAGCACAGGGAGTTCGTCTTTCAGAGACTGGAAGGCTGGTGGACCGACGCAGTGATCAAACACTTGACTGGTGCCAGACCGGAAGGGATCTTCGGCTACGAAGTGTCGGACAAGCTCTCAAGCTTCGCCGAAGAATACAAGGCAGACAACCTTCCTATCACCTTCCGCGGAAAGCTGCCTGCCGACGAGATTGACACCGATTCAGATCCACGCCTGTTCGTGGCGCAACTGCGCGAGATTGGTATTTCCTCCAATCGGATCAGGAGCGCGATTCTGGATTATTATCGGGCGTTCGAACAACGATCGGCCTGGGCCCGCGAGAATCTGCTCGTATTGGGAGAGGTCGAGGAGTACGAAGATCGCCTCACCGATGAATGGGGTCGCTATAAAGACGTCGCCTTTGAGAAGCTGACGGACGACAGTGCGGAGGATGCGCTGCGCGAAGCCGGCGCGACTCTCTACAACTGGGCGGAATTTGAGACTGGAAAGATCGAATCTCTACGCATTCGCGCACGGGTGACGGAGCCCTATGTCCTTCGCGGCAGCTTTCACATTCTGGCGGATTCCACCCCCGGACCCAAGGTTTATTGGCACCCAAGATTTCTCGACCGACTTGGCAATGTCCTGGGGGTCGCCTCGTGAAGCGATGGGATCAGCGCCCCTTTGAAATTCGGAACCTTTTCAATCCTGCATTCTGCGGCTTGGTCCTGTTCCGTGCCCTGCACGGCTACGAGGAAGAAGACGATCGCGGCATGCCCTTTTCGCTGTCGCTGCTTGTATTGCCACTGTGCCTACACAAGGATTCGCGCGAGATAATCGCCGGCAGTCCACGCAGTTACCTGCTCAAGACCGCAGAGAAGAACCAGCAAATCATGGTGGGCTTCGCCGACCGTGTCACGCAGATGCTGCCGTATGCCTTCGAGGGGTTCGGTCTGCTTATGGAACGGGGCTGCATCGACGTCTCGGACGACGGTCGCATCCAGACCGTACCCAAGAAGGTCCGCAAGAGCGTCGATGGAACCGCCGAAACCGTCGCCTGCCAGAAGGTGGCTCGGATCGTCGGAAAGGAATTTGCACGCATTGCCGACCGGGCGACGGTTTATGCGACTTTCGGGATTCGACCATGAAGATCAGATCCATCCACATCTACAGCCATGACGGCCAGCGCCGTGACATCCGGTTTAAGGTAGACGGGCTCAACGTCATCACCGGTCGCTCCTCTACCGGCAAGTCTGCGCTCTCCGAGATCATCGAGTACTGCATGGGACGCTCCTCGTTCAACGTCCCCGAAGGCATCATCCGTGACAAGGTGTCTTGGTTTGCCGTGATCTACCAGTTCGAGAAAGAACAGGTGCTGATTGCCAAGCCAACCCCGCCAGGAGGTGGCGCGAGTTGCAGCACGGCGATGTTGCGAAGGGGTGCCCAATTGGAGGTGCCCGAGTTCAAGGATCTGGCGGTCAACACTGACGATGACAGTATTGTCGAACTGCTGTCGCGCTTGCTCGGCATTCCCGAGAACCGCACGGAAGTCGCGCCTGAGCACAGCAGAGTTAGCTACGACGCGAACGTCAAGCACACGTTCTACTATCTGTTCCAGAAGCAGGGGCTGGTCGCCAACAAAGATCAACTTTTCTATCGCCAGAACGAGCAGTTCCAACCGCAGGCGATCCGCGACACGTTGCCAATCTTGCTTGGCGTCTCGTCACACGATCGCTACGAGTTGGAATCCAGGCTGCGCTTAGCGCAGCGCGATCTGAGGATCAGCAACAAGAAGCTGGATCAGGCACGCGACGCTGTCGACACGTCGCACGAACAAGCTATCGGCCTCTACTCGGAAGCCAAGACAGTCGGGGTCATCGGCAACACCGACGAGAACCCGAATGCCGACGGGATCATCGACGCATTGAGGTTGGCTCTGTCGTGGAAGCCCGAAACCGTGCCAGACGACGACGGCAGCCGGGTTTCGTTTCTGGAAGATGAGCTGGCCCAACTGCGTCAGGATCGCCGTGATACGCAGGCCCGGATTGACGCGGCACGACAGTTCGCCAAGCGGGCGCGCGGCTACGAAAATGAGGCCGCCGAACAGATAGACCGGCTGGCCTCAATCAAGGCACTGCCGAAGAACCCCGACAGCGGCGAATGGCGATGGCCGTTCAGCGAACAAAACTTGGCGCTGGAATCCCCGGTCGCCGTCGTTCTGCTCAATGAATTGGAAACGCTCGACAAAGAGTTACGCATCGCCACCGGCCAGCGCCCCAAGCTCGAAGCCTACCTAGCCGAACTGGTCGGCAAAGCGGATGGGATCGCGGGCGATATCAAGCAGAAGGAAGCGGAGCTATCCGCGGCGATCTCAGCCAACGAAGTCATCGCCCAAATGGGTACCCGCAACAACGCGGCCGCGCGCGTGGTTGGCCGTATCAGCCTGTTCCTGGAAACGCTCCTCCCGAATGAGGATCTTGCCAAACTGGAATCGGAGAATCGCCGTCTCAACAACAAAGTTAAGCAGCTTGAGGAGCAGATAGGCGCTGACGACAGCAACGAACGCCTGACCTCGATCCTCAACAACATTTCCGCACAGGTGTCGCAATACATCCAGAAGTTCAACGCCGAATTCGGTCCTTACCCTGCGCGGCTCAACCTGCCGAAGTTGACAATCGTCTTCGATCGACCCGAGCGTCCTGTGCCAATGGGCAGGACTGGCGGCGGCGAGAACCATTTGGCCTACCATCTGTCAGCATTGCTCGCCCTGCATCTATTCGCGGCTCAGAACAACCGTCCGATTCCGCGCTTCCTGTTGATCGACCAACCAACCCAAGTCTACTTCCCCTCCGAGCAGGTATACAGGGATGCCGATGGTTCGGTGCAGAAGACGGAAGCCGACGCCGACCTCGATGCTGTGCGCCGGTTGTTCGAGCTGTTGCTGAAGTTCACCCAAGACGATGTTCCAGGCTTCCAATTGATCGTCACTGAGCATGCGAATCTTCGTGATCAGTGGTTTCAGGACGCACTCATCGAAATACCATGGACTAAACCCCCCGCATTGGTCCCAGAGGATTGGCCGCAAGAAAAGGAGAACTGAGCAGTTGAACGATCGCAATGCCCTGAAGCGCATCCCATCGTTTTCGTCGACCCGGTTTCCTCTCTTGATCACCTGCACCGTGATCGAGTTGCCGCGCGCTTGGCCGAAGTGGGCGCCAGCCGCCAGGTGATCGTGTTTACGCATGACATGGCCTTTCTGCTGCTACTCGACGAAGCGTAAGCATGCGCCGAGGGCCGTCTGGCGGGAATGCTGTCTTTCAGGCTACCGGACGCCCTTATGGACGCACACGAAGCCCCCCGCATTCAGGTTTTGGCGGTTTCCGACTTTGGGCGCCGTCGCCGTTGGACGGATGCCGAGAAGGTCCGGATTGTTAAGGAGAACTACGGTCCAGGCTTGAAGATGGCCGAGAAAGCGCGACGGCATGAGATTTCGCGGTCTGTGCTCGCCGGCATTCGAGTTCGCCAAGAGAAGGCCGCATGATATTGCTCTGTCGTGCCAATGAGATTTCTGAGAGGCTCTCACAGAGTGGAGGTGTTTTATGCAATACAATCGGGAAATGGCTGATTTGGCGTCGGAACTTTTCCGTGTCTTCGCCCAGTTTGAATACTGTCTGAAGGTAACCGGCTACTGCGTTGCTGGCCCTGGCAATGCCGCTAATCCCGACTGGACACGATTTGCCCGTGAACTGCCTCCCCTTACAGAACAAGCGGGTGCGGACGTTGCAGTAGCCATCGCCTACATGCTGGGACATCCTCCGAAAAAGCAGGTCTATGTGGATGATGTGCTTCAATGGCGCATTGTTGCTCCGCAGGCGCAGAACGAAAACGACCTCATCTTCCTCTATGTCAGGCGCGTCCGGAACAACCTGTTTCACGGGGGAAAGTTTAATGGGCGTTTCTTCGACCCTGAGCGGAGCAGGGAATTGCTGGAATATTCCATCACGATTCTGATGGCAGCGATCATTATGTCACCGCGCATGTTGGAAGCCTACGAGCATAGAACCGACTGATGAATTGAAGCTGTTCTTGTCCCCGTGCTTTACCAACCTCCCATTTCGTCATTCAGCATCCGTACTTGGGCTTCGCGCAGTTCTTCCATCGTCTGGATCGTCGGGGTGATCTCAAGCTCATACATGGGGATCTGCCAGCGCTCATACAGGGTCATAACGTCCCCATCCTCCGCGCTCTCGGAGATCAGTCCGGTCGCTTCCATCTGTTCCAGCGTTGCCTGCATTAGCGCTTTTGACGTGTGCAGGGTTTGTTTCTCGGTGAACCGTGTCCCGCTCCAGATGGATGCGACGATGCGCAGGCCATCGAGGCTGAGCACCCCAAGCCGCTGCATAGCATTGGCAACCCGCAGCGCGTCGGATTCTTCCGGCCCAAACAGTGACGGCCGGGTTCGCGGTTCGTGCCAAGCCAGTTCGCCGTTGTCGTATGACTGAATGTCCGCGTACAGAGCGCTTTCCCGTTCGTGGACCGGCCCGCCCGGCAGGATAAACTCTCCCGCGAATCCCTCCAGCGTGTGCTCTTCGCATTCGGTTTGCAAATAGTGCTGGAGCTGGGCAACGCTCACAGGCTTCCAACTCGTCGCCTTCGCGTAAATGAGCCGTGCCAGATGATCGTAAAACCAGCGCATCAGCTTGCCGATATGCTGGTTTACCTGGGCCGGGGGGCAACGAACAATGTCCATTAGGATCAGGATTTTCGCGGCTTCTTCATCCGAGAAGCTGACCATCACGTCTTCTTCCCTAGGACGATCATGTAGGCGAGCGGCAGCATCCTGAAAGCCCTGAGCGCTCGCAAGTAAAATAGGCAAACCTTCAGCAATGAAGGCCAGCCGGTCCTCGTGCCTCATCTGGCACAATCGTAGCCCCTTTCGAAGGCCTATGTCGGGTTTTCTTGCCATGCTGCATGTATAGCGGGAAGCTGCCCGTCACGTCGATCCAAAGGGTGCCTGTGAACGACGGCTATCACCGGTCTTTGCGGGTGCGATGCTGCCCCCTCACCGGCAGCTATCCGCCCGACGGGTCGGTCACGGCCAAGGTCTCGCTGCGGCGCGCGCGAACGGCGGCAATTGCCAATTGCTGCAGGTGCTTTGCTGCTGCGCCGCAAGTCGGCTCACCGCCGATTCTGTGGAAAAACACCCGTTTGCTGGCGCAGAATGCGGCGCCCAGATTTGAGCGCGAGCGCCTTTCCTGTCAGGCTTTTCGCGGTTGCTGCGGTGCAGGAAGGAGCTTGGCCATCTTGCGGAGGTTTTGGGCGGTTGCGGCCAGGAGGAATTCGTCATTTGCGCCGCATGGGCCACGTAATCGGAGCCGGTTCAGGCCCAAGATCCGTTTGAGGTGGGCGAAGAGCATCTCGACCTTCTTCCTCAGCTTCATCGAGATGACGTATTGCTCGGTTTTGGCGATGTCGCGGGCGACCTGCCGGGCATCCTCATGTTCTTCACGGGTGATCTTGCGCGCATCCGCGTTGGGGCAGCACTTTGCCTTGGATGGACAGGCCTGGCAGACCTCTTTCAGCGCCCGATAGCGCGCTGTTCCCTTGCCTGTCGGCCCCCGGTTCGGGTCGGAATAGTTCCGGCGGAATTGCTTCAGCTCGTGCCCCTCGGGGCAGAGGTATTGGTCGTTTGCAGCGTCCCACTCGAAGTCGGCGCGGGTCCAGGTGCCATCGCTGCGTCCAGACTTGTCGAGGACAGGAATGTGGGGCGCGATTTTGCGGTCGACCAACCAGCCCAGCATTGGAGCGGTTCCGTAGGCGGCGTCTGCAATCAGACGCTCGGGATGGAGGTCGAACCTGGCTTTGACGCGCCCCAACATGGTCTTGGTTGAACCGACTTCGGCTTGCCGGTTGGACCGCGTCGCTTCAACATCCACGATGACGCCGTGGTCCGTGTCGATCAGGTAATTGTCGGAATAGCTGAAGAATGCCGGTCCCTTACGGGCGGCCGTCCATTGGCTGGCCGGGTCGGAATGCGACGTGAACTTGGGCTGCACCTCGCTGGCGGCACCGAACGCCGCCTCATCCAGGGTGGCGAGATACTCACGCACAGCGCGGGGCGCGTCGTCCGGATCGACCTGCGCCGGATCCCACTCTTCCTTTGGTGTCGAGTTCTGCTTGTTGGCATCGGCCTCAATCAGACTGGCGTCGATGGCCATGCGCTGGCCGCTGACCAAGCCCTCTTCGATACAGCGGGCCACCGTGGTCTCAAACAGGTGCCGCAGCAGTTCGCTGTCGCGGAACCGTCCATGCCGGCTCTTGGAAAATGTCGAGTGATCCGGGACGCGATCGCTAAGGTCGAGGCGGCAAAACCACCGGTAGGCAAGGTTCAGATGCACCTCCTCGCAGAGCCGCCGTTCTGACCGGATGCCGAAGCAATAGCCCACCAGAAGCATCCGGATTAGCAGCTCGGGATCGACCGAAGGCCGACCGGTGTGGCTGTAGAAATCGGCAAGGTAGGTGCGGATCCCGGACAGGTCGACGAACCGATCAATGGAGCGCAGCAGGTGGTTCTGCGGAACATGATCCTCAAGCGAGAACTCGTAGAACAGCGCCGGTTGCGCCTCCTGCCGCGGTCCCATCATCGCCGATCCTCCCACCCTCTTCAGGAATTGAATCAGCCGACGGCCCTTCGATCAAGCGCGAGTTTTTCAACAAAATACGCCCGAAACCACCAAGTTCGCATGACGGTTGCCACGACGCCTTCCTTCTGAAGTGGATCTGGAGGCAAAGTCGCCGTTTTCCTGTCTTTACACGCCACGCTACTACCCCCTCGGAAACCTGTTGAGCTGTAGGCATTTACGGCTTTCTTAATCGACCCCGATCCAGGGCGGCCTGTTGGAGGCGCCCGCAAGGGAACGGGGCCGGCATGGGAAAGACTGATCAGAGACCAGAGGTGATCCGGAGAGGCGCGCGGATGCTGCGCACCGCGCTCGGGCCGGCGATCGCCGGGTTTCTGGACGACCCCATGACCGTCGAGGTGATGCTCAACCCCGATGGGCGGCTCTGGGTCGACCGACTTTCCGAGGGGCTGGCCGACAGCGGCAAGATGCTGAGCGCAGCAGACGGCGAGCGCATCGTTCGACTGGTCGCGCACCATGTCGGCGTCGAAGTTCATAGCCTGTCCCCGCGCGTTTCCGCGGAACTGCCGGAAACCGGCGAGCGCTTCGAGGGGCTGTTGCCTCCCGTGGTCGCGGCGCCGACGTTCGCCATCCGCAAACCCGCCGTCGCCATCTTCACCCTCGAAGATTATGTCATCGCCGGAACCATGACCTTTATGCAGGCCGAGGCGCTGCGCCAGGCGGTTGCGACCCGTGCCAATATCCTGGTGGCGGGGGGTACCTCGACCGGCAAGACCACGCTGACCAATGCACTGCTCGCCGAGGTGGCCAAGACCTCCGATCGCGTCGTGATCATCGAGGACACCCGAGAGCTTCAATGCGCCGCGTCGAACCTCGTGGCGATGCGCACCAAGGACGGTGTTGCCAGCCTGTCCGATCTGGTCCGGTCCTCGCTGCGCCTGCGCCCCGATCGTATTCCGATCGGTGAGGTGCGTGGCGCCGAGGCGCTTGACCTGCTCAAAGCCTGGGGCACCGGCCATCCCGGCGGCATCGGCACCATCCATGCCGGTACCGGGATCGGCGCGCTGCGTCGTCTCGAGCAACTCATCCAGGAAGCCGTCGTCACTGTGCCGCGGGCCATGATCGCGGAGACCATCGATCTCGTGGCCGTCCTGGCCGGGCGCGGTTCCGCGCATCGTCTGGCCGAACTTGCCCGCGTCGAGGGCCTGGGGCCGGAGGGCGACTACCGGATTTCACCTTTCATTTCAGAACCCACCACTCACGAACCAGGAGACCTCGAATGATCCGTCACGCCCTGCGCATCCGCCAGCACATCGCCACCGCGGCCACCGCCACCTATGTCAGCCTGTTCATCGCCCCGGTCGCTCATGCCTCCGGTTCTTCCATGCCCTGGGAAGCGCCGCTGCAATCCATCCTCGACTCCGTCGAGGGGCCGGTGGCCAAGATCGTGGCGGTGATCATCATCATCGTCACCGGTCTGACACTGGCCTTCGGCGATACCGGCGGCGGATTCCGGCGCCTGATCCAGATCGTGTTCGGCATCTCCATCGCCTTTGCGGCCTCGTCCTTCTTCCTGAGCTTCTTCAGCTTTGGTGGCGGAGCGCTGATCTGATGGCGGTGAGTTTCGAGGTCCTCGACGCAGTTCCGGGGTTCAGCGTTCCGGTCCACCGCGCGCTGACCGAGCCGATCCTCCTCGGCGGCGCACCGCGCTCGGTTGCCATCCTGAATGGCACGCTCGCCGGTGCGGTCGGCCTCGGGCTTCAGCTCTGGCTGGTCGGAATCCTGATCTGGGCCGTTGGCCACATCGCAGCTGTCTGGGCGGCCAGGCGCGATCCGCTCTTCGTCGAGGTCGCGCGCCGCCATTTGCGCATTCCCGGTTATCTCTCGGTGTGAACCCCCATGATGAATCTTGCTGAATACCGCCGCACCGCCTCGCGCCTCGCCGACTACCTGCCCTGGGTGGCGCTGGTCGGGGAGGGCGTGGTCCTCAACAAGGACGGCTCGTTTCAGAGGACGGCGAAGTTTCGGGGGCCCGATCTCGACAGCGCCGTCGCGGCCGAACTGGTCGCGGTCGCCGGCCGGCTGAACAACGCTTTCCGTCGCCTCGGTTCCGGGTGGGCGATCTTTGTGGAAGCACAGCGCTCTGAGGCCGCGACCTATCCGGTGAGCACCTTCCCGGATGCGGCATCGGCGCTGGTCGATGCCGAGCGCAAGGCCGGTTTCGAGGAGGAGGGGAGCCATTTCGTCTCCGGCTATTTCCTGACGCTCCTCTGGCTTCCGCCTGCCGAGGACGCGGCGCGTTCGGAGTCCTGGCTCTACGAGGGCCGCGAGACCTCGGGTGTGAACCCTTGGGAACAGGTGCGCGGCTTCATCGACCGCGCCGATCGCGTGCTGGCGCTGCTCGACGGCTTCATGCCGGACTGCCACTGGCTCGATGACGCCGCTACGCTGACCTACCTGCATTCGACGATTTCGACCAACCGGCACAGCGTGCGCGTGCCCGAGGTGCCGGTCTATCTCGACGCGCTCTTGCCTGACCAGCCGCTGGCCGGCGGCCTGGAGCCGCGCCTGGGCAATCACCATCTCCGCGTCCTGACGATCACCGGCTATCCCGGCGCCACGACCCCGGGCCTGCTCGACGAGTTGAATCGGCTGGCCTTTCCCTATCGCTGGTCGACCCGGGCCATTCTCATGGACAAGCTGGACGCAACCAAGCTGCTGACGCGGATACGCCGTCAGTGGTTTGCCAAACGCAAGAGCATCGCCGCGATCCTCAAGGAGGTGATGACCAACGAGCAATCCGCGCTGGTTGATACAGACGCGGCGAACAAGGCCGCTGACGCAGATATGGCCTTGCAGGAACTCGGCGCGGATCTGGCTGGCATGGCCTATGTCACGGCCACGATCACTGTCTGGGACGAGGACGTCCGCCGCGCTGACGAGAAACTGCGGCTGGTCGAGAAGATCGTCCAGTCCCGCGATTTCACCGTCATGGTCGAGACGGTCAACGCCGTCGATGCCTGGCTCGGAAGTCTGCCCGGCCATGCCTATGCCAATGTCCGGCAGCCACCGATCAGCACATTGAATCTCGCCCATATGATCCCGCTCTCGGCGGTCTGGGCGGGGCCGGAACAGGATGAGTATTTCGGCGACGCTCCGTTGCTCTACGCCAGGACCGAAGGCTCCACCCCGTTCCGGTTTTCTCTCCATGTCGGGGATGTCGGTCACACCCTCGTCGTCGGCCCGACCGGCGCGGGAAAGTCCGTGCTGCTGGCACTGATGGCGCTTCAGTTCCGCCGGTATCCGCGCAGCCAGGTCTTCGCCTTCGACTTCGGCGGCTCGATCCGCGCCGCTTCGCTCGCCATGGGAGGCGACTGGCACGACCTCGGCGGAGAGCTGACCGAGGCGGACGAGAGTTCCGTCTCGCTACAGCCGCTGGCCCGCATTCACGAGACGTCGGAGCGCGCCTGGGCGGCCGACTGGATCGTCGCCATCCTGACGCGCGAGAACATCCAGATCACTCCGGATGTGAAGGAACATATCTGGACCGCGCTGACCTCGCTGGCCTCGGCCCCTGTGGGCGAGCGGACCATGACCGGCCTCGCGGTCCTGCTGCAGTCCAACGAACTGAAGCAGGCGCTTCGCGCATACTGCGTGGGTGGACCCTATGGCCGGCTGCTCGATGCCGAGACCGAACAGTTGGGATCGGCGGATGTGCAGGCTTTCGAGATCGAGGGGCTGGTGGGAACCGGCGCGGCGCCCGCCGTCCTTTCATACCTGTTCCACCGGATCGGTGATCGGCTTGATGGACGCCCCACGCTGCTCATCATCGACGAGGGCTGGCTGGCCCTTGATGACGATGCCTTCGCGGAGCAGCTCCGCGAATGGCTGAAGACGCTGAGAAAGAAGAATGCTTCGGTGATCTTCGCGACGCAGAGCCTCAGCGACATCGACGGCAGTTCCATCGCGCCGGCGATCATCGAAAGCTGCCCGACACGGCTCCTGCTGCCGAACGAGCGGGCGATCGAGCCGCAGATCACCGCTATCTATCGTCGCTTCGGCCTCAATGACCGGCAGATCGAGATCCTCGCGCGGGCCACGCCCAAGCGCGACTACTACTGTCAGTCGCGGCGTGGCAACCGGCTGTTCGAGCTGGGCCTCAGCGACGTCGGTCTGGCCCTCTGCGCGGCGTCGTCCAAATCGGCCCAGGCGCTGATTGCCGAGATCTGCGCCGGACACGGCCAAGACGGCTTCCTCGCCGCCTGGCTGAAGGCGCATGGCCTCGATTGGGCCGCCGAGCTGATCCCCGACCTCACCAATCTCACCATCGACGCGGACGGGGCCTTTCCGGCCACTGCTGTTGTTGAGGACGCCGACATCGACCTTGAAGAAGAGGAAGTCACACCATGACACGCAAGATTACGTTTCGGTTCGCCGGCCCGTCGCTGTTCGCCCTCGCGCTGGCGATGCCCATGGCCATGTCGCCCATCGCAGCGCCGCCCGCACACGCGCTCTTCGGCATCGGCGGGGGACCTTTCATCGTCTACGACCCGACCAACCACGCGGAAAATCTCCTGACCGCAGCGCGGGCTCTGGAGCAGATCAACAACCAGATCGCACAGCTCCAGAACGAAGCGCAGATGCTGATCAACCAGGCGCGCAATCTCGCCAACCTGCCGTATTCCGCGCTCCAGCAGATCCAGCAGAACGTCAGCCGCACGCAGCAGCTCCTGGCGCAGGCGCAGAACATCGCCTTCGACGTGCAGAGCATCGACCAGATGTTCCAGCAGGACTATGGCAACCTTTCCCTGACGGCGACCGACCAGCAACTGATCGCCGAAGCCCGGTCCCGTTGGGAGAACACCGTCGTTGGCCTGCAGGATGCCATGCGCGTGCAGGCCGGAGTCGTTGGCAATATCGAAGCCAATGGCGCCGAGATGTCCGCGCTCGTGGGGCAGAGCCAGAACGCGGTCGGTGCTCTGCAGGCCACGCAGGCGGGCAACCAGCTCCTCGCGCTGCAATCGCAGCAGCTCTCAGATCTGATCGCGGTGATCTCGGCAAACGGCCGCGCCAACGCGCTGACTGAGGCCGAGCGCGCCACCGCTGCTGAACAGGGCCGCATCCAGCGCGAGCGCTTCCTGACGCCGGGCTCGGGCTACCAGCCAGGCAACGCGCAAATGTTCAACTGAGGCCGGGAGGGGAGACGATGGAGGGGAAGGTGCTGGCCCGGATCGCGGCCATCGTATTCGTAGCGATCGCGATCACAGCCACGGTGATCGAGATGACACGCGAGGAAGCTCCCGTGTCGGCCAGCAGTGCGCCCGCGCTCCAGCCGTCTGCCGATCCTCTCCGCGCGACGCTGCGCCGGTGCCAGCAGCTTGGCGAGGCCGCTTCCAGCGATGCCGATTGCCTCGCCGCCTGGGCTGAGAACCGTGACCGGTTCCTCGGTCGGACGCCTGCATCTGACGCGCCGCAGCATTCGGGAGATCACTGAGCCATGGGTGGAACCGGCGTCATCGACAACTTTCTGGGCATCTTCACCAGCTACATCGACAGCGGGTTTGGGCTGCTTGGCGGCGAGGTCGCCTTCATCGCCACCACGCTGATCGTCATCGACGTGACGCTGGCGGCCCTGTTCTGGGCCTGGGGCGCCGATGACGACATCATCGCCCGGCTGGTGAAGAAGACGCTCTTTGCCGGGGTCTTCGCCTATATCATCTCCAACTGGAACAACCTCGCCCGGATCGTCTTCGAGAGCTTCGCGGGCCTCGGTCTGATGGCCTCGGGCACCGGGTTTTCCGCCGCAGATCTTCTGCGCCCTGGCCGCGTGGCCCAGACCGGGCTAGAGGCCGGGCGACCGCTGCTCGAAAGCATCTCCGATCTGATGGGCTGGGTCGCGGTCTTTGAGAATCTCGTCCAGATCCTCTGCCTGTTCTTCGCCTGGGCGCTGGTGATCCTCGCCTTCTTCATCCTCGCGGTGCAGCTCTTCGTTACCCTGATCGAGTTCAAACTCACGACCCTCGCGGGCTTCGTGCTGATCCCCTTCGGCCTCTTCGGCAAGACCGCCTTCATGGCCGAGCGCGTGCTGGGCAACGTCATTTCGTCCGGCATCAAGGTTCTGGTCCTCGCCGTGATCATCGGCATCGGATCGACGCTCTTCGGCCAGTTCACCGCAGGTTTCGGCGGCGTGACGCCGACCATCGATGACGCCATGGCGATTGTTCTGGCCGCCCTGTCTCTGCTGGGCCTCGGAATCTTCGGCCCCGGCATCGCCTCAGGTCTGGTGTCCGGCGGGCCCCAACTCAGCGCGGGGGCGGCCATAGGCACCGGCCTTGCCGCTGGTGGCGCTGCGATCGGGGCCGGAGGGGCAACCATGCTCGCAGCACGCGGAGCTGGATCTGCACTCTCCGGAGGCGCCGCCCTGGCACGTGGCGGCGCCTCCGCGGCGGGTGCTGCCTCGAGCGCCTACACGCTTGGCTCGATGGGCGGAGGTGGTCTCCCCGGCGGGATGGCTGGTGTGGCGCGCGCCGGGGCCGCTGCCGCGGCATCACCGCTCAAGAAGGCGTCCTCTCGCGCGGCTGGCGGGATCCAGTCCAGCTACGCCGAGGGCGTCAAGGGCGGTGTTGCGGCGACGGGCGGAACCACCTCGATGGGCACGGTCGGCAGCGCGGCATCCGAGCCTGGCAGCTCCGGCCCGTCCTTCGCCGATGGCCCGCCAGCCTGGGCGAAGCGCATGCGCCATAGCCACGCCGTGAGCCATGGCGTGCGCGCTGCGGCCCATGCCGTCCGGTCGGGCGACAGCCACGGCTCGGGCTCCTCCGTCAATCTCTCCGAAAGGGATCGCTCATGAACCTCTTCAGGCGCTCCGCCACCCATTATGGCAAGACACCTCAGCCAGAGACGCCCTATCAGAGGGCCGCGCAGGTCTGGGACGAGCGTATCGGCTCCGCCCGCGTCCAGGCCCGCAACTGGCGCTACATGGCCTTCGCCAGCCTGATCCTAGCGGCGGGCTTTGCTGGCGCCCTGGTCTGGCAATCTGCGCGTGGTACCGTCGTACCCTGGGTCGTTCAGGTCGACGCGCTCGGCGAGGCCCAGGCTGTCGCGCCGGCCTCGGCCGACTACGAGCCCACCGATCCGCAGATCGCCTTCCATCTTGGCCGTTTCATCGAACAGGTTCGTTCCATCCCCGCTGACCCGATCATCGTGCGGCAAAACTGGCTGCGCGCCTATGAGTTCACTACGGACCGTGGCGCGGCAGCACTTAACGACTTCGCCCGCGCCAACGACCCGTTCACCCGCGTCGGTCGCCAACAGATCGCTGTCGAGGTGTCCTCTGTCATCCGGGCCTCACCGGGATCGTTCCGCGTCGCCTGGACCGAGCGCCACTACGAGAACGGCCAGCTTTCCACGACCGAGCGATGGACCGCGATCCTGACCGTCTTGATCCAGACCCCGCGCAGCGCCGAGCGCCTGCGCGCCAATCCCCTCGGAATCTATGTCAATGCGATCTCCTGGTCGCGGGAGATGGGCCAATGACTGAACAGCATCTTCATGCAACCAGGTCTCCGGACATCAGGACGCCGATGTTGGTGGCCTTGTTGCTTTCCGCATCCATGCTGGCGGGGTGCGCCAGTAACCCGGTACCGGAATTCAGCTACGACGAGTCCGTGCCGCCGTTGCCCACTCCACCTGTCTCGGTCACCGAGAAACGCCCTCGGCCGCTGCATACGCCGCCCGTCTGGATAGTGGCGCATGGCGGAGCGGCGGCAGGCACACCGACCGGACGTATCGAAAACGCCAATGCCGCCGCCCGGGTCGAGCCGCGCCGCGAGGGCTACTACAATGCGATCCAGATCTACCCTTGGTCGGAAGGCGCGCTCTATCAGGTCTATGCCGCTCCCGGTCAGATCACCAACATTGCACTCGAGCCAGGCGAACGTCTGACCGGCGCGGGTCCGATCGCTGCGGGGGATACCACGCGCTGGATCATCGGCGACACGGAGAGCGGGTCCGGATCCACTGCCCGCGTCCACATCCTCGTCAAACCGACGCGGGACGACATCTCGACCAACCTGGTAATCAGCACTGACAGGCGGGTGTATACGATCGAGCTGCGTGCACGCGAGGCGCTCTACATGCCCTCGGTTGCCTGGGCCTATCCGGCAGCGCCTCGTGGTGGGCGACAGGCTGTGGCAACCGCGCCGACCATTCCGGCGCCCTCTGCCCGCAATCATCGCTACGGCTTGCAGATCCAGGGGGAAAGCCCGCCCTGGCGCCCGGTTTCTGTCTTCGACGACGGCCGCCGCGTCTATGTCGTTTTCCCGGCTGGTATCGCCCAGGGCGAGATGCCGCCGCTCTTCGTGCTCGGCGCCGACGGAGAACCACAGATCGTCAACAGCCGCATTCACCGGAACGTGCTGATCGTGGATCGCCTCTTCGGTGCGGCGGAGCTCCGGCTGGGGGCAGGAGACCGCCAGCAGGTGGTCCGGATCGTGCGCATGGAGGAGCGCGAGGCGGATGCGCGGGCGGAGGGGGATGCGCGAAAGGGAGGGGCGTCATGAGTGACACCGATCCCGCGGCTCCGATGCGTCTGCGTCCCGATCCGCCCCGCGTGACCAGACTGTCGCGCAAGGTTCTGGCCGGTGTCGGAGCGGTCGCGCTGTTGGGAATCGGGGGGGCGCTGATCTATGCGCTCCAGACCCGTGAGGCTGGGCCGGGAGGTGGAGAACTCTATTCCATAGACAACCGACCGGCAGCGGACGGCCTGGAAGGGCTGCCGTCCGACTATACCGGCCCGGTTCTGGGACCCGCACTGCCCGGTGACCTCGGGCGACCGATCCTCGATGCGCAGGAGCGCGGAGTGCCCGTGACCCCTCCGCCGATTGTGGGCCCGACCGTCGATCCGGAAGCGGAGCGCCGCAGGGCAGAGGAGGAAACCGCGCGTCTGAGCGGTGTCTTTTTCCAGACGGCATCTGGCAGGGCGACGACGGCCGGGGTCGGCGTGAACCTTCCGGGTCTGGGCGGCACCGAACAACCCGAGGGCAGCCGGCATACTTCTTTCCTCAACGGTCCGGTGGACCGGCAAACCGTCGCATCGGATCGCATTCAGCCGCCAGCCTCGCCGTACATCCTTCAGGCCGGAGCGGTGATACCCGCCGCGCTTGTCACCGGCATTCGCTCCGATCTCCCGGGGCAGATCACCGCGCAGGTCACCGAGAATGTCTATGACAGCCCGACCGGATCGCTGCTGCTGATCCCACAAGGAACCCGCATCATCGGCCAATACGATGACGGTGTGACGTTCGGCCAACGCCGCGTGCTGCTGGTCTGGAACCGCCTGATCCTTCCCGGAGGCCGGTCCATCGTTCTCGAACGTCTGCCGGGCGCGGATGCGAGCGGCTATGCCGGCCTCGAGGATGGCGTCGACTACCACTGGTGGGATCTTATGCGCGCAGCGGGTCTGTCCACGCTGCTCGCGATCGGCGCGGACCTCGCCACCGATGACGAAGACCGCCTGGTCCAGGCGATCCGCGATGGCGCGGTGGACACGATCAACCAGGCCGGACAGCAGATCGTCCAGCGTCAGTTGCAGGTCGCGCCGACACTGACCATTCGCCCGGGGTTCCCGGTCAGGATCATCGTCACCCGCGATCTGGTATTCGAACCGGCAGGAGGTTGATCATGTCGAAACTGAAGCTTGGGCCGCTGCCCGATGACAAGCCGGTGAAGGTGACAGTGGAATTGCCCGCGACCGTTCATCGCGATCTTGTCGTCTATGCCGAGGTGCTGGGACGGGAGACGGGGCAACCTGTTGCCGATCCTGTCCGGCTGATCGTTCCCATGCTCGAAAGGTTTATGGCAACGGATCGCGGCTTCGCAAAAGCACGTCGCTCGCCCCAATCTGCGAAGCCGCTTGCCTAAGCTTCGCGGCCTTGGCAGATGCCGCCTTTGCCATGGAGAGCAACCTGCGGAACGAGGGATTGTCGTTCGCCGGAGACCAGACCGCCGAAAATGGAAGCATCTCGCCGGCGATGGGCCGGTATGTGATGCCTGGAAGCGCGGCCACTGTCATGGCCTCGCTTACCAGCGTAAGGCCCTGGCCGATCGCCACCAGAGGCAACAGATTGTCCCGGCCGACCGATTGAACCTGGATTTCGGGATGCCGGCCGAGGTCCGCCAACTCCCGCACCAGATGGTCATGGATCTCCTGGCCCGGCGCAGCTTCGCTGACGATGAAGGGCTCATCGGCGAGGTCTCTCCACATCACCTCGTCCAAAGCCGCCAGGGGGTGGAGATCGGGCAGCACAACGAAAACCCGCTCGGACCACAGAGGCGCCCGGTCGCATCCGGGCCATTCCCGGTCGCCGGTCAGGAAGGCGACGTCGAGGCGGAACTGGCGGATGGCCGCGACGTGTTCGGCAGGATTGCCATCGATCAGTTCGATCCTGACGTCTTTATGAGACCGACCATAGCTTGCCAGCAGCTTTGCCAAAAAGCCCGAAGCGATGGACGAATAGATGCCGATCCGCACTCGTCCCTGCTCGGATCGTCCTGCGGCGGCAACTTCGTGAGCGCCTTCGTCTATCGTCTTGATAGCCCGACGCGCGCGATGAAGGAAACGCTGCCCCGCAAAGGTCTGCGATACGCCCCATGCGTGCCGGTGAAAGAGTGACGCGCCCATCCTGTCTTCGAGGTCGGCGATGCAACGGCTGATTGCCGATTGCGATAAACCTAACGAACTCCCTGCCTTTCGGAAGCTGCCATGTTCGGCAGCGGCTATGAAGTAGCGAAGGTGACGAAACTCGATGGAGTCAGGGAACTTGGCGGTCTCCTTCATCCGAGGGCCGCCGTCCGGATCATATGCTCACGGACCATAGGCAAGCCAATTGTCCCTCTCCGATTGTCGAGCATTCACGCGATGACGAGATGTATCGCGCGTAGCGGGTCACAGCCAGATTATACGACATTTGAACACATAAACAACTGTTCAATATTTGTATGGAGACGGGAGATGATCGAGAGAGGCGATGCCACCGCCAGTCCATCATGCCGGGGTCTTAAAACGAGCCCGTGGCGCTTGAGGATCGCGGTCTTGGCATGTCGGATGCTTGCGGCTTACAACAGTGGCAAGGTCAAGCAGATAGTTTCTGAACTTTGCCTCTTGACCTTCCAACGGTGGAAAGCCCCATTTCCCAGAGGACTCAAATCAAGGAGCCCTCCATGTATCTCTTCACCGTTCCCAACATGACATGCGGCAGTTGCGCCAAGTCGGTAACCAAGGCGCTGCAAAGCGTTGATGCCGCCGCGAAGATCGAGACTGATCCGCCCAAGCGTGAGGTCCGTGTTGAATCATCCGCGACCGAGGCGGACCTGCGTGCCGTTCTCACCGAAGCGGGCTATCCGGCCGAAGGCGCCGCGGCGGCCGCCTGATGCTACCTCCTGCCTACTGATCGCGAGCGCCAAGCCGCTACCGAAGGTGTCCCCAGGTTCATAGCAGTGTCAAAATGGGCAGTCCTTGGACTGCCCATTTTGTTTTCGAGGATGAGCCAGATCTTCAACGTCGAAGGTGTCAGCATTGCTCTGTACGCGGTCACTGCCCATCGGCTCTAGAGGCTCCGGGCAGATGGCAAAAAAATCGCGCAGCCGGTTGACAGACATATACTTGAACACCTATTCAATTGTTGACTTGATGTAATCGGAAACGAGCAATGGCAAACTCATCACACTCCCACAGCGACCATGACGGTCACGACCACTCCAAGCACGACCATAGCCACGGTGGCAGCCACGATCATGACCACTCGCATGTCCCGACAGTCACGAAGGACAACGAGCGCAAGATCCTCATTTCGTTCTTCATCATCTTCACTTTCATGATCGTGGAGGCCGTCGGCGGCGTGATCTCGGGCTCGCTCGCGCTGCTTGCCGATTCCGGCCACATGCTGACCGACGCAATTGCGCTCGGCCTCGCCTATGTCGCCTTCCGCCTCGGCCGCCGCGCCGCCGACAGCCAGCGCACCTTTGGCTATGCCCGCTTCGAGGTAATCGCCGGCCTGGTCAACGCCCTTACACTGTTCGGCATCGTCGGCTTCATCGTCTATGAAGCTATCGAACGGTTCCGGGAACCCCAGCCGGTCCTCGCTGGCTCGATGTTCGTCGTTGCCATTATCGGCATGCTCGTGAATCTCTTCGTGCTTTGGTATCTGACGCGCGGAGATTCCGAGCACGTCAACGTCAAGGGCGCCATCCTGCACGTCATGGGCGACCTGCTCGGCTCGGTCGGCGCGATCGTTGCAGCTATCGTGATCTGGTATACGGGCTGGACCCCCATCGACCCCATCCTGTCGGTCTTCGTGTCCCTGCTGATCCTGCGCAGCGCATGGAGCCTGCTCAAGAACACCTTGCACATCCTGCTCGAAGGCGCACCTGTTAACGCCGGAAGCACCCAGATCTCCGAACATCTGCTCAAGACCGTTCCGGGGCTTCAGAAAGTCAGCCATATCCATGTCTGGTCGCTGACCTCCGGTCGTGTGCTGGCGACGCTTCAGGTGCAGCCGACGGAAGATGCCGATATTCGGGGTGTCTGCAAGCAGGTCGAGCATGAGTTGAAGAGGAAGTTCAGCATCGAACACCCGACGATCGGCATCGACTGGGACGGTATGGCCAGTTGCAGCCTGGAGGAGCCGAACACCGCAGCGCTCTCCCATGCGGGTCATTCGCACTGACCGGCTCCACTTGAGGGAAGGGTTCATTCGAAAGATCGGAAAGGTAACGACGTGAATACGGCAGAACCTATCTCATCGCAGGATCTGAACTTTCTGGCCGAGGCCTTCCGCCTGCAGGGATCACCCAGCAGGCGGAAGATTCTCCTGCATTGCGAAGACAGTCCGAAGTCAGTGACCGATATTTCCGAGGCGCTGGAGCTATCCCAGTCACTCGCTAGCCATCACCTGCGTCTTCTCCGTGGAGCGCGGCTGGTGACGCGCGTTCGCCATTCGAAGCAGATGTTCTATGAGGTCACAGACAGGCATGTCGGTGACATCCTGCTCGACATGCTTTCCCATGCGCGTGAGGAAAGACGGAACGATCCGCAAAGCGACGGCATTGCTCGCCACTCATGAGTCCTGAATTTTCCCGCAACACCACGAAGCCGAAGCGCCTGCTTGCGGCAATGTTTGCTACCTCTCGATAGCCGTGCTGCCAAGATCGGCTCGTTACAGGTCGGCCAGACATGAGGCATTTGTCTGCCGGTGCCCTCGACGCCTACAGCCGGCTTCGGATGCTCTCCATCTGGTCAATCTCCTCGCGCTGCGCCCCGATGATTGCCTCGCACAGCGTCTTCAGTTCTGGGTCAGCGAGCTTCGCCTCACGGCACATCAGGATCGCCCCGGAATGATGCGGGATCATCGAGTCGATGAACTGGCCGTCATCAATCAGTGCCTGGCTTCGGGTCGCCCAGAAGGAACCGGCCGTCAGGAGGGCGAAGACGACATAAAGGACAATATTCACGCTGGGGTTCGGAAACATGCCCGGCATCGTCGCTAACATGAAGATGCCCATCGGTGCCCACATGGTTATCGCCATGTAGAGCATGTTCAGATTGTTCCGGAAGTCGCCCCAACCGTCGATCATCGAAAACATCACGACATACATGACGACGAGGCCAAGGATCATGTTGATCCAGAACATCAGATAGGGACGGCCATGGGAGCCGTGGCTATTCCCCGAATGCCCCCCATGAGCCGTGTGGCCGCTCGCCATTTGATCGTCCTTTCGCGGTTGTCAGTGTCCAATGCCCATCGGCTTGAAGATCATCCAGACCGCCATGCTGATCATCATGAGGTTCTCGGTGAGCGACACGAAGCCGAGCGGCACATTGCTGTCGCCGCCAACGCAGGCGCATTTCAGCTCGCGCTTGTCGATATAGACCGCCTTGAACACCGAGACGGCGCCGATGCCACCGATGAACAGCGCGACGGGGATCGACACCCACATCAGCGCGCCGGCCATCATCAGGACACCGGCGAGTGCCTCCGCGAAGGGATAGATGTAGGCATATCGGACCCATCGCTGCGCCAGAAGGTCGTAGTTCAGGAACATGGTAGCGAAGCCTTCCACGTCCTTCAGCTTCTGAAGGGCAAGAAGGCACATCGCGATGGCGATGAACCATTCGGCGGCCTGGACCGTTGCGAGGTTTCCGAACGCCGCCCAGCTCGCGGCCAGCGCCATCAGCGCGGCCATCGCGAACAGCGCGATCACCGGCTTGTAGGTGACGGCATCCTTGTCCTTGACCTCGCCGCCGAAGAACCGGACGAGATCGTCATACCCGCCGATCCGCTTCCCGCCGATAAACGTCTGCGGCGTCGATTGAACATTATGCTTTGCCTTGAAGGCGTCCGTTTCGGCGCGGGTCGTCAGATGGTGATCGTCGACCTCGTAGCCTCCGCGCTTGAGCAGATCGAGCGCCTTAAGCCCGTAAGGACAGGTATGGTTTTCCATCACCATTCGATGAAGCTCGGCGCGTTTGGCAGCATGGGTCGCCATTGTCTGATCCCTTCGATCTATAGTTTCGCCTTTGCGAACACCTCGACCAACTCGTTGAACTTAGCCCGCTGAAGGTCGGCATCGCCCGAGGCGATCGCCTCCTCGACGCAACAGGCGGCATGCGATCGCAACACCTGGTTCTCCACCTTCGACAAGGCGGCTTTGACCGCGTGGATCTGGTTGAGAATGTCGATGCAGTATCGCTCGTCCTCGACCATCTGACCGACACCGCGGACCTGGCCGGCGATCCGGTTGAGCGACGCAATGATCTGCTTCGAGTTTTTATTGCACATCCATCTACCCCTACCCGGTATGGGTATATATACGTTTGAGGAAAGGTTTCGTTCCCGCAAAACCCAAGAGTTTTGCCGGCCTGTCAGCATCGAAGCAAATAATTGTGGGAGTTCCGATGGACGATACTGCAACTGTCCGGCGCAACATCACCGTGCTGACCGCCGCGCAGGCGCTCGGAGGATCGAGCGCGCCGATCGTCATGTCGCTCGGCGGCCTGGTCGGCCAGCAGCTTGCCGACAACCCCGCATGGGTGACGCTGCCGGTCAGTCTCTTCGGTCTCGGGCTTGCAATCGGCACGCTGCCGGCCGCATTCGTCATGCGCGCCTGGGGACGCCGGGGCGGTTACCTGTTCGGTGCTTTATTCGGCGTCGCGGCGGGTCTCATTGCCGCGCTTGGCATCTTCGCGACATCGTTCCTGCTGTTCTGCGTCGGCTGCTTTACCGCCGGTCTCTATGGCTCCTACGTCCAAAGCTATCGCTTCGCCGCTGCCGACGCTGCCGAGGGCGCTTTGAAGGCAAGAGCAATCTCCGAGGTGATGGTCGGCGGGCTCATTGCCGCCGTCATCGGTCCGCAACTCGTCATCTGGACACGCGATTCCTTCCCCAGCACGCCCTATGTAGGCAGCTTCCTCAGCCAGGCGGCGCTTCCGCTACTCTCCATTCCCATTCTCCTGATGCTGCGCACGCTGAAATCGGCTTCGCAGTCGGCGTTGGAAAGCTCGGGCAGATCCCTAATGGAGATACTCCTGATGCCCCGCTACATGCTGGCGGTCGCGGCCGGCGTCGTCTCCTACGGTCTCATGGCTTTCGTCATGACGGCCTCACCGATCGCGATGGTCAACACCGGCCATTCGGTCGACAGCGCCGCGCTGGGAATCCAGTGGCATCTTCTGGCGATGTTCGCGCCGAGTTTCGTTACTGGACGTCTCATGACGCGCTTCGGCAAGGAGCGTGTGACGGCGGCAGGGATGCTGCTCATCGCTGTCTCGGCCGTGGTCGCGCTGGCGGGGCTTGAGCTGATCAATTTCTGGGGGTCTCTCGCTATCATGGGGATCGGCTGGAACTTCAGCTTCATCGGAGCGACGGCGATGGTCACCGACTGCCACACCCCCGGCGAGCGTGCCAAGGCACAGGGCGCGAACGACTTCATGGTGTTCGGCGCGACCGCCGCCGTCTCGTTTCTGGCAGGCAGCGTCCTGCACAGCTCGGGCTGGGCGACGATCAACTGGTTGCTGTTTCCTCCGGTCGCCCTGATCCTCGTGCCTTTGCTCTGGCAGGCGGCGCGTAAGCCGCAAGACTGAACCCAATGTCCCCGCCGTTGCCTTCGGCTGGAACATTGCAGAGTTAAAACCGCACTCAGCGCCTTCGCGGTCGAAGGGCGGAGGATGCGGTTATTGCAGCGAGCGACTAACCGCGCCGGAACGAGGCCGGATCGAAAGATCCTCGTTGTCCTGGTCGGTTTCAAGGCGCTGGAGGATCGGGCAATGCGGGCGATGGTCCCCATGGCAGGCATTCACCAGCATGGTGAGCGTGTGGGCCATGTCTTGCAGAACCACGATCTTCTTCTCCAGCGCGTCGATATGGCCTTGGGCCAGGCGCTTCACTTCCGCGCTCTGCCGCGTCTCGTCGCGCCAGAGGTTCAGCAAGTCGCCGATTTCGGCCACCGAAAAACCGAGGTCGCGCGCGCGGCGGATGAAGCGCAGCATGTGGACGTCGGTATCCGAATAGTCGCGGTAGCCGGAGTCCGTCCGGTCGGCGGCCGGGATGAGGCCGGTCTGCTCGTAGTAGCGGATCATCTTGGCCGAAACGCCTGATGCCTTTGCTGCCTGTCCGATGTTCATCATCAATCTCCCGTATGGTGCGACAGCCGACCCTTCATATAGGGTCGGCTGTCTGGTTCTTCAGTTCGCAACCTTGAAAGTCTTGAGCCGCAGCGCATTGCCGAGGACGAAGACGCTCGACAGGGCCATGGCGCCGGCGGCGAAGACCGGCGACAGCAGGATGCCGTAGCCCGGATAGAGCAGACCGGCGGCGACCGGGATCAGGGCCGTGTTATAGGCGAAGGCCCAGAACAGGTTCTGCCGGATATTGCCAATCGTCGCCTTGGACAGCGCGATGGCGTTCGGCACCCCGGTCAGGCTGCCTGACATCAGCACCACGTCCGCCGCCTCGATGGCGATGTCCGTCCCCGTGCCGATGGCGAGGCCCACATCTGCCTCTGCCAGCGCCGGAGCGTCGTTGATGCCGTCGCCGACGAAGGCCACCTTGCCATACTCGGCCTTGAGGCGACGGATCGCCTCGACCTTGCCGTCCGGCAGCACTTCCGCCACCACCTCGTCGATGCCCAGGCGGGCCGCGATGGCCTTGGCCGTCCGCTTGTTGTCGCCGGTGATCATTGCGACCTTCAGGCCGAGGTCGTGCAGCGCCTTGATCGCGGCAGGCGTCGTCTCCTTGATCGGGTCCGCAACGGCAATGATCGTCGCCAGCTTGCCGTCGATCGCGGCATAGAGAGGTGACTTGCCCTCGTTGCCCAGACGTTCGGCGACCTTGGCGAAGCCCGCCACATCATGGCCGAGTTCGACCATGTAGCGGTCCGCGCCGATCTCGACACGCTTGCCGTCGACCACGGCCTTCACGCCGAAGCCAGTGACCGACTCGAAGTCCGACACTGCGGGCAGTGCGATGCCTTCCGCCTCGGCCGCGTCCACGATGGCGCGGGCGATCGGGTGTTCCGACTTGGCTTCAACGGCTGCGACCAGGCCCAGCACCGTCGTCCGCTCGAAGCCGGCGGCCAGTTCGAGGTCGGTCAGGGCCGGCTTGCCTTCGGTCAGCGTGCCGGTCTTGTCGACGGCTACCACCTTGGCATCCTTCAGCAGTTGTAGAGCTTCACCCTTGCGGAAAAGCACGCCCAGTTCCGCGCCCCGGCCGGTGCCGACCATGATCGAGGTCGGCGTCGCCAGACCCATGGCGCAGGGGCAGGCGATGATCAGCACAGCGACGGCATTGACCAGCGCGAAGGTCAAAGCGGGCGAGGGGCCGAAATAGAGCCATGCAGCGAAGGTGAGCGCGGCGACGGCGAAGACTGCCGGCACGAAATACATCGTCACCTTGTCGACCAGAGCCTGGATCGGCAGCTTCGAGCCTTGCGCTTCCTCGACCATGCGGATGATCTGCGACAGCACGGTATTGCCGCCGACCGCCGTGGCGCGGATCGCGAAGGCGCCCTTCTGATTCACGGTTCCGGCAACGACCTCGCTGCCGCTCGTCTTGGACACCGGGATCGGCTCGCCGGTGATCATGGATTCGTCAACATAGCTTTCGCCTTCGATGACCTCGCCGTCGACCGGGATACGGTCGCCGGGGCGGACCTCCACGACGTCGCCGGACAGCACCGAGTCGATCGGCAGATCCACCGTATTGCCGTCACGGCGCACGCGCGCCGTTTTGGCCTGAAGGCCGACCAGACGCTTGATCGCTTCCGAAGTGCGGCCCTTGGCGCGGGCCTCCAACAGCCGGCCGAGCAGGATCAGCGTGACGATGACCGCTGCGGCTTCATAATAGACGTTCACCGTCCCGGCAGGCAGGAAGCCCGGCGCGAAGGTCGCCACCAGCGAATAGAGGTAGGCAGCGAGTGAGCCGACGGCGACCAGCGAGTTCATGTCGGGAGCCAGCCGCCAGATCGCGGGAAGGCCCTTGTCATAGAAGCGGATGCCGGGCACGAACAGTACCAGCGTCGTCAGCACGAACTGAAGATACCAACTGTTCTGCATGCCGATGGTCGCGGCGATCATGTCGTGCGCGCCCGGAATGAGGTGCGACCCCATCTCCAGGATGAAGACCGGCGCGGTCAGCACCGCCGCGATGGTAAAATCGCGGGTAAGCTCCCGGCGTTCGGCTTCCTTCTTCTCGGCGCGATCATCGACCTCGGCCTGGCTCGACCCGGTTGCCGCTGCGATCACCTTGGCGTCGTAGCCCGCGTTCTCGATTGCCGCGATGACGGCCGCCGCGGCGGCGGTTCCCTGGATCGTGGCCTTCTCGGTTGCGAGGTTGACGACGGCGTTGGTGACACCCGGCACGGCCTTGAGGGCTTTTTCGACACGCCCGACGCAGGAGGCGCAGGTCATGCCCTCGATCGCGACCTCAAGCGAAGCCGCCGCCGGCGCAGTGAAACTTGCCGAAACCGCGTAGCCTGCGTCTTCCACGGCCTTCACGACGACCGCTCGGCCCACCGGGCCGTTCGTCGTGATGCTGGCTTTCTCGGTAGCTAGGTTGACCACGGCATTGGCAACGCCGGGGATGGCCTTGAGGGCCTTTTCCACCCGCCCCACGCAAGAAGCGCAGGTCATGCCTTCGATCGGCACCTCAAGGAGAGCAGATTTCGGCGCACTGAAGCTGGCCGGCACTTCATAGCCAGCTTTCTCGACAGCCTTGACGAGCGCTATGCGATCAACCGTGTCGTTCGTCGTGATGCTTGCCTTCTCGGTCGCCAGATTGACGACCGCGTTGGCGACGCCGGGGACGGCCCTCAGGGCGCGCTCGACACGGCCGACGCAGGATGCGCAGGTCATGCCCTCTATAGGCAGGGAAATTGCTGCATTCATCTTGTCAGCAGCTCGAACAGGGGCATCCATTGCCGCCTCCTTTCCAAGTCAGAATTCGAGTTCGGACACTGATATGCTCCTTCCAACGATGGGAAGGTCAAGGGTAAAAATTACTTTTCGATTCCTCTTGACCTTACCATCTTTGGAAACCCCAACTTGAGGACCATGAGAACCGAACCCAAAGGAGAAAGCTCATGGAACTCAAGATCGAAGGCATGACCTGCGGCGGTTGCGCCAAGTCCGTCACCAAGGCGATCCAGTCGGTCGATCCGACCGCCAAGATCGACACCAACCCAGCCCAGCGGACAGTCAAGGTCGAGACGACCGCAACCCCCGCTGTCCTTCAGCAGGTTCTCGAAGAGGCTGGGTATCCGGCGACCGTGAATTGAACAGGAGCAAGATCATGCACAAGCTGACCCCGATTTTCATTGGCGGCGCACTCGCCATCAGCGCCGGCCTCGCCATCGCACAAAGCCAACTGAACACGGATACCACCATGCAAGGCCACGAAATGCCGGGGCATTCGATGCCGGCCTCCGACAACCCATCCACGCAGGCTTATATCGAAGCCAATGATCGCATGCACAAGGACATGATGGTCGAGTTCACCGGCGATGCCGACATCGACTTCATGCGCGGAATGATCCCGCACCACCAGGGCGCGATCGACATGGCGCGGGTCGTTCTGCAATACGGTACCGATCCTGAGGTTCGTAAGCTGGCCGAGGACGTGATCTCGGCCCAAGAAGGCGAGATCGCCATGATGCGGGAATGGCTCACCGCACGCGGGCAATAAGAATCGCACCCGCGGCAACGCCTCGCAGATCCACAAATTTGGGGGCATTCTGCGAGATCGCCCATACCGGGCCGGGCTGTCCAGTTTGAAACGGCACATGAAAAGCCAGCAGCGAAGTCGTTCGCGGCTGGCTTTTGTCACTGGCGGACTCGGACCGCGGCAGATCACTCTACCGTCGCTGCCGCCACTTGCTCTTCCGGCGTGAAGAAGACATCGGCGTGCATGTCTTCGGGACGCAGGCCCCGCGCGAAAACCACGTCCATCGCCGCATCGACCATCGGGGGCGGACCTGCAACATAGGCTTTCCACCCGTCGAAGTCGGCGAGATCCTCGACCACCGCATCGGTCACGAAGCCGTGCCGATGGAGTGCTGCCTGCATATCCGACAGGACAGCCGTAAAGCTGAGGTTATTATGACGGTCCGCCAGTGCCTCGAAATGCTCGACGAGATAGAGGTCGCGCGCGCCGCGTGCGCCAAAGTAGACATGGATCGGCTGCTTCATGCCGTGAGCAAGGGCCGTTTCCACGATCGACTTGATCGGCGCCAGACCGGAACCGCCAGCGATGCACAGGATCGGGCCGGAATGATGCTGACGGAGGTAGGAGGAGCCTAGCGGAAATTCGAGCGTCACCTTGTCGCCGGCTTTCAGCGCGTCATGGACGTGCTGTGACGTGATGCCCCCCGGAACCTTGCGAATGTGGAATTCGAGGCTGTCGTCGCCGTGACGATTGGCCATGGAGTAGCTGCGCGCAGGCACACCATCGAATCCGACCTGGGCATACTGACCGGCCGTGAAGAGCAGGGGAGAGCCGTCGGCAGGCGCGATCCGAACCAGCTTGATGTCGTGAGTGAGGTCATCGAGGCCGATCACGATGGCATCCAGCCGTCGAGGAGCCGTAACGGCATCATCGTCATCGCTGCCCAGCCAGGCGACTGCCGCATCGGTCTTCGGCACCGCACGGCATGCCAGGATCAGGCAATCGGCCTTCTCTTCCTCGCTGAGGGCGAAGCGAGAATGCTGGAGCAGCTCCACCTTACCCTCGATCAGGCGGGACTTGCAGGAGCCGCAGCGGCCGGACCGGCAACCGTGAGGATAGGGGATGCCGGCGGCGAGCGCGGCGTCGAGAATTGTTTGGCCCTCATGGACCTCAAGGCTGGTCCGCGCCTGCCGGATGTCAACAAACTTGCTCGTCATCTGCGTCTCCTCACAGGCTCCCGGCGAGCCCGAGCGCCTTGACGAGGCCCGGCTTCTGGCTCGGGAAGGTCCCGTAGAAGACGTCCGATCCGATGATGGTGATCGGAGCGACCCGGACGCCGGTCCGGGCCTTTGCCTCCTCGGCGATCTTCGGGTCGGTGAGGTCGCGTTCCTCGTAGGCGAGGCCCTGTTGGTCGAGCCAGCGTTTGAGCGTGTGGCAGTCCGGACAGGTCGGTGTGGTGTAGATGAGAATCTGGGGGGTGCTGCTCTCCGTCATCGGTCTTGCCTTTCTCTGAATTCGACATGGTTGCCCCGCTGCCTAGCCGCGTAACGGCGGGCGGATTTGGCAGGATTGTCGTCAGCGTGCGGCTTCCAGCGCTTGTAAGGTCAAGACTGTTCTTGCGCGGAAAAGGAAAATTCGAGATGTGACGCAGGGGCAGAGAAGGGCAGCGCCAACTGTCCCGCCGATCGACAGCGACCGTGTTTCGCATTGTAATTGCGCGCCCATCCGGTAGATTGGGCGGGACCAAACAACGCGGACAGCTCTTGGCGGTCAAATGCCGGCAGGTTCCGTCCCAAAACTCAGGTAAATCTAGCAGATGACTGCTCTCAAGAAGACAAACATCAAAAAGCCGGACGAACGTGCGATCTCCGCACATGCGGAGGCTGAAGGCCATCTCCTGCTTCCTTCGCTCTCACAGAACGAGGTCACGATCCTGGCGGAAACGTTTCGGCTGCTTGGCGATCCCTCACGGTTGAAAATCCTGTTGAGTTGCGTCCCGGCGCCGATCTCGGTGGGCGACATCGCCGAGCGGCTCGACCTGTCCGTGACCCTCGTCAGCCACCATCTGCGCCTGCTGCGCGGGGCGCGTCTCGTCAAGGGCGATCGCCAGGGCAAGCAGATCTTCTACGAGATCGCCGATCATCACGTCAGCCATGTTCTTCAGGACATGGCGACGCATATTTCGGAGGACCATGCGGACGACTGATCTGCCGGGAAAACAGCACTATTTTCAAATGAACACTTGAATAGCTGTTCAAGTGTGTTATTTACTCCTTCCGAAGCCGCGCATGGCGTCTGAGCACGCGCGCCCGCTGCGGCGGCCGGAAAGGAGATCGGAATGACAACTGGACTTTCAACGCCGGGCGCTGATGAGCGGCTCGGCTTTCGCGTCGACGGCATGGATTGCGCAAGCTGCGTCGGCAAGATCGAGACGGCCTTGGGCCGTCTGGGAGGTATCTCCGAGGTAGCCGTCAACTTCGCTACCGAGACACTCTTGCTATCCCGCGATGCGACGAGCAAAACGACCTCGAAGGATATCGCCAAAAAGATTCGCTCGCTCGGGTTCGACGTGACGGAACTGCCGGCTTCTGCGATTCCCGCCGCGCCTGTGCAGCGCTCCGACGCCCATGCCGGTCATGATCACAACGGCTGCGCCGGCGATCACGGTGCTTGCGGTGGCGATCACGACCACGCTCACCACGATCATGATCACGGCCACGGTGGCTGCTCTGGACATGATCATGCGGGCCATGCGCCAACTCCGCGCGCCGCACCGGTCTCTCCGCCCAATGTCTCGATGCGCGTCGAGGGGATGGATTGCGCAAGCTGCGTCGGCAAGATCGAGGTCGCGCTGGCGCGGATGCCAGACGTTTCCGACGTGCGCGTAAACTTCACGACCGAAACGCTCGAACTGACGCTCGGCGCCGGCGCGCTCACCAAGGTCGCGGACATCGAAAAGACGATCAAGAGCCTCGGCTTCGGGGTGTCCAACACACGCGAGCTTTCGGCTTCGTCCGATGCGGCCATCGACGTCGAACCCGCGCCAGCGATGCGCAATCAGCGCTGGTGGCAGACCCGCAAGGGCAAGCACGTCATCGGCCTCGGCCTGCTGATGGGCTCGGCCTACGTCGTTGCCCAGTTCATCCCGCTTTATGCGGAATGGATTTTCGCTGCTGCCGTCATTGCCGGTGTCATTCCCTTTGCTCGCAAGGCGTTCGCGCTCGCGACCTCGGGTTCTCCCTTCTCCATCGAAACGCTGATGGTCGTCGCCTCGATCGGCGCCCTCGTGATCGGCGAGGCTGAGGAGGCGGCGGCGGTCGTGTTCCTGTTTGCTGTCGGCGAGCTGCTCGAAAGCGTCGCGGCCGGGAGAGCGCGTGCCGGCATAAAGGCTCTCGCGTCGCTGGTGCCAAAAACGGCTGTTCTCCTCGACTCGAATGGCGGCCAGCGCACCGTGCCGGCATCGGCGTTGCGAGTGAATGATCTCGTTCTCGTGCGGCCGGGCGACCGCGTGCCGGCCGACGGACAGATCCTACAGGGAACCTCCAGTCTGGACGAGTCGCCCATTACCGGCGAGTCGGTGCCGCGCTCGAAGACCACTGGCGAAAGTGTGTTCGCCGGTTCGATCAATGTTGATGGTGTCCTCCAGGTCAGTGTCGAGAAGACTGCCTCTGACAATACCATCTCGCGCATCATCCAGCTAGTTGAGCAGGCGCAGTCGGCCAAGGCCCCGACCGCTCGGTTCATCGAGAACTTCAGCCGGTATTATACTCCGGCGGTGATGCTGATCGCCGCGCTGATCATCACCGTCCCGCCGCTGGCGATGAACGGCGATTGGGACACGTGGATCTACCGTGGTCTCGCCCTTCTACTCATCGCATGCCCCTGCGCGCTCGTTCTTTCGACGCCTGCAGCGATCGCCTCGGGCCTCGCCGTGGGTACGCGCCGCGGTCTGCTGATCAAGGGCGGCAATGCGCTCGAAACGATTGGCAAGGTTCGCGCCATTGCTTTCGACAAGACGGGAACGCTGACCGAAGGCAAGCCGCGTGTCACCGAGGTTCTCGCGCTCGGAAACAATGAAGAAAGCGATGTCATTGCTCTGGCAGCGGCGGTTGAAACAGGTTCAAGCCATCCGCTTGCCAAAGCAATCATCGGACGCGCCGAAACCGACGGTATCGCCGTTCCGCTCGCTCGGGACGCATCGGCGACCGCCGGCAAGGCCGTGCATGCGACTGTAGCCGGGCGTCGCCTCGCAGTCAGTTCCCCGACCCATGCCGCCAAGGCGGCAACGCTCGGCGCGCTGGAACGCAGCGCCATCGAGAAGCTCGAGGATCTCGGCAATACGGTTGCCGTTCTTTTCGACGAGCAGGCAAGGGAAGTCCTCGGTCTCATAGCCCTGCGCGACGAACCGCGCCGTGACGCGCGCGAGGGCGTTGCCCAGCTCAAGGCGATGGGCGTTCGCTCCGTCATGCTGACCGGAGACAACCAGCGCACCGCCCAGGCGATCGCCAAGGGTCTCGGTATCGAGTGGAGCGCCGAGCTGCTTCCGCAGGACAAGCTCGATCTCGTCAACGAGATGAAGCGGAAGACCAAGGTGGCCATGGTCGGCGACGGCATCAACGATGCTCCGGCGCTGGCGACGGCGGACGTCGGGATCGCCATGGGCGGCGGAACCGATGTGGCGATCGAGACCGCGGACGCCGCCCTGCTCAAGAGCCGTGTCACGGACGTTGCCCATCTCGTCGCGCTTTCGCGCGCCACCATGGCCAACATCCACCAGAACGTGATCTTCGCTCTTGCGCTGAAGGGAGTGTTTCTCGTCACCAGCGTCCTTGGGCTTACTGGCCTCTGGATCGCGGTACTCGCAGATACGGGCGCGACCGCCATTGTCACACTGAACGCTCTGCGGCTCCTGCGGTTCAAGGGTGCCAAATCCCCAGAGGATAGCGGCCGTGACGAAGGAATGCCTTCACGCCAGCTTATCGCGGCCGAAAGTCACTAATTCCCTGCACTAAAGACGTCGCCAGTCATCAAGACTGGCGGCGTCGGCCAACCGGGCCTGCTGGTTCACCGATCTAAATTTGGGAACGGCGCCGGCTCGAAGATGTCGGCGAAGTACGGAATGCGGCAGTCCGCGGCATGAACTGATGATCGCGTCAAGGGCCTATACGGAAATCGTTTTCCAAAGGTCTTGACCTTCCTATCGTTGGAAACCGCACCTTCGTCGAAAATGCACTCGCCGCGCCCTGGTCGCTGGGTACGCGCGCCCTATGAAGGTGAACGAGAATGAGTAAAAAAGCCGCCGCTCTGCGATTGGTCGGTGCTGCTATCGCGGTCGGTACTCTTGCAATCATATATCGAGAGGACATTGGCCCGTATACAAAGGGCCTGATGTCGCTGGTCTCTTCGACATCGGCATCGGAAGCTGAGGCACAGCCGGCGCAGATGCCCGTCCCGCAAGTTCCCGTGGCTGAAGTCATCATTCGCCAAGTTGCGGCTTCTACGGAATTCACTGGCCATCTCGAAGCGATGAAGACCATCGAACTGCGTTCGCGTGTTGGCGGTGCAATCGATACCGTGAGTGTCCCCGAAGGCGGTATGGTGCAACCTGGAGACCTTCTCTTCCAGATAGATCCCAGACCTTTCGAGGTTGCATTGAATGCAGCAAAGGCTCAGTTGCAGCAGGCCAATGTCCTGCTTGAACAAGCCGAGACCGACTTCAGGCGTACAGAATCGCTGTCTCCCAATGGTACGGTATCACGCAAAACACTCGATGACGCGCAAGCGCTGCTCGGTCAGCGCCAAGCCCAGGTAGAGATTGCCAAGGCGGCTGTCGCGGCTGCCGAGCTCGACCTTTCCTACACAAGGGTCACTGCCCCAATTGCCGGACGCGTTGACCGGGTTCTTGTCACGGAAGGCAATCTTGTTGCAGGCGGCAATGCCGGTGCGGCTACGTTGCTCACCACGATCGTCTCGGTCGATCCACTCTATGTTTATTTCGATATTGACGAGGCCACCTATCTCGGCTTCGTCGGTAATGCGCGCGCGCCCGAAACGGGCAAGGTCGCGGAAAAGCTTGTTGTCCAGCTCGGTCTGATGACCGATACAGGCTTTCCGCATACCGGCCAACTCGACTTCCTTGGCAATCGTGTCGACCGGAGTACGGGCACGATCCGCGCCCGGGCCATCGTCAGGAATTCCGACGGCAGGCTGACTCCCGGCCTCTTCGCACGGGTCAAACTCGTTACCGCGCAACCGGCTCAAACCGTTCTTATCGACGATCAGGCGATCGGCATCGATCAGGGACGGCGCTACGTCCTGGCGCTTGGCCCCGAGAACAAGGCGGAATACCGCCCCGTCGAAATCGGACCTATGGTCGACGGTCTGCGCGTCGTCTCCAAAGGTCTCACTCCGACTGACAAGATCATCATAAAGGGCCTTGTGCGCCCCGGTATGCAGGTTGTCCCGCAGATGGTCTCAATGCTTCCAGGGCAGGCTGCTGACGGCGAGCGGGCCTCCGGGCAAGCGCAGGAGGCGCGTCGATGAACATTCCGCGCTTCTTTGTCGACCGCCCGATCTTCGCGGTCGTTCTCTCCGTCTTGATGCTGATCGCCGGCGGCCTGACGCTGCTGAAGCTCCCGCTCAGTGAGTACCCGCAGGTGACGCCGCCGACAGTCCAGGTCACTGCGAGCTATCCGGGCGCCAATCCCGAAGTGATTGCCGAAACAGTCGCCGCTCCGCTGGAGCAGGCGATCAACGGCGTCGAAAACATGCTCTACATGAGTTCGCAGGCAGCGACCGACGGACGCATGACCCTGACAATTGCGTTCAAACAGGGCACTGACCCCGACATGGCGCAGATTCAGGTGCAGAATCGGGTTTCTCGCGCCTTGCCCAGGCTTCCGCTGGAAGTGCAACGCATCGGTGTCGTGACGCAGAAAACCTCCCCCGACATCCTTATGGTTGTCCATCTCGTCTCACCTGATGACCGCTATGATCCGCTCTATCTGTCGAACTTCGCGATCCTTCAGGTGCGCGACCAACTGGCCCGCTTGCCGGGCGTGGGCGACGTCATCCTCGGGGGCGCTGGCGAGTATTCAATGCGGATCTGGCTCGACCCTGCCAAGGTGGCCGCGAGGGGGTTGACTGCCAGCGACATCGTCGCGGCGATTCAGGAACAGAACGTGCAGGTAGCAGCCGGCTCGGTCGGTCAGCAACCGGAAGCCTCGGCTGCCTTTCAGGTCACCGTCAACACGCTTGGGAGGCTTTCTAGTGAGGAGCAGTTCGGCGAGATCGTCATAAAGGCTGGTACGGACGGCCAGGTTACCCGTTTGCGCGACGTCGCCCGTATCGAACTTGGCGCAGATTCCTACGCCCTTCGCAGCCTGCTGGACGGCAAGCCGGCACTCGCGATGCAAATCATCCAAAGTCCTGGCGCAAATGCGCTCGACGTGTCGAGCGCCGTCCGCACCACCATGGCCGAGTTTCAAAAGGGCTTTCCGGAAGGCATCGAATATCGGATCGCCTACGATCCCACGGTGTTCGTGAAGGCGTCTCTCGAGGCCGTGGTCATGACGCTGCTAGAAGCCGTCGTGCTGGTGGTCATCGTCGTCGTGCTGTTTCTCCAGACCTGGCGGGCGTCGATCATCCCCCTCGTCGCCGTTCCCGTCTCCTTGGTCGGCACGTTTGCGCTCATGTATATGTTCGGCTTCTCGCTGAACACCTTGTCCCTCTTCGGCCTCGTTCTCTCGATCGGCATCGTGGTCGACGACGCGATCGTCGTGGTCGAGAACGTCGAGCGCCACATCGCGCTTGGAGAAACGCCGAAAGAGGCGGCGCGCAAAGCCATGGATGAGGTGACAGGACCGATCGTCGCCATCACCTCCGTCCTGTCGGCCGTCTTCATTCCATCCGCGTTCCTGTCTGGCTTGCAGGGCGAGTTCTACCGCCAGTTTGCGCTGACGATTGCGATCTCGACCATCCTGTCGGCGATCAACTCTCTTACGCTCTCTCCCGCGCTTGCTGGCGTGCTGCTGAAGCCGCACCACGGTGACGTGAAGCGGGACCTTCCTACACGCGTGATCGACTTTCTGTTTGGCTGGTTCTTCCGGCTGTTCAATCGCTTCGGTCGCACCTACCGGGTGATGGTGCAGGCGGACGCACCGTTCCGCATGCAGCCCGAGGACATCGGCCGCCTTAAGGTGCGCAATTCAGCCGGCGACATGATCCCCCTCTCGGCCTTGCTCACCATCAAGCACAGCTCTGGCCCCGATCGGGTTATGCACTACAACGGCTTTCCGTCTGCCGATATCAGCGGAAGTCCCGCGCCCGGATATTCGTTCGGGCAGGCGACGGCAGCGATGGAGCGCATCGCATCGGAGACCCTGCCGCCCGGCATGGCCTTTGAATGGACCGATCTCGCCTATCAGGAGAAGCAGGCCGGCAACACCGCCATGTTTGTCTTCCCGCTGTCCGTCCTGCTCGCGTTCCTGATCCTCGCGGCGCAGTACAACAGTTGGTCGCTTCCTTTCGCGGTGCTGCTGATCGCTCCAATGGCGCTCCTCTCGGCGATCGCCGGGGTGTGGTTCACCGGCGGCGACAACAACATCTTCACGCAGATCGGATTTGTCGTTCTGGTCGGTCTTGCCGCGAAGAACGCAATCCTGATCGTTGAGTTCGCCCGAGCGAAGGAGGACGAAGGGGTCGATCCGTTGGCTGCCGTCCTCGAAGCGGCTCGCCTGCGTCTGCGGCCGATCCTGATGACGTCGCTCGCCTTCATTGCCGGCGTGGTTCCGCTCGTCATCGCCACCGGAGCGGGCGCCGAAATGCGGCACGCCATGGGCATCGCCGTCTTTGCCGGCATGCTCGGCGTGACGCTGTTCGGCCTGCTTCTGACGCCGATCTTCTATGTGGTTGTGCGCCGGCTTGCGATCAGGCGGGACCCGTCGCCCCAACAGGCGACCAAAGCCCATGCCTGAGCAGGTCGACACACGATTCCGCGCCGGGGCGGCCCATGGGCCGTCGCCGCACCCCGGCGCGGTCGGGCCTTGAGGGCCTCAGCGATAGAACACGCAGCAAATCATCAACACGCGGCTATCCGGAAGGAACTTCAAACATGGATATCGGCATCGGCGAACTCTCTCAGCTCACCGGCGTCAAAATTCCGACGATCCGCTACTACGAGCAGATCGGGTTGCTGCGCGAGCGCTCGCGGAGCAAGGGAAACCAAAGACGCTACGACCACGGGGCGGTCCATCGCCTTCTCTTCATTCGCCGCGCCCGCGATCTCGGGTTCAGCATCGAGGCGATCAAGGACCTGTTTCGACTTGCCGACGCCTCGTTCTCAAGCCCGGCCGAGGCGCTCCGCATCGCAAAGGAGCAACTCGCTGCGGTCGAGGAAAAGATCGCTCAACTGGAAACACTCGAAAAGGTGATCCAGCTCGTTGCTGAAAGCGAGAATGACGGGGATCTGATCCCGCTCGATATTTTGCCCTCTAATGACAGCGACCGCGATGGCGATGCTGAGGTGAAAGCTTCAAGCAGAGGCCGAGGATCGATTCACTAGCCTCATCCCAAGGACCTGCGAAGTTGAGATACTATTCCCATGTGAAAAGGAGCCAGAACTGCATCGTGGTCGGTGCGGGACCGGCGGGCCTGATGCTCGGTCTCCTACTGGCCCGGTCGGGGAACCGCCGTCGGACAACGCCGACCTGGTTCTCGACCTGTCCCTTCTCCCAGCCGGATGCCGGGGTGCAAGCGACGGGATCGACGAGGTAATGGCTGCACATCTGCTGGAACCGGCGGTTGTAGGCTCGGTCGCGGCCGACGAAGATCGTGTCGACCGCGGTCTTCATGTTGTCGTAGATGCCCCGCGTGCAGGTGCCCCCGAAGAAGGCGAAGGCCTTGTCATGGGCGTCGAAGACCATCTCCTGCGTCTCGCGGGGATAGGCACGCACGAACAGCATCCGGCTGTGACACAGGCGGACATGTGCCACCTTCACCGTGGTCGTCGCGCCGTCGATCACCACGATCTCGTGGCTCCAGTCGAACTGGTAGGCCTCGCCTGGATCGAAGGTTAGCGGGACATGGGCGGCCGCAGATGCCACCGCTTCCTCCTTCGACCAGGAGGCCGCGTATCGCCGGACCGCATCATAGCCACCGTCATATCCTTGAGCCCGGAGTTCCTCAAAAATGCGGATGCGAGTCAGTCGCTCGCGCTTGGGCTTCCGCGCGTTCACCGCCAGCATCTCGTCGAGCATGTCTTGCCAAGGCCCGATCTTCGGCAACGGCTGAATGGTTCGCTCATAGGTGAGCTCCGTCGCACCGGACCGGATCACCTTGCGCACCGTGTTCCGCGATACTCGCAGCTCCCGGCAGATCTGCTTGATCGACTTCTTGTCCTGAAAATACGCCCGCCGGATCTTCGCTATCGTCTCCACGACCAACATCCCACACTGTGCTCCCCGATGACCTCGGGGGCATCATCCACATCAGTGTAAGGGGGTCATTTTTGGACGCCGATCACCCCGCTACGGGGTCAATTTTGATGGTGTGGATGCCCCCGCCCGACGGCATCGCGATGTGTCAAGATGGTGATGCTGAAGTCACCATAGGGAGAGGAGGCATCCATGGATGAGATTAGCATCGTCGGCGTCGATCTGGCAAAGCAGGTCTTCCAGCTTCATGGCGCTGCGGCGGACGGGCGCGCGCTTTTCCGCAAGAAACTGTCGCGGCCACAGTTCGCGAAGTTCATGGCGGCACTGCCGCCATGCATCGTGGCCATGGAGGCCTGCGGGACCGCGCATTACTGGGGCCGGGAACTCGCACTGCTCGGCCATGACATCCGGCTCATCCCGCCTGTCTATGTCAAACCCTTCGTGAAGCGGCAAAAGAACGATGCCGCGGATGCGGAAGCGATCGCCGAGGCGGTCCAGCGACCGAACATGCGGACGGTGGCGGTGAAGAGCTCCGCACAGCAAGCCCGCGCGATGCTCTTCCGGACCCGCGATCTGCTCGTTGGTCAACGCACCCAGCTGGTCAACGCACTGCGTGGCCATCTCGCCGAACACGGCATCGTTCTGGCCAAGGGCATCGCCAACGTCGAACGTCTCGCCCTTCGTCTGGAAGACGATGACCTGCCAGACTTGGTCCGGCACTTGGGGCGGATCTATCTCGATCAGATCGCGCAACTGGGGGCTGAGATCGAAAAACTCGACAAGCGCATCGTCGCGGCCGCGAAGCAAAACGGGGAGGCCCGAAGGCTTCAGACCATGCCTGGGATCGGCCCGGTCTGCGCGATGGCGATTACGGCTTTCGCGCCGGACATGCGTGAGTTCCGTAGGGGACGCGACTTCGCGGCCTGGCTGGGCCTTGTGCCACGACAGCATTCGAGTGGCGGCAAACAGAAGCTGGGTCGGACCTCTAAGATGGGGCAGCGCGACATCCGACGCCTGCTGATCGTGGGGGCGATGTCGATCGTCCATTGGCGAGGTCGCGACGGCGGGCGGCCAGGATCATGGCTCGCGCGTATGCTGGCCCGAAAGCCGCGCATGCTGGTGGCTATCGCGCTGGCCAACAAGATGGCACGCATGGTCTGGGCCATGCTCGTGCGCGAAGAGGACTACCGGGATCCAACCGGCGCGGTCTGCTGACCGCGGCGCGCGGAGCGTCGGCGATGTGAGGAGAGCGACGACCCGTATGGGCAAATGATCGAACAGATCCGGGTTGGGAAAACCAGTGGCGTGCAACGAGCCGCGAGCTCGCAATTTTGATCTGGTCCCCGATCCGCGCATCACCATACCGGCCCGCGGCATGTCTTGGCCGCACCTGAGAGGCCTGAAACATGACCGCACTCGATCACGCGCTCAAAAGGTCAGAGAAAATCCTTGCATCGAAGGGGGCATCCAAACATGCATGCCGGTTCACACAAGTGCGCTCCTCCATTGCCCGGCGCCTCGGGATGGAGATCGGTGCGCTTGCCCCGGTCGATCGTGACGTCGAGGGTGTGGTCGAGATGATGCTGGATGCGACGCAGAACTATGCGTCCCCCCTCACCGCGGAACGGCTCTTCGCCTGGCATGCCGCACTGTTCCCGACCGGGCGCAGCGGCATGGCCCGGATCGCCGTCGGCGCATGGCGCCCCCCGGAGACCGGACCGATGCAAGTCGTCTCCGGCCCCTACGGGCGTGAGCGCGTGCATTTCGAAGCGCCGAAGGCAGAACGCCTGCCGGACGAGATGGCGGCGTTCCTGGACTGGTTCGAGACGCGCGATGCCACGGATCCGGTCATCCGCGCGGCCATCGCCCATCTCTGGTTCGTGACGATCCATCCGTTCGAGGACGGGAATGGGCGTATCGCCCGCGCCATCGCCGATATGGCTCTGGCCCGATCCGAGGGGAGTGCGCAGCGCTTCTACAGCATGTCGGCCCGGATCCGGCGTGAGCGAGGAGAATACTACGCCATGCTGGAAAGAACGCAGAAGGGCGGGTTAGACATCACCGGCTGGCTCGACTGGTTCCTCGGATGCCTGGACCGGGCTTTCGACGGCACTGAAGAGGTTCTGGGCCACGTTCTGCACAAGGCACGCTTCTGGGAGGCCATGGCAGGCGAGATCTTCAGCGAGCGTCAGCGCGCCGTGATCAACCGGCTGCTCGATGGATTTGAGGGAAAGCTGACATCCTCGAAATGGGCAAAGCTGACCAAGGTTTCCTCCGACACTGCGCTCCGCGACATCACGGACCTGGTTGACCGGGGTGTGCTTGAGAAGGAGGATGCTGGTGG
Source organism: Thalassospira profundimaris (assembly GCF_003326755.1). Classification (GTDB taxonomy): domain Bacteria; phylum Pseudomonadota; class Alphaproteobacteria; order Rhodospirillales; family Thalassospiraceae; genus Thalassospira; species Thalassospira profundimaris_B. The sequence continues at coordinate 52,886 of NZ_JPWH01000015.1, read as the reverse complement.
CCGCAGCACCAGCTACAGGTTGGTTGGGCGGGCGCGGGGCTGAAGGTTGGAGGCTACCTGGTCAGTTCCGACTCGTATCCGTAAGCAAGTCAGCGGGCCGCCAAAGCGGTTTTCAAAGCCGGCAGAACAGGTTATGCTAAGCGGCAAGCTTCGGGATTTGACGCTCGACCAATCGCAAGTATCGTTGGTTGCACGCCCCCGCAACCAAATTAGGCCCGCTATCTCAACGAGATAGCGGGCTTTTTGATTCTTGAGCCATGCTACCAAAATGTATCTGGGTACCATATAGGTACCACACAGAATAAAGCCAGAGCCAAGGCTGCAAAGCGAAAGCGCATTGTCGCAGGCGGGAGGATCGGCGCAGATCACTTACAAAATTGTTGTCCTTCCGCCCTTGACCCTGTGTCCTTCTCCCACGAACTGGTCACATCCGCAGGCGAAGCCGGGGAATTTCGTGAAGCCCGAAAGCAACCTTGGAACGGCGGCGCCCGTGTACTGGCCTTCCGCGTGACCGGTAGCATTTCGCGGGCACCCTTGACTCCGTATCATGGTACGGAGTGCAGACTTCGTGTGGGCGAACCGGAATGAGTGACAGAACGATCAGCAAAGCGGCCGAGCATGCAGGCGTGGGCGTCGAGACCATACGCTTCTACGAGCGCAAGGGGCTTATCGACCAGCCCCTGAAGCCGCGAGGCGGCGGCTACCGCGTCTATTCGACAGAGGCCGTCGAGCGAATCCGCTTCATTCGGCAGGCTCAGGAGCTCGGCTTCTCGCTGCGAGAGATCGACGAGTTGCTGTCCTTGCGCGCCGACCCGGACACGGACTGCGCGGACGTGCAGGCCCAGGCCTCCGCCAAGCTGGAGGAGGTCGAGCGAAAGATCGCACAACTTCGGACGATCCGATCTGCCCTCAAGGAACTGATTGCCGCCTGTCCGAAGCGGGGGCCGGCGGCCGGACGCTGCACCATCCTGGAAGCGCTCAGTCCACAGCAGAGAAGGAGATGACATGACACAGAAACGCAAGGTGGAGATTTTCAGTGCTGGTTGTCCAGCCTGCGAAGAGACAATCGCGCTAGTGAAAGACCTCGCCTGTCCGTCCTGCGAGGTCGAGGTTCTGGATATGAAACGCGCGGACGTCGCGACCAGGGCGAAGGCGTTGGGCGTCCGTTCCGTGCCGGCTGTCGCCATCGACGGCAAGCTGGCGGATTGCTGCGCGGGGCGCGGACCGCAAGCCGACAGTCTGAAGACAGCCGGTCTCGGTCAGCCACTGTCATGATCTCGTCCGGTTTGCGCGGGAGAAGAATATGAGACCGGGCACCAAAGCGGCCGTGACGATCCATGTGCTGTTCGCCGCCATCGCGATCATGCTGGCGACGCTAGGGACCGTCTCTGCACAGACTGAGCGGGCTGTCTATGTTCTGCAAGCCGATGGGCTTGCGTGCCCGTTCTGCGCCTATGGCATCGAGAAGCAACTCGGCCGGATCGACGGCGTCGCAACCGTGTCAACGGATATCGAGAGTGGCACGGTGACCGTCACCATGAGCCCGGGCGCCAGCCTGACGGAAAAGCAGGCCAAGGAGGCCGTGGACCGGGCCGGCTTTACCCTGCGCGGATTCAAATGGAAAACGGACTGAATGTGCCGGTCCCGGATATTGGCGTCGACCGGCTGGACCATCTCTCTGGTCTTCATAGCAAGTGCGGCCGCTACCGCCGCGCCGCAGACTTTCAACACGGCGCTGCCGGTGGCGGAAGGTGAGTTCGTTTTTCGCGAGCAGTTTCTCTATCGCAAAGCCAGCGGTGACCCTTCCCGGGCCGACAGGGAGGTCGAGGTGCTGGGCGCCATCTCGGTTCTGGGCTACGGCATGACCGGGGATTTCGCGGGATTTGCCGTGCTCCCCTATCTGGACAAGGAGCTCGGCCTGACAACGGCCAGCGGGGCGCGCATAACCCGGAGCACCAGCGGCATCGGCGACGCACGGCTCTTCGGTCGGTACACGGTCTACCGAGATGACGCGCCGGGCCGCACCTTCCGGATTGCGCCGTTCGCCGGCATAGAATTGCCGACGGGAGACGATGACGACAGCGATGGCCAAGGCTCGTTGCCGGCGACGCTGCAGCTTGGCTCCGGGTCGTGGGACCCGTTCGGCGGCGTGGTCGCGACCTACCAGACGCTGGATTACCAGATCGATGCGCAGGCGAGCTACAAGCTCAACACCGAGGCGAACGGGTTCGAATTCGGCGACGAGGCGCGGCTCGACGCCTCGCTGCAATACCGTCTGTGGCCGCGTGAGCTGGGACCCGGCGTGCCGGGCTTTCTCTACGGGGTGCTCGAAGGCAATCTCCTCTATCGAGGAAAGAACGAGATAGGCGGCATTGATGACCGCGACTCTGGCGGGACGTCGCTCTTCCTCTCGCCGAGTCTACAATATGTGACCAAGCGCTGGATCGTCGAGGCGATCGTTCAGGTGCCGCTCGTGCAGGACCTGAATGGCGACGCGCTTGAGGATGACTTCACCGTGCGCGCCGGCTTCCGGCTCAATTTCTGAGGCAATTGGGTATGCGACGCAAGACAGCCATGAGATGGATCGTTGCTCCGATCCTGACCGTGGTTGCCCTGCTGCTCGGCGCCTACCTTGCTTTTGTCCCCTTCGCCAAGGAGCCTGGCTACGTCTTCGTCACGAGTTGGGGAACCAAGGGCAACGGACCGGGTCAATTCCATGACCCCACAGGCGTTGCCGTAGCCGGAGCTGAGGTATTCGTCGCCGATTCCCGCAACGGCCGCATCCAGGTTTTCGACCTGGACGGCACCTTCCTGCGCAGCTTCGGCGAGCCGGGCGACGCCGGGGGCCAGCTTGGCCGTCCCATGAACCTGACCATTCATGACGGCAAACTCTATGTCGCAGAATATTTCAACGACCGCATTCAGGTGTTCGCGTTGGGCGGAACGCCGACGCGCACGATCGGGAGCGCGGGAAGCGGGAAAGGCGAGTTCAACGCGCCGGGCGGCGTTGCCGTTGCCGACAACGGCGACCTCTTCGTCGCCGATTTCTACAATCAGCGGGTTCAGCAACTGCGGCCAGACGGGACCTTCGTCAGACAGTGGGGAACCACTGGCGAGATCGGGACCGGTGCCGGAAGGTTCAACTACCCGACCGACGCGGCTTTTGGTGCCAACGGAACGCTCTATGTCGCCGATGGCTATAACGACCGAATCCAGGCCTTCAAGGCGAACCAAGGCTTCGTGCGAAAGTGGGGCGGACCGCTCGCGATGAACATCTTCGGTCCCTTCAGTGGCTGGTTCGCGACCGTGACGGGATTGGCGATAGGTCCTGAGGGAAACATATTCGTCGCGGACTTCTACAACGACCGCATCCAGAAGTTCGCACCCGACGGCACCTTTCTGATGGCCTTCGGCGAAAGCGGTGACGGCACCGGACAGTTCGGTCATCCGATAGCGGTAGCCGTCGCCGATGACGGAACCGTCTTCGTGGCCGATTTTCTCAACAACCGCGTCCAGAAATGGCGACCGTCTCAAGCGGATTGAAGACGTTCCACTCTATGAAGAAGCGGGCATTTTCGGACGCCTGCAAAATCCTTCGCCTGTTGACGAGCTCTGATACCTGAAACCGAAGATTGCGGTGGCGGCACGCCATTTGATACGGAAATAGCATGACGACAATTGCCGCATATATCGGTGCCGCTCTTGCGGAGATCGCCGGATGCTTCGCGTTCTGGGCGTGGCTCCGTCTCGACAAGTCGATCTGGTGGCTCGTGCCTGGCATGGCCTCGTTGGCATTCTTCGCCTTTCTGTTGACCCTTGCCGACGTTCAGGCGGCAGGGCGCGCCTACGCGGCTTACGGAGGCGTTTATATCGCCGCATCGCTGATGTGGCTCTGGGTCATAGAGGGCGTTGGTCCCGATCGCTGGGATTTGATCGGCGCCAGTGTTGTCTTGATTGGGGCCGGTATCATCCTCTTCGCGCCACATAGTTCTTGAGCGCTATCGATGTTCATCGTCGTGTATCGTCAGTCTGCATCCTGCAAGGCGTCAATGATCGGACAGTCCGGAACGTCGCCGCCCTGACACTTGGCCGACACCTCGGAAAGCATCACCTCCAAGCGACGTAAATCGGCGATTTTCTCTCGGATGCTGTCGAGGTGGCTCTGGGTAAGATCCAGCACTTCGCCGCAGGTATACGCATTGGAATCAACCAGGCTGAGTAGGCTGCGCAACTCGTCTATGGAAAAGCCCAACTCACGGCCGCGCAGGATGAAGCCGAGCCGCGCCTGATCCGCAGGCGCATAAAGGCGATGGCCGCCATGGGACCGGCTGGGTTCTGCCAGAAGTCCGATCTTCTCGTAGTAGCGGATCGTCTCGATGTTGCAGCCCGAGCGCTTCGACAATTCGCCGCGCTTGATCGGGCCTCTCGCCACCGTGAACGCCATCCCGAAAAAACCTCTTGAACCTGTAGTTACTACAGACCCTAAGTTAGCACCCATTGGAAGAATGGAGCAAATATTGTGGCTCAAGCCGATGAGCATGCAGGATTGAGCACCGCGACTGGCGACGAAGGCCGCAAAACCTGGGTTGCCGCCGGCGGCATCCTGGGCGCAATCGCAGCGTCATCGTGCTGCATCCTGCCGCTCGTGCTGTTCAGCCTCGGGATCGGCGGTGCATGGATCGGCAACCTGACAGCCCTTGCGCCCTATCAGCCGGTCTTTGTGGCCATCACGCTCGGCTTTCTCGGTTACGGCTACTGGCTCGTCTACCGCAAGGCCAAAGCAGTTTGTGCCGATGGGTCGGCCTGCGCTCGGCCATTACCCAATCGGATCGTGAAGCTAGCCCTGTGGCTTGCGACGGCACTGGTCGCGGCGGCGATTGCCTTTCCGTACGTCGCGCCGATGTTGCTCGGCACTTAGAAACCTAGAGAAGGAGAGCCATCAGCATGAAGGCCACCCTAAGAACGGTTATTTTCGCCGGGACTCTTTTGACCACGACCTCGGCATTCGCGGGGGAGCAGACCGTGACCCTGGAGGTCAGCGGGATGACCTGCGCGTCCTGTCCCTACATCGTCAAGCAGACGCTGGCCGCTGTTGACGGCGTGACGGATGTCGAAGTCTCATTCGCGGAGAAATCCGCGGTCGTCACCTATGACGACAGCAAAACCGAAGTGGCGGCGCTAACCGCCGCGACTGGCGATATGGGCTTTCCCTCCACGGTGAAAGAATAGACGACCGTGAATGAAAAACTCCTCGCCGGTCTTGTCGCCGCTCTTGCCATCGCGCCTCTCTGTGCCGTGTGCATTCTTGGGCCGGCAGTGATCGCCTCGATTTTCACGGGCATTGCGGCCGGGTTAGGCGGTTTCGATGTGGTTGTCACGGTTGGTCTCGCCCTTGTCGCGGGAGTCGCCGCAGTCGCGATTGTTCGTAATCGAAGAGTGCGGCACGCCCCGGCAAAACCAGCAGGAGAAATGAACTAGTGAACGACAAAAAGCTACTTCGCACGGGCTCCATAGGGGCGGTCATTGCCGCCATCTGTTGCTTCACGCCCGCCCTGGTCGTTCTCGTCGGGTTTGTCGGTCTGTCGGCGATCGTCGGCTGGCTGGACTACGGCTTGTTCCCGATCTTGTTCGCCTCCATGGGGCTGATCGCCTATGCGCTTTATCTGCGCTCCGGCCGTAAAGGTCCGTCGCCGACGCCCGTGATCGTCGTGGCGGTGGTTGCACTTTCCGCGCTGCTCTTCTGGCTCGAGTTCAGATATGCGCTGCGTATCTCCATCGCGGCCACGCTTACCGTCGCTGCCTATGCCTATTACCTGCGCGCCTGTGTGCGGCGGCAAAGCGGTCAATCAGCCGATACAGAGGAAACAGTCTATGACCGATGATTGTTGCGATACCGGCAAGCCAAACGGGAAGTATGATCTCGCCGTCATCGGCGCAGGATCGGCTGGATTTTCGGCCGCCATCACCGCCGCCGAACAGGGCGCGCAGGTGGTCTTGATCGGACACGGAACCATTGGCGGCACTTGCGTCAATGTGGGCTGCGTGCCTTCAAAAGCCCTAATCCGCGCCGCCGAGGCCGTTCACCATGCCAATAGCGCCTTCCGGTTTGCTGGGGTCGAGGCCGTAGGCCAGGTTAAAGACTGGAACGCTCTGCGGGCGCAAAAAGACGAGCTCGTGGCCTCGCTTCGCCAGGCTAAATACATCGATTTGCTGCCGGCCTACAACGGCGTTGCCTACCTCGAAGGAAAGGCCCGTCTCGGTAATGGCGGCGTCACCGTGGACGGAGAGCAGATTGATGCCGGCAAGGTAATCGTCGCAACGGGATCGCACGAGTTTGTGCCGGCCATTTCTGGCATAGAGGATATTCCCTATCTGACCAGCACAATGGCTTTCGAGATGAAGAGCCTGCCCGAATCCATGCTCGTGATTGGTGGGGGTTACATCGGCTGTGAGTTGGCGCAGATGTTTGCCCGTGCCGGCGTCAAGGTCACGATCCTTTTCCGCCGCCGGCTTCTGCCGGAAGGTGAGCCCGAGATTAGCCAGGCCCTTGCTGGCTATTTCAAAGAAGAAGGCATCACCGTACGGCGGGTCGACGGATACGACACCATCGCCACGAGCGACCACGGCGTTGCCCTGTCCGTGACCGTCGATGGCACAGCTGAAACGCTTGAGGCTCAGCGGGTTCTCTTGAGCGCCGGCCGCAAGGCCAATACCGACGGGTTAGGACTGGAAGAGGCCGGCGTGACGTTGTCGCCAAACGGCGGCATCGAGGTCGATGACCGGATGCGCACTACCAAGGCCGGCGTTTACGCTGCCGGCGATGTGACCGGACGGGACCAGTTCGTCTATATGGCCGCTTACGGCGCGAAAATCGCGGCATTCAACGCCCTGAATGGCGATGGCCGAAGCTACGACAATCTGGCGATGCCGTCAGTCGTCTTTACCGACCCGCAGGTGGCGAGCGTTGGCCTTACCGAAGCGGCGGCCGGGACGCGGGGAATTGACGCGAGAACCTCCATTCTGTCTCTCGACAATGTTCCGCGCGCTCTTGCGGCCCGCGATACGCGCGGGCTGATCAAGCTGGTCGCCGATGGTGCAACCAACAAATTGATTGGTGCCCATATCCTGGCCCCGGAGGGTGCCGACAGCATCCAGACGGCGGCGATCGCGATCAAGCAGGGCATGACCTACACCGAGCTTGGAGACTTAATCTTCCCATACCTTACCACGGTGGAAGGCTTGAAGCTTGCTGCCCAGACTTTTGACATGGATGTGTCCAAACTCTCCTGCTGTGCCGGGTGAAGCTCGAAGGAGGCAGATGCCTGTGTCAAATTGGACCTGGACAACGGTTTGAAGGGACATTACTTATTTGCACATGAGTAAGCTCGTCCGTATTCTTGTGATTGTCTTGCTCGCAGCATTTGCTGCGGGGACGGTCGCCCATGCGGCGAGCGCGACGAGCATGACCGTGAAAATGTCGCTCGCCGACATGAACGACGGCAATGTGGAAGATTGCCCCAGCTGCTCCGGGGATCAAGGCACGGTTCCAGTTTGCGACCAAGTCTGCGTGCCTTCTCTTGTGGCCGCCCCGGTAGGCACTGCACTGGCTCTGCCGCTGTTCGCATATGACTTTGCTGCCGCTCCGATGGGCGATTCCGCCAGCCTATCTGGTCCGCCCGATCCATATCCTCCTCGAACTAACATCCTGATCTGACGCTACCCGGACTCCGTCCGTAACAAAGCGTCGACCGATCGCGTGTGGCCTCTCCCGGCTGCTCAAGACGGTATGATTCCGCATGGATGCGCGAGCGCGCCACCACGCGGGTAGCACGAACCATCAGGATGGCTGCCCATGTCCCACTTTCTTTCGTCGGCGCTGACGCGTCGCGCCTTCCTTGCATCGACCGCTTCGGCTGCGGCAGGAACGATGCTTCCTCTTTCATCGCCGGTCCATGCGGCGCCAGTGAAGGATATCAGGCTGCGCGCAGCGCCCGGCCTCACGCGCCTGGTGCCTGAGCCACACGGCGAAACGCCTGCCTGGTGCTATAACGGGGTTGTCCCTGGCCCAGAGCTCCGCGTGCGCCAGGGTGAGCGCCTGCGGGTTCTCGTTGAGAACGGCCTCGACGAAGAGACCACCGTCCACTGGCACGGCGTCCGGCTGCCCAACGGCATGGATGGCGTGCCGCATCTGACGCAGCGCCCGATCGGCCCGGGCGAGACCTTCACCTACGAATTCGACGCTATCGACGCCGGCACCTTCTGGTACCACCCGCACCAGCGCAGCTTCGAACAGGTGGGGCGCGGTCTGTATGGCCCGCTTATTATCGAAGAAGCCGAGCCGGTTCGGGTTGACCGCGATGTGACATGGGTGCTCGACGACTGGCGCCTCACGAAGTCCGCCGCCATCAGCGACGACTTCGGCAACGGGCACGACATGAGCCACAACGGCCGCGTCGGCAACACGGTCACCATCAATGGCCGCGTGCCGGACACCTTCGCGGCCAAGCAAGGCGAACGGATTCGCTTGCGCCTCATCAACGCCGCGAACGCACGAATATTCGGCCTCGATTTTCAACGCCACCAACCCATGGTGATCGCGCTCGACGGCCAACCCGTGACGCCCCATGCGCCGGACGGTCGCCTGGTCGTCTTGGGTCCGGCAATGCGCGCCGACGTCGTTCTCGATATGGCCGCGAGGCCGGGCAGTCGGGTCTCCGTGATCGACCGGTTCTACCGAGGGCTCGAATACCGGCTTGTCGATCTCGCCTATGACTCCGCGCCGCTCAGGGACCGTGCGCCCGACTGGTCTTTGGCGTTGCCGGCCAACCCCCTGCCGGAGCCGGACATCAAGAATGCTGTCCGCCACGACGTGGTGTTCAACGGCGGAATGATGGGCGGGATGGTCATGGCCGAGATGGGCGGCAGCATGGGCGATGACTCATCGGGCGAAATGATGGGTGGCAGAGGCATGATGGGGCGCATGGGCCCGATGATGGGGATGATGCACTCCGGCAAGATCTGGTTCATCAACGGTAAAGCGGCCGAAGGCCACATCATGGAACCGATGTTGACGCTGGACCGCGACCGGTCGCACGTCATCGCCATGACAAACGCGACCGCTTGGCATCACCCCATCCATCTGCACGGCCATTCCTTCCGCGTGATCACGCGCAACGGCCAGCCGACACGCCACCGCGAATGGCAGGACACGGTGCTTATGGCACCGCGTGAAAAGGTCGAGATCGCCCTCGTCGCCGACAACCCCGGCGACTGGATGTTCCACTGCCACATCCTCGAACACCAGGCGGCGGGAATGATGGGCGTCATCCGCGTTGCCTGAACGGAGCACAGGTCGTGAAACATTTGCTCGTCGTGCTAACTATTACCGCAGGTGTGGCGTTATCCTCCGCTGCTGCCGCCGAGGGCGATGTGGTGCGTGGTGCACAAGTGTACCGAGCCTGTGTCGCCTGCCACGCACTTGAGCCTGGCCTTCATCTCACCGGCCCGAGCCTCGGCGGTATCTGGAACCGGCCAGCGGGCCGGGCGGAAGGGTTCACCCGCTATTCGGACGCGCTACGCGACGCCGACTTTCCCTGGGACGTGGCGGCGTTCAACGCTTGGCTCGCGGACCCTCAGGCGATGATCGAGGGCACTTCGATGGTTTTCCGCGGTATCGCGGACGCGGGTGCGCGCGCAGATCTTATTGCCTTTCTCGAACGCGCCGGGGGGGCAGAGGGCGCAGCGCAGCTCGTGGCCAACGGCGTGATCTCTGAGGTCTATTTGCGCGGTCAGGCGCCAAAGCCGATACGCGATGCGCCAGACAATGCGCGCGTGGTCGCGATGCGCCATTGCGGCGACGGTTACACCATCGAGACAGCAGATGGCGCACACGCTGTCTATTGGGAAAAGAACATCCGACTGAAGATCGACAGCACCGAAACCGGACCGCCGCCGGGATTCGGTGTGGTCCTCGGCGCCGGCATGCAGGGCGATCGCTACTCGGTCATCTTCGGCAGTCTCGCCGATCTGGAACACCTCGTGTCGGAAAACTGTAAAGACCGCTGAAATCAGCAAAGGAGAACTCACATGCGCAAACTCATCATCGCTATCGCTTCAGCAGCCGTACTTGGTGGCGGGACATATCTGGCGACCGGTACGAATGCCGCTGCCGAAGAGGTCACCCTCTACAAGAACCCGCAATGCGGCTGTTGCGAGAACTATGCCAATTATCTGCGCGACAATGGCTTCACCGTGACAGTCAAGCCGACCCACGAACTCGTGCCCATGAGCCGTAAAGCCGGTATCCCGGACGACTTCCAGGGCTGCCACCTCGCCTTCATCGAAAACTACGTGGTGAGCGGCCACGTGCCGGTTGACACGGTCAACAGGCTTTTGACCGAACGTCCGGACATCAAAGGCGTGACGCTTCCAGGGATGCCCATGGGCTCGCCGGGGATGAACGGCGTCAAGCGCCAGCCTTTCACAGTCTACGAGGTCGGCGAGGGCCAGCCCAAGGTCTACACAGTCGAATGACGGTAAGCCCGAATTTGCGTTTGCCGTCCGGCCTGCTTCTCGGTGCAGCGGCCCTCGCCGCAGCCGTCGCGGCTGGATGGGCTTTCTGGCCGTTATCTTTCTCCGGGCGCGCCGACCCGGACGACTCGCGCCAGGTGGCACTCGGAGAGGCAGTGTACCGAGCAAATTGCGCAAGCTGTCATGGTGCGAACCTGGAAGGCCAGCCGAACTGGCGAAGCCGCAAACCTGACGGGCGGTTGCCGGCGCCGCCGCATGACGAGACCGGCCACACCTGGCATCACCTGGACGAGCAGCTGTTTCGCATCACGAAGCTTGGCCTCAAACCACCGCTGGCCCCGGAAGGGTACGAGAGCGACATGCCGGCGTTCGGCGGCGTACTTTCCGACGACGAAATCTGGGCGGCGCTTGCATTCATCAAGAGCCGCTGGCCGACAGACGTTCTTGCCCGTCAGCCCTCAGCTGACAAAGGAGCAAGCCGATGATGAACGAAATGATGAACGGCATGGGCGGCATGATGTGGGGGATGGGATTGTTCTGGCTGCTCGTCTTGGTCCTGGTAGGGCTCGGAATCGCAGCGCTCGTTAAGTATCTGTTCTTCAGCCAGCGCCGGAGGCATGACGATGATTGATTCGTCTCCGGCAATCACATCGGACCTGGAGCGGCAACGGACTTGGCCACGGCCGGCATTCTTGATTCCGGTTGTCCTGTTCTTGGTGATCGGCGTGGCGCTCGGCTGGGGGCTGACAAGAAACCCGAGGGAGATCCCTTCGGCGCTGATCGGAAAGCCGGTTCCAGACTTCGCTCTGCCGCCTGTGCAGGGGCGCACCCTCGGACTTTCGGCCGCAGACCTTCGCGGAGAGGTTTCCCTCGTCAACGTCTTCGCGTCCTGGTGCACCGCCTGCCGAGCGGAGCACCCGCTCTTCATGCGGCTGTCCCGGTCCGGCGGTGTGCCGATCCATGGTCTGAATTACAAGGACCGGCCCGCCGACGCCGCCGAGTGGCTCGACACGCTGGGCGACCCCTACATGCGGACGGGCGCCGGCCTCGACGGCCGGGTCGGCATCGAGTGGGGCGTTTACGGTGTGCCGGAAACCTTCGTTGTGAGCGCCGATGGGACCATCGCATACAAGCACATCGGTCCCGTTACGCCGGAGGCACTCAACGAGACAATCCTGCCGCTCGTCGAACAACTGAGGTCCACGGGACAGGGGAGCCCGCCATGAGGATCCTCCCGACCGTGCTGCTGTTGGCCGTGTTGGGGCTTCCGGGCGCCAAGGCCGCCGAGCCCGTTGGCGTACCGCTGCACGAGACGTCGCGTCCTTTGCCAGTGCTCGCTTTCACCGACGCGGAGGGCCGGCCGCGAACGCTCGCCGACTTCCGGGGCAAGATGGTTCTGCTGAATATCTGGGCCACCTGGTGCGGGCCGTGCCGGCGCGAAATGCCGACCCTGGACCGGCTCCAGGCGCGTCTCGGCGGCGATCGCTTTGAGGTCATCGCACTCTCCATCGACCGCGCGGGCATCGGCGTCGTCCGCGCGTTCTTTGACGAGACCGACATTGAGAACCTCCGAATCTTCATCGACGAGAGCGGGCGCGCTGCCCGCGACCTCAAGATATTGGGCCTGCCGGCCACGCTGCTCATCGGGCGTGACGGGCGGGAGCTCGGGCGCCTCGTCGGCCCGGCGGAGTGGGACACACCGGAAATGATCGCCTTCTTCGAGACGGTGATTGCCAAACATACAGGAAAGGGAACAAGACCATGACCATCGAAGGCAGCCCCGACGGTGCCGTCCAGCCTGCGCCATCACGCACTCTTTCGCCCTGGCTGACACAGCGGCGGATCCTCACGTACGCGGGCATCGCGACCGTGACCGTCGGACTCTTTCTGAACTGGAACTGGCTGACAGCAATCGGAGCCGCGCCGATCTTGATCGGCCTTCTGCCCTGTGCCGCGATGTGCGCGCTCGGCCTGTGCATGCGTGGCGGCACGAACGCGTCGTGCTCGACCAGCACCGAAGGGGACGGAACGCAGCCAACTGCGGATGATTCTCGTCCCAGATTAGCCGGGTCACAGTGACCCAATTTCACCAACAAAAGGAGACCGACCATGCGGAATACATTTAGGGCCTTGGCTGTTATCGGCGGTTTGTTCGCTGCGACATCCCTGGCGCTCGCTGACGAGCAACAGCCGCGTCAGCCCGAAGGACAGATGCCGGGAATGATGCAGGGCAAAAACGGGATGTCCGGCATGATGCAAATGATGCAGCAGATGGGTCCGATGATGGAGCAATGCCGCGAAATGATGGCCGCCATGACGGAGCAAATTAAGTCACGCTCGCACGCACCGGACTCTCACGACGGCTGACTGTTATCGGCCCGCTCGGGCGTTTTGCCCGGGCGGCCGCACTTTGAGGTGACTCGATGGCTTCATTCACATCCCCGAGTCTGGTCCGTATTCGATATGCCCTCTGGGGTCTCATTGTCGTTGCGGCGCTCGTTCTTGCGGGTCTTTACATGAGGGGAACGCCGGCCCCGCAGGAAAGCCGGCAGGCGACCCAATCTGGTGAAGCGGCCGTCCGCTCGGAATTCACATTGACCGATCACACCGGAAAACGCGTAACCGAGGCCGATTTTCTCGGACGCTGGCAGATGGTGTTCTTCGGGTTCACCTATTGTCCCGATGTTTGCCCCACGACACTGGCCTACATGGCAACTGTCCTCGACACGCTCGGAGAAACCGCGGACAAAATCGCGCCCCTCTTCATCACGGTCGACCCCGGCCGCGACACGCCGAAGGTGATGGCCGACTACGTCTCGGCGTTCCATCACAGGCTCGTCGGCTTAACCGGCAGCGAGGTGGACGTCGCCGCCGCGGCTGACGCCTTTCGCGCCTACTACGAACGGATGGAGGAGGACAGCGCCCCGGACGGTTATCTCATGACGCATTCGGGCCACATCTACCTCATGACCCCCGAAGGGCGCTTCGAGGCTGTCTTTCGCGAAGGCGACCAGCCCCCGGAAGAGATGGCCCGGAAGATTCAAAACATCATGGAGAAATACGGAAAATGAGAACCGCGCTTCTGATCGTCGCGGTCCTGACTTTGTCGCCGTTTTCAGCGATGGCCGAGGAGACGGTCCGGATCATCGAGCCGTGGGCCCGAGCCTCTGTTCTCGCGTCCCGTCCCGGCGCCGCCTATCTGACTATTGAGAGCGCTCGCGACGACCGGTTGCTCTCGGTCGAGAGTCCTGTGGCTGACCGGGTGATGATCCACGCCACCGAGAACAACGACGATGTTAATCGAATGGTGCACTTCGACGCGCTGGATTTGCCGGCCGGCAAGTCGGTCGTGCTCGCTCCGGGCGGTACGCATCTGATGCTGATGGGCCTGAAAGAGCGGCTTATTGAAGGTGCGCGGGTTCCCGTCACCCTACGATTCGAAAGGGCCGGCGAGGTCACGATCACTGTCCCGGTGCTCGGCATCGGAGCCAGGGGTCCGACGGAGGATATCCAATGAAGGGCCTCCTGATCCTAGGCCTTCTAGTAATGACCGTGCCGGCTTTTGCCCATCATCCCGGAGAACGATTGGACGAGGTGATGGCCGGGAGAGAGCCTGCCTTCGAGCCGACCGACCTCCGATCGATGCCGGACCTCGCGCTGACCAATGAGCAAGGCGCAATGCTGACCCTCCGCGACCTTCGAGAGACCATCGTTGTTTTGAGCTTCGTGCCCCGCGATTGCGGTGCCCCCTGTACGGAGCAACAGGACATCCTCGCCTCTGTGCAGAAGCAGGTGAACATCACGCCTATGAAGCAGATGGTAAGGTTCCTGACGATCCATGACCGCAGCGTCTCTATCGGTGCGCGATGGGACCACGCCAACTGGCAATCAGCGGCGCCACGAGACGAAACGGTGGCCGAAAGTGCCCGCCGTTTCACCGCGCTGAGCGATCGGAACCCGTCGTCCCCGCTCGTTCACGTCATTGATCGGAGCAGCCGGCATGCCGGCCTGTTTCACGGAACCGGATTCCAGCAAATCAACCTCGTCCTCTATATCAACGGCCTGACAAACGCGCCCGTGGTTGCTGACAAGTCAGTACCCGATACTTGGTGGGATAGCGTCTTGGGGCTGTTCAAATGAGCGCTCCCGGGACAGCGAGCACGCGCGGTCGTAGCGACCATACGTTCCCATGGCTGAGGACGTTGCGACGCTACATGGGTTTCGTGGCGGTTGCGAACCTGATCTGGGAATTCGCGCACATGCCGCTCTACACGCTGTGGGAAACAGGCTCGGCAGGAGAAATCATCTTCGCTGCCGTTCATTGCACCGGTGGAGACATCCTCATCGCGCTCAGCGCTATCATGCTTTCCCTGTTCCTTCTCGGCAACGGGGCGTGGCCCGCCGAACGCCGATTTCCTGTCGTCGTGGGCACTGTCGCCTTCGGCCTTGCCTATACGATTTTCAGCGAATGGCTGAACATTGAGATACGGCAGGCTTGGGCGTATCGCGACCTGATGCCGATAATCCCGGTTCTCGACGCCGGGCTCAGCCCGGTCCTGCAATGGATCGTCATCCCGCTCGCCGGCTTCCGTTTCGCTTTGGGATTGCCTGTGGTTCCTCGAAAGAGGGTGACCGTCGATGCTTGAGCTGTCCGGAATCGGCCTGATTGCCGCATTTCTGGCCGGCGCCGTATCATTCGTTTCACCCTGCGTGCTGCCGTTGGTGCCGGGCTATGTCTCCTACGTTGCCGGTCATTCCGCCGGCACGGTCGATACGGAGCCGGCCCACCGTCGACGACAGGCAGTAGGCTTGGGCCTCTATTTTATTGTCGGGTTCTCCACCATTTTCATGGCCTTGGGCGCAAGCGCGACCACACTCGGCCAGATGCTGCTTAGCTACCGGTATGAACTCAATCTCGTGGGCGGTGCCATCGTGATGCTTTTCGGTCTGTTCATGATCGGAATGGCAAAGGTCGCCGTGATGCAACGGGAGTTCCGGTTCCACCTATCCCTTCCTGGCGGGCGGCCGCTTTCGGCCTATGTCCTCGGTCTTGCCTTCGGATTCGGCTGGACGCCCTGCATAGGGCCGATTCTCGGCGCCATTCTAATGGCCAGCGCCGCGTCCGCGACCATCCCGGAAGGCGTCACCCTGCTCGCCATTTATTCCGCCGGTCTCGGCATCCCGTTCCTGCTCGCCGCCGCATTTACAGACCGCCTAACACGTCGTCTACGCACCATTGGGCGCATCGGCCGGAGGCTGCACCAGGGGGCGGGCGCCGTGATGATCGTTATGGGGTTCGCGATGATCACGGGACGGCTGAGCGCGCTGTCCTACTGGCTGCTCGACGCCTTTCCCATCCTGGGACGGATTGGCTGACAGTTCTCTGTCAAGGTGACCGGCGAGAGGACCCAATCTATCGTCGATTAAACAAGTGCGAATACTATCTGTTGTGTGCGTGCTAATCTTCGAGCAACCGCCGCCGATCCTCGAACTCCTTCTTTTCGATCTCACCGCGCGCGAAGCGATCCTTGCTCGCTCATCACCAAGGCCACGCCGCACACCGGGCATTTCATATTGGATTTCGAGGTCGCGTCCGAACCACTTTTGTTCACGCTCGCTTTATATCCTCCTGAATCTGGTTTGCTCGGCACATTTGTTCATCCGGGGCCTGCGGTGAATACCGCAAGCAGACTTAGTACAATGTAGTACCTCCAGTTACTAGAGGTTCAGGATAGGTGACTTAAAAAAAACTGACATAGATTTCCTCACTGTTGACGACCTTCGCACCAGTCGCCTGGTCGGCCCGCCAGCCAACGATCAGCAGGAGCCCAGATCTCCCCGGGCGTGATGACCTTAGGATTGCGCCATGGCTTATTTTAGGGAACGCGGAAGGCCCGCGTTCTTCCTCGCGGAAGCCGATGGTTTCGAGCTTGTCCTTCAGAGCTTGGGTATGGTTGCCGCCGGATCGTAGGTCAGAGTGATCCTCGCCGCCCTGGGCAGGATATTCACGTCGGAGAGGCCGGGTAGGCTCTCGATGCCTCGTTTGAGCGTCGCCGCGCCGTGCTCGCAGTCAAGGTTGGCCGCGCGGCATTCGATGGTCCGGGTCGCTAAGGTCAAGGAGCGCGTCTTATCCTGCGAATTTTCCTTCAGCATATTTATACATGATGATATATAAAGATGACGGAAGATGAAAACTATGCTGATGAGCAACCGGGTGTTGGCCTTCGGCCTTCAGGCGAAGCTATTCCGAGGGCTGTCGGACCAATCAAGGCTTGCGATCCTTGAGGCTCCCCTTAGCGGACCCATGCCGGCGTGCGAGATCGTTGAGGCGACAGGACTGTCGCAGACCAAAACCTCTAACCATTTGAGATGCTTTTGCGATTGCGATCTAGTCGCCGCTGAACAGGAAAGATGGTTCGATTACTGTTACCTGAGCAAACAACGAGCAGAAACGCTGCTACGACTGGCAAAAAAGTCGAGTTCGAACGATTCACACGGCAGTTCGATATCGCGGCGCGTGAACGAAAAGTGACGATCAAGAGCATTCTGGTGCCCGTTACTGATACCGCTTCGAGTCGGAGTGCGGTTGAGGTCGCGTTTCTCACTGCGCAACGGTTCAACGCTCATGTCCGGGGGCTTCATGTCCGTCCTCATCCTATAGACAACTTACCCCACATTTCCGAAAGCATGGCCACGAGGACTGGCCAACTGGTCAGCAAGGCTAAGGAGCGGGTCGATCAGGCGGCACGGCACGCTCATCACCTCTTCGAACGGGTCCGAAGGGAAGTGGGCGTAAAGCAGATAGACGAACCTCCAGCGGCAGGGGCGAGTGCCTCCTGGGCGCTCGCCACCGGCAAGGCTCCTTTGTTAGTGGCGGAGAGTGGCCGCGTTTTCGATCTTGTGGTTGTTGGTCGAGGGACACTGGATTCGAACCACGACAACCGAGCGATATTTCAGGCGGCCTTGTTCGGAACCGGGCGACCGGTACTCATTGCGCCCCCCGAGGCCCCGGCCCGGTTGGGGCGATCAATAGTCCTCGCATGGAACAGAAGCGCCTTGTCCGCTCGGGCCGCCGCGGCCGCGTTGCCGTTTTTCCATCAGGCGGATCAAGTGACGATTATCCATGTGGCCACGGGAGTGAAGGCAGGACCTCCTTCAGACGAGATCGCCCGCTGCCTGGCATGGCAAAACATCCGCCCAGTGGTCAGGGAGCTGACGCCCCGGCGCGGCGGCGTGGGCGAGGTCATTCTGTCCGAAGCGGCGGCCGTGGGAGCCGATTTACTGGTCATGGGCGCTTACTCCCACAACCGTTTCAGAGAGGCCATTCTCGGCGGAGTGACCAAGCAAGTCATTGCGGACGCTAGCCTCCCGATCCTTATGACACACTGACAGCCCTATCGGTGTTTAGGGAGCGTGCAACACGAAACAGACCACGATTCGCCGTACACCATAGCGGAAAAGTCGAGCGGCAATAGCGGCCCTATGGTTCGAAAGCAAGGTCGGGACGTAATATATGATGACAGGCAGCATTCCAATAAGAATGGCGGCGCTCCTCTTGGCGGCAGGACTCTCTCAGTTTTCGTTTGTGAGTTCGGTCAATGCTCAGGACTCTTCAGGGTGCGAAAAACGGAGCCTGATAGTGATTAACGCAACTCAATCGGAGCTTGTTGATGCCTGTAAAGCCCTCACAGATGTCGTGACTTACTTTCGCAACATTGGCTTTGGCGCCAGTCCAGATATCTCGATCACTTTTCAAGATCGCAGCCTTGGCACGTCGGGCCACGCTTCTAGTGCGTATGGTTATTTCGATGCAACTCGGTCCGAAATAGCGATGTTTCGAGCGTTTACTGCCCAACCTTGGGGATTGGATTGGGACCGTCAGCTTGCCTCGTCTTTTCTCCGTCACGAGTTGGTTCATGCGGCCCTTCGAGCCAACCTAAAGGATGATTCTGCACGCCTTCGGCCTGAGTGGCACGAGTTCATCGCTTACACTGTTCAGTTGGCTCTGATGGACGCTCGGCTCCGCGCCCGTCTGCTCGAAAGATATACTCACGTCGGTGCTTTCGCCCACCTTACGGAAGTAAACGAATTCACCTCTCGCATGAATCCCGAGACGTTCGCAATATCAGCCTACAAGACCTATTTGGTCAATGGTGCGGACAAATTCATTCAGAAATTGCTTCGTTTCGAGGTGCAGCCACCGCCTATGTCGTATCCCTTTCCGGTACTGCCGGGTCAGATCCCTGGGCAATGAGGACCGGTCAAACTGTAACCAAGGGATGCCCCGTTGGCTGACCTCGACTAGGATCGTGAAGGTTTTGCTCGGCGCGATGCCGGGCAATTGGTGCAGGGGATTGCTGTAGCGCTGGCTGATACCGTCCCTAAGGAGGTGTAAAATGACCTATGCGTCCTTGGGGTCGTTCTTATCGTTGCCGCTGAGCAGGGCTTGACGGGTTTGGGCCATAGCGGCCGAGGAGATTGGGCTAGCTTAGAATTCGGCCTCGACAAGCAGTCCGGCCAGAGGCCGACGATAACTTTCCATGGCTTTGAAGTCTACGACAACTCGTTGCTCCACGGTCGACAGTGCCAGACGAGGCGGTCGTGCTCCTAGAGCGTTTTCAACACTGTCAAGCGCCGCCAAATGGTTGCGGCCGAGGTTATGCAGCATATGCGAAGCGCTCCCTATCATCTCATCGCCTAGAGTCAGATCGATCTCAGGAATTAGACGCGAAAAACGAGATCCTACTGGAGAACTATCACTTGTCTGGCGGTCCTGAGGATCCGGCCGAGGGCGTCATCAAGCAATGCGATCACTAGACTAGTTCGCCGAAGGAATACCACCGACAATTTGTGTCTTCTAGGTATCTCTCAGAATTATTTTTTGATCCAGGCATAGTAGATCAATGCAACCGCAACAATGGGCCAAAACACCATAAGGATTGAATTGAATGTTGGATTAAGCGTAAAAGCCCAAAATTTAAGCGGGAGAACGCCACTTAAGCCAAGTGCCCAGTGGATTGTGATTTCCTCGACCGCGACCCCAGAGAAAAACTTCGCAAATTCCTTTTTTTATTGGTCATCATTTCCACATTCGTTCTCTAAAAGCGTCAGGCGTCATTCCTCCAGAATCCGTCGTTTTTCCTCGAATTCCTCTTTTTCGATTTCACCACGCGCAAAGCGATCCTTAAGAATATCGATGGAGTGCTTCCGTGGGGGCACGGCAGGCGACGCCGAACCACCATGCCCGGTCCCCCCAAGCCATCGGACGATGAGCACAACGACCGCGACGGCAATTGCCAGAAACAAGATCATCATGACAGGGCCCAAGAACCAACCGTACCAGCCGTCACCCCACATCATGTGACGCCCGTAGTAGGGATCAGCTTGCTGAGCCCAGGCGAGCGCGCTGTACCCCAATGCTGCCAAGGAGGCAGCACCCATAACCGCTAGTTTTTTCATTTCGATTTCTCCTTATCTGTCGCGACGGCAGCATCGACCCTATTTGCCTTCCTGCTCCTTGCGCGTAATCTCGCCTGTCTTTGCGTTGACATGCAGCTCGAATTTTTTGCCGTCGACGTCGCGCGCCATGACCCAATACTGATCTCCCTCGCGCTCGCGTTCGATTTTGGAGACCTCCGGATAACCTTGTTCCTTTAACTTTGCTATGACTTCGTCCTTCGAGAGGGCGGCCTTGTCTCCCTTGTCTTTCTTGATAATCTCGCCCGTCTTCGCATCGACGTAGATTTCGACCTTTTTACCTTCGGCGTTCTTCGCCATGACTTCGTATCGATCGCCTTCGCGTTCGATCTCGGAGATGTCGGAGTATCCTTGTTCCTTCACCTTCGCGATAACCTGTTCCATCGAAAGCTCGCTCTTCTCGGCGGCCGGTTCTTCCGCTGGCGCCTGACTTGCTTGCGCGATCACATCCGCGGCCGCATTAGCCTGAGTTTCGCTTGGCTCATTTGAAGCCGCGGCGGTTCCGGCGACCCCCGCGGTGAGTGCAGCGATGGCGACGATAGTTGCAACGCTGTTACTGCAACGTGGAAATTTGAAGGTCATGCTGTTTCTCCATTTGGCTTGATACGAATTTTGCGACTTGAAACGGCGGAGTCCAAGACTCAGGCGTAACGAACCTCACGGGCCATGCCGGCCTCCATGTGATAGATGTTATGGCAGTGGAAGAACCAGCGGCCGGGATTGTCCGCGACGAAATCGAACTCGGCTCGGCCCATATGCGCCCCCACCAGCACCGTGTCCTTCAGGGCGTTGCCGACGCGGAAGAAGTGTCCGTGCAGATGCATCGGATGCAGCATCATGCTGTGGTTGCTCATGCGGAAACGAATCCGCTCGCCTTTGTTGATCATCAGCGGATCGGCAGCGGGATAGGCTTGGCCATTGATGGTCCAGGCCGAGCCCATCATCCCGCCTCTCAGCATCAGATCGAAGACGCGGTCGGGCCGGCCGGCCGGCAATGTCTCCAGCCCCTGCAAGTCCTGATAGTACAGCTGGCGTCCGCCTCTGAAGCCTTCGGGTACGCCGTCCCTCAAAGCGGAGGCTGCGGCGTCGGTGTAGCGAAGCACCGCGCGCCCGGGCGGCGCGTTGCCCTCGATCGCGGCGATAACGATAGGCCACACGCCCGGGTTGGTCGCCTCCACGATCACGTCATAGCGTTCGGCGGCGCCGAGGACGAGACTATCGACGGTAACGGGCTCGACGGGGCGGCCGTCGCAATGGGTCACCATCATCCGGTGGCCGCCGATTGCCGCGCGAACAGTGGTTGCGCCCGACGGGTTGATGAGGCGAAGCCGTACGCGCTCGCCGCGCTTGGTTTCGAAAACTTGCGGGTCGTCCGGCAGCCGGCCGCCAATGAGCAAACCCTGATAGGGGGGCATCTGGCGCTCCATATCCATCCAGCCGCCCATCATGCCGCCGCCCTGCCGGTTTCCGCCCCACCAGCCGTCATTGCAGCCGTCGCCCATTGTGCGGCCCATCATTCCCCTTCGACCGCCCATGCCGCCGAGCGGCTGCGGATCGCCGGGGAGATAGTCATCAAGAACGAGGGCGTAATCGCGATCGTAGGTGACGTGAGGCGTTGCCTCCTCGATCACCAGCGGGCCGATGAGGCCGCGATCGATCTGCAAACCGACATGGGAATGGTAGATATAGCTGCCGGCCGGCGTCGCCTCGAATTTGTAAACGAAGCTCTCGCCAGGCGCGATCGGCTTTTGCGTCAGGCCGGGGACACCGTCCATTGCATTGGGCACGGGCACGCCATGCCAGTGGACGGTCGTTTCTTCCGGCAGTTGGTTTTCGACGATAATGCGGAGCTGCTCGCCCTCCTTGACGCGAATCTCGGGTCCGGGAAACTGGCCGTTATACAGCCAGGTTTGATAGACCTTGCCTGGGGCCACCTCGGCCTCGCCCTGCTGGGCAACGAGGCGGAACTCCCGCAGCGGGCCGGTTACACCGCTATCCTGCCTTTCTATGGTATCGGTAGCGGCGGCAATATCCGCAGCGGAACGCGATCCCTCGGCGGCCAGAGACCGGCCCAACAGACCCGCTGACACGATACCCGTCCCGGCACTCCACAAAAACTTACGTCGGTCCATCTTCTGGCCTCTCTTTCCGAAAAAATCCGTCATTGATCACCGGCACTTCGCCGCCGCGCCCGGGTCTGGCCCCGGCGGGAGCCGCGAGCTTTCGGCGATCTGTTTCACAGTCTTTCATCGCAGCGATCCTTCGCCTGGTGCGTCACCCGCCGCTTCCAGTTCCCCTGTCTTTGCCTGAGCTTCCGCAGGTGCGCAGTACAGCTCATAGAGCACGGCAATGACCCTTGTGGCGGCGTCGCCCGCCAGCGAATAGTGGACCATCTGCGCGTTCTTCCGGGAGGCAACTAGCCCCTGGTTCCTCATCCGAGCGAGCTGCTGCGATACCGCTGGCTGTGGCAGTTCGAGCAACGCCGCCAATTCGCCGACGGATTTTTCGCCGTCTGCAAGCTGACACAGGATCATGAGGCGGTTCTCGTTGGACAGCGCCTTCATCAGATCGCTGGCCTGTCTTGCGGCCCGCTGCATCATTGTGATATCCATGTATGCGAACATGCTGTAACATGCATATAGTGTCAAGGTCGAGTTTCGATAGCGTGCTTCTCTGATCCGTGGAAACGACAGCGGCGTGACGCCAAGCTGCTCCGCCACAGGCCGTAAAGCGCGAAGACAGACCAAACCTGAATGAGAAACTTATGCGCCCTAGCGTCACACCATTCTTTGATCAGACGACCAATACGGCCTCCTACGTCGTGGCCGAGCCCGAGGGGCAGCACTGCGCCATCATCGACCCTGTCCTCGACTATGATCCGCACGCGGGCCGCACGAGCACCGGGTCCGCAGACCGAATCATCGCCTTTGTCCGCAAGAACCGCCTGACCGTTGACTGGATTCTGGAAACCCACGTCCACGCCGACCACCTGACCGCCGGTCCCTATCTAAAGGACGCGCTCGGTGGACAAACGGCGATCGGCGCACACGTCACCGCGGTGCAGGCCATATTCAAGAGCGTTTTCAACGCGGATGACGGTTTTCACACCGACGGCTCGCAATTCGACCATCTGTTCGCTGACGGAGACACCTTCAGCATCGGTGCCCTGCCGGCGCGCGTCATGCACACGCCGGGTCATACACCGGCCTGCGTGACCTACGTTGTTGGTGACGCCGCTTTCGTTGGCGATACCCTTTTCATGCCGGATTACGGAACGGCGCGCTGTGACTTCCCCGGCGGGGATGCCCGTGAGCTCTATCGCTCGATCAGCAAAATCCTTCGACTTCCACCAGCGACAAGGATGTTCCTGTGCCATGACTACAAGGCTCCGCAGCGTGACACCTACGCCTGGGAGACCACAGTCGCGGAGCAGCACCATCAGAACGTCCACGTCCGCGAAGGCGTCACCGAAGACGAGTTCGTCCGCCTGCGCACCGTGCGAGACAAAAGCCTGGATGTGCCGGCCCTGCTCTTGCCGTCCGTGCAGGTCAATATGCGCGCTGGCGAGATGCCGCCGCCCGAAAACAATGGCGTCTCTTATCTAAAGATCCCGATCAATGCTCTCTAAGAGCCTGGTCAAGCCGGAGCGCGGACGGTGAGCTTTAAAGCAGGGGACAAGGGGATGAAGCCTGTTGGGCCGGCTCTTTTTTACCGGTGCCGATAGCGATTCCGCGCCGCTGCGGCGCGTCAGTCGGCGGCGACCTTTTCATATCATCCGTTTCAGCCGGTCGCTCTGCCTCTCCACTGTCGTAAATCGTGCTGCGAAAAGCATCGACGCACAAAACACCACACTTTATGGGCCATATGATCTCCCTCAACGTTCGTGTCCTTCCGCGGCCGAATCGGCCGCATGGCGCGCTTCTTTGGCGTGTTCAAGAATCTCCCAACCGCCTTTGATGATGACCCCAACCAATACCAACCCGATCAGCAGGTCGGGAAGCGGGGACTTCAAAACCATCACCGCGAGGCCGGACGCGACGATGCCGAGGTTCACAATCATGTCGTTGGCGGTGAATATCCACGACGCCTTCAAGTGCACACCGCGATCGCGGTGTGAGCGCAAAAGCCGCAGACCAACGGCATTGGTCGCCGCGTTCGCGATGGCGGTTACGATCATGGCCAATCCGATCGGTTCAGATGCCCCGAGAAAACGGCGGATGACTTCACCGAACAAGCCGAGGGCCAGCGCGATCAAAAGCACGCCTGACAAGCGCGCGGCACGCGATTTGGCCACAACGGTCCGGCCCACCGCGTATAGGCTGACGACATAAACGGCGGCGTCCGCGACGTTGTCGAGCGCGGCGCCCAAAAGGCCGGTTGAGTCCGCAACAATCCCCACAGCGCCGGCGACGATGACCTGCGAGAAGTTGATGCCGAGCAACCACTTGAGCGCGGATTTCTCGGCGGCATCGCCTTCGTCAAGCCGCGTGTCTTTTCCAGACGGGGCCATGCATCATTCCCTCGTCGTTGATCCCGCCTGGGGAAATGCTTCATCATATCATTAATGGCTGATATAGCGAAACACTGGGTGGAAAAGCAATCCCGCTCATGCGCCGCACTAAGGCCCACCGTCTGTAGGCCAATCTGTCTTGGGGATTATCCGACGAGTCACGGGGTCCACAAAGAGGACCGTCGGAAGGGATGCTTAGCAGAACTGCCGACTCCGAACGGTCGCGGCACGTCAGTCGGCGGCGACCTTTGCAGGTGACCTGGCGGTGACCGGTTCGCGTGTGCCGCCCGCTTTCCTCTTTGGCTTTGCAGGCGACCTTCTCCTACCGGCCGTTTCAGCCGGTCGCCTTGCCTCTCTACTGTCATAGTTCGTGCAGGCGTAAATCCGTTGGCCCGCTTCCGCAAGGAACTCATCGGCCAGGCGAAGCAGTTTCTCGATCTGCGGATCGCTCAGGCGATAATAGACGAAGCGACCCTCCTGTTCGGAGGCGACCAGTCCGCACTCGCTCAGGCACCTCAAGTGGTTTGAGGTGTTGGATTGCGTCAGCCCGCATTTTTCGACGATTTGCCCGACCGCTAACGGCCCATCACGCAGCGTTTCGAGAATCGCAAGACGCGAGTGATCGGACAGGCCTCGGAACAGTTTGGCTTGAAGCTCAAACATCTCGGCCGGTCTGGACATCATCATATGGTTTACCCTTCTAGCATCGTTTCATATCATCATATCAGCGGCTGGTGAATTCTGTCTATGCACAGGATTCAGCTGGGCCGTGCGTGCAGTTTGCGCTGACAAGCGGCCGTTCCGAATAGTCCCCCGAGGATCTCCAATTATGGCTTTCATTGTCGTTTAACCAAATATATCATCATATCAGTACTTACTGATTTATTGTTTCTATCGGAGATGCCATCCATGACCCAAAAAACGCTGACCGTCGAGTGCCGCGTGGCCAATCTCGATTGTGAGAATGATGCCGCGGCGCTCAAGCGGGAGATGACGGAAACCGTCGGCGTGGCCGACATTATCGTCTTTCCGAAATCGGCCAAGGTCAGGGTGAGCTATGACCCCGGAGCGGTGAGCGACGGGGAGTTGAAGGAAAGGCTCAGCGAGATCGGCTTTCCGCCGCAGGCGAGGGGAGAGCTGCCGACCTTGCCGAAACCGTGGCGTAACCTCAAGGTCATAACCTCGGCGGCGTCCGGCCTCCTGTTGTTGATCGGTTGGATTGCCGGATTCTGGCCCGCGTTCGAGGTTCTTTCCCTGCCGCTTTACCTTTCGGCGATCGTGGTTGGCGGATACTTCTTCGGTCGTGAAGCGTTACAGGCTCTCATCTTTGAGCGGAAGATCGGCATCGAGTTTCTCATGTCGATCGCGGCGATCGTTGCCGCCGCCATGGGGCAGCCGGCCGAAGGCGCGATGCTCGTCTTCCTGTATTCCATCTCCGAAGCGGCCGAGGGGTACACGGAGGAAAAGACCCGTTCAGCCATCCGCGCGCTCATGGCTCTGGCGCCCAAGGTCGCGCTGGTCCGCCGTGATGGCGCCGAGCTTGAAGTGCCCGTTGAAGACCTGGCCCTCGACGACGT
Source organism: Thalassospira profundimaris (assembly GCF_003326755.1). Lineage (GTDB taxonomy): Bacteria > Pseudomonadota > Alphaproteobacteria > Rhodospirillales > Thalassospiraceae > Thalassospira > Thalassospira profundimaris_B. The sequence goes on along the minus strand of NZ_JPWH01000015.1, from coordinate 26,792 downwards.
TTTTATCGTACGTCCGGGCGAATCCGTCGCCACGGACGGTGAGATCATTAACGGTATCTCCAGCGTCAACCAGGCGCCGGTCACCGGCGAGAGCGTCCCGGTCGAAAAAGCGCCGGGCGACACGGTGTTTGCTGCGTCCATCAACGGCGAGGCAGCCCTGGAGGTGCGCGCAACACGCACATTCGCCGATAACACGCTCGCCCGGATCATTCAGATGGTCGAGGAGGCGCAGGAGCGTCGCGGCAAAAGCCAACGCTTTATCGAGCGATTCGGCGTGCGCTACAGCCCGGCCATTCTGGTGGTCGGCATCGTGCTTGCGCTGCTCCTGCCTCTTGCATTCGGCATGGACTGGCGAGATGCGATCATGCGGGCGACCATATTCATTGTCGCCGCCGCCCCCTGTGCCCTGGTGATCTCCATCCCGATCACCATGGTAGCCTCCCTTGGCACCGCGGCGCGTAAGGGCGTGCTCGTCAAAGGCGGCGTCTATTTCGAGGAGCTTGGCAAGGTTCAGGTCGTCGCTCTCGACAAGACCGGAACCCTGACGCGCGGTGAGCCCGAGGTCACGAATATCATCCTAAGTAAAAACGCCCCCGCCGGTCCGGCGTCGGACGACGCATTGCTCGCGCTCGCTGCCGGTGTTGAACGGCGCAGCGAGCATCCCCTTGCGCGCGCGATCATAGATGAAGCCGAAGAGCGCGAGCTGAAGTTCCCTGAAGTTTCGGACGCGCGCTCGCTGACTGGGGCCGGCGCTCAGGCACAGATAGACGGCGCCACCGTGTTTGTCGGGAATCCTGCCTTGTTCGAGGACAAGTTGGGATTGAGCCTTGGCGACCTCGTATCCGACATCCACCGCCTCCAGAGTGACGGCAAGACGGTGGTGATCGTTGGCAGCGACCAAGCACCCTGGGGGCTTCTGGCCCTGCGCGATAATCTCCGCCCTGACGCGCGGAACGCGATCAAGGGCTTGCATGATATAGGCGTGCGACGGGTCGTGATGTTGACCGGGGACAATCCACGCACCGCCCAGGTGATTGCTTCGGAGGCCGGCATTGACGAGGTCTATGCCGATCTCAAGCCGGAAGACAAGGTCGCCAAGGTTAGGGAACTCACGGTCGCCTCCGGCCATGTCGCCATGGTGGGCGACGGTGTGAACGATGCGCCAGCCCTGGCGGAGGCCACGGTCGGCGTCGCGATGGGCGCCGCCGGCACGGACGTTGCTCTTGAAACGGCGGACGTGGCGCTTATGGCCGACGACCTCAACAAGCTTGTCTACGCTCTCGGATTGGCTCGTCGCACACAGACGGTCGTTCGTCAGAATCTGGGCCTGTCTGCCGTCGTTATCGGGGCGCTCATTATCGGCGCCGTCTCCGGTCAGTTCTCGTTGCCGGCTGTCGTGGTTGCCCACGAGATCAGCGAATTCCTCGTGATCGGCAGCGGCCTGCGAATGCTGAAAGGGTGAACCACCATGCGGATTGCCCTAGCAATTGCAGTCGTATTTTCGACGCTCACCATTGATCTCTCTTCGAAGTGGCTTATCGAAGCGAACGTCACGCACGTGATCCCTGTGATGCCTTCTTTCAATATCACTCTTGGCTACAACCGGGGTGTGAGTTTCGGTCTCCTTAATTCGGACAGTCCGTATGCACCCTATGCGCTGGCGGCCTTCGCGCTCATAGTCGTCATCATTTTTTCGGTCGCGCTTTGGCGATCAGACAGTCTCCTACAGACAGCAGGGTTTGCCGCCATCATCGGCGGCGCGCTCGGCAACGTTGTTGACCGTCTCGGCGATGGCGCGGTGACGGACTTCCTGGACTTCTATATTGGCCAGTACCATTGGCCGACCTTCAACCTCGCAGACACGTTCATATTCTGCGGCGTGATTCTCCTCTTGATCTCATATGCCCGTGCCGAAGCGACCCCGAGTCTTGAGAGTGAACAACCGTCGAGTCGAGAGCCATGAACAAAACGTGCCAGTCTATCCGTGACCTTCCGGGCATCAGGGCCATCATCACTCTGATGGTGCTATTGGGCTTCTTGACGGCCTTCAGCGGCCCTGCGGAGGCGGCCGCGAGCCCGTGGGTTATCCACGATGAGGCGCGGGTTCGCTTGATCGCCGCCGCCGACACGGCGGGCAAGGCAGGCGATCTCAATCTGGGCATCCATTTCGAGATGGAGCCGGGTTGGAAAATCAACTGGCGATTCGTCGGGGATGCCGGCGTCCCCACATCCGTTGACTGGACGGGCTCGGATAATCTGCTGCGCCCGGAAATTATATGGCCCGTGCCGCTTCGCTTCTCGATCTTTGGGTTGGAGACCTTTGGCTATTCCGGCGAGGTAGTCCTGCCGATCAAGGCAGAGGTAGAACGGCGCGGCGAAGCCGTCACGCTGCACGCGACGGTCAAGTACCTGGTCTGCAAGGACATCTGTATTCCCCACGATGATGTTGTAAGGCTTGATCTGCCCCCTGGGGTAGGCACACCTTCGCCTGAAGGGGATCTTATCAGCCGGTTTCAAGACCTCGTGCCGGGAGATGGGTCTGCTATCGGTCTGTCGCTGGAAGATGCCGTACTGACAGGACCGCTTGCTGAACCGCTGCTTCAGGTTGCGGTTCGCTCTACCGTCCCCTTTGACACGCCGGACGTAATCATTGAAGGGCCGCCGGAGTTCAATTTTGGCAAGCCTGAAATCAGGTTGGAGGCGGATGGCAGGCGCGCGATCCTAAGTGTCGCAACAGCAAAGAGTCTGTCGAACGATAGCGTGCTCGAAGGCAAACGCCTGGTCCTCACCGTTACAGATGGCCAGCGTGGTATGGAGCAGACCGTCATCGCGCGTTTCGCTTCGCCACTGACCGTCTCTGGAAGTCCTGCCTCGGCGTTTCTTGGAATTCTCGGGCTGGCCCTACTGGGCGGATTGATCCTCAACCTGATGCCGTGTGTGCTTCCGGTATTGTCGATGAAGCTGCTGTCCGTCGTCAGCCAGGGCGGACGGGCGCGACGTGACGTGCGGATGAGCTTCGTTGCTTCCGCAGCGGGTATCCTATTTTCGTTCCTCGTATTGGCAGGGGGCCTTGTTGCCCTGAAAGCCGGAGGCGTGGCGGTTGGCTGGGGTATTCAGTTTCAACAGCCTCTGTTCCTCGTCGCCATGGCGCTGTTGGTCACCCTGTTCGCTTACAATCTCTTCGGATTCTTCGAGATTGCCATGCCCGGCTGGGTCGGGTCGTTGGACGCACGCGCGGCCGGCCACGGCACCGGGACGCACAGCTTAGCTGGTCATTTCATGACTGGTGCGCTGGCAACCTTGCTGGCGACCCCGTGCTCGGCCCCGTTTCTGGGTACGGCCGTGGGCTTTGCACTGGCGCGCGGCGCCGGTGAGATATTCCTGATCTTTGCGGCGCTCGGCCTTGGCCTGGCGCTACCGTATTTGCTGGTCGCGGCAGTGCCGGGCTTGGCAATGCGTTTGCCGCGCCCAGGAGCTTGGATGGTGATTGTCCGCCGCATTCTCGGGCTTGCGTTAATGGCAACGACAGTATGGCTCCTCAGCGTTCTGTCCGTCCAGGTCGGACCCCCGGCAGCAATAGTTGCGGGCATACTGCTGCTCGCCATCGGTTTGACACTGTGGGTTGGGCGAGACGGCCGTGGATTGCAAAGGCGTGCGGGTTTAGGCCTGACCGCGTTGCTGGCGGTATCGGTGTTCGCTTTGCCAGCCAGCCTGGGTATGCCGCAAGATCCTGCTTCCAGGTCGGTGACGGTTGACTATTGGCTACCGCTCGATGCACCGGAAATTCCGTTGCGGGTTGCCGAAGGCAAGCTCGTTTTCGTCGATGTGACGGCCGACTGGTGTATCACCTGTCAGGCCAACAAAAAGCTTGTGCTTGACCGCGCAGAGATCGTCGAACGCCTCACGTCCGAAAACGTGGTAGCGATGCGCGGCGACTGGACGTCACCCAGTGACGAAATCATGCGCTACCTGGAAGGTTTTGGCCGCTACGGCATTCCATTCAACGCGGTCTATGGCCCCGGTGCACCCAATGGGATTGCCCTGCCAGAGCTTCTGACCGTGAACACGGTCATGGATGCATTGGGCCGGGCCGCCGGCAATGGGTCGGCCGATACGGCTGGACTGAACAACAAAGGTGATTAGGAAGGGAGTGCGGCCAGCCTGTTGCTTGACCGGAGTTTATATCTACGGAGAGAAAAATGTAAAAGAGGAGTTTAGAACGACCAGCGTTAAAGAATTTTTGCATGGTCCCTCGCGGCTATCGCATAACTGGCGCCTTCATGTTTTCACAACCAGAAACGCAGGACAACGCCCGCAACACCGACGACAAAGAGCAAATTGAGGAGGTGGTGCGGGAATTTATTCTGTGCAATCCCGACGTCATTATTCAGGCGATGCAAACCCATGGGAACAACCAGAGAGCAGCGCAACCACGTCGCCGAAGCCGCTGGCATTGGGGCCATCATCGGCGGCGCGGCGGCGAATATTGCCGACGCCGCCATTTTCTATGGCGTCGTTCTGCTCATTGCGCCGCTTTGCCTCTACAGAGCTAACCGGTCTCGACGACCCCAGAAGGATATGGAGAGTTGAGATCATGAGAAGCGACAACTGATCAAGCGACTGATATGAACAAAGGAGTACACAAATATCGCAACCTTATTTCGACATTAGATGCTGCTCTGGTTATTATTGATGATCGAGAGGGTGTGGCTTCATCGAGCGGCGCGGCGAAAGACAGTGAACTCGTTCGTGTAGTCGAGCTAATGAAGGCAGCGAGCGCTTTCGCCGTGCCGGTAATTGTCACGACGATCGATACCGAAGAATTCGCTGGCCAGGTATCCGAGCTGCTCCTTGACCTGGTTCGTGGTTCAGAAGTCATTCAACGATCCGCGGCAAACCCTTGGGACGACGACGCCTTCCGTAACAAGATACATACCGTCGATCGTTCTAGGCTGGTGATTGCCGGCCGGTGCACCGAGGTCTCCGTGACGTTCGCGGTATTGAGTGCCCTCGAGGAAGGTTTTGACGTGTACATCGTGAAGGATGCGACGGCGGGCACGTCTCAGCAGCATCATGAAACGGCGATTGAACGAATGGTCCAGGCCGGTGCTGTTCCGGTAACAACGCGGCAAATCATTTTTGAATGGCAGCGTGATCTGGGGAGTGAACCTGGATCCCAGGGAAGCCCGCCGGGCAAGAAAAGTCGGCAAAAAAAGCCATAGGTGCGACCGGGCCTGGGCACCCGCCCGGCCTTACGGCCGGTCGCCGGGCTGTCGTGAACCGAGCCCGCGGACGCGGTCTCGGCCCTTCGGGCTTCCATCCCTGGCGCAGGCCCGAACCTTCGGTTCGGGATAAGGACGCCGCCCTTACGGACGGCGAAGTTTTGTCAGGCCTTTCCCGGTGCGGGGGGCGGCCGGACACTCCCTTGTAGCCTCGCCGGGGCGGCCCGCAACCGCCTTGGCTTTATGTCCGTCTAAATCAGCTTTCTCGTCCTACCAAGACAGTTGCGTCCCGCCTGATCCGGCGAGGCTCCGGTCGCTTACCGCCCGCCCCCCTTCCGGGGAAAGGCGCGCGCAGGGGACCAGAGGGAGCCGCAACCATGGAACCAAGAACCGCAAACGCAGCAGCACGCGGAAAACGTGGGCGCGGGGGAAGCGGCCGCGCCAAAGGCGCGAACAAGCCCTCCCTCTATGATGAGGTAACGGCCCGGATCATCGCCGAGCTTGAGGCAGGCCGCGCGCCTTGGGTGCAGCCTTGGGGAACCCCGGAGGCGAAAGCCGGGCTTGGGCTGCCGAAGAACGCGCTTACCGGACGGGCCTATTCCGGCGTCAACATCCTGATCCTGTGGCACCACGTGGTGCGCGCAGGCTTCGCGACCCAAATATGGCTGACCTACCGCCAGGCCCAGGAGATGGGCGGCCACGTCATGAAGGGCGAGCGCGGCGTCGCCGCGTGTCACGCCGATACGTTCATTCCGAAGGCCGAGCGCGAGCGCGCCGCGAAGGACGGCGACGACCCCGAGCGCGTGCCGTTCCTCAAGCGCTTCACCCTGTTCAATGTCGAGCAGTGCGAAGGGTTGCCGGACGACGCCTATCAGGGCGCGACCCCGCTGCCCGAAGCCGACATCGTTCCGCAGGCTGAGCGCCTGATCGAGGCGACCGGCGCGGACTTCCGCGTCGGGGGGACGAAGGCCTTCTATGTCCCCAGCCAGGACTTCATCCGCGTGCCGCCGCAACCGGCCTTCTTCGAGCAGATCAACTATTACCGCACCTGCTTTCACGAGCTTGGTCACTGGACCGGACACAGGGACCGGCTCGCCCGCGACCTCTCCCACAGCTTCGGATCGAAACCCTACGCCCGCGAGGAACTGGTCGCGGAGATGGCGAGCGCCTTTATCTGCGCGAGCCTCACCATCACGCCGACCGTGCGGCATACGGACTATCTCGGCGCGTGGCTTGAAGTCCTGAAAGAGGACAACCGCGCGATCTTCCGCGCGGCGAGCCACGCCTCGAAAGCCGCCGACTTCATCCTCGCCTTTCGGGGCACCGAGACGGCCGCGGAGACAGCGGCATGACAGACGCGCCGAAGCTCCCCACCGAAACGACGCCGGAAGGCGAGCAGATCGTCGCGCCAGGCGTGAAGCCGATAACCGTCAGGGACCGGCTCGACTGGCGCGCCCGACAGCCCATGGCCCCGAAGCGCAATCCCAATACCGAGCAGAAGCCCTGCGACCTCGGCCTGTTCGACGTAGAGGGCCGCCGCCAGATCGACTGGATCGACGAGGCGCGGAAGGGCAAACCATGACCCGCGATCCCTACTGTATCGCGGGTCCCGCCGTGATCTCGTTCTCGGGCGGGCGCACGTCCGGCTACATGCTCAAGCACATTCTCGACGCCCATGGCGGCGCGCTGCCGGACGACGTGGCCGTCGTCTTCGCCAACACTGGCAAGGAGCGGCCCGAGACCCTCGATTTTGTGCAGGAATGCGGTGCGCGCTGGAACGTCCAAATCACATGGGTCGAGTACGACTGGGACGAACCGCACCGCACACGGATCGTTTCCCACAACGGCGCGGCCCGAAACGGCGAGCCCTTCGAGGCGCTGATCGACCGCAAGGGCTTCGCGCCGAACCCGCGCTTGCGGTTCTGCACGAGCTTCCTCAAGCGCGACCGCATCGACTCCTACGCCCGCTACTGGCTCGGCTGGACAAGCTGGTCGAGCGTTTTGGGCCTGCGCGCCGACGAGCCAAAGCGCGTCCATCGCCAGCGGAGTTGCAGCGGACGCAGGCGCACCGGCGCGACCGTCCAGCTTCCCTTGGCCGATGCCCATGTGACCGAAAGAGACGTGCTCGATTGGTGGGCGGATCAACCCTTCGACCTCGCGCTCAAGTCCCATGAGGGCAATTGCGACCTCTGCTTCCTGAAAGCCCGCTGGAAGATCGAGGCGATCATGCGCGACCGGCCCGACTTGGCCCGCTGGTGGATTGCTCAGGAGGCCAAGCCCGGCAAATCGAGCGCCAAGGGCCATTGCCCCGACATGCGCCTCTTCCGCATCGACCGCGAGCCCTATGCCGCGCTCGCCGATCAGGTTGCCCGCCAAGGCGTGCTGGCGCTGTCCGATCCCGCATCGGAGATCGATTGGGAGCGCGAGGACTGTGTGCGCACGGACTGAGTTTCGCGCCCGGTTCCGGGCGCATCACCGCTCTGGCAGACCCGGAGCCCAACCCAAGGAGCAACCCCATGCAACTCCAACACATTGAACTCAGCAAGCTGAAAGACGCCGCCATCAACATGCGCCACGCCAAGGCCGCGCCGAATGTCGCCGACATCCTGCCCAGCGTGAAGGCACGCGGCGTGCTGGTGCCGCTTCTGGTGCGGCCCAACGGCGACGGCGCAAGCTTCGAGATCGTCGCGGGGCGGCGGCGCTACTTCGCGGCCAAGGCTGTCGCGGACGACGGCGGCGCGGTCGAGCCGCTCCCCTGTGCCGTCATGGAACCGGGCGACGACGCGGCGGCGCTCGAAGCCTCCATGCTCGAAAATCTCGCCCGGCTCGATCCCGACGAGATGACCCAGTACGAGACCTTCGTCCGACTGACCAAGACCGGAAAGTCGGTCGCCGACATCGCGGCCACCTTCGGCATCACCGAGTTGATGGTAAAGCGCCGCCTCGCTTTGGGCGAGCTTCTCCCCAAGATCAGGGAGGCTTACCGCAACGAGGACATCGACGCCGAGACCGTCCGACATCTGACCATGGCGACGAAGCGCCAGCAGCGCGACTGGCTCAAGCTGTTCAACGACCCGGACGAATACGCCCCGCGCGGCTGGCAGTTGAAGCAATGGCTGTTCGGCGGCCAGCAGATTTCGACCGAAGTCGCGCTGTTCCCGCTCAACGCCTACAAGGGCCAGATCGTCACGGACCTATTCGGAGAGAAGGGGTACTTCGCGGACGCCGATCAGTTCTGGCAATTGCAGAACGAGGCTATCGCCGCCAAGCGCGACGCGCTCTTGGAGGACGGCTGGACCGAGGTCGAAATCCTCGAACCGGGCCAGCGCTTCCATTCATGGGAGCATGAGAAAAAGCCGAAGAAGGACGGCGGGCGAGTCTATATCACGGTCTCCCACGGCGGCGAAGTGGAGGTTCATGAGGGTTGGCTGACCGCCAAAGAAGCGAAGGCCAAGCGCCGAGCTAAGGCGTCAAAGGACGACCCGGCCACGGACGGCAAGCCCGCCCGGCCCGAACTGACCAATCCGGCGCAGAACTATATTGAACTGCACCGCCACGCCGCCGCGCGCCACGCGCTGTTGAACCATCCGGGCGTCGCCCTCCGACTCATGGTCGCTCACGCCATCGGCGGCTCGGCGCTGTGGCGCACCGAGGCTGACCCGCAGGCCACGCGCAAGGAGGAAACCGCCGAGAGCGTCGCCAAGTCCAAAGCCGAGACGGCGCTGGCCGAGGAACGCAAGGCGGTCCTGAAGCTGCTCGGACTGCCCGCCCACGGTCATTCCGTCGTGCGCTCGAACGGCGACGACTATCGAGTGGTCGAGCTTTTCGCAGCGCTATTGAAGCTCACCGACGAGGACGTGATGCGGGTGTTGGCCATCGTCATGGCCGAGACCTTGGAGGCCGGAACCGCCGTGGTGGAGGCGCTCGGCGCCCATCTCAAGGTGGACATGCGCGACTATTGGGAAGCGGACGACGCCTTCTTCGACTTGCTCCGCGATAAGGCGGCGGTCAACGCCATGGTCCGCCATGTCGGCGGCAAGGCGGTCGCCGACGCCAATGTCAGCGCCACGACCAAAGTCCAGAAAAAGATCGTCCGCGATTTCATCACCGGCGACGGCCGGAAGAAGGCCGAAGGGTGGTTGCCGCGCTACATGGAGTTCCCGTTCAAGGCCTACACGAAGAAGGGCGGCGGACGGCTCACCGACAACGTGGCCCGCATCAAATCGCTCATGTCCTGAAACCGGCGGCAGGCGGGAGCGGCCCTCTCACCCGAACGGGAGGGCCGCGAGCGCTCGCCTCGGATCGTGTGGGAGATAGAAGAAGCCCCCGCGCCGGATGGCGCGGGGCTTTGCCGTTCAATAGTACGCGGGATTGCGGATCGCCCTGCTGGACGGCGGAACGGTCTGATCCTCAGCCGCAGGTCGGTTTAGCGTATGACGAAAGGCCGGTTCACGGCGAGCAAGAGCCGTCAGAGCGAAGGCCGCAATCACCTTGCCTTGGCGTTTCCAGCCGCCACCAATCTTCCATCCCATCTTGGTGAGACCCTGGCTAGGCAGCGGTGTTGCGGCCCTTCCGTTGGATGGCAGGAAGGGCTGTGGCGTAATTTCTCGGCTGTCCGCCGCGAGCCAAATTACTTCCTCGCCGGCCTCGGAGCCGTCACATGGATCGCGATGCCTGCACCACCCCGTCTCCCGGTCGATGGCTAGCGAAACGCCCATAACCCCGCTTCTGCTTGATGGACCTATGGCGAACGGCGGCCGCATGAAACCGGCGTTACGCACTTTTTTCCCCGGCCTTCGGCCTTCCTCGCGAGACAAAAAAGTGCGCCCCGCCGGTCCTCCGCTACGCTTCGGCCTGTCGGTTCATGCGGCCCCCGCACGCCATGGCCGGTCCCGCGTCAGCAGGGTGATGGGCGCCCCGCGACAGCCAACAGGAGACTGAAAGATGGCACAGGCACTTGGATATGTGACGAAGACCGAGACCGGCGGATACGAAGGCATGCTCGCGACGATGAGCCTCAAGAAGCGCATCCGCATCCTGCCCAACGCGCGGAAGGAGTCCGACGCACAGCCCGACTTCCGGGTTTATACCGAGGACCGCGTTGAGATCGGCGGCGGCTGGAACCGGGTCGGCAAGGTGAGCGGCAACGAGTACGTCTCGCTGACCTTCTCCGCCCCCGAGTTTGGCCCTTCGAAAATCTACGCCAACCTCGGCCGGGCCGCCGGACAGGACGATCCCGACGTCATGGCGATCCTCTGGAACCCGCGCGACTAGCGGCAAGTCCTCGCCCCCGCGCCATCCGGCGCGGGGGCATCCTTTTGAACTGCAAACTCGAGGTTTCCGATTCGCTTTGCAACAAATTGTTCATACTTCTTAACGGCTCGTTGACGTTTGCCCGTTATAGTTGAGCAAGGCGATGGACCTCTGAGTGGGTCGATGGCGTGGCGCTTTAGGCGCCTGGCGAGAGAGGTATGCGCAATAAGAGAGGGGCTTGTTTGAATACGCGGCGCTGACCGCACCGCCCGCCGTCGTCCTGTGTGAAAGGAGAAGGCAATGGCGGTTTTTCAAAGCCCCTTTGCGCCAGGCGCACCGCTCTTAAGCGACTACGACCATTTGCGGCTATTGGCCCGCTCGCGCGTCGCTTGGGAGTATCTTAGGCGAAATCCAGAGTACCAAAGCGACTGGCGCAGCTCTGTGCCGGGGCGCCCCCGACCCGTCCCCTTGACCGACGGAACGATCCTGCTCCGGGCGCGGCGACGCTTTCTGCGCGCCGAAGCCTGGGGCCTTTATACTTTTCGCCGATCCTGACCAAAATGCGGTTGAAGCCGAGGTCTTCTGGCGGGCTGGGGACTATGGCCGCGTGATCGTAGCCTATGTGCGCGACGGCAAGGATCGCGGGTTTGGTAGCGTCGTTTCCCTCCCGGAGATCGCCTGCCGAAAGACGCTTCTGAAGACCGCCGACGGTGAGCAGCACCTTCTCTTACGCGACCGAAGGCGGGTGGCGCAGGTGAGATGCGTAGGCCAAGACATCCGCGTCGATCCCTTCGCGCTCGAACTTGTGGTAGATCAGTTCCCCGACGTTGAAAGCCGCCAACGCTACATCCGGCGATTTGCGGACCTCTATCGGGGTCGGCGTCTCGGCGGCCCGAAGAGCGGATGGACGGTCGAGGCGATGCGCCATCGCGACGCCCTGGCGGCGCTGGACCGGCGAATGGAGGGGTACTCCTATCGCAAAATTGCGGTCTTTCTCTACGGCGAAAAGGCGGTCGGGGACGACTGGACCAGCCCAGACCAATCAATGAAGAACCGCGTCATCCGCAGCGTCAAACGCGGCGCCCGGATGATGAACGGCGGCTACAGAGCGCTGCTCGCCTGACCGCTCCGGCGCCGAGCGGGGGTATCGTTCCGGCGAATGGCTGCCGACGATACTGCCGCAGAGGCGCAGGCCCGCTCATCCTTCCCCGGCATGGAGCAGTTTCGCTGATGTCGGAGGAACTATGACTGAGCATGACATACAGGTGGCACAGGACGGGCCTTTCTTGACGACGCAAGAGGCGGCGCGTTTCCTCAAGCTAAAGCCCAACACGCTGGAGAAGATGCGCGTCTATGGCGGCGGTCCGCAATACCGCAAGCACGGTCGGCACGTCCGCTACCACATCGACGATCTGACCGCCTGGTCGGACATGCGGAAGAAGGATTCGACTTCCGATGTCTGAGCAATTGACGCGCGTCGAGATCGCCTTCTACCCGGAACATCTGAACCACTGGCTGCGTTTCGGCGAACCCGACGAGCAGCATGATCTGGACCGGCGTCGCGCGCTCGCCTTGTTCAAACCGGGGCGCGTGTTCGGCTATGTGCGCTGGTGTGCCAACGAATACGGCACGCAGGATTGGCGGTTCACCATCGTCAAAACCGTCGCACCTTCGCTTTTGTTGAGCCGTATCGAGGGCATTGATCCCGGCGGCGAAGTGCTTCTACTCGTCACCGGCAACACCAAGGTCAAACGCGCTTTGTTGCAGATCGACGCGCTTGAAGCGGGCGGCTTCGAGCCGGTTGACGTATCTCCCGCCTATTATCGCCACGTCCACAATCGGATCAGTGCGGGGCAGCCGGTCCGGGCCTATTCGACGGCCCAGCATGAAGCGCATGTGGCGGCTGGGTTCGTGAACAAAGGGGTGGCGTCATGAGCCGCATGCTCCTGTTCGGGACTGCGCTTCCGGTGCTCGCTTTGGCGTTCGCGTCGGTCGTCAACCTGCCGAAAAAGCTGATCTACAACGCCTCCGAAAGCGCACCGGTCGGCTTCTACTGGATTGATCAGCAGTCGATTTCGCGGGGCGATTACGTTTATGTCCGGGTGCCTGAGCGGGTTCGCGATCTCGTCATCGAGCGCGGATATTTGCCGCCCGACGTGCCGCTTGTGAAGCGTGTTGTCGGCTTAGACGGCGACCGAATCTGCCGTGCCGGGACCGAGATTTCCGTCAACGGAGCGGTGGTCGCGACGGCGGAAAGGCGAGATGGACTGGGCCGAGCAATGCCCGACTGGCACGGCTGTCACATCCTAACCGACCGGACGGTTTTTCTGCTGCAAGACCATCCGCGATCCTTCGATGGCCGTTATTTCGGCCCGGTAGATCGGCGGCTGATCATCGGACGGGCGACGCCTTTGCGCTTGGCCTGGCGGAAGGACAATCGAAGTTGATCCAGCGAAAGAAAGGAGTTGGAGCGTGGGAGGGGTCTGAGGTGGCGGAGGGCAAGATAAAAGCAATGGCGTCAAAGACGCCCAATGCCTTGTCTGCACATCTCTTTTTTGGCGCCTGGCCGATTTAGACGACTCCCCGTTTCGGCGTAACCCTTTAAGCCGGTTTGGATATTCATGATGTCACCTTGTTTCCGTCGTTGTGGGCGCTGATCTCGACCCCATGGCTACAGACGGCGAAGACCGCTTCAAACCGAAGCTCGGCAAGATCCGGTCCCTCGGCGACAGGAAGGCCAAGACCTATCTGCAGCGGGTGCTGCATGCGGCGAGTCTCTCCGGACCGGGCTTTCGGCGCATGGGAGCCTCCGCGTTCAGCGGGTCCCGGATCGGGCGCGGCGGCGGATGGGGAACGGGCGCGGCGATGCGGCGTGGACGGATCACCGGTCGGCGGCGGGTCATCGTCAAGACGCGGATTGTCAAGCTGCAAGGCCAAGGCATCGGCGCGGCCAAGGCGCACCTCAAATATATCCAGCGCGACGGCGTCACCCGAGAGGGCGAGCCCGGCCAGCTCTATGACGCGACGAGCGGCGAGGCGGACGGCAAGGGTTTTCTGGAACGCAGCGACGGCGACCGCCATCAGTTCCGCTTCATCGTCTCGCCGGAGGACGGGGCCGAGCTTGACGATCTCAAGCCCTTCGTGCGCGGCCTGATGGCCGAGATGGAACGCGACCTCGACACCCGCCTCGACTGGGTGGCGGTCGACCACTTCAACACCGACAATCCTCACAGTCATATCGTGCTGCGCGGCAAGGACGAGCTTGGCAAGGACTTGGTGATCGCGCGCGACTATATTTCCCATGGCATCCGCGAGCGGGCGAGCGAGCTTCTGACCCTGGAGCTCGGCCCGGTCACCGAGCTTCAAATCCAGCAGGGCTACGCGCGCGAGGTCGACCAAGAGCGCTTTACAAGGCTCGACCGTGAAATCCTGGCGCAAGCGGAGGACGGCATGGTCGATCTGCGTCAAGATCCGAAAGGCAACTTCGCGCGCTTCAAGCACACACTGAAGATCGGCCGCCTGCAGAGGCTCGAACGCATGGGCCTTGCCGAACCGGCCAGGGCCAAGCGCTGGCGGCTGGCGGCAGGCCTAGAAACCACGCTACGCGATATGGGCACGCGCGGCGACATCATCCGGACGATGCACCGCGAGATGCGGAGCGCGGGCGTGGAGCGGGCCGGCGCCGATCACGCGATCTTCGATCCCGCGCAGCCGACCGCGCGGATCGTCGGGCGGGTCGTGGCGCGCGGTCTCTCCGACGAGCTCAACGACCGGCACTATCTGATCGTCGACGGAACGGACGGGCGCACCCACTATGCGGAGGTGGGCGAGCTTGCCGATCCCGGCGATTACAAACCGGGCGCCATCGTCGCCGTCGAGAGCAAACCGGTCGAACCGCGCCGCGCGGATCGCACCATCGCCGAGATCGCCGAGCAAAGCGGCGGTCTCTACAGCGAGGCGCTGCACCGCGCCGCCGATCCGCGCGCGTCCGCAGAGTATGTCCGCGCTCATGTCCGGCGGCTCGAAACCATGCGCCGGGCCGGCTTCGCCGAGCGCTTCGCCGACGGCTCTTGGGCGATCCCCGAGGACTTCCTCGACAAGGCGCGCGCCTATGAGGAGCGCAATCGGATGCGCCAGCCCGCGCGCCTGGTCCTGATGTCGAGCGTCGGACTCGACCAGATGGGCGAGAGGGAGGGTGCGACCTGGCTGGACCGTCAACTCGTGTCCGATCGGCCGGAACCATTGCGGGCCAGCGGCTTCGGACGGGAGGCGCAGGACGCCATCGAGCGACGCCGCCGTTGGTTGTTGAGTCAGGGTCTCGCGCAGGAGAGCGATGGCCGGGCTGTCTACCAGCGCAATCTGCTGATCGAGCTTCGGCGCCGCGAGGTGAGCGCTGCCGCTGAGAGGTTATCGAAGGAGCTTGGCAAATCGTTCGCGGAACCGCTCGATGGCGAGCGCATCGAGGGCGTCTACCGAAGGCCGCTCAGGCTCGCCAGCGGCAAGTTCGCCGTGATCGAAAAATCGAAGGAGTTCACGCTGGTACCGTGGCGGTCGGTCCTGGAACGCCGGCGTGGTCAGATCGTCGGCGGCGTGATGCGCGGGGCGACGGCGTCCTTCGAGTTCGGCAGGAAGCGCGGGATCGGAATAGGATAACCTAGTCGGCAGGTGCCTCGTTCGCTTGCGGCCCGTCGCTCTCCCCATCGATGTGCAAATACTGATAATAAAACAGCGCCTTAATGAGATGATGCAAGCGATGCATCTCTCGGTAGGCGATCAGAATACGTCTCATGAATTCGAGGAAGGATAAGGTTCTTGGGGCGCTTGCTTCCAAGCCATCCTTTCGTGGGTGGTAGGTTATGACCTGACTGACTTCATCGTATTCGGTTTTGAAGTGGGCAATGGCATTGCGCAACTGATTGTCGGCTGCACCGTCTTGCATTTCATACCAGGGGTCGTCGATGAAACCCATCTTTCGACCGAAATCGACCTTAGCGAACTCATCAAGGTTTGCTGGAGTGAAATCTCTTCCATTGGCCGTAAGTCCGATTCCCGGCAAAAAAGCATCATGATTAGCGCGCTTTTGAAGATTATTCACCGCTGCAACTAGGACAAACTGCCGTGACACAAGCTCGGCGATATCTTTGTATAGGTCCTTGTAGCTCTGAAATTCGGCCGTCGAAACACGCATGGCCACCGGTGCGGATTTGTACTCTTCGTCGAAGTCGAGAAATAGCGCTGGCCGCAATGCCAGCTCGGCACTCAAGATCCTTGAATAGATGCTCAAGCAGTCGTGCTGCAGTGTCGTCAAAAATCTCGTCGCAAGGATTTCCTCTACGAATTTTCTTAGAGCTGGTCTCGAGTCCTTATGTATCGGGCCAAGCGTGGTGAGAAACAGATCAACAGCATCTTCGTTCGCTCCTGGCGGTGCGAAGGGCCACATCATGACGGCGAGAAGATTGTAGAGCGCTGCGTTATAGTCTTCCGGCTTTTCTGAAGCGACTTCGGTCTTGAAGCGTTTCTTAGCTACTAACTTAAACGGCGTTTTCTTGTCGCGTACGTAGTGCTTTAGGGCTGTCGCAAAAACACGCTGATCGCCATGATGTTCGTCTAGGTACCTTAACCGCTGCGCATGAAGCTGCATCTCTTCATGGCCTATGCGCTGAGCTGCTCGCATGAACGGCGTTTCGCCCATGACGTACTTCTCAAACGTGACGGGGAAATCGAGATGGAGATCGACAAAATTTGTCTCCTGATCGAATGGCTGCATTGTTTCGATCTGATCCGCTCCGACAATATCGGCCGATGTGGGCCGGATGGTCAGATCGATGGTCTGGGCACAGGTTTGACAAGCGAACCCGAGAGGCTGGACAGATCGATTAGACATGCCAATCCGACAATTGGTTGGCTCTCCGCAACTATGGCACCTCAAGGTGATGTTGATGTTCAAGTAACTCTCCCCCGCCCATCCGCTGCGGGCATAGGCTTGCGCCGCGTTTCAAAACGTCCTGAACGAACGTTTTTGGAAATCTTCAATCTGCGTCAGTCTCTACATCGCACGAACAGTTTCTCCGCCCCACCCAGGAACAACGCTTCCGGAGAAAACCCGCCGCTGGTGGCCGCAAGCCTAAGCTCTGACCCGTCTACGTCTTTGAGGTCGAACTGGACAGTCTCATTGATGACGCCCGACTGGAGGTCCTGCCGGAAGCGGTCATATTCGACCCGGTGGTTGAAGCTCATGATGACCGTGCCGTCGCGCAGCTCCCATCGGCCGGTGCGCCATGGCAGGAGGCCAACATCCTGGTTTGACGCGCGCCACCATTCGACCGTGCCGGCGCCGTCGCGCTCGAACAGGATCACGCTCTCGTTGGCGCAGTCGGACTGACTGGCGGACCAGACACCGGTCAGCGCGGCGCGGTCACCGCCGGTTACCCGCCCAATCAGCCCTGCCGGCTGCGCCTGCGCAACACTTTCCGCAAGCGCCGCGTTATAGGTGGCGCGGATCTCGGCGATCTCCGCGGCGCGCTCGTTTGCGCGGGCTCGATCCGCCGCCTCCCGTTCGGCCTTTGCTGCGGCCAGCCGCGCATCCCGATCCGCAATGATCGCTGCGGCGGCATCATCAGCGCCGCCGGCGGCGACGGTGTTGCGGCGAATCCGAAGTTGATACGCGCCGGTAAACGAGGAGACCATTGCGTCGAGGACGCGGGCGTCGCCCATAACCCGGCCCTGCGCATCGGGCGCGCCATTGCCGACAATGATCCCGGCGACCTTGCGCTGGTTCGACGGATTGGCGCCGAGCGAGCGGCAGAGCTCGGCATAATGGTTCATGCCAGTGAGCGCGGCGGTTTCGATCAGGGCATCGTCGCGCAGTTGATCTCGATTTTCGAACAGAAGAACGATCTCGCCGAGCTCGTGGCATTTCGGGTCGCCGGGATTCAGAACATGGAGGGCGACATCGACGGGCTCGTCATAGACGAACCAGGCGGGTCCGCCGTCGAAGGCACGGACCTCATATTCCACCGCTGTTGCTGCGTTGGCAATGCTGCACGCGGCAAATGAGAGCACCGCGAGACCCCGCAGGGCGGAACGACAAGCGAAACGCATAGATCATCTCCTTTTCAGCCCCCGCGAATCCCCCGTCAGACAGCGTTTGCGCGCTTTCGCGATACGCCACCGCTTCAATCCAACACCATCAAAGATCATAGCGATTCCGGCCGTCAAAAATAAGTCCGGATGATCTTGGGTTATCTTTCCCTTAACTGGCGCTTGCTTCTTTATTTATGAACACTTGGATCATCTTGGAAGTTACCTCATTGATTAAACGCTGATTTCACCGCGATCTTTTGCTGACTTCACAGGGCGTTTT
Source organism: Thalassospira profundimaris (assembly GCF_003326755.1). Classification (GTDB taxonomy): domain Bacteria; phylum Pseudomonadota; class Alphaproteobacteria; order Rhodospirillales; family Thalassospiraceae; genus Thalassospira; species Thalassospira profundimaris_B. Next base: position 8,954 of record NZ_JPWH01000015.1, on the reverse strand, counting down.
GCTCGAACGAAAGCGGCAAGAGATCGATGACTCCAACCAAGCTCCTTATCGGCCAGATAATCACCGTCTTCGCCATCGTGATCGGTGTGGTCTGGTTCGCGACGCAGTGGGCGGCAGGACAGCTTGGGTACCAGCCGCGCCTCGGCCCGGCTTGGGTATCGATCGGCGACTATCCGGTCTATCTGCCGTGGCGGCTATTCGAGTGGTGGTACGCCTATGAGGCCTACGCCCCGGCGATTTTCAACCGCGCCGGGGCCATGGCGGCGGCGGGCGGCGTCCTCGGCGTCGTCGTCGCCATTATCGGATCGCTCTGGCGGGCGCGGCAGAACCGGCTGGTCACCACTTACGGTTCGTCGCGCTGGGCGTCGAAGACGGAGATCGAGAAGGCGGGGCTGTTGGACCCCGCGGGCGTTTTTCTCGGGGTCCTGAAAGGCCGCTATCTGCGCCATGACGGGCCGGAACACATCATGTGCTTCGCGCCGACGCGATCCGGCAAGGGCGTGGGGCTCGTCGTCCCGACCTTGCTGAGCTGGCCGCATTCCGCCGTCATCCACGACATCAAGGGTGAAAATTGGCAGCTAACCGCCGGCTGGCGAGAGCGCTTCTCGCATTGTCTTTTGTTCAATCCGACGGATCCGGCGAGCGCCAGATACAACCCGCTCCTGGAGGTGCGTAAAGGCCGCAACGAGGTCCGCGACGTCCAGAACATCGCCGACATCCTGGTCGATCCCGAAGGCAGTCTGGAGCGGCGGACACACTGGGAGAAAACCGGCCATTCACTCCTCGTCGGCGTGATCCTCCACATCCTTTACGCCGAGAAAGAGAAGACCCTCACCCGCGTGGCGGCCTTCTTGTCCGATCCCTCACGCTCCTTCGAGCGGACGCTCCGGGTCATGATGAGCACCAACCATCTCGGTACGGAGGACGGTCCGCAAGTCCATCCGGTCGTTGCCCAGGCCGCACGCGAGCTTTTGAACAAGTCGGAAAACGAGCGCTCCGGCGTCCTTTCTACCGCCATGTCCTTTCTCGGGCTCTATCGCGATCCGACGGTAGCGGAGACGACGAGCGCCTGCGACTGGCGCATCGCCGATTTGATGGACGCGGAACGGCCGGTCTCGCTTTACCTGGTCATTCCGCCCTCGGACCTGTCACGCACCAAGCCGCTGGTGCGTCTCGTGCTCAACCAGATCGGCCGCCGGCTCACTGAGCGCCTTCAGGGCGATCCTGACCAGCGACACCGCCACCAACTCCTGATGATGCTCGACGAATTTCCCGCGCTCGGGCGGCTCGACTTCTTCGAGAGCGCGCTTGCCTACAAGGCCGGCTACGGCATCCGCAGCTTTCTGATCGCGCAGTCGCTCAACCAGATCTCCAAGGCCTATGGCGAGAACAACGCCATTCTCGACAATTGCCATGTCCGGGTCGCGTTTGCGTCGAACGACGAGCGCACGGCCAAACGCATCTCGGACTCGCTCGGCACCGCGACGGAGCTGCGCGCCCAGCGTAACTATGCCGGCCACCGGCTCGCGCCCTGGCTGGCGCACGTCATGGTCTCGCGGCAGGAGACGGCGCGGCAACTCCTGACTCCCGGCGAGGTGATGCAGCTCCCGGCGGACGAGGAGATCGTCATGGTCTCCGGCCAGCCGCCGATCCGCGCCAGGAAGCTGCGTTACTTCGAGGACGCCAACTTCACGGGCCGGGTGTGCCCCCCGCCGGGCCTATTGGCGGACGGTCACTATGCGGATCGTCCGCCCTCCCGCCCCGACGACTGGTCGGGACAGGTGCGCAAGCCCCACGCCGATCTCATCAAGCCCTGGTCCGAACTCGTTTCCGGTGGCGAAGAGGACGAAGGCGGTCTCAAGCGCCACCCCGCGCTGCCGGAAGAAGCGCCTGCGAAACATCAGCCTGAACGCGCGCCGGACGCGGGGCTGGTCGATGACGAGTTCGATCCCGCTGACGCCCGAAGGATGGATCAGCTCGCCCGCAATGCCGCAACCGTCCGCCGCGCCCACGCCATGGACCAGGCCGACGACGACCTGATCCCGAGCTTTTAGGGGAGATGCCGCCCATGAAACCCCGTCTCTGCGTCTATCTCTCCGATCAGGTGGATCAACGGCTTGGCGTGGCGGCCCGCCGGCCCGGCGCGTCGAAGTCCGCCATCACCGATGCGGCGCTTGCTGCCTTCCTGTCGCCGGAGCGGGACGATCAGCGCGACGCGGCGATCATCCGGCGGCTTGACCGCCTGTCCCGTCAGTTGGACCGGCTCGAGCGCGACCAGACGATCGTCTCTGAAAGCCTGGCGCTCTTCGTCCGCTACTACCTGACGATTACCCCGCCACTGCCCGAAGCGGAGCAGGACGCCGCACGCCCGCTCGGCAAGGAGCGTTTCGAGTTCTTCGTGGCGCAACTCGGCCGCCGCCTCGCGGGCGGCAAGATCATGATCCGCGACGTCCTCGAAGAGATCGCACCCAGCGAAGACGCCTTCTTCACCGAAGCCGAGATCGACGCGCTTCGTGCCGCAAAGGCAGCCTCATCTCCTAACGGCGGCGCCGGGAACGGTGGCGACCCGGAGGAGGCGAGCGATGACTGACCGCTTTCACCCCACAACCCTCGACCGGCAACGGACGATGCTGCGCACCGCCATGGGACCCGCGATCGCAACCGCGCTTATCGATCCGGCTGTCATCGAAGTGATGGTCAATCCCGACGGGCGGCTCTGGATCGACCGCCATGGCGACGGCCGCGTCGACACCGGCGAACGGCTAGAGGTGTCAGAGGCCGAGCGGATTATCCGGCTGGTCGCGAGTCATATCGGACAGGAATGCCATCGCGACCGGCCTGTTGTATCGGCGGAGCTTCCGGAAACCGGAGAGCGGTTCGAAGGCCTGTTACCCCCGGTGTCGCCAAGTCCGTGCTTCGCGATCCGCAAGCCCGCGAGAGTGCTCTACCGGCTCTCCGACTATGTCGACGCCCAGATCATGACGCCACTGCAGGCGAAGGCGCTGCGGGAGGCTGTCGAAGCACAAAAGAACATCGTCGTCGTGGGCGGCACCAGTTCCGGCAAGACCACCCTTGTCAATGCGCTCCTCGCGGAGGTTGCTGCGAGCGGCGACCGGGTGATCCTGATCGAGGACACGCGCGAGCTCCATTGCGCGGCCGAGGATTGCGTCAGCCTGCGGACCAAGCCCGGCGTCGCCGCGCTATCCGATCTGGTGCGCTCGACGCTGCGGCTCCGGCCCGACCGGATCATCGTTGGCGAGGTGCGGGGGCCGGAAGCCCTCGACATGCTGAAGGCCTGGAACACCGGCCATCCGGGCGGAATCACCACGCTGCACGCCAACTCCGCCCATGCCGGCCTCTATCGGCTCGAACAGCTCATCCAGGAAGTGGTCGTCACGGTCCCGCGCCGGCTGATCGCCGAGGCGATCGACATCGTCGTGTTCCTGAAGGGTCGCGGGTCGACGCGCCGTGTCGAGACCGTCGCGGCGCTCGAAGGCCTCGCCTCGGACGGAGATTACCGGCTCAAGCCGCTGACCCCGATCCAACTCGTTCCATGCGTTTGACAAGAAGGAGATCTAAATGAACCTGTTCGGACCCGATCTTTACTCCCGTTTCCCATACCGGCAGGCGGTTTATCTCGGCCTTCTCATCGGATTGGCCTTTGTCTGGGCCGGTCCTGCCAACGCCGCCGGCTCCGGCATGCCCTGGGAGGCGCCGCTCACCGCGATCCTGGAATCGATCGAAGGGCCGGTCGCCCGCATCATCGCCGTGATCGTCATCGTCATCACCGGACTGTCGCTCGCCTTCGGCGAGTCGAGCGGTGGGTTCCGGCGACTGATCCAGATCGTCTTCGGACTCTCCATCGCCTTCGCCGCGACGAGCTTCTTCCTGTCCTTCTTCTCCTTCGGCGGCGGAGCGGTCATCGCATGACGGGCTCTCATCGCATGAGCGTGGCCGGTCACATCGAGGGCTTCGAGATCCCGCTGCACCGTGCGCTGACCGAACCGATCCTGATGGGCGGTGCGCCGCGGGGAGTGGCGATCTTCAACGGCACGCTCGCCGCCGCGTTGGGCTTGGGTCTTCAGCTCTGGCTGGCGGGCCTCATCGTCTGGATCGTCGGCCACAGCGCGGCTGTCTATGCCGCCAAGAAAGACCCGACCTTCATGGAGGTGCTCGTCCGGCACATTAGGCACAAGGGACATCTGTCGTGCTGAACCTTACCGAATACCGCAAGCGCCCTGCGCTGCTGGCCGACTATCTGCCCTGGGCCTGCCTCGTGGCGCCGGGCGTCGTCCTCAACAAGGACGGCAGCTTCCAGCGCTCGGCGCGCTTCCGCGGTCCCGACCTCGAGAGCGCCACCGAGTCCGAGCTTATCGGCACCTGCGCCCGCATCAACAATGTGCTGCGCCGCTTCGGATCGAACTGGGCGCTGTTCTTCGAGGCCGAACGCCACGCCGCGCGCGATTATCCGGCGTCCGACTTTCCTGACCCGGTCTCGCTGCTCGTGGACGAGGAACGGCGTGCTGCGTTCGAGCAGACGGACGCGCTGTTCGAGAGCAGTTATCTCCTGACCTTCGTCTATCTGCCGCCCGCCGAAACCATCGGCCGCATGGAAGGCATGCTGGTTGAGGGCGGGGACACAAGTCCGGGTCGGGGCCGGCCCGGTTCCGACTACCGCGACCATCTCGATGCCTTCGTTCAGCAGACGGATCGAGCGCTCGATCTCCTGGGTCAGCTCATGCCCGAGGTCGCGCCGCTCTCCGATGAAGAAACGCTGACCTATCTGCACAACTGCATTTCGAATAAACGGCATCCGATCGCGGCGCCCGAGATTCCTGTCTATCTCGATGCGGTCCTGGTCGACACCTCGCTGACCGGCGGGTTGGCGCCGATGCTGGGCGACGCCCACCTGCGCGTCCTGACCGTGCTCGGCTTTCCGGGTTCGACCACGCCGGGGCTGCTCGACGCTCTCAACCATCTCGGTTTCGAGTACCGCTGGATGACGCGGTTTTTGACCGTAGACAAGGCAGCGGCCGAAAAGGTGATCAAGCGCTTTCGACGGCAATGGTTCGCCAAGCGCAAATCAATCGCCGCCATCATCAAGGAGGTAATGACCAACGAGCAGTCGGTGCTTGTCGACACCGACGCCGACAACAAGACCGAAGATGCCGACATAGCGCTCCAGGAGCTCGGCGCCGATCTGGTCGCCTACGGCTATGTCACGACCACGTTCATCGTCTGGGATGAGGACGCGGGCACCGTCCGCGAGAAAATCCGCGCCGTCCAGCGTGTGATCGACGGGCGCGGCTTCGCGACCATCGAGGAGAGCGCCAACGCCGTCGAAGCCTGGCTGTCGTCGCTGCCCGGCCACGTCTACGCCAATGTCCGGCAGGCGCCGATCAACACGCTCAATCTCGCCCATCTTATGCCGCTCTCCGCCACCTGGGCCGGGCCGGCGCGCAATGACCATCTGGACGGCCCGCCGTTGATCACCGTGCGGACAAACGGCACGACACCGTTCCGGCTGGTCACCCATATCGGCGACGTCGGCCATACGCTGGTGGTCGGCCCGACCGGCGCCGGTAAATCGGTGCTGCTGTCGCTGATCGCGCTACAGTTTCGGCGTTACCCGGACGCGCAGATCACCCTGTTCGACAAGGGCGGGTCGGCGCGTGCGGCGGTTCTCGGCATGGGCGGCGACTGGTTCGATCTAGGCGCCGCTACGGAAGGTGTTGAGGACGCGCTCGCCTTCCAGCCGCTTGCCAGGATCGATCTGACGGCGGAGCGGTCCTTCGCGCAGGACTGGGTGCTCGGGCTTCTCGCCCACGAAGGCGTCGCGGTCACGCCGGAAGTCAAGGATGCAGTCTGGTCGGCGCTATCGAACCTCGCTGCCGCGCCGCAGCCGGAACGCACGCTGACCGGCCTCGCGACGCTGCTGCAACGAAGCGAACTGCGCCAGGCGCTTCAACCCTACACGCTTGAAGGCCCTTACGGCCGGCTGCTCGACGCCGATGACGACCGGCTCAAGCTAAGCGCCGTCCAGTGCTTCGAGATGGAAGAGCTGATGCACGAGACCGGCGCGGTGCTGCCGGTGCTGACCTATCTGTTCCACCGGCTCGAGGAGCGTTTCGACGGACGCCCGTCGCTGCTGATCCTCGATGAAGCGTGGCTCTTTCTCGACAACCCGGCCTTCGCCGCGCGCATCCGTGAATGGTTGAAGACGCTTCGTAAGCAGAACGTCTCCGTGGTCTTCGCAACGCAAGGCCTGTCGGACGTCGCCGGCAGTTCCATCGCGCCGGCGATTATCGAGAGCTGTCCGAGCCGCATCTTCCTGCCCAACGACCGGGCGATCGAGCCCCAGGCGAAAGCGGTTTACGAAGCCTTTGGCCTTAACGACCGTCAGATCGAGATCATCGCCAGCGCCGTGGAAAAGCGCGACTACTACTTTCAGTCGCGAAAGGGCAACCGGCTATTCGATCTCGATCTCGGACCCGTCGCGCTCGCCTTCACCGGCAGCAGCACCAAGCCCGACCACGCCCTGATGACCGAGCTGATCGCCGCCCACGGCGAAGAGGAGTTCGCGGATTCATGGCTGCGCGCCAAGGGACTCGATTGGGCCGCCGACCTGATCGTGCCCGATGAACTTCAGCACACAATCGAGCAGACAAAGGAGACCTTTCATGAAACCACCGCTTGAGATGGTAGGCGCGGTCGCGCTCGCCGCCGTGCTGGCCGCGCCGCCGGCGATGGCTGAGGAGAGTTGGCCGCACTGTTGGCGGGATGACGATTGCCCCGGCTATTTCTTGACTGTCATGACCGCCAGGGGCGATGCGCGGCTTTCCGTGTCGCGGTCCTGCAGCGGGGCGTGGGAGCATATCTGGAATAAGCGCGACGCCCGCGAGACCATTCGCCAATGGATCGACGACGAGGCTGCGACCGCGCGCGGATCGCTCTGCATTCCGCTTCATCCGGATGTGGACGAAATCCGCGTCGCCTCGATCGGCGGCCATTGCGGCGAAACCGACTTTCCAGAGATCGCCGCGGCCAACCGGCCAGGCGACGGCGCCGTCCTGCAGCGCGGCTATGGCGGGATAGCATCCGCGACCTTTGAAGGTTGCCACGCCCGTATCGGACTGAGCCCGGATGTGAGCGAGGTCGCCTATGGCGGCGTGGCGCTCGACTTCACCGACGGCTACGTCTTCGGCGACACCTACGCCGATGGCCATTTCTACGGCGTTTATGACGGCTTCGGAACCGGCCGTGTAAGGCCCTTCGGTGCCTCCGTCGCCGCCATCAGTGAATTCAACACTTACCACTACCGCGTCGAGATCCTGGCCAACGGCCGGGAGAGCTGGACGTGGGGAGACGATGAGGAGAACGACAAATGAAACTTCTGAAACACCGACTTCTGTCCGCTTGCGCCGCTCTGGCGCTCAGCTTGTCCACGTTGAGTATCACCGCGCCACCGGCGCACGCGATCACGGTCTTCGATCCGGCCAACTACAGCCAGAACCTGCTGACCGCCGTTCGCTCGCTGCAACAGATCAACAACCAGATCCAGCAGCTCACCAACGAGGCGCAAATGCTGGTCAACCAGGCGCAGAACCTCGCCAACCTGCCGACCTCGGTGGCCGGGAACCTACAAGCCTCCTTGCGCCAGGTCGATACGTTGATCCGGAACGCGCGAGGCATCGCCTATCAGGTATCGGAGATCGACAGCACCTACCGCAGGCTGTTCCCCGAAGAGTATGCCGCGGCCGTCTCTAACTCCCGGATCGTCCAGGACGCGCAGGAGGCATGGCTGCTCGCCCGTGGCGGCTTCCAGCATAGCCTCGAAGTCCAGGCCGAAGTGGTGGGCCAGGTTCGCACCGACACTTTCGTCCTCGACCGACTGGTCGCCGAGAGCCAGGGGGCGGTCGGCAATCTGCAGGCGGTTCAGGCCGGCAATCAACTGACCGCGCTGGCCGCCAAGCAATCGATGCAGCTCCAGACCTTGCTTGCCGCCTCCGCCCGTGCCGACGCGCTGGAGAGCGCTAGCGCCATCGCCGCCCGCGAACAGGCCCGCGCCCGCTTCGCGCGCTTCATGGGCGATGGCAGCAGCTACAGCCGCTAGGGCTTAGGGATACGCGTAATGGATGATGTCGGCGTCATCGATCAGTTCACGGAGACCTTCGTCAGGTACATCGATTCCGGCTTCGGATTCCTCGGGCCGGACGTTGCGTTCCTGACGACGATCCTGATCGGCATCGACATCACGCTCGCCGGCTTGTTCTGGGCACTCTCCGACGACAAGTCGGTTATTCCCGCTCTCATCAAAAAGGTGCTCTATGTCGGCGCCTTTGCCTTCATCCTGAACAACTTCTCCTTCCTTGCCGATGTCATCTTCGACTCGTTTGCGGGACTGGGGTTGCGGGCGAGCAATTCTCCTATCACGGCCGACGACCTGATGCGGCCGGGCTTCGTCGCCAACACGGGCTTTGTCGCCGCCGATCCGCTTCTCAGAGAGGTGAAAGAGCTTCTCGGACCCATCGCCTTCTTCGAGAACTTCGTTCAGATCGCGGTGCTGATGGTGGCCTGGATCATCGTGCTGCTCGCTTTCTTCATTCTCGCCATCCAGCTCTTCATCACCATCCTCGAGTTCAAACTGACCACGTTGGCCGGTTTTATACTCGTGCCCTTCGCGCTCTGGAACAAGACGGCCTTCCTCGCCGAACGGGTGCTCGGCAACGTGGTCGCGGCCGGCATCAAGCTGATGGTGCTCGCGGTCATCGTCGGCATCGGCTCCACCTTGTTCGGGTCGTTCGCCGCGTCCTTTGCGGGCGACGAGATCACCATCGAACAGGCGCTCTCGACCGTTCTCGGCGCGTTGGCGATCTTCATGCTCGGCATCTTCGGACCCGGCATCGCCGCCGGCCTGGTCTCCGGTGCGCCGCAACTCGGCGCGGGGGCCGCCG
>NZ_JPWH01000014.1 GCF_003326755.1 Thalassospira profundimaris | reverse complement strand
CGGGAGAGTAGGGCACCGCCGGGCCTTCAAAGCACAGTCAAAAACATATTCCCTGATCACAGCCCCTACAAAACGCCGTACTCACTTGAGTGCGGCGTTTTTGCGTCTGGGATCGGGCCGGACCTCTAGCAGGCCTCCGTTTTTCTGAGGGCGGTATGCGCGTGACACCAATCCATGAGGGCCTGGAAGTCTTCGGGCAGTGCCGTAGCACAGCCATCGGTGAAGGTGTCAAAGGCGGCGCGGTTGAGGTTGTTTACCCCGGTCAGGATAGGGATGCCGCGCATCAGGGCATCGCCGATCAAATGACGAAATCCGCGGCCTTCTGCCTCGTGCTTGCCGAATTTGTTAAGGATCATCAAATCGATTGGCCGGGTGCTGTTGATAACGGGAGCAACCGTTGCAACCGCCGTTTCAAGCGCGCCGGGATCCAGACGGCACCCCCGCGACCCGGCACCAAGATCCTGCGATATGCGCACGACGGGACCAGCAGGCAGGATGCGCACATCCATGTCGCAATGGTGGGTGCCTTCGCGTTCAAAATTGGTTTGGACAACGCCGGTCAGGCGAAAGCCCTGTTGTTCCAGGTGCGCTGCGACGGTCGCAAGCAGCCGATCCGTGCCGCCACGTTCCTGCGAACTGACAAAAGCAATATTCATGTTCAAATTCCTTGCGGGGCCGGTTGGCCCCTGTCGATATGAGAAAGAATTATTCCGGCCGCATATCAATGCCTGAAATTGTCGCCTTGCTGACAAGACCGGTAATGAAGGCATTGGCCGCCCGGGTCCATGCCGCCTTTTCGGTTGCTTCCAACAGGCGGGGTTTGACGGTTTCAAAGGGCAGAATCTCTCCGTCGGCCCGGGCATCAAGACGCAGAATATGAAAACCAAATCGTGTTTCAACCGGATCACAGGCGATGCGACCTGGCGCAAGGGTGTCGAGCATGCGGTCAAATTCCGGAACAGTTTCCCCCCGTCCGATCTGGCCCAGTCGCCCGCCCGCCTCGCGCGACGAACAATCGCTTTCAAGACGTGCGATATGTTCAAACCGCTTTTCGTCCTTTTTGAGTTCCGCCAGCACGGCTTCTGCCCTGGCACGGGCTTTGGCACGGGCGTTTTGATCTTCGGCGGGGGCCGCAAACAGAATATGTGACGCCTCATACAGGGACGGGGCGCGAAAGCGTTCGGGATGTGCCTGGTAAAAGGCGTGCAGGCTGTGTTCATCCGGTTCTTCGGGCACAAGGGCCTCGTCGAGCAATGTCCGGATAAGTGCTTCGGGTTCGGCCTCGGTTTTTCCGGGTGCGATTTCGCGGCTGTTCGGGGCTAGGCCGCGCAGTCGGGCTTCCTGCAGCAACAGGGCGCGTATGGCAAGCGCACGGGCGGCCTTGCGCCAGGCGATCGCCTGTTTGCCCTGGGGCACAATGTGGTTCTGGATTTCGGCGGCAACGGCATGAGAGGGGATGGTTTCACCATTGACCAGGATATCGGGAAAAAACGTATCATTCATCATCTTACTCCGCCGGTTTGGTCGCATCGACACAGCCAGCCTGCGCCGACCGTTTGGGTAAAGGGGTTTGCCGCCGCGAACGGACCACCTGATAGCCCGGCCGGAACAGGAAACGCACCGGTGCCGAGAGCATATGAACCAGCCGGGTAAAGGGAAACAGGACAAAAATCGTCAAGCCAAGGACCAGATGGATTTTGAAGATCGGGGCGACATCGCGAATATGATCGGCAGCATCGGACTGGAAGGTAAAGATACCCTGGGCCCATGCCATGAATTTGGTCATTTCGTGCCCGTCAAGATGCTGAAGCGAGACAAAGATCGTTCCCACCCCCAATATCAGTTGGGCCAGGAGTAAAACCAGAATACCCGTATCGGAAAAGCGCGAGGTCGCCCGGATGCGCGGGTCGGTCAGGCGGCGGTGCAGTAACATGACCCCGCCGGTAAGGGCCATAATGCCGGCAACGCCCCCGGCAACAACGGCCAGTGTCTGTTTGGCACCATGACTGATGCCCAGAGCATCGAAAATCCAGATCGGGGTGAGCAGACCGACCAAATGCCCGGCGAAAATCGTCAAGACCCCGACATGAAACAGGATCGACCCGACAATAAGCTGTTTGCGACGCAAAAGCTGGCTTGACGAGGATTTCCAGGTGAAAGGATCGCGTTCGTAACGCGCAATTGATCCGACAATCAGCACGCTTAGTGCGATATAGGGATAAACGCCAAATAGAATATCGTGCATCATCATCCTCCGTCGCTTAACCCTGATTGCCAAAGGCAGTGCGGGGCGTGGGGCGATCCATCTGTGCAAGCATGTCGCGTATTTGTGGGCAGCCGGCATTCGGGTCGGGACCAAAGATGACTTCGGTTTCCGCCCATACCGCGTCGAGGGCTGCCAGATCGTCGGGATTATCCTCTTTGACGGCAAGAAGGTCGGCCACGGCTGTATCGCGGGTGCTGGCTTGCGTTTGTGTCAGCTCCACAAGGGCGTCAAACACGCACGCATACGGGCTTTCACGCCGTTCCAGCCGTTCGCGCAATGCAATCAGGATATGGTCGGCATCGGCCAGGGTGGCGCGTGCCTCTGCGAGGGGTCGGGTTGCCAGAAATTCCAGCAGCACCGGCAAATGATCGGGCAGTTCTGTTGTTGCCGGTTCAAAACCGCCCGCGCGATAGGTTTCCACCAGATCGACCATAGCACCCCCCCGGTCACGGCTTTCGCCGTGAACATGTTCAAACAGGTTGAGCGATAGCGAGCGCGACCGGTCAAACAGGGCGACAAACCGTTCCTGCAAATCGTAAATATCGGCCTTACCAATATCGGCGACAAACGGCAGCACCTTGGCCAGGGTGCCCGGCGACAACAATCGTTCGTCCATCAGGACGGTGGCAATGTCTTCACAGGCATCCTGAAGATCGGTGCCCGGATAGCTCAGCAATGCCGAAAGGGCCTTGAATGTCTTGATCATCAGAATGCCTCCGAGGGAACGGTGATTTTCTTTTTGCGTCCGCCACCAAACAGCGAACCCTGGCTGATGCCGTTTGAACAGCCATTGCCATCGGTAAAACCACATCCACTGCGCAGGTCATAGGCATCCTCGACCACTTCGCGATGGCTGGTGGGGATGACAAAACGGTCCTCGTAATCGGCGAGTGCCATGATTTTGTACATGTTTTCGATCATTTCCGGGCTAAGGCCGATACGTTGGGCAATCGCGGTGTCAATAACGCCATCCACCGTTTTGGCGCGCATATAGGCGCGCATTGCCAACATGCGTTCCAGGGCGGAAATGACCGGGGCTTCGTCGCCCGCTGTTAACATATTGGCGAGATAGCGCACCGGGATGCGCAGACTGCGCACATCGGGCATATCACCATCCTGGCCGATGTGCCCGGCTTCGGCGGCATTCTGGATGGGCGAGAGCGGCGGCACATACCAGACCATCGGCAGGGTGCGATATTCGGGATGCAGGGGAAAGGCGATTTTCCAGTCCATTGCCATTTTCCAGACCGGCGAATTTTTAGCCGCTTCAACCCAGGATTCGGGCACGCCATCGGCAATCGCCATGCGTTGAACTTCCGGGTCATTGGGATCAAGGAAGATGTCAAGCTGGGCCTGATACAGGTCTTTTTCGTTTTCGGCGTTGGCCGCAGCCTCAATGGCATCGGCGTCATACAGCATCACGCCAAGATACCGGATGCGTCCAACACAGGTTTCCGAACAGACGGTTGGATTACCGCTTTCGATACGCGGATAGCAAAAGGTGCATTTCTCGGATTTGCCGGTTGACCAGTTGTAATAAACCTTTTTGTACGGGCAACCCGAAACGCACATGCGCCAGCCGCGACATTTTTCCTGGTCGATCAGGACGATGCCGTCTTCCTCGCGTTTGTAGATTGCGCCTGACGGGCACGAGGCGGCACAGGCCGGGTTCAGGCAGTGTTCGCACAGGCGCGGCAGATACATCATGAATGTATTTTCATACTGCCCGTAGATTTCCTTTTCGATGCCCTCGAAATTATAATCCTGCGAGCGTTTGGAAAATTCGCCGCCCAGGATTTCTTCCCAGTTGGGCCCGGCTTCGATTTTTTCCATGCGCTGCCCCGAGATTTTCGAGCGCGGACGTGCCGTTGGAAATGCCTTCATTTCGGGTGCCGATTTCAGATGGTCATAATCGAAATCGAACGGTTCATAATAATCGTCAATTTCGGGCAGGGACGGGTTGGCAAAAATATTGGCAAGGATGCGCCATTTTGCCCCCTGTTTGGGTTGAAGTTTGCCCGATTTGGTTCTTTCCCAGCCGCCGTTCCAGCGTTTCTGGTTTTCCCAGTCTTTGGGATAACCAACCCCGGGCTTGGTTTCGACATTGTTGAACCAGGCGTATTCAACCCCGTCCCGGCTGGTCCAGACATTTTTGCAGGTCACAGAGCAGGTGTGGCACCCGATACATTTGTCGAGATTGAGCACCATGCCGATTTGTGCGCGGATTCTCATTGTGCGGCCTCCTGGTTGTCAGCAGCCTGGTCAAGCCAGTCGATATTGCCCATTTTGCGAACGATGACGAATTCGTCGCGGTTGGAGCCAACGGTTCCATAGTAATTAAAACCGTAGCTTTGATGGGCATAACCACCGATCATGTGCGTGGGTTTCAGGGTGGTGCGTGTCACCGAATTGTGGATGCCGCCGCGTTTGCCGGTTTTTTCCGAACCGGGTGTGTTCACAATTTTTTCCTGGGCGTGATACATGAACAGCGTTCCTTCCTTCATGCGCTGCGATACCACGGCGCGGGCCGTTAGTGCCCCGTTCACATTGTAAACCTCGACCCAGTCATTATCGACGATACCGGCCTTGGCCGCGTCGGTTTCACTCAGCCAGACCACCGGTCCGCCACGATTTAGTGTTAGCATGAGAAGATTGTCGGAATAGGTTGAATGGATGCCCCATTTCTGGTGCGGCGTGATGAAGTTCAGCACAACATGCGGCTGCCCGTCGCGGGCATCGGAATTGACATCACGCGTGATCGTTTTGAGGTCAACCGGCGGGCGATAGCCACAGAAACCTTCGCCAAAGGCCCGCATCCACAAATGATCCTGATAAAGCTGCTGGCGGCCGGTGAGGGTGCGCCACGGGATCAGCTCGTGCACGTTGGTATAGCCCGCATTATAACAGACTTCCTCGCTTTCGATCCCCGACCAGGTGGGCGAGGAAATGATTTTGCGGGGTTGGGCGGCAATGTCGCGAAAGCGGATTTTCTCGTCTTGTTTGGCGCGCGCCAGATGGGTGTGTTCCCGTCCGGTGGCCTTGCCAAGGGCTTCCCATGCTTTCACGGCAACCTCGCCATTGGTTTCCGGTGCCAGCATTAGGATGACCTCGGTGGCGTCAATGTCGGACACGATTTTGGCGCAACCCTTGGCCGGACCATCGGTCCATTCGCCGTTAAGGTCACGTAAATGCTGTACTTCGTGCTCGGTCGCCCACGAAATGCCTTTGCCCCCGTTGCCAACCTTGTCCATCAGCGGGCCAAGGGCGACAAACCGGTCGTAAAGCGCGGGATAGTCGCGTTCAACCGCGATAAAGTTTGGTGCGGTTTTGCCCGGCACAAGGTCGCATTCGCGCTTTTTCCAGTCGCGCACCTGGTCCTGGGCAATTTCAGCGGGGGTGTCGTGCAGAATGGGCAACGCGACCACATCGGTTTCCCGGCCCAGAATTTCCGGGGCAACTTCCGAGAATTTCTTGGCAATGGATTTGAAAATTTCCCAGTCGGATTTTGACTCATATGCCGGGTCAACGGCGGCCTGAAGCGGGTGGATAAACGGGTGCATATCCGATGTATTCAGGTCGTTTTTCTCATACCAGCTTGCGGTTGGCAGCACGATGTCGGAATAGACCGCTGTGGTGGACATCCGAAAATCAATGCAGACCAGAAGATCAAGCTTTCCCTCCGGGGCCTTGTCGTGCCAGACGGCTTCTTTGGGCGCAATGCCGCCCTGTTCGCCAAGATCCTTGCCCAGAACACCATGATCGGTGCCCAGCAAATGTTTGAGGAAGTATTCATGCCCCTTGCCCGATGACCCCAACAGGTTGGAACGCCAGACGAAAAGGTTGCGGGGCCAGTTTTCCGGCGCGTCCGGGTCTTCGCACGCCATTTGCAGATGGCCCGATTTCAGGTTTTCGCTGACATAATCCTTGACGTCTTTCCCGGCGGCTTTGGCGGCTTTGGCAACGTCCAGCGGATTGGTGCGCAATTGTGGTGCCGAGGGCAGCCAGCCCATGCGTTCAGCCCGGATATTGTAGTCAATCAGGCTGCAATCCCAATCACCCTCCGGTGCCGTGGGCGAGAGAATTTCCGATGCGTTGAGCGTTTCATATCGCCATTGGTCGGTATGGGCATACCACGCCGAGGTTGCATTCATATGGCGCGGCGGACGGGACCAGTCCAGGCCAAATGCCAGCGGCTGCCAACCGGTTTGCGGACGCAGTTTTTCCTGGCCGACATAGTGGCTCCAGCCACCACCCGACTGCCCGACACAACCGCACATCACCAGCATGTTGATGATGCCGCGATAATTCATGTCCATGTGGTACCAGTGGTTCAAACCGGCCCCCAGGATCACCATCGATTTGCCCCGGGTTTTTTCGGCATTGCGGGCAAATTCGCGGGCCACGGTGACGATTTTGTCGGCCGAAACGCCGGTAATTTTTTCCGCCCAGGCCGGGGTATAGGGAATATCCTGATGGTATTCCTGTGCCACCCAGTCGCCGCCCAGGCCACGATCAAGGCCGTAATTGGCACAGAACAGGTCAAAAACGGTGGCGACCCGTGCTTCGCCATCGGCAAGTTGCAGGCGTTTGACCGGAATATTGCGGGTCAGGACCTCGGGATGGTCGCATTTGACAAAGTTCTCGCTTGCTGTGCCGCCAAAATAGGGGAAATCGACAGCGGCGATCTCGTCATGATCCTCTTCAAGGATCAGCGACATTTTAAGGCTGGTTTCCTTGCCCGCCGCAACGGTTTCAAGGTTCCATACCCCCTGTTCCCCCCAGCGGAACCCGATTGACCCGTTCGGGGCAACGATGGTGCCGGAATTTTCGTCTACGGCCAGGGTTTTCCATTCCGGGTTGTTGGTCTGGCCAAGTTTGTCGGTGAATTCGTCGGCGCGCAGGAAACGACCCGGGACCAGCTTGCCATCCTTTTCCTCCAGTTTGACCAGCATCGGCATGTCGGAATATCGGCGGCAATAATCCTCGAAATAGGGGGCCTGCCGGTCAAGATGGAATTCCCGCAGGATGACATGACCCATTGCCATTGCCAGCGCACTGTCCGTGCCCTGTTTTGGCGCCAGCCAGATGTCGCCAAATTTGGCGGCTTCGGAATAATCCGGGCAGATGACGGCCGATTTTGTGCCGCGATAGCGGGCCTCGGTATAGAAATGCGCATCGGGGGTTCGGGTTTGCGGAACGTTTGACCCCCACAAAAGCAGGAAACCGGCATTGTACCAGTCGGCACTTTCGGGAACGTCGGTTTGTTCACCCCAGGTCATCGGGCTGGCGGGCGGCAAATCGCAATACCAGTCATAAAAGCTCATGCAGACGCCGCCCAGCAGCGACAGATAGCGTGAACCGGCGGCATAGGAGACCATTGACATGGCCGGGATTGGCGAAAAGCCAAAAACGCGGTCCGGGCCATAGGTTTTGGTGGTATAGGCATTGGCCGCAGCAATGATTTCTGTCGCTTCGTCCCAGGTTGCGCGCACCAGGCCCCCTTTGCCGCGTGCCTTGACATAGCTTGCCCGCAGGATCGGATCATTTTGCAGGGCCGCCCAGGCATCGGTTGCGTTCATGGTTTGGCGCATCCGCCGCCAGGCCCGCAAAAGTTTGCTGCGGATCAGCGGGTTTTTTACGCGGTTGGCAGAATATAAATACCAGCTATAGCTGGCACCGCGTGCGCAGCCGCGCGGTTCATGATTGGGCAGGTCGGGGCGGGTTCGCGGATAGTCCGTTTGCTGGGTTTCCCAGGTGACGATGCCGGATTTGACGTAAATCTTCCAGGAACATGACCCGGTGCAGTTTACGCCATGCGTTGACCGCACGATTTTATCGTGGCGCCAGCGGCTGCGATATGTATCTTCCCAGTCGCGATTTTCGCGGGTGACATGACCATGACCGTTGGAAAATGTTTCCAGTTCTTTTGACTGGAAAAAGTTCAGCTTGTCGAGCAGATGGCTCATCTCTCTCTCCTGATATTTAAGGGCGCGCCGCAGGGTGTGTTGCGGGGTGCGGCGCGCAACCTGTCATTTGTGCGCGATCAATCAGCAGGGCGTCTTTGCGCCCTTGCGCGCATAAAAGGCCCAGGTAATGACAAGGCAGACCGCATAAAAAATGCCAAAGGCCCACAGGGCGGCTTCGGGGCCGCCGGTCAGCCCGATGGACGTGCCATATGCCTTGGGAATGAAGAATGCGCCGTAAGCTGCAATTGCCGAGGTAAAGGCAATGATCGCCGCACTTTCGCGTTCGGCCTGTTTCAGGGTCGCGGCCGGGTCAAGATGGGGCATCAGGCGGGGGACTTCCTGGCGCAAAATTGACGGGATCATCTGGAATGTGGAGGCATTGCCCACACCGGTCAGGAAAAACAGCGCCATGAAGCTTGCAAAAAAGCCCCAGAAATTGCCGCCTTCACCGCCCGATGGCAGGAATTGCAATACGCAAAATACGGCAACAAGCATGCCCAGGAACGTCCAGAAAGTGACCCGGCCACCGCCAAATTTGTCAGAGACCCAGCCGGTTGCCGCCCGCGACAATGCCCCGACCAGCGGACCCAGAAAGGCATAGGCCAGAACATCAACACCGGGGAATTGTGTTTTCATCAGCAGGGGAAAACCCGCTGAATAGCCAATGAAGGAGCCAAAGGTCCCCGTATAAAGAATGCACATGATCCAGTTGTGACGACGGGTGAGGATGATCGCCTGTTCGCGGAAACTGGCCTTGGCATCGGCAATGTCATTCATGCCAAACCAGGCGGCAAGGGTCGCAATCACCAGGAAGGGGACCCAGACAAACCCGGCATTTTGCAGCCACAGCCTGCTGCCATCCGACAGAACCTGTCCTTCGCCCCCGAACGTGCCAAATACACCGGCGGTAATGACCATCGGAACGACGAATTGCATCACCGAAACCCCGAGATTGCCCAGTCCGGCATTCAGGGCAAGTGCGTTGCCCTTGGTCTTTTTGGGATAGAAAAAGGCGATATTTGCCATTGAGGAGGCAAAGTTTCCGCCGCCAAACCCGCACAGAAGGGCCAGGATCAGAAAGATGGAATAGGGGGTGTCGGGGTTCTGCACGCTCAGTCCGATGCCAATCGCGGGGAGCAGCAGCGAGGCCGTGGACAGGGTTGTCCAGAGACGCCCGCCAAAAATCGGCACCATAAAGCTGTAGAATATGCGAAGTGTCGCCCCCGACAAACCGGGCAACGCGGCCAGCCAGAAAAGCTGGTCGGTGGTATAGTTAAAGCCGATCGCCGGAAGCTTGGCGACCACCACCGACCAGACCATCCAGACCGAGAAAGCCAGCAAAAGGCAGGGAATGGAAATCCAGAGATTGCGCGAGGCAACCGATGCGCCTGTAGTGTGCCAGAAGCTGCCGTCTTCGGGGCGCCAGTCGGTGATGACATAACGGCTTTGGCTGGCCTGGGAAGAGCCCATGCTTGTCATGGTTTTAAGTCCTTTTAGCGTGCGTTCGGGCGGCTGGCTGTCGCAGCAGCATCAGTCGTCACACCGGCATTTTCGTCAGGGTGGGAAAAGGGATGATCCGGGACATCGGAAAGGTGCGTTTCGGTGGCGAGTGCAGGGTGGCGGCGACGTTCCATTTTGCGGATCGCGAGGTGCATCCAGATCGTCGAGATGGCAACAATCGCAAACATCATCATGAAGGGGGCCGTCCAGATACCGGTGGTATCCAGCAGCATGCCAAAACCGATGGGCAGGAAAAACCCGCCAAGACCGCCAATCATGCCCACCAGGCCGCCAACCGCACCGACATGATGCGGGTAATAGACCGGAATGTGTTTATAGACAGCGGCCTTGCCCAGGCTCATGACAAAACCAAGGATGACGGTCAGGGTAACAAACGCGGCGAGCGAAATGCCAAAGTGAAAGGTGATCGGTGCATGAATGCCGCTTATGGTATAGGCGGTGTCCGGGTAGCTCATGAAAAACAGCGCCACCAGTGACACGATGAAGGTCAGATACATAATGGCGCGGGCGCCCCATTTATCCGACATCCAGCCGCCCAGTGCACGAAAGACCGAGGCAGGCAGGGAATAAAGACCGGCCAGAACACCCGCTGTGGTCAGTTCAAGCCCGTAGGCCCCGACATAATAGCGGGGTAAAAACGATGCCAGCGCAACAAACCCGCCAAAGACAAAGAAATAATAAGTGGCAAAACGCCAGACCTGGATATTCTTGAGCGGGGCAAGCTGGGCACCTGTTGACACCGCATCCTTGCCCGTGCGCTGGCGGTCAAGCTGAACCGGATCGGTTTTTGAAAGCAGGAAGAACAAAACCGCGATGATGGCCAGAACAACGGCGTAGATCCGCGCCGTGTTTTCCCAGCCCATTGCCACAACCAGAAAGGGGGCTGCAAAATTGGTGACGGCGGCCCCTACATTCCCGGCCCCGAAAATGCCAAGTGCCGTGCCCTGGTGTTCTTTGGTAAACCAGCGCGATACATACGCGACCCCGATAATGAATGATCCGCCCGCAAGGCCAAGGCCAAGTGCGGCGAGCAGAAAAACTTCATAGGTATGAACCGATGTCAGCAGCCATACGGCCACGGCCGTGATCAGCATTTGCAGCGGAAACATCAGGCGGCCGCCATATTGTTCGGTCCAGATACCCAGAAAAATTCGGCTGATCGATCCGGTCAGGACCGGGGTGGCAACCAGAAGTCCGAACTGGGTGTCGCTTAATCCCAGTTCTGATTTGATTTCGACACCAATGATCGAAAATATCGTCCAGACGGCAAAGCAGGCCGTGAACGCAAAGGTGCTAAGGCCAAGGGCCCGACCCTGATCCGACTTGGAAACTCCGTCGAGAGTATGCATTTTGTCCCCCTTTGGTATTGGGCAAGCTGATGTCGCATACGCGTCTCGGCTGGTATTTGTGTGCCAGGGGGAAAGAAAAGACTTGATCAGAATCAATATATCGGGATTGATTCCGGAAATAATCGGACAGTCAAAGTATGATGATCCGAAATAAAAAATAGTTGGATTGTCGAATGTAAAAATAATATCCCATCAATTGACTTGATGTTTCTATCCAGTTGACAATTATCAATTATAAGGCCGGAAAAACGTTATGCGTCCCTCTGATTTGCCTGATTTGCGCAATCTGGAACTGTTTCGCGACATGGAGGAAGCACGATTCGAGGAATTGATGCACGCGGCCTATGTCCAGACATTTCCGCCGCAGGTTGACCTGATTACCGAAGGCGATATGAGCGATTTTCTGCATATCGTTCTTGAAGGGCGGGTCGAATTGTTTGCAAGCTGGAACAAGCGCGAAACCGTGATTGCGACGGTCGAACCGATTTCGACATTCATTCTGGCGGCCACAATCAAGGATGCGCCTTATCTGATGTCGGCCCGCACACTCGAAAAATCGCGGCTGATTTTGCTGCCGTCTTCGGATGTGCGTGCGGTTTTTGATGCCGATAGCGGTTTTGCCCGCAGTGTCGTTACCGAGCTTGCGGCGCGCTATCGTTCGGTGGTCAAGAATACCAAAAACCTTAAATTGCGTAGTTCGATCGAACGGCTGGCAAATTACCTGCTTCAGCAATATGAGGAAGCCGGTCAGGCCCCGACCTATGATCTGACAATGGAAAAACGCAAGATCGCCTCTCTTTTGGGGATGACACCGGAAAATCTGTCGCGCGCGATAAAATCCCTGCGGCCCTATGGCGTCACCATCGATGGTCAGTGTGTGACGATTGATAAACTCGGCGATTTGCAGGGCCTGGCAAAACCCAGTCCGTTGATTGATGATCTTAACCGGTAACAAGGTACCTGACCGCCCGAATTTACATTTTGGGCGTCTCGTTGGCTTGACCATCGTCAAGCAGGGTTGAACCCAAAACCGCTATCGTCTTTCTGCTTCCCTATTTTCTCGGGCGAGGTGGCCGGGATGTTCCCGGCCGTCATGCCTGCAAATTCCCGACGGAGACCAGAAATGAGCCAGGCGATTGCTTCCGATAATCAAAGTGCGTTTCTTGACCGGCTTGTGGGTGACGTGGTTGCCAGCCTGCCGGGGGCGACGCGTGTTTTTCGTGCACATCGTGTCGGGTTTTGTTGCTGTGTTGATAAAACCCTGCGCGATGCGGCCCGCCAGAAAGGGGCTGATGCCGATGCAATGGCCAGGGCGCTGGCCAAACTGCAAACCGGTCAACCGGCAATCCCCATGAACGACGATAACGCCGCCCTGGTTGCCTATATTCAGGCACGGTATCACAATACCCATCGTCGGGAATTGCCGGAACTTCTGATGCTCGCGCGCAAGGTCGAGGCGGTTCACAATGATCACGCCGATTGTCCGCATGGTCTTGCCGATACGCTTGAAGAACTCAAGCTGGAGCTGGACGATCATATGATGAAAGAGGAAATGATTCTGTTTCCGGTGATGCAGTCTTCCGGCGACTTCCTGAAAGGGCCGATTGCACAGATGCGCCTGGAACATGAGGGCCACGGGGAATTCATTCACCGTCTGGAGCATCTTACCAATCGCGTGACGTTGCCCGACGGGGCCTGTCGGTCTTGGCAGGCGCTCTATGCGGGGGTTGGAAAACTGATTGAGGATCTGGTGGGGCATATCTATCTGGAAAATTATCTGCTGTTTCCAAGATTCGAGAATTAACGACGACTTTTTAAGATGTTTGGGCATCTTGCAGCCAGACGGTCTTCGTTCCCCGGCGGGACGGAGACCGTTTTTGGTGAAACTTGATCCAGAACAATTTCCCGTTGTCACGTCGATGTTAGAAGTATTCCATTCCGCAAGGTGCGGCGTGTTTACAGTCTGCGGGGAAGCGACGTGACAGACGATTTTCATCGAATTTGCGAAATTTTGTGCCGTACCCCCTATTTCGGGGCATGGCCGCAGAATGTGATCGGTGAACTTGCCGGGTTCTGCCAATGGAAACGTTTTGCTGCCGATACACCCGTTTTTAACGCCGGTGCGCCTGCAACATCCCTGTATTACATCGTGAACGGTCATGTTGAACAATCCTACACCGATGGCGACGGGACGGCGGGTGTTGTTGATTTGATCGAAAGCGGGCAGATCTTTGGCGAATATGCCCTGTCACGCGACCAGCGATACGTCATGAGCGTAAAGACGGTGGAACCCACAACCGTTATCGAAATTGATGGACCGGCCTTTGCCCGGTTTCTGGCCCAGGACATTGAACGGGCGCTTAGTATGATGTCGGTGATTACCCAGCGCCTGTGCAATATGCTGGGTCAGATTCAGGACCTTAAATGTCATTCTGCGGCGAAACGGCTGGGTATTTTTTTGTTGGCTGATGCCGTGCCGGTCAAGGACGGTCATGAAACCGCGCTGGCAATTGAAAAGGGTGTGCTTGCCCGCAAACTGGGCATGAAACCCGAAACACTCTCGCGCGCCTTTCGCAAATTAACCGAAATTGGCGTTACCCAACAGGCACACGGGCGGATCATGCACATTGCCGACATTCACAAGCTGGTTGACTGGTGCGGTTTGGGCGAGGACGAAATGACAAACGGGGAAGACCATGATCTCAAGACCGTTATCTGACGCCGAAAAGGTCTTTTTGGGCGAAATTCCCTTGTTTGCAGCGTTGGGCAAGGACCGGTTGGCGCATCTGGTGGCCAGTTGCCGGGTCGAAACGGTCAAGCGCGGCTCACACCTGTTTCGCGCCGCAGACCGTGCGGAATATTTTTATGTTCTGCTGTCCGGGCAGCTTCGTCTTGTAAGGACTTCTTCCCAGGGGGCAGAAACCGTGATGCACTTTTTGACCGCCCCCGGTGCCTTTGCCGAGGCGGTAACGCTGGCCGGGCGTCCTTATCCCGTTGATTGCGAGGTCATGGCAGACGGGGCGGTGGTTGCCATTCCACGTGCTGCCTATTTAAAAATATTGCAGGAATTTCCCGAAGTCGCCGGCGAGGTCATGGCGGGTTTGCTGGAATGGGAACGCTTTTTTCTCGATGAAATTTATCGATTGCGCCATACCAGCCCGCTTCAGCGTATTGCCGCGTTTCTGATTGACTATCAGGATCACGCCATCGCACATGAGCAGGATGAAACAGCACGGGATTATCCGGAAAAACGTTTGATCGCAAGCCGCATCGGGATCACGCCTGAAACCTTTTCACGTTTGTTACGCCGTCTGGAGCAGATGAACGCGATTGAAACAGGGGCGACACTGCGCATCCGCGATCGCGCCGTTCTGGAAGAACTCGCCCGGTTTTCATAACCCGGTTCGCCGCAACATAGTCTCCATCATCATTGAAATTCATATCGTCCCCCCAAAGGGCAGCTGTTTGTGCGGCGTGCCCTTGGGGGGCGGTATTTTTTGCCCGTGTCCGTGTGCGTGTGCCCGTGTGCCTGTGTGGCCAGTGGTTTTCTGGTGCGGGTTTTCGCGGGCGTACCGTGCGCTCATATGCGCCTGCATCGGTTTTTTGATCATTATCAAGGTGGCAAAAAGCCTTCCGGGAAAGGATTGGGGTATGCCGTTTTGGGGACAGGACGGCGCACAACAATTCAACCGGAGTGAGGATTCGTTCAAATGTCTGAACGTCTGACAAAATCCGCCGCAAGGAACATTTTTTACGGTGGGACGATCTTCTTCCTGGTCGTCTTCCTGGGCTTAACCCTGCAAAGCCATCATTACATTGTAAATGATTCAACTGATGAAGCCGGCTTAACGCCGTCGGTGATTGCAGGAAAGAAAATCTGGGAACGTGAATCCTGTATCAACTGTCACACCATCCTGGGAGAGGGGGCCTATTTTGCACCTGAACTGGGAAATGTGTGGGTGCGATATGGCGGAAAAGACGACCCGGAAGGCGCACGCGACATTCTGAAAGCCTGGTTTAATGCCCAGCCAACCGGCATCGAGGGGCGCAGGCAGATGCCCCAGTTCCACTTCAGTGACCAAGAGCTCGACGAAATCATCGATTTCCTGAAATGGACCAGCGAGATCAACACCCAAAACTGGCCGCCGACGGATGCGGGTTAACGGAATCCTGATGGAAACGAGGCAATCATGAAATATCAGTCGCAAAAAGTTGCATTGTATTACATATACGGTGCCCTGGCATTGTTCGTGGCCCAGATCCTGTTTGGCATCGTTGCGGGTACGGTCTATGTCTTTCCCAACTTCCTGTCGGAAGTTCTGCCCTTTAACGTTATTCGCATGATCCACACCAACGCTCTGATTGTATGGCTGTTGATGGGATATTTCGGCGCGACTTATTATTTGCTGCCCGAGGAATGTGAAACCGAACTTCACAGCCCCAAACTGGCGATCATTCAGTTCTGGCTGTTTATGGCGGCGGCTGCGGCTGCCGTGGTGGGCTATATTCTGGGCTATCACGAGGGGCGCGAATTTCTCGAACAGCCGCTATATATCAAGGTCGGTATCGTCGCTGTCGCCCTGATGTTCCTTTATAATACCACCCTGACCCTGCTGAAGGGCCGCAAAACCGCGATTACCAATGTGCTGATGCTTGGTCTTTGGCTGGTGGCGCTGCTGTTTCTCTTTGCGTTTTATAACCCCGACAATCTGTCGGTGGACAAGATGTACTGGTGGTATGTCGTTCATCTGTGGGTCGAGGGTGTCTGGGAATTGATCATGGCATCGATCCTGGCCTTCCTGATGATCAAGATGACGGGCGTGGACCGCGAGGTGATCGAGAAATGGCTTTATGTCATGGTGTCACTAACCCTGTTTAGCGGCATTCTGGGCACCGGCCACCATTATTACTGGATCGGGACACCGGGTTACTGGCAATGGGTTGGCAGCATTTTCTCCACCCTTGAAATCGTGCCGTTCTTTGCGATGGTCGTGTTTTGCTTTTACATGGTGTGGAAAGGCGGCCGTGATCACCCCAACAAGGCGGCCCTTCTCTGGGCACTTGGCTGTTCGGTCATGGCTTTCTTTGGCGGTGGCGTCTGGGGGTTCATGCACACCCTGTCATCGGTGAATTATTATTCGCACGGCACCCAGGTTACAGCAGCGCATGGTCATCTGGCGTTTTACGGGGCCTATGTGATGCTCAATCTGGCGATTTTCACCTATGCGCTGCCTTATTTGCGCGGGCGTGAACCCTACAATCAGCAACTCAATATGTGGGGTTTCTGGATATTGACCAGCGCCATGTCATTCATGACCTTCACCCTGACATTTGCCGGTGTTGTGCAAACCCATCTGCAACGTGTTCTTGGCATGAATTATATGGAGGTCCAGGACCAGATTGCCCTGTTTTACTGGATGCGTCTGGGGTCGGGGCTTGTGGCCGGGGTCGGTGTTATTCTGATCATTTGGTCCTTGCTGGTCGCACCGCGCAAGGCACCGGTCAAACGCCGCATGGCCCAGCCTGCCGAATAAACCGCTTGGTCAATATGTCAATTAACGTGCTCCCCGCTTTTGATTGACATGTTGCGGACTTCGACCGGCTTTCCTGTTTTCTCGCCGGTCGAAGTCCGCCCCTTTGCCTTTCCCTTTCAGGACTGATTTGCAGGATAAACCAATGTTTGAAATGCCTGAAAAACCGATATCAGCCGGAAAACCGCCTTTTTACGAGGCTACCGCGAATGAATGTGACCTGTTTCAAACCGCCTGGGACAAAAGGCTGCCGCTGTTGCTTAAAGGTCCTACCGGCTGTGGCAAAACCCGTTTTGTCGCGCATATGGCAGCCCGGCTCGGGGTGCCTCTATATACCGTTTCCTGCCATGACGATCTGACAGCATCGGATTTGACAGGACGGTATCTTTTGAAGGGCGGTGAAACCGTTTGGGTGGATGGCCCCCTGACACGGGCAGTCCGTCATGGCGGTATTTGTTACCTGGACGAAGTGGTCGAAGCCCGCAAGGACGTTACGGTCGTTTTGCATCCTCTGACCGATGACCGTCGCCTGCTGCCGCTGGAACGCACTGGCGAACTTCTGGAGGCACCGGATAATTTCATGCTGGTGGTTTCCTATAACCCCGGATACCAGAATTTGCTCAAGCAGCTTAAACCCTCGACACGGCAACGTTTTCTGGCGGTTGAATTTGCCTTTCCCGAACCTGCGCGCGAGGCGGAAGTGATCGTGCGGGAAACCGGCATTGATCCCGACGGGGCGATGTTGCTGGTTCGCATCGCAACCAATATCCGCCGGTTAAAAGGGATCGATCTCGAAGAGGTGGTTTCAACCCGTCTGCTGGTTTATTGCGCAACCTTGCTGATGGCCGGGGTTGATTTTGACGATGCCCTGAATGCTGCCGTGATCGAACCGCTTTCCGATGATGCCGATGTCAAAGCCGGTTTGCGCGAAGCCGTTGCCATTTTGCGCAGCTAGGTCCCGAGCCGGGAATCACCTGTTTTTATCGTCGGGCGGGGAGGACAAACCGTGTCATTTAATTTTCTCGAACTTGAAGAATATGTCGGGACGTTGTGGCATCGTGTGGCCAGCCACAATCAGGAAAGTTATCGCGACCATCGAGATGCCGCCGTCCGCTTTGCCGAGTTGCGGTCCTTTCTGCCGGTTCTTTTTCGCGCGCTTGGTGGCAATCCCGTTCTCGAATTTGCCGAAATTGACAAGCGTGTTTCGACCCACCGGCTGGGCCTTCGCCAACGCATCGGCCTGGTTGACGAGATGATTTCACAGGCGGAGATGGATGAAACGGCGATAAAACTGCCGCCGGTTCTTTCCCTGTTTCCGACACGCGATCTTAATCGTGATTTATATATCTGGCTTATGGCCTGGTTTGCCACAGCACCACTGGAACATCGTGGCGACATTCGCGACCCCTATCACCATGATGTGTGGCGTCTGGCGCGTGCGCGGCGTATCGACCTGGCCGTGCAGGATCAGTTCCCGGGGATCGGGCCGCTACGCAACCGGCTTTACACGGCATTTATCCGGCTTCGTCCAGTGCGCAAACTTCCCTGCCGCGAACAGCAGGTTGAAGACTGCATTCTCCGGTTGCTCGGGCAAAATACCGGGGATCGGGCGACTGTCGTTTGGGATCAGTTGATGCGTTATACGGCCGATTCTGAGTATCCGGAATTGCCCGCGGACGGCCCTGGAAAACGCTATGCGCCGTTCCTGCCTGTTCCCCTGTGGGGCGAAGTGAGCCTTGCCGGAACAGATCGTCGCCAAACGGACGATGACCCCGATGCGGGGCCGTCGCAGGATGGCGGAAGTGCGCGCAAGAAACGTGCCCGCCGGCGCAAAAATGACCGTGCCGGGCGCAATGACCCTCTGGCGCTGAACCGGTTCGAGAAAATCCTCTCCATTGCCGAAATGGTCAATGTCAACCGGCCGATGGATGACGAGGATGCGCAAAATGCGCGCAAGGCTGCAGACGAGCTTGAGGAAATGGAGATGTCATCCTGCAAGCGCAAAACCGCGACGCGTTTGCGTTTTGATTTGGATCTCCCGCCGGAGGACGCCGCGGGCAATGCCCTGACAGGGCATCATCTTTATCCCGAATGGGATTTTCGCCAGCAACGCTATCGCCCGGATTTCTGCCAGGTCATTGGCGGTACCGTGCAAGATCGCGCGATGCCGGAAAGGGATATCTGGCGTCCTTCCCGCGAAGAACGCCGCCAGATCCGTCACGTCCGCCGCCAGTTTGAGGCCTTTCGTCCCAATCACGAGATACTGCGCGGCCAGACTGACGGCAGCGAACTTGACCTGGAAGCCCTGGTCCGCGCCCGCTGCGATCTTTTGGGCACGGGCCATGTGAATGACAGAATGTATTTGAAATCGGTCAAACAGGCGCGTGACTTGTCTGTGGCTGTCCTGGTTGATGTGTCTTTGTCCACCGATGCCTGGGTCCATGACCGGCGGGTGCTTGATATTGAAAAGCAGGCATTGGCGGTGCTGGCGGGCGGGCTGGATGCCAGCGGTGATGATTTTGGCATTTTCAGTTTCACCTCGCGCAGGCGCGACTGGGTCAGGATCGAAACGGTCAAGGATTTCGATGAAGATTATGGTGATGATTGCCAGAAACGTATCGGGGCCCTGCAACCGGGATACTACACCCGTCTGGGCGCTGCGATCCGCCATACCGGAAAACTACTGGCAAGCCGCCCACATCAGCATCGTTTAATGCTGGTGATCACCGATGGCAAACCAAACGATATTGACCATTACGAAGGCCGATACGGGATCGAAGACAGCCGCCGTGCGGTTCAGGAATGCCGAAAAAAGGGTCTTGGCCTTTTTGGCGTGACCATTGATCGCAAGGCGCAGGAATATTTTCCCTTCATTTTCGGGGCAGGGGGACATGCCATTGTCGGGCGTTTGGAAAATTTGCCAGCCGCCTTGCCGCGCATCTACCGACATCTTGTCTCCTGAACGGCAGATTCCGTGCATTTGTTTCAAATCTCAGATCAGGCTTAAAAGATGACGCAATCTGTTTCATCCATCCCCGATGACAGGCAAGAACCGCCCGAACAGGACGTGCCAGCCACCGACAGCGATAGCTGGGGCGGACTTGAAACATTGCCGGGCCATCCGTTGATATGGATCCTCATTCTGTCCGAACTGGTGGTTTTTGGCGCCTTCCTTTTGGGATTTTCCGGTGCCCGGGTGAAAGACCCGACAGGGTTTGCCATATCCCAGATGCAACTTGACCGGGTTGTTGGCGGCATCAATACGATGGTGTTGTTGACCAGTGGTTTGTGCGCCGTTTTCGCAACCCGTGCCATCAGGTTGGGCACTGTCGGGCACTGTCGCGGCTGGTTGCTGTTAACCGCCCTTCTGGGGCTGGTTTTTCTGGGGGTCAAAATTGTCGAATACAAGGCCAAGATTGATGCCGGTATTTCGATGGAAACCAACAGCTTTTTTACCCTGTATTTTTTGATTACCGGTTTTCATGCCCTGCATGTTGTCATGGGGCTGGGTATTTTGGGGATTGTTGCCCTGCGCCCTCTGGCGGTCAATATCGAAACCGGTGTCGCATTCTGGCACATGATCGATTTGATCTGGGTGCTGGTTTTTCCCGTGGTTTATCTGGTGCGATAATGATGGATCATCACCTTTCAATCCGGCCTGCATTGCTTGTTTGGGCCTTGACCAGCGGCGCGACGCTGCTTTCCGTGATGACCGCGACCGGCGGGGGGCATGCGGATGTCAGCCACATGCTTGGCCTTGGCGCGACAGCGGTTGTCATGCTGGCGGGAACGGTAAAGGCATGGCTGATTTTGCAATATTACCTGGGATTGGGACAGTCCGGCGGGGCATGGCGTGGCCTGTTTGCCGCTTTCCTGATCATCATTTCTGCGGGTGTTTTCATTGCCCAGTTTCTGATTGGCATCTTGTATTGACTGTTTCGTCGCCAGAACGGGCAGGTTTTATGCAGAAGCGCGTCTGGCAGGGGCGTATTGATGCCCCTGCCAGTGGTTTGCCTGATGGTGCCCTCACGAATGCGCGGAGGGGTCTTCGTTGCGGTTCAGCAATTTCTGGTCTTCACGCAGTTCCAGCCACATCGCGTTTAACACGGCAAATATGGCGGCCAAAGGCAGACCGAGGATCCATGCAAAATACCACATGTGTTTTATCCTTTCCGGTCAATAGACCGAGTGCGAGTTATCATGAACGCTGGCTGTTGTGACCTTGCCCCACAGCACCTTGTAGACCCAGGCGGTATAGGCCAAAATCATCGGCATAAAGATCACCGTGACCACAAGCATGATGAACAGGGTCAATTGCGAGGACGAACTGTTCCAGACCGTTAAAGACGATTGCGGATGGGATGAAGAGGGCATGATGAAGGGAAACATCGTCAGCCCGACCGAGGAAATAACGCCCAGGATCGCCATCTTGGAGAACAGCAATGTCGAAATTTCGCGCCCGGCCCGCAAACCCAGGAACGTCAGCAAACCACCCACAATGCCCATTGCCGGTGCAATCGCGATCCAGGGACGTTCACCATAGGCCGTTAACCATGTTGCGGTTTTTTCAACAGTGAAGTGCAACGGGTTGGAGGGGCCGGTGGTGATGTAATCCCCCACGATACGATAGCCTTCGATGCCATATGCCATCCAGACGCCCGCCAGGGCATAGGCAGCCACCGCCAGCAGGGCCGCAACCGATCCGATGGTCCGGGCACGATGCTGGACGGCACCTTCGGCTTTCAGGGTCAGCCAGGCCCCGCCGTGCATGATCAGCATGGAAAGGGAAACCACACCGGCCAGCAGCGAAAACGGATCCAGCAGGCCGATGAACTTGATATACCACGCCCCTTCGTAAACCGGGCGAAGATCTTCGGTAAAATGAAAGGGCACACCCTGAATGACGTTGCCCACAGCCACCCCAAACAGCAGGGCAGGCACGGCACCGGAGGCAAACAGGGCCCAGTCCCATGACGTGCGCCAGCGCGGATCATCACGTTTGGAGCGATATTTGAAGGCGACGGGCCGCACAATGAAGGCTGCCAGAACAACAAACATCGCCAGATAAAAGCCGGAGAAGGACACGGCATAAAGCGGCGGCCAGGCGGCAAAGATCGCCCCGCCACCTAAAATGAACCAGACCTGGTTGCCTTCCCACACCGGGCCGACGGTGTTGATGGCCACCCGGCGTTCAAGGTCGGTTTTGCCAACAAACGGAATAAGGGCACCAACCCCCATATCGAAACCGTCGGTTAGGGCAAAGCCGATCAGCAGAACACCCAACAGGCCCCACCAGATGACGCGCAGCACATCATAGCTGATTAAATCATGCAAGATCATGGCGGTTACTCCGCAGGCATGGCGATAGAGTCGGCATTGCGCCGGCCCGCCAGCCGATTTTTATGGCGTTGCACCCAGGCTTCGGTTTCTTCAACATCCTGATAGGGACCTTTGCGAATGTATTTCAGCATCAGACCCATTTCGATGATGAACAGAACCGTATAAAAAAGCACGAAGCCAGCCAGAGTGAGCGATACTTCCGTGATCGACAGCGATGATACCGACAAAGCGGTTGGCAGAACGCCGTCCACGGTCCAGGGTTGGCGGCCAAATTCGGCAACAAACCAGCCCATTTCGGCGGCAATCCACGGGGCCGGGATCATGATCACGGCCAGTTTGAGCATCGGTCGCGGATAATTCATGCCCTTGAACGAGGCCCGATAGAACAGATACCCCATTGTGCCGATAAAGCCGAAACCCAGGACAACCATGATCCTAAACGCCCAGAATAGCGGCCATACGGTGGGTACGGTATCGTTTGCCGCAGCCACGATTTGGGCGTCGGTGGCCTGGCGCGGGTCATCGATATATTTTTTCAGCAGGAAGGCAAAGCCGAGATCGGCGGAGTGTTTTTCAAAAATGGCGGTATCGGCGGGGTCGGGTGCGCCGTTTTTGGCCCGAATGTGCATCAGGGCATCATAGGCGACAATGCCGGAACGAATGCGGTCCTGTGCCTGTGCGACAAGCTGGTTGATACCCGGAATTTCCGTGGTTAAAGACCGTGTGCCGATCAAACCCATAACCCACGGAATTTCGATGGCATAATGCGTTTCCCGCGCCTTCTGGTCGGGAAAGCCAATGAGGTTAAACGATGCCGGGGCCTTTTCGGTGTCCCACATCGCCTCGATCGCAGCGAGCTTCATTTTCTGGCTATGGGTGGCGGAATATCCGCTTTCATCGCCCAGAAGCACCACCGAAAACGCCGATGCCAGACCAAAGGCCGCGCCGACCGTAATGGAACGGCGGGCAAGTTCGATATGGCGTCCCTTGAGCATATACCAGGCCGAAACACCAATGACAAAAACCGCTGCCGTGACATAACCCGCGCTAACGGTATGGACAAACTTTGCCTGGGCCACCTCGTTAAACAGCACGGCAAAGAAATCCGTCATTTCCATGCGCATGGTCTGCGGATTGAATTGTGCGCCTACCGGGTTTTGCATCCAGCCATTGGCAATCAAAATCCACAGGGCCGAGAAGTTGGACCCGATTGCCACCAGCCAGGCTACAACCAGGTGGGCCACTTTGCCCAGTTTGTCCCAGCCAAAGAAAAACAGGCCCACAAAGGTCGCTTCAAGAAAAAAGGCCATCAGGCCTTCAATCGCCAATGGCGCGCCAAAAATGTCACCGACATAGTGGCTGTAATAGCTCCAGTTCATGCCAAACTGGAACTCCATTGTGATACCGGTCGCAACGCCGAGAACAAAGTTGATCCCGAACAGCGTACCCCAAAATTTTGTCATTTGCCGCCAGATCGGGCGGTTCGTCATGACATAAACCGTCTCCATGATCGCGACCACAATGGACAAACCCAGGGTCAGCGGTACAAAGAGAAAATGATACATGGCTGTCATGGCAAATTGCAGCCGTGACAGTTCGACGATGCCAAATTCCATAATTCTTGGCTCCAGTTACCGCGAAAGTAGAACTTCGGCGGTGTAAATTATTATTCGCGAATATAATAACATATTAGCTGGAACACACATTGACGGAGGTCAAAATTGACCGGATTTTTTGATAATTATTTTAACTCTAGGATCCGGTCGGCAAATGAACGCTCTGGTTTCTTGTGGGCGGCGATTACGATAACGGCGTCAGGCAGGACCTCGCGAATGCCGCGTAAAACCGCGACAGAGGTGGCTTCGTCAAGCCCCTCGGTGGGTTCATCGAGCAGCAGAATTTTCGGGTTTTTCGCCAGTGCGCGGGCCAGCACAAGGCGTCGGGCCTCGCCGCCGGATAACCCTTCGCCGCGCGAGCCTATTTTGGCGGACAATCCGCCTTTTTGTGTGATAATATGATCTAGTTGTACGGCAGATAACAGGCGCCACAGATGTGCGTCGTCAACCGGGCCCGCCAGTTGCAGGGCATCGCCAACGGTACCGGCCATAAGGGCGCTGCGCTGGGGCAGCAATGTCAGATAGCGTCGCAAATCGGACTCGGCCCAGTCGGTAATTGGCCGGTCCGCAATGCGGATATGCCCAGTCGCAACCGGATGCAACCCGGCAATCGCCAGCAAAAGTGTTGATTTTCCCCTGCCACTGGGCCCCGTTACGGCAAGGGTTTCGCCAGGGGACACCGTGAAAGAGAGTGACGATATAATCGGCACGGATGCACCCGCTCGATTCAGGGTAAGGTTTGTAATGTGCAGATCCCCGTTTTGGTCGGGGTTTTGGTCGGGAACATGTGACGGGGCGGTCGTAAGGGGGGCGGGCTCTGACAGATCGCTGCCAATCCGGCGGGCGGCAACAGCCATGCGGCCAAAGTCCGACACGGCGCGACGCACGGGGGCCAGTGGTTCGGCCAGGGCCAGGGCGGCAAAAAAGCCCAAAGCGGCAAAGGCCGGGCCGATCTGCCCGGATTGCACCAGCATGATGCCCAGTCCCAGGGCACCGGCGGTGACAATTGTGCCGGTTATCGCCAGCAGCGCCCCGGTCTGGCGTTCGCGCCTGTCGAGTTGACGGCGTATATCCTCGTGCCGGGTTTCGGCGGTTTGAACATGTTTTTTCTGTGCGGCCAACCGGCCATATACGGCAAGGTCGCGCCGGGCTGCGATCAGGTCAATCAACCGGGTGCGAAAGGCCTGTGCTGATATTTCGGCCCGCCAGGACAATGGCAGGGAAATACGCGCCATCCAGCCAAAAACAACAATCCCGGCAAGCACATATCCGCCTGCCACCCAAAATGCGACAGCCGGTGTCACCAGCCACCAAAGCACGACAAATGCCAGCATCAATGTGAATAGTCCCGCCATGACGGGCAGGACCAGCCGCAAAGAGACGCCATCAAGGGCATCGATATCGGCGGTAAGACGGTTTAAGGCCTGTGCCCCCCGTATCCGGATCATGCGGGGATACGGGGCTGCCAAATAGGTTGCCAGCACCCGTGCGCGCAATGTTTCAAGCGCGCGTAACGTGGCATCGTGGGTTAACATCCGTTCGCCATATCGCGCAGCCGCGCGGCCAAGGGCGAGAAACCGCACCATCGCCGATGGCCGGAAGACATCAAAAACAGCCCCGGCCCCCGCCAGCCCGGCAGCGGCGGCGGCGGTAATAAACCACCCTGATAATCCCAAAAGGGCCGCCCCCATCGCCAGTACAACAAGGCTCAGGGCGGCACCGCGCAGCATTGCCGATCGTTGATCACGTAAAATAAACCGGAAAATCTTCCACAAAGCTTTCATCACACCGCTCCCAGATCAATAATCCGGTCCATTTGCGCGGCAAGATCGCGGTCATGTGTGGCAATGACCAGGGTGACACCCCGCGCGGCATATTCCAGAAGCCCGTGGGTAACGGCCCTTGCGGTGTCGCCATCGAGGTCGGCTGTGGGTTCGTCAGCCAAAATAAGATCCGGGGTGCCAAAAATCGCACGCGCCAGCATCAATCTGCGGGCTTCACCGCCTGAAAGTCCGCCACCGGTTTCGCCCAGTTGCGTTGCCAGGCCCTGTGGCAGCGTATCAAGAACCTTTTGTAACGCGGCGGTATCAATGGCTTTGGCAATGTCACCATGTCGGCCCAGTGTCAGGTTGCGCTGCACGCTGCCTGTCAAAAAATGTGGTGCCTGTGGCATCCAGCCCAGCCGGGCGCGCCAGCGATCGGCGTTCGCCTCGTTTAACGGGTGATCTGCGACCATCACATGGCCCGTTACAGGTACTTCCAGCCCGGCCATCAGCCGCAAGGCACTGGTTTTGCCCGCCCCGCTTGGCCCGACAAGGGCCACATGTTCGCCAGGCGCAATGCTGATTTCGGGCAGGGGCCGCCCTGAAAGTGTATGGCAGCCAGACAAAACAACACTGGCCGGGCCGGGCAAGGGGGCGGCCTGTCCGCCGGTGCCCTGTAACCTGTGCCCCGTATCCGCGCGATAGGCATAAATTTCGTCAATTACGGCTGTGGCTGCCGCCTTGTCATGCCAGGCCGCCGAAAGATCGCGCAGGGGCTGATAAAATTCCGGGGCCAGCAACAAAAGAAAGATACCGGCTGTGGGCATAAGCTGGCCGCCCCAGGCCCCGAATTCCAGCACACCCAGCAACGAAAAACCGACATAAACCGCGACCATCGCCACACCGATTGCGGCAAATAATTCCAGCACGGTGGAGGATAAGAACGCCACCGCAAGTACGGCCATTGTCCGGCGGCGCAAATCGGCCGCCTGGCTGGCAAATCCCTGCAAAACGGCAGGGCCCGCGCCAAGCAGGCGGATGTCTGCCAGGGCGGATAGCCGTTCGACCAGAAAATCGTTTAATGTGCCAATTTCGGTCATTTGTCGGGCGCTGGCCTCTTTGGCGGCCATGCCGACCAATGCCATGAATACGGGAATAAGCGGGCCGGAAATCAGTAGAACCGCCCCTGCCGCCCATGAATACCAAAAGGCCAGTGCCAGAATAACCACAGGCACAACCATCACCCGTGCCTGTGCCGGGGCATAGCGGGTGACAAACGGAATCAAAAGATCAAGTTTTTCGCTGGCAAGCGCACTGATGCCTCCCGCCCCGCCAAAGGCACTTTCATCGGACCGTATTGCCTCGCGCGCGATGATATCAGCACGAATTTTTGCCGTAATATGGTCGGCGGCATGTTGCGCCTGCGCCTCTGCCAGATAGGACAGCCCGGCGCGCACGATCCCCAAGGTGGCAAAAATCAGTGCAGCCCACAGGGCCGACGCCGTTTCCCCGGCCAGCAATTGTCCAAAGGCCCGGGCCACGACAGCCGCCTGAAGCGGCCAAATCAGGGCCGCCAGAACAGACAAGACTGCCGACTTTTTCCGGGCACGCAGCCCGGGCGCAAGTATAGTTGCCATTCTGTCGGATGCGGAAGAATTTTGGACGGAGGGGGTGTCCATGAATGCGCTCAAACTGATTTTAAATCTGTAAATTAAGGGAATATCTGCTCCGGTCCGTGGCGTCCATATTAAAGAAACCGGATATTCATATATGGCGGATGAGGATTGATATCTTTGCAAAAGATGTGAAGGCGGCGTGAAAAAGCAATTTTTTCCGTGTCTTTTTCAGGTTTCGACGGGAAAGAAACAGGTGCCAATGCCCCGCAGGCGGGCGGAATCCCCGGCTGTGTCGCGATTTTGATAAATTGCGGTTTTCCGCCAATGTAAACGTTTCAAACATTCATCAAAACGCAATAAATGCGTTATCAGACTGACTTGTAATTTCCGTATGGTGGGGCCGTTACAGGAGTTTTCCGATGCCCTCAAAGCCCACCATGCGCGATGTTGCGCGAAAGTCAGGTTTGTCGATCGCAACGGTTTCGCGGGTGATCAATTCGCCCGACGATGTGCCTGCGCCCACCGTCGAAATCGTAAATGCGGCCATGCGTCACCTTAATTACCGGCCCAACATCAATGGTCGCCGCCTTAAGATGCGCCACACAAGGACAGTGGGCGTTTTGGTGCCCACCCTTGCCAACCCGGTTTTTGCCACATCCGTTCAGGGCATTGAACAGGAAGCCCATGCCGAGGGACTGACCGTTCTTCTGACATCCTCGAATTATGACCCCGATCGGGAAATGGGCGCGGTTTCTGCCCTGTTGAACAATCGTGTGGATGGTTTGATCCTGACCCTTGCCAATGCTGATAGCAACCCGGTGGTGGATTTGCTGCTGGCCGAAAAAATCCCGTTTGTGTTGCTGTTTAACCAGCCATACCGGGCCGATATTGCCGCGATTAGCGTGGATAACGCGCAATCGGCCTATGACATTGCCGATGTGATGATCAAACGCGGGCACCGGTCGCTGGCGATGGTGGCGGGCCGGTTTGAAAGCTCCGACCGGTCGCGCCAGCGATATGACGGCTTTTGCCGCGCCCTTGTCGATGCGGGCATTGAAACGCCGCATCTGGTGCAGGTGGGGTTTGGCGAGACGGACCTGATTGAACCTCTGCGTGATCTGTTGTGTGGTCCCGCGGTCGTGACTGGACTTGTATGTTCGACCGATATGCTGGCGATTGCGGCAATAAATGCCTGTCGCGCATATGGTTTGTCCGTGCCCGGTGATGTGTCGGTAGGCGGTATTGACGGAATTTCGGTGGGTGGGCTGATCACGCCAAAGTTGTGTTCGGCAGTTCAACCCACCCAGGAGATGGGCCGGCAGGCGCTTGCATTCCTGCGCGGCCTGATTACGGGGCAGTCAAACCCGGAAAGTTTGCTGCTGCCCCATCATTTAAGCGACGGGGAGTCCATAGGACCTTTCCGACGCCGGTCATCAACCCGAATATAGGAAGATCAAAGGTGCGTTTCAAACAACTTGTTATGGGTTTGGCATTGGCGGCGGTGGCCGCTGGCACCCAGCCCGCTTTTGCCGACGAAGTTGCCATTTGTTATAACTGCCCGCCGGAATGGGCCGATTGGGGCGGGCAGCTTAAGAATATTGCCCGCGACCTTAAAATCGATGTGCCCCAGGACAATAAAAATTCCGGCCAAACGCTGTCGCAGCTTCTGGCGGAAAAGGATAACCCGGTCGCCGATATTGCCTATTACGGTGTTTCCTTTGGCATCAAGGCCAAGGAAAAAGGCGTGGTTGCCAATTATAAACCCGCCAATTTCGATAAAATCCCCGACGGGTTGAAAGACAGGGACGGGGCGTGGTTTGCCATTCATTCCGGCACCATTGGCCTGTTTGTCAACACCGCGGCCCTGGGCGATGCGCCGGTGCCGCAAAGCTGGGCGGATCTGTTAAAGCCGGAATATAAAGGCATGGTGGGTTATCTGGACCCGTCCAGTGCATTTGTCGGCTATGCTGGGGCGGTGGCGATCAACCGGGCGATGGGCGGCACGCTGGATAATTTTGCACCGGGCATCGAATTTTTCAAAAAGCTGAAGGAAAATGACCCGATTGTGCCCAAACAGACGGCCTATGCCCGTGTTCTGTCGGGCGAAATTCCGATCCTGATTGATTATGATTTCAATGCCTACCGCGCGAAATACAAGGATCAGGCAGATGTTGCCTTTGTCATTCCGAGCGAAGGCACAGTGACGGTTCCCTATGTCATGAGCCTGGTGAAAAACGGCCCACACCCGGAAAATGGCAAAAAGGTTCTGGATTACGTGCTGTCTGATGCCGGGCAGGCCCATTGGGCAAATGCCTTTTTGCGTCCGGTAATTGCTTCGGCCATGTCGCCCGAAGCGGCCGCCAAGTTTCTTCCCGCATCCGATTATGCCCGTTCCCAGCCGGTGGATTACGCCAAAATGGCCGAAGTCCAGGCTGGCTTTAGCGAGCGTTATCTCTCCGAGGTACGATAAGTGTCGTCGCTTCATCAGATAAAAGGGGGGCGTTCGCGCCCTTCTTTGCCATCCTTTATGGTCGGGCAGGCGCGCCCCGGTGTTGGCAGCCCCGCCATTTTGGCACTATTGCTCACACCCGGTCTGATCATTGTCGCCGCCTTTTTCCTGATCCCGATGGCGCTGGTTGCCATGCGCGTGGCAAACGGGCCGGATGGTTTCGCGACCTATTTTATCATTCTGACCAACGGGCGTTATTTTGCCAGTCTGATGCAAACCCTTGTCATGTCGGCGGGGGTGACAGTTACCGCCCTGGTCCTGTGCGGGATTTGCGGGCTGTTTCTGGTGCGCAACCGTTTTGCCGGGCGCAATGTGATTACCGCCCTTTTAACCCTGCCATTGTCGTTTCCCGGCACGGTGGTGGGTTTTATGGTGATTATGCTGGCGGGTCGGCAAGGGGTGATTGGCAGTGTGACCGACGCCCTGTTTGGCGACAAACTGGTTTTTGCCTACAACATTGCCGGTTTGTTTATTGGTTATTTGTATTTTTCGATCCCGCGGGTGATTTTGGCAGTCATGGCATCGGCCGAAAAACTGGACCCGCAACTTGAAGAAGCCGCCCGCTCGCTGGGTGCACCAACATGGCGCGTGATCAAGGATGTGATTTTGCCAGGTTTAATGCCAGGGCTGATTTCATCGGGCGCGATCTGTTTTGCCACCGCAATGGGGGCCTTTGGCACCGCCTTTACCCTGGCGACCGACATCGATGTCTTGCCAATGGTGATTTATACCGAGTTTACCCGGAATGCCAATGTGGCCGTTGCCGCCGCACTCAGCATTGCACTGGGTCTTTTGACCTGGGCTGTTTTAACGGCCGTTCGCTGCTTTGCCGGAAATACCGCAACCTCTGGCACTGGCGGAGGAGCCTGACCATGCAGCGCGACGCCAAGTTTTATGCCCAGCTTTTACTGACCATTGTGCTGTGCCTGTTTATTGTGGTGCCCGTCGTCATGTCGGCATTGGCGGGTGTAACCGTGAATGTTTTCAAGGGCCTGTCATCGGGTTTGACATTGCGCTGGATATTTCAGGTCTGGGACCTGTATGCGCACAGCATTTTATTATCCGTGATGATCGCGCTGGCCTGCCTGGTGGTGACATTGGTCGCCGGGGTGCCGCTGGCCTATGTGCTGGTGCGTAGACCCGGCCGTTTGACCCGCATTTTCGAGGAATTGTTAACCCTGCCGGTTGCCATACCGGGCCTGGCTTTGGCGCTGGCCCTGTTGATCACCTATGGCGGGGTTAGTGGCTATCGCTCAAGCTGGCTGTTTATCCTGACCGGGCATGTCCTGTTTACGCTGCCTTTTATGGTGCGTTCGGTTGCGGCGGTGATGGCGGCAATGGACATCAAAATGCTTGAGGAAGGGGCGGCAAGCCTGGGGGCCGGTTTCTGGCGGCGGTTTTTTACCGTGATCATCCCCAATGCGAAGCCGGGTATTCTGGCCGGGGCCTTGATGGTGGTGACATTGTCGATTGGCGAATTCAACCTGACCTGGATGCTCCATACGCCACTGACCAAAACTCTGCCGGTTGGCCTTGCCGATGCCTATGCCTCGATGCGTCTTGAGGTGGGCAGTGCCTATACCCTGATTTTCTTTGTTTTGATTATGCCGTTGCTGATTGCAATGCAGGCCCTTGCCCAGCGGGGCAAACGCCCGCGCAAGCGCACTGATACGGCGGAGGATACATTATGAGTACGCAAATCAAATTGCGCCATTGTGCCAAAACCTTTGCCGATGGTACGCGCGCCCTGGCCCCCTTTGATTTGACGATTGAGGGCGGCGAAACCATTGTTCTGCTGGGCCCGTCCGGCTGTGGCAAAACCACAATCTTGCGCATGATTGCCGGGCTTGAATTTCCCGATGCGGGCGGCATGATCACCTTTGACGGCGATGATGTGACCCGCCAGTCGATTGAAAAGCGCCGGGTGGGCATGGTGTTTCAATCCTATGCCCTGTTTCCCAATATGACGGTGGCGGAAAATGTCGCCTATGGGCTGAAGGTCAACGGGGTTTCGGCAGCGGAACGGCAAACGCGCGTGGCGGCGATGCTGGAAATGATGCACATTGACATGCTGGCAGACCGGCGAATTGACCAGCTTTCGGGCGGGCAGCGCCAGCGTGTGGCCCTGGCGCGCGCCATTGCCGTGCAACCGCGTGTTTTATTGCTCGACGAACCTCTTACCGCGCTGGATGCAAAATTGCGGGTGCGCCTGCGCACCGAGATTAATGCCCTGTTGCGCAAGCTGGGCATTACGGCGGTTTATGTCACCCATGATCAGGAAGAGGCCCTGGCACTTGGCGACCGGATTGTGGTGATGCAAAAGGGCGAAATCGCCCAGATCGGCACCCCGCGCGAAATTTACCGCAGCCCCAAAAACCCGTTTGTCGCCGATTTTGTGGGTGCGGCGAACCGGCTGGCGGGTGATATGCGCGATGGACGCCTGCATATTGGCAGTCAGGTGTTCGAGGCCGTGGATGGCTGGAACCAGTATAATGATATGATCGATAAAACCGGTCCGGTGGAACTGTTTTTTCGGGCCGATGGCCTGTCGGTCTGTGAGCGGGAGGACGCCCATTTTACCGGTCGCATCGAAGCCGTTGCCTATTTGGGCGACAAACAGCGTTTGACCGTTTCCGGGATCGGGCCGCAAGCGATGATGATTGATACCCATGCCGATGATCTGACCGCGGTGGGATCGGATGTGCATTGCCGGTTCAATATCGAACGGCTGGCGATATTTCCGGCACATGATGCTGATTCCGGCGCGATTTAATCAGGAAAGACAGACCAAAAATGCTCATTGCACAACTTACTGACCTTCACATTGCGGCGGGCCGCAGGTTGGCGTATCGCAAGGTGGATACTGCAGGTGCGCTTGAAAAGGCGATTGATCATGTAATGGCGCTGGTGCCGCGCCCGGATGTGGTTTTGTTTACAGGCGATATTGGCGACCTGGGCACGGCCGAGGAATATGCCCTGGTCGGCGAAATCCTGGCAAAATTGACAATCCCCTATTTCATGGTGCCGGGCAACCACGATCGTCGCGGACCGCTGCGGGCGGCATTTCCCCATGCCACGCCGGTGGCCAACGGGGCCGGATTTGTCAATTATGTGGTGGATGATTTTCCCCTGCGCCTGATTGCGCTTGATACCCTGGATGAAGGCAGGGCAGGTGGCATTTTGCTACCCGCGCAGTTGGACTGGTTGCAAAGGGTGCTGTCGGATGGCACAGACAGGGACTGCGCCATTTTCATGCATCATCCACCGTTTCGTACCGGCATTGCGCATATGGATGCGCAAAATCTGGGTGCTGGTGCGGACGAATTGGCACGCATTGTTGCAGAACATCGAGATACGATCCGGGCGGTTTTTTGTGGTCATATCCATCGGCCGATACACACAATCTGGTCCGGGGTGCCGGTGATGGTTGGTCCGTCGGTTGCCCATCAGGTGGCGCTGGATTTGCGTGCCGACGGGCCTTCGGCCTTTGTGATGGAACCCCCGGGCCTGCATCTGCATGTTTGGGATGCAAATGCCAAAAGCCTGACGACACATCTGTCCTATATTGGTCGCTATGACGGGCCACATCCGTTTTTTGGCCCGGACGGCAAGTTGATTGTTTAGTCGCCAGACGGTCCGCCACTTTGGTGCAGCACGACTTAAACCGGGTTATGAAGTGTTTCCTGGTGCAGGGACTGATGGATCGAGATGTCGCTTGAGAGTGCGGCTTTGACATTCTCCGGAATCTCGACAGGGATGATGCCGTTTGGATCGTCGGGGTGGGCGCGCGCCCAGACGCGTGTTTGGGTTGCCTCAAGCAGGGTTGTGTCGCCTAGGGTAAAGTGATGGGCCACATCAAAGGATGTGCGGCCCCAGCGAGAAATCGCGATATGATGAACAATCAAATCGCCCAGGCGGGCCGGGGCCTTGAACACGGCATCGCCGCGCACCAGCGGGGTGCCGCGAAATGCTTCATCCTTTTTCATGATGGGGGCCATATCATGCCCGGCTGCGAAAAACAGCTCCAGCAGGCCGCCTTCCATCCAGTGATAGTAATTCGGGTTATAAACGATCCGGGCGGGGTCACAATGGCCCCATTCAATGCGAATTTCGCGCGTCAGCTTCAGCATCTATTTGACCTGTTTGCGGGTTATTTTACCTTTTGAATGCGGATCAGCATCCGCACCAGTTGTTCTTTTTCATCAAAGCTGAAATCCTCCAGCAGTTTGTCCTCGTGATGCTGAACCGCCCGGCTGGCATCGTTAAACAGGGCCGTTCCCTTGTCGGTCAGGCGCAGGGCATAAACGCGCCGGTCGGTCGGCACCTTGTTGCGCACGATCAGCCCGCGTTTTTCCAACTCGTCAATCATGACAACAATATTGGACCGTTCCATCGCCAGCGAACGCGCCAGATCGGTCTGGCTGATGTCGGGGTTTTCATTGATGATGGCAAGCGCACTGAAGGTTGTCGGCTTTAAGTCCAGATGCGTCAGGCTGGCAACAAAGTCGCTATGCAGCGACATATAGGCGCGTTTGAGGTTATAGCCGATAAAGCCGCGTAACGGGCTGTCGGGCAAATTGCTGGCGCTGTTCATATCAGACGGTGCGGTTTTCTTTTTTCTTGTTTGCAAGGGCGTCTCCTTATTTTGGCGCGCTATCCTGTCACAATATCAACCAGCCAGAAAGTCAGAGCGGGAAAGGCCACGATGATCGCAACACGCAGGCATTCAACGATCAGAAACGGGACCGCGCCGCGAAAAATTTTGCGGGTTGGAATATCGGGTGCCATTGCCGATATCATAAAAAGATTCAAACCGACAGGGGGCGTGATCATCCCCAATTCAACAACAATCAGCGAAATGATCCCGAACCAGATGGCCTGGTGGGTTGGGTCCATGCCAAAATCCATTGCCATAAAGGCAGGAAAGAACACCGGCACCGTCAGCAGGATCATCGACAGGCTGTCCATGATACAGCCCATGACGATGTAAAAGGCAATCACGATCAGTAAAACGGTCATTGGTGCGATGCCTGCGGTTGCCACCCAGTCCGCCGCCAGGGTGGGAACGCGCGTTAAGGCCAGGGCGACATTGAACAGGTCCGCCCCGAAAATGATGGCAAAAATCATGGCCGTGGAACCTGCCGTTTCAATCACGCAGTCAAACAACCCGCGCCAGGACAGGGTTCGCATTAAAATTCCCGTGATCGTAATCAGGATAACCCCGACCGATGCCCCCTCTGCCGGGGTGAAAACGCCACCATAAATGCCGCCCAGAACGGCACTAAAAACCAGTGCAACATGCCAGACCCCGCCCAGGGACCGAATGCGTTCACGCAGCGGCAAGCCCTTGTGTGCCGGGCCTTCGTCAGGAAACAGGCGCACATAAACGCCAATGGCCAGCACAAACCCCAAAACCGCCAGAATGCCGGGGATGGTGGCCGCCAGGAACAGTTTGACGATGTTTTGTTCCGTCAGCAGGGCATAAATGATCAGGACAACCGAAGGCGGAATGAGAATGCCAAGGGTGCCGCCGGCCGCCAGCGTGCCGGAACTGAGCGCGCCGGAATAGCCATGACGCCGCATTTCGGGCAAAGCAACGCGCCCCATTGTGGTGGCCGTGGCAATGGATGACCCGCAAATGGAGCCAAAGGCGGCACATCCCGCCACCGATGCCATTGCCAGTCCGCCGCGCCAATGGCCCAGCCAGGCATTGGACGCGGTAAAAATCGCCCGGCTGATACCGGTGCGGGTGGCAATTTGCCCCATCAGAATAAATAGCGGAATAACGGCAAGGTCATAGGATACATATTTATCGACAATGGCGGTTTTCAAATAGGCCATCAGCGGCATCCAGCCCGAAAGGGCCATATATCCGCCCGCGCCAACCACCGCCATTGCCAGCGCAATGGGCATGCGCAAAAAGATCAGGGCCATCAAAACGACGACCATGATGATGCTGATTTCAACCGGACTCATTTAAGGGATTCCGTTTTGGCAGGGGATGATGCAAAGACCGACAGTTTTTCAAGCGTATTGACCAGGGCAACCAGCCCCGAAAGTCCCAGCCCGAAAATGGCAAACGCATAGATGATCCAGGTTGGTATGCGCAGCAACATACTGTGATCGCGATAGGCCAGCATATCCATCAGGCCATCGGCAAGCTGCCAGGCGATAATAATCCAGACCACACCAAAGATGACCTCCCATATCCGGTCAAGGATGTTGCGGGTGCGCTGCCGCAGGGCGGCGGTAAAAATATCCACCATCACATGGTTGCCTTTGCGCTGGCAGAGCGGCAGGAACAAAAAGGCGGCAATGCCACAGCCGATTTCGACCAGTTCAAAATCGCCGCGAATGCCGCCAATCCCGATATGGCGCATCAAAACCGACAGGGTGACGGTGGCCGCCACCGCCAGAATAATGGTTCCGGCAATGGCCGCACTCGCAAAACAGGCCCGATCGACAATTTTGGTAACGCCGCTGCCCGCCGGTTGATGTTCATGCCGTTTGGTGCTGTTTTCGGCCATTTCA
Organism: Thalassospira profundimaris; assembly: GCF_003326755.1. Lineage (GTDB taxonomy): Bacteria > Pseudomonadota > Alphaproteobacteria > Rhodospirillales > Thalassospiraceae > Thalassospira > Thalassospira profundimaris_B. The sequence goes on along the minus strand of NZ_JPWH01000014.1, from coordinate 85,084 downwards.
GGCGGTCTCGGCATCAATAAGCTGGTTCAGGCGGTCAATCATGGCCTTGCCGTCATGCCCGGCATCATTCAGCGTTTCAATCCAGTCATCAATCACCGGCTGGCTGGCAGCCTGCCAGCGGTCCACTTCCGCCTTGGGAATTTCAACAAATTTGTTGCCATGTTCCGCGCACATTTTACGGCCGACTTCCTCGAAGGTATCAAACTGTTTGCCGATCCGGCGTGACAGTTCAAGGCCCGAATTGGCATCCATGATCGCCTTGAGATCGTCAGGTAAACCGTCATAGGCATCGCCTGCCATCAAAAGGGCAAAGGAATTGGCATACAGGCCGCGGGCATTTGCCGGGGTGCTGCAATGTACCGATGTCAGTTCATGCAGTTTGAAGGCGGGCACAACTTCATAGGGCAGGCAGGTGCCATCAATCACCCCGTTGGCAAGGCCAACCGCCATTTCCGTAACCGGGAAAAAGACCGGTTCCGCCCCCAGAATGGAAAGGGCGCGGCCAAAGCTCTGATTGGGGGCGCGAATTTGCAGTCCTTCCAGATCGGCCTGTTTTTCAATGGCCTTGTCGCGCATATGGAATTTGCCACTGGCATGAACATGGAACGCCAGCGGCTTCATGCCGCGATATTCATCCTGGCCAAATTCATCCATGAATTTGTGCATGGCAACCGAAGTTGCCTCGGCATTGGTGATCATGAAAGGCAGGCTTGCGGTTTCGGCAACCGGATAACGCCCCGGCGTATAAACCGTTAGCGTCCAGCCAATATCGACAACATTATTGGCAACCTGATCGGCAATTTGCGATGGCTTGCCCCCCAGCTGCATGGCGGGAAAGATCTGAATATCGATCCGCCCGTCCGACTGTTCGCGGATTTCCTTTGCCCAGGGTTCAAAAAATGCCTTGTGCATCGGGGCGACGGGCGGCAGAAAATGATGCAGTCTTAACGTGACTTCGGCGGCTTTGGCCTTGCCAATGATGGCAGGTGCCGCCAGCGCCCCGCCCATCAGGCCCAGCATTTGGCGGCGGTTAATCGAAAATCCCGACATTGAACATCTCCTCACGATGAAGGCCCCGGTTATGCCCGGATGCCATGTTCCTTCCTGAATATCAGGGCAGCCGCTTGACACGGCTTTTGCCCGTTTTTTTATGGTTTTTTGCCGTTGGCCGTCCTATCGCGGCTTTGTTGTTGCGGATGAACGAACGGGTTATTTAACCGGTTATTTAAAGTTTGGCGCCCGTTTTTCCAAAAAGGCGTTTAAACCTTCCTGTGCATCATCACTGGTTTGGGTCAGGGCCGCACACAGGCTTTCGGTAAACAGGCCGTCCGCCTTTGCCATATCCTCGATCCGGGCCAGGGCCTGGATCATAATGTAATTTGAAAGCTGGGCGTTGTCGGCAACTTTGGCGGCCAGTTCGTTTGCCTTTGCTTCGGCCTCAGCCGCACTGTCGCAAACATAATGCGACAGACCCAGCCGCAGGCCATCTTCGGCAGTGTATTTGCGCCCGGTCAGCATCATTTCGATCATCCGGTCCGCGCCCAGGATTTTGCCAATTCGCACCGATGCGCCGCCGCCAACAAAAATGCCGCGCCGTCCCTCGGGCAATTGATAAAAGGTGCTTGGGTCGGCAATGCGAATATGCGTTGCTGCTGCCAGTTCCAGCCCGCCGCCAATCACAGCCCCCTTCAGAACCGAAATCACCGGAAGGCCGCCAAACTGGATCATATCCATGATGCGGTGCCAGTTGCGCGAATGGCGCATGGTTTGGGCGGCATCGCGCGCCACATGTTCCGAAAGGTCCAGACCCGCCGAAAAATGCTCGCCTTCACCGCTTAAAATAACGATCCGGACATCCTCGGGCGGATTGGCAAAAAAGGCACCCAGCGCATCCATAAGCGTGTCACTGACGGCGTTACGCTTGTCTGGCCGCGTGATGGTCAAACGCGCAACCGTGCCATCGATTGTCACGTCCAATACGTCATTCGCGCCATTTGTCATGTTCTTTTTCCTTACGTAAAGCTGTCATTGTTCGGGTAATTTATCGCGCCTGAAGGCGCACGGCCCCGTCAAGACGAATGACGGTGCCATTCAGCATGGTGTTTTCAACAATGTGGCAGGCCAGATCGGCATATTCGCTGGCATGACCCAACCGTTTGGGGAACGGAATATTGGCCGCAATGGCCGCGCGGGCTTCGTCGGGCAGGGTATCGGTCATGGCGGTGGCAAACAGGCCGGGCGCAATGGCAACAACCCGAACGCCAATGCGGGCCAGTTCGCGCGCGGCCGGCAGGGTCATTGCCGCAATGCCGCCTTTCGATGCCGCATAGGCGCATTGGCCGATTTGCCCGTCCTCATAGCCCACTGACGATGTATTGATGATCACACCGCGCTCGCCATCCTCATTCAGGGGGGCGGCCTCTGCCATTAATTTGGCGGCGTGGCTCATGGCGACAAAACTGCCGGTAAGATTGATGTTGAGTGTTTTGATGAAACCCTCAATCGGCAAGTCACCACTGCGCGGCAAAATGCGGCTTGCGGTACCGATCCCTGCACAATTAACAAGGATACGCGGAATGCCGATTTTATTCCGGATGGTGGTGAAGGCGGCTGCGACCGACTGCGGGTCTGCCATATCAACGGTAATGGCAATACCGTCAATGTCGTTGGCAATGCGGTTTGCGGTTTCCCCGTTGCGGTCCAATACCGCAACCTTTGCGCCCGATGCGGCAAATTTGCGGGCGGTTGCCGCCCCAAGGCCACTGCCACCACCCGTGACAACGGCTGAGATCTGATCCAGGTGCATTTTCCTACCCGAAAATAGTTATTTTTTATAACAATTATATTTACACATTACATTGGCCCGGTCAAGCCGGGAAAGACACCCCTGATCGGCCATCTTTCCCTTTGATAACGCCTGATGTTTTGCCGGGTCCTGGCCTTGGCCCGTGTCCGAATCAGGGTTGCGTGCCATGATCCATCAGAACGACGGGTTTGATGGTTGTGCCGGTTGCGGAATCCCTGACCGCATTGTTGATTTGCGCGAAGGGATAGAAAGTCACCAGCTTGTCGAAGGGGAATTTTCCCTGAAGATAAAGGTCAATCAAGTGGGGAATGAAGCTGTCGGGGCAGGAATCACCTTCGACAATACCGACAAGTTTGCGCCCTGCGCTCATTAAATGCGTTTCATTCAGAACAATCTCGGCATCTGGTCCCGACGCCCCCAAAATGCCACATGTGCCGCGTGGCGCCAGGCTTTCAACAGCGGTGCGGATCACCGCCGGGATGCCGGTGGTATCCAGGGCGAAATCAACACCATGTTCCAGGGTTGCCATAATGGCATCGCGTGTATCGGTTTTTTCCGGGTTGATGGTGTGGGAGGCACCCAGTTCCCTGGCAATATCAAGCCGTTGGTCATTTGTATCGATGGCGATAATGGTTTTCGCATGGGCCACCTTTGCCGCCATGATCGCCGAAAGCCCGACCGACCCGGTGCCAAAAACGGCAAAGGATTTGCCTGCACCCACTTTCAGGGCATTCATTACCGCACCGGCACCGGTTTGCACGCCGCAGGCAAGCGGGCCGAGCAACTTCAGCGGGGCTTTGTCGCTGACTTTGACAATATTGCGTTCATGACAAATGGCATAGGTCGCAAAGGATGATTGCCCGAAGAAATTGGCATGAATGCTGCCTGCTTCATTGGAAAGTGCTGTGGAGCCATCGGGCCGGGTGGCAAAGAAATTGCGCGGGAAGAATTCATAACAATAGGATGGGGCATTATCTTCGCAGCTTGGACAGTGCCCGCAGAAATTAAATGTCATCACCACATGGTCGCCAGGTGCAACCTTGGTTACACCCGCGCCAACCCGGCTCACAATACCGGCCCCCTCATGGCCCAGGACGACAGGCAGGGGGGTGGGCAAATGTCCGTCCCGAACCGCCAGATCCGTATGGCATACGCCGGTTGCAACGACCTGCACCAGGATTTCGCCTGCTTGCGGGGCCTCGATTTCCAGTGTTTCAATTGAAAAGTCGCCGCCTTTTTCGCGTGCGACAGCTGCCTGGATTTCCATGTGTTTTCTCCCGAATGTTTTTATCTGTGGCCTGTTGTAATGTGCGGTTAACAAGGGTGCTCAAAAAGGATAGGCCGTGGCTTCATCCTGTACCGATACCCACAGCCATTGGGTAAATTCCGCAATGTCGGCCGGTCCGCCGATGCGTGTGCCATTGCCCGACTTGCCGCGCCCGCCAAAGGGCGCAAATGGCCCGGCATTGACAGTTTGGTCATTGATATGGAGATGGCCGACATTAAGCTGTTCGCCAATTTCAAGTGCGCGGTCGCGTGACCCGGATATCACACCGGCCGCCAGCCCGTATTCCGACATATTGGCAAGTTCGACGGCCTGTTCGTCGGACGCAAAGGAAGCAATGCAGGCCACCGGACCAAAGATTTCCTTGTGAAAGGCCTGCATATCCGGGGTTACACCTGCCAGCACGGTTGCCGGGTAAAACCGGTCCGTCGGGGTTCCGCCAGTCAGCAGGCGGGCACCTTTTTTGACGGCGTCATTGACAATGTCCTGTATGGTTTTGATCTGGTTATCCGAAATGATCGGCCCCAGTGCGACCTGGTCGGACAGGGGGTCCCCGACCGGAAGTTTTTGCGCCCGGGTTGCCAGGGTTTTGGCAATTTCATCGGCGATACTGTCATGCGCCAGGACAAGGCCTGTTGCTATACAGATTTGCCCCTGATGTAAAAAGGCCCCCCAGGCGGCATTTGATGCCGCCACGGCGATGTCGGCGTCATCGAGAATGATCAGGGTGTTTTTCCCGCCCAGCTCCAGTTGAACCTTTTTAAGATGTTTTCCGCACAGCTCGCCAACCCTCGACCCGGCATTGGCGGACCCGGTAAAGGAAACCATTGCAATGTCGGGGGTGGTGCACAGGGCTTCACCTGCCGAGGCACCACCGGGAATGATGTGCAACAACCCCTGCGGCAGCCCGGCTTCCTCGAAAATTCGGGCAATGATGATGCCCCCGGAAATCGGCGTGCGCGGGTCGGGTTTATGGACAACGGCATTGCCAAGTGCCAGCGCGGGGGCAATCGCCCGGACAGATAATACCAGCGGGAAATTGAAAGGTGAAATAACGCCAACCACGCCATGCGGTACACGCCGGGCGTAATTGGGACGACCTTCCATATCCGGAAGCGGGATGGTCATGGGCTGCGTTGCAAGCGATGCGGCATGGCGGATAAAGGCCGCACCATGTTCGATCTCGATACCCGCCTTAATACGGGTGGAGCCGGAATCCTGCATGATCCAAGGGATCAGTTCTTCCGCATTTGCCTCAAGCAGGTCTGCGGCTTTATCAAGGATTGCCTTGCGGGTTTCAGGCTGTTCTTTGGCCCAGGCCCGCTGCGCAACAGAGGCTTCTTTTGCGGCGCGTGTGATGTCGGTGCTGATGCCAAATCCGACCGATGCAATCGTCTGCCCGTTTGCCGGATTTGCCACGTCGATTTTACCGCCCTCTGCCGCTTCCCAGTCGGAAAACAGCACTTTGCCCTGCCATTTTTCAGGGGTGATAAAGCTCTTGGTTTTTGGGGTCATGTTTTCCTCCCGGTATTTTTATCGGTTTATGGTTGTTCTCGGCATTATTGTCATGTGGCGTGCGCGGATATTGCGAGGTGCCAGATACATCCAGATACACAAGACAGATTCACAGGCTGTCACTCGTTTGTGACAAGCGTGACCTTTATATGTGTGTCTATGATCGGGCAATGATGCCGGGGTCGTCAATATTGTTATAAATTATAATAGTTATAGATTTTAGGCAACATCATTTTTGCGTTCTGGCAGTGCTTGAATGCGCTGTGAGCCTTTGGTTTGGGCCGCGATGATCCGGTCGGAAAGATTCTGCTTGCTGTAATGATTCATTATTGTTATTAATTATAACAAATAAAAAATGATCAGCGGAGGATACGTATCATGCCTGTGATTGCTGAACCCGGATTGCGTCCGGTTCGCATGGGGGATACCCGCGTTTCGGTTTCAAGGCGAGACGACGGCACAATTTATCTGCGCTCGGGTGAAACACCGGATGACTACCCGCGCGCCATAACCGACAAGCTGGATTATTGGGCCGAACACACACCCGATCAGGTGTTTTTGGCTGACCGGGATTCATCCGGGGCTTGGCAAACACGGACCTATCGCCAAACCCGCCAGGAGGTTCGCCAGCTTGCACAATATTTGCTTAATCATGATCTGTCGGTGGATCGCCCGGTTCTGATCCTGTCGGGCAACAGTCTTGCGCACGGATTGCTGGCGCTGGCTGCCATGTATGTCGGCATTCCCTATGCGCCGGTTTCTCCGGCTTATTCCCTTATCTCGAAGGATTTTGCCAAGCTGCGCCATGTGTGCGAATTGCTGGAACCGGGCCTGGTTTTTGTCGAGGACGGGGCAAAATATGCCAAGGCATTATCGGCTGTTGTGCCTGCCCATACACCTGTTCTGGTGGTCGAAAACGGCGTGGCGGAATTTGCGGTCGATACCTTTTCAAATGCGCTTGCCACCGATGTGACGGATGCGGTGGACCAGGCCAATGCCCGTGTTGGCGAAGATACCATTGCCAAGTTTCTGTTTACATCGGGCTCTACCGGAATGCCCAAGGCCGTGATCAACACGCAACGCATGATCTGTTTTAACCAGATGATGCTGCGTCACACCCTGGCCTTTTTGCAGGATGAACCCCCGGTGATGCTGGACTGGCTGCCCTGGAACCATACAGCGGGTGGTAATCATAATTTTGGCATCGCTCTTTATAATGGCGGCAGCTTTTATATTGATCAGGGCAAGCCGACACCGGACGGCATTTTTGAAACCGTGCGCAATCTGTGCGAAATTTCGCCGACCATGTATTTCAATGTTCCCAAGGGGTTTGAAATGCTGGTGCAGCATTTGCAGGAAAATCCGGTGTTGCGTGATTCGTTTTTCCGGCGGCTTAAGCTGATGCAATATGCCGGGGCGGGTTTGTCGCAATATGTTTGGGACAATCTGGAACGCATTGCCCTGGATACCATCGGCGAAAAAATCGTGATGGTAACGGGTTATGGCTCCACCGAAACCGCCCCGTTTGCCTTTACCACCACCTGGGCGGTCGATCAGGCGGCCAGTGTTGGCCTTCCGGCGGTGGGGCTGGATGTCAAACTGGTGCCCAATGGCGAAAAACTTGAAGTGCGCCTGCGCGGGCCCAGTATCACGCCGGGATATTGGAAACAGCCCGACAAAACCCGGGAATCCTTTGATGACGAGGGTTATTATCTGATTGGTGATGCGTTGAAATTTGTCGATCCCGACAATATTGAACGCGGTTTTCTGTTTGACGGCCGGGTGTGCGAGGATTTCAAGCTTTCCACCGGTACCTGGGTGCATGTTGCCGCCATTCGCGCCAATATTGCCGATACATTTGCCCCCTATGTGCGCGACGCGGTATTAACCGGGCTGAACGAAAATCATATCGGTGCATTGCTGTTTGCCGATTTTGTCGCCTGTCGCAAATTGTGCCCCGATTTGCCAGATGGCGCATCCGAACGCGATATCGCAACCCATCCGTTAGTTTTGGCGCATTTCCAGCAAAAACTGAACGAACTGGCGTCAAAGGCGACGGGCAGTGCCCAACTGGTGGCCCGCGCCATTCTGCTGGATCGATCACCGGACCTTGATGCTCATGAAGTCACGGATAAAGGATCGATCAATCAACGCGCCGTTTTGACCAGCCGTGCCGACAAGGTTGCCGATCTGTACCGGGAGCCAGTGCCAGAACACGTCATGATTGCGCAGAAAGGAAACTGAGATGACCGGAATTACGAAAGGACTGCGCACCGAATTTGAAGATGTGTGGCTGTTGGGCGGCAAGCGAACTCCCTTTGTTGATTATACCGGTGCCTTTGGCAAAATTTCGCCAATTGACCTTGGCATCAAGGCCGCACGGGCCGCCATCGAACAGGCGGGGGTTCGTGCCGCCGATATTGATTTTACCGTGGCGGGTTCAATGGCCCAGGCATCGTTTGACGCCTATATGACGCCGCGCCATATCGGGCTTTATGCCGGTGTTCCGGTGGATCGTCCCGCCCATTTGGTGCAACGCATTTGCGGCACCGGGATCGAGGTGATCTTGCAGGCAGCGGACCATATTTCGCTGGGGCGCGGGCAATTGGCCCTGTGTGTTGGCACGGAATCCATGAGCCGCAACCCCGTTGCCGCCTATACCCATCGCAGCGGATTTCGCATGGGGCAGGTGGAATTCAAGGATTTCCTGTGGGAGGCGCTGCTGGACCCGGCGGTTAATTGCACGATGGGCGATACGGCGGAAAATCTGGCGAAACAATACGATATTTCCCGGCAACAGGTGGATGAATTTGCCGCGCGCAGCTTTGCGCGTGCCGTGCGCGCCCGGGACACCGGGTTTTTGCCGGGCGAAATTACCCCGGTGACGACAGAAACATTTGCAATTGATGGTTTTACGGATCGTGGAATACGCCTGCCGCGCAACATCGCGCAGGTTGATGCAGATTCCCATATCAAACCGTCCGCCTACGAGGTTCTGGCAAAAATTCGTCCGGCATTTGGCGGGGTGCAAACAGGGGGCAATTCGTCCGCCGTGGTGGATGGCGCGGCGGCAGTTGTGCTGGGCAGTGCGGCCTATGCCCGCGCCCACAATCTTGCCCCGCAGGCGCGCATTATTGCCGGTGTATCGGTGGGCGTGCCACCGGACATTATGGGCATTGGCCCGGTCCCGGCCATTCGCGCCCTGCTGGACCATACCGATATGACGCTGGATCAAATCGACCGGATTGAAATTAACGAAGCCTTTGGTGCGCAAATTCTCGCCTGCATTCGCGAACTGGAACTGGACGAGGATAAGGTCAATGTCAATGGCGGGGCGATTGCCATTGGGCATCCGCTTGCTGCCACGGGGGTGCGCATTACCAACACGCTGGCCCGCGCGCTGCATCAGTGTGACGGGCGCTTTGGCATTGCATCGGCCTGCATTGGTGGCGGCCAGGGCATTGCCGTGCTGATCGAACGGGCAGCGCTTACCTGATTTTTGTTTTTGTCTATCGCGGTGCGTCCGGTTGATCGGGCGTGAATGCCAAAACGGGAGGACCAATATCGTGTTACATCGTCGTTTATGGGGGGCGGCGGCCTTTGCCGGTGCCATTGCCACATGTGCCGTTCCGGGCTTTGCGGCCGAGCAAACGTCACGCTGGCTGACACCAACCATGATCAATGCCCGGGCGCACATGTTTTCGCCGGATCTGAATTTTCTGACCTTTCAGCATATGAATCAGATGTTTGCCACCCGTACGGTTGCGGCGGGGGATCATGTTTGGCAGCTTCCGGAAAAGCCGGTGTCGCTGGAAGGTGATTATAATCTGCATGGCAAAACCGTCAGCCTTGAAGATTATCTGGAAGCGATTTCGACCAATGCGCTGGTCGTCGTCAAGGACGGGGCGATTGTGTATGAAACCTATCGCAATGGCAGCACGCCCGATACCCGCTTCATGACCTTTTCGGTTGCCAAATCCTATGTCTCCACCCTGATCGGGTTGGCGCTGCATGACGGTTTGATTAAAAGCCTGGATGACAAAGTAACCGATTACCTGCCCGAAATGGCGGGATCGGGCTATGACGGGCCGACAATCCGTGATCTGCTGCGCATGCGCTCTGGCGTGGATTGGCAGGAAATTTATAAATTCGGCAGCGAAACGCAATTGACACAGGTGCATGACAATTCGCTGGTTGGTTATAAATATCGCTGGTGTGATTATGCCGCCAATCAGTCCAAACCCGGCCCCAACAAGCCCGGCGCTGTTTTTAATTACGCCACCCTGGATACCAGCGTGCTGGGTTGTGTGCTCGAACGTGTGGTGGGCATGACGGGGGCGGAATATATGTCCAAAAAGCTCTGGCAACCTGCGGGTATGGAAAATGATGCCTATTGGGTGATGGACGGCCCGGAAAATGTCGGGCGGGAGTTTTTTGGTGCCGGGTTAAACGCCACCGCGCGTGACCATGCCCGTTTTGGCCTGATGTTTTTAAATGGCGGCAAGGCCAATGGCAAACAGGTTATCCCGGCTGACTGGGTGCAGGAGGCCACCGTGCCCGATGAAGGATATGAACCAACGGCAGAAGGTGAACCGTTTGGCTATCAATATCAATGGTGGACCCTGCCGGGGTCGGATGCCTATTCGGCGATTGGCCTGTTTCACCAGTTCATTTATGTTGATCCGGCGAACAATATGGTGATCGTCAAGGCCAGCTACACGCCAGAGCCCGAAGGCCGGGAAGACGAAAATATCGGCCTGTTCAACCAGATTGCAGACCGGCTGTCGAAATAAAAAACGGGCTTGTCGGGGGATCCCTGACAAGCCCGTTTTGCCCTATTAACCAACTTTATCAGTTAATATGATTAAGTGCCTCGACCAGACACAGCAACGCCATTGACTGGCCATATCCCGTTGGATGCAGCGGAATATCCTTATAGAATTGAAGGTCGTGCCCCATACGGGTGCCATAGGACACCTGCTGGACAACACCATCAGCATCAATGTTGCGCAACACGGCCTGAAGGGCTTTGTCCCCGGCGTCTTTCCAGCTTTCCGGGCCCAGACCCAGGCGATAGCCCTTGAGCAGGGCATAACCGATGGCCGAGGTTGCCGAAATTTCCTCGTAAGAGGACGGATCATCCACCAGGGTGCGCCAGGCCCCGCTTTCACATTGATATTCCAAAAGCGACGTCAGTTGTGCCTTGACGACCCAAAGCAGGAACCGGCGGGTTGCCGGGTCAAGCTCTGCCAGGTCGATCAAATCCAGGATACCGGCTGAAATCCAGGAATTCCCCCGGGCCCAGCGGGCACGGGCAAAGTTGTGGTTGCCATCAAAGGTCCAGCCGTGAAACCACAATCCTGTTTCAGGTTCACACAGATAATGCGTATGAACCAGAAACTGGAATTTTGCTTCATCCACCAGTTCCGGGCGCCCGGCCCCCTGACCATAAGACGCCAGAAAAAGGGCCAGCATGAACAGGGTATCGTCCCACAATTCACCATTGTTGATTTTGTCGGATACATCATGCTGAAAGCCGCCGGAAACCGTGCGCGGGGCTTCCTCGATCAACCGGTTGGCCCAGTCATCGAGTACGGGTTTCCAGCGTGGGTCCCGGGTTTGCTGCCAAAGCAGGGAGAGAGCCAGCATGGGGGCGGTCGTATTCACATTTTGTGACGGCAACCCCTGTTTTAGCTGCTTTTCATACCAGTTTTCCAGAATTTCCCGCGCCTGGTCGTCACCGGTTTGCAGCCACAATTGTGCAATCCCGTAAAGCCCGACACCCTGTGGCCATTCCCAACTGTCAAAACTGACATAATCCCCGGCGGTTCCGTCCAGGTTCGGTTCGTTGAACTGTCCTTCATCACGCAGGTTGCGAAGGCCCGTCACGATCAGGGATATTTTGCTTTGCAGGTCGTCGCGAAGGCTGAGGGTATCGGTTCCCATTATTATCTCTCGCTGTTTTTATTTGAGAATCATGCGGCGCGGCGTGGAGATTATTCGGTATCGAGGATCTGGTTCAAAAGGCCGCCAAAATCCGGATCATCGCGATATTCATCAAGCAGCGGCATGACCTTTTCGCGGAAAGGCGCCTGGTCCGGGGTGACAAAAGTGACGCCCATATTTTCCGCCTCGGTCTTGGCATCGGTGATGGCCTTGTCCCAGATCCCGCGGAAGGATTCGGTTGCGTGAACGGCGGCTTCCTTGACGATGGCATATTGTTCGTCGGTCAGCTTTTTAACCGCGGCATTGGAAATGACCAGAAAGTCGGGAATGCGCAGATGTTCATCCTGCGAATAGAATTTGGCGACTTCACCGTGACGGCCGATGGTCAGTGCCGTCACATTGTTTTCTGCACCATCAATCACACCCATTTGCAGGGCGGTGTAAATTTCGGCATAGGGCATGGGGGTCGGTGTGCCGCCCATCATTTCCACCATGCGGATGGAGCTGTTTGAATTCAGCACCCGGATTTTAAGGCCCGAAAGGTCCTCGGGTTTGTTGATCGGCGTTTTGACCGTGTAAAAGGAACGTGCCCCGCTGTCAAAAAAGGTCAGGCCGACAAAGCCGCTATCCTTGGTGGCTTTATATACCTCATCGGCGACCGGCCCGTTCATGACGCGATAGAAATGGTCTTCGCTTTTGAAGATATAGGGCAGGGTAAAGGCCTTGAAGATCGGATCAAAATTTTCAAGGTTCCCCGCACTGACGCGGGTCATGTCAACCGCACCATTTTGAAGCTGTTCAAGAACTTCGCGTTCTGACCCCAGCACGGCATTCAGATAGAGCCGGATCGTGACTTCGCCATTGGTGCGTTCTTTGACTTCATCGGCAAACTGTTGCAGGGCGGTGCTGGTTGGATGGTCGGCCGACAGTGAATTGGCAAGTGTCAGGCGGGTTTTTGCCTCGACCGGGCCGGCGGCAAGTGTTGCAAATGCTGCCAGAGCAAAGGCAATTTTCTGATATTTCATTATTTTCCTCCCTTGGGACATCTTTCCGCTATTAAGGCGGTGACGAAAATGCCATCAGATTTGCTCGATGGCATGTAAGGAAAAATGTCATTGTGAAAATAATATTGCTATATGTAATAAATTTTCATTGTTGGATGTGCTGTTTGTGCTGGCTGTGAAGGGGCCGGTACGGGGAAAGGGACGTTGGCGGCCTATCGTGCGACAAAGATTCGGCATCATTGCCGGAACGGTCAGGGTGAACCGATCCGTTAGTTTGGCGTGAAACAGGAAATCAGGGGGAGATTTGAATACGGACAGGTTCGACAGTTAGCATATGAAAATAATTTTCAGATTGCAGATGTTGTTTTCACATCGCATGGTCTGTTTTTGCACAAAACAAAAAATTTGGTGCCGCAACGTGCACCGGGCAACTTCGACGGAGGAAACGCGAAGTGTTGCATTCATTCAAGCGCGGTCTTGAGCACCTGCTGCTGGGGGTCATCTCCATCACACTCTGCTGCATGGTCGCCCTCATGCTCTGGCAGGTTTTTACCCGCTATGTTCTGGCGACACCTGCCTTGTTTACCGAAGAAACCCTCAGATTCACCATGATCTGGATGGCGCTGCTGGGCTCGGCCTACTGTTTTGGCACCCGCAAGCATCTGTCGCTGGATTTGCTGATTTTTATGGGGCCTGACTGGTGGAAAAAGCTGCTGGCAACGCTGAATGGCCTGATTTCGATTTCGTTTGCCACATTTGCCATGCTGATGGGGGGCTGGAAAGCCGCCATGTCGGCGATGTCGCAATTATCGCCCATCATGCAGGTGCCAATGGGCATGATCTATTTGGCCGTGCCGGTCGCGGCCTGCCTGATCATTGTGCTGCAAAGCCTTAATATTATTCTCATTCTGGCCGGGCAACTGGCCCCCGCCGAAGAAGCGCAGGATACGGTCTGATATGGATACCATTATTGATTTCATGCTCGATCCTGCCGGTGCGGCCGTTGTCATGTTTGTGCTGTTTTTTGGCCTGCTGATACTGGGCACACCGATTTCGATTGCCATTGGCGTATCATCCGTTGTCACCGGCTTTGCCTATCTGCCATCCAACGTGATCGGCTTTGTCAGCGCGCAAAAGATGTTTTCGGGCATCGACAGTTTCACCCTGCTTGCCATCCCGTTTTTTGTGCTGGCGGGCAATATCATGAACAAGGGCGGCATCGCCATTCGGCTGGTTAATCTTGCCAAACTGCTGGGCGGGCGGATGCCGGGTGCACTGGCACACACCAACGTTTTGGCAAATATGCTGTTTGGGTCCATTTCCGGATCGTCTATTGCGGCGGCGGCCGGTGTTGGCGGGGTGATTGGCCCCTTGCAGCGCAAGGAAGGCTATGATCCGGCCTTTTGTGCGGCGGTCAATATTGCCTCTGCCCCGACCGGCATCCTTATTCCGCCCAGCGGGCCGCTGATTTTGTTTTCGCTGGTGTCGGGCGGGACCTCCATTTCGGCCCTGTTTTTGGGCGGTTATTTGCCTGGGATTTTAATGGGCCTGTCGGTGATGGCGGTGGTGAGGGTTATCGCCATGCGCAAGGGCTATCGTACCGAAGGTCATGCTAGCTGGTCGGATGTTTTTACCGTCATCTGGCAGGCGCTGCCTGCGCTGTTGATGATCATTCTGGTGATTGGCGGCATCGCCGTTGGTGCATTTACCGCGACCGAGGGCGCGGCGGTTGCCGTGTTTTATTCGTTCATTTTGTCGCTGCTCTATCGGCTGGCAACCTGGCGCGAATATCTTGACGCCCTTAAAACCTCTGCCATTACAAGCTGTTCCATTCTGTTTCTGATCGCGGCGTCGGGCATCATGTCCTATGTCATGACGATTGCCGGTATCCCCGATGTGATTGCCGATACAATCCTGACATTCGACAACCCGATCATGATTTTGCTGGTGATGAATGTCTGTTTGCTGGTGATTGGTTTTTTCATGGATCTGACACCGGCAGTGCTGATTTTCACCCCGATCTTTTTGCCCATCGCCCATGAAATTGGCATGAATCCGGTGCATTTGGGCATTGTCATGATTTTTAATCTTGGTGTGGGTTCAATGACGCCGCCGGTGGGCAGTGTGTTGTTTGTCGGCTGTGCGGTGGCCAACTTGCGCATTGATCAGGTGATCCGTCCGATCCTGCCGTTTTTCTTTGCCACAACTGCTGCCCTGCTTTTGACCACCTATGTGCCGTGGCTGACGCTGGCCCTGCCGCGTTTCCTTGGCCTGATGTGATATACCCCCTTCTTTGGAACGGAGTTACCTTATGAATGCGTTTTCCCTGAATGGTCGTAAAGCCCTGATTACCGGTGCCAATGCCGGTATCGGGCAGGCGATTGCCATTGCAATGGCCCGTGCCGGTGCAGATGTTGTTTGTGCCGGGCGGCGAAGCTGTGCCGAAACGGTTTCGGCCATTACCGATGCCGGGGGAACAGCCAGCGAAATTATCGTTGATTTTTCTGACCCGATGGCCGGTGTTTCTTTGTTTGACGGTGCCGGTATTGACATTCTGGTCAATAATGCCGGGATCATTCGCCGTGCCGACAGTGTTGATTTCACCGAAGAAGACTGGGATGCGGTGATGGACGTCAATGTCAAGGCGGTGTTCTTTACATCCCAGGCCTTTGCCAAGGAACTATTGAAACAGGACCGCAAGGGCAAGATCGTTAATATTGCCTCCCTGCTGTCGTTTCAGGGCGGCATTCGTGTGCCATCCTATACAACATCCAAGCATGGTGTGGCGGGGTTAACCCGTATTCTCGCCAATGAATGGACCGCACGCGGGATTAATGTCAACGCGATTGCACCGGGTTATATTGCCACCAATAACACCCAGGCCCTGCGCGACGACCCGGACCGTTCTGCCGCCATTCTGGACCGTATCCCGGCTGGTCGCTGGGGCCGCCCGGAGGACATTGCCGAAAGTGCGGTTTATCTGGCCGCCCCGGCGTCGGATTATGTGTCCGGCGCGATCCTGAATGTGGATGGCGGCTGGCTGGCCCGCTAGGGCGGGCTGTTTGCCAACCGCGACATTTTCCTATTGGCGCAAACCGGAAGGTTTGCGCTATTTTTTTGCCGGCGGGCACACACTTTCACGATGGATCAGCTCGCAGGCCAGCTCGATCCGGCGGGCGGGCATGTCAATATCTGCATTGACCAGGCGGCACGTTTCGATCAGCAAATCCAGCGACAGGGCCCCCACGGTTTGCATGGGGATTTTAACCGATGTCAGGGCGGGGGACATATATTGTCCCTGCGGCAGCCCATCGATGCCGATCACGGAAACATCCTTTGGCACCACATACCCCTTGGCCTGAAGGGCGGATACGGCCCCCACCGCCAAAATGTCACCCGCGGCGACAATGGCACTAAAGGGTAAATTGCTTTCCAGCACGTCGGCCACACGCGCGCTTGCGGCTTCGGCGGTCCAGTCATCCACATCAATGACGAAATCGGGGTTGTAATGCTCCGCCATTGCGTCCTGCCAGCCTTCGCGACGGCGCTGGATGGTGCGCCGACCGGGGCGATTGAGAAACAGGATGCGCCGGTGCCCCTGCGCCATCAGGTGTTTGGTTGCCAGCGTCGCGGCAGAGCGGTTGCACGGTGTGACGGAACTAAGCGTCATTTCCGGATCATCGCCATTGACCATCACCGCCGGTATGCCGGAACCGCGCACATATTCAAGGGTGGCATCATCGACCGATACCAGTAAAAGACCGATCAGGTCCGGGGCCTGGGCGGCGTCGTACAGGTCCTCAAACCGCTGATTGGGCTGATAGATATAGGATTCGATGCGGATGTCGCGGCTTTCGGCCCGTTCGCGCAGACCTTCCAGCACATACATGGTGAACTGGCTGCGTTTGAAATCGATCATGGCCTCCTGGGAGGACACGATCAGCACCTTCTGGCCCGATGCCGTACTGGGCAGGGCATAATTCATTTCAATGGCGGTCGCCCGGATACGGGACGCAAGTTGTTCGCGGACATAGCCATTTCCGCTTAAGGCGCGCGAGACTGTCGCCGTTGAAACCCCAAGGCGCGATGCAATGTCACTGATTTTCGTTCGACCACTAACTGACATGATTTCCTCTTTTCTGATAATGTCAGTATGTGGAATTTAATTACATGTTGCACGATAAATTTCTTAATGTGATGTTTTTTCTTGTGGTGAGGAAAACAATATCGGTTCGCGCCGGGAGTGACTGGTGCGGATGATGTTTGCCGAACCTTCCGTTTTAAAAAGTTAAGGTGCCGAAAAACGGTGCCTGAAACGTGCAGGAACATCCGAAGGAGATAGTCCCGTGGCAATGGAACAACGCTATGGTGCCGGGCCGGACCAGATTGACGGCATGAACACATCGCAGCTTCGCGAGAATTTTATGGTCGAGAACCTGTTCACGCCGGGCGAGATCCGCTTTGCCTACACCCATTTTGATCGCATGATTGTTGGGGGTGCCGTGCCGCTTGATGGTGCGCTTTCCTTTGGCGGCGGCGAAGATGTAGGGACCGAGCTGTTTTTTGACGCCCGCGAGATGGGAATTGCCAATCTTGGCGGTGCGGGCTGGATCGAGGTGGATGGCACCCGTTACGAGCTCGCCAATCGCGACGTCTTGTATGTGGGCCGTGGGACGAAGGCCGTAAAACTTGGCAGCAATGACGCCGCACAGCCCGCCTGGTTTTACATGAATTCCGTTCCTGCCGGGCAGTCGATTGAAACCCGTTTGATTACGCGTGCGCAATCCAAGATTCTTGAACTCGGTGATGCGGAAAAAAGCAATTGCCGGTCGCTGGCAATGTATATCCACCCCGAAGTGTCGCCTTCCTGCCTGCTGCTGATGGGGATTACCGACCCGGCGAAAGGTTCTGTCTGGAATACGATGCCGCCGCATTTGCATGAACGGCGCATGGAAGCCTATTGCTATTTTGACCTCTCCGATGAAGACCGTGTTATGCACTTTATGGGCCGGCCGGATAATACCCGCCATCTGGTGGTTGCCAATGGTGATATTGTTTTGTCACCGGCATGGTCGATCCATATGGGTGCCGGAACCGGGCCGTATGGCTTTGTCTGGGGCATGACAGGTGAAAACCAGGCATATACCGACGTATCGCCGGTTGCCGTGAAGGAGCTGCGCTAAATCATGGTTCTTTACCCCGGTTCGCCCGTTCCCTATTGGCAGGTAACGTCGCTTGAGGAAAGCCGCTATGACGTTGCCGATATGCCAATGGAAGGAGAGATGGATTCAACGTTTTTCCTGACCAAGGAAAAGAACTTTATCCCGCATACCTATCCTTGCCGGACGGCCTATATCGAGGAACGCCGGGGTAAAGAGCTTCCGGCCCGGTCCTTTCCGGACTGGTCCGGGGCGCGCAATATTTTGCCGGGCGGGTCGCCGTTTCTGGATCTTTCCGGTTTCTGGTTTCGCGCAACGCAGATTCGCGGCTGGGCCCGCACCGCAATTGTCGCGGACGAGGCCGGTTTGGCCCGCTTGCGGGTTGGTATTTGCGGCGCGGCCAAGGTTTATGTCAATGGTGCACCGGTGGCATGGCTGTCACCGGCCACCCGTAATGCCCTGGACGAACTTGAATTTGAAGCAAAGCTGGTGGCGGGGCATAATGAAGTTGCGGTCCAGTTCGAGGATTTATGCGAACGCGATGCGGTGATCCGTATTGCGCTGACCTGGATTGACGGGCCTCGGGCACGGTCGGGCAATTGTTTTCCCGCACCCTCGCAAACCGTTAACGCGGTTGAGGCCGCTGTGGATGCGATGCACCTGGATCGCAAGTTTTATGATGATCGCGATATCTGGCTGGTTTTGCCGGTGGCGTTCCCCGGTGCCGTGACAGGCCGGATCCGCGTTGCCGGTCATTTCATGTCGCATGACCATGATGATGTGCCGTTTGATATTCCTGCCGGGGCGGACCGGGTGCGACTGGCGGTATCAAACGATTTCCCGGCCGATTACCGCTATTTCGAGATGTCTTTTCAGTGCGGCGATTTTGCCACCGAAGCACGATTGGGCGCGGAAGTAAGCTGGCGGTCCTCCACCGCACAGCCATCGCCGGATATGGCGGCCCGCATTGCCGAGACGCTGGAATGGATTGCGCGCCATGCCGAAACCGATACCGAAACGGCACTGGCCTGCGTCGCCCAGGGCGACGATGCCTCGCTTAACCGGGCCTATGACATTATCAATACCGCCTTGCCGGGGATCGAGGATTGTTTCGACTGTGCGGATTTTGCGCTGGTGCCGTTACTTTGGACCCGCATTGTCTATGAGGACCGTTTGCCAGCGGATCTGGTGAAACGGATTGATGCCGCGATCTTTGAATTCCGCTACTGGATGGATGAACCGGGCAATGATGTGCAGTGGTATTTCTCGGAAAATCACGCGCTGCTGTTTCATACCGCGACCTATCTGGCAGGCAACCATTTCCCCGATGCCCATTTCAGGCGCGCGGATCGTTCGGGCACGGCGCATCGCAAGGCGGGTTATGACCGCCTGATGGCGTGGTTTGACCATTTTGAAGCCGCCGAAATGGCGGAATTCAATTCGGGCACCTATTTCCCGATTGATCTTAAGGGCTTAACGGCGCTGTTTGCCCTGGCCCCGGATGACATTATTCGCAATCGCGCATCGCGGGCCATTGTCCGGCTGATCACCATGATCGCCCATTCTGCCCATCACGGGGTGATTACCGGAGCACAGGGGCGCAGTTACGAACATTCCCTGTGTGTTGCCGACACCCTGGAATTGACCGGCCTTGCCCGTTTGCTGTGGGGCAAGGGGCAATTTGGCGCGCATGTCAATTGCTTGGCGCAGGTGGCGCTGGCCTTGCGTGATTATGGTTTAAACCTGCCGGACCTTGCCGATATTGCCTGTTGGGAAAAGCCCGATGCGGCACAGGAATGGACCTTCTGGCAGGGGGAAAATGCCTTTTGCCGGTTGTATCATTATAAAACCAGTGAAACGGCAATGGGCTCTGCCGCGCTTTATCGCTGGCGCGACTGGGGCTATCAGGAAACCCTGATTCAGGCCCGTATTGGTCGCGAACCCGGCGCGCAATTGTTCATCAATCATCCCGGTGAAATTGTGCAATCCGGTTTCGGGCGGCCGTCCTTCTGGGGCGGGTCGGCCAGTGTGCCGCGTGTGCAGCAATATCGCGATCTTGCGATTGTGCGGTTTGAAGGGGTCGCCCCGCAGCCGGATTTCACCCATGCCTGGTTCCCGACCCCCATTTTTGACGAATGGCAGGTTGATGCGAACAGGGCCTTTGCGCGTTCGGGCGCGGGGGCGGTGCTGGTTTCGGCCTCTGGTCCGCTGGAACTGGTGAAAACGGGAAGCTCTGCCGCCCATGAATTGCGCCTTGCCGGGCGGGACAGCATCTGGGTGGTCCGGCTGGGCCATACACAGGATCTGTCAGGGTTTGCAAGCCGCCATGATTTGTCGGTTACGGCCGATGATGATGGAACTTATCGCATTGAGGATGCGGATTACGGCACCGTGCTGTTTTATGCCAACGGTGTTGTGCAGGCAGAAGGCCGAACCCTCGACCCGATGGAATGGACCCTGGAAGGCAGCCGCGTGGAACTGCCGCTGATCAAATAGCCTGCACCTGGCTTTAGCCTCCCGCCGGTGCGGGCCTTATGGAAAACCCCTTGAATGCGACATGGCATCAAGGGGTTTTTCTTTGGCCGCGTTTATATGCGTATTGGGTGTTGGTCGCGGAATTATTCCGCCGCCACTGTCTTGCCATCGCGTTCCAGCATTTCGCCCTGTTTCCGTTTGGCGAGGATGTCACGGGCCTTGGCATATTGCGGGTCGTGCCAGAAGATCAGGCAGCCATTGCAGCCCCGGCCACAACAGCCTTGTGTGCCCACACGCGGGGTGCGGAAGGTGCGGTCTTTCTGGCGTTCATCAAGGGCGGTTTGCAGGGCGTCGCGTTTGGCGTCGTAGCGTTCCGGGTTGCCCTTGCCCATTTCAATTTTATGGCCTTCCTGGTCCAGCTTCATGCGTTCCCATTCATCGGGCGTTAAGGCCTTTTCCTTGCGGATGATGGTTAGCGGCGGGAAGGCGGTGCGCAGATAGTCCGGGTCTTCCTGCTCCAGCAGGGAAAACGGAATACGGACCATCGGTTTGGCCCCGGCATGCACGGCTTCGCCAACTTTGCCTGTATTGGCATCGATAAATTCATACATGCGGAGGAAAATGGTTTTACGGCCCCTGGGCGGGACGATTTCCAGAACGTCGCCAGCCAGCAGGCGGTTTTTGACCGACACGATAAAGGCATCGTCTTCCACCCGTTCGATCAGCCCGGCAAATTCCCAGTCCGAAACGTTGCTGGAGCTGTCATAGCCATGCGCATAATTGGTCAACCGTCCTTCATGGAAGGCCAGGGTATAGCCCCGGTTGGGAATGGTTGCCAGTTCCTTCATATAGGGCTCGGCTGACCAGTTTTCGGGGTCTTCGTACCAGTCGTCAATCGCCATGCGATAGGCGCGTGCGACCAGTCCGGCATAATAGGGGCTTTTGCCGCGGCCTTCAACCTTGAGGCTATCGACACCGATTTTAAGGTAGTCTTCCAGTTTCGGCATGATGCACAGGTCACGCGAATTAAGGATGTATGATCCGCGTTCATCCTCCTGGATTTCCATCAGTTCGCCGGGGCGCATTTCTTCTTCCAGGAAGAAATCAAACAGTTCCATATTTTCTTCGGTCAGGTTCAGTTCCTTGACTGTGCCATCCTTCAGTTTCATATGGACCTTGTATTTCCAGCGGCAACTATTGGCGCACGCCCCCTGGTTGGCGCCGCGTTCGGCCATGAAATTGGAGAGCAGGCAGCGGCCGGAATAGGTCATGCACATGGAACCATGCACGAAGGCTTCGATTTTGATGTCCTGGCATTTTTCGCGAATTTCGGTCAGTTCCTCGTAGGAAACCTCGCGGCCCAGAACCACAAGCTTCGCACCAATGCTCTGCCAGAATTTGACGGACTGCCAGGAACAGACATTGGCCTGGGTGGAGACATGTAACGGTATTTCCGGGGCCTGTTCGCGCACAAACATGAAAACGCCGGGGTCGGCGACAATCAGGCCGTCCGGCTGCACCTTGCGCACGGTTTCAACATATTCCGGCAGTTTGGAAATGTCCTTGTTGTGCGAAAACAGGTTCAGCGTCAGATAAACCCGCACCCCATGCTGGTGGGCAAATTCAATGCCCTCCACCACGTCATCCAGCGACATCTGGCTTTTGACCCGCAGTGATAAATCAGGCGTGCCCATATAAACGGCATCCGCGCCATACAGCACAGCAATTTTAAGCTTTTCCAAAGAGCCAGCAGGCATCAACAATTCGGAACGGCGCGATTGATCACTCATATCGTCGGGTCTTTATTTATGGAATGCGGGAAATGTTCTCTCTCTTGCTGGCGGGTCATATCATATTTACCAGCAATGATGCGCCCAAAATCGCATATTTCAGGCCTTCTGCAAAGACATGGCTTTGCAGGGCGGCAATGCGCGGCGATAAACCTGGGTTTTTATCCTGTTAGTTTCGGGCAGAATTGCGCCAGATTTTGCAAATAGGTCGTCAGCACCTGTGCCGCGATGTTGGCATCTTCGGCGGTGATGGCTTCATCGGGATGGTGGCTTAACCCGTCCTTGCAGCGGACAAATAACATGCCAATGTCGCATAAATCGTGCATGGCAAGGCCATCATGGCCCGCGCCGCTAAACAGGCGCAGGGGGCGAATGTTGTGTTGGGTTATCGCGGCTTCCAGCCCGTTCATCATCCAGTCGGCACAGGGTACCCCCTCTGCCTCGTAGGTGTGATCGGTATTAATCGCAACGCTGCGGTTTTGCGCAATGCCGCCCAGGGCCGATAAAATCGCCCCACGGCCATTCACCCGTACCGCCCGTTCAGGGGCGCGGAGTTCAATCGTCAGGTCAACGCTATCGGGAATCACGTTAACCGCATTGGGCGATACTTCCAGCTTGCCGACCACACCGACCATGCCCTCGGTTTCGCGGCACACTTGATTGACCTTGTGAACAATATCGGCGGCGGCCAGTAAAGCATCCTGGCGGTGATCCATCGGGGTGGTTCCGGCGTGGCTGGCCTTGCCCTTGATCAGTACGCGGTGGCGTTCAATCCCGGTTAAGGCAGTGACAATCCCGACGGGCAGGTCGTGCCCTTCCAGCACCGGGCCCTGTTCGATATGCACTTCCAGAAAGCCCAGCGTATTTTTGCGCGACCGTTTCAGGCCGGGAATATGATCGGGATTGCAGCCAAAATCTTGCAGGGCGGTGCGCACCGTAACACCATTATCATCCGTGGCATCAAGGGCGGCCGGGTCAAATGTCCCCGCAAGGGCGCGGGAGCCGACAAGGGTGGATTGAAAACGCGTTCCTTCCTCGTCCCCAAAGGCGACAATTTCAATGCCAAAGGGCAGGTCGATTTTGCGTTTATAAAGGTCCCCGACCACCGCGATTGGCAGGGCAACACCCAGCATGCCATCATATTTGCCACCTGAAACAACCGTATCCTGATGTGACCCCATGATCAGGGTGGGGGCGCCATTGCGGGCCTTTTCATCGCGGCCAACAATGTTGCCTGCGGCATCCATGTCGGGTTCCAGCCCGGCCTGTTTCATCCACTCGTTAATCAGGGCGGCGACCTGTTTGTGTTCGGCACTTAAAAACAGGCGGGTCACACCGGGGCCGGGTTGGGAAAATTGGGCGGCCTGTTCCAGGCGATCATAAACAAGTTGTCCCAGCATGGGGCCTCCGAATAGCGGGGTGGAAAAATATATTGATCAATATTGATCAATGCTGGTGTGGATGGTCCGGTGTGGGCAAACGGACGAAAAAGGACTGGTAGTCGGATTGACGGGTCATGTCATACAGGCGTTTCAGTTCGGCAATCGGGTTTGGATGGTTATCGACCCGCAGATCAAGCGGGAGCTGCCTGGGGGTAACAACCTGAATGGTGGCCGAACTGGTGCCGCGTTTATCCCCGCCTGCCTCAAAGGCGGCCTCCAGCGCATGTAGCAGTGCCAGGGCAAAAGAACAGCCATTTTCAAGCGCCTGTTCATAGCCGTTTTTCATGGCGGGGATGACGCATTCGTTTGTCAGAATATTGCCGCCGGCAACCAGATTGTGCGTGATGATATGGTCATGATGGGCGCTGTTGGCAGTCCCCGTCCAGGCCGCACCATTGCCATTGGCATCAAGCAACAGCATTTGCCGGTATGCGCGGCCCTCGTCGGCGTCTGTCAGGTTTTTAACCACGGACTCGGCATTTTCACCGGCTTCCAGGCGGGTTAGCCCGTTAACGCCATACCAGTAATTGGTGGAATAGCCCTGTGTGGCAATTGCGCCAACCCCGGCGCGCAAATGGGGCACAAAACCGCCAACGGCTAGGTTGCCGGTGGCCGTTACCAGCCCGAGAGCCTTGGTTTTCGGGTCTTTTGCGATCAGCGAATAGGTCATTTTGCCTGCCAGGTCAGAAGGGCTGTTATGCGGGATGGCTAAATTTATAATGATAAATAATTGCCCGGCGTCAATTTATCATTATAAATAGACATTGCAACCGCAACAACCGGCAGGGCTGGCAACGGCCTTTGACGTGGAAACGTTCAACGCAACAAAAAAGGGTTGTCACCGTAAGGTTCGGATCGTGATCCGGCCCAGATCGAGAGGCTTATAAAAAGGGAGGCTTGAATGAAAAGCCTGTTTAAAGGGGCGCTGGTCGCAGCGGCCCTGACAGTTTCAGCATTTTCAGCCGGCACGGCTGAGGCACAGACACCGCCGGGCGTTCTGCTGGTCGGGCAGATTGCAGAACCCAAATCGCTTGACCCGGCCGCCGATACGGCGGTGAATGACTTCCGCATTCTGGTCAATATGTATGATGGGCTGGTGCGCTATAAGGATGGCACGCTTGAGGTCGAACCCGACCTTGCCAAAAGCTGGACCATTTCGGACGACGGCAAGGTTTATACCTTTAAACTGCGCGAGGGCGTGACCTTCCATGATGGTACGCCGTTTAACGCCGAAGCGGTAAAATACAATTTTGACCGTATGCTGGATGAAAAGCACCCGCAGCATGATACCGGGCCGTTCCCGCTGGCGTTTTTCTTTAGCGCGATTGACCATGTTGACGTGATGGATGACTTGACGGTCAAATTCACGCTCAAGGAACCCTATGCGCCGTTCCTGTCCAATCTGGCTTATCCACCGGGGTTGCAGGTTTCGCCCACGGCGGTCAAGAAATATGGCAAGGATTTTGGCCGTCATCCGGTGGGGACCGGCCCGTTTAAATTCGCGGAATGGGAAAGCAATGCCAAGGTGGTTGTTACCCGTAATGACGATTACTGGGATGGTGCGCCGAAACTTGATGCCGTTGTTTTCCGCCCGATTACCGATGCCAATACCCGCGTTGCCGAATTGATGGCCGGTGGCATTGACCTGATGGTCGAGGTGCCGCCAGATAATTTGGGGCAGTTGGAATCTGATGCCAATTTCGCGGTCTATCAGCAGGCCGGGCCGCATTTGTGGTTCCTGATCCTGAATACCAAGGACGGCCCGTTCAAGGACAAGCGTGTGCGCCAGGCGATCAATTACGCCATTAATAAAAAGGCGCTGGTCGATAACGTTTTGCAGGGCACGGCCGATATTGCCGCCGGGCCGATCCCGCCCGCCTTTGCCTGGGCCTATGACAAAAGCCTTCAGCCTTATCCCTATGACGTTGAGAAGGCCAAAAAGCTGATTGATGAAGCCGGGGCCGCGGGCAAGGAAGTGACCTTTTACGTGACCGAAGGCGGTTCTGGCATGCTGGACCCGATCCCGATGGGGGCCGCGATCCAGGCTGATCTGGCGAAGGTTGGCCTGAAGGTCAAGATCGAGACCTATGAATGGAATACCTTCCTGGGCAAGGTGAACCCAGGGCTTGAGGGCAAGGCGGACATGGCCGAAATGGCCTGGATGACCAACGACCCCGATACATTGCCGTATCTGGCGCTGCGCACTGATGCGTGGCCGGACAAGGGCGGCTTTAATTCCGGTTATTATTCCAACCCCAAAGTGGATGAATTGCTGGAAAAGGCCCGCACATCAACCGATCAGAATGAACGGGCAAAGCTGTATCGTGAAATGCAGCAGATCGTGCATGACGATGCACCCTGGGCCTTTATTGCCAACTGGAAACAGAATGCCGTGGCCAGTGCGGCGGTGAAGGGCTTCAAGCTGCAACCGTCCTTCTTCCTGCTGTTAAAGGATGTCAGCAAGGATTAGGCCTTTGGCTTTTGCTGGCTTGATTGGCCAGTTTGACATTACGCCGGGTGCAAATGGGTTCTTTTGTTTGCACCTGGCATTTTTCCCGCACTCACACTGACGAGCCCTGTCATGCACGTCTATATTTTGCGCCGACTGGTTTTGATGATTCCGGTTTTGCTGGGTCTGACCGTGATTGTCTTTTTGATCATGTCCCTTATTCCGGGCGACCCGGCCCTGGCGATTTTGGGGTCCTATGCGACGCCGGAAAACATCGCCAAGTTACGGGCTGATCTGGGGCTGGATAAATCGCTGTTCAGTCAATACTGGATCTGGCTTTCCAATATGCTGCATGGCGATTTTGGCCGGTCTTACAGCCTGAACCGCCCGGTATTGGACGAGGTTCTGGAACGGTTTGGCGCGACGCTGATTTTGGCGGGGGCGTCGCTGATGTTATGTACCGTATTTGGCCTTCTGACCGGTGTGGTATCGGCGGTGCGGCAATATGGCTGGGCGGATAAAACCCTGACCTTTGTGGTGCTGATTGGCATTTCGATACCGTCATTCTGGCTGGGCCTGATGATGATGTTGCTGTTTGCCGTCAAACTGCGCTGGCTGCCGGTCAGTGGCATGTACGCCATTTATGGCGGTGGCGATTTGCCCGATTTATTGCGCCATCTGATTATGCCTGCCGTCACACTGGCGGTGGTGGCAACCGGGGTGATCGCGCGCTTGACCCGTTCCAACATGCTGGAAGTTTTGCGCCAGGATTATATTCGCACCGCACGCGCCAAGGGCCTGGATGAAAGGCGGGTGATTTACCGCCATGCCTTTAAGGCCGCCCTGGTCAATGTGATCCCGGTGATTGGCGTGCAGGCGGGTTTTGTGCTGGGGGGGGCTGTTTATATTGAAACCGTGTTTCAGTGGCCTGGCATTGGCCGAATGCTGGTTACGGCGATTGCCACCCGCGATATTTTGCTCGTCCAGGGTGGCGTTGTGATTGTGGCGGCAAGTTATGTGCTGTTCAATCTGTTTGCCGATGTGTTGCAACACCTTATCGATCCGAGGGTCAAGGCATGAGTAACCCGGCATCCTCAACCAATATGACGATAAAACCGCGTAAACGGTCAGCACGGCCTTCGGCCCTGAAACTGCTGGCGCGGAACCATTTAGCCCTGATGGGGGCAGTGATTTTCGCCGGGGTGATTATTCTGGCGCTGATTACACCGTGGTTGCCGCTGGTGAACCCCGATGCGACCGACCCGGCCAACCGCCTGTTACCACCGTTAAGCGACGGGCATTTTCTCGGCACCGACCATTTGGGCCGCGATTTGTTATCGCGCCTGTTATGGGGCACGCGGGTCAGCCTGGCGGTGGGGATTTCGGCATCATTGTTTGCCGCGTTTTTCGGCTCTGCCATTGGCATTATTTCGGGCTATTTCGGTGGACGTACCGATAATATCATGATGCGCGGCATCGATATGGTGATGGCGTTTCCCTATATTTTGCTGGCTTTGGCGATTGTTGCCGCCCTGGGGCCGGGGCTGATGAATGCGCTTTATGCCATTGCCGTGGTCAATATTCCGTTTTTTGCCCGCAATATTCGCGGGGTGACGGTGGGGATTGTGCACCGGGAATTTGTCGATTCCGCCCGTTTGTCGGGCAAGGGGCATATCCGCATTTTGCTCAGCGAGATTTTGCCCAATGTGATGCCGGTGATCGTGATTACCATGTCCACCACGGTGGGCTGGATGATTTTGGAAACGGCGGGGCTCAGCTTTTTGGGGCTGGGCGCACAACCCCCGCAGGCGGACCTTGGCTCCATGCTGGGCGAGGGGCGCAAGCTGATTACCACCGCGCTGCATTTATCGGCCATTCCCGGTGGCATGATCTTTGTGCTGGTCATGAGCATCAATTTGCTGGGCGACGGTATTCGCGACATTTTGGACCCGCGGCTGAAATCGGGTGCGCTGGCGCGTCCGGCCCCTGTAACCCGCATTGATCGCAGTACATGGGATGGCCCGGCACATGCGGGTTCCGGGCACGTCAATGGTCAGCCGGGTGCCAAAAGGGATGCCGAAAAGGGCGCCATTTTGTCGGTCGAGGATTTGCGCACCGAATTTGTTTTGGGTGATGACGTTTATAAAGCCGTTGGTGGCGTCTCCTTCCATGTTGGGCGCAATGAATGTGTGGGTCTGGTGGGGGAATCCGGCTCTGGCAAATCTGTTACCGCCTTGTCGCTGTTGGGGCTGGTGGCATCCCCGCCCGGTACCATTGCCGGGGGCCGGGTAATGCTGGACGGGCGCGATGTGTTTGACATGCACGAACAGGAAATTCGCGCCATTCGTGGCGGGCGGGCGGCCTATGTGTTTCAGGACCCGCTTTCAACGCTGCATCCGTTATTTTCGGTGGGTGATCAGTTGGTCGAGGCGATCCGCGCCCATAATCGCGTGAGTTATAAGGAAGCCTGGCAAAAGGCGGTTGAACTTTTGCGCATGGTGCGCATTCCCAACCCGGAAAAACGGGCCGATAGTTACCCGCATCAATTATCGGGCGGGATGCGCCAGCGGGTAGGCATTGCCATGGCGCTGGCCAATGAACCCGAACTGATCATTGCCGATGAACCGACAACGGCGCTGGATGTGACGGTGCAGGCGCAAATTTTGAAACTGATGAACAATTTGCGTGAACAGCATGGTACGTCGGTTTTGTTCATTACCCACGATTTTGGCGTGGTCTCGGAAATTTGCGACCGGGTTGCCGTGATGTATGCCGGGCAGATTGTGGAAATGGGGACAACGCAGCAGGTGTTGGAAAACCCGGCCCATCCTTATACCAAACGCCTGATCGATTGTGTGCCGCGTTTGGGCGAAACCGCGCGCGAAATTGCCGCCATTCCGGGCCTGCCCCCGGCGGTCAATGATTTGCCGGTGGGGTGTGCCTTTGCCGATCGCTGTGACCGTGCGGCGGATGCCTGCCGGGCCGGGGCCATTGACCTTGATCCATTGGGTGACGGCCATGCCGTGCGTTGCATCAAACCGATGGAGGTTCGCCATGCCTGATATTGTTTTGCAAACCCGCGATCTGGTGCGGGTATTTGGGGGCGGGCGCACATTGTTTATGGGCAAAAAGCCGTCTGTTTATGCCGTGCGCGGGGTGGATATTGCCGTGCGCAAGGGCGAAACGCTGGGTATTGTCGGGGAATCCGGCTGTGGCAAATCCACCCTGGCCCGCATGCTTGTGGGGCTGGACCGGCCCAGTGACGGCGATATTCAGCTTTCGGGTGCGCAATTGAATGATTTGCTAAGCCAGGACCGGCATGCCCTGTCACGACGCATTCAATATGTGTTTCAGGACCCGATCAGTTCGCTGAACCCGCGTAAATTGATCCGCGAGACCCTAAGCGCGCCGTTGCGCTATTTGCGCAATCTGTCCGGCAAGGCGCTGGAGGACCGGTTAAAAGAGCTGATGGATTGCGTTAATTTGCGCCCGGAATTTCTGGACCGGTATCCGCATGAATTTTCCGGCGGGCAGGCGCAGCGCATTGGCATTGCACGGGCCCTGGCAGCCGAACCGGAGATTATCGTGCTTGATGAGCCGGTATCGGCCCTGGATGTGTCGGTACAGGCGCAGGTGTTAAACCTGCTCGATGATTTAAAGGCGCGTTTTGGACTGACCTATATTTTCATCAGCCATGATTTATCGGTGGTGGAGGCCGTCAGTGACCGGGTGGCGGTGATGTATTTTGGCCGGGTGGTGGAACAGGCGGCAGGCAAGGCCCTGTTTGTGGAGCCGCGCCATCCCTATACCCGGTTGTTGCTTGACAGTGCGCCGGTGCCGGGCAAGCGCGGCCTGCAGGGCGAGGAAGCAAACGCCGAATTGCCCGACCCGATGGCACCGCCGCCGGGTTGTGCCTTTGCCCCGCGCTGTCCATATGCGCAGGATGATTGTCGAAAAAAGATACCCGATGCCGATTTTGGGCTGGATAATCATGCTGCGGCCTGTTTTCACCCGCTGGGGCGGATGGCATAACATGGCAGCGACAAAACCGGATTTTGTGAGAACAGGGTATAAACGGGTCGCACTGGCGGCTATGGAGCATGGATGACCGACCGACCGATAATTTCCAAACCCCGGCAGGATGCGCTGGACAAGTTGGACAAAACCCGCAAACGCGACCGTAAACGCCCCGAAGCGATTAGCGAGGCGATCAAGGATTATATTGCCCAGAAACGTTTGCGCCCCGGATCGCGCCTGCCGCAGGAGGCAGAGCTGATTTCGCTGTTGGGGGCCTCGAAGGGGACGGTGCGTGAAGCCCTTAAATCGCTGGAAACCCAGGGTTTGATTGCCACCCGCACCGGGCCGGGCGGCGGGGCATTTATTGACCGCGTTCCCGAACAGCGGGCGGTGGAATTGCTGGGGAATTATTTCTTTTTCAAGGATTTGTCGATCCGCGATATTTACGAATTGCGCATCCTGCTGGAACCCGAAATGGCGGCCGCCTGCATTGGTCATATGACCGAGGATGACTTTGCCCGGCTGGAAGAAAAAATGACCTGGTATGCCCGCCAGCCCGCCAGTATCGAGGAAGCGCATCGCCAGCGGATCAAGGAACTGGAATTTCATCTGGTTCTGGTGGATATCTGCCCCAATCCGCTTTTGGCCTTTGTGTGCCGGTTCATGATTGACCTGTTGATGAATTTGACGGTGTGCAAAAAGATTTACGATGAACCCAACACCGAACTGCGCGAGGTTGGCCGCAATTATCAATTGCGCCTGATTACCGCCCTGCAAAATAATGACGGCGAAACGGCACGGGCGATGATTTACCAGCATATGTGTGCCGCCCAGCGTTTGATGGAAGAACAGGAAGCGGTGGTGGAACGCCGGTTTTTGCGGGTGGGCAGCAATGATGTGCCGCCCGACCAGCCCTTAAGCCCGGAATTGCAGGCGCTATCCGCGATTATCACCAAACATTGACCGGACCGGGATTTGTCCCGGTTTCTGACTGACAGGAGTATCCATGTTTGCCCCGCACATTGATCGCGATTATCTGGCCGATATTTTGGCGCGGATGTTGGCAATTCACAGCCCAACCGGAATGACCGACGAGATTGTCGCCTTTGTTTGCGATGAACTGGAAAAACTGGGTGTTGAATTTGAGCTTACCCGGCGCGGGGCCATTCGTGCCCTGCTGCCCGGTGAACGTAAATCGCCGGACCGGGCGGTTGCCGTGCATCTGGATACGCTGGGCGCGATGGTAAAGGAAATCAAGGATAATGGCCGCCTGGCGATTATGTCGGTCGGGCATTGGTCGTCGCGCTTTGCCGAAGGGGCGCGGGTGACGGTTTATGGCGATGATGGCAAAAAATGGCGCGGCACGATTGTGCCCAACAAGGCATCGGGCCATACCTATAATACTGAAATTGACAGCCAGCCGGTGGCCTGGAGCCAGGTGGAGGTCCGCCTGGATGAACGGGTTGCCAATGGTACCGATGTGATGGCGATCGGGGTTAATATTGGCGATTTGATTGCCATTGATACCAATACCGAATTTACCGATAGCGGCTTTGTCGTGTCCCGCCATCTCGATGACAAGGCGGGGGTGGCATCGGTTTTGGCGATGATCAGGGCGGTGAAGGAAAACCGCATTGCCCTGCCGGTTAATTGCCGGGTGATTTTCACCATTGCCGAAGAAGTTGGCCTGGGTGGGGCGCATGTGCTTGATGGTGATGTGGGCGAGTTGGTGGCGGTGGATAATGGCACCCATGCGCCGGGACAAAATACCTGTGAATATGGTGTCACCATCGCCATGATGGATATGTCCGGCCCGTTTGACCGGAAGCTGAACCATCATTTGATTGATTTATGCAAGAGCAGCGATATTGAACATTCGCGCGATGTGTTCAAATTTTACCGCAGCGATGTGGCCTCCGCCCTGGAAGCCGGATACGACACCCGCGCTGCGCTGATCTGTTTTGGTCTTGATGCCTCGCACGGGCATGAACGGGCGCATATGGACAGTTTTGTGGCCGTTGCCCGGCTGTTGCTGGCCTATGTGCAAAGCCCGCCGGTGGTCTCCTAAGGCGTTTGGAACGACAGAACCGGCACCTTTATCAAGGTGCCGGTTCTGATTTGGCGGTGCTGTTAAAACAGGATCATTTGACCCTTTTGATCTCGCCCCGTTCGATTTTTTGCCAGTATTGGGCGGCTTCGCGTTTGACAACCGGCATCAGGAAATACAGGCCAACCACATTGGGCAGGGCCATTGCAAAGATCATGGCATCGGAAAAGTCGATGACCGGGCCAAGATTCATGCTGGCCCCGATAATGACACACAGGCAGAAAAAGGCCTTGAAAACCGTTTCCTTGCCTTTGCCCTCGCCAAACAGATAGGTCCATGCCTTAAGCCCGTAATAGGACCAGGACAGCATGGTGGAAAAGGCAAACAGCACAACCGCCAGTGCCAGAACGATGGGAAACCAGCTAAAGGCGGTGGCATAGGCCGCCGATGTCAGGGCGACACCGGTCAGGTCGGTTTGCAGCTCGCCGGAAATGGTGATGACAATGGCGGTCATGGTGCAAATGACGACGGTATCAATAAAGGGTTCCAGCAGGGCAACATAGCCCTCGGTAATCGGTTCCTTGGTGCGCACGGCGGAATGCGCAATGGCGGCAGAGCCAATACCCGCCTCGTTCGAGAACGCGGCGCGCTTGAAACCCTGAATCAGCGCACCAACCATACCACCGGCAACCCCGGCCCCGGTAAAGGCCCCGTTGAAAATGCGATAGATGGCATCCCCGGCATGGTCCAGATTCATGCCAATAATGACAAGGCCGGAAATAACGTAAATAACCGCCATGAAGGGCACGATTTTTTCCGTGACTTTGGCAATCGATTTGATGCCGCCAATAATGACCATCCCGACAATGGCGGCCATGACCAGGCCGAACAACCAGCCATTTCCGGCAAAAAAGCTTTGCTCGCCGCCGGTGACATTGACAATTTGCTGAAAGGCCTGGTTGGCCTGAAACATGTTGCCGCCCCCCACGGCACCCCCAATACAGCAAACGGAAAACACAACGGCCAATACGCGGCCAAGCCCCGGTTTTCCCTGTTCTTTCAGGCCCTTGGACAAATAATACATCGGCCCGCCGGAAATGCGGCCATCGGCATATTCATTGCGAAATTTAACGCCCAGCGTACATTCGGTAAATTTTGACGCCATGCCCAAAAGCCCGGCCAAAATCATCCAGAAAGTGGCACCGGGGCCACCAATGGAAATGGCAACGGCCACCCCGGCAATGTTGCCCAGCCCGACCGTGCCTGAAAGCGCGGTTGCGAGTGCCTGAAAATGCGAGACTTCGCCGGCGTCATTGGGGTCGGAATAGTCCCCCTTGACCAGCGAGATTGCATGGCCGAATTTGCGAAACTGAACAAATCCGAAATAAAGGGTGAAAATGCTTGCGGCGAGAACCAGCCAGCCGACGATCAATGGAAATTCTACATCTCCGAAAGATACGCTGTAAAAAATCGCCCCGGCAATCACATTGGAAACCGGGGCGACCGTTTCGTTAATTACCTGATCCATACCGCCCTGTTGGGCCTGTGCGACAGGCGCAAAGGATAAAATGGCCGCACCCGCCACCGAGGCGGGAATCCATTTTGTTGAAAACATGAGATGCTCCTGATCTTGTCTTTTTTATTTCCCGTATTTGCGGCTTTGCGCCGTTTAAGGTTGTGATTTCGGTATGGGCAGGGTTTAGGGGACAACGGTAACAGGCAGGGGGGCCGCCTGAACAAGGGTCAGGGCCAGGCTGCCCAGCAGACGGGCACCAAGACCCGATCCTCCCTTGCGGCCGATGACAATTTGGCTGGCCTGTTTTTCCTGGGCGATTTGGCACATCAGTTCGCCCGAATGTCCGTAGCGAACTTCGTATGTGACCGGGATGTCGCGTTTGCGCAGAATGTCGAGCGCCGGGCTAAGGGTGGCTTCCGCCCGGCTGAGTTCTTCGGTGCGACGCTGGTGGCGTTCTTCAAGTTCCTGGGCGGAGAGAAAACTATAGGGGGACCATTCAAGGATATAGGCGATATGGACAGGGCATCCTATGGCTTCGGCGCGGGATCCGGCAAATTCAACGGCACGATGTGCCGCATCGGTGCCATCAAACCCGACAAGAATGGGATGGTCGGACATGGCTTTGGCTCCATTGATCATGGGTTTTAAAGCGGCCCGCAGAGTGTTGGAAAAGCCCGATGTCCACTTTGTGTGCAGATGGAACCGCCAGAGGAAAGACAGTCATGGCCTTGCGTCCTGCAAGGTCGCAGGTGTGCTGTGAATTTTCTGGCGGATTATGCTTCGTGATCATCTTTGCCTCCCTGACAAGCGGGGTGTGCCTGGCGCGATAATCATGCCGAATACACGCCGGGTCGCTCTTGGCGGGTTTTGCCAGGGGCTTTGGCATCGGCAGATTAGGCCCTCAACGCGCCGGTTGAGGGATTGTTCCGGTGAAAGTTTCATTAATTTTTAGTCTGGTTATTTCGGCGGCAGGGATGCTGGCGAAACATTCCTGCAAGTTTTTGTTTTTTCGCGCAAATTTCAGCGGGTTTTTTCCATGTAAAATTAATCTTGACCAAATGATCAGGATTGATCATGCTATCAAGGTCAGAGAGAGGCTCCTGACCGTGTCAGCAATGTTAAAAGACAAAAACACGGCGGGATAAAAATAAGGGATCGACGGCCCTGATCGCAAAAAATGCGGCGGGTTTGTTGGAAAACGCCAGGAATACAAAATGCCGGATATGTCAGGGGTGGCAGCGTTGCGCATGTCATCAACGCCCGTGATGTATCTGTATGCTGTATTTCTGTCGCATGTCTCTCGCTGGCGCAGGAGAGGACGCCTTTAGCGCAGGGAGACATGAAATGACGACCCAGCAGGCAAAGCCCGCTTTGCAAACCGGCCAGATGTCGGCTGTTGCCATTGCCGACAATTTTTCCGATCTGCACCCGCCTTTTTCCACCTTGCAGGCCATGGCCGAAAGCAACCGGTGCCTGTATTGTTATGATGCGCCCTGTGTCACGGCGTGCCCGACATCGATTGATATTCCAAGTTTTATTCGCAAAATCAGCACCGGCAACCCGGACGGGGCGGCAAAAACCATTTTGTCGGCCAATATCATGGGCGGCACCTGTGCCCGGGCCTGCCCGACCGAGGTTCTTTGCGAACAGGCCTGTGTCCGCAATGTTGCCGAAGATGAAGCCGTCGAAATTGGCAGTTTGCAACGCTACGCCGTTGACCATTTGATGGCGCGCAACCTGCCGCATCCGTTTAAACGGGCAGAGGCCACCGGCAAAAAAATTGCCGTGATTGGTGCCGGTCCCGCCGGGTTAAGCTGCGCACACCGTGCCGCCATGCTGGGCCATGACGTGACGGTGTTTGAAGCCAAGCCAAAGCCGGGTGGCCTGAATGAATATGGCCTTGCCGCCTACAAAATGACCAACGATTTCGCCCAGCGTGAGGTTGAATTCCTGCTCGGTATCGGCGGGATCACCATTGAATATGGCAAGGCACTGGGGCGTGATATGACGCTTGCGGATGTCAAATCATCCTTTGATGCCGTTTTTGTTGGCGTGGGCCTTGGTGCCACCAATAATCTGGGCCTGGCTGGCGAGGCTGCCAGCGGCGTTGATGATGCGATTGATTTTATTGAAAAACTCCGTCAGGCCAGTGACAAATCCACCATGCCGGTTGGCAATTCCGTTGTGGTGATTGGCGGGGGCAATACCGCGATTGATGCCGCCGTGCAGGCCAAGCGCCTGGGGGCGGAGGAAGTAACTCTGGTTTACCGTCGGGGTCCCGAACATATGTCCGCCACCGAATTTGAACAGGAACTGGCGAAAATCAATGGTGTCATCGTGCGTTATTGGGCCAAGCCGGTTGAAATCAAGGCCAATGGCCGCCTGATGGGCATGGTGTTTGAAAAAACCACCCTGGATGCCAGTGGCAAGCTGGCGGGCACCGGCGAGACATTCGAGGTCAAGACTGATCAGGTTCTTAAGGCGATTGGTCAGAAGATCAAAACCGATGATCTGGCCGGGATGGAAATTGCCGGGGGCAAGATTGTGGTGGATGAAAATTACCAGACGACGGCGGCAGGCATTTTTGCCGGTGGGGACTGCATCAAAAGCGGCGAGGATTTGACCGTGCAATCGGTCGAGGACGGCAAATGTGCCGCCATCGCCATTGATGCCTTTTTGAAAAACGCCTGAGCCCGCGCCCGCCAAGGAGAGAGAACATGGCTGATTTAAGCTGCAAAATTGCCGGTATTGATAGCCTTAACCCGTTCTGGCTGGCATCCGCACCGCCAACGGACAAAAAATACAATGTCGTGCGCGCCTTTCAGGCCGGTTGGGGCGGGGTTGTTTGGAAAACGCTGGGTATTGACCCGCCCGTGGTCAATGTCTCGTCCCGCTATGGCGCGCATCATGATCAGAACCGTCGTCTTTTGGGTATTAACAATATCGAACTGATTTCCGACCGCCCGCTGGCGCTCAACCTTCAGGAAATTCGCGAATGCCGCCAGGAATGGCCCGATCACGTGATTATCGGCTCCATGATGGCGCCGATTGAAGAACGCGCCTGGAAGGATTTGGCCCAGCAGATTGCCGAAAGTGGTGTACACGGCATTGAGCTGAATTTGGGCTGCCCGCATGGCATGTGCGAACGCGGCATGGGTTCCGCCATTGGTCAGGTGCCGGAAATGGTGGAGCAGGTGACACGCTGGGTCAAGGAAGCGGTCGATATTCCCGTTTTCACCAAGCTGACGCCCAATATCACCAATATCCTGTGGTCGGCCGAGGCCGCGCTTAAGGGCGGGGCGGATGCGGTTTCGCTGATTAACACGGTAAATTCCATCATTTCGGTCGATCTTGATAAGATGGTGCCTGAGCCGATGGTCGATGGCAAAGGAACCCACGGGGGCTATTGCGGGTCGGCGGTCAAGCCGATTGCACTGAATATGGTGGCCGAAATTGCCCGCACCCCGGAAACCCGGGCGCTGGAAATTTCCGGCATTGGCGGCATTACCACCTGGAAAGACGCTGCCGAGTTCATGGCGCTCGGCGCCAATGCGGTGCAGGTCTGTACGGCGGCAATGATTTATGGTTTCCGCGTTGTCGATGATTTGATCGACGGCATGTCGCAATGGATGGATGACCAGGGTTATAGCAGTGTCGAGCAGTTCACCCGCAAGGCGGTGCCGCAGGTGGCGAACTGGAACGAACTCAATATGAATTTCGATACCAAGGCCGTAATCGACCCGGATAAATGTATCGAATGCGGACGCTGCCATATTGCCTGTGAAGATACATCCCACCAGGCGATTGCCATGAATGCCAAGCCCGAAGGCGGCAAGGAATTTGTCGTGATTGACGAGGAATGTGTGGGTTGTAACCTGTGTTACCACATTTGCCCGGTGCCTGACTGCATCACGATGGAGCCTGTCAGAACCGACAAGCCCTATATGACCTGGCCGCAACATCCGCTCAACCCGATGCGTGACGCCGCCGAATAGGCGCAGCAGCCCCGCAAATTGTGCATTTATGTGCATTTATATGCCCCACATATGAAAGGACTTTGATTAATGACTGCTGCGTCAACCGCCCGGAACCTGAACATCAATGGCGACCGCCTTTGGGACAGCCTGATGGAAATGGCGAAAATCGGCAAAACCGCCAAGGATGGGGTCTGCCGCCTGGCCCTGACCGATCTGGACCGGGAAAGCCGTGATTTGTTCATCAAATGGTGCAAGGACGAAGGCTGTTCGATCCGGATTGACAAGATGGGCAATATCTTTGCCCGTCGCGAAGGCAAAAACCCCGACCTGCCACCAATTGTTGCCGGAAGCCACCTCGATAGCCAGCCGACCGGCGGCAAATATGATGGTGTTTATGGGGTGTTAAGCGGGTTGGAAGTGATCCGCACCCTGAATGATGCCAAATATGAAACCGAAGCCCCGGTGGAGGTTGTGTGCTGGACCAACGAGGAAGGATCGCGCTTTGCCCCGGCAATGGTGGCATCGGGCGTGTTTGCCAAGGTGTTTGACCTGGAATACGGCCATTCCCGCGCCGATGTTGATGGCAAAACAATGGGCGAGGAACTTCAGCGCATCGGCTATATGGGCGATGACGAGGCCACGATTGATGCCCATCCGATGGGGGCCTATTTTGAAGCCCATATCGAACAGGGGCCGATCCTGGAAGATGAAGGCATGGATATTGGCATTGTCACCGATGCGCAAGGTCAACGCTGGTATGAAATCACCCTGACCGGGGTGGAGGCCCATGCCGGACCGACCCCGATGACCTCGCGCAAGGATGCGCTGTTGGGGGCTGCACGCATTATTGAACTGGTCAATAAAATTGGCCTTGATCGCGGGCCGCTGGCCTGTGCCACGGTGGGCATGATGCAGATCCACCCCAATTCGCGCAATGTGATCCCCGGTCGTGTGTTCCTGACGGTCGATTTCCGTCACCCCGATGATGCCGTTCTGGCCGATATGGATGCCGCCCTTCGCAAAGGGGTGGAGGAGATTAAATCCGGCATCGGCCTTGAATGCGAATTTGAGCAGATTTTCTATTACGCGCCGGTGCCGTTTGACCCGGCCTGTGTGGATGCCGTGCGCAAGGGGGCGGAACGCGGTGGGTATAAGGCCCGTGAAATCGTTTCCGGTGCCGGGCATGATGCCTGCTATCTTGCCAAGGTCACACCTACCGCGATGATCTTCATTCCCTGTGTGGATGGCATTTCCCATAACGAGATCGAGGAAGTCCATAAACACTGGTCAGATGCGGGCGGGCAGGTGCTGCTGGATGCCGTGCTGGCGAAGGCGGATGAAAAACCGGCGGAAACCGTCGCCTGACACAGTGTTTTCAGGACGAAGCCGATTGATTTGGTGAAACTGTTACCTCCGGGCCGCCTTTTGGGTGGCCCGCTTTTTTTGTGGGGTCCAATGCGGTCAGTTTTGCGGCACGGCGGGTAGATGGATTTTGGTCATCTCCATCAAACGACCCGTTTTTTCCAGCTCGGTGATAAAGTGGTTAAGCTGCGGCACGAGTTCCAGACAGGGTGATTTGCGTGAAAACATGAACATGACAGGATTTTTGACCAGTGGCATTTCAACCATGTGGATTTGACGGCCAATCCTGTCATTGGCGATATTTGCCAACCCGTCATATCGCCCCAGCATCACGTAATCGACGCGCTGATTGATCAATAAATCAAGAATGCGGTTGCCGGTGGGCGAGAAAATAATATCGAGATAATCCGTCGCATAGTCATCGAGAAAATCACCATAACTGCCGCCCTGGGGCCGGGCCCCGCGACGATGGATCAAATCACCCACCTCTTTAACCTTAAAGGTGTGATTGGCATTTTGAAATACCATAACGTCGTCAGAGGCAAAAGGCCGGGAATAAAGAAATTTTGTGTCGCGTTCCTGGGTAAAATAGGCCCCGGCCATGACGTCAATCTCGCCATTTGCCAACATCAACATGCCCCGATTCCACGGAATGCTCAGATCAATCTCTGCTTCAAGCCGATTCTGGCCCGCAAATTCCTGCAAAATATCAACCGCAACACCCCGCGCGACTTTTCGGTTATCCAGATATGTGACCGGCTCCCACCCGCCCGCACCGCTGGCGCGCAGTTTTGTGCATTTTTCTGCATTGGGTCCCTGTCGTCTGACGGCTATAACAGGCGGAGTGGGGATCGGGCGAACCTTGGCAATGCTGTCGGGGGAAAAGTAAGGGGGCGCGGCCTGTGTGGCTTTCGCGGCGGGTTGGATTGTCTCCGTATGCCCCATCGGCACTGTACTGGTTTGTGCCGGTGCCGGTAACGTAAAGCTCAGCAGTGCTAACGGCATCACTGCCAATATGAATTTACCCTTGGTTCCCATGCAGTCCTTACCCGCGCAATCTGAAGTTCTTTATTTCAGATTGTTACGATTTTTGGCAGAACAACTATGCAAAAGGAGGATCGGATTGATTTTTCCCTAAATATGAGTTTTTATAGTGATTTAAATTTTGGATATTGTATTTGAGGAAATTAATATTTTTGGTGGGGAAAAATAAAATGTATGTAAATATTTTTTCTGCATCGTTCTAATGGCTTTTTATTTCAAGTATCAAAGATTTCGATGAAATTATTGTCAGAAATGAACTTTTGTACTTCTGTGTAAAGTTCCTGTGGGCTTAATGCGCTCACGTTTTTACAGAAATCCTCTGTGTTTTCGGTAAAAGAAATTCCCATTCTGGGGTTAAATAGTTCTATTCTTTCTATTTTATATGGACTCTTGGAATAATTATTTAATGTGAGGTAGGTGATCATTTGTCTTGCATCAGTGGAGCTAAACCTTCTTTCACCAGATTTTATTTCTACGAGCGTTTTTTTTGATATTATATCCCCAAAAGATTCGTTTACAAATCCACATCCATCAAATTTTGGGTCAATTATCGATTTCTTATCGGTGATGAAATATCTTTTGTATGTGATATAAAATATTTTATGTATTTGTAGTTTTTCGATGTGTGTCAGCGGTAGTGTACAAGTTTCTTGATATTTAAATTTGCTTAAGTAAGTTATTGATTTTTGAAGTATTTGATTGAACTGTTCGGTGTTAAAGAATGTAAAATTTGAGTATGCTCGTGGCAAATTCCCATCCTTTGAGCAGTGACGTAGCATTTCAAATGATATTACATTAACTAATGCAATATTGTTTTTCCTATCAGATTCTGGAATTGGTGGGTATTCTATGTTTAGTAGTCCATTATTTATGATTCTTATGTAATTTTTTAGATTTGGTAAGATTTCATTCCAAAAAGAAGTGTATTTCTTTGCTAGAGTAGTTTCTGATATCATAGGGCTTCTTCCAGATTTTCTTGAGATTTTCTAGTGACTCCCCACGTTCTGTACAGTTCCTCTATGAAGTTAAATCTTTTTTTATTGTGATCTCGCCAATGTCTTCCCTCGTCACCCAATAAATACGAAGATACTATGAAAAGTCTCCGCTGCCACGGGTTCATTGTAGGAAATAGACGACGTAGTTCTGAGAGCCAATAATATGTTTTCCATTTTGTCATTGCTTGTGTGATGACAAGTGTAACCAGTATGCTATCTGTATGAGATTTATATATCTCTGTTAGTATTGTCTGCGCTTCTACGTCATTTTCTCGTGCAAAGATTTTAACAACATACGCTAAGTTTATTTCAGTTTCTAATATAAAGGATTTGCTTTTTATTAATTCAATTAAACTTGACTTTATGTTGTTTTTTGTTCTTGTGTCGAACCGGTGCCAGTTAGCTGTTGAAACTTGTATGATTGTGCTAAAAATTGGATAGAGTTCATATATTCCGTCAAAGATAACATTGAACGCGTCGGAAAGGGTTTTGTCATCTGTAGCTGAGAAGGCTCGGATTAGTTGTTTGCTAAATGGTTGGTTTATTTTAGATTTTTGTAGTTCTTTGCTAAGCATTCCTAACAAATCGAAGTCTTTTAATGATTCTTTGATTTCTTCGTATTTTTCTGTGGCATTTTGGGAGTACGGGTCAAATCGGATCGGCAGACTCATGAACTTAGCTTTTTGCGGTGATCCTTCATCTTCGTCGAGTCCAAATAATTTTGATTGGGTTAATGAAATAAACTCATCCTTTGATAAAATATTTGTTTTATGTTTTTGCAGTGTTAGGCCTTCATTCTCCATTAGTTTCCTGCTTATTGTCGTCAATATGGAGTGAGCTTCTTCTTTGTTGTGGCAAAAAATTGTAAAATCATCAACATATCTTTTATATTTGATTCCGTTTATTATCAGACTATGATCTAGAGAATCTAGTGAAAGTTCGGCCAAGATGCGAGCGGCTGGTCCCCCGACTGGTAGTCCGTATGAGTTTGTCCCTGAGAATGTTTGAATTAATTTTTTGATTTTAGATGATGTTTCTTTATTTGGATCAATGCGATCTAACGCGTTCTCTAAACGATGATGGTATATGCGAGTATAGAAATCTGCAATATCACAAGTTACAACATATTTTATTGATTCATTTTCTTTTGAGAAGTTCAGGCTGTCTTCTTGAAATTTTCGCCAATTTATATCCTTTTTGAATAAAGATCCCTGCTCGAAATCAGGTTCGTATCTATAAGAGTATACAAAATTATTATTCGCACGTGCGTGTTCAATTTTATTGCTAACAGATAGTACAACTCCAAGAAAATATGCGTTCCAATAGGGATCAATTTGTGTGGCCCACCTGTAGGCATTATATCCTAGGCTTGAACATGTGCTAATATTTACGGGTGGACTTTCATTTATCCTCTCATCGAATTTTTTGTGTGTTTCGTCCAGTGATAATAATAAATCACTAAAAATATCGTCAAACATGCGTGTTTCGTAAGGAAACGGGAAAATATCTGTATCGCCAAATTTTACAATATTCTTTAGTGATAGAGCAAAGGCGGATTCTAATTCACCTTCTCTGTAGGTAAAATTATCCATTGTTTTCGCGCTTTTCTTGATTTGATGCTTTGCGTTCAATATATAATAATCCCTGTGGTATTTCCTTAAGAAGATCCTGCGCGAGAGTATGGTTTAATATATCATATTCTAGTATAATTTAATATAACCCAACCCCCCTCAAAATAATCCGTACCACATTCTCCTTGGCTTCCGCAAATTGTGCATCACTCAACGGCTGGTTGTCATTGAAAATTTCGATCTGGCTTGCGAAGTCGGCATAGTGCTGGGTGGTGGCGAAGATCATGTACATCAGGCTGTAGGGTTCGACATTGTCCATTTTGCCTTCCGCGATCCAGCGGCGGATGATGCGCACCCGGCCATCAAGCCAGTTCTTGACCGTGGTCGAGATATAATCGGACGAGAATTTGGCCCCACGGACGATTTCATGGGCCCAGACACGCGAGCCATAGGGGGTGCTGCGCGAGAGGTCCATTTTCGCCTCGATATAGCCGCGCAGGATGGTGGCGGGGTCGGTGGTGTTTTCAAATGTCATGGCGGCTTCAAGCCATTGCGAGCAGACATTTTCGATCACGCGGCGATAAAGCGCCTCTTTGGTGGCAAAGTAATAATGGACATTGGCCTTGGGGACATTGGCGACCTCGGCAATGCGGGCGGTGGTGGCCCCCTTGAAACCGAAATCGGCAAAAACGCGCTCGGCCGCGGCAAGAATCT
The DNA here is from genome assembly GCF_003326755.1 of Thalassospira profundimaris. Taxonomy (GTDB): domain Bacteria; phylum Pseudomonadota; class Alphaproteobacteria; order Rhodospirillales; family Thalassospiraceae; genus Thalassospira; species Thalassospira profundimaris_B. The sequence continues at coordinate 41,970 of NZ_JPWH01000014.1, read as the reverse complement.
GGACTTCGTTTTCCTGGCGGATGGCGGCCTTGTGTGCGCCATTGGCCGGTTTGGCGGTTGCGGTGGTCATATCCCCTGTCCCTTGTCCCATTTCTTTATATGTATTTATCTTGACCGTTTGGTCAGGTTACAATAATCTCGGTGTTAACAGCTAAAAATCAAGCTGAAATTTGCCGGGTACTTTACCATCGGGCCTTGAAGGTGCAAGCGCATCGGGAAGGCAGGGTGAGATAATGAACCGGCAAAGAATAATCAAAACAGGGATTGCTTCGATGTCATGCTCGTACGGGTTTGTTGTGCGAAATCGGTACTGACAGAAACGGCCATTGTGCTGTAGTTTTTCGTGTCTGTATCGCAGACGATGCGATGTGCGACGTGATTCTCTATTCCGGTTGGCAGATGGGCTTTCTGTTTGCCTTTACGCCGGATAAGCCAAGATCGACGACGTGATCTGGTGCGAAAGCTACCAGAAGAGTCAAACCGGGTTCGGGAGACCTGATAAAAATGACTGCCGCCACTTCAAACAACCGCCCCAATGATTTGTCTGCGTTCTGGATGCCGTTTACGGCCAATCGCCAGTTCAAGCAGGCACCACGCATGCTGGTTTCGGCCGAAGGCATGTATTATACCACCGATGACAATCGCCAGATCCTGGACGGGACGGCGGGGCTTTGGTGCTGTAACGCCGGGCACAAGCGTCCGAAAATCAACGAAGCCGTCCGCGCCCAGCTTGAAGAGCTGGATTATGCCCCGGCCTTCCAGATGGGCCATCCCAAGGCGTTTGAACTTGCGACCCGCCTGGCGCAATTGATGCCTGGTGATTTGAACCATGTATTCTATACCAATAGCGGGTCGGAATCGGTTGAAACCGCCCTTAAAATTGCCATCGCCTATCATCGCGCCCGGGGCGAGGGCCAGCGCACCCGCCTGATCGGGCGTGAACGCGGCTATCACGGGGTGAATTTTGGCGGCATTTCGGTTGGTGGTATTCCGACCAACCGCAAAACATTTGGCACCATGCTCGGCGGTGTGGACCATATCCGCCATACCCATTTGCCCGAAGAAAACAAATTTGTTCGTGGGGAGCCGGAAAACGGTGCCTGGCTGGCCGATGACCTGGAGCGTTTGTGCGCCCTGCATGATCCCTCAACCATCGCCGCCGTGATTGTCGAGCCGGTGGCAGGGTCGACCGGTGTGTTGATCCCGCCGCAGGGTTATTTGAAACGTCTGCGCGAAATTTGCACCAAACACGGCATTTTGCTGATTTTTGATGAAGTCATCACCGGCTTTGGCCGTATCGGCACCCCGTTTGCCGTGGATTATTTTGGTGTGCAGCCCGACATGGTGACAACCGCCAAGGGCCTGACCAACGGCACCATTCCGATGGGCGCGGTTTTTGCCACCGATGCCATTCATGATGCCTTCATGACCGGCCCGGAAAACATGATCGAGCTTTTCCACGGTTATACCTATTCGGGCAACCCGGTGTCCTGTGCGGCGGGCCTGGCAACGCTTGAGATTTATGAAGAAGAAGGCCTGATGACCCGGGGGGCCGAACTGGGCAAATATTGGGAAGATGCGGTACACAGCCTGGCCGATTTGCCGCATGTGAAGGATATTCGCAATCTGGGCCTGATTGGCGCGATCGAGCTTGAAAGCATTGAAGGCATGCCGACCAAGCGGGCATTTTCGGCCTTTTTGCAGGCGTTTGAAAAGGGCATTCTGATCCGCACGACGGGCGATATCATTGCCCTGTCGCCGCCCCTGATCATTGAAAAATCCCATATCGATGAATTGTTCGGCACCCTGCGTGACGTTCTGAAGAATCTTGACTGAATTTGCACGGAAAGAAGAGTTATGAAACGTATTGAACACATCATTGGCGGTGAACATACCAGCGCACAGAGCACACGGACTGGCGCCATCTTCAATCCGGCAACCGGGGAGCAGACTGGCGAAGTGGTGCTGGCATCGGAAGCCGATGTAAACACCGTTGTTGCCACCGCCAAGGCCGCGTTTGAAAGCTGGTCGACGACACCACCGGCCAAACGCGCCCAGGTGATGTTTGCCTATAAGGCCCTGCTGGAAAAACGGGCCGATGACATTGCCAGCACCATTTCGGCCGAACATGGCAAAACCCACCCCGATGCGCTGGGCGAAGTGGCCCGTGCGCTGGAAGTGGTGGAATTTGCCTGTGGCATTCCGCATTTGCTGAAAGGTGATTTCAGCCGCAACGTTGCAACGGCGGTCGATGCCTGTGCTGATCGCCATGCCCTGGGTGTTGTGGCCGGGATTACCCCGTTCAACTTCCCGACAATGGTGCCATTATGGATGATCCCGATGGCAATTGCGTGCGGCAATACCTTTGTTCTGAAACCATCAGAACGTGATCCGTCGGCGGCCAATCTGGTGGTCGAACTGCTGCATGAGGCAGGCCTGCCCAAGGGCGTTTGTAACGTTCTGCATGGGGACAAGGTTGCGGTTGATGGTTTGCTGCATCACCCGGATGTGCAGGCCATCAGCTTTGTCGGCTCCACCCCGATTGCCGAATATGTTTATAAAACCGGCACGGCGAACGGCAAACGGGTTCAGGCGCTGGGTGGTGCCAAAAACCACATGATCGTCATGCCCGATGCCGATATTGACCAGGCTGTGGATGCCCTGATGGGCGCTGGCTATGGTGCGGCGGGCGAACGCTGCATGGCAGTTTCGGTTGCGGTGCCGGTGGGCGAAGAAACGGCGGACCGTTTGGTCAAGGCCCTGGCACCGAAGGTGGCGGCGCTTAAAATCGGTCCCTCGACCGACACGGATGCCGAAATGGGCCCGGTGATTACCGAAGCACATAAGAACAAGGTGCTGGGTTATATCGATGCCGGTGTCAAGGAAGGGGCGGAACTGGTTGTTGATGGCCGTGGCTTTAAGCTGCAGGGCTATGAAAACGGCTATTTCATTGGCGGGTCGCTGTTTGACCGTGTGACGCCGGACATGTCGATTTATACCGACGAGATTTTTGGCCCGGTTCTGTCGGTTGTGCGGGCGGACAGCTATGACACGGCGGTTGATCTGATCAATAAGCACGAATATGGCAATGGTACCGCGATTTTCACCCGTGATGGCGATGCGGCACGCAACTTTGTTGACCGTATCCAGGTGGGTATGGTCGGTGTGAATGTGCCCATTCCGGTGCCGGTCGGCTATCACAGCTTTGGTGGCTGGAAACGGTCGATTTTTGGATCACACGGAATTTACGGCCCCGAAGCGGTTCATTTCTATACCAAGCTGAAAACCGTTACCATGCGCTGGCCGACAGGCATTCGCGCCGGTGCGGAATTCAACTTCCCGTCCAACGGGTAACAGGCAGGCGTGGCCCCATACGGGCTGCGCCTCTTTATTTTGTGCCGGGTCCATGTGCGGTTCGGTGCTGAAATATACCGGTTTTCGCCCTTAACGGCGTTTGAGGGCGAAAACCAATACAAGCGTTCACATCCAGATCGGTAAAAACCGGCAGGAACGCATACATTATCAAGGAGGTATCTCGCATGTCGATGCTGAGAGGCGGGCTGATTCAAATGTCCTTGAAGGGCAGCACGGATCAGTCACCCGAAGAAATTCGCCAGGCCATGATCGAGGCGCATCTGCCTTATATCGAGGAAGCTGGTAAAAAGGGCGTACAGGTCCTGTGTTTTCAGGAAGTGTTTACCCAACCCTATTTCTGTCCGAGCCAGGATGCCAAATGGTACGCGGCGGCAGAGAAAATCCCCGATGGACCGACCACACAATTGATGTGTGAGCTAGCCGCCAAACACAAGATGGTGATTGTCGTTCCGATCTATGAGGAAGACATTACGGGGGTGTATTATAATACCGCCGCCGTGATTGATGCCGATGGCACCTATCTGGGGAAATATCGCAAAACCCATATTCCCCAGGTGGCCGGTTTTTGGGAAAAATTCTTTTTCAAACCGGGTGCCTCCAACTGGCCGGTCTTTGAAACGCAATATTGCAAACTGGGCGTTTACATTTGTTATGATCGCCACTTCCCCGAAGGCTGGCGTGCATTGGCCCTGAATGGCGCGGAATATATCGTTAACCCGTCGGCCACGGTGGCCGGGGTTTCGGAATATATCTGGAAGCTGGAACAACCGGCCTCGGCCGTTGCCAATGGCTGCTATATCGGGGCGATCAACCGGGTCGGGCGTGAACAGCCCTGGGATATTGGCGAGTTTTACGGGCAAAGTTATTTTGTCAATCCGCGTGGCGTGATTGAAAAGGAAGCCTCGCGCGATCAGGACGAGCTGATTGTGCATGACATGGACATGGCGCTGGTGCGTGAAGCCCGCAATAACTGGCAGTTTTTCCGCGACCGTCGGCCATCCACCTATGACCGCCTGACAGACGGTAACTGATCTTTAAAGGCGAACGCCCACACGTTCGCCCGACTGCCCCGACCAGCACACGACAGCCCCAAGACGTTAACCCCGTCATCAGGGCAGCCAAAAAACAAGCTGGCAGGGTTCAGGGCAATGTCCCTGAGGGAGGTTTTTGAGAGACATTCGATCAGGGGAACACCCATGACGTTACAGGCAGTCGTCAATAATGTGGCGCCGATGCCCGCATCCAAAGATGTGGTTGTCGATATTCAGAAAATGTCGCTGACATTTCAAACCGCCGATGGCCCGGTCTATGCGCTGTCCGATGTGGACTTAACCATCAATCGCGGCGATTTCGTTTCCTTCATTGGTCCGTCGGGCTGTGGCAAAACCACGCTGTTGCGCGTGATTGCCGATCTGGAACGGGCCACGGCGGGCGATATTTTGATCAATGGGGTATCGCCGCGCCAGGCCCGTGAAGACCGGGCTTATGGCTATGTGTTTCAGGCGCCAGCCCTTTTGCCGTGGCGCTCGATTGAGCGCAATGTAACCCTGCCGCTGGAGATTATGGAGATTTCCAAAGAAGAGCGGGTAAAACGCGCCCATGATGCCCTGAAACTGGTGGAATTAAACGGGTTTGAAAAGAAATTCCCCTGGCAGCTTTCGGGCGGGATGCAGCAGCGGGCCTCGATTGCGCGGGCGCTGAGTTTCGATGCCGATTTGTTGCTGATGGACGAGCCGTTTGGCGCGCTTGACGAAATTGTGCGCGACCATTTGAACGAACAGCTTTTGAAATTATGGGCGCGGACCAATAAAACGGTTGCCTTTGTCACCCATTCCATTCCCGAGGCGGTGTTTTTATCGTCGAAAATTGTGGTGATGTCGCCGCGGCCGGGGCGGATTATTGACGTGATCGAAACCGATTTCGCCAAGGACCGTACCCTGGATATTCGCGAAACCCCGGAATTTCTGGAAGTGGCCCATCGCGTGCGCGAAGGGTTGCGGGCAGGGCACAGCTATGACGACTGACGCTGCAACTTTGCCCGCCGCCCGCACAGGCCCCGGCCTGTGGACGCGGATGATGAAGGGGCAGACCGGCCCGGTTTGCGTGATGCTGATCGGCCTGTTCGTGATTTGGTATATTGGCGCGATTTTCATGAATATGCCGGGCCAGCTGGACCGTTATGCAAGGGCCAAGCAGGACTGGACCGTTTCCCAGCTTGTCGAGGCGACGCTTAATCAGGACCGTCCGGTTTTGCCGGCCCCGCACCAGGTGGCCGCGGAAATGTATAAAACCATTTTTGCCACCAAAATCACCTCGAAACGATCGCTGGTCTATCATACCTGGGTGACATTATCCTCCACCCTGCTGGGTTTCGGGATTGGTACGTTACTGGGCATTTTGCTCGCCGTTGGCATTGTCCATGTGCTGACACTGGAAAAAAGCCTGATGCCGTGGGTGATTTCCTCGCAAACCATTCCCATTCTGGCGATTGCGCCGATGATTATTGTGGTTTTGGGGGCGATTGGCCTGAAGGGGCTGGTGCCCAAGGCAATGATTTCGACCTATTTGTGCTTTTTCCCCGTGACAATCGGGATGGTCAAGGGGTTGCGTTCGCCCGATCATATCCAGCTTGACCTGATGCGCACTTATAATGCCTCGCGCTGGCAAACATTTTTTGCCCTGCGCTGGCCATCGTCCATGCCGTTTTTATTTGCCAGCCTGAAGGTGGCAATTGCAATTAGCCTTGTGGGCGCGATTGTCGGCGAATTGCCGACCGGGGCGCAGGCTGGCCTGGGCGCACGTTTGCTGGCCGGGTCCTATTACGGGCAAACGGTGCAGATATGGGCGGCCCTGCTAACTGCGGCCTTTGTTGCGGCGATGATGGTGGTTGTGGTCGGCCTGTTTGAAAAACGGGTGCTGGAACGCATGGGGGTGCGGGCATGAGCGGCAAACTTGATAAATTCTGCCTTGTCGGTGCGGTTTTTGCCCTGCTGTCGCTGGTTTTTCCGCTGTCGGGGGTGGACCCTGAAACTGGCAAAAATGTTGCCTTTGTGTCGGACCTGCCGGGGCTTGCCAGTGCGATGGTGGCCTGTGTTGTCATTGGGGTGTTTTTTACATGGTCCGGTGTGACCAGCGTTTTGCGCGGCAGCATTATTTTGCTGGTGGTGATTTACGGGGCCTGGCAGGCGATTGCCACCCTTTATGACCACGGGCTGGCGGGTTATGCCTCCTACGGGTTCTGGATGTTTATTGCCTCGCTTTGGGCGCTGGTCTGGCGCGGGATTGACGTGATCGCCAATTATCGCACCCTTGACCAGGGCAAACAGCAAACGGCAAATATCATCGTGCCGCTGGCCTTTGGCATCTGGCTGCTGTTTTTGTGGGAAGTCATCACCGCCGGTTTTGGCGTGCCGCAGGTTTTGCTGCCCGCACCGAGCATGATTGGTGTGCGCTTTGTCAATTCCACCGGCATTTTGTGGGACGATTTCCGTCAAACCTTTCTTAAGGCGGTGCTGGCCGGTTATGTGCTGGGCTGTGGCAGCGGGCTTTTGGTGGCGATTGCGGTGGATCGTGTGCCGTTTCTCAAACGCGGGTTGTTGCCGCTGGGCAATATGGTCTCTGCCCTGCCGATTATCGGTGTTGCGCCGATTATGGTGATGTGGTTTGGCTTTGACTGGCAGTCAAAGGCCGCGGTCATTGTGATCATGACGTTTTTCCCGATGCTGGTGAATACGGTATCGGGGCTGAATGCGGCAGGGCGGCTGGAACGTGACCTGATGGCGACCTATGCGTCGGGTTATTGGTCCACGCTGTTTCGTTTGCGCTTGCCGGCGGCTTTGCCGTTTATTTTCAATGCGCTCAAGATCAATTCCACCCTGGCCCTGATTGGCGCGATTGTTGCCGAATTTTTTGGCACCCCCATTGTCGGCATGGGTTTTCGCATATCGACCGAAGTTGGCCGGATGAATGTGGATATGGTTTGGGCGGAAATTGCATTGGCAGCCCTGGCGGGGACTGCCTTTTACGGGGCCGTGGCCCTTGCGGAACGCAAGGTAACGTCGTGGCATCCGTCGTTCCGGGTACGTCGCCATTAAGGCATTAAAAAAGACGACCCGTCGGGAGGATTGAATTTCAACCTGTGGAGAGGCTTCGATAAAATGAAAAAAGTGTTAGCGACGGCTCTGGGGATGGCATTTGGCCTGACATCGCTTTCGGCGATGGCAGCAGATAACGTAACCCTGCAACTGAAATGGGTGACGCAGGCACAGTTTGCCGGATATTACGTGGCCCTGGATAAAGGGTATTACGAAGATGCCGATCTGGATGTCACCATTAATCCCGGCGGGCCGGACATTGCCCCGCCGCAGGTGATTGCCGGGGGTGGGGCCGATGTGGTGGTGGACTGGATGCCATCTGCCCTTGCATCGCGCGAAAAGGGCGTGCCGCTGGTGAATATCGCCCAGCCCTTTGCCAAATCGGGCATGGAGCTGACCTGCCTTAAGGATACCGGCATTAAATCGCCCAAGGATTTTCCCGGCCGGACTCTGGGTGTCTGGTTTTTTGGCAATGAATATCCGTTCCTAAGCTGGATGTCGAAACTGGGCATTCCCACCGATGGCGGACCCAATGGTGTGACGGTGCTCAAGCAGGGCTTTAACGTCGATCCGCTGTTGCAAAAGCAGGCCGATTGTATTTCCACCATGACCTATAACGAATACTGGCAAATCATTGATGCCGGGATTCCGGCCGATGATCTGGTTGTTTTCAAATATGAAGATCAGGGGGTCGCGACCCTCGAAGATGGTCTTTATGTGATGGAAGACAAACTGAAAAACCCGGCCTTTGTGGATAAAATGGCGCGCTTTGTTGCGGCCAGCATGAAGGGCTGGCACTGGGCGGCGGAACACCCGGAAGAAGCCGCCCAGATTGTGCTGGATAACGATGCCACCGGCGCCCAGACCGAAAAACACCAGATCCGTATGATGAAGGAAGTAGCCAAACTTCTGAGCAAGGACGGTGTTTTAAGCGAAGCGGCCTATACCCGCACCGTTGACAGCCTGCTGTCGGGCGGGTCCGACCCGGTTATTACCAAAAAGCCGGAAGGTGCCTGGACCCACGCTGTGACCGACAAAATGTAAGCCCCGCGCTGCATTCTACCTCTTGGACCCGGCGGCTGCCCCGATGGTTGCCGGGCCATTCCCTGAAAATTCAGGGCAGGGTGCTGTTTTTCATCACCTCCGTTACCCCGATACTGACATACAAGGAGCCACCCATGTCTATGGTTATTCGCGGCGGAACCATTGTTACCGCAGACCTGACTTATGAAGCCGATATTCTGATCGAAGATGGCAAGATTGCCGCGATTGGCAAGGACCTTTCGGGCGACAAGGTGATTGATGCCGATGGCTGCTATGTCATGCCGGGCGGCATTGACCCGCATACCCATATGGAAATGCCCTTTATGGGCACTTATTCGGCGGATGATTTTGAATTTGGCACCAAGGCGGCGGTTGCGGGTGGCACCACAATGGTGGTGGATTTCTGCCTGCCATCGCCCGATCAGTCTTTGCTGGAGGCCCTGCAGGCCTGGGATAACAAATCATCCAAGGCGGTGTGCGATTATTCCTTCCATATGGCAATTACCTCCTGGAGCGAGCAGATTTTCAACGAGATGAAAATCGTCGTCGAGGAAAAAGGCATTAATACCTTCAAACATTTCATGGCCTATAAAGGGGCCCTGATGGTGGATGATGATGAAATGTTTGCCTCTTTCTCGCGCTGTTCGGAACTGGGCGCCATGCCGCTGGTGCATGCGGAAAATGGCGATGTGGTTGCCACCCTGCAACAGCGCCTGCTGGAAGCTGGCAATAACGGGCCGGAAGCCCATGCCTATTCCCGCCCGGTCGATGTGGAAGGCGAGGCGTGCAACCGTGCCATCATGATTGCCGATATGGCCAATGTGCCGCTTTATATTGTCCATGTATCGTGCGAACCGGCCCATGAAGCCATTCGCCGGGCACGCCAGAACGGCAAGCGCGTTTTTGGCGAGCCGCTGATTCAGCATCTGGTGCTTGATGACAGCGAATATGCCAACCCGGACTGGGACCATGCGGCACGCCGGGTTATGTCCCCGCCATTTCGCAGCAAGCTGCATCAGGATGGTTTGTGGAATGGCCTGGCATCGGGTAGCCTGCAAGTGGTGGCAACGGACCATTGCGCCTTTACATCCGAACAGAAACGCATGGGGTTGGGCGATTTCACTAAAATCCCGAATGGCACCGGCGGCCTTGAAGATCGGATGCCGCTTTTGTGGACTTACGGGGTCAATACCGGCCGTTTGACGCCCAACGAATTTGTCGCCGTTACATCGACCAATATCGCCAAGATTTTGAATATGTATCCGCGCAAAGGGGCCGTTCTGGTGGGTGCCGATGCTGACCTGGTGGTGTGGGACCCGAAAGCATCAAAAACCATTTCGGCCAAACACCAGGTTTCCTCGATTGACTATAACGTGTTTGAAGGCATGGAAGTGACCGGCCTGCCGCGTTACACCCTCAGCCGGGGGCGCATTGCCGCCGAGGAAGGTGTTGTTCTTGCCAAATGCGGCGATGGTGAATTCATCCCGCGCAAACCCTATCCGGCCGTCAACAAGGCCCTGTCGAAATGGAAGGAAATTACCGCCCCGCGCAGGGTGGAGCGCAAGGCGGAAAATATGCCGGCAGGCGTGTAACCCTATTGCAGGCAATTGTGCCGATACCTGATTGGTCCTGCATTTGACAAAACAAAACCCCGTCCGACTGATTTGGGCGGGGTTTTGTGTGTTAGCGGTGATGCACAAGGCCAGATAACGGGGTGTCCGAATGGTATGTCGGACTCGCTTGGTTATTTGCCGATCCGGGCTTTGGCCAGTGTGATGATGGCATCGGTTGTGATGCCAAATTCCTCATACAGGCGTTCAGCCGGGGCGGAAGCGCCAAAACCCGGCATGCCGATAACATCGGCCTCACGGTCAACATAGCGGGTCCAGCCAAAGGCGGATGCCGCCTCAATCGCGATACGCGGGGCGCTGCCAAGGACGCTTTCGCAGTATTCTTCGGGCTGGGCGTCGAACAGTTCCCAGCACGGCATCGAAACAACGGTTACGGCGTAACCTTCGTCGTGCAGTTTTTCGGCGGCTTCAATGGCCAGGGCAACTTCGGTACCGGTTGCAAGCAGGGTGACATCGCGGCCTTCGCCATATTGCCGAAGGATATAGGCACCCTTTTCACTTAAATTTTCCGGCCCGGCTTCGCGCAATTGCGGTACGTTCTGGCGCGATAATGCCATCAGCGATGGTGTTGCCGGGGATCGCAGGGCAATGTCCCACGCCTCAAGTGTTTCAACGGCATCGGCAGGGCGAAATACATTCAGGTTGGGAATGGCACGCAGGGATGCCAGATGTTCGATCGGCTGATGGGTTGGCCCATCTTCACCAAGGCCGATGGAATCATGGGTCATGACATAGGTAACGCCAAGCCCCATCAGTGCGGACAGGCGAATGGCATTGCGCGCATAATCGAAAAATACCAGAAAAGTCCCGCCATAGGGCTTGAAACCCCCATGCAGTGCAAGCCCGTTCATGGCTGCTGCCATACCAAATTCGCGCACGCCATAGCCAATGTAACGTCCCGGCATTTCGGCGGTATATTGGCGATCAACCGCAGCCACACGTGTAAGGTTTGATCCCGTCAAATCGGCACTGCCGCCGATCATGGCGGGCACGGCGGCAGCAAGGCTTTCCAGGGCAATTTGCGATGCCTTGCGGGTGGCAACATTTTGCGGCTTGGCAAACAGGTCACTGCGGGCCTTTTGCACATCGGCGGCGTAATTTTCCGGCAATTTGCCTGAAACGCGGTCGTTGAAGGCTTTGGCATCGGGTGATGCGGCAAGGGCGGCTTCCCAGGCTTTGCGTTCTTTGGCACCACGCGCGCCAATTTCCTGCCAGCTTTTGGCAAGGTCCGCCGGGATATCAAAGGGTGCTGCATCCCAGCCAAGGGCAGCCTTTGCCAGCGCGCCTTCTTCGTCCCCAAGGGGGGAACCATGGGCCTTTGCCGTGCCTGCCCGGTTGGGGGCGCCAAAACCGATGGTGGTTTTCATCGCAATCAGGGTGGGGCGGCTGGTTTCGGCCCTGGCGGCGGTCATCGCGGCATCAAGTGCGGTTGCATCATGCCCATCACAGCTTATGACGTGCCAGCCACAGGCGCGAAAACGCGCGGGTACATCTTCGGAAAAGGAAACCGATTTAGGGCCATCAATGGTGATGTCGTTGTCATCATAAAGAAGGTTAAGCTTCCCAAGTTTCAAATGCCCCGCCAGCGAAATGGCTTCCTGGCCGATCCCTTCCTGCAAACAAACATCCCCCAGCATGACCCAGGTGCGATGATCAACCAGGCCGGGGAATTCGGCTGCCAATGCCCGTTCGGCCAGTGCCATGCCAACAGCAGTGGCAAGCCCCTGGCCAAGCGGACCGGTGGTGGTTTCAACACCCTTGGCATGGCCCCATTCCGGGTGGCCTGCGGTAATGGCACCCCATTGGCGGAAATTGCGGATTTGATCGATGGTCATGTCTTCATAACCGGTCAGATGCAACAGGCCATAAAGCAGCATGGATGCATGGCCGTTTGACAGCACAAAACGGTCGCGATCGGGCCAGTCGGGTGCGGATGCATCAAATTTCAGATGTTTGCGAAACAGTACCGTGGCCGCATCGGCCATGCCCATTGGTGCGCCGGGATGGCCGGAATTGGCGGTATTGACCGCATCAATGGCCAATGCACGCAGGCAATTGGCAAGGGCGAAATTTTCGGGGTCGATGGCGGCTTTGGCCGCGATTTTGGGTTGAGCGTTCATGTGTTCCTCCTGTGTTGGGAAGGCTAACAGCGGCGATGTGATCTAACAATTAAAAATAACAAATTAACAAAATAATTGTTGAATTTAACATTGATGGTGTTATTTCTTCCAAAACAGAACAAAGGAGGGTCCGTCATGTCCGAGGTATGGATCGGCACCAGTTGGAAAATGAACAAGACATTGGCCGAGGCGCTTGCCTGGGCCGAGGGGGTTGCGAAAGCAGACCTGTCTGAGCGCATTCAAAGTTTTGTTATTCCGCCCTTTACCGCGGCACGGCAGGTAAGAGATGCCCTGAGCAATAGCCCGGTTCTGGTCGGTGCACAGAATATGCACTGGGCGGACCAGGGCGCATGGACTGGCGAAATTTCCGCGCCGATGCTGGTGGATTGTGGCCTTGACATTGTTGAACTGGGCCATTCCGAACGGCGTGAACATTTTGGCGAAACTGACGAAACCGTTGGTTTGAAAACCGAAGCCGCCGTACGCCACGGGTTGATCCCGTTGATTTGCATTGGTGAAACCCTGCAGGACCGCGAACAGGGCCGGGCCGCCGAGGTGTTGGCACGCCAGGTGCGCGGGGCCCTTGCAAAATTAAGCGATCCGCAAAAGCAGGCTGCAATCTGGCTGGCATATGAACCGGTATGGGCGATTGGCGAAAACGGTATTCCCGCCACGGCGGATTATGCCGATGCTCGGCAGGCCGAAATTATTGCCGTCGCGCAGGAGGTCCTGGGCCGGCGTGTGCCCTGCCTTTATGGCGGGTCGGTTAACCCGGGCAACTGCGCCGAACTGGTGACCTGCCCGCATATCGATGGCCTGTTCATTGGCCGGTCCGCCTGGGATGTGGCGGGGTATCTCGACATTTTAACGCGCTGCGACGCCGCGCTGAACGCACAAGCCTGAAACGCCAAAACGGAGGAACTGACATGAAAATCGCAGTGGCCGGCGACAGCGCCGGTGAAAGTCTGGCCAGGGCATTGGCCGAATATCTGAGCCAGAACCCGAATTATGAAGTCACCGAGGCCTCGCGAACCGAAGCAGGCCCGGACGCCTTTTACGCCAATCTGTCTGACCGGGTGGCATCGGCGGTAAAGGCCGGTACCTATGATCGCGCCATTTTATGCTGTGGTACGGGCATTGGTGTATGTCTGGCAGCAAACAAGGTGCCGGGTATCCGTGCGGCGCAAACCCACGACACCTATTCGGCGGGCAAGGCAGCGACATCGAACAATGCCCACATCATCACCATGGGCGCACGTGTTGTTGGCACCGAACTTGCCAAAGATATTGCCGATGCCTTTCTGTCTGCCGCCTTTGACCCACAGGGTAAATCGGCAGGCAATGTGCAGGCGATTGACGCGGTTGACGCCAAATACCATACGGCCTGATGGGCACGTGATAGCGCCGGGCATGGGTTGACGGCCATTTGAAATGCAGTGATCAGCCTGATCGCCACATTTCGTGGCCGACGGGTTGAAATTTTTGATGGTCTTTGCCTTTGGGGCACAGGCTATGCCGCCCCGTTGCGCCAGGTCAGATCTTGGTGCGGAATAACCATGCTGATCTGTTAGGATGCCCGGCCTTATCAATTATGGATTTTCCGACATGCTGACCTTACCGACTGATCGTCCCTCCGAGGCGGCGATCCTTCATGCCTGCCTGCCTGATGGTGCCCTTGGCAGCCTTATTGACGCGATTGCCAGTGCCTTGCCCGCCATTGCCGCCCGGTTGGCTGCGGGCAAACTACCGGGCGACCCGGCGGCCCCGTGCGGGGAAAATGAAAGTGGCGATGCGCAAAAGGCGTTAGATGTTGGCGCGCATAACCATGTTCTGGCCGTGTTAAAGGGGCGCGGTGTGCGCCACATGCTGTCGGAAGAAGCCGAACAGGTTGAACTGCTGGACCCGGCAGGGGCGTTTGATATTGCAATTGACCCGATTGACGGTTCCGGGTCGATTGGCATTGGCGCGCCATTGGGCATGTTATTTGTCATTTACCCGACCGGCCCGGCTGATTTCCGCCGTAAAGGCAGCGAGGCAGTGGCTGCCGGTTATGCATCCTTCGGGCATTCCCTTGATTTTGGCTTTACCACCGGGCAGGGCGTGCAGATCGCCACCCATGATGGCCAGGATTTTCGCATGACGGCACGCGATGTTCGCCTGAAACCGGCGGCATCAACCATTGCCTATAACGCATCGAATGAACGCCACTGGTCACCGGGCCTGAAACAATGGGCGGCGGACGTACGCGCCGGCGCCGATGGCCCGCGCGGACGCGATTTTAACATGCGGTGGCTGGCGGCGGCTGTGGGTGAATTACACCGTATTTTGCTGCAGGGCGGGGCGTTTTTATACCCGGCGGACCAGCGCGAAAATTATCGTCAGGGTCGTTTGCGCCTGGCCTATGAGGCCGTACCGATTGCCTGCCTGATCGAGGCAGCAGGCGGGCGCGCCACCAATGGCACCGACCGTATTATGGACCTGATTGTGCAAACACCGCACCAGAATGTGCCGCTTGTTTTTGGCGCAGCCGAAGAAGTTGACATCATTGCAAAATATATAACCGAGGAGACATGATTAATGGCCCGCATCACGCTTCGCCAGTTGCTCGACCACGCTGCCGAACACGGCTATGCCGTGCCGGCCTTTAATATATCGAACATGGAAATGGGCCTTGCGATTATGAATGCGGCACGCAAGGCCAATGCACCGGTTATTCTGGCGGCTTCGCGCGGGGCGCGGGCCTATGCCGGGGACCGGTTACTGGCGCGGCTGATTGACGGGCTTGTTGAAACTTTTCCGGAAATTCCGGTTTGCCTGCATCTGGATCACGGTAACAACCTTGCGACCTGCGCAACCGCGATCCAGCACGGTTTTACATCGGTGATGATGGATGGCTCCCTGCTGGCCGATGGCAAAACCCCGGCTGATTACGACTATAACCGTGACATTACCGCGCGTGTTGTTGCCATGGCCCATGCCTGTGGTGTGTCGGTAGAGGGTGAACTGGGCGTTCTGGGGTCGCTTGAAACCGGGATGGGGGACCAGGAAGACGGGCATGGGGCAACAGAAAAACTTTCCGAAGACCAGCTTTTGACCGACCCGGAAGAAGCCGAACGTTTTGTGCGCGAAACCGGGGTGGACGCCCTGGCCGTTGCCATGGGCACCAGCCACGGGGCCTATAAATTCACCCGCAAACCCGATGGCGACATTCTTGCCATGAATGTGATCGAGGAAATCAACCGTCGCCTGCCCAATACGCACCTGGTGATGCATGGTTCATCATCCGTTCCCGAAGAATTACGCCAGTTGATCAACAATTTTGGCGGCGATATGCGCCCGACCTGGGGCGTTCCGGTCGAAGAAATCCAGCGCGGTATTCGTTCGGGTGTGCGCAAGGTGAATATTGATACCGATAACCGCATGGCAATGACCGCAGGTGTGCGCCGGGTGCTTGCCAATGACCCCAGCGAATTTGATCCGCGTAAATATTTGAAAGAAGGCACCGCCCTTATGATGGAACTGTGCCAGGCCCGGTTTGAGGCCTTTGGCACCGCCGGGCAGGCTGACCGCATTAAACCACTGTCGTTAGAGGCAATGGCATCAGCCTGACGTGCTGAACGTAACCAGATAAGATTTAAATAGGCAGGGCTGTTGTGGTCCTGCTTTTTTGTTGTCTGTGCTTCAGTTGGGACGGATGCTGGATCGTGTTGACGCATATGGTATTGGTGCTGTGCTGCAGGCACATAAAACCCCGCCCGATGAAACAGGCGGGGTTTGTTGGTCCGTCAGATCAGGATCGGCAGGGAAGGTTACCGGTCAAGCTGGAACGGACCAGAGAAGGAATAAACGTCAAGCACGTTTGAATCGACCAGGATGCAATCGAAAAGCTGTTTTTCTTCTGTGACTTTAAGTTTCCCGGTCTTGATATATTCATCAGCCTGGCGAACGGCTTCTTCGGCAAAGATCGCGACAGGCTGCAGCACGGTGTAGGTCAGTTCGCCAGCCTTGACGGCTTCAACCGCGTCGGGTGATCCGTCAAAGCCGCCAATAACCTTGCCTTCGAGTTTGCCTGCTTCTTTAAGGGCGGCAATTGCACCAAGGGCCATTTCGTCGTTGCCCGAAATAACACCGTTAATGTCCGGGTTGGCCTGCAACATGGACTGCATTTTGTTATAGCCCTGGGTACGGTCCCAGTTGGCAACTTCCTGTGCTTTTTTCTTAAGGTCGGGATACTGGCTCAACACAGTTTCAAAGCCGTTGGAACGGGTTTGTGCGTTGTTGTCCGACGGTGCGCCAAACAGTTCAACATACGAACCCTTGTCGCCCATCGCATCAACCCATGCCATCGCGCCAAGGGCGGCACCCTGGGCGTTGTTGGAAACTAGCTGTGCCTTGGCAAGGCCGGTTTGGTTGATTTCGGCATTGATGATGAAAACCGGAATACCGGCATCAACAGCCTTTTTCACGGCACCAATGGAGCCATCCGCATTGGCCGGATCAAGGATGATCGCCTTTGCCTGGTTGGTGATCGCGGTATCGACCAGATTGCTTTCGGTGTTGGTGTCACCTTTATGCGCACCAACATTGGCACTGTAGCCAAGCTTTTCGGCAGTTGCTTTGGCAACATTGCCTTCTGCCAACCAATAGGGGTTGGACGGATCATTGACGATGATCGAAATCAGGTCATCGGCCATGGCCGACTGGGCCATGAAGGGCAATGCCAGAACGGATGCAAGGATCGTGCGTTTAAAAAGATTCATTGTGGGTGTCCTCCCGTGGGTTTTGATATTTGCCGGTTAAGACCGGCGGTTATTCGGGCGCGGGACCACCCTGTCCCGCGTCCGCGAATTTCAATAAAAATTTATCGACCAGCCCGGCCGTATTGCAGGCTGTTCAGCAGCACGGCGAGAACGATCACCGCACCGGTAAAAACCGTTTGCCAGTAAGCCGACACACCAATGATGACGAGGCCGTCGCTAAGAAAGCCGATGACAAAGGCGCCCAGCATGGTGCCGCGCACATTGCCGCGTCCCCCGGTTAACGCTGCACCGCCAATAACCACCGCCGCGATAGCTGTAAGTTCGTAGGTGGTACCCGCCGTCGGGCCAGCCGAAGTCAATTGCGATGAAAGAACCAACCCGGCAATCGCGGCACAAACGCCTGACAGCACATAAACCGATATTTTGACACCGCGTGTGGGCACACCGGAAAGTTCGGCTGCGCGTTCATTGCCACCCGAAGCATAAAGCCAGCGGCCAAAGGCCGTGCGGACCAGAACCAGGCCGACCGCCAGCGCAACCAGTGCCAGCACAATGACGCCAATCGGCACCCCGGCGATGCGGTTAAAGCCCAGCCAGTCAAAACCGGTATTGCCCAGGGCCTCGACCCCGCCAAGATTGTTATAGGTAAGGCCATTGGTCATCAGAAGGGCGACACCGCGTGCGACATACAGCATGCCCAGCGTCGCGACAAAGGCGGGAACCCGGAAAAAGGCGATCAGCACGCCGTTGATTGCGCCAACAAATGCGCCCAGCAGAATGGTCAGCACCACAACCGCCCAAACCGGCGGATATAGAATAACCCCGGCAGATGGCAGTTCGACGCCCTGCATCAGAAAGCCGGCAACAACACCGGACAGGCCCAGTGTCGATCCCACCGAAAGATCGATGCCGCCATTAAGGATGACAACAAGCATGCCAACGGCCAGCAGGCCGAAAATCGCTACATGCGATGACATGATCAGGAAGTTATTGACGCTGAAATAAACCGGCGACATGAACGAGAAAACGATAATGATGGCAACCAGCGCAAAAAAGGCGCGGCCTTCAAGAAGGATTTTGCCGATATTCAGGTCCATGCCACCTGCCGCGGGCTTGGAATTTGTTATGTCCGCCATGTTGGCCTCCCTTAATGGTGTACGGCTTCGCCAGAGGCGGCCATGATCTGTTCT
Organism: Thalassospira profundimaris; assembly: GCF_003326755.1. Classification (GTDB taxonomy): domain Bacteria; phylum Pseudomonadota; class Alphaproteobacteria; order Rhodospirillales; family Thalassospiraceae; genus Thalassospira; species Thalassospira profundimaris_B. The sequence goes on along the minus strand of NZ_JPWH01000014.1, from coordinate 23,756 downwards.
TTGGTTACGGTATGGTCGAACTCGGCTGCGATGCGGCCCCGGTTCATCACAATGATGCGGTGGGCAATGCTGAGGCATTCGCTGACTTCGGATGTTGAATAAACAACTGCCAGTCCGCGCGTTTCGGCCGTTTTTGCCAGCAATTTGAAAACTTCGGCCTTTGCGCCGATATCGATCCCGCGCGAAGGTTCATCAAGCAGGATGACGTCAGGCCGTGTGGCAAGCATTTTGCCAATCACAACCTTTTGCTGGTTGCCGCCGGAAAGCGAGCCGATCATGGCACCGCCGCCATCGGTTTTGACGGTGACTTCGCGAATGGAATCGTCGATGACCCTGCGTTCATCCTTGCGGCTGGTGAAAAGCCCGCGGGTAAAGGCGGCAATTGATGCCAGTGACAGGTTTTGCCCTACCGTCATGGTTTGCACCAGGCCGTCCCGCTGCCGGTCTTCGGGGACAAGAACAAGCCCGGCATTAATGCGCTGGGCAATCGAAAGATGCGAAATATCCTGCCCATGCAGTTTGATCGCGCCACTTTGGGCGGCAACACGCCCTGCTGCACATTCCATCATTTCGGTGCGCCCGGCACCCATCAGGCCATAGATGCACACCACTTCACCGGCGCGGACACTCAGGTTCAAATGGTTCACCACCAGGCCATGGCCGGATGTATCTGGCACACACAGATTTTCAATCGACAGGGCAGGATTGCCCATTTTGCTGTCTGGTGGCGAACCCAGGTCAAAGTTCTCGCCCACCATGTTGCGCACGATCCATTCAAGGTCGATCTCGGCGCGGGGGGCCCAGGCTGTCATCTCGCCATCGCGCAGGACAACGGCGTGATCGGTAATTTCAAGGGCCTCTTCCAGATGATGCGAAATGTAAACAATGCTGACCCCCTTGGCGGTCAGATCATTGATGACCTTAAACAGAACCTCGACCTCGGATGCCGACAGGGCCGATGTCGGTTCATCCATAATCAGGATGCGACTTTTGGCCTGAAGGGCACGGGCGATTTCCACGATCTGCTGCTGGCCCAGGCGCAGTTCCTCGACCGGGGTTAAAGGATCAAGGTCTTCTTCCAGTTCCTTCATCAAGGCACGGGTAACGCGTTCTTCCTCGGCAAAATCAATGCCGCGTGCGGTGCGGATTTCGCGGCCCATGAAAATGTTGTCACGCACATTCAGGTTCGGGGCCAGGGCCAGTTCCTGGTGGATAATTGACACCCCGTGCGCCAGCGCATGGTTGGCACCGTGAAAATGTACCGGCTCACCATCAAGCAGGATTTCGCCCGATGTGGGGGCAATGATGCCTGAAAGAATTTTCATCAGGGTTGATTTGCCCGCACCGTTTTCACCAAACAATGTGGTGACCTGACCCCGGTGAATGTCAAAATTCACACCCTTCAGCGCCTTGATCGGCCCGTAATGTTTGGCAACGTGGCGGGCGGACATGACAACTTCGCTTTTGGTCGCCAGGGTCGGGTTGATATTTTGCTGCACGGTCATTGGACCTGCACCTTGACCGGGGTGATCAGCCACATTTTCGGGTTGATCAGCTTGAATACGCCCGTCAGCGAAACCGTTTTGCCGGTCAGGTCTGAATTATCAAATCCTTCAAGGACTTCGGCCTTCATTGCTCGATTAATACCGGCACCGGCATCCTGATATTCGATCTGGTTTTTGAAATCACCAAAGGCGATATCGCCGGGTGCATCGCGCAAGTCGGTGCCGTTAATGGCCGGGCCGGTCTGCACACGGATGCGGACATTTTCAACGCCATCAACATTGATGTCATAAATGCCTGCTTTGCCTTCGCCTACTGTGCCGGTCAGCTTGACCGGTAAAACCGGCATCGCACCACCCGTACCGTATTTCTCGGCTGCGGCCTTTTTATCTGCGGCCAGTGCGTTTGCCAGGGTCGGTGCATCCACCGCGCGGGCCGTGATATCATCGCGAATCCGGGGAAATTCCTTTTTGCCATAGGCATCGGGCGAAAAACCGGCGACGCGGGTGTCCAGTTCGGAACCGATGGTAACCACGGTCGTATCAAGCGCGATTGCCGCGACCACACATAGCGCCGCTGCGCCAATGATCATGCCCCGCCTGCCAAGACGCGGTTTCATCGAGATAGCTGAAATATCGTTGGCACTCATAGCCTCACGCTCCTCCCGTCGGGCCCTGACGGACCTGTTGTTTCCTTGCGGGAGGTGCACTGGTGCAAAGCTGCGAGTTGCGGCTTTGTCTGTCCCTGTTCCGGCATTGCGCAGTTTTAATACCGCCAAAAAGGGCAGAAAAATGCGCGTCGCGGTGGGAACCAGCCCAGCCTGTCTTGGTGCAGGCCATATCCTCCCGTTTCACAATGCGATCCGTGCTTGCGCCCGTTTCGCCTGTCACGCACCGAAATCCCTTTGTTTTTGCGCCAGTCTTTTTCGCCGATTGGCAGGTCGGGTATCCGGTTCGTGATCACCACCATAACTGAAAAAAATTTCTACGAAAGAAAAAAATTACACTCGACATGTCGCGATGTGTGGTTATGCTGAAATCAACCCGGGCGAAATGGTTCCGGCAAGAACCGCACCGGCAAGACAGGCCGTGGGGCATAAACATAGGGAGGAGGTCACATGGCTCATGCGTTTTGCATGATTGGCCATTCGCGCTACGAAAGGGTGCGGCATGGCTAAACGTGACATCATCATCGGTATCGACGCGGGCACATCTGTCATCAAGGCGGTGGCGTTCAGCCTTCAGGGGCGCCAGCTTGGTGCTGCCGCCGTTACCAACCAGTATGACAGCGGCCAAAATGGTGCTGCCACCCAGAATATGGACCGCACATGGGCTGATTGTGCCAGTGCGTTGCGCGAACTTGGCACCCGGATTGACGGCCTTGCCGATCGCACGGCCGCCCTTGCGGTAACCGCGCAGGGCGATGGTACCTGGCTGGTTGGGCAGGGTAACCGCCCGGTGGGTGACGCATGGTTATGGCTTGATGCGCGGGCGGCTGATACCACCCGCAACCTGGCCCAAAGCCTGGCAGATACTGCCCGGTTTAACGCTACTGGCACGGCGCTTAATACCTGCCAGCAGGGTGCGCAAATGGCCCATATGCAACGCCATTTTCCCGAATTGCTGGATCAGGCCGAGGTCGCCCTGCATTGCAAGGACTGGCTATATTTGAACCTGACAGGCGTTCGTGCCACTGACCCGTCCGAAGCCAGTTTTACCTTTGGCGATTTTCGGACCCGTGCCTATAGCGATACTGTGATTGATGCGCTGGGATTGCGCAATCGCCGCCATTTGCTGCCGCAAATTGTTGATGGCAGCGGCGATACACACCCGCTAAGCGATGCCGCCGCTGCCCAAACTGGTCTGCGTGCGGGAACACCTGTTAGCCTTGGTTATGTTGACATGGTCATGACGGCCCTTGGTGCAGGTGTTTATACCGGCACCAAGGGGGCAGCGTGTTCCACCATCGGGTCAACCGGCGTGCATATGCGTGCCGTGCGCGATGACGAAGTTCGCCTGAATGGCAAATCGGGCTATGTCATTTGCCTGCCCGCCAGCCGCATGGTGACACAGGTACAAACCAATATGGCCGCGACGCTGAATATTGACTGGGCCTTGCGCCTTGCCGCCGATCTGATGAGTGAAACCGGCCACCCGCATGATTATGCCGATCTGGTCGCGCGAATTGATGGCTGGCTTGCGCGATCCGAACCCGGTGCGTTGTTATATCAGCCCTATGTATCCGAGGCAGGTGAACGCGGACCGATGGTGAATGCCAATGCGCGCGCGGGTTTTATTGGCCTGTCAGCCGGGCATCGTTTCCCCGATTTGATCCGGGCGGTTGTTGAAAGCCTGGGCATGGCCGCGCGCGATTGTTATGGCGCGATGGATGCCCTGCCACAGGAATTGCGCCTGACCGGTGGTGCCGCGCGGTCCCAGGCGCTGCGCGGGATTCTGGCTGCTTGCGTTGGGGCGCCCGTGCGTGTTTCGGCGCGGGAAGAAGCCGGTGCCGCAGGGTGCGCCATGATGGCCGCCGTTGCCATTGGTGCCTATCGCGATATGGAAAGTTGCGTTGCCGAATGGGTATCGCCGCTTCTGGGTGCGGCTGAGGCTCCCGATGAAAAATTGATGGCGACTTATGCCGCCCTTTACCCGGCTTATGCTGAAGTCCGCGTGGCGCTGGAACCGGTTTGGGACCGGCTGGCGACACATCGCGATGGCAAATCAGCCCCCGAAATAAATGCGTCAGACACGGCGCAAGGAGGATCGTGACATGAGCACGCAGGAACTGGATCTGTTTGTTATCGGTGGTGGCATTAACGGCGCAGGCTTTGCCCGCGATGCTGCCGGGCGTGGCCTGAAAGTTGCGCTTTGTGAAAAGGATGATCTGGCCGAAGGGACATCGTCGCGTTCTGGCAAGCTGGTGCATGGCGGGTTGCGGTATCTGGAATATTATGAATTCCGGCTGGTGCGCGAAGCTCTGATCGAACGCGAAGTTCTGATGAATGCAGCGCCGCATATTATCTGGCCGTTGCGTTTTGTGCTGCCCCATTCCCCGCAGGACCGTCCGGCCTGGCTGGTGCGGCTTGGCCTGTTTCTTTACGATCATTTGGGCGGGCGCAAAAAACTGCCCGGTAGCCGTACACTTGATCTGCTGCGCGATCCCGAAGGGGCACCGTTGCTTGATAAATATACCCGTGGTTTTGAATATTCCGATTGCTGGGTGGACGATGCGCGCCTTGTAACGTTAAATGCCCTTGATGCGGCACGGCGTGGTGCGATTGTTATGACGCGTTCCCCCGCCATCAGCGCGCGTCGCGAAAATGGCAAATGGCATGTCACCACGCAAAACCGGCTGACCGGCGAAACACGCGAATTTGTTGCCAAATGCCTGGTCAATGCCGCCGGTCCCTGGGTGACCGACGTGCTGACACGGGTTGCCGGTGCCAATTCCACCCGCAATGTGCGACTGGTGAAGGGTAGTCATATTATTGTGCCCAAATTCTGGGAAGGGCCGCATAGCTACCTTGTGCAGAATGATGACAAGCGCGTTATTTTCATCAATGCCTATGAGGGCAACAAGGCCCTGATCGGAACAACCGATATTGCCTATGATGGCCGGGCCGAAGACGTTGCCATTGATGATTATGAAATCAATTACCTGCTGGAATGCGTTAATCGCTATTTCAAGGAAAAGCTACGGCGCGAGGATATTCTGGAGACTTTTTCCGGTGTGCGCCCGTTATTTGACGATGGCAATGGCAACCCGTCGGCCGTGACGCGTGATTATGTGTTTGATCTTGATGAAACCGCAGGTGCGCCGCTTTTGAATATTTTTGGCGGTAAAATCACCACCTTCCGCGAACTGGCCGAACGGGGCATGCGCGAAATCCGGCATATTTTTCCCGATATGGGCAAAGACTGGACCGAAGATGCGCCGCTTCCGGGGGGGGACATGCCCAATGCCGATTATGCGGCCTTTCGGGAAACCCTGAAGGCGGAATTCCCCTGGATGTCGCGCCAGTTACGTGAATATTACGGTCGTCGTTACGGCACGCTGACCCGCAATATTGTTGGCACTGCCACCAGCGCGGCTGGCCTGGGTCGTTATTTTGGCGCGCATCTTTATGAAGCCGAAGTACGCTGGCTGGTTGCCAATGAATGGGCGGTTACGGCCGAAGACATTATCTGGCGTCGCACCAAACACCGGCTTGATATGACGCCGGACGAAATTACCGCCTTTGGCGAATGGTTTGACGGTTTGGCGGCGGAGGCAAGCTGATGGCATTGACCCTTTCTTTGAACACCAACCCGCTGGTAAACCGCTTTGCCGACCCGGACGACCTGATTGACTGTGTCGCGCGGGATTTGCGCATTCGCGATTTGCAGTTAACCCACGAATTTATCAACCCATCGTGGCCCGCTCCGGTAATTCGCCGTTTGACCCGGCAAATGGGGGCGGCCCTTGCGCGTACGGGTGTTCGTGTAACATCGGGTATGACGGGGCCATATGGCCGGCTTAACCATTTTGGTCATCCTGACCGCGATGTGCGTCGTTATTATGTGGACTGGTTTAAAACCTTTGCCGATATTACCGCCGATCTGGGCGGAATATCGGTCGGTACGCAATTTGCCATTCTGACCTATCGGGACCAGGACGACCCGGCCAAACGCGAAGATATGATCCGCACCGCGATTGATTGCTGGGCCGAAGTGGCCGAACACGGCAAGGCCGCTGGCCTGAAATATGTGTTTTGGGAACCCATGAGCATCGCGCGTGAATTTGGCGAAACGATTGAGGAATGCCTTGCCCTGCAAGACAGACTGAGCGCGGCTGATATGGCAATTCCCATGTGGATGATGGCCGATATCGACCATGGCGATGTGACATCAAGCAACCCCGATGATTTTGATCCCTACGCCTGGGCACGCGCCGTGCCGCGTGTTTCCCCCATCATCCACATCAAACAAAGCCTGATGGATAAGGGCGGGCACCGGCCCTTTACTGCCGAATTCAATGCCCGTGGCCGTATTCAGCCTGAACCGCTGCTTGAAGCCTTTGCAAAAGGCGGCGCGCAGGATAATGAAATCTGCCTCGAACTTTCCTTCAAGGAACGCGAACCCAATGACCGTGAGGTAATTCCCCAGATCGCGGAAAGTGTGGCCTTTTGGGCGCCCTATATTGATACGGGTGCATCGGATCTGAAACTTTGATAACCTGTTGCCGGGGCAGGACTTCCTTCTGCTTTGCCCGGGCCTTATAACATGATGAGCTGCTTAATTAAGGCCCGGTCGGGCTAAAGGATGCCATGAACGATACCGATGAAACGCTCGCCATTCGTGCGGCCTGGATGCACTATGTTGGCGGGCTGACACAGGCCAAGGTGGCCAAAAGGCTTGGTCTGCCGTCTGTCAAAGCACACCGGCTGATAGCCAAGGCGGTGGCCGATGGCCGTGTAAAGGTGTCGATCGAGGGGGATATTGTTGAATGTGTCCAGCTCGAAACCCGTTTGTTTGAGGCCTATAACCTTAAACTGTGCGAAGTCGCCCCGGATATTGGCGAAGAGGGCCTGCCGGTGCGCGCCCTTGCTTTGGCTGGTGCAGCCTATTTGAAACGCCAGTTCGAGACCGGGGAACATTCAATTATCGGCCTTGGGCATGGTCGTACCTTGGCTGAAATTACCCGTCAATTGCCACGGATCGATGCCAAGGGGCTTCATTTCGTTTCGCTTCTGGGCGGGTTAACCCGCAATTTTTCGGCCAACCCGCATGATGTGATGCATCGCTTGGCGGAAAAAACCGGCGCACGTGCCTATGTTATGCCGGTGCCGTTTTTTGCCAATACAGTCGAAGACCGTGAAGTGCTGCTTTCACAGCGCGGTGTGGATGAAGTTTTCCATATGGCGCAGGCCGCAACCCTTAAACTTGTCGGGATCGGCACAACAACGGCCGATGCCCAGCTTGTATCATCTGGCATGATTGAACCTTCCGAGATCGAAGAAATTGCTGCTGCTGGCGCGCAGGGCGAAATGCTGGGTGATTTTTTCAATGCTGCGGGCGATGTGGTGGAAACCACGCTTTCTGCACGCACCCTTGCGGTGGGCTATGATCCTGAACGGAAAGAGGATATTGTCGCGGTTGCGGGTGGGCCGGACAAGATCAATGCGATCCGGGCGGTGTTGCGATCTGGCCGGGTGGCCGGGTTGATCACTGACGAGCGAACGGCGCGCGCGCTTCTGGATTGACGATAGCAGACCGAATAAAGGACGCCCCATGAAACGCGATGATCGCAGGCAGCAAATTCTTGATGCCCTGGTACGGGATGGCGAAGTGCAGCTTGATGAACTGGCTGATACTTTCGGCGTATCGAAAATGACCATCCATCGCGACCTCGATGATCTGGAAGGCGAGGGGCTGTTACGCCGTATTCGTGGTGGGGCAACGATTGAACCCGGTTCACAGTTTGAAAGTGATTTTCGCTTTCGCCATCTTCAGGGGCATGACCTTAAGGAACGTATGGCGCGTGCTGCCCTGGAATGGGTGGAACCGGGCATGACCGTTATGGTTAATGATGGCTCCACGGCGACCATACTGGGCACCCTGTTACCCGAAAAACGCCCGCTCACCGTGATTACCAATAATGATGCGGTGATGGAGGGGCTTAAGTCCGAGGCCGGTATTACCGTGCTGGCGCTTGGCGGGCGTTATTCTGCCAAATATAATGCCTGGGTTGGCCGGGTGACGGAACAGGCCCTTGGCAGCTTACGTGCTGATATCGCCTTTATTTCTACCCCGGCGGCGGGGGAGGGCTGCGTTTATCATATGGATGATGATATTACGCGGGCGAAACGCCGGATGATGGATGGTGCAACGCGCTCCATCCTTCTGATCAATCATCTCAGATTTGATCATACTGCTTTGCATGTCCTTGCACCTTTTTCCGAATTTTCTGCTGTGATCACGGATGCGGCCCCGTCTGATACTGCACGCGCGCAAATCAAAGATGCCGGGACAGAACTTGTAATTGCGGGTTAGGCAAGCCGGGTTGGCGAATGTGTTTTCTGCGGATTTTTGATGGTTCATCCCTTTATGTATGGTGTGCGCTGTTTGGCGGTTGGATTGCTTTGGGGCGTCTGTCGAAATCCGTACTGTGCTAAAACCATCTTAGTTTGTCTGGTTGTCTCTTCATTCTGCCCTATCTGCTCCGCCATCAGCTTAATGGAACGTCGCTGGACGTTCGCTGTGTTGATCAAGATATTTCCTCGCATTCCACCCGGTTGATAGTTCCTGCGATGGCCCTATTATCCCCACTGAATTTATGCTGTCATTTGTGACACCCTAGGCGCGAGCACCTTGGTAGATGGGATGTTAGGGGAGTAGGAAGTGGTGGAGGGAATGCGTGGCTGCTGGTGAGGGCGGTTACGTAATTGGCTAGGCAGCAAGGATGTTCCCGGCAATGGTTATGACTATGCTGTCCTGTCCTGTCCTGCCGTCGGTCTTCGTGCGTCATATTTCGCGCAAGCTAGCGATAAATATAGAGGATTGCACTTATAATCCGTCAAACTTGCACTTATCGCGCTTTTCCGGCTCAGATTAAGTGATTTTATCGCCAGAGCCAAACTCACATTAACTGCGAATGAGATCAGATTACCTGCCACCAGATCGCAATCATCGCTGTGAAATCACATTATGTGCCACTGTAGGTTATATCGGCAATCCGACCTGTCGCATCATTTGCCCAAGCTCTTGGGTGCGTTCGGAATCCAGATGGCCTTTCAGGAATTTGCGCATTTCCGGCAACCGGGTATCGAATTGTTCCGCAAGTGTCTTGGCGTTGTATCCAAGCCGTGCTAGTCGGGCATCCAGATCATCATAGCCGATCGCAATTGTTTCTTCGACAATCTCCCGGGTGACAGGCTTGGCGCCAAGCTTGTAGGCTTCGGTGAAAGCGCGTGTCAGTTGTTCGGTAAACTGAAGCGGTGTTGACAGGCATTCCACCATCAGATCCAGCGCATCATCCGCAATGATGTCTCCCTGTCTGGTGGTTTTTTGGGCCCGGCACTGCTTCAGCAACCAGTCGAGATATTTGCGACTGTCATCGCCAAGCCCCTGAAAGACGAACTTGGTGGTTCTATGCCCGATCTCTTCCATTGTCGCCTTGTTCAGGTCATTTCGCAGGCGCGGATGGCCAACCAGAACCACAGACAGAACTCCGTCACCGGCCTGGACAATTTCCATCAGGCGCTTGAGGCCGGTCAGAGTGTTCCCATGCAGGTCATGAGCTTCGTCGATGAACAGAACGACGGTTTTTCGCATTTTCCGGATGAGATCCTGAAGCTTGCGTTCCCGCTTTTCGGGTTGTGTCGGCACTTTGACATCCGCATCACCGGAGACATCGAGAAAGATTGCGGTCAGAAGGGCTGGCAAAACAACACGCGGTTTGTCGATCGACAGGCTGCGGGCCACCAGAATATCCTTGCTTGCGGCCAATTCAGCCTGAAGCCGGTTTAACATCATGGTTTTTCCGACACCAACTGATCCTGTAATGGCAACCAGCCTCCCGGCCAGAATGGCCGCCCGCAGGTCGGCCATCATCTGGCGGTGCCATTCCGTTTCGAAAAAACCGGCCAGCGCCCAGTCCTTCTCGATGCCATAAAATGCCCTGACATCCGCTGTTAGCATGACAGTCTCCTATTATGTTTTGGGGTTCTTGCCGAACCGTGTTTTGATCGCCTTGGCAATTTCACGTTTGTTTATCGTGGTGGTGACAAGCTCCTCGATGAATTCAAGGTCTTCGGCACTCAACCGCGCCAGCGGTTTCTCCAACAAATCCGCAATGCCGCGACGCGCATCGAGTGTGCTGGCATAACTGAACTGGTGCCACGGGTCTGGATCTTCAAACTTTGCTTCAACGAGGGGGATAATCTCCGCGCTGGCAAATGCCTGTTCCGGCCCGGCCAGGGCCGAACGCGGCACCGATATTCTGGCAGCCAAGTCGGCTACCTTGTCGGCACGCTTCTCGCGGGGCGATTTGGCCTGTTTGCGATACCGATGCAATGGGATTGGTCCGCCGACAGGGCGATATGGGCCATAGCGTTTGCTGCCGAACTCGACAAATAGTTCCTGATCGAACAATCCCCACCACAATAAAACTTCTTCACCCGCCAGATCCGGGTCCACCTCGTAATAGGCGCCCTTCAGATGAATGCGGGCATCCGCTGCAACCGTTCGGCGTTCCGGTTCCCGGGCAAAGGCGCAATACCGTTCCCAGGAACACATGTCGCGCAGGCCTTGCTCAGGCAAGTTTGAACACCAGTCTTCCGCCCGGCTATGGGCTTCATGGCGATGCGGCTTGTCATTGTAGCGGTTGATAAAGTTCAGCAGCCAGCTATTGGCTTCGGCCTCTGTTTTGGGACGATGAAAGTGATACAGGGTTTCGTGAGCTTCCTTGACGGTCAGGAACGGACGTTCAACCTTGCCCTTGGATCGCGCCGTAACCCGTCGACCGTCCGAACCGCGGGGCATGTGGGTGCGCCAATCAACGCCAAGATGTCCCATGACGGTCTGGAACACGATGCTTTTGGCAACCGGTCCATTGTCGAGATACAGTCCTGCCGGTCTGCCCTGAAGTGTGGTGCCTTCTTTGGGTGCCATGGCGTTGAACAGGAACCGCAAGGCAGATTCCGCATCCTCGCCATACACGCAACGATATTCCTGATAGGCAACACCGCTACGATCATCCACCACGCTATAAAGCATCAGGGTTGGTGCACCACGTCCGGGTTCAATCCATTCTGGCTGGTCGAGCTGCTTCAGATCGGACGGGCTCATGTCGAAATGCCAGAGTTCGTTGGAATATCCGGCCTGAAACCGGACGGCGGTCGGGCCGCGTATCATCCGGGGATGATCGTATCCCCAATTGCGGAGCCACCGGTTGAGGGTAGATGCCACCAGTACCCCTTTGGGGGCTTGCACAAAACCCTCGGGCGTCTCGACACCGTGATCCTCAAGCAACCGGATGGCTTCATTCGTGGATAACTTGTGACCTTTGCCATTCTCTGTTCTGATTTTCAGGGCGGCCACGATCTCGCAATAGCGTTCCATCTCTGCCTGCGATATTGCGCGGGGCACACCGCGATCAGAACGTTGCAAGCCTTTCGGGCGTTGCAAGTTTCGTAACTGGCGATAGACCGACGATATACTGAGGCCATATAACCCGGCAGTCCGTGCAACAGCGCTGGCCCGACCGGGGTCTCGCACGGGCAGAGAAGACAATCTGGTCCGAAGCGCCAGAAGTGCCTCGGCCGGTATGCGGGCGGCTCTACTTTTCATTGTCGGCCTCGCCATCAATGCTATTGGCAAATTCCGCGACATAGGTATAGACGGTTGCCCGCGACACACCCATCAGATCGCAGATCTCTTTAATACTGTGCTGTCTCGATCGATACAGGTTTGCAACGTGACGGCGCTTGTCTTTGGTCAGCGCCTTTCGACGGCCGCCTTTCCGGCCGCGCGACCGAGCCGCTTCAAGACTGGCTTTCGTGCGCTCCCGGATCAGGTTCCGCTCGAATTCGGCAAGGGCGGCAAAAATATGAAAAACCAGCTTCCCGCCGCTGGTGGTCGTATCGATCGCTTCGGTAATTGATCGCAGACCGATTTGTCGTTCTGCCAACATCTCGGCTTGCGCAATCAGTTCCTTCAGGGACCGTCCCAGGCGATCGAGGCGCCAGACCACAAGCACATCGCCCTGGCGTAATTCTTCGAATGTTCGATCAAGCCCGGGGCGATCACCTTTTGCACTACTCACCTTGTCCTGGAAAATGCGCTCACAACCAGCTTCCCGCAAAGCGTCGTTTTGCAGGTCAAGATTCTGATCGTCGGTCGAGACACGTGCGTAGCCGATACGCATGGCGGACCGTCCGGAAAGCCGTTTTTGAGGCGCAGAATATTACGTTGATTTCAAGACGCGGTATACAGACAAATTAACAGTTTTCAATCGGAGACCGGCATTCGGGCTTTTACCTGTCTGGAAAACGGTCCCTTTCTGGATGCAGCGTACAAGGTATGCTGTCCCGCCCGGACCGTACTACGGGAATGGCACGTTACAAAGGCGGTCCGAGTTTTTCATGTTCTTCGGACAGGCCTCAGAGGAACAGCTTCAAACCAGCTCCAAGAAACGACGCAATCAACAGAATCCTGATGATACCCCAGTGCAACCGGAAGGCCAGGAAGCCGCTGAGGAGGAACAGGCCTACGGCGAGCCATTCGATGGTTGCAAGGTCCGACCGCCAAAGCGTTATGGGTCCCAGCTTCTGCCGGTTCACGCCAGAGAACAGGACATGCAGTGCAAACCAGATCGAAAGATTTAGGATGACACCCACGACGGCAGCGGTGATTGCCTTAAGGGCACCTCTCAATCGAGGTTGGTTCGATATCCATTCGATGTAAGGTGCGCCAACCAGTATCCAGAGAAAGCACGGGGCGAAGGTGACCCAAAGTGCCACTACGGCAGCACTCAGGCCAAGCAGAAGCCCACCATCCTTGAAACCGGCGAGAAACCCGACGAATTGCGTGACCAGGATAAGCGGGCCAGGTGTCGTTTCCGCCAGTCCAAGGGCGTCGACCATTTCCCCTGCGGTTAGCCAGCCGAATTGGACAACGACATCCTGGGCCATGTAGGCGAGAACAGCATAAGCACCGCCGAAGGTCACGACAGCGAGCATGGAGAAAAACCTGCCGACCTCGACCACGATGCCCGGCGCACCCAGCCATCCGAGGGCAAGCAGTGGCAGTAGCCAGATCGCCAACCATGTTGCAATCGTAAGGCTCGTCCTACCCACCGACACGTGCGCCATGTCCACGGCCTTCCGATCCATGTCCACGGTTTTCATGAACCAGCCGAACAGGCCCGCCATTAGGACGATCAGCGGATAGGGGATCGACAAGAAGAATATCCCGACAAACGCCAATGCCGCGATCAGCCAATGCACACGCTGTGAAAGTGCCTTTTTCGCGACCCGCAACAATGCCTCGACCACGATCACCAGAACGGCAGCCTTGATTCCGTAAAACAGTGCCTCCACAAGCGGTACATCGCCATAGATGCTGTAGATCGTCGCCAGCAACATGATCACGGCGGCACCGGGCAAGACGAACAGCAGCCCGGCGATCAAGCCACCGAACGTGCCATGCAGCCGCCATCCGGCATAGGTAGCCAACTGCATCGCCTCGGGACCGGGCAAGAGCATGCAAAAGCTCAGCGCATTCAGGAACTGCTGCTCAGAGAGCCAACTGCGGTCTTAGACGATCTCCTTGTGCATGAGCGAGATCTGGGCGGCGGGACCACCAAGCGATAGGATGCCGATCTTCCACCAAACCCGTGTTGCTTCCGCAAGCGTCGGGGTTTCGTCCCTCAGGACGTTACTGGAACCACTCATGACCTACGCCTTCTTCAACGCGGCGGGCCAGTCATGCCCTTCATCCGTGGCATCGCGTGCCCACCGATAGAATGCGTCGTAGAGCATCATGCCAGCTTCGAGCTGTTCCAGGTCGTCGCGATACATTCGAGATAGGCCTAGTGAGGCAGCAAGAAGTCCCGCCGCTTCAGGTGCCAGATCATGCCTGTTGGTGTCGGCACCACGCACGATCACGGCCAATCCCTCAAGCGCACTATGGCTGATGCCGAACTCTTCAATCATCGTGTCGAACGTGCATTTTTCGCCGCGATGGCTCCAGAATACGTTTTCAACGTCGAAGGGCGTCGCATTGAAACGTTCTGCGACGTTGAGGACCTGCGATGCGGCGACAAACAGTATTTGGGCATTCGGATCGACAAACCGGCGAATAAGCCAGGGACAAGCAATCCTGTCGATCTTTGGCCTGTGACGCGTTACCCAGACCGAGCATCCGCTGGCATCAGACGGTGGAAGTTTCTCCGCAAGAACCATCGGAAGCCCGGCATCTTTCCAGGCGAATTGCCCACCTTCGAGGATTTCCGCCTTCGCGCCGGCTGATCGCAACAATGCGGCGGCACCTTGGCTAATCTTCAGGCCTTTCTGGCAGTAGACGACGACCGAACGGCCCGCGAGATCATCGGCAAGATCACGCACATTGAGAAATGGTTGACGTATCGCGCCAGGGATCAGGGGCGGGTCCGCATCGAAGTCTTCATCAATGCGTACATCAAGCAGTACGGGACAATCGGGTGTCCCCACCAAGCGGGCCAAGGTCGATACGGGGATTTCATTGTATGACGCCATAAAGCATCCTCCATGAACAGGTTGGAAGGAAGCAAGATTGGGCTGGCGCCTCACGGGGTTCTTGGGGACCCCCGGAACCGGTTTTTTAAACCCGGTTTTCCGCGCCGTCAAGCTCCAGAGCAGACATTAGCAGCATCGCAGAACAAATGGGAAAAGGGCTCCTTCAAGACCTACGCTGCGCAAGTCACGAATGGCCGCTGTTTCTCTCGACAGTCTTATGCTGATGGAGCTTGCCGAAAGCCAATCAAAACATGTGCTTTCAGATGTCAGCGCGGCATAATCCGGAACTCGGCGTTATTTCCAATTTTATGTATCAATTCAAATTGGTAATGTGAGCGTTAGTGGCAGATAATGTGATTTCACCATATGCAAGAGAGGCTAACTGATGAATGGTTTTTGCCCGTTTAGGGCAACCACTTTCTTTTGAAATCCGGAACAGCCTTTTGATGTTTCACATTTCGCGTCTACAACGGGACACTTTCTGGATGACAGCGGCATGGTCACAAGAATTTTGTGTCGACAGATTTCCACCCTTGGGATAGAAGTTGACTATGCTGAATTGCATCAGGTTTCTGACCATACTTTTGATAGCTGCTTTTGCCGCCGGGACAAGTCTTTCGACGGTCAACGCTGCTGTTATGGATGTCGGGATGTCGATGGCGGACATGGCAATGGACAATTGCCAGGATTGTTCTGGCAGCGGCGACAGCATGCCTGACTGTGATATTGCGTGTCCCCAAGTATCGACTATCGCAATTGCGCCTGTACAAGTTGCAATACCTGCGCTCGCCTCAGTCGAGCATTTCGGGCCGACAGGCAGCCTTACCGGCCGCTCAAACTCTCTCGATCCATTCCCTCCCAGAACCAACACTCTGAACTGATATCTCCTTAATCCGTTTTGGTTTGAGGATATCAGTGTCATGGGGCATCGCCGCGATTTCTCATGACGTGCTTCGTGCCCGCAATTTTTGTTGTGGGCTTGAGAGCTTCTTCAGACAGGGTTGGAAATCATGTTTTCCGATATACAGGTGCCAAACTATCGGCCTTGACCGGTATTTTCTGGCGAAATCGCAATATGCGCGAAAGCATGGCTTCACTCAACGAACAGGCGGCAATCCGCCCCTGCCGTGAGCGACCCGCTTTTACGGGGGCACGACCCCTGAAGATCAAACCGTATAAGACCATTGTGAGAAGGTCACGTCTACAAACTCGATAAGCAACTAGAATGGCAGCGACTACCGCTCGCTCCCTGCTGTGAAGTTCCATCACAGTTTTCTTATAATTTTCTAAATTTACTTTGCACCTATGATTCTGACATCCAATCCAAAATCAAACGCCGGTGCCGACATAGTAATTTTCGAACTACTGATGTAATCAACTCCCGTTTCAGCAATGTCTTTGACATTATCGATCATTACCCCACCGGATGCTTCCAGCTTTGCCGCACCTTCGTTAACAGCGACAGCTTGGCGCAACTCCTCAATCGTAAAATTGTCGAGAAGAATAACACCAACCCCCAAATCCAGTGCTTCACGCATTTGCGATAAAGTATCGACTTCAACCTCAAGGGAGACCAAATGCCCAATCTGAGCGCGAACCGACAGGACTGCGTCTTTTAGACTTCCGCATACCGCAATATGGTTGTCCTTTATCAGCACCGCGTCATCAAGACCGAACCGATGGTTTGCACCCCCACCACATTTAACCGCATATTTTTCAGCCAACCGCAAACCGGGGGTTGTTTTTCGGGTGCAGCACATTTTGGCACCGGTGTGCCGGATGTTTTCGACAAACCTGTCCGTATAGCTCGATATGCCAGATAAATGTCCCAGATAGTTGAGAGCAACCCTCTCACTCGACAGCATCTCGATGGCATCACCGCGGACTGTTGCGATGATATCCCCTTTTCGAACCCGGTCACCGTCGGTGGATTTCTTTTCCCAACGGACATTGCCCCCTGATAGCCGAAAAGCTGCTTCGGCATAGTCAAGACCACACAAAATGCCATCCTCGCGCGCGACAATGCAGGCCTCGGCCGTCTGCCCGGCTGGCAATGTATAGGATGACGCTATGTCACCGGAACGACCATAGTCTTCCAAAAGGGTCGCCATCACGGTTCGTTCGATGATCAGTTTTGGTATTGCAGGAAGCTTCAACATTTTTGATAGCCTTCGGAGAAAAATCAGCACTTTTGGATATGGCTGATATGGTTAACTAGTTAACCATAAACAAGTATGCGGTCAACCAAAGCCGCACACAAAAAGACGGACTACTCTTCGAGTAGCCCGTCAAGTTTGCTGCATACTGGATCCCTGAATGCTATCAAAACAGCAAACAGGAGGGACTGAAAAGCCCCGACACCAAAGGAGGTTGGCGATGCCTTTCAGCAGCAGCGATCCTTTAAAACCGTCAATTCCACGGTTAGAAAACCTCGTCCTGTTTTTCGATCAGTTTTATAAAAATCAGCGGTGACAAAAATATCGTGGACATGATCCGGATTAAATGATGCGCCGCCACAAACACCGGGTCCGCATCAAGAGAAATCGCCACCAAACTCATTTCTGCCAACCCGCCCGGAGCAAATGACAGGAACAGTATTTCCGTATTGGCCACTCCGGAATGCGCGAGCAGATATGCGATTAACCCGGCACATGGTATGGAAACACATAGCGCCATCACGGCCATCGGCGCTCCGCGGATGATTGCAGCACGATCCTTTGATTTAAAACGCGCCCCCAAAATCGTCCCGACAAAAAGTTGTGCAATGTGCAAAACGGGCTCGGGGACCGGCATCGTGATAATTTCCATGCTATAAAGTATCACGCCAAGGGTTAAGGGACCGATCATCGCAGCCGCGGGCAACCGCAGTTTGAAGGCGATCAACGCACCGCCCACTGCCGCCGAAATCATCAGAAACACATCAGGAAAATAAACACCCCCCACGCTATTCAGCTCGGGAAGTTCTACTTGCCGGGGATGAACCGACAGGCTCGTCAAAAGCAGCACCATGAAAGGAACGATGCTAATCGCCAGAAATACGCGCGCCGAATGCTGAAAAGCGATGACAGATGCATTCCCGCCCTTCTCAAAGCCAAGCAAGATTGATTCTGTAACTCCACCGGTACAGGAAGAAAAATAGGCCGTTGCCCTGTCGTGCTTTCCCACTGTCAGGAAAATCCGATAAATTATAAATTGCAGGGCAATATTGAATGGCACAACCAGCACCATGCTTGGCCACCAGCTTGCAAAACTGGCAATAATCGCCGGTGTCACATTGGCACTGATCGCAATACCGATGACCGGGATGAAAAACTTGCTCGTCGATTTCGGCAGATTGCCATTTGCATCAAAATATCCAAACCCGGAAAGCTTGCAGGCCGCTGTAATGAACAATGGCCCGAGCATCCAGGGAAGCGGCATGTTTATCGCACCCGCGATAAGCATGCCAATCAAGGATATCACGATTGTGATTGTATAAGAGAGGAAGAGCTTCCCCTGCATGAGAGTCATTGAAATCTCATAGTCAACAAACCGATTAAAATTTTCCGAGACAGATTTCGCCCTGCGATGTCTGCCAACGCGGCGCTGCTTGAATCATATTTCAGTCGGGAAAATCGATCGTAATTTCCCCGCTCGCAGCACGCGAGCAACATATGATGATGTTGTCTTCCATCTCGTCATCAAACAGAACCAGATCCCGGTGCTCAGCCTCCCCGGCAATCAGCTTCATCCGGCATGTGCCGCATGTGCCGGCCTCACAGGAACTGGGCATGTCAAGTCCCACCTCCTGCAAGACCTTAAGGATGGATTTGTCACCCGGTACAAGATAGCGTTCATCATGCCCCTTGACCCGAACCCAGAATGCATCCTCATCCTTTGCTTTTGTCGATGTCCCGAAATCTTCGAACCGCACACTTCCTTTGGGCCAGTGCGACGTTGCGGAACGGACCGCATGCAACAGGCCGGTGGGGCCGCAACAGTAAATCACCGATTTGCTGTGATCCCCCGATAGCAGACTGACCAGATCCAGCGATCTGGAAGGGTCGCCATAATCGTGATGTATCGTGACATCAGCATGCAATGTGTTGCGGATTTCATCACCGTATGCCGTCAGCGTCTCGTCTCGTGTAAGATAAAATACCTTGCAGGGAACCTGTTTGGTTCTTTCAAGAACTTTTGCCATACACAAGATCGGTGTAATTCCGATCCCCCCGGCAATCAGAATAATTTCTTCGGCATCAAACTTCAGTTCAAAGTCATTGCACGGTGCCGAAATTCCCACCAGGTCCCCGACTTTTGTCTGCTCAATGAAACCGACAGACCCACCTTTACCGCTGTCTTCCCGTTTAATGGCGATCCTGTAAATGCTTCTGTCTGCCGGGTCATTGCACAACGAATATTGCCGCGTATCACCGTTCGGAACATTGACATGAATATGTGCGCCGGGCACAAATTCCGGCAGGTCCATTTTGTCCGGGTGCTCGAATACATACTCGAAAATATCGGTGGCCACCTCCCGCACAGAGGCAACTTTCACATTGAACGTTTCCATTTTTTCACGCCTTTTGCAGAGGATATTGTCAAAGCTGTTTTTTATTTATGCGCCGGGCAAGATAGTTGAAATTGATCGTGAACTGCTCTTGCTTGCCAATCGCGTTCTGGAGCTTGAGAATATCTTCATCAGAAAACAGTTCAGAAACCTGCCCTGTCGCACTGGTGATCATCTGGATCATCGCCGCATTTTCGAGCATGATCGCACCGATGACTGCTTCCTCGACCGAGGAACCGGTGCAGACAATTCCGTGATGGCGCAACAATACAGCCCGGTTGGTCCCAAGAGCTGCGGCAACACCAGCCCCCATTTCCGGGGTCCGAATCAAGTTGATTGTATCAGTGTAGGTACCGAGCGAATTAAAGAATAATGCTGCCGGCTGGCTAACGGGAAGGAGCGGTTGTCCCGACGCCGATAGCGCCACGCAATAGGTCGGATGTGTATGAAGAACAGCTTGGACATCATCCCTTGAACGATAAATCTCGGTATGGATGAAAGCCTCGCTGTGGCGGCGTCCATCGCCTTCGACAACGTTTCCTTCCAGATCGATCATCAACAAACTTTCCGGGGTCAGTTCATCAAGGCCCACACTGTGCGGCTTCATAAGAAAAAGCCCGGAATTGTCGGGAATTCTTGCTGATACGTGACCGCGTGTCAGATCATCCTGACCATTGGCACAAAGTATTTTTCCGGCATAGACGAGCTTCTCTCTCAGATTCTGATATTTCATTTTTTTCTCCCGGTACGGCATGGTTTTGGTTTCGGAGTTATGGGCGTGGTGGATTGTCTGAAAATCTAGCTGCGGATCGGCACCATATTGTCGGGTTCAATATCTGCCGTAACTGTTGTGTCCCGATTTTGTGCCCGCGACAGATCAAGCAAAGAAAACTCGATATTGGTCACCAAATCCTCGATCTGCGCCCGGGACATTCGCATGGTTATCCAGCCCAGCCCCGAATTTTGAAATGCGATAAGCAATCCCCTCTTGCCGGGATCGGGCATGGTGCTCCAAAGCAGATTGTCACACTCATAAGACGCTGTATAACCAGGCACGAACTGGCCTGAATGCACTGGCGTCATCTCGGCTCGCAAACTTGCCAGATTTGCAATAAGCGCCTCCAGCTCGTCAGCATTCAGTTGTTGCTCAACTTTCTGAACGCCGTCCTCAATCTGAATAACCGCTTCGTTGCTACCGTTAGCCTTACTGACTTTGATCATTTGATTTCCTCCTGTTCCCCTGCCAAACATCAATCAGCAATGCGGAATCCGCACAGGCTTGCCGGTTTGCGACGATGTCAATGCCGCGGAACAAATTTCGATAATGGCCGCCCCCCACTGCCCGTCATGCAGCACCGCCTCCTGGCGGATGGCCTGACTGAATTCATCAAGCACCAGATCTCTTGGGGATTTGTCGCGAGACAACAGCACTTCCTCTTGCCCGCCATCAGTGTAAATCAGCAAACCATCAGGGGACTGCCGAATATCACCGCGCTCGCAACTGACAATGGTAAGACCAAAATGCGGCTGATGGGGTGCATCGTTTGCAATCGCATTCTTGCTGCGGATTTGTTTTTTCCTGAGTTCTTCTTCCTCGGACGCACCAGATAACGGTGAGGGCTTTTCTCGTTTTGCTGCGACAAAGCCCCATTCGCCGACTTCGCCTGTCAATTCCGAGCTCAGGAAATTGCCATAACCATTATAGATGGCCGTTCCGACAGCCCCGTTTTTGAATAACAAACGGACAACATGAGCACCAATCGTCGAACGTTCGGAATCCCAGTCAAAAACATTTGCAGAGACTTCGACAACAGGTTCATGACACAGACTGCAAAGAATATCGAACTGATGCGCCCCCTGCCGATAGGTGATGCCTCCGCCAAGTTCCGGTTTCAGCTCATCCGCACGACGCGGTCTGCGTACCCAGTCGGTGTAGCACATGGTATTGACCATACGGACAGCACCCAGCCGACCGGAAAGGATAATTTCGCGCATCTTGCGGATCGGCAGGTCGTGACTGTGGGAATGTCCAACCACCAATGCCAGGCCGTTTTCCTTCGCCTTTCGCGACATGTCCCGGGATTCTTCCACGGTAATCGCCATCGGCTTTTCAACCAGAACATGCAATCCTGCGCAAAGCGCTTCCAGAACCTGGGCATGGTGCAGATCGGTGGGCGTGCCGATATAAACGGCATTGCACACGCCATCAGCGAGCATGTCGGAAAGGCATCCATATCCCGGCACGCCAAATGTCGCGGCAAACTCGTCCCTGACAACCGCATTTGAATCGCAAACTGCCGCTATGACAAAATCGGGATGACGCTTTAACGGCTCCAGAAAAGCATGTGCAGCCGCCCCTAGTCCAACAATCCCCAGCAGGACCATCAGATATCTCCTTGAAATTTTGGTGGTGCTATCCGGCTGCCTGTAAGGCAGCCGGATAGCACCCAGAACCTGATGCCTTAAACAGCCTTGCGCGCGGGCGGCTGCTTGCCAGACGGTTCATAAAGCTCGACCAAATCATCAAGGATTGGCGAAAAACGCATATGAGTGCGCATCAGCCAGCTTTTCATCCCATCACTGTTGTGATGTTTCTTCTTTTCATTGGGCAGGTCGATACGGCCGTGTTTACTCTCATCACGGAACACGCACATCGGGTCTTCGCCCGCCTCGACCTTTTTGATCTCCCGACGCAGCATCCGGCGGAAGGCCGCAATCCCCTGATCTGTCGATCCCAGGTTTTCCTGGGTACGATCCGTAAGCGCCCCTTGGGAAATCCAGGCCATCATGTCTTGACCATCAACGTTATCAACGATGTGGTCCCCGTTTTCATCATAGATCGGCACTTCATAAGTATGCAGCTTTTCCGTCAAATGCGACGGAACATCCACACCCTGAGGCGGAACATAGGCCGTGTACCAGATATGCAGGGTATGGATGTCATCGACCGGCACCCTGATCTGGAACGCGTAATAGCGCGAATTTTCATCCCCGTTCCCGACGGACAGCGTATTGGGGAACATGACGGGGTGGCCGACCTTCCAGTCGTCGGAATCCTCCGATTGCCCGACAAGCAGACGATGCTTGGTCATGCCGTATTCAAATTCCTTGAACGCAATCTTGGCGTGCGGCGCACTGATTGCGACCTTGACGTTTTCCTGCTCTTTAACAAATTCATACAGGTGACCATGCAGCCATTCCGTATGAACAGGATCAAGCGAATTTTCCATGGCCTGCAGCCAGTTGACCGGAATGATCGTCCGGCCCATCATGCGCACCGTGCCCGGTTCAATAAAGCCGTCAACCAACGGAAGCAGCGGTGCCGGATCCGGTCCCATATAGGCCCAGATCATGCCGCCAAGCTCCTGCACCTTATAGGCTGTTGTCTTGATTTTCTGACAGAATGAAGACCCCTCTGGCTCATTGGGCTGTTCAAGACATTGCCCGTCACTGCCAAATGCCCATCCATGATAAGGACAACGCAGGCCGTCCTCGGTCGGGATGCCATTGACAAGCGATGCCCGGCGATGCGGACACTGACGCGCCAGCAACCCCAACCGACCCTGACGGTCGCGATAGAGGACAAGATCCTCTCCCATCAACCGGACCGGAACCGTCCATTTTTCCTGAAGGTCTTCCTTTGCCGCGATAGGATGCCAATAACGGCGAAGAAGTTCACCTGCCGGCGTCCCCGAACCAACACGGCTCAGCATGTCGTTCTGTTCTTGAGTAAGCATTTTTCCTCCCTCTTGGTTTTTCTAACAGCGATTAGATCAATCTCTCATGCGGTCGAAATCGACATCATTATTGTTAAGTGCTTAACAATAATAAGAGGGAGTGTCAACCAATCTCGTTGCTCTGGGAGGAAATTTTCCCTGACCAAATTCGAGATATGCCTCATCGCTTTACGCGAACAGAATTGTCGTGTAGCTATTGACGCGCATTCTCAAAAGGCAATTTACTTGTGGGAGATCAACCATTCCGAGCAGCATACATTTTGATCGTACAGCCCACTTGTTGAAGCTTGCGAGTAAAGCAACGGCGCGGGCCTTGCAAAACAGGCTCGCCAAGCAGAATGTTGCTTACGGTCACTGGACGTTTCTTAGAATACTTTGGCAGGATGACGGATTAAGCGTCACCGAATTGTGCCGCCGTGCCGGTGTTGCAAAACCGGCTGGCGCAACAGCACTCCATGCAATGGAAAAACTAGGTTACCTCACCAAAGAGCAAAAGCCTGACAATCAGAAGGCGATCTATATCTATTTGACCGCGCAGGGGCGGGAGTTGGAAAAAAAGCTGGTTCCGCTGGCGCTAGAGGTCAATGAACTTGCTCTGAACGGATTGCGCAAAAGCCAAAGGGAATCCCTGCGGACCACGCTGTCTGTCATCATCAAGAATCTTGAAACCGAAAATAGCTAGGCTCAGGACTCATTAATTGAGGTAAAA